>CAVFJZ010000001.1:0-425688 GCA_963623075.1 Bacteroidaceae bacterium
ATAATAACTAGGAACAAATAAAAAACATTATATAAACCGCAAAACGAAAAAACAGAAATCTGATTTCAGAAAGCCTGTTTACTATCTTGCTTGCGTTAGAGAATTAAGAAAGTATAAAAGTGAAATAACCAACTTATAAGTTACTAACTCACGAGTATAAATAAAGTTACACTTCTGGGGAAAATATATAAACAATATAACAAAATAGTTTACTTTCTGGAGAAAAGGATGTATACTGTAGAGGAGAAGAATTCTGTTATAAATATTTCTACTGGCAAAGAGAAGTACTTTGAGATCAAGTAGCAAGAAGAGCGGCGTAGCTAGCGGTTGTTACCTTACCCTAGCGGAGGCGCTCCCCTTAAGAGAACTTTACTTTGTACGTAATGCAATAGATCCTTTATCGGAACTTATCCCACGAACAACGTAGTTATGGGATTTTTTCAAAAAAAAATTACCGTTTTCTACCATTTAACGGTGATTTTTGGTAATTAAAAGAGCCTTTTGCACCAACTCTGTAGTGTTGTTATGTGCGACAACGAGGGGTTTTCTGCTACACACTCCCTTACTGGCTCTTATTAAATATCTCGGTTATTGCCGCTTTAAGGAGGTGACGTGGTGCCAATTATGTGTGAGTACTGTCCATGGTTTATTGAGTCGAACGACTTACTCTGTGGGTGTGAATGGCAGTATTCTGTTGAGTTTGAGTTCTGCCCTGAAAAAGAGAGATACTTGTTCCAGAGGGAATGGGAAGAATATATGAGCGATTATGGTCATACGTTTTATGAGCTATCAGACTAAGTAAATAATTTACTTTCTGGTCAATCACTCTATTGCCCTCTATAATGCCTCTTAAATGCATTTTGAGTTTTGGTAATATAGTTTGACGTTATTTATTTAAAGACGTCTCAGAGGGGCGCGCAGAGCAAACGAGGGCTATATAATTAAATAATTTATTACTTTGGAGGAATAATCGTGGACGCAAGTATTGCGAAGATGGAAGATGAGGAGTATTTCAACACAGTTGACGAGCTTGAACAGATAATGCCCCGCTGTGTCTTCTGTGGCGAGAGTAGTTTAGGGTTGTATAGGTTCTGGGACGAAGAACAGGGAGGAGAAGTTAATGCGTGTTGCCAGTGTATTCGGGACAAATTAGAGGCAATGAGTATAGAGGAATTGTATGACTTTTGGTTAGAGAAGTTCAAGTTGCTCCCTGCGCCCGAAGCCTACTATGTAAAGTCTGTACTCGCAGAGCTTGCGGGAGACGAGATGCAACACTTTTTCGAGGTGGTTAGGTAATGCTGTGGGACGACGCTTTTATACACGAGGTAATGTGCAACGTTCGATTTTCAATAGGGCTATCGCTTATAGCAATTTTGTTTTTATGGATAATTTGGGAATTCTTTGGAGATGACTATGATGATTACTGGTAATGAAGAAAATGGAATGAGGGGCTATCTGGAAATTGGAAAGGAATTAGCCTCCTATGCTTTGTTCTGTAGTGTTTTGGTTGGAAGAGCTACACCAAAGAGAATAAGACTTGATAAGGTAGTAGGTTCGCTTTCGTGCCCCTCCTGCGGAAATGGTAGAGGACTTATAGGGTTGGACAATAGTAAAAACCTGTATTGTGGCAAATGTGGGCAGAAGCTTGAATGGGACGACGAGAATAACAAATGACGTGTTTGGGGTTTGTATTGATATGGAAGATTGGAAGGAGTACAGCGAAGACTATTTTAGAAGAGTCGTAAATTCATTCTGGGAAGCCTACAGAGCAGACTTCGAGAATGCTATGAGGAATGATAAGGAGAAGAGTACAGAGGAAAGTGAGGATGATTTAAATAACAACGCATCAAAAATACATATTCAAGATTCATAGTTCCAGACTAAGAAAAGCCAGATGGCATCTCACTCTGCCGATGTCGGAAGCCAGACGAAACGAAGAGGTCATCAGTCTGGCTGAGAATCAAGTATTGCGATGGATAGATGAGATAAACGGGAATTATGGAGTACAAGAACGTGTTGAAGAGATAAAGAAGGAGATACGCCTCCTTAAAAAAGAAGAGAACAATCTTCACAATCGCAGAGCGGTACGAGATTTATACAGAGAACTTGACGACCTTCTCTTTGTGCCTGACTACATGTGCATTGTTATTGACAGAGAGAAAGACTATTGGCAGGCACTCAAAGGGGTCTGGGTAAACGGAGTGCGGTATGAGAGACTCCTCGGCACCAATGGAGGTATCAAGAACAGCACCATTGTATTTGTTAGTGCCAAAGTTCATGACGAGATAGAAAAGCGAATTGAGAACGGGAGAGATACTACCGTACCGTTTGTGACTGCAAAGCTCGAAGCATATAGAGCACTTGTGTGCAGTGCCTCTACCCCCGTGCCAGACCCACGAGGAGTATTAGTAGTCCCTGATTGTGAAACATCCTTCTTAGATGACATTATTTACCTTTCTGATGAGAATGACGGGGAACCAGAGATGACAAGAGTGAATAGCTATAATGTTCATCTTAATGCGTCTGATGGGTTCGGTCTCATCCTCCCCACCCTAGCTTGCAAATGGAGCGAAGTGCTCGGACTCGACTATGTTCTCGGCGGAGCGAATACCAGAAATGCTTACGAGAAAGGCATGGTGTATACCTTTAATTTCTTGGACTTTTGCGAAACATATGCTGACGGGTATGCTGTAAAAGATGCATGGGGTAATGATGTAGACATCAGAGATGTTGACATGATATTGACTACGTCTATGCTGAAGCTCTGGCAAAGTTATTCGAGCTGTGATGATTATCTCAATCACTGCAAGGAGAACGGTTATTCCTTCTGCGTCACAAAGGTTTGCCCCCACACTCTTGAGAATGAGAGAACTCTTAACTATCAATTTATTCAGAGTTTTCAGCTATCCGATGGCGAGATAGAGGAACTGATTGCTCCTAGTGTGAATGAATTTAAGGAGGTACTTGGGGGAGATTGGAGGAAGACGGTTCTGTTCTTAAAGGGGTCTGGGCTAAATAAGGACAATGTCCAAAAATTAGAGGACGATGTCATTAAGGGTCTAATGATTGACCACGACCTGATAAACGATTCTTATGTTCAGAAGCTAATCTACACTACTCTGAGAAACAAAATTAACGAAGCCAAAATAGGTGTAATCAAAGTACACGGGAATTACTCTACTGCATCTGGAGACCCGTTTGCTCTTTGTCAAAGTATCTTCTCACTAGAAGTAACAGGTCTCTTGAAAAGCGGAGAAATATATAACCAGTATTGGAGAGATTCTGGTGAAGGAGAAGTTCTGTGCTTCAGAGCACCAATGTCTTGTCACAATAATATTAGAAAAATGAAAGTACATCGGACACGTGAAGCCTCGTATTGGTATCAGTGGATGACATCGTGCACAATTTTCAATGCATGGGATAATACAATGAGTGCGTGTAACGGAATGGACTTTGACGGAGACAGCGTAATGTTGACAGACAATCCTGTATTATTGAAAACACACGGACGGCTTCCCGTTTTGGTATGTGCCCAGAGAAGTGCCCAGAAAGTTATTGCCTCCAGAGATGATTTCGTTCAATCAAACATTGACGGGTTCGGAAGTGAAATCGGTCAGACTACAAACTGGATAACTTCAATGTATGATGTACAGTCCTTCTTTCCTGAAGATAGCAAAGAATATGAGACTTTATCTTATAGAATACAGTGTGGACAAACATATCAACAGAACGCCATAGATAAGACAAAGGGAATTGTTTGCAAGCCTATGCCACGGTATTGGCATGATTGGATGAGTGCCAATAAGATTGAAGACGAAGAGTCAAGAGAATTCAACAAGCGTATTGTTGCAGACAGAAAACCATATTTCATGAGGTATATTTATCCTGCATTGGCGAAAACATATAATTCCTATGTTAAGAACACAAACAAGAATGCATTGCGTGAATTTCATAAAACGCTTGACGAATTGCTTGCTATTTCAGAAGAAGACAGGACAGACCGTCAAAATGAGTTCATCAGATACTATTATATGAGAATGCCTGTCAGCAATGGTACAAGCGTTATGAACAAGATATGCAGGCGGTTCGAAGAGGAGTTTGATGGCATTTTATCCAGAGGCGGAGACAAGAGCTTCAGCTACGAACATTTAAAGTGCGGAGTCCCATATTTGGCAAAGCAAAAGAGAGAAATCAGAGAACTATATTTGGAGTATATTAGCAAGCAAAAGAGTTTAGCTGTATTTGCAAAATATGATACTGTTGATAAGGATGAGTTTAAAAGTTGGTCGCACAGGCTAAACGAGGAGTTTAAAAAGGATTGCCTGCGTATCTGCCAAAACGGTCACGTTTTGTGTGACATTTTGATTGACGTTTGCGGTAACACGGACTCTGCCAAGAAATTTATATGGACGATGTGTGGAGAAGAAATGATAGACACACTGCTCTCTCAACACGATAATATAATTTACTTCCCAACGCTTGATGACGATGGTGATATAGAGTATTGCGGTAATAAATATAAGACAGTATCTGCTGAATTGGGGTGAATGAGTGGGAGTTGTTTTAAACGAACATGAGTGGGCGTCTGAAATGATAAGAGATAAGAGTCTCGGAAAGAAACCTTCCGAGACTCTTCAGAGGGTAGCAAGATACTATCTTGACGAAGGCTATTCTGTTTCTGACACTAGGAGCATGTTAGATACATTTCTCCTGAGATGTGACCCACTGGCCTCTATTCCAAAGTGGTCTTCTACGCTTGATAGAGCACTCAAATACGCACGCAAACACCCTGCCATATGTATAGATTCTATAAAGGTCACTCAGCCTGAGTTGGACTGCATAAACAATCTCGAAGGTAAACAAATAAAGAGACTTGCCTTCACCCTACTTTGTTTATCAAAGTATTGGACTAGTGTCAATGAAAAATGTGACGGGTGGGTTCCGAACAGAGACAATGAAATTATGGCATTGGCAAACATAAAGACATCTATAAAAAGACAAAGCTTTATGTATAGTGAACTTCGTGATAATGGGATGTTGCAATTTTCAAAGAGAGTCGATAACACAAATGTAAGGGTGCTATTCTCTGAGGATGGTGATACCGCTCTGGAGATAACAGATTTCAGAAATCTTGGCTACCAATATTTGAAATACATAGGAGAACCATATTTTGAATGCCAAAACTGCGGACTCGTTACCAGATATATGAATCCAAAATCTGGCAGGAGACAAGTATATTGCAAGTCGTGTGCAGTAGAAATCAACATTAAGAACAGCGTATCTCGAACGATGATGCTCCCTACCAGTTAGTGCACTACGGTCTTTAGGACGCTTTAACGCTTTAATACGCTAAAGCGTTAAAGTCTTAATACTTCAAAAATGCTTGCTACTTTGGTTGTTCCGAGATACAGTGCAGTTGTACTTTATTTCGGAATAGCCAGAACATCAAAAACGGAACGTCACTTGAAAAATGAAGTCCGAGAAATGGCGTAGCTACTGGGCTACGAGGTTCGATGCACCAATGTATATAGTGGAAGGGAATATAGCGTTTGCACTATGTTCATTTCCAAATGGAAGAAAAGGAATGATTTTAAACTAATGATTGCTATTAATAAGGAAGAAAAAGAGGCTCTTGTTGCCCGTTTCCCAGAAGCACATATTGTTCGTACTATGAAGAAGAAGTCGAAGCGACATCATTATTACTGTGAAGAGACAAGACAGGTTTCTAAGTTTATTAATAACTACAGAAGAAACAAGTCTTCCACAGTGTAAGGGAGGTGGAGTCCTGTGAATTTAGAGAAAAATCTGGGCGAAACACCTCTTTCCTATCACAAGCGTATTATATATGGCAAATTGGTGGATAAGACTTTAGCGGACATAGACTATTCGGAGCTTTCAGAATTGGCATATGGTAAGTCTTATTCCAGTGACGTTGCCAGAAGAATGTTTTATGGGAGCAAGTACACTTTAGATTTGTTGGGTCAAGAATCTATTTCTCAAATGGACTCACAAGACTTGGTAGAAGAACTCAATGAAAAGATGTGGGAACTTCAGAAAGAGCGTATTCGCTTATCAGACCAGAGAACTGCATTTAACAAAGTTGTGAGAACCCGTACAAGACAAGAAGAACTAAACGACATCATCAAGACTGCAATTTCTGAGAGTAACCTGCCAGAGTTACACTATACTCCTCCCACCTATCTTGACTCTGCCTTCTCACCCGTGCGCTGTTCTGACAATACAATGCTTGTTTCTCTAAACGATATCCATTATGGATTGGTTGTAGATAATATTTGGTGTGAATACAGTCCAGAAATTTGTGCGAGAATGTTTGATACATATCTCAGTAAGATTATTGATATCGGACTCACGCACGGGGTACGGAAAGTTTATGTATACAACTGTGGTGACTCTATCTCTGGTAACATTCACAGACCTATTCAAGTGGCAAACAAAGAGAATGTTATTAAACAAGTAATGGGCGTGTCGGAACTGATTTCTGATTTCTTGAGCAAGCTGAGCAGTCAATTTGAGTATGTCGGTTATATTTCTGTAGCGGGTAATCATAGCAGGCTTACGAAGAAAGAGGATGCCCCGTATGATGAGAGAGCCGATGATTTAATTGAGTGGTATTTGAAGGCAAGGCTGAGTGAGTTTGAAAACATTCACCTACTCTCCATTTACCGTATAGACGAGACCATTTCCGCTTTTGGGTTGTATGGGAAAACCTATGTCGTCGTGCACGGTGACTTTGACGGCTCGCCTGCCAAGATAGCTAGTCTTCAGCAAATGATTGACGACAACATTTATGCGGTACTGCTCGGTCATAAACATCACAACTCATATAACTCAGAAAACGGAATTAAGACTGTGATGAGTGGTAGCTTTGTTGGTATGGACGACTACTGTGTTCAAAAAAGAATTGTAGGTACCCCAGAACAAACTGTGTGTATCTGTGACGACACTGGGATTATTTGTCATTACGATGTTCCCCTTGCGTATAGTTTGTCATAAATCGAATATATTATGCCCAAACCACCCTGTTCACACAGGGTGGTTTGCATTAATCTCAACGGCCGTGCATATATTAAAAATGAAATAAGCACAGTCGTTTGTACTTATTTCATTTAGTGCCGTTTATTAATCGAGAGAATTAAACGATATGTTAAGGAGGTGGTCTCGTGCCAAGAAAGACAAAAATGAATTCTATAACCTCCCCAGAACTTTTAGAGCAAGTCAATCCTCAGAACACGAGACTCCTCGAAGATTTTCTGGAATATTTGAAATCTACAAAGAAAAGTGAAGGAACTATAGCCTCCTACAAGAATGATATACAAATTGCATTTGTCTGGTGTCTTCAACACAACAGTAATAAGTTTTTTGTTGATTGGAAAAAGAGGGACATTGTTTCTTATCAAAACTGGTTGCTAAACAGTAATGAGAATAGTCCCGCTCGTATCCGCAGATTAAAGGCGGCTCTCTCCTCAATGTCCAACTATTTGGAAAATATTTGCGACGATGAATATCCTAACTTTAGAAATATCATTAACAAGGTAGAGAATCCAGTTAATACTCCTGTGCGTGAGAAAACAGTTTGGGAAGAGGAAGAGTTGGAGGAAATCTTACAAAATTTAGTTCAGCGTGAAAAATATGACAAAGCGTGCTTCCTTGCTCTAGCCATGTACAGTGGTCGCCGCAAGGCAGAGCTGTGTAGGTTTAAGGTGTCAGACTTTGATAAGTCTCGCCTTGTTTGTGAAGGTGCTCTCTACAAGAGTTCTCCTATAAAAGCTAAAGGACGTGGTGGCGGCGAGTATGTTCAGTGCTACACGTTAGCCAGAAAATTTCAACCATATCTTGACTTATGGCTTCAATGTAGGGAAAAGAACGGCATAGAAAGTGACTGGTTGTTCCCCAGTCGAGCAGACCCGCATGAGCACATACCTATTTCAACAGCCAACAGTTGGTCAAACACATATTCAAATATAGCTGGCAAGCCATGTTACTTACATAGTCTGCGTCATTTCTTCACTACTAGTCTTGCGAGGGCAGGTATCCCAGATGGTGTTATACAGAAGATTGTCGCATGGAAGAGCGGCGACATGGTAAACATATATAAAGATTTAGACGCCGATGATGAAATATCTATGTATTTCGGAAACGGTGAAATCAAGAATATAGAGAAAAAGGATTTGTCAAGCCTGTAACGGGTTAAGAAGGAAAGGTTGATTTCTTGAATAAAGTTGAATTATTAAGCAATGTTAACGAGTATTTGTACGCTAACAACAAGAGGAAATCTGTATCTATTCCTAGGCAGGTTTTTACAATTTCAACAGATGGTGGTCAATCTCACCAGTTTTCTGTAAAGCCTGCGAATAGAGAATTCAGATACACGATTGCAGATGCCGAGGTATTTTTAGATGCACTCATCCACGTGATTGAGGAAGCGTTGAAAGACGGGGAAGAAGTCAACGTCTATGGTTTCGGTGCACTAAGCCTTAAATATAGAAAGCCTAGATATGTATATCATCCAGAAACGGGTGAACGAATTGATGTTGAAGGAATGTATCTTCCCAAGTTCAGATACGGGACTGACCTTAAGAGATGTGCCAGTATCTATGGTTCTAGGCAAAGTGACCGCAAAACCGAGGAACAAGTGTCTTCTATGCCTAGAGAAGAGTATTTAGACGAGTACTTCGATGATGAGGATGATGAGTTATGAGCATAGACTTCAGCAACGAGGCAATCGTCTGTTCCAGGTGTGGAGCTACATTTAAAGGAAAGAAAGGCAACTTTTATGTTTGTCGTGCCTCCCTGTATAGAGGTACTGGCTTTTTGCCGTGGTGTACAAGGTGTGTTGAAGCAGTCTATAACAGATATTTGTCCCAGTGCCAAGACGCAAGGCTTGCGGTTCGCCAGACGTGTAGGAAACTAGACCTATACTGGAGTGACTCAGTCTTTGATTATGTGATGAGCAAGAACAAGACTAGGACTGTAATGGCGGCGTATATTGCGAGAACTAATACTGGCAGTTACGAAGGGAACAGTTACGATGACACCCTAGGTGCTGAAGGTACACTGTGGTATTTCCCGACTCTTACTGGGGATGGAGAAACAACGACTGCCGTTCAAACCTCGAAAGACGAGGAAGAAGAACCAAAGGTATCCCCTGACGTCATTGCCTTTTGGGGTTCTGGTTATTCCCCATCTATGTATGCGGAGTTGGAACAAAGGCGAAACTACTACACGTCTAAGCTTCCTGCGGGCACAGAAATCGACATTGGTTCTGAAGCACTTATAAGGCAGATATGCAATCTTGAGGTAGGTATTGCCAGAGACAGTGCGGCAGGTAAATCTATTGATAAAAGTGTTAATGCCCTGAATACCCTCCTTGGCAGTTTAAATATTAAACCCGCTCAACAGAAGGAAAGTAATTCTGATGCCGACGAAAAAAGACCGTTCGGTTTGTGGATAAAGGAGTGGGAAGAAGGGAAACCAGTACCAGAAGTAGACCCAGAGTTAGCAGATGTAGACGGTGTCAGTGCATACGTTGATACATGGATGAGAGGGCACTTAGCAAAGATGCTTGGCCTTAAGGGTGCATATTCTAAATTGTATGACGAAACGATTGATAGGATGCGAATAGAACATCCAGAGTATAAAGAAGATGATGATGAGGACTTTTTAGCAGACATCTTCAGCGGCAGTGAGGTTTCTGAAGAGTGACGAGCGAACGCAGAGAAAAGGTTCTCGAAGGAGCCGCTACCTATTGTGCGTACTATCGTGCAAATCCTCATCGTTTTGCAAAAGATTATTTACATCTCAACTTACATCTGTTTCAAAAAATACTTCTGAATGAGATGTCTCGCAGTAGTACGGTCGTATTCGTTGGCTGTCGAGGCATCGGCAAATCGTTTTTAAGTGCAGTATATTGCGTAATTCAAGCAATTTTATATCCTGGGCAAAAGATATGTATCGCCTCTGGTACTCGTGGGCAGAGTATCAATGTGCTCGAAAAAATAATGCTCGAACTTATTCCCCGCTCCCCCGAACTGGCTTTAGAGATAGATTATAAGTTGACAAAGGTAAACGGGACGAATGCTATCGTTGCGTTTAAAAATGGTTCTTATATTAAAGTTGTTACCGCAGGTGAGTCTGCACGTGGTAACAGAGCAACGTTGTTGCTGATTGATGAGTATCGCCTTGTTTCTAAAGAAACGATTGATACCATTTTGAGAAAATTTCTAACTCAAAAGCGTATGCCTCCATATCAAAACTTAAAAAGAGATGAGAGAATGGCGGCTTACGGGAAAGAGCAAAACAAAATTATGTATCTTTCGTCAGCGTATTTCAAAGACCATTGGAGTTATACCAAGTGCTTAGATACGTTCAGAATGATGCTAGATGAGAGCAAACATCAGTTTGTTTGTGGACTTCCCTATCAATTGGCGTTAGCGGAAGGTCTAATTGATAAAGATATTGTAATAGACGAAATGATGGAAGCTGACTTTAACCAAATACGGTTTGAGATGGAATACGAAGCTCTGTGGTACGGTGGTACCGACGGGGCTTTCTTTGATTTTAATGTTATTTCAAAAAACAGAACAATAAAGTATCCAATGCTCCCAGATAGTCTATCGTCTAAGGTCAGCGACTCAAAGAAGATTCGGATACCACCGAAGCAAGCAGGAGAGATTCGCATATTATCTGCCGATATTGCACTTATGTCGAGCAAGAAGCGTGACAACGACGCAACCGCCATCTTCATTAATCAGATGATACCTTCTAAGTCTGGAAGATATACTTGCAATTTTGTGTTTCCAGACGCAAACGAAGGGTTCAAAACAGACCAAGAAGCACTAACAATCAGGCGATACTTTGAAGAGTATAGTTGTGACTATCTTGTTTTGGATACTGCGGGTATAGGCTTAGGTTGTTTTGACGCACTGACTAATGACATCGTAGACCCTGACACTGGTGTGCTGTATCCCGCCATATCGTGTTGCAACAATCCTGAAATGGCATCTCGTTGTTCGGTTGTTGGTGCCGAGAAGGTTATTTGGGCTATTAAGGCAAGTGCTCAGTTTAACAGCGATGCGGCGTTTTTGACAAGAGAAGGTTTCAGGAGCGGCAGAATTCGATTGCTCACTACAGAATATGATGCGGACGAATTACTGTCAGAAATAAAGGGATATTCTTCTCTGTCTCCTGCCGAGCAAATGAAATTCAAAGCACCATATATTCATACGACACTTCTTGTAGATGAACTCACGAAGTTGTTGCATGAAGAGAATGGTGGAAAAGTAAAACTATATGAAAGAGCAGGTATGAGAAAGGATAGGTATTCTTCTCTTTCATACAACTATTATGTGGCGATGCAGATTGAGAGCAAAGCAAACAAGAACAAGAGAAACAGCATTGGCTCTGCCGACCAATTTATTATCAAGCCACCAAGTTCTAGCAGAAAGGAGATGAGAAGTTATGGACAAAAAGGAAAGGCAAGTTGGAGAAGCTAAAGATATCAAGTTTGATAACTTAAGACCACCAAGCACGTTTGCCGCAAAGAAAAGCAGACTGACACTCAGAGATTTAAACAACAACACGTCTTCCCCTAGCTTTTATCTTTACTCGAAAGATGACATCAACACGTATTTGTCTAACCCATATCAGAATGAGAAGAACCTGCGTAGAGCGGTTATTTATTTGTATGGCGTCAGCCCCCATTTCAGAAGAATTATACAATATTTTGTTGGGCTTACCGACCTTTCGTATTATGTCTCTCCGTATAAGATTGACCCTAAGAAAGCAAACGTTAAAACCACGAACACGAATTATCGCAAAGTGTTAGACATGATGTCTGCGATGAATGTTCGTTCTCAACTCCCGAAAATACTGACTGTATGTCTTAGAGAAGATGTCTTTTATGGCACTTTCTGGGTTACAGACGACAGCATTATAATTCAGCAGTTGCCAAGCGATTATTGCTCAATCTCTACTATTGAGGAAGGCGTTTTGAATGTAACGTTCGACTTCTCGTATTTCAACTCTAACTCAAGCCTGTTGCCGTTTTACCCAACCGAGTTCCAGACTAAGTATGAACTTTACCGAAACGACAGACGTAACCGTTGGATTGAGCTAGACTCTCCAAACTCTTTCGCTGTAAAGTGCAACACAGATATCCTTGATTACGCTATCCCACCATTTTCTGGAGTTCTGCGTAACATCTATGATTTAGAAGATTACACGCAGATGAAGGCTACAAAGACAGCTCTTGAGAATTATGCTCTTTTAGATGTCCGTTTGCCAATGAACTCCGAAGGGGAATGGTTACTGGATTATGACAAGGCTAAGGGTTTCTGGCAAAACCTTGACTCTGTTATCCCAGAAGAAATTGGCTCTACCCTATCCCCTATGGAAATCAAAAAGATTAGCTTTGAGAAGTCTAATACGAAGGACACGGATACAGTTGCGGAAGCTGAAGAAACAATCTTCTCTTCTGCGGGTGTATCCTCTCTTTTATTTAATAACGACAAGGCTTCTGCTAATGCTTTGTTGCTATCTATCAAAGCAGACCAAGCCATGACGTTTGGTATCGTTAAAAGTATTGAAGATGTCATTAATCGACTTATTCATGCTCAATCTTATGGCAAGTACTTTAAAGTCACGTTTATCGATAGTTCTCCTTTCAACAGAAAGGAAATCGGAGACCAATATCTTAAGGCGGCTCAATACGGGTTGCCAACCGTAATGATGTATGCCGCTTCCCAAGGGCTTGGACAAGAAGAGTTTGACTCCATGAATTTCTTAGAGAACACGGTTCTTGGTCTAAAGGAAGACTTAGTTCCGCTTAAGAGTTCAAATAATACAAGCTCAGAAGCACTTGAAGGTTCTGAAGAAGCAGGTGCACCAGAAAAGGATATCGGAGAACTTAGCGACAGTAGGGAGACAAATAGAGAAAACGAATGAGGTAACGGAGAATGAACAAATTCATTTATGTATTTAACGAAGAGACAGCTAAGGTTCTTATTGACTTAGGATACCATTGCATCATGGAGAATCAGGATATATGTTATATCTTTGCGAACAAAAAAGGTTCTGGTGCAGGGGATATCGAGAAAGACATTAAGACCTCATATTCTCTGGTGTATGGCAAGGATTATTCTTTGGCAGACCAATGCATTATTACATTTACGGAGGGTTAAATGGACAAGGTCATTACCTTAACGTACTCCTCTTCTTTATCCAATTTGTGTGATGTGAATTCTTCTTTCGACTCTGGTGTGTTGCGTATTGCATACGCAGGGGAGAATAGAAATAAGACACGTATCGACAAAGAAGTGTTTGAGCGGTGTCTGAAAACAATTTACAACTGCCCCATTGTGTGTCACTACGACCGAGAGACGGATTCGATTGGTGGGCACGACGTGGAGGTTGTTTGTGGCGAAGACGGTTCTATGAACCTAGTCAACCTCACTCAGCCGATTGGTGTAATCCCAGAAAGTGCAAACGTTTTCTGGGAAACAGTAGAGGAAGAAAACGGTGTTAAACACGATTATCTCTGTGCTGATGCTTTATTGTGGAAGCGTCAAGAAACATACAAAAGAATTAAGACAAATGGGTTCTCGGCACAGTCAATGGAAATCAAAATTTTAGATGGTGAATTCGTTGACGAGGTTTATAACATCAAAGATTTTGAATTCAATGCATTCGCTTTAATTGGTTGTAAACCATGTTTTGAAAGTGCTTCTCTCAACTTCTCTCAAAATGCGAAGGAATTTAAGGAGCAACTTTCTCAGATGATGGAAGAAATTGGAGCCTATTATTCTCAGATTGCTACTTCAAATGAAGTTGACAATAACTATAACACGAAGGAAGGAGGAGATGAGGTATTGGAAGCTCAAACTAATTTAGTTAACGAGAACCAAGAAACAGCAAACGAGCAGTATAAACTTGAGAGCAATATCAGAGAAGAACTCTGGCGTTGTCTTGGCACTGTTACGATTGACCAACCTTGGGGTGCCGAACACAAATACTGCATGGTCGATTATGACGTAGAACAGCTTTTAGTTTATGCATGGGACACTGAAGATTGGTTGTTATATGGTTTCGAGTATGCATTAGACGGTGATGCCGTAAGAGTTGACTTTGACTCTAAGAAAAGGAAGAAGTTTGACATCACGGACTTTGAGGAAGGAGAACAACCAGACGATAATGTTCTCAGCCCAATCCAGTCTATGTTTAACGAGATTGAAGAAAAATTGACAAACAATGCCGATGTGGAAGCCAAATACCAGACAGCCTCCGAGACCATCGCATCTATGGAAGAAGAGCTTGGCGAACTTCGCCAATTTAAAGAAAACGCAGATGCCATGGCATTGGAAGCAAAGCGAGAAGAAATCTTCGCAGAATTTACAGACCTCAATGGTGTTGAAGAGTTTGAAGCATTAAAAGCAAGTTCCGAAGATATCGACATTGAAGTCCTTGAAGAAAAATGCTTTGCAATTCGTGGAAGAAATGTTGAAAAGCCAGAACGAAAGTTCTCCAGATATTCTCACATCAGAGTTCCAGTAAATAAGGAAGAAATTCAACCTCGCCCTTATGGTGGTCTGTTCGAGAAGTATGACCAAAAATATCAATAATAAATAGGAGGAAAGATTATGTCCTACGCTGTAGTAAGAACAGATAATATGGCTGGCACCGACGTAAGAGGTCAGCTCGTATCTGTTAAATACATGGGTGCCGACGGTAGCACTGCAACCGCTATCGAAAACGGTAACGTATTAAAGCTCGGTGCACTTGTAGAAGGTGAACGTGAAATCTATGTTGGTGGAAATGTTGCCGCCAACACTGCTATCGAAGATGTTGTTCTGGTTGCCTCCGTTGAAACAATGTATGACGAAAGAAAACGCAACCTTGATGAATTTGTCAACGAAGCTGACGCTATCTGCCGTGGCTATCATATCCACTCTGGAGATACATTCTCCGTAACTGCTGAAGCCTTCTCTGGCAATGGAACACCCGCTGTTGGAAACATCGTAGAGCTTGCCGCAGGCACGAAGCTTGCATTTGCCGCTTCTGCAACCTCTGATTCCACTCAGGTTGGTAGAATTATTGCTGTTGACGTTGCAGGCAGATACACCTACTACGTTATTAAAGTTAACTAATCAAAGGAGGGATAAATAATGGCAGAAGTAAAAGATATTGTTAAACTCGCTGTCGATGCCTATAAAGGCACCGTAGAGAAATATTCTGTTGCGCAGTCTCAGGAAGTACTGCGTAAAGCTCTGGTTGAAGCCAACAATGGCAAGACCTATCTTGATTACAAGTCTATCCGTGACGGTAAATGTTCTGGACTCTTTACCCTCGTTGAAGAAGTACTGAATGTAACCGTTGTTGAGGCTCTGACCGAAAACGACTTCTTTATGGCTCTGGTTGACTTCCGCAACGTTGCTGAAGGAGACAAGAACCTGTTCGTTATTGAAGATGACACTCTGTTCGTTGTAGCCAAAGCCGCAGACGGCACACAGGGTGTTCGTCGCCAGAGACTCGGTGGAGCTAAGGAAGTAGCTATCCCGACAGAACTGAAGATTGTAAGAATTTACGAAGAACTGAATAGAGTTCTGTCTGGTCGTGTAGATTTCAATGAAATGATTACTAAGGTAGCAGATGCATTCCAACGCAGATTGCTCGACGACATTTTTGCACTGTGGAATGGTGCAACCGCCGAACAACTCGGCGGCGTTACCTACTTCCCGACCGCAGGAACCTACTCTGAAGACGACCTGCTCGACTTGGTTGCTCATGTTGAAGCCGCTTCTGGTGGTAAGACTGCTTCCATTGTAGGCACTAAGAAAGCTCTTCGTGCTCTGAAGGGTGCCGCTTTGTCTGACGAAGCCAAGAACAACATGGTTGAACAGGGCTATATCGGCAAGTTCTATGGCAACCCGATGATTGCAGTTCCTCAGCGTCATAAGATTGGCACTACTGATTTCGTTATGGACGATAATGTACTGACCATTATCGCAGGCGACAGCAAACCGATTAAGTGCGTATATGAAGGTGACCCGATTGTATTGATGGGTGACCCGATGGATAACGCAGACCTCACTCAGGAATATCTGTTTGGAGAGAAATATGGTCTGGGTATCGTCCTTGCCGCCAACGAGGGTATTGGTCGTTACACTATGGCTTAATGTTTTGCACATTGCAATAGCAGAGTGCTTGACTTGGGGAGGGCGTCACTGTCCTCCCTTATTTGAATGAAAGGATTATTTTATGGCAAATACAAAAGCAAAAGCTTCTTCTACTACGAAGAACTCGGTTGAAACTAAGGAGACCAAAGAGCCAGAAAAGAAGTTTTCTCCGAAGGACGTTGACCAATCTCAATACGTTCCAGTGCGGAACGGATTCCATGGTCGTCTCGTATACGTTACCCGTGAGGGTGAAAAGTATGTATGGGAGGACTATGGTGACGAGCAAGAAATGGAAATCAGAGAACTAAGAAATGCCAAGGCGGCACATAAAGTTTTCTTTGAAAGCAACTGGTTCATGTTCGATGATGACTACTCTTGGGTAATTGACTATCTCGGAATTAGAAATTTCTATAAACATGCATTGAGCATTGATGACTTTGACGACATCTTTAAAAAATCTCCCGCAGAAATCAAGAAGCTGATTGGAGAAATGTCTAAAGGCCAGGCTTTGTCTGTCAGCTATAGAGCCAGACAGCTCATCTTGAACGGTGAAATTGATTCCATGAAAACAATTGACGCTCTAGAAGAGGCTCTTCACACGGAATTCGTAGATAGACTAGACAGCTAATTAAGGAGGGCTTATGAGCATTTCTTATGATGCTTTCACAGGAGCGTTCCTCTCTAAAATTTCCGAGTTCGAGTTTATCAATCTGGCTGAAGAAGATAGGCAGTCTATCGTAGACGGTTTCTTGAGCAGAGCAATAAGTGCGTTCAAAAAGAATTGCAAATATGATTTAGTCTCTGCTAAGAATGATACGGATAGAGTCATTGAACTTGACTTTTCAGACGAAGATGTTGATGAGCTAGTTGATATTATTTCCGAAGGAATGATTGTCCAATGGTTGAAGCCATATGTATACCAACAGGAGTTGTTACAAAATCTTTTAAACACAAACGACTTTACGACATACTCCCCTGCCGAATTGCTTCTCAGGGTTGGCAATGCATATACCAAAGCACAGAAGGATTATACACAAATGATTAGGGAGTATTCGTATAATCACAATGATTTGAGTGAGCTTCATTTATGACAGTTATTACTTCAACGGGGGACTTCGTTGACGCCAAGCTTCTTAAAAACTATTTCAAGAAGCTTGTCAATAGTTTCTTTAAGATTTTGCCAATGAGGGAAAATCAAGAAGAATCATTGGACAGGTATCTCAGAAGTCTTCAGAGGGAATTAATCGGATGCCAAAGTTTAATCACAGCGTGTCAGGAAGACTCCCTTTACCTAACACTTTTATCTCTTTTACAATATCTCATCGACCACCCAGATTGTTCCATGAAAGAAGTTAGAAGAGATGTGTTCCGTGCCATTTCAATTTGCAATCAGTTAGAAGCGACCTACTTTGAGGAGGTGGCTACGTGAGTGCATGGGATACCTATCAAAGAAGGATTGAAGCAAGCGGAGAAACAAAACGTAAGGCATCTTTCAACAGAGAGGTTCGTTATTTAAACAACAAGTTGCGTAGTACACTGTCCTACCATCTTGTCGATATAGATGGAGAAGATAGAGAAGTTGCGATTACCGACTCTGACAATCTCAACGAAAAGACTATTTACTCCATGCCAGAAGAAGATATCAGATGTGGGTCACTCGTTTCGTGGATGGGGCAATACTGGCTTGTCACGGAGCGAGATGCGAATGCAGAAATTTATTGTAGAGCGAAACTTACGCAGTGTAACCATTTGCTCAAGTGGGTTGATGACGATGATATTATTCACGAACAGTGGTGCATCATAGAGGACGGAACAAAATATCTAACTGGCGAATACGAGGATAGAAAGTTCATTGTCACTCGTGGTGACTCACGTATAGCAATGACAATTGCTCGTAACGAAGACACTATAAAGTTTTGCAGGGAAAGTAGATTTCTCATTGACGACCCAGATTCAACAGATAAACTGGCATATCTGTTGACAAAGCCACTTAAAACGGGGCTTGTATATCAGGGCGATGGCGTTTACAAATTCGTTTTGCAGGAAGTCGTATCTACGGAAGATGATGATATGGAACTTGGAATAGCTGATTACTACAAGCATTTTCCAAGGTCTCCATATAAAGATGCGAACAAAGCAATAGATGATAACCCAGTAATTGACCCTACCAACAACATAGATGAGAGTGGAAAGAAGGTGTGGCTGTAAATGCAACTCGAAGATTTTTACGATTATAAAAATCAGCTCATGGAAGACATCTTAACGAACAGAGAAATTGTAAATCCCATTAACGAGAACGTTGATGTAGAAGATGCGGCTCAACTTGCTTATGAGCAGGTGTTTCCGTGTGAGTACGTGCCAAACACCGTTGAGCATGGCAAAACAATTGTTTGTTTTGATGTAGATGTTACGCAGTCACTCGGAAAGCCATTCATTAAACCAGTTCTGTACGTGTGGGTTATGACCCACAAAAGCCTATTACGATTGCCAGAAGGTGGAGTAAGAACTGACAAATTGTGCTCGGAAATTTGCAAGGTAATTAATGGAAGCAGAAAATACGGTCTCGGAGAACTAGAGTTGTATTCCATTAGCCGTTTTGCTCCCATGACAGACTTTCAGGGTAAGGCTATGGTGTTCAACGCTGTGGAATTCAATAGGACTTACGACCCTAACAAATTCACTCCGTCTAACAGGAAGAAACCATAATGTCCACTCAAAGTTTGCTCTATCAGAGGAGTATAAAAATAAACGACTATATCAGCGTGGTCATCCCCACAGTCGGGCAACTTCTCGATAACGAAGACGACTACTACGGAGACGTCTCTGTCTTCACATCGATGCCGATAGACCTCATGGTTCAATTAGACGACATCGGTATTGACTTTACAGAAATCAATGAATATGAATTGTTTCTTATGTTGTTCAATGGACTTAAGGGGAGAGATACTTCTCTCCTATTTGGAGACCTAGACCTAAACAATTTTGATTTGGCTGTTAACGAACAGAACCAAACACTAGTTTTATATGACCCAGTGAATGACATTACAATTGACAGAGCAATCCACGCACAGGTAGCCAATGCGTTTCGCAAAATCTTACATCAAGAAAAGAACAGAAAGAGACCCGCAAATAAAGAAGCACAAGATTATATGATTCAAAGAGAGAGAATCAAACAGAAGCGGAGAAAACGCAAGAAGGAAGACTCTCAGCTTGAGTCCCTCATAGTTGCCATGGTTAATACTGAGCAGTTTAAATACAACTACGAGACAGTTAAAGATATGTCAATATATCAGTTTAATGAAAGTGTTAGCCAGATTATTTACAAGGTTGACTATGAGCATAGAATGTCTGGCGTTTACGCAGGCACAATCGATACAACACATATGAGCAAAGAAGATTTTAATTGGCTCATACACAAATAATAGGAGGAATATGTTTATGAATATCAACGACCTCGCAATTACTAGCTTGGAGACTATTTCCGTCTTTGATATTGCTACTGGCAATTTTAAATTTGCTCTGGACGAGCTTCAGGACTTTACCTTAGAACAGGCTCAGGATTCCAATGATATTACTGGTAAACAGGGCAGAAAAATCACTACACTCGATAGAAACAAGACCGTAACCATTTCTGGCACGAACGGACTTGTTTCTGGTGGTTTGCTCGAATTACAGACTGGTGGATCCTTTGAAAACAAAACTACCGAAGTTATGTGGAACGACTATCTCACCGTTGCCAGTAACAAGGCCACTACTACTTGGAAGGCTGTTGGCACTACGGGTGCCGAAATCGAAGCACTATATGTACGCAACGCAGATGGCACTCTTGGAGACGCTTTAACACAGGCGGCTACTGCGGCAACAGGAAGCTTTGCCTATGCTCCTGCCACCAAAGCACTCACCTTCTCTGGTCTGGCTGACGGCACCGAAGTAGTTGCTTACTACAAGAGAAAGATTACTGCCGATGTACTTGACAACCAGTCCGATGTTTACTCTGGTAAGGCCATGGTATACGTTGATGCCCTCGCCGAAGACAAGTGCTCCAATGTATATAGAATTCAGTTCTTTATCCCGAAGGCGAAGTTCTCTGGAGAATTCTCTCTGGAATTGGGCGATGACCAGACCGTTCACGCCTTTGACGCAGAAGCCTTGGCGGGTTCTTGCGGAGCGGGTGGCAAGCTGTGGTCTTACACTGTATTTGGTGCTAATACAGAAGATGTTGCTTAATCACACCTCAACAATGGGCACTACTAGACGTAGTGCCCTGATTGGTGAAAGGAGGATTGATTATGCCAAACGGGACACGTATTTGTAAAGTCTGTGGGAAGGAATACGAGTACTGCCACACGGTTCGCCCATCTGGTGTTTTTAGATATCAAGATGTTGCGTGCTGTCCAGAGCATGGTGCAACCTATTTAAGAGAGGTTCAGATTGCTCGTGGCGAGATTGTTGAAGAACCTAAAAAGCAGGCAAAGAAAAACGTCAAATTTGAAAAGGCTAAGTTGGTTGATAAGCCAACAGATGAAAACGTATAACGCCATAGGCTCTCTCCCATTTTTGTGGAGAGAGCCTAATTAATATTGAGGTGATATGTTGGGAAGCGATTTATATCTCGTTAGTAAGATACCGCCGTCTGTAAACCATTATTTAGCATATAGAGCAATCATGAAGAATGGACGTCCTATGGCTATGTCGTATAAAACGCCAGAAGCTTTAAAATATAGAGCAGAATTTGCCAACTATGTCACACAAGAAGTCGAAGAGCAAAAGTGGACAGTACCTATTTCAGACAATAAACATATTTATGTAGATGCTATTTTTTATTTCCCTCGTGTTGATATGGATAGTTCTAACTATTTTAAAGTTATGTTGGACTCAATTACGGACACGCAAAAAATATGGAAAGACGACAATGTTGCTTGCGAGAGAGTTCAAGCGGTGTATTACGACAAGAACAATCCTCGAATTGAGTTGCACATACACCCTGTAAATTACATAGGGGTTTTTGAAGATGCTCCACACTATGACGCTTTTGCGTCTAGGTGCACCGACTGTGCGAGAGGCACTCGGAATTGTAGTGTACGAAAAAAAGCGGCAGAAGGAAGAATACAAGAAGAGGTTGTTAACGGTGTTTGTACAAAGTTCAAACGCAAAGAATTAAAGGAGAACGAGTATGTCAAAGAAAGTTGCGATTAAAGATTTAATGAACGCATTAGGTGAAGACTTGGTTGGCGAAACTGACGTGCAATGGAACGGATTAAACATTCACGTTAAAAAGCGTCTCAGTGTAACAGAGATGCTAAATTTTGTTAATACGGTTGTCTCTTGGTGCGTTGACGAAGACACAGGAGAATATAAGCCAGAATGGAGAGTCCCCAGTTACAATTTAGCAGTCATAAAAATGTATACCAACCTCACGTTGCCGAAAGACTTTAGTAAGCAATATCTCATTTCATATTGTTCTTCACTTATTTGTGTCATTACTGCTTGCGTTGATTCTCGCCAGTTGGAGAGTATGGGAGAAGCAATTGATGCAAAGATTTCATATGTTCTTCAGTGTAGTTCCAGTGCAATTTACAAACAGATGTCCGATGTCGTTAATGCGTTTTCTCAGATGCAAGATGTAGCGAATGAAATGTTTACAGAAGAGAACGTAGCTACGGTTAAGCAATTCATGGAAACGGTCAACGACATTGACGTATCAAGCGACAAAGCACTCAAGCTCTACGAAATGAAGGGCGATGCGGAGGATAAAAATAGCGAAAGCGTATTGCCGCAACGGTAAGGCCAGAAAGTATAAGGGGTGAGAGAACTAATGAGCCACGTAATTAATATCAGAGTTACCGACCATGTTGCAGAGCAAACGGATAAAACAGTCTATATCTGCGGTAACAACGACTATGAGGTCAACTTTAAGTTTGACGCAGAGTGGGACGAAATTGAAACGAAAACAGCCCGATTCATTTACGGAGAGAAGTACATTGATGTTTCTTTTACAGGGAACACGTGTGCGGTTCCTGTCATGACAGATACAAGGTGGTTCAAAATTGGAGTGTACTCTGACGAAATACGGACTACAACATCTGTCCGTATCGGGTGTTTAAAATCAATTTTAAGTGGTGAAGCGGACGAATTAGCCACATGGACTGGGGGTAGTTATTGATGGCGTTTGATAAAATGGTAGATTCTGAATTATTAGATAGCAACTTAAAAAGTATAGCCGATGCTATCAGAGCAAAGACCGAAAAAGAAGACTTATTAGCGTTCCCTGATGGATTTGTTGAGCAAATTGGGCAAATTTCAAGTGGCGGTCAGGTAGAAACAAAGAAACTGATTTATAACGAAATATTGTTTGATGATATCGGAGACTCGCATACTGCAATACAGATTAAATACGCAATGTCTAACTACAGTTCGGACGTATATCCAACCACTGAAGATTATTTAATGGACACGTCAATTGTTATTCACAGCGGTGAAGAGATTGACACGAGCAAAGAACTAGTTACTGTAACTATTTTCCCAAACCAAGAGTCTGAACTCGCTCGTGCTTGTTTGGCTGTTAACCTGAACGGAGTTCTCCTAACCGACAATTTTACTATCACAAAGACAGATGAATATATTTACACTGTATCTGCTAATTTTACTTTAAATCCAGAAGAGGACATGGCGGTTGACGTGGTTTATGTTCCAAGTGACTGGGGTCTTCTTCTACCACCAACGTTCTATCGCACAGATCTGTATGACGATTGCAACAGCACAGACAGTATGGACGCCAGATTGGTTGACTCGCTTACTAGCGTGACGTTCGATGAGACCTTGGGTAAAGTATCTGTAAAATCAGGTAGTATCCGTTTTTATATCGATGCCTTTGAAACTTTGAATACATATACTATGGAGTATATTTCTATGATTCAAAGACTGTCACCTGAGTGGGACTGGACAAAATGGGATATTACAAAAAGTAAGCTGTTCAGCATGCTCGAACCATGCTTCATTCCTGCTGAATATTGGAAAGTTACTGATAATTTGACAAACTCTGTTTCAGGAAGTGTGTATACAAATTACAACGAGGGAACGGCTGACAATAGAGACGTGTATCCTTTCTATATTCGAGAAAATCCAGGTGTATTATACACAAACGGATTATCTAATTTTGGCAATGATAGGTTTGATTTGGATACTATGAACTACCTCACTCCTCCACTTATGATAATGTTTATGCTTCCTTCGAATGATGATAATGGGTGGGACTCGGATTACGTTGAAAGTCTCTGGGAAGATGAAGAGAATGCGGTAAAAATGATGATGAATGCTTATTCAATCGTGAAAAAGCTACAATCTCTTGACGCTGTTAAATATTTCTGTGCCGAAGCAGTTGATAGTAACGAGGGCATGACTGCAACAGTAAGTAACACATTTGGGTGGTCAGTTCCGAGTAAAGCAATACCGTTAAGAGCGTCGTCTCATAGTGTCTCTATGAACAAATATGACTTTATCAACAAATTCTACTTGCCTAAAGACGGCACAGATGAAATGCGCCGATACACATTCACCGACGAAACGGAAGAATATTCTTCGCTGTGCCTGTCGGGTAATGCAATTGGCACGTCAACCTACACGACAACGGACGATAAATACTTGATTGTAGTTCCTACAACGCATCTTAAGCTTAACGACAAGATTTACGCAGGGGAAGATTATCAATGTGTTCCTCCGTTCTGCTCTCGTCCGTTTACGATTTTGCCGAACGTGGAAATTGGAGGATGATTAATGCGCCAGAAGACTGGAATGAAGAAGCCGCTTTAATTGTGGAAGAAGAGCCGCTGGAAGCTGAATGAGGTAGAATTATGAAATTTACAAAAGAATCCGCAAGAAGAGCACTCAGCTAGATTAATTATGGGTTAGAGGTGATTTGTTGCCAAATACTATTAAAATTAATCAAGTATCTATTGATGCAAAAGTTGAAGACGCCGTAAAAAAAATGGAGCGTGTTCCACCAGACACAATAGCACAGGATTTCATTGCTACAGTACAAAGTTATGTTCAAAGCAGTCCAGTTTTTGGAGAAAGAGCAAAAGTTTCTTTGTCTGGTATGGGCTATACCGTCATTCCCGTGCGTGATGGAGTAAATAAAATTAGAGTTTGGTTCACGACAGACTCATATAGACCATCTCTTGTCCCAGAGGTCTACGGAGGCATTAATGATATTGTATTACTACTGAACGACGGAGTAGACCATAATATGGCTCCTGTATATGGTAAGTGGCACGGAAAATACACCTATAGCAAGACGCAGATATTGGGAACCCATTTTTTGGAAAATGCAGTCGACGAGTTTTTATCGAAGAAACAAAAAGAATATAGAATCCAAGAAATTAAAATTAACAAATAGTATATGAGACTGACTAGTAAGTCAGTCTCATATTTTAACGAAGGACGGTGATTTAGTGGCAGATATTCTATTACTTGCAGGTCTCGACACCGATGCCAGTATAGCCCAAATTAAAGCAGATATAAACAAAGTGCTTAATACTGTTAATAAGACTGCGGTTGAACTCACCGCTTCTTTGAAAATAGACGATGCAGACATAAAATCACAGGTAAAATCTTTGTCGAACGCTACATCAAAAAAGAAGATAGACGTTGACACGAGCGGTTTCGACGAAGCCAAGAAGTCTATATCGAACTACTATGACATGCTTTCCAAGTATATAAAGCTGACAAAATCAATGTCTGTTAGAAGCTCCGATATTTCTGGTACTGTCGGTAAGGCGAACTTCTCCTCTAGTTCTGGTGCCTACACCAAACTAGCGGATGAGATAAATAAAGCGACCACTAGCATGAAAGAACTTACGAGTACAGAAGCTCTAGCAAAAATGTCTGATGAAGAGCGTTCCACAATCTTGTCTCGGTTGGCTAAGACACAAGCAAAGCTTAGTAATGCCGAAAGAGACGTGAAGCTTTCCCTCGAGGCAACAATTGCAAAGATGAATTCGTATCAAGATATAGTCACGTCTTCTACCGCTTCCATTGCCAGAGCAGAATCCGCTCTCGAAAAGATGAGGAGAGCACAGCATTCGATGAGCGATAGTAGCCAGTCCGCATATAATAATCTCCGCAATTGTATTAAAGCACTAAAAGACGCACAAGACGGGTACGATGGCACGGAAGAGTCGATAAAGAAGATAATCGTTGCTCAAAAACAACTTCTCGCAACAAAAAAAAGCAGTACAGACGTAACAAAAAAGGACGGGACGTATGGTCTCAGTCTATTGTCTACTGTATTAAAAAGGGCTAAAAATGAGTTACAAAATTTGAGTCTTTCAAAAATCTTTATGCAGGCTATACAATACGGCAAGCAGATGTTACAGCAAGTGAGAGACATCGACACTGCGATGACGGAACTTAAGAAGGTAACAGACGAGACAGACGCTACATACGCTAGTTTCCTAAAGGGTGCTAGTACTCGCTCAAAAGAACTCGGAGCGACCATTGCCGACACAGTAACCGCCACAGCGGATTTTGCCAGACTGGGTTACTCTATAGATGAGGCGACCGCTCTTGCTGACTCCGCTATCATATACAAAAACGTAGGTGATGGAATCTCCGACATTAGTGAGGCATCAGAGTCTATCATCTCTACCATGAAGGCATTTGGTATTGAAGCAGAAGATGCGATGTCTATCGTTGATAAATTCAATGAGGTAGGCAATAACTTCGCTATCTCATCAGAAGGTGTTGGTGAAGCACTCTTACGGTCGGCATCTTCACTTGAAGCGGCAGGGAACTCTCTCGATGAGTCTATCGCCTTAGTAACAGCGGCAAACGATGTGGTACAAGACCCAGAAAAAGTTGGTACAACTATGAAGACGGTTTCCATGTATCTTCGTGCGGCCAAAACAGAAGCAGAAGAGGCAGGAGAGTCTACTGACGGAATGGCAGATAGCGTTTCTGAACTCAGACAAAGTATCTTGGATTTAACTGGAAGTAAGGTTGATATTCAGCTTGACGAAGACACTTTCAAGTCAACGTATCAAATAATGAAGGAACTGTCAGAAGTCTGGGACGAACTCACTGACGTTAGCCAAGCAAATATTCTTGAGATGATTGGTGGCAAGAGAAACTCTAACGTTGTTGCCAGTTTGCTGAACAACTTTAGTACTGCCGAGAATGTCTTAGCGACAGCCGCAAACTCTTCTGGCTCTGCCTTGAAGGAAAACGAGAAATACTTGGACAGTATCGAAGGTAAAATATCTATTCTTAAATCCTCATTTGAAGATTTAAGTAACGCTGTCTTTGATTCTGAGGCTGTTAAGATTGTCGTTTCTGCTATCACAAAAATTTTGAACGGACTGTCAAAAGGTGTTGGATTTGCAAACAAGCTTGGTGGTATTAAAACTATATTATCTGTAATAGGGACTATATTGGCAGTGGACATAGCTAAGAACCTCCCCCTTATTTGGTCCTATTTGCGGAAGGTGTACAGCTCTGCAAAGGAAGGAGCTACTGGTTTCGTAAATTCTTTAAAGAATATACGCTCCCAAGGTATAAACGTTTCTAGCGCAATAGGAATGGTTGGAACAGCAATCACTCTTGTAACCGCCGCATACAGTGCGTATAAGCAAGCAAAAGCGGAAAGACTTAGTAAAGCAGAAGACGGTGCATCAGAGTTTACGCAAGAAGCAGAAAGCATAGAAGAGTATAAAAACCAGATTGTTTCTCTTAGAGAAGAACTCGGCTCTGGCAATTTAACTCAAGAGGAGTCATATGAGAAGCGAACTCAACTCAAGTCTATTCAAGCCGACCTCATCGAACAATATGGGCAAGAGGCCGCAGGGATAGACCTAGTTAATGGGAAACTCGAAGAACAAATTGTGCTTCTTGACAACCTTTCAAAAGATAAATATGACGCTTGGGTTAGAGAGAATACTAAAGCCATAAACGAAGCCAAAGACGAGATGTACGACTACAGCCCGTCTAAAACAACAGAATTCAGATATAGTGGACCTGTAACAGGTGTTGGTTACGACCAGAGGGCACTTACAGACAGCGGTTTTGACTATAAAGACCTCAGCAAAGTTATTGGCGAATTTAAAAAGTTAAGGGACGAAATCACAGCCAAATACGATATGTCGAACGTCTATGAGGCAGAGCAAGCGTATAGCGAGTGGTATGACGCTCTGGTAGGTTTGGGTAAAGAAGCTTTTGGAAGTGATTACGAAGCGATTCTAGCCCCTACCCTAGAAGGTATATCAGCATATATTAACGATGCCAAGGATACAATTTCTGAATATGGCACAGTCATGGATACGTATGCGAAAGGGCAATTGGACTCCTCCGAAAAGTATTCTGACGCATGGGGCAATGTTCTAGCGGCTCAGGCAGACTACGAAGAAGCTATTAATAGTGGCGACGAAGAAGCGGCAAAGCAAGCGTTGTCTAAAATGGAAACCGCCAAGGATACCATCTTAGCCGCCGCAGAGGGCAACGATGCCGTCACTCAATATCTCAATAACTTCTTTGACGAGTGGGACTCTGAAACAAGCGATCTCCAGTTACAGGTAAAAGTTAAAGCGCAATTTGAGGACACGGAGTTCTCAGACGAGCTTAACGGTGCTTTGGACAAATTCAAAGACGACGCAGGCAATATTGACATACACGAAGTCCTAAACGCAGAAGGTAGTAGCAATAAAGAGCTAGCAGACGCTTTCGACAAAATTAAGGCGGCGGCAGATGATGCGGGGGTCTCTGTAGAAGAGTATCTCAACGCTTTGAACGACATGGGCGTAATAACCGCCAGAGCCGAGGACGGTCTCACTAACGTTCAGAGGACAGTTTTAGAGCAGATTAAAGCGATACAAGAAGCCCAAAACAAAACTAGTTCAGCTAAAGCAACGTATCACGACCTCACCAATCAGCTTTATGATACTGTAATGGGCGTGGAAGAGTTCGACTTAGCAACCATGAGTTCTGTTGACTCTCTTCTTGAACAAATTGATGCACAAAAGCGGAGCATTACTCAGCTCGAAATCTTAGAGCAAGAAGCTCTCGGAGTTGCAGATGCTTTCAATGCAATTGAAGCCGCCAAAGAATTTGACGAAACAATAGATAAAACAGATGAGCTGTCAAGCCTTATTCAGGACTTATATAGTTCTTATGAGTCTGGCAAGTTTGGGACGGAAACGTTTAAGACCGCTTTCGAGGGGCTTGTGCCAGATGATGTGTACAACAAGTTCACAGAAGCGGGAGACCAGATTGATGCGGGTTGGGAATATATTAATGGCAAGTTGGCTCGGTATTATACCAATGATGACGGGAATATTTCCATTAATTACGACAACGTTGCGAACTTTGTAGAAGACGCTCTCAAGACAAGTTTTGGTAATTCTACAGTATTTACTGGCACGTTGGAAAATTTCCAAGTCAACGAACAAATTAAGTCTATAGAACAGCTTGCGAACGCAATGGGTGTTACAACTGAAACGGCATATGCTCTCGGCATGGCTATCTCTCAGTATTCTACTGACGGTCAAAGTTTCCTAGACTCTTTCTCTACAAATAGTCTAGACACGAAGCTATATCAAACAGACCAAGAACTTACTTCGCTTCTTGCCAAGAGAACAGAGTTAGCAAAATCTGGGCTTATCGGCACAACAGAATGGGACGAGGTAACGGCAAAGATTAAATCAACACGTTCTGAGTATGACCAATTGGTTACGTCTGCCAAAGAAAATATTTTTCAGAATATTGAAATCGATAAGCAACTCGAGGGTCTTGAAGAAGGCTCTGCGGCATACGACGAACTGTTGAAGAAGAAGTACGAGCTTGAACAGCCGAGCGAAATGACGATTCAAATTGTTTTGGAAGAGACGAATAACAGCATTGCAGAGGTTGAAAAGAAACTTGCAGAATTGGCTACCTATGACGGGAAAACGTACACTGCAAAGGCGGGAGTGGAACAGTCTGAAGTTGACAGCTACGTTCAAAAGTTAGCTCAGCTCGAAAAAGAGAAAAAGCAGATTGAAGCATACGCAGGCATTGACGACAGCGACGCACAATCTACTTTAAAAGAGATTGATGAGTTTACTATTGCAGACAAAACATTTACTGTAACAATGGAATATGGGAATACCATAACAAAGTTGCAGGCTATTGCGTCTTATTTAAATACGATTGGTCAAGGTGCTTCTGGCAATGTAAAGGTGACGGGGGCTGCTTCCACTACCCTGTCCAATCCCCAACGTCAAAGAGGTTTAACGAAGTTTACTGGTTCGGCAAACGCTCGTGGTAACTGGGGCATTTCTTCCAACGAGCGTAATTCACTGGTTGGTGAACTTGGGCAAGAACTTGTCGTTGACCCCAGAACTGGCATGTATCACACCGTCGGAGACGCAGGTGCTGAGTTAGTAGATTTACCGAAGGGTGCTATCGTATTCAACCATAAACAAACAGAAGCTCTTTTGAAGTATGGCAGAATTAACAGTCGTGGTCTAGCCTTTGCCGAAGGCAATGCCCACTACAGTCTTAAGAAGTATAAGACTACGTCTAGTAGTTCCTCTAGCTCATCTAGTTCCTCTAGTAAATCTAGCTCTTCTAGTAAGTCTAGCTCCTCTAGTAGTTCTAGTTCCTCTAGTTCTAACACAGAGTCGGAATTTGAGCGGCTGTATAAATATCATCAACACTTAGTTGCTATGAACGCAGAGACAGACCATGCGTATCTGTCTTGGCTGAACAGTGCATATAAGCAAGCGTACAAAAACAACGAGATTGAGCTTGATGATTATTACAAGTACGAGGAAGAAGTTTATTCTGGCTTACAAGATTTGTTCAAAGATTATCTCAACGATATAGAGCATGAGATAGACATGAGAGAGTCTTTCGATGGAGAAGAAAAGAAGATTATTTCTCTTTACAAAGAAATGATTTCTGCTATCGAAAAAGAAATTGCGGCGGCAAGAGCCAAGGGATTAAAGGATACTGACGATTACGTTCAGGAACTGCAATCTAAATGGGCATCTTATAAACAAGAGATTGCCAGCATCAACGAGGACATAACAGACGGTGCCAAGAGTGCGGTTGACAGTCTCGTTGATTACATGCAAGACATGCTCAAGCAGGACGTGGATAATCAGAAAGACGCTTTGAACGACAAGCTCAGTTATCTCAAAGAGTTTTATGACAAGCAAAAAGAACTGCTCCAAGACCAGTATGACGAGGAAGAGTATCTCAAAGACCAGTCCGAAAAGCGCAAGAGCGTATCCGATATTCAGACTTCTCTCGACCAACTCCAGTATGATGACTCTGCGTGGGCGCAGAAGCGTAGGAAAGAATTGGAAGCCGAGTTATCTGATGCTCAAGGAGAGTTAGATGACTTCGAAAGGCAACATGCCCTTGAAGCCGCACTAGATGCTCTGGAAAACGCTTATGACGCTCAAGAAGAACAGATTAACAAAGAGATGGACGCCCTCGAAGAAAGGCTCAATGACCCTCAAGCGTTGTACAATCAGGCATTACAGGCTATCCAGAACAATACTGGCGGTCTATACGAACAGATGCTTGAGTACAACAGACGACACGGCACTGGCAACGATGAAGATGTAAAAGACACGTATGAGGAAGCATATAAGGCTCTACTCGAATACAAACAGTTGTATGGAACTGATTACAAGGGCGTGTCAATCCAGAACTCTACTGGGTATCAGCAGAATACATCGTGGAATAACGCCTCAGTATCTAGTGTCCAGAGCACAACAGCAAGTGGGTTATCTGGCAATACATCTACATCGTCTTCTTCTAAGTCCGTCACTGTTGGCGGTTCTGCAAAGGTCAAAACATCTGCGACACATTTCTCTTCAAAAAGTAATGGTGTTAAGATGGCAAAATTCGTTCCAGGCGGTACATATACTGTATACAAAAAGAGTGGCAATCAGGTGCTGATTGGGCGCAACGGAGTATATACAGGTTGGGTATGGGACTATGACCTTGAAGGATACGCTTCTGGTACTAGGAACGCTACTGTTGGACTACATGCAATTGACGAAAAAGGTTCTGAAACAATCTTCGAGTCCAAGGACGGCAACAAGTACAAGATGTTCTCTGGTGGTGAAAAGGTGCTCAACGCTAAGGCGAGCAACTTCCTTTACGAGTTCGCAACGTCTGGTGGAGAATTTTTAGAGAATTTGTTCTCAAAGATTTTCGGTGGGGCTAAAAACAGCGTGAGTACTCAAACATATAATAACGATATTAATATGGGAGATATCATCATAAACGGAAACGCTGATAGCAAGACTGTATCTGCTATCCGTAGAGAACAACGTGCGGCTGTTGATATGGTTCTTCAAGCGTTCAACAAAATAAAATAAACAATGCAGACAGCCCCTTTGTGGGGCTGTCGCCCTGTTAACCTAGGAGGTGACATTAGAATGATACTTGACGGTTGCCATTTCATCTATGGAAGCTTTGACAGCAGAACACACGAGATTTTTTTCGCACATCTCGACACAAGCGAATACATGTCGCTTTCTGGTGAAATTGATTCTTCATATCTTTTTAACAAGAAAAATAAAAAAGTATATGTAATTGGAGACGATTACGGAAACTCCCCCGTTAGTTTTGATGCCGAAATTATGTCTGACAATGTTAAAGCAATCTCAAAGAAAGAAAGACGCATTATAGAAAAGGCATTGTTTAACAGACCTAAATTTCAGAAGTTATCTGTCTATAGAGGCGAAGACTGTTTAGAGGAGTCATATAGAGTTGTCGATGGTGTAGTCAAGAGTTCTTATCTAATGTGTAGATTTATCAATCCAGAAAAGATAGAAGACGGCATTGGGAACGTTGTCGGTTATAAGTTCACAGTAGAATGTGACAGCAACCTTATGTGGCAAGAGTCTACGACCAAGTCGTTCTCTTTGACTGGTAGTCAATCAAACATCACAGTTTCTTTGGATACAGACGAGGTTGGGTATACATATCCAAAGGTCACAATCCAAATGGGTACATCTGGTGGAGATATCACTATCATTAATTCCACGGATAGCACTTCTCGCATTACAAAATTTACAGGTCTGTCCCCTAGTATTTCACTCGTTGTAAATGGAACAACAAACTATGTTTCTGGTGACGGGAATTATGATAAATTTTCTAATCAAAACTTTGTCCGTCTTTTGGACGGAGACAACAACCTTGTTGTGTCTGGGGATATAACCAGTATTACATTTGAATGGAATAACAAATGTTTCTTATAAGGAGGTGTTAGTTTGTATATCAAATACGATAGCTTAGACAGATTTGAGCCATTGTTAATGACCCTGTGCAATCCAAGCAGTGAATATATTAACGATGCTCCTTCCAAGTCTTTGGGGATTTTAAGCGACACCTCTGACGAAGAAATGGTTTTAAATTTCAACTCATTATCCGAATTAAACTTCCGTATATATGACGTTGACAAAGACGATGCGGAAGAAAATGAACTGTCTCATTCCTTATATAATCAAGTCCTAAACAGAAGACTTATATTTGTTAAGGGAATAGGATACTTCATTATTGATAACGCCAAAGAAACAGCGGAGGACGACGGTACTCGTTATAAAGACGTCAGTGCTTCTTCAGGGGAAGTGGAGCTTCAAAACAGGAAAGTTCCATACATTGAAGACAACACATACAAATTTGAGGACTTATTAGAGAAGCTTGTGGTCACGATGCCTATCTGGACTATCGGGCATATAGATGATTCCTTAACGAGCAAGTACAGAACCTTTGAGGACGTTGATGCTGATACAAACATCTTGTCATTTATGCTAGACGACATGCAGGATGCATATGAATGTATCTTCCTTTTTGACACAATTAACCGTGTCATAAACTGCTATGCCCAGAATGAGTATTTGAGAACCACAGACATTCACTTAACGTCAGATGACGTAGTAAATTCTCTGGAAGTATCAGAAAGCTCGGATGACTTATACACAGCGGTCAGCGTGCTTGGCAATGACGAAACAACAATAACTGCTATTAACCCTCTCGGAACAAACATATTGTATGACTTTTCATATTTCATTCCGTGGATGAGTTCGACTCTCGGCGAAAAAGTTTCCACGTGGCAGAGCAGAGTTGAGGAAGTGCAACCAACGTACTACGCAACAAATCTGCAATATTACCAAAAGTTAGAAAAGGCAAACGACATTAACCAAGAACTGTCAAAGCTATCTACGCAAATTACAATGTATCAACGTTGCAGAAATAACATTGTAGCCGAGGCCAACACCGACTTTGTAAGTAAATACAACTCCGCTATTACTGCGGCAGGTGGAACTGAAATCCCTACCGCAGAAATTTCTGAAACGCTTACCTCCATTGACGATTTGATTGCCAAATGCGAAGCCGAACAAGAGAAGCAGACACAGGCTTTAGATACTGTCAATGCAGAACTCGAAACGCTCAAGAACAGCGCAGAAGCTATCAGAAATGAAGTCGCTATCAGTCAATACTTCGCTAACAGTGAAGTCGCAGAGCTGAGCAATTTCATTTTTGAGGGTGGGTATAACGATGAGTACGTAGTTATAACTGACATTATGACCCAAACAGACAAGTTTGACCAAATGGAAGTCCTATATAACAGAGCCAAAGATGTCTTGGCTAAAGCGTGTGAACCCACACAAGAGTTTAGTCTAGACGTTGAGAACTTCGTATTTGTTAAAAGCTTTGAACACTGGTCTGAACAACTCGAAACTGGGTGCCTTGTAAATGTGGAGCTTAAAGACGATGACGTCGCCAAATTGTTCTTATCGAACATGACCATTAACTATGACGACCATACTCTTCGTATGACGTTTGGGAATCGGTTTAAGAAGTTCGACACAAAATCATTATTTGATAATGTACTTGGGAGTGTCAGTAAGTCGGCTAATTCAATCAGCTACATAAAAGACATCTTAGACCCAATTAAGCGTGGTGAACTGAATACACTAAAGGAAACGTTGTCTACGTCAAGAAATCTGACCATGGGAAATGCAATGGGAGCTTCAGACGAAGACCTTATTATTGACGGTTCGGGATATACAGGGCTTAAGCGAAACTCCGATGGCACTATAGACCCTCATCAAATTAAAATTGTCAGCAAAAACATAGTGTTCACAAACGATGCGTGGGAATCGTGTAAAACTGCCATTGGTGAAATCGTAATGGCTGACGGGAGTACAACCTATGGGATTAATGCTGAAACCATAATCGGAGATCTAATTATTGGCAATGAGCTTCGCATCCTTAATAACGACGGAGAAGATATGTTTTCAGTAATGAGTGACGAAATCAAGTCATCTATAAAGGGTGAAATTACGGAAGAGATTAAAGTCGGTGGGACGAATCTAATTCGTAATACACAGACGTTTTCTGACTACATGTATCCAAGTACAGTCACATTGTCCGAAGACGAAAATGGGATAACTGTTGCTACATATGATACCCCTACGGAATTAGACAGATACGAGATTGACATTTTTCCTGCTCAACCATTGAGTAAAATCAAAGACAAATTACTCACGTTCTCTTGCTATGTTAGAAGTGACGACTATGCGTCAATCAACGCAGACACTAGCAAGGGGATTTCCATTGTTTGTAATACGTGTGGAACAGATAGCTATGACCCAACAAAGTATAAAGAGGAAACAAAATTTAGAACCTTCACTCTCAGTGACGAGTGGCAAAGAATTTCATATTCGTTTACAGCAAATGATGGATATTTCTCCGAAGGCTCTGGAAACATCGGTTCAATGTTTTACATGACTATATGTAACTATTCTCTGTATTCGATGCAAGTAAAACAGCCCATGTTAGAGGAAACAAATATTACATCAGACTGGTCTCCTGCTCCAGAAGACATACAATCACGTGTCACGAACGTTAGCAGTCAGATTGACGTTGTTCAAGAAGAACTTAATGGGAAAATAAATGATGTTAATAATTCTCTTGAGACGACAAATTCAAACATGGCAACGGTTCAGACCACGTTATCGTCTGCGATTACTCAGACAAACTCTGAATGGAAAGCTAGCTTTTCTCAAATTTCTACTGTAGTTTCTGATAACAAGTCAGATTTTGACGCATATAAAAACGAGGTTGAGAACGACCTTATCCGTAGTATCACGGATGTATCTCTAAATCGATATGGTGTAGAAGTTGGCAACTCGAACTCTCAATATAAAACACAGGTTCGTACTGACGGCTTTTATATTCTATACGAAGGTTCTGACTTGCTATGGATGGCAGAGAAGAATACACACGTAAGAGACTTGTTTGTAGAAAATGAACTTTCTATCGTAGACAACACACACTCTGCTTTTACAATCGGCAGAGATTCTGACGGGTCTCTATATATCATCTAAGGGGGCGAGTAAGTGACAGGAACTACTTTTTATACGAGAACGGGCGGCAACTATTCCACTACTCTTTACATGACCTATCAGGTTACGGGACAGTCCGTTTCGGGCAACTACTCAGACCTGACAATTAGGGCATACATCAAGTATAGCGGAGGGACATCAACATCCTCTAGTTATTCTAGTGGTTATTTTATCCTTGACGGGACGACAGTAGAAAGCACTGGCAAGTACTCCATCTCTTCTGGTGGTGAACACCTTTTTGGGTCAGTTACCAAACGAGTATATCACAATTCTGATGGTACATTCCCATCAACGTCTGTATCTTACTCTTGTAAGAACTATCATTTTGGCACAACCTCTGGTTCAGAAACAATCAGTGCGGGGTCAGTTTCAAGAATAGCACGGACGTCTTCTATCTCTGTCGATAGCTCAAAGGGATACTATTGCGGAAGTACAGCATATTTTACCATTTCCCGTCAGGATTCGAGCTTCACTCACGAGCTGTATTATCAGCTCTCTGGCGGTTCTTGGACACACTTTAAAGCGGGGGCGACCACCTCCGCTAACTTGTCAATCCCAACATCATGGGAATCCTCTTACATGGGTAGTTCAACCTATATGGACTTCACCATTTATTGCGAAACCTATTCCAACGGCACCTATGTTGGGACAGCCTCTTGTTCGTGTCGGGCACTAGTCCGAACATCTTCTGTTTATTCAATTAGTAGCGTGAGTGCAGTCGAGACTGCATCCGAGATGACGGCACTAAACTGGGGAGTGTACGTTGCAGGGCATTCCAAGATTAAATTCACAATGTCCTACAGCGACAATTCCAACGGTGCGTCCATTAAATCTATTTCTTGGGATTTTAACTACCAGTCGAGTTCTGGCACATCAACGACTTGGACGACAGGGATACTCCAGTATGGCACAACTTCTGGTCAAGAGCATACCTTATCTGTCACAATTACGGACTCTCGTGGGAGGGCAGTAACTAAAACATTTAGCTACACAGTCTATAGCATATCCCCTCCTGCAATCACTGGGTTTGCGGCATATAGAAGCAACGCAAAGGGAGTAGCAGACGACGCAGGTGGTCAGTGCCTAACAATAAAGTCAACATACACCGATGCTACGTCCCCCAACAGCAAGAACCCCACAACAAGGACTGCGTATTACAAACTGAACACGGATTTAACTTGGACAACGTTAGGGGCTGTTACCTCTGACGAGGTAACATATACGTCCCCAACGCTAGAGTTAAGTCATAGCTATGATGTAAAGATTGTTGTTTCTGACGCATTTAGTTCTCCGTATCAGCAAACGGCTTTGTTGTCTGGTGAAAGATTCATTCATATGCGAGAATCAAAAGATGGTCTAGCTCTTGGTAAATACTCAGAGCAGGCAGGCTTAGAAATCAACTGGCCTGAATGGCATTACAAAACTGAAAGACACTCTGGAACTGAAACACACTCTGGAACTGAAACACACTCAGGAGATGCTAATTATAGCGGCACACTAACGGCATCTGTTTTTGCTGGCGGACAATCTGGCACATGGACGCCTGTAATGCAAAACGGCGGTTCTTCCAACTACACGAACGGGTCGTGGTATAAAATCGGTTGTCTTGTTTTTATAAAAGGCTATATAGAGTTTAATGTAAGTTCTGCCTATTCTAGCAGTAATCAGGTTGCTTTCTCTGGGCTACCATTCACACCATCGGGAGAAGCCGTGTTCACTAATTATTATTGCACAGTGCAAACTTTCACAAGTAGTGCGAAGACAGCAACTATGCACGCTTGGACAGCTTGGACGGTCAATGCTAACGGGACTGTTATAGCCAGAGCTTTTTGGAATGGTCGTGACTATGGTCTACCATGGAACTGTGTCCAGAACTCAGGTGGAGCCGCTTTCTCTGGCTGTTATCTGACGAATGAATAATAAGGGGGTGGAGCTAATGGACAATGACAGAATTACTTATGAAACCTTATTGACGGTTCAAGACCTCTCTTTAGAAACCTTACGCTATGCTTACATGGAATCCGTTAAAGCAGAAGATTCAGAAGCGGCGGCAGTGTTTGCACGAAGAATCAGGAACGAGCTTCTGAAGCAATCGGATGCTGAGCTGAGCTTAGATAGGATGGGCTTAACTGTGCCAACTGGAACGACATTCACGGCATGGCTAGCATTCTTTAAGCAGTTGGGTGATGTGCTCACAGGCGAGTGGGCAATATACAGGCAAGCTTTGAGGGACTTACCAGAGCAAGAGGGGTTCCCTCTTGATGTTACATTTCCGACAGAACCAGAAACAACGAGTGAAGAAATTACACCCGATATAGTATAAAATAACAGTTTTATACACAGTTTATACCCTATGGGGTATAGGCTTATTTTTGTTTTAACAAGTAAAACATTGGAGGCTAAAATGAAATTTACATCTGAATCTGCCTACAGAGCAGTCCGTACTTTTGTCCAAGCGTTCTTTGGCGTTTTAGTCGGTAACATGACTCTTATCTCTGCTCTTGATTTCACCATGGAACCAAAGACAGTTATCACTACAATCTGCATCCAAATTTTTGCACCCGCAATCAGTGCAGGCATTGCCGCTGTGATGAACATGAGTAGTGCAAAAGAAACCGAAGCAGAACTCGTTGGCACCGATGAAGAGGACGCTGAAGAAGAAGAAAAAGAAGAAGAGGCCGACGAAGAAGAAGAGGAAGAAGATATTGACGACGAGGAGGAAATCTACGGATGATTGTTGATATCGCAACTATTGCCATGCTACTTGGCATTTTAGCAAACCTCGTTGCAGTAATACGGCTATATTCTGACAAGAAGAAAGAAGTCTCCGCACAGGTTGCTTGGCAGGCAACGGTAGATGCCAAAATCGAAGCTTTAACCGAAAGAGTTGACAGCCATAACTCATATGCTGAAAAGTTTTCGACTTGTACAAAAGACATCGCATATATCAGGGGACTTTTAGAACGAGAAAACGAAAAATGATTCTAGTTTATAAAGGAGATATGATATGAAGTTTTCTAAGAGAACGAAGAAGCCTGCAAGTGGAAACAAATGGTTTACAGCAAGCTCGGCGGGTGGGCATTCCAACTGTACTACAGACCTTGCTAATCCATTTTTCAGCGGAGCAACCGTAGCAAACTGTGTGGGTTATTGTTGGGGTAGATACTTTGAAGCATTAGCACAGAACGGAAAGCTGTGGGGAGACCAAAGACAAATTTTTGCAAAGAGAATTAACGGCAACCCTCCAGTTGCATGGAGCGGATTAAAAAAAAGCGGATATTGGAAGGGCTATCTCTCTAGTACGCCAATGGTTGGCTCTATCGCTTTTTATTCTAAGAACTCCGCTCCAAGTAAGAGCGGACACGTTTCGTTCGTGGAGCACGTTTATTCTAATGGGAATGTTGATTTCTCGAACTGCAACTATACCACCAAGCCATTATGGGCTTATCAATCTAATGTCAACCCAAGAACTGGTTTCAATGGGTACACTCTTTTGGGGTACCTTCACCCATGCCCAGACAAGTGGGGACAAACATATACTACTACGGCAAGACTGCGCTTGAGAAAAGGTGCGGGTACTGATACACACATCATTACCGTCTTACCAAAAGGGCAGAAAGTGAAAGACATTGGGTACGATGTTAATAACTGGAAAAATGTAGAAACCACTGTTGACGGAAAATATTATCAAGGTTGGGTTTCTGGGGATTATTTGAAATAAAGTAATTTAGGCGAAGTGAACGACATGTTCACTTCGCCTTTCTTTTGCCGTATACTGTGATCTTGAAACAGTCTTGTCTAATAGTCTCTCTGTCGTAAAATTGTCGTAAATTTGGGACACAACATCAGAAGCACACGTACCTACGTGGTTCTTTAGGTTCGACAAAAAATTTGATGATTTTTTGCGCAAAACCGTATTAGAATATGGTGACAGAAAATGTTTGACCGTGGAACTGGAGCCCTTTCCTTCTTTAAAGGATGTGCTTTTGACAGAACAGCCATATGACCTGCTTTTCATCGACGACAAATATGAACACCGTTCTTGCGTGGAAACCGCCCGTTTAATTCGGACAAAAAATCCGGCAGCCACGATGGTTTTAATTTCTTCCTCCCCTGACAAGGTCTATGAATCCTTTGCCGTAAAAGCACATCGCTACCTCTTAAAGCCTGTTACCCAAAGTATCTTATTTGAGGCGCTTGACTCCTATTTCAATGAACGGATGAAAAATTTTCTGGTCATTTGCCGAACCCATACCGGTTTTATGACCATTCCATCAGAAGACATTCTTTATGTGGAAGCCAACAAAAAAGATTCCATCTTGCATCTTCGTACCGGTCCAACCGGGGTTTTAACCTCTTTTTCACAGGTAATTTTACAAGTACCGCCGGAATATTTTTTCCAAACGCACCGTTCTTATATGGTAAATATGAAATACATTTCCCGCTTTGATCCCGATTTCATTTATTTAACAAACGGTTCCAAAATTGCCCTCAGCAGACGCCGAAAAGTAACCTTCTTGGTTGCTTACAACGAATATATCCGAAGGAGAAACACAAAGTGACCTATCAGGAAGCAGTAAATTATATTGAAAGTCAACTCCGCTTCGGCATGAAACCGGGGTTTGAGCGCATCAACGGATTGTTAGATCTGTTGGGGCATCCGGAAAAAGACTTGCGGTATGTCCATGTAGCCGGAACGAACGGAAAAGGCTCTGTCTGCACTGAAGTAGCCAACATTCTGCAGGCTGCCGGATACCGGGTCGGCCTCTTCACTTCCCCCTACGTTGTCACATTTCGAGAACGAATTCGGGTGGACGGGCAATACATTGACCCTTACATCATGGGGCAACTAACGGAGCAGGTGAAATCCGCCGCAGAGGAATTGGCAAAGAAAGATATTCTTCCAACCGAATTTGAAATCATTACCGCACTGGCCTTCCTTTATTTTCGCCAAACTGCCTGCAATATTGTTGTACTGGAAGTCGGTCTTGGCGGGCTGTTAGACTCCACCAATGTTATTGAAACTCCTTTGGTTTGCGGCATCACCTCCCTGTCCATGGATCATACCGCCATCCTGGGTTCTACCCTATCGGAAATTGCCGCCCAAAAAGCCGGTATTATGAAACCGGGGGTTCCGGTTATAACGGCAGAAGGGCAGGCTCCGGAAGCCATGTCAGTCTTGGAGAAGACCGCAGAAGAAAAAGTCTGTGCTTTATTTATCGGCAACACAGACTCCATCCAAATACTTAGCACCTCTATTTACGGAACTGAGCTGAAACTGGAAGGGCTGAAAGTCCATTTTCCTCTGATTGGCAGTCATCAAATTCAAAACCTTGGGGTCACCATGGGAATTATCCGCGCGCTACGGGAACGCGGCTTTTATATCGGCGCGCGGCACGTAAAAGCCGGCTTAGAATTTTCTGTTATCCCGGCTCGCCTGGAGGTTTTGCGCAAAAATCCGCTCATTCTCCTGGACGGCGGCCACAATGCCGGAGGAATTCAGGCTTTAGCAGATGCTCTTGCCGCTTACACAGAATCCGGCTCCAGGGTGTTTTTAATGGGAGTTATGGCAGATAAGGAAATTGACCGCATGATTTGCGAGTTAGCTCCTTTAGCAGATACTATTGTTACCACTACACCCAGTAACCCCAGGTCCATGTCTGCAGAAGAGTTACGTCAGCGTCTTTTAGATGCCGGGTTCCCGACAGAGAAATTGACCGCTGTTTCCCAACCGGAAAAAGCATTTGACAAAGCACTCTCTTTAGCCGGAACAAATCCGCTTATTGTCTGTGGTTCTCTTTATCTTGCAGGAGATGTTCGTCAGCATATTCTGGACGTTCTGCGTTGACACGGTACTCCTTCCTTCTTATAATAAGACTATCTTCAGGGCGGGGTGAAAGTCCCCACCGGTGGTATAGTCCACGACCTGCTTTTGCAGCTGATCCGGTGCAATTCCGGAACCGACGGTTACAGTCCGGATGGAAGAGGATACGAACCTATCGTACAACACGCCCTGTGCTAAAAGCACAGGGCGTTCCTTTTTGTCGCCGAAGAAATATTTTGCTAAAGGAAGTACCTTTATGAACCACGCACAAGCGCGTAATTTGTCCCCCGTGCGCAAAATGACAACGGTTGCCGTTATGTCGGCATGCGCCTATCTACTCATGCTGATTGAGTTTCCCATTCCCATCATGCCCAGCTTTATTAAAATGGACTTTTCGGAATTGCCGGCTTTGCTGACCTCCTTTGCTCTTGGCCCCGGATATGGCGTACTGGTCTGCTTAATCAAAAATCTGTTGCACCTTCCCTTTACTTCTTCCAGTGGCGTTGGAGAACTGTCTAACTTCCTGTTAGGATGTTTTTTCTGTCTGCCGGCCGGTTTTGTTTACAAATTCCACCGCAATAAGAAAAGTGCTCTGTTAGGTGCGCTGATTGGCGCTTTTTGCATGGCCGCCATCAGCTTCCCTTCCAACTATTTTATTGTATATCCGTTTTACACAAACTTCATGCCAATGGAAGCCATCATTGCCGCATACCATGCCATTCTCCCCAGCATTGACACCCTTCCAAAAGCGCTGCTTATTTTCAATGTACCGTTTACTTTGGTAAAAGGCCTTTTAGATGTCCTGTTGACGTTCTTAATTTATAAGCGTATCTCGCCCATTATTCAGGGCTCTTTTACCCCGAAAAAAGCAGCTAAAAAGGCCCCAAAAGAAGCCTTGACAGAGGATAAAAAAGAATTATAATTGATAGACGTAATTTGAATAGTTACTTATCCAGAGAGACGTAAGGGAACAGGCCCATTGACGTCCGGCAACCTGCCATAAAGGTAAGGTGCCAATTCCTGCGGTTGAAGACCGAAAGATAAGCTTTTCAGGCGCCCTTCGGCTTCGAAGGGCGCTTTTTATTTTTATGCTACAAAGGAGTCTGGTCATGAAACATCTTTTTACTTCTGAATCCGTTACCAGCGGACACCCCGATAAAGTCTGTGACAACATTTCCGATGCCATCTTAGACGCCATTCTGGCACAGGATCCGAATGGCCATGTAGCCTGTGAAACAACTTGTACCACCGGCCATGTTTTGATTATGGGGGAAATCAGTACCTCTGCCAAAGTAGACGTTGCAAAAATTGCCAGAGAAACCATTAAGGAAATCGGCTATAACAATCCCAGTTATGGTTTTGATGGTGACTCCTGTTCCGTTTTAGTTGCGCTGGACGAACAGTCTCCGGACATTGCTATGGGCGTCAATGCTTCGTTAGAGTATAAAGAAGGGGAAGAAGACCCCTATAATGTAAATGGTGCCGGCGACCAAGGCATGATGTTTGGCTTTGCTTGCACAGAAACCCCGGAGCTGATGCCGTTGCCCATTTCTTTAGCGCACAAATTAGCCAAGCAATTAATGGAAGTACGGCAAAACGGAACTCTTCCGTACCTTCGTCCGGACGGAAAAACACAGGTTACCGTAGAATATGACAATGACGGAAAACCGGTTCGCGTAGACGCCGTTGTTGTCTCCACGCAGCATGACCCGGATGTTACTTTAGAGCAAATTAGAGAAGACATTATCCGAGAAGTGGTTTGCCCCATTATCCCGGAACAGTTTTTAACAGAAGATACCAAGTATTTTGTCAATCCAACGGGCCGCTTTGTTATTGGCGGACCGGTTGGAGACTCCGGTTTAACCGGCCGAAAAATTATTGTAGATACGTATGGCGGATACTCACGTCATGGCGGCGGTGCTTTTTCCGGCAAGGACCCGACAAAGGTAGACCGGTCTGCCGCCTATGCTGCTCGCTGGGTTGCCAAAAACATTGTGGCAGCCGGTCTGGCAGAAAAATGCGAAATTGAATTGGCTTACGCCATCGGCGTTGCCCACCCTGTTTCCCTAATGGTAGAAACCTTCGGTACCGAAACGATTCCGGCCGACAAAATTGCCGCCGCCGTAGAACAGGTCTTTGATCTGCGCCCCTATGCCATTATTGACACTTTGCAACTGCGCAAGCCCATTTACAAGCAGACCGCTTCCTATGGTCACATGGGCAGAGAAGACCTGAATGTTCCATGGGAACAGACCAATAAAGTAGACGAACTCAAAGCAGCAGTGGCGTCTCTGTAACCAAGACGCTTTCGGAACAGCCACCACTAAATCGCAAAAAAGGCACACGCTCGGAAGAACTCCCGGTTGTGTGCCTTTTGTCATATCTTTTATTGGGCCTTCAAATATTGGGCCAGCATTTTCACCGTCAGGATGTAAATATCCGTCGGTTGCGAGGAGCCGGTAAAATACTGATAAATATTTTGTCCCGTATAAACGTTGAAGATAATTTGGTAAACTTCATAAATATTGATGTCGCTCCGTATGGAGCCGTCTTCCACGCCATCCTTCAGCGCCTTTAGAATGGGGATGGGAATTTCCTTATTGTAAAACTCCCAGTAAGCATCTACTTTCCCCGCTTCCGAGGTATAATCCTCTTTTCTATGCGGCCGCGTATCCACAGTGGAAAACATTTCTCTGGTATAAGTCAGCCAATTGGGAAATTTATTGTAAATGTCAATGTGGCATTGCAAGCAACAAAGGAAGCGCTCATACCCGGTTTGTAAGTCTTTGGATTTTTCCTCATAATAGGGCAAAAGTTCATCATAAAAGATAATCAGCGAATCCTTCCAAACGGCAAAAATCAAGTTATCCTTATTTTCAAAGTAGCGGTAAATGGAAGTGGCAGAAAGCCCCGCTTCTCTGGCGATTCGGTTGATAGACGTTTTTCCGGCGCCATCTTCCAAAAAAAGCCGCTGTGCCACTTTAATGACGTTTCGTATATTTTGTTCTTTGATATTGCTCTGATCCATAAAATAGTCCTTGCTCTGGTTCATGCTTTATTCATGTTTCAGCTGTTAGTGACGCTAACATCGTCATGCCAAATTATGAATTATTTGTGAACAAATGTCAAGAACTTATGCTTTGGTCTTACGCAAATAAGCAACCAGATCCTCCGGCGAGTCAATTAAAGTGGTAGCACCTGCAGCCTGCAAAGCAGAAGTATCTCGGAAGCCCCAAGTAACAGACAGGCAGTCCAATCCGGCGTTTTTGGCAGTTTGAATATCTACTTCGGAGTCTCCGACATAAACGGTGGTCTGCGGATCGGCGCCCAGTTCCTGCATGGCAAACCGGACCATATCCGGATGCGGCTTACGGGGAATGCCGTCCCGCTCCCCGACAGCAAGATGCAAGCCAAAGAATGCTTTATTTAAATTTTGCACTGCAAAATCTACTTTGTTGGACACCACACCCATGCGGTATCCCACCTTTTTTAATTCAGCCAGTGCCTCCGGAATACCGGGATACGGCGCCGTGTTATCCAAATCATGCGCTGCATAATGCGCTTTGAAATCCGCAAAAACGGACTGCAGCAGGTCTTCTGAAATGCCGTCCGGAACGGAAAGCTGAATTAACCGAAGAATGCCATTCCCTACACTTAAGCGCGTATGCTCAAAGCTTTGCTCCGGCAAACCATTCTTTTGCAACGCATAATTTACACTGTTATGTAAATCTTGTAGGGTGTCCAAAAGGGTACCGTCTAAATCAAACAGAATGCTGTTATACCGTTTCATTTTTTGCTGCTGTGTTCCTTCAAAAGTTCATACTTGGTATCCCAAAGCTTCTGAGACAAATCCACATAGTAGTGATGCGGATGTTCAAAGCGAAGCATTTCGTCCCAAAGGGTATCAATCTGCTCCTTGCAGAATTGTTGCAATTCCTGCAGGGTCTTGCGTTCATATACACATTTTCCGTCTAAGAAAAGCGGTTGCAGCAATGGCTTTGCCACGAAGTTGGTCAACGTCTTCTGCTTCCAGGTATAATCCGGATCAAACAGCAAATATGGCTTTGTGTCATCTATCACTTCATCGGCCAAAGTAATTAAATCGGCTTCTGCTTTTCCTGTTGTTCTGTCATACAGGCGATATACGCACTTAGAACCCGGGTTAGTAATCTTCTGTACATTTTCAGAAATCTTAATTTTCGGGATAATAGTGCCGTCTTCGGCTTCCAAAGCTGCCAGTTTATAAACACCGTCCAGAATCGGACTGGAAGAAGACGTAATTAAACGTTCACCCACACCGAAAGAATCAATTTGGGCACCCTGATCTAACATATCAGAAATAATATATTCATCTAAAGAGTTAGAGGCACAGATACCGCAATCCGGATATCCTGCTTCATCCAGCATTTTTCTGGCTCGCTTAGACAGATAGGTAATATCTCCGGAGTCAATCCGAATGCCTTTTGGACGGTAGTCCATTGGCTTCAAGACTTCATCAAAGCACTTTATGGCGTTCGGCACACCGGATTTCAATACATTGTAGGTATCTACCAAAAGGGTGCAGTTGTCCGGGTATTCCTTTGCATATGCCTTAAAGGCGTCCAGTTCTGTATCAAACATCTGTACCCAGGAATGCGCCATGGTGCCGAGCGCCGGGATATTATAATCCCGACCGTCCAAAACGCAGGCGGTACCGACACAGCCGCCGATGTAGGCCGCGCGGGCACCCAGAATGGCTGCGGACGCGCCCTGCGCCCGGCGAGAGCCGAATTCCATAATGGCACGGCCCTTTGCGGCGCGCACAATGCGGTTTGCCTTTGTAGCAATACAAGATTGATGGTTAATCAGCATCAACATGCAGGTTTCTAAGAACTGCGCTTGTATAACCGGGCCGCGCACTTTCATAATCGGCTCACCGGGGAAAATCGGAGTGCCTTCCGGAATAGCCCAAACATCACAGGCAAAGTGAAAGTTCTTTAAATAATCCAGAAAATCATCCTTAAAGCCACGGGTCTTTAAATAGGCCAGGTCCTTTTCCGTAAATTTCAGATTGTTCAAATAGTCTACTACCTGTTCTACGCCTGCCATAATAACAAAGCCACCGCTATCCGGGATTCGACGGTAAAACATATCATAGTATCCTATGGTATCTTTATACCCGTGTTCCAGATAACCGGCAGCCATGGTCAGCTCATAAAAGTCGGTTAATAATGTCAGGTTGCAGTTTGCATCATAATATTCCTGCATTGCAGTCACCTCTAATGGGCTTTTTCAAGCCTTATTGCACTTATAAAGTGTAGCAATTATACCACAAAAAAGCAGAAAACAAAGGATTGATAAAAAAGCTACAGCTGATTATAATCTTTTTGTTATTTTAGAAAAAAGGAGGAGAACTGTTTTCCATGAGAACTCGAGAACAGCTCCGCGGAAATAAGAATATTTCCGGCATGCGCATTGAATATTTACGGCAACAAAAAGGACTAAAACAAAAGGACTTGTTAGAAGCCCTTGCACTGCAGGGTGTGGAAATGACCAGCCCGGTTTTATCCAAAATTGAAGGCCAGCATCGTGCCATTTATGACTATGAGCTCATGGCCATTGCCAACACCTTAGATGTAACAACAGACGAACTATTGGGGAGATCATAATGAAACGTTTGAAAGAAGTCCTTAACCTCTACTGGGTATTCTTCCGAATTGGGCTGTTCACCTTTGGAGGCGGATATGCCATGTTACCGCTATTGGAGCGGGAATGCGTAGACAAATACCACTGGTGCACCAAAGAAGAATTGCTGGATATTTTTGCCATAGGGCAATGCACTCCCGGTGTTATCGCTGTTAACACCGCCACCTTTTTAGGCAGAAAGCAAGGTGGTTTCTTAGGATCTGTTTTTGCCACCTTTGGGATTGTTTCTCCCAGCCTGATTATCATTAGTTTAATTGCTGCACTGTTACAGAACTTTGCAGACATTCCGACCGTACAGCACGCGCTTGCCGGTGTCCGAGTTGCGGTTACCGCTCTGATCATTACCATGACGATCAAGCTCATTCGCAGTAGTTGGAAAAATCCGGTGGACATCATCATTGGCATTGTTGCTTTTGTGGTAGTTGGCATTTTTGGTGCCAATCCTGCTATTGTTGTTGTCGGATCCGGTCTGGTAGGGCTGTTCTATTATGGCCGCTTTGCCAAAGAAAAGGTTAGCTTAGCCGAAACAACCGATGCGCCGGAAACTGTAGAAGCACCGGAAGCCACAAAAGCACCGGAAACCACAGAAGCACCGGAAACCACTGACTCGCAAAAAAAGGAGGATGAACACCATGCATGATCTTGTCCTGTTATGCCTCCGCTTTTTCCAAACCGGATTATTAGCTGTCGGCGGCGGACTGGCTACCCTGCCGTTCTTATCGGATATGGCTGCGGACCATCCGGAATGGTTTACACGCGCTGACCTTGCCGATATTGTTGCGGTTTCCGAATCTACGCCGGGGCCCATCGGTATCAACATGGCCACTTTTGCGGGCTTTAAAACGCACGGTGTTTTGGGTGCCCTGCTGTCCACATTTAGTTTGGTTCTGCCCTCCGTTATTATCATTCTGATTGTTTACCAGGTCCTGGAAAAATTCAAAACCAGCAAGTATGTCATCAACCTGTTCCGTGGATTACGCCCTGCCTCAACCGGTCTGATTGCCGCTGCGGCGCTGTCCTTATTCTTCCTGGCCCTGTTCCCCTCTTTTTCCGGGGACTTGCTGCACGATGCTTCCGGCATTGTCGGCACCTTTAACTGGGTCAGCGCCCTCTGCTGTTTAGGCTTGTTTATTTGTATGCAATTGCCTAAAATAAAAAAGCTTCATCCTATTTTGTTTATTCTGGCGGGAGCCGTTTTGGGCATCCTGTTACAATTATAAAAGAAAGGGAGCGCTTCATTATAAAACAGTATGATTTTATTATTGTGGGCGCCGGTTTGTCCGGTTGTACCCTCGGCTATTTACTCAAGCAAAAAGGAAAGTCCGTCCTCCTTCTGGAGAAGGCTGATGCCAAGGAAAAGGACAAACTGTGCGGCGGCATTGTTACGCAGAAATCCGTTCATCAAATGAATGAGATCTTCGGCGAAGAAGAAGTCAGAAAGCTCCCGTTCTGGGGAGACGGATCCGCTGTCAGCACCAACCAAGATCTGCACATCTCCGTCAAAAACTCCGGCGTGCAAACGCTTCCCAGAAAAGCACTGGATGACTTTGTCCTGCAAAAATATCTGGATGTCGGCGGAGAATTACTGGACCACACTACGTTCACAGACATCAACACTGCCTGCAATACCATTACCGCCGGCGGTATTACTTACGGTTACAGCAAGCTGGTTGCGGCCGACGGAACCTTAAGTGCGGTACGGAAAACACTGACCGGAGAAACCCAGCCCAAAAACCTGGCCTTGGAACTGTTTACCCCGGAAAAGTCAGATGAATTGGAAATTATCTTTAAGCCACAGCTGACCGGTTACTTCTACAAAATTCCAAATGCGGAAGGTACCATTTACGGACTGGGAGACGTCAGCGGAAATGTAGATCATCTCCGCAAAATGCTGGTTGACTTTTATGGCAAAGAGGATTGTCCGGAAATTCGCGGTGCATTCCTGCCAAACAGTGAACACCTTCTGTTCCACTACGGGGACAATATCTTTTTCATCGGCGATGCAGCCGGTCTCATTCTTCCCATCACCGGAGAAGGCATCTACCTTGCGCTCCTGTCTGCCCGTTTCTTAAGCCAGGTAGATACGGTAAAACAGTATGAAACCATTATGAAGAACGTACGCCATTCTATTATTAAGCACCAAATTGTCTTTCGTTTTATCTATTGCACGGCATTTCGCAATTTCATGTACAAAGCGTACCCCTATTCCCGTGCCCTACGCAAATTGGTAGACGCCGGCCTCAGTGGTATTCTTTAATAAATGGTATGTTCCGTTAAAACGGTGTCCATGGGAACATCATTTTCATCCGTAACAACCCGGTCTACCTTTTGTGCTTCAAAAGCAACCCCAATTCGGTAAGCATTACAACCTTTCAAATACCGATCATAATACCCTTTGCCGTGGCCACAGCGGTTTCCTGTTTTATCAAAAGCCACCACCGGAACAACCACCACATCTATCTGATCCGCCGTCAGCAACGTGGACTTGTCCGGATCCGGTGCCAAAATTCCATATCGTCCTACAAGGAAGTCCTCTGAGGCATCCGGGAGATAGGCCTCCATTTTGCCGTCCTTGGTGCAAAACGGGAACGCCAATTTTTTGCCGTTCATTTTACACCAGGTGTGGAAAACAGATAAATCTACTTCGTCTTCCATTGCCTTGTAAGAAAAGATAACCGTAGCATTGCTGATTTCCGGTAAGGAACTAAGGTAACTGCAAATGCGGATACTCTTCTTTTCCCGTTCTTCCGAATTCATTTCTCTTCTGGCTTTTAAAGCCTGCTTCCGTTGCTGATCTTTCATGATATTTGCCCTCTTATTTGTGATATAGCTGTTCTTCCCGTTCATACTTCGGTTCGCAGGTAATTTGAATGCCTAAGTTTCGGAAGATCTTCCGATCCACGTCTGACAAAATAACCGTTGCGTGGGCGTCCATCCCCTTTAGTTTCGGAATTTGCTCTAAAGCTTTGGCGGCATCCGCACTTTCCGCTGCCGTGGAGGACAACGCAATTAAGATTTCGTCTGTATGCAGGCGCGGGTTCCGGCTGCCCAAGTAATCCGTTTTCAAGTGCTGGATTGGCGCAATGGATTTAGCAGCAATCAGGTCGGTCTCCTGCGCAAATCCAGCCAGCGTTTTCAGTGCGTTAATTAGGGCAGAGGCCGCCGCGCCAAGCAAGTCCCCGGTCTTTCCGGTTACTATTCTACCGTCCGGCAGCTCTATGGCAGCGGCCGGTTTTCCGCCGGTCCGTTCGGACCGTTCCTTGGCCGCAACCACAACCGGGCGGCTTGCCGTGGAAAGACCGGTCTGGTTCATAAGCAGCTCTAGGTGGTACAGCTCATGGCTTTCTATACCGGAAATGCGTTCTTCGCAAAGCGCCTTATAATAACGGCGGACAATTTCCATTTCGGAAGCCCGGCAACAAACGGCATCATTCACAATGCAATTGCCGGCCATATTGACTCCCATATCTGTAGGCGAACGGTACGGGCTGGTTCCCATAATATGTTGTAACATGGATTCCACTACAGGAAATACTTCCACGTCTCGGTTGTAATTGACCGTTTGTTCCCCGTAGGCTTCCAAATGGAAGGGGTCAATCATATTTACATCATCCAGGTCCGCGGTGGCGGCTTCATAGGCCAAGTTGACCGGATGCTTTAATGGCAGATTCCAAATGGGAAACGTTTCAAACTTAGCATATCCTGCCTGCACGCCGTGCTTATTTTCATGGTACAACTGAGACAGGCATACGGCCATTTTGCCGGACCCCGGACCGGGTGCCGTAACAACCACCAGCGGGCGTTCCGTCTTAATATAGTCATTCTTTCCAAATCCATCTTCGGAAACAATCAAGCCTACATCATTGGGATATCCCGGTATGCGATAATGACAATAAGATTTAATACCTAATTTAGACAATCTTTTTCGGAACTGCTCCGCGCTTGGTTGTCCGGCATATTTGGTCAAACATACGCTGCCGACATATAAGCCGTAATTCTGAAAGACGTCAATCAGGCGCAAAACGTCTACGTCATACGTAATGCCGTAGTCTCCCCGAACCTTATTGGCTTCTATATCTTCTGCGTTAATAACAATGACGATTTCCGCCTGCTCTTTCAGGTGTAATAACATCTGCAGCTTCGAATCCGGCTGAAAGCCCGGCAACACACGAGAAGCATGATAATCATCAAACAATTTCCCACCAAATTCCAAATACAGCTTATTATCAAACTGCTGTATCCGTTCCAGAATATGATGGGATTGCATGGATAGATACTTATTATTGTCAAACCCGATGTTCATTCTCCATCTCCATTAAAACCCTTTATTTTCTTTTACACAATTAAATTCAGTCTACCAAAATGACACACTGAAAGCAACCGCCAAGCCAGACTGGACACTTTTCCGTTTTTGTCGTAATTTGGTGCCTTACAGGCCTCCTTTTTAGGCATTTTCCACGGTTTTTCTCTGCTTTTTTCTATTTGTGTTTTCAGAATACCGGTGCTACACTGTTAGCATCAAAATTGAAAACTGGGGGCTGACTTATGTCTGAAGAAACCAAAAACAACGCAGAAGTTATTGGTGTAGAAGAAACCGTGGAGAAAAAGGAAACCAAAGGCAAAGAAGTAAAACGTGCCATTAAATTTGCTCTCTTCTCCGCCTCTGCAGGAATCATCCAGCTGGTATCCTACACCATTTTAGATACCGTTCTCGGTTGGACCTGGGCTCCAAGTTATCTGGTTGCCTTGGTTTTGTCCGTTATTTGGAACTTTACCTTCAACAGAAAGTTTACCTTCAAATCTGCAAACAATGTGCCAATTGCCATGCTGAAGGTCTTTGCTTACTACTGCGTCTTCACTCCGGCCACCTTGTTCCTTGGCGCTTATCTTTCTGACGGTATGTTGGACGGATCCGTTCCTTTCTTTGAAAACCCCGTTGGCATTCCGGGTATTGTAACCACCCTGATTAACATGCTGATTAACCTGATAACAGAATTCCTGTATCAGCGTTATTTCGTCTTCAAAGATTCTGTTGATACCAATGAAGCAGCACAAAAGCAGGAAGAAAAAACTGCAGAATAAGTTCCACCTGCATTTTTGTTTTACCCATTGGATCCCGGTACAGTCAGTTGCTGTACCGGGACTTTTTTCCGCCATCAACCCACAATTCTTCATAAACACTCAGATCAGAGGTGACTGAAATGAAATTTCACGGCTTTCAAAAAATGACCGTTTTGGATTATCCGGGGCATATTGCCTGTACCGCCTTTACCGGTGGATGTAATTTACGCTGTCCCTTTTGTCATAATGCTCCGTTAGTTACGGAGCTGGAATCCTCTGCTGTCATAGACGAAGAAGAAATCCTGTCTTTCTTAAAAAAACGACAAGGATTATTGGACGGCATTGCCATTACCGGCGGAGAACCTTTGTTACAACCGGATATGCCGGCCTTTATCCAAAAAGTCAAAGACCTTGGCTTTTTGGTCAAATTAGACACCAACGGCTGCTACCCGGAAGTACTAAAACAATTGGTGGAAGCTAAATTGGTAGATTATGTGGCAGTAGATATTAAAAACAGTCCCCAAAAATATCCGGAAACAGTTGGCATTCCGGAGTTTGACATTACCCCGGTTTTAGAAACCGTTTCCTATTTGAAGACCAATCCGGTAGACTACGAGTTTCGTACCACCATTGTAAAAGAGTTCCATACAGAAGAGGACATCCGAAACATAACAGACTGGATTGCCGGAACCGAACATTATTTTCTGCAAAACTTTACAGACAGCGGTCATCTGATCGGTTCCAATCTGCATGCAGTAAGCAAAACGCAATTAGAACTATTTTGCCAAATTGCACAGGAAAAAATCCCACTGACAAAAATCAGAGGGGTTTGACTCGTCTTTTTTGACTTTTTCAACAAAACACAATATCTTGTGCTTTTTCTGTTTGCAAGCTACAAAATCTTTGATATACTAGAGTACGCAACTTAAAAGGTTAGGAGAAAAGAATCATGTATAGCGTAATTAAAAGAGACGGGAAAGTTGTTAACTTCACCCTGTCAAAAATTAAAGACGCCATCACGCTGGCATTTGACGCATGTGACCGTCAGTATCATCCGGATACCATTGACTTTCTTGCGTTAAAAGTTACGGCTGACTTTGAGCCGAAAATTAAAGACGGCCAGATTGCGGTAGAAGACATCCAGGACTCTGTAGAATCCGTTCTGATTCGTGCAGGATATGACGATGTTGCTAAAGCTTACATTCTCTACCGTAAGCAAAGAGAAAAGCTGCGTAACCTGAATACCAGCATGCTGGACTACAAGAAAACCATTAATGACTATCTGCACATTAATGACTGGCGGGTAAAGGAAAATTCCACCGTTACTTATTCTGTCGGCGGACTGATCCTTTCCAACTCCGGCGCCATTACCGCCAACTACTGGCTGTCCGAAATCTATGACGACGAAATCGGAAACGCCCACCGCAATGCAGACATCCACATTCATGACCTTTCCATGCTGACCGGTTATTGTGCCGGTTGGTCTTTAAAGCAGCTGATTCAGGAAGGCCTTGGCGGCGTTCCGGGAAAGATTACTTCTTCCCCGGCATCTCACCTGTCCACCCTTTGCAATCAGATGGTAAACTTCCTTGGTATCATGCAGAACGAATGGGCCGGTGCGCAGGCATTCTCTTCCTTTGACACCTATCTTGCTCCATTCGTAAAAGCAGATCATCTGGATTACAAGGAAGTAAAGCAGTGCATTCAGTCCTTCATCTACGGCGTCAATACCCCGTCCAGATGGGGCACACAATCTCCGTTCACCAACATTACCTTGGACTGGGTTGTTCCGAATGACCTTGCCGAATTGAACGCCATTGTCGGCGGCAAGGAAATGGACTTCAAGTACAAAGACTGCAAACCGGAAATGGACATGATTAACAAAGCCTTCATTGAAATCATGATTGAAGGTGACGCAAATGGTCGTGGATTCCAGTATCCAATCCCAACCTACTCCATTACCCGGAACTTTGACTGGTCTGAAACAGAAAACAACAAGCTCCTTTTTGAAATGACGGCCAAGTACGGCACTCCGTACTTCTCCAACTACATTAACTCTGACATGGAACCATCTGATGTTCGTTCCATGTGCTGCCGTCTCCGTCTGGATCTGCGGGAACTGCGGAAGAAATCCGGTGGCTTCTTCGGCTCCGGCGAAAGCACCGGGTCTGTCGGTGTAGTTACTATTAACATGCCGCGAATTGGCTACCTCGCCAAAGACGAAGCCGATTTCTTTGCCCGTCTGGACAAGCTGATGGACATTGCGGCCCGCTCCTTAAAGGTAAAACGTACCGTTATTACCAAGCTTTTGGATAACGGCCTGTATCCGTACACCAAGCGGTATCTTGGCACCTTCAACAACCACTTCTCCACCATTGGTTTGGTTGGCATGAATGAAGCTTGCCTGAACGCCAACTGGATTCGCAAGGACCTGACGTCTGAAGAAGGACAGGTCTTTACCAAAAAAGTGCTGAATCACATGCGGGAACGTCTTTCCGACTATCAGGAAGAATACGGCGACCTTTACAACTTGGAAGCTACTCCGGCCGAATCCACTTCGTATCGTCTGGCAAAGCATGACTTGCAGCGGTACCCGGATATTATCACTGCTGCCAAAGCAGATGGTGACACCCCGTATTACACCAACTCTTCTCATCTTCCGGTCGGCTTTACGGATGACATTTTCTCTGCTCTGGACATCCAGGATGACCTCCAGACGCTGTACACCTCCGGCACGGTTTTCCATGCCTTCCTTGGAGAAAAGCTTCCGGATTGGCAGTCCACTGCCACCCTGGTCAGAAAAATTGCAGAAAACTACAAACTGCCGTACTACACCATGTCTCCTACCTACTCTGTATGTAAGAACCATGGCTATCTTTCCGGCGAGGTAGCAATCTGCCCTGAATGCGGAGAGCATACTGAAATTTATTCCAGAATTACCGGTTATTATCGTCCTGTACAGAACTGGAATGACGGTAAGACCCAGGAATTCAAAGACAGAAGAACCTATGATCTTGCCCATTCTCATCTGACACATGAGGTTTGCGGATGCACTGTCAGCCAGGTTCCGAATCCGGCCGATACCGTAGCAGAAAAGGATGCAGTTTATCTGTTTACCACAGAAACCTGCCCGAATTGCAAAATTGCAAAAGCAACCATGGAAAAAGTCGGCTTTGCTTATGAAAATATCAATGCCTATGAACATGAAGACATGGCAGAACAGTATGGCGTCCGTCAGGCTCCAACCTTGGTTGTAGTCAAGGATGGCCAGGTTTCCAAGTATGCCGGTGTTTCCGAAATCAAGAGAATGTTGAACGTATGATTTATGATATTATTGTGGTTGGCAGCGGCCCGGCAGGGCTGACTGCCGCCCTTTATGCCGGTCGGGCCGACAAGTCCGTACTGGTTATTGAAAAAGGTGCTTTTGGCGGACAGATTACCCTGTCTCCGAAAGTAGAAAATATTCCGGGCTTTACCGTTTTATCCGGAAATGAATTTGCAGATAAAATGGTAGAACAGGTACTGGCCCAGGGCGCCGATTTTGAATCGGAAGAGGTCTTGGAAATTCAGGATAACGGTGCCATCAAAATGGTGCGTACTGACTTCGGAACACACGAAGGAAAAGCTGTTATCCTTGCTACCGGCGCACGGCACCGGACCCTTGGTCTTTCCGGCGAAGAGGCATTCATTGGAAACGGGATTTCTTTCTGTGCCGTTTGTGACGGTGCCTTCTTCAAAAACAAGGTTGTCGGCGTTGTCGGCGGCGGCAATTCGGCACTGCAGGAGGCTCTTCTGTTGTCGGATCTGGCCGCTAAAGTCTATGTCATTCAGGACTTAGATCATTTAACAGGAGAACAAAAGTTACAAGACTTACTCCGCACCAAGCAGAACGTAGAAATCATTACCGGCACACTGGTTACCGGATATCTTGGCACTACTGAACTCAGCGGCGTCCGGATCCGAAATCAGAAGAGCGGCGCAGAAGAAGATCTTACACTTGATGGCTTATTCCTTGCCGTAGGCATGGTTCCTCAAAATGAAGCATTCCGCAATGTAGCCAAGCTGACTCCTTACGGATATGTTGACGCAGATGAATCTTGTCAGACAGGAACAGACGGCATCTTTGTTGCTGGGGACTGTCGTAACAAGTCCATTCGGCAAGTAACTACTGCTGCTGCCGATGGTGCAGTTGCCGCCTTGGCTGCCTGTCGTTACCTAGATGACTAAAAATGAAAAAAGAGGCTTTGACCGCAACAAGTCAAGGCCTTTTTTGTGTCCTTTTCAGTTGTTCTGTTTTTACAGAAACACTATTGTTGGTTTGTCCATAGGATAACGCTCTTATTCATGTTAGAATGAGAAGCAGACTATTTTTTAGGAGGTTTATACAATGAATCAAGAGTCGCCTTCTAAGGCGAAAAAAGTTTGGAAAGGAATCGGAATTGCAGTAGCCGTTATTTTGGGAATTGTACTTATTATTTTTGCGGTTTTACTGATTTCGGAATACCGACCCAAAGACACAGAAACACTGGAGGTAGACGGAACTGCTTCCAAAACACTGGCTCCCGGTGACAGCATGAGCATCATGACTTGGAACACCGGATATGCCGGACTGGGAGAAAATGCCGACTTCTTCATGGACGGCGGCAGCAATGTTATGAGTGAGGACGAAGAGGGTGTTCGCACCAACCTTGCCGGCATTACCAGTCTGCTTCAGGAAACGGACCCGGATGTCGTTTTCCTACAGGAAGTAGACCGTAACTCTAAGCGCACCTATCACATTGATGAGCTGAAGGAATATGAAGATGCTCTGCCGGCATATCAAGCAGTTCACGCTTTGAATTACAAAGCCCTGTACGTTCCGTACCCACTGCAGCCCACCACCATTGGACGGGTTACTTCCGGTATTGCCACCTTATCCTCTTACGAGCTGTCCAGTGCAGAACGAATTTCTCTTCCGTGCTCCTTCTCTTGGCCGGTCAGCGCCTTCAATCTGAAGCGTTGTCTGCTGGTCAGCCGTGTTCAGCTGGAAGGAACAGACAAAGAGCTGGTTTTAGTCAACCTGCATTTGGAAGCCTATGATGATGGCGAAGGAAAGATTGCACAGACCAAGCAGTTGAAAGAGCTGTTAGAATCGGAAGCCAAAAAAGGCAATTATGTCATTGCCGGCGGTGACTTTAACCAATCCTTCTCCAACTTTGACAACCGTGATTATCCACTGGTAGATGAAAGCTACTGGGCTCCGGGCCAACTAGACACTTCCGAGTTTGACGAAACACTCCGCTTTGTTGCAGACAACTCTGTTCCGTCCTGCCGTTCTCTGGACAAACCGCTTGCCACAGCAGAAGACAAAGACCCAAGCGTCTTCCAGTATTATATGATTGACGGATTTATCATTTCCAATAATCTGAAGGTCAACAACTTGGAAACCATTGATGCCGGATTTAAATATTCCGACCATAACCCAATGCTGTTGAACGTTACCTTAGAGAAATAAGAAAAGAAAAACAGCCGAGTCGGTTCCCGCTTTGGGAACGGCTCGGCTATTTTTATTCTGCGTTATTCTGCGGTACGCGACTGCTCTTTGGCATCGGCTGTTAAAATCAAAAGTGCTTTCTTCAAATCAGAAAGTGCGCTGTTGGGGTTCAGCAATTTAATGGCTAAATAGGGCTTGGACCCGGCGTTGACCATGATGCGGCCGCGCATGTCACCGGACAATCTGGCTGCGCCATGCATGTCCAGATTGTCCCAGTAAAGTAAGAGCTGATCTTTTCTCTGGGCAATTTCATAAATGCCAAGGGCGGCCGCCTGGTTGCGCAGCAGTGCCACTTCCACCAAGCCTTCCACGGCAGGTGGCGGATCTCCGAAGCGGTCAATCAGTTCGTCTATGACATCCGAAGCGTCCTCCATGCTTCGGATATCCGCAATACGTCGATACATGCTTAAGCGGTTCGGAATGGACTCTATGTAATCTTCCGGAATATGGGCATCTATTTGCAAATCTACCAGGCATTCCTTGGTTTCTTTCGGCTTGTCCATTCCGGCTTTTTCCCCTTCAATGGCTTCCGAAAGAAGCTTCATGTACATATCATAGCCAACCGCTTCCATATGGCCGTGCTGCTGCGCCCCCAGCAGATTGCCGGCGCCGCGCAGTTCCAAGTCTCGCATGGCAATTTTGAATCCGGATCCAAATTCGGTATATTCCCGAATGGCGGACAAGCGGCGCTGCGCAATATCGGTCAGCTCTCGTCCGCCGCTGTAGGTAAAGTAGGCGGTGGCACGTCGACTGGACCGACCAATCCGGCCGCGAATCTGATGTAACTGGGACAGTCCGTAGTGGTCTGCATGCTCCACAATCAGAGTGTTCACGTTCGGCACATCAACACCGGTTTCAATAATGGTGGTACAAACCAAAACGTCAATTTTTCCATCCATTAAGTCGGACCAAATGTCTGACAACTCGTCTTCGCTCATTTTGCCGTGCGCTACCGCAACCCGAGCGTCCGGCACCCATTCCTTTATTTTGGCGGCAACATGCAAAATACCCTCTACGTTGTTGTATAAGTAATAAACCTGTCCGCCACGGCGAAGTTCCCGCTCTATGGCCTGCGCCAGCAGACCGGGGTCATATTCCAAAACATAGGTCTGAATAGGATGCCGGTCCAGTGGCGCTTCCTCCATAATAGACATATCCCGAATACCGGACATGGCCATATTCAAGGTTCTTGGAATTGGCGTTGCGGACAGCGTCAATACATCCACGTTTTGAAACCGCTGTTTCATTTTTTCTTTTTGCGCTACACCGAACCGTTGCTCTTCATCTACAATCAGTAACCCCAGGTCACGGAATTCCACGTCCGACGAAATTAATCTGTGGGTACCGACTACAATATCTACTTCTCCTCGGCGGAGATCGGTCAAAATTCGTTTTTGCTCTGCCTGACTGCGGAAACGAGACAGCATTTCAATCTTTACGGGAAAATCATCAAACCGTTGTAACAACGTATTGTAATGCTGGTAGGCCAAAATGGTAGTCGGCACCAGTAAGGCACATTGCTTTCCGTCTGCAATACACTTAAATGCTGCCCGAAGAGCCACTTCAGTTTTGCCGAAGCCTACATCGCCGCAAAGAAGGCGATCCATAGGATACGGTTGCTCCATGTCATGCTTAATTTCCTGGATACAACGCAATTGGTCTTCGGTTTCCTCATACTCAAATTTGCGGTCAAAGTCGGCGTGCAGATCCATATCCGGTGAAAAAGCGTAACCCGGTGTTGCCAATCGCTTAGCATACAGTTGCGTTAGCTCCTTGGCCATATCTGCTACGGCTGCACGAACCCGGGCGCGGGATTTTTCCCAATCTTTTGACCCCAGGCGATTCAGCTTTACATTCTTGCCGTCCTCCTTCGGACCAATATACTTGGAAATCAGGTCCAACTGGGTTACGGGGACATAGAGGACGTCCCCTTTGGCATAACTTAATTTCAGATAATCTTTGGTAACCCCGGCCACCTTCAAATTTTCAATGCCTTGGAACACACCAATTCCGTGAATGGCGTGTACTACTGCATCGCCTTTATGCAGTTCATCCAGGCTATGGAAGACATTTTTGGCTTTGGCACTGTGGGTACGGCGGCGGGTCCCGGCAGACAAGTTTCCACGGGTAATCAGATAAAAGTCTGCCGCCTTCAAGATAATTCCGGCTGAAAACTGATTTACAACGACCGAAATCATGCCCTTTGGAAATTGATTCGGTACCAGTGCATAATAAACGGCATTTTCCCCTCTGTCTTCCAAATCTTCTGCCAGGGACTTGGCCGCCTTTTCGGTCCCGGCCGCCACTACAATGGTGGCTTGCTTCCGCTCTAAAGGGAAGCAGTCCGACAAAAGGCTTGTGACAGATCCGTTCCAAGCCGGTGTCTGACCGATAGAAAGACTGTATAATTCTTTGATTGGAATATCAAAACTACCGCGGGCAAAGTTATCTAAATAAATAAGATCTGCGTGCTTGTAATCTTCACAGAGTTGCTCAAAGTCAATCCCAAAGGTCCCAAGCGGTTTGCAGAGTTCGCCCAGCTCCAAGGCATCCTTATATTCTTCTTTTTGCAGCTTTGCAGCACCTTTGGCATGCTCCTTTACTCCGGCACTTTCTGCAACAACCAGGATATCTCCTTCTTTCAGATATCCTAGGGGCGTAAGGGCGTCCGGATGAAGTAAATTCAGATACTTATCCAAACAGAGCTCATGGCCACCCCTTAACAAGTCTGCATCCCGTTGAAGTTTACTTTTTACCTGATCCGCATTCTTGCTTCTTACTTTTTTGGCTATTTGCTCCAGCTCTTCCGCCAAATGCTCCGGCTGATCCGCAATCAATTCGGTAGACGGCGTAATTAAAACGGAATCTACCAAATCCGTTCTACGCTGCGTTTCTACCTCAAACTCTGCAATCGTGTCTACGGTGTCACCCCATAATTCCATTCGAAGCGGCAGTTCCCGCTCCGGTGGAAAGAAGTCCACAATGCCGCCTCGGACTGCAAACTGTCCCTTGCCCTCTACCTCTTCTGATCTGGTGTATCCTGCGGAAACCAAAGAAGCAAGCAAGGTGTCCATATTGACGGTGTCTCCGGCGGACAAGCGGAAGATGCGTTGTTGCAGCGTAGCCGCCGGAATAGTTTTTTGAATGGCAGCCTCCGCCGGAAGTAACAGCACCTTTGTCCGACCCAGAATCCAAGAGCAAAGCGCACCCATACGCCGTTGCTCATAATCTTTACTGCGGATTTGTTCTGAAACAAAGGAAAGATCTTTGGCAGGGCAAACCACGGCTGTAGTGCCAAAAGAGCGAAGGTCCTCTGCCATTTTATCGGCAGACGCCTCATCCGGCACCAAAACCATGATTCGACGGTCCGTATCCTCTGCAAGACCATGCAGCAGCAGGGCTTTTTGGACATGCAACGCCCCCAGGATGCCAAACGGAAAGAAATTTCCTTTCACATCCTGCAGAATGGACTGATAATCCCCACTGCTTTGTAAAATTTGAGAAAAGCCTGACATAGTTCACCTCAGGAAAAGGGTATTGCCCCCACCGAGCTTCGGTGGGGGTGTCATTTTTTGTTTAGTTATGGCGGTTCATGGCCTCTTGTATATTGTCATCCACAATCAGCTCTGCACTGTCTATGGCGGCGGCAAAAGCCTGTTCCATTTGCTTCATTTCTTCTGCGGAAAAATGCCCTAAAACAAAATCAGCAAGATCAAATTCCGGGTTAGCCCGGTCTCCGACTCCAATCCGAATACGGGGAAATTGCTCCGAATCCAAATGGGCAATGATACTTTTCAGTCCATTGTGTCCGCCGGCAGAGCCACTGCGGCGAATCCGCAATTTGCCCGGTGCCAGATTGATGTCATCCGAAATGATAATGACTTGTTCCGGCGGAATTTTGTAGAAGCGAGCGGCTTCTCCGACTGCCTGACCACTGTTGTTCATAAAGGTAGTCGGCTTCATGAGCAGGCATTTTTGACCATGAATGATACAAGTTGCAACTTGGCTGTGAAACTTCTCTTTGTCAAAACTGACATGGTATTTGTCAGCCAGTTGATCCATGCAAAGCCACCCTGCGTTATGGCGAGTTGTTTCATATGCCGCGCCCGGATTCCCGAGCCCTGCAATTAAGTACATAATTTTCTTCCTTATTTCATATTCTTGTAAGGTTTCTTTTTGGTAACCCAGTCTTCTTTATTATTTTGCCGTGCACGACCAATGGCCAATGCATTTGCCGGCACATCTTCCGTAACAGTAGTTCCGGCGGCTGTAAAAGCAAAGTCCCCAACAGTAACCGGAGCCACCAAATTGGTATTGCAGCCAATAAATGCATTATCTCCAATGGTAGTGCGGTGTTTGTTCTTGCCATCATAGTTAACGGTTAAAGACCCGCAGCCAAAGTTACAGTTTTTGCCGACATCAGAGTCTCCGACATAAGTCAGGTGAGACACCTTGGTGCCCGCTCCAATCGTGGAATTCTTTAATTCTGTATAATTCCCGGCATGCATTCCTTCGCCCAAATGACAATTCGGACGAACATGGTTAAACGGACCAAGGTCAATCTTATCTTCGGCAACGGATTGCTCAAACATAACATTATTTAACTTGGCACCGTTTCCAATGGTGCTGTCAATAATCAGCGTGTTGGGACCCAAAATGCAGTTGCTGCCAATCTTGGTTTTGCCTTTTAAAATAGTATTCGGCAAAATTTGTGTTTCGTTTCCGATTTCCACATCCTTGCCGATGATAATGCCATCCAGTACGGGAATATCTACACCATTTGCCAGATGCCGGTACAGCACTTCCTTTCTGGCAATGTCATTCAACTCCAACAGCTGTATACGATCATTGGCGCTCATACCAATCTGCGAGTTAGCGGTAACGTAAACACCTGCACGCTTTCCTGCTTGCTTTAGTACATAAATAGTATCTGTCAGATAATACTCGTGTGCGGCATTTTCCGGTGTAATTTTTTGTAAGGCATCCTGCAAATCCGGAACACGGAACCACATAGCACCGGAGTTTACTTCGGTAATTGCGGCTTCGGCGGCACTGGCGTCCTTTTGTTCTACAATGCGTTCCAAAGCACCGTCTGCGGTACGGACAATGCGTCCGTATCCGGTCGGGTTTGGAATATCTGCGGCAATCACCGTAACGGCATTGCCTTGCGTTTCATGTTCTTTCAGTGCCCCTAAAATGGTATCAACATCCATAAACGGAGCATCTCCATTTAATATTAAAACATTGTCTGCACCCGAGTCCGCCAGGAAGGCCTCCGCCTGCATAACGGCGTGACCGGTGCCCAGACGTTCTTTTTGCCAGGCAATGCTGCAGCGATTCCCGACATAAGCTTCCAGCTGTTCTCCGAAATGACCCACAATCAAGCACGTCCGGTCAATGCCGGCTGCCGCCGTGGCATCCAAAATCCAATCTATCATAGGCTGAAATAATACTTCTGCCAAAACCTTTGGTTTGTTAGATTTCATCCGTTTTCCTTCGCCTGCGGCAAGGATAATGGCTACATTTTGATTCATATAACCCCTAAAACTCCTTTATAATAGTGCACCAAAAAGTGGAATTCCCCAAGACAGTAATGCCTGCGCTAACAATCCTAAAAGCAACGACCATACCGAAGCACCGCCGTGCTTTTTCAAAAAGACATTTTGTTCTTCTTCCGAGGAAATTGTTTCTTTGGCTTTTTTCAGTAATTTATCACAATGCAAACGATAAATATAGTTGGCAAACAGTCCCATTAAAAGGGAAACCAGCAGAACAATATAAGAATTGATATTTAATACGGTCATTACCGTACTGTATTTTTTCTGATACTTTTCTGCTAAGGCAGTACCTGTCTGCTCAGCTTGTTCTTCATCTGCACTACTTGCACTGCTCATGAGGTAAGAAGAAATATCTTGGCTGTATTCCATGTAATACTGGCCAATTTGCTTGGCAAAGCAAATTGGCAGAATGGAGATAATAACCACCATTGCAATACCAACCGTATACATTTTCCGATAAAAAGCCCAGATAACAGGGAAGAAACAGGCCGCCCAGTTCCAACTGGTTTTTCGCCCGCTTTCCTGCATGGCAAAGAAGCGCGGTAAGTACCGTTCTTTATTCTTCTGTATGGCTTTTCCATAGTCTTCTACAGTATAATCTCCCAGCTTTTCCTTTGGGCCAATGACCCGATAGGTTGGGTGAAATTCTCCGTTTGCTCCGGTAGTATAACTGCGAATCCCGCCATATTCTGTAGGAGCAAGCGGGTTTTGATCCAACTGCTCTTTTACCTCTTTTATGGTTTTTTCCAGTTCCAACTGATCCGCTTTCTGCTTTTCCCATTCTGGAGAAGTCCAAGAAAAAGCAGCGTCATGCTGATCCGCATGAACACAGGCACCATATTTGTTCCAGCAACTGCGATGCATAGGAGTACCGCAGTCCGGGCATACTACAATGTCATCCCCATCCTGAAAACGCTGATGACAATAATCACATTCCATACCGATATAATTCATAAGGCTACTCCTGTCAATGAATTTGTCTTATTATACTCTCCTATACCTTAAAATACAATGAAGGCACCCTTTACTTTCCTTACCGGCTTATACTATAATAGCTTGACTAAACTGACAAAAAGGATTGATTTTTCGTGCTGATTTACGAAGAACTTCGGTTACAGCTTACCGAAAATGAGCAGGCCTTAAAAGACCTGAAAGAAGCCATCGGATATGATCAGATGACAGCCGAAGTAAAAGACCTGGAAGCACAGACAGCAGCAGACGGTTTTTGGGATGATATTGCCAATTCACAAGTAGTTCTGCAACGTACCAGCAGACTGAAAAACAAAATTGCCTCTTATGACAAATTAAACGGTCTTTATGAAGATACCCTGACCATGATTGAATTGGCTGACGAAGAAGAAGACGAAAGCCTTGCTGATGAATGTCGTCAAGGGGTAGAAGACTTCAAAAAAGACTTAGACGCCATGACTCTTTCCACCTTGCTTTCCGGTGAATATGATGACCACAATGCCCTCCTGACCTTCCACGCCGGCGCTGGCGGCACAGAAGCACAAGACTGGGCCCAAATGCTCTTCCGTATGTATACCCGCTGGGCAGAACGTCACGGGTTCAAAGTTACTACCTTAGACTACCTTGACGGAGATGAAGCCGGTTTAAAATCAGCAACCATCTTAATTGAAGGCGAAAATGCATACGGCTACCTAAAATCCGAAACGGGCGTACATCGCCTGGTGCGGGTATCCCCGTTTGACTCCCAGGGACGTCGGCAAACCTCCTTTGCCTCCGTGGAAGTCATGCCGGAAATTGATGACACCATTGAAGTAGATCTTCGCCCGGAAGACATTGAAATGGAAGTATACCGTGCCTCCGGCGCCGGCGGACAGAAGGTCAACAAGACCTCCTCTGCCGTTCGCCTGATTCACAAGCCAACCGGCATCGTTGTTTCTTGTCAGGTGGAACGTTCCCAGCATCAAAACCGTGAAGTTTGCATGCGGATGTTGAAATCCAAGCTGATTGAAATTAAAGAGCGGGAACATTTAGACAAGATTGAAGACATTAAAGGCGACCAAATGCAAATTGGATGGGGTTCCCAAATCCGTTCGTACGTGTTCATGCCGTATACTCTGGCAAAAGATACCAGAACCGGCTATGAAATGGGTAACATTACTGCCGTTATGGACGGCGATTTAGACGGCTTCATTTATGCCTACTTGAAAATGAAGTCTCTGGAGCAATTCTCTTAACCACTACCTCGCCGGCTACAGGCAAGGTAGCAAAAATCTTGACAAATTACGTGGCAACTCAGTATAATGATTCCCGCGTATTGTATCAAATACCAATCCTTGCTCTCTGGGAAACAGAGGGCCAAAGCCCAAAAGGAGGTGCTTATAATGGCAAAAGAGTATGAAATCATGTTGGTTTTCTCCGTAAAAGACGGCGAAGAAGCAGCTAAGGAATTACTCGGTAAGTTCACTGCTCTGATTGAGAAGCACGGCACATTAGGCGAAATTGATGAGTGGGGTAAGCGCAAAATGGCTTACGCTATTCAGGATGAACCGGATGGCTACTATGCTGTTGTCAACTACAGTGCTGAACCGGATTTCCCGGTTGAACTGGAACGCAGACTTACCATCACCGAAGGTGTTCTCAGATTCCTTAACATTGCAAAGTAAGATAGGAGGAACTTCTTATGCTTAACTGCGCAATCATCATGGGTCGCTTAACCGCGGACCCGGAACTTCGTACCACAACCAACGGAACCAGCGTAACCAGCTTTTCCGTAGCCGTAGACCGTTCTTACCAAAAAGCCGGTACCGAACGGCAGACTGACTTCATTAATGTTGTTGCCTGGCGGCAGACCGCAGAATTTGTTTCTCGGTATTTCCACAAAGGTAGCATGATTGCAATTCAGGGTTCCATTCAAACCCGGAATTACGAAGACAAAAATGGCAACAAACGTACTGCAGTTGAAGTTGTTGCAGACAATGTCAGCTTCTGTGGATCCAAAGCAGAATCCGGCACCGGCGCCGCTCCGATTGCTCAGGCAACACCGGCCGCACCTGCCGCACCTGCATTCTCTACCGCAGGCGCAGATGACTTCTCATCTATGGATGTGGATGACGAGCTTCCGTTCTAACTAAAATTTTTACAAGGAGGAAAAGACCAACATGGCATACGATAGAAATCGTGGAGGCAGACGTTCTCGCAGAAAAGTTTGCGCTTTCTGTGTAGACAAAGTAGAAAAGATTGACTACAAAGACACTGCCCGTCTTCGCAAGTTCACTTCTGACAGAGCCAAGATCCTGCCACGCAGAGCTACCGGCACTTGCGCTTATCATCAGCGCGAACTGACCACCGCTATCAAGCGTGCAAGACACGTTGCTCTTCTTCCGTACACTGCTGACTAATTGTCTCCAGCCTGCGGAAAGCAGAACAAACTGATCATGACAAGGCCCCGTTGCTTAAAGCAACGGGGCCTTTTTCTGTTATTCTTCTTTATTTATTGACGTGACGAGACTGTAAATAGGGGAATCCAACAGCAATTAAGCTATATAACAATTGGAATGCAACTACAAGGTAATCTGTCAGATAACTTGGCCCATTAATGGCAATCAGCACCACGCTGAGAAGGACTGCCAATACAGAGTAAACAATTGCCATAACACGGTTCGTAAAGATGCCGTCATACAGCCGTCTTGCTTCATAAACGGTCCGCAAAGAAGCTTCCAACGTGCCATTATGCAATAAGCCGCAACCTGCTGTTTTCTTTTCTTCGCCTTGGTATTTTTGGAACAAATCACCGGAAACCGGGCTTAAGAGCTTTACGGTTGCATTCGGCAATTTGAAATAGTGGCTAATCATATCTTCGGTAATATTGCAATCCGTGTTACGCACCAAAAGCGTAATGCCGGCGCGATCTGCGTTCCGCAGTGCCTTCCGCATCCGTCGGTCTGCGCGATATTGAATAACAAACATGGCTGCAATCTTACCGGCAATGGCCAGATACATTACCTTTCTGCCATTGTGTGTATATTGCTGTTCAAACGTTTCATCCGTAATTTCTACATTATGGTTAATTAACAAATCCCGGTTTCCGAACAGCACGCGACGGCCGTGAATCCATGCGGACAGGCCAAGGCGTTCTTCATAAGCCAACGTTTCTACCGGCGGAAGCAGATCCCGCTTTCCAAGAATGGTATTTTCAAATACGCCGCTCAACGGGTTCTGCGCTTCAATGGCCAGCGCAGCTGAATACAAAATGGCATCATCAATTCGCATATTATGGAACGTTTTGATACCGATAATACTGATAGATTCCTTTGGGAACAGTTCTGTGCTGTCAATGGCATAGGCGTTCATTTCCGCACTTTCCACCACAGCGCGATGGCCAAGGATGGCAGACCCTTTTTTGCTAAAGGCCTTGTCTACCACATACAGGCCAACATTACTGGACAGTGTTACAAAGCAGGGAACGCCGATGGCCATTAAGGCTACAAAGGTATTGAAACCCGCGGTAACACTACTGCGAAGCAGCCCAAAAACAAAAGCGGCAATGACGGAAGCTGCCAAAATGGCTAGGGTTGGACGAGAAACGCTTTCATCTGCAGGATCATCTGCAAAAGAACTTTCTATAAACCGTCTTGGCTTTTTAATTTTAGCGCTGTAGGAAATGGCCGGATCCGCAATCAGTAAGCCACGTCCAATTTCAAAGGAATCATCTTCATCTTCAATCAGATCAGAGGCATACAGTTGCGTACCGCTGGTAACAAAATCAAAGTTACCTTTGGCTCGCTTCAAAGACAGATACCGTACCAAAGAAGCAACAAACAAGCCCAAGGTTGCCGCGGCCGTATACAGGCCCATGCTTGGTGTACCGGTGCTAGACTGCACTGCCGCAACCAATTCTTCAATCAGTGTCAAAAAGACAACCAACGTGGCTGCACCGGCAGCATTCATCTGTCCGCGGAAGAAGCCAAGTACGCCTTTTTGCAAAGTGCGTACGCCGAAGATACAGGAAATTAATAAGAGTCCCAGATTAATAAAGACTACGACCACTGCATTTCCACCCAAAGAATCCAGTTTTCCTCCGGTAAGGATGCTAAGAATGAGCGCAAAAAGCACAATACAGCCTTCTGCAATCGTGCTGGCACCCGCCCATTTTGCGGCATGCTCTAAGCCTTCTACAATGCGGTCTTTATCGGACGTTTTCCGATATTCGTCATCCAGATAATCCAATGTAATAGGATTTCTGGAAACACGCGGACTTCTCCTTGGCGTTGTTGAGGAAACGTCTTCATATTCTAATTCGTCCGGACCAATTTCGGCTTCCGGATCTTGTCCTAAATCCGGTTCCAAGCGGAATTGCGCTACTTTTTGATTGCGTTTTTCGCGAAGTGCTTCCTCTGCATTTTCTTCATCAATCTGTTCCGGCGGCGCTTCTCGGTCATCAAATCCGACCAATTTAATCTGGCCGTCTATTTCCACATCTTCGTGTTCAATGGTTGGGGCATTTCCTTTAGCCACAATGGTCTGGTCAAAGGTATTCAAATCTGCGTCTGCGGCAATAATAGTTGGTATTGGTTCCAGGTCCGCTGTATTGGCAAATTTACTTTTCTTTACCAGGAAGCCGGGGCGTTCTACCTGTTCAGGGGCATCCCCCTGATGCAAAGCTTCATGCTCCGCCGTTGTTTCCAGTTTCTGTTGCTGGCGGCGTAAAAAGCGCTCCCTATATTTATCTGTGGCCATGCCGCCACCGCTTCGTTCAATTTTTCCCTGGCGAATTTGATGTTGAATTTTCTCATTGTGAATGGGGTGAATGCCAACGGTTTTATCGGCAAGTGCCCGTTTTTCATAACGGCGATCTTCGTCTGTTCGATCATCCGCCAGTTCCATAATCATCTTCGGGGAATCCGGGTTTTCGTCTACCCCTTTGGCCATTTCTCCTTGTAGATGAAGAGATTGTAACTTAGCATCCGCACCTTCTGTTCCGGTTACAGGGAAGACACGCGTCTTTTGCTGTGCGTCTGCGTCCGTAAAGGTTTCCTTTCCTGTTACGTGTTGCACCGGCACCTCTTCCGGTTCGTCCTCTTCTTCCGGATAGTCCTCTTCCGGCTCTTCTTCTACCATGCCGCCTTGTAAGAAGTCTTCCAAAGAACGTCTTAGCCGCCCAAAAATACCGGCTTGCCGCTCTTCCGGGTACTCTTCTTCCGGGTACTCTTCTTCCGAATACTCCTCTTCTGGGTAATCCTCTTCCGGATACTCTTCGTCCAAGTACTCCTCTTCCCCAAAATCCGGTTCGTCTGTAAAGCCCGGTTCATCTGTTTCCAAATCCTCCGGCGAGTCAGTATAATTCGGTTCTTCGTCAGGGTACTCTTCTTCTGCTTCTGCAGAAAAGTCATCTTCCGGCATATAAAGGTTATAGTCTTCTCCGTGGAAGCTATATTCATCCTCTTCTTCTGCGGCAGAAGATTCTGTCGGTTCCGGATAAGACGCAGGTACTGCAGCAGATGGGTTTTCTGCCAATAATTCATCTATTTCATCCATGGACCAGCCTGCACGGGCAACCGGTTCTCCGGTTGCTTTGGCGGTGGCATTTGCCATGATTTCTGCCATAATTTCTTCTACGCTTAAGTTGCGTTCATTGGCCATACCTGCACCTCCTTTATTTGGCTTTTAAATTCAGGCGCTGCCGGGTAACTTCATACATGACGATGCCCGCGGCAACCGAGGCATTCAAAGAATTGATGTGGCCTTGCAACGGCAGGGACAAAATAAAGTCACACTTTTCCCGTACCAGGCGGCCCATGCCGGTTCCTTCGGAACCGACTACCAGAGCCATGGGGCCCTTGACATCTGCCTGGCACCAGGTCTGTCCTTCCATGTCAGTACCATAAATCCAGACACCACGCTTTTTTAATTCATCCATGGCAGACGGCAGATTGCTGACACGGGCAACCGGCATGTACTCCAGTGCCCCGGCAGCGGTTTTGTCTACGGTATAATTCAAAGTTGCCGACCGGCGCTTCGGAACAATAACCCCGTGGGCCCCGGCACATTCGGCCGTCCGAATGATGGCCCCCAGGTTATGGGGGTCTGCAATTTCATCGCAAAGAATAAAGAACGGATCTTCTCCGCGTTCCTTCGCGCGGGCAAACAAGTCGTCTATGGTTGCATACTCATGCGCCGCAACCCGGGCAATGACGCCTTGATGGTTGGCGTTGCCGCACATATAGTCCAGTTTTTTGGAATCGGTTTCTTTAATCAGTACACCGGCTTCCCGACATAAAGCTGCAATTTTTCCTAAAGATCCTTGCTTTTCCCCTCTGGCAAGGTATAGCGTATCTATGTTGCGGCCCGCCTTCAGGGCCTCCATAACCGGGTTGCGCCCAATAATCAGTTCATCCCGGATTTCTTTTTCATTCATTCTTTGCCTCCTGAAAAGTGCTAAAAACCCACTTTTAGTTAGCTGGATTATACCACTAATATAGGCATTCTAGCAACATACTATAATATAGGGAGAAGCTCTGTATCGCCGGAAAGAGACGAATAAAATTCTGCATATACTGAATATTTATGCAGAATTTTGAAAATATTTTGAATTTTTATTCGCTTTTCCTTGACTTTCCCCTTTTGGGTACTATAATACATACAGAATTCATTCACAGGAGGAATTTTTCCATGGCAAAGTTAGATAAATCCAAAATCAAAAAGGTAGTGCTGGCCTACTCCGGCGGGCTGGACACATCTATTATCATCCCTTGGTTAAAAGAAAACTATAATAATTGCGAAGTCATTGCCGTATCCGGTAACGTAGGTCAGGCAGACGAACTGGAAGGATTGGAAGAAAAGGCCCTTGCTACCGGCGCTTCCAAGCTTTACATTGAAGACCTGACAGACGAATTTGTAGACGACTTCATTATTCCGTGCGTTATGGCCGGAGCAAAATATGAAGACTATCTTCTTGGAACCTCCTTCGCCAGACCGTTAATTGCCAAACGTCTGGCAGAAATTGCAAAAGCAGAAGGCGCTGACGCCATTTGTCACGGCTGCACCGGTAAGGGAAATGACCAGGTTCGGTTTGAACTGGCATTGAAGACCTTTGCACCGGATCTCCCAATCATTGCTCCGTGGCGGGAATGGGACATCAAGTCTCGTGACGAAGAAATTGACTATGCCGAAGCCCACAACATTCCGCTTCGGATTAACCGGGAAACCAACTATTCCAAAGACAAGAACCTTTGGCATCTGTCTCATGAAGGTCTGGATCTGGAAGATCCTGCCAATGAACCGCAGTATGAAAAGCCGGGCTTCCTGGAAATGGGCGTGTCCCCACTGCAAGCTCCGGATAAACCAACCTACATTACGCTGGACTTTGAAGCCGGTCGTCCGGTTGCCCTGAACGGCGAAAAGATGTCCGCCAAAGACATTGTTTTGAAGCTGAATGAGGTCGGCGGTGCCAACGGCATCGGTCTGTTGGACATTGTAGAAAACCGTCTGGTTGGCATGAAATCCCGTGGCGTATATGAAACCCCGGGCGGAACCATCCTGTACAAGGCACTGAACGTACTGGAAACCATTTGCCTGGACAAGTATACGGCTCATGAAAAGCAGAAATTGGCCGTTACCTTCGGCGAGGTAGTTTACAACGGTCAATGGTTCTCTCCACTGCGGGAAGCACTTTCCGCTTTTGTTGAAAAGGCAGAAGAACACTGCACCGGTACCGTTAAGTTGAAGCTTTATAAAGGCAACATTATTAATGCCGGCGTTACCTCTCCGTACAGCCTCTATTCCAGCGAAATGGCAACCTTTGATGAAGATGATGTTTATGATCAGGCCGATTCTGCCGGCTTCATCAACCTCTTTGGTCTGCCAAATAAAGTACAGGCTCTGATGTTACAGGGACTTGAAGAAAACAAGTAATTTCAGTAAACTGAATTGCGTAATTTACCCTCCGGTAATTGCACCGGAGGGTTTCTTTTAAGGAGTGAACCACATGAAATTATGGACCGGACGCTTTAGCAAGGAAATTGCCAAAGAAACCAATGACTTTAACTCATCCATTCCTTTTGATCAAAGAATGTACAAGGAAGACATTACCGGTAGCATGGCCCATGCCACTATGTTGGGGGCACAAGGCATTAACTCGCCCGAAGATACCGAAAAAATTCTGAGCGGCTTACAGGGCATTTTAGAAGATATTGAAAGCGGCAAGCTGACCATTGATCCGGAAGCGGAAGACATTCATACCTTCATTGAAGGAGAACTGACCGCCCGTATCGGAGACGCCGGCAAGCGTTTACACACATCCCGCTCACGGAATGACCAGGTTGCCTTAGATGACCGCCTGTTCGTTCGGAACCAATGTGACGAACTGATTCCACAGCTGAAGGACTTAATTAAAGTGCTTTGCAATAAAGCCGGAGAATATTCCGAAGCGGTTATGCCAAGTTATACTCATTTGCAACGGGCACAGCCCATTGTATTCGGCCATCATCTTCTGGCCTATGCGGAAATGTTCCTGCGGGACATTGACCGCTTACAGGATGCCAGAAAGCGGATGAATGTATGTCCCCTTGGTTCCGGCGCCCTGGCGGGCACAACCTATCCTATTGACCGTTATCAAACAGCCACCATGCTGGGTTTTGACGGTCCGTGCAAAAACTCCTTAGACGGCGTTTCCGATCGTGACTGGGCCGTAGAATTTGCCGCTGCCCTGTCCTTAGTCATGGTACACCTTTCCCGCTTTTCAGAAGAAATCTGTATGTGGTGTTCCTGGGAATTCAAGTTCATTGAATTAGATGACGCCTTCTCTACCGGTTCTTCCATTATGCCGCAGAAAAAGAATCCGGACATTGCCGAACTGGTCAGAGGCAAATCCGGCCGGGTCTTTGGTGATCTTACTACGCTACTGACCATGATGAAGGGCCTGCCGCTGGCCTATAACAAGGACATGCAGGAAGATAAGGAAGCCATCTTTGATGCTTTTGATACCGTTAAAATGTGTCTGACTGCCTTCATTCCCATGATTGATACCATGACCGTTCTGACAGAAAACATGCGAAAGGCCGCAGCAGGTGGCTTCATTAATGCCACTGATTGTGCTGACTTCCTTGTCGGTAAGGGCCTGCCATTCCGAGATGCTTACAAATGCACCGGCAACTTAGTTGCCCTGTGCATTCAAAAAGGACTCACTCTGGAAACCCTTCCCTTGGAAGAATACAAGGCGGTTTGTGACCTCTTTGATGACGGCGTTTATGACGCCATTAATCTGGAAAAATGCGTCCGTGACCGCACCTGTGTCGGTGCACCCTGTCCGGACAATGTCCGCTCCCGTGCTACAGAAATTCTAAACACACTGTAACGGAAATTTCTTTAAGAAAGCACACTAACCTGAAAACAACTTTAGTTTTTCAGGAGAAAAACAACTTTTTCCCTGAAAAGTTGTGAAATTTTTGCAAATTTTGCAAATTTCAGATTGCACATTTTTTAACAATGTGGGATTATAAGTAACGGCGAATAGGTTTTCCAACTTGTGGGAAAACCTTTGCTAAATTTTTGTTTTAATAGGGGATGACAGAACATGTTGTTCAACATCTACGGCGGCTTCGGTGTATACCAGCTCTTAGCTTGGGTAGCCGTATTTGCCGGACTCGTTCTTCTGAACGAGCTTGCTCGTCGCACAAAGTGGGGCGGGATTCTTTGCTTCTGTGTCGTACCTGCCATTTTGACGGTTTACTTTATCGTCATTGCTGTTGCTGCAGCAAAAGGCCAGGACTGGGCACTCAACAACCAAACCTATCTGTATCAGAACGGTTGGTTCCATTACGCTAAGCTGTATGCAGCTACTATTGGTTGTATCGGCTTTATGTTCCTCAAGTACAAATGGGGCACCCTCGGCAAAGCCGAATGGTTCAAAGTATTCCCGTTTGTCATTGTTGCCATTAACATCCTGATTGCGGTTGGCTCTGACTTTGAGTCTGCCATCAAAGGCGGCCTGGAAGGCGGCTGGTGGTATTCCTCCGAAGAAGTTTGGATCTACGGCGGCTGGTGGAACTGGGTCAATGGTATTGCCGGTATCATCAACATTTTCTGTATGACCGGCTGGTGGGGCATCTACACTTCCAAAGGAAAGAAAGATATGCTCTGGCCTGACATGACCTGGTATTACATCCTTGCTTATGATGTATGGAACTTCGAATACACCTACCTGAACCTTCCGTCTCACAGCTGGTATTGCGGTCTTGCACTGCTCCTGGCTCCGACCTTTGCAAACCACTTCTGGAACAAGGGCGGCTGGATCCAGAACCGTGCCAACACCCTGGCTATCTGGTGCATGTTCGCTCAGGTATTCCCACTGTTCCAGACCAAGATTGTTCCGGTACTGACTTCTGTATATCCGGACGACTACGTAATGAGCGCAACCATGCCGACATCTGCTGATCCAAGAATGCAGGGACTCATTGCTGTTCTTGCACTTGCCATCAACGTACTGGTACTGACCGCTATCATTAAGCGTTCTATTGAACAGAAGAAGAATCCGTACAAGAACGAAATCTTCACTGACCTGAAAGACTTCCAGGTTGCACTTGATAGAGCTGAATAAGTTTTGTCATTACCCTGAAAAAGTAACTTCAAAGGACCCCTGCTTAGCAGGGGTCCTTCTTCTTTTTGTATTCAGCTTAAGCTGTTTTGTTTCTTATGCCTCAACCTCAACTTCTGCTTCCGTTGCTTCGGCTTCTCTCTTCTTTACTACTTCTGCATGTACCTCTTCCAGTCTATCCTTAGAAAGCTTATAGCCAAAGGTAAGAAGTGCAAACATAATAAACAGAACAATTGCCGGAATTAAAGTAGAAACATCATATAAGCGTTCCAAAACCTGTGTGTTTTGTCCAATGTCTACTTTGCTTACATCATAACCAATCAGGGCAAGGAGCGCGGAGGAACCGGCGCCTGCAGCAGTCTGTCCAAGCTTTCTGGTAAAAGAGAAAAATGCATAACTGGTACCTTCTTCCCGTCGGCCGGAAATCAGCTCCTGATAGTCAATTACGTCCATTACAAGTGCCCAAACTTCCAACACTAAGAAGGTCTGTCCCATACCGCTGAAGAAGACCAGCACTAAGAAGATATACGGGTTCATGGCAAATGCGGTAAACTTCAGCAAATACATCAGAAGGTTTACTACCGCTGCAAAGCCCAATCCAACTGCACAAATTTCTTTCTTGCCGAACTTGCGAACCAGCTTGCCCATAATCGGCAAGAACATTGCCATTGGAAGATAGGTACAAACGGTAACCAAACTGTACAGTCCGGGCTTTCCGTAGTAATTCTTAAACAAATAGTTGTAATTGGTTTGCGTGTACATCTGGAATGCAATCAGCAGCATGGACACCCCGCAAAGCGCCAAGAACGGTTTGTTCCTCAACAGGAATTTAACGGTATGCCAAACATTGAAGTCTTTCTGCTTCTGTTTTGGCGGAAGCGTAATCCGTTCTTTGGTGTTTTTGAAGTGAATGTAGTAAATAACAACGGTGAGCACTGCAAGAATCAGAACCGAATAAAAGACCTTCATTGGATCCAATTTCTTTACGGCAGTATCCCCTACCATAACGGTAGTGTATACCAGCATCGGCATCAGGATTTGCGCCGGCAGTCCGCCAAGACCTGCACCAATGGAACGCCACATAGAAAGGGAAGACCGCTCAATTTCATCATCTGTAATAACAGATGCCAATGAACCGTACGGGATATTGGTACCGGTATACATCATGCCGTAGAAAATATAGGTAATATAGGCATATGCCAGGTACTGTCCCTCGGTCCAAACAATGTTGGTTCCGAATAGTTTGTTAATAACCAGCGGCAAATCCGTAAACATGAAGACTGCTGATATAGCCAACGGAATGGCTGCACCCAAAATATACGGGCGGAATCTGCCATACTTGGTTGGTTTTCTGGAGTCTACAAAGGCTCCCCACATAGGGTCATTAATTGCGTCCCAGATTCGGGCAATCATAAACAGGATTGCCACCTTGCCCGGGTCAATTCCCAAGGTGTCCGTGTAAAACACCTGCAGGAAGGATGAAATCAAGGCAAAAGTAAGAAGTCCGGCGGTATCGCCAAGCGCATAGCCCACTCGGTCTTTCATCCCAATGCCATGGGTGGAAGAAGTTTCAGCCATAAATAAGCCCTCCATTAATTTTTAAGCTCCAGGAATGCATCCTTAAAGGAGCTTTCTTTTCTGATAAATACCGGAATTTCTCCCAGTGCGGCGGGCACGGTAACCGTCCCACCCTGATATTCTTTTCCCGTCCAGAGATGAATCCACTCATCCTTCGGCAAATAGACTTGTCTGTCTTTTGCACCGGGGCGCAAAACCGGGCAGACCAAAATGTCCCGACCCAGTAAATATTCATAGGCTTCCGTATAAGCCGGTTCTTCATCATAGTAGAAGAACAGTGGCCGAACCATGCCCACTCCGGTTTCCGTATTGTACTGACTCGCCCGGGAAAGGTACGGCTTCAGCTTCTTATGGATTTGACTGTACTTTGCGCCGTGAGCCAGAACTACTTCACTTGTATCAAACTGCGCATTCAAATCCGGGTTCAAGCCTTCGTGTCCCCTTAAAACGGGCGAGAAAGTATTCATCTCCATCCAACGCATAAACAGCTCTTCACTCCGCTTCAAATTGAAGAACGTGGTATAGCCGCCAATGTCAGAATGAGACAAGCCAAAGCCACAACAGGTAAGAGACAGCATGGCCGGAATAACCGACGGCAAACCAAAATCAATGGAAAAGTCTACGTGGTTGTCGCCGTTCCACATCATGGTGGAATACTTCGGGGTTTGGCTGTAGCCGGCACGGGTGAAGAACATGATTTCACCCAGTTTTCCGGATTCTTCTACGGCTTCCCGATTCAACTTTGCCCATCGAGCGGGCCAGGTATTATGAATTAATTCGGCGGATTCCCCGCTGTACAAAACGGCATCGGTAGGAAGATATTCACCGAAATCTGCCATCCAGCCGGAGAAGCCAAACGCAATTAGATTCTTTTTGATAATGTCCTTCAGCCAGGCATAGGCTTCCGGATTAGTCAGGTCTACAATGGCCGCAGGGAACGTGGTTATGGTTACATAATAATCTTTTCCCTCTTTGTCCTTTACGCAATAACCGTGCTTGCTTGCATATTCATACAACGGTTTTTCTACAGCCAAAAAAGTATTGCAATAACCAAGTACCTTTATGCCTCTGGCATTCAGTTCTTTTATCTTTTCTTGCAAATCCGGATATAGTTCGCTGTCATGCTCCCAATTCCAAAACAGTTGCTTGCCGACAGCCGTTACCCGACGACCTTCCCAGTCCTGAATCCAGACACCGTTAACAGCCATACCATGATCCAGTGCAGTCTGCACTTTTTGCATCATGACATCCGTGCCGCCCTGCACGCCCAAAATTTCCCCGTCATAAACCCAGTCGGGAAGTTCCGGCTGGCGACCCAGCGTCAAAGAGAGTTCGGACAAAACCTCTTCAAAGGTATTGCCAAAGCCCAGGCAAAAATCTGCCACTTCATCTACCGTAATCTGATGTTTCTGCGTGTCGGTAAAAGCAAACACACTCCGTGCGGTGGTAAAGCTGTGGAAGAAATACTTCCTGGAGCTTAAAAAGGTCGGTTGTGCATAATAGGTTTCGTAATTGGAAATCTTCTGCTTCCGCGTGGTATCTCGGAATCCAAAAACCTGTTTTACCAGCTTTTTGCCGACCTGCTTTGCATTGATATGCTCTGCAACCCAGCAATTTACAACTTGACCACGGAGGTCAAATTCCGAAAACAGTTCACCGGTTCCGTAAACATGTTCTTCTGGGACGGCCGGAAGACAAATGGTTAAACGGTTATATTTTTCCAGCCCCTCCAAGTGTACAAACAGGCAGTTTCCTTCCAACCGGACAGTAACGTTTCCGGGGCCAAGATCTGCCGTCAAAGTTTGGCCATCCAAGGTCAAATTCCGCAGCGGAAGATTTTCCGGGCGAGTTGCCTTTTCTTTAATTTTAAAAGAACCATGGCTCATGGAATAGGTATTGGTTCCATAGCCCAAAAGGAACGGACTTTTTCCCTCTTGAAATGAAATTACGCAGGAACCGTCTCGGCTTAATTGTACCGCGTTTTCCTGCGCCAAAAAGTGAAGCATTTTACGCCTCCCGTCTTTTATTTTTTAACGAGTTTAAGCAATTGTTATCCTACCCCTATTTCCGGTACATTGTCAACAAATACAACAAAAAAAGCCCGGGTGGAACGAAACTTTTCGACAGAATGATTCCACCTGGGCCATTATGCTATTTTTTGTCTACCTCTTATCTGACATAGGGCGTTACCACCCATTTAATACAATTGTCCTTTTTGTTTCCGAATATATCATACCCTTTTAAGATATCGTTTAGCGGAGCGCGATGCGTTTGCAGTGGTTTCATATTAATGCGCCCCTCCTTAATTAATCCAATCAGCTCCGGAATTCGATTGGAGTTGACCAGTCCCATACTGATGGTAATGTTCTTAATCCACAGCTTGTTCATGGCCAGTTCCACCGGACCCTCAAATACGCCGATAACGGACACCGTTCCGCCGGGACGCACAGCATGAATTGCCATGTTGAAGGTCGGCGTTGTGCCGACTGCTTCAATGCAGACGTCTGCACCGCGCCCTTCCGTCATGGCTAGCACTTCTGCAAGTGCATCACAGTGGAGCGGGTTCAAGCCAATGTCGGCATAGCCCTGTTCCACGGCAAAGTCAAGCCGTGCCTGGTTAATATCAAAGGCAATAATTTTCTTTGGTCCCCACAGCTTTGCCGTGGCCATGGCACACATGCCGACCGGGCCGCAGCCCGACACAAGGACCGTGTCTCCCGGCTGAATGCGACCGTTTTCGGCGCCCATATAACCGGTAGAAAGAATATCTCCTACAAAAAGTACATCTTCATCTGTCAGGCCATCCGGAATGATGTGGCAGCCTAGATTTGCGTGTGGGACACGAACATATTCTGCCTGACAGCCGTCAATTTGATATCCGAAAATCCAACTGCCGGTGTCACAATGGGAGTAAGTTCCGCGTTTGCAATAAAAGCATTCTCCGCATTGGGTAACACAGGAAACGGCGCATTGATCACCGACTTTAACGGTTCTGACTGCGGGGCCTACGGCAACCACTTCACCGCAAAATTCATGACCGATGATCCTGGGGGCCTCAACTTCCGGCATTCCGCCGTGCCAGATATGGATGTCTGTTCCGCAAATAGTAGAAGTAGTTACGCGAACAATAGCATCATCGTCTTCCACAATGCGTGGAACCGGAACGTCATCCAGAGAAATCTGTTCCGGGCCGTGATACACAAGTGCTTTCATGGTTTCTGGTAATGACATAAGCGCGTCTCCTTTCTTTCAACGTCTGTTTCTTTCCTTACAGTTGTATTGCACAGCCGCCTTGCACGAGCGGCCGGAAACACCTTCGGCAAGTTCATTTTAGCATGAGAAAAAGGAAAACCCACTTGGCATAGTCCACCAAGTTCGTTCTCTGTTTTTGACTGTTTTGTCAATATTTCGCCTATTTTGTTACGATTTGCTTTTTATCTTTGGAATATCTTTTAAAAAGGAAATTTGTCTTTTTTAAAAAAGTATACTACTATTAATAGAGCGTACTTTTGAAATGAACCGCAGGAGGAAAAGCATGAGCGCAGAAGAAAAGAAGGCCACGCAGGACACCATTCCGTTGGATTCTCTGGACCCCATTCCACCGGAAGAGACCCCTCTTCCTCCCCCAAACACGCCTGAAGAGCCCAAGCAAAGCGCACCGGAAGAAGACGACATTCCAGAAGAGGCTGCCCCGTTTTTGACCAGCACTACCAAGAAAGTCTTGGTGGTTATCCTGATCCTTGTTGTCCTTTTGGGAATTATTGCCGGCATTGTGTTTAATTTGTATTCCCGCCACAAGTTCAACCTGCCCTCTACGGATCGGTCACGTATTACTACAGAATCTACTACAGAAGAAGAAACCACAGCAGCCCTCTGTCCGCATGGGCATCCTTATGAAAACGGTGCTGTTTGCGGTTGCCCTATTTGCATTCAGGAATATGGGAAGGACAGCAATTGCATTCTGGTTGCAGAATACAAAAAAATCAGCATTATCTGCCCGCTCTGTCATGAAACACAAAATTTCAACACTTTGTTTGTAGAGCATGAAACCTGTACTCGTTGCGGTTCCGTGGTACAAAACAAAGACACGACGGAAAAGAAAAACGTAAATTGCAAAAATTGCAATGCGGAAATTACCCTGTATCCTACCAGCAGCGGGTTGCAAAACACCTTCGTTAAAATCAACGAAGTAGACTGGGCTTCACAAAGCGTATATGACGTTACCGGATCTGCAAAAACCATTCAATATAACGGTACCACGTTCTTTTATTATCCAAATCAGAGTGTGTCTTTGGCTGCCCCATGCACCTGCAAAAACAGATTGGGCGGTGGAAAATATCATGCATTGTACTTATATAACGGAGACAGCTTAACTTCTGTCAGTGGTGGCAGTACCCCTTACTACAATGCTTCCACCGGTCAGTTTTATGAGCTGAACGGCAAGCTGGAAGTCATCCGTGACTCCTCCGGCAATGAACTGCACAGTTTCAATCATACCAACTGTGCCGCAACTGCCAGTACCACTACTGCACAATAAAAACATCTGCAACAAAAAAGACTGACTCGCCCGTCTTTGGCGAGTCAGTTTTTTGCTTTCTACAAGTGAGTAATGGCTCACCTACGCAATTCCTTTGCGTTTTACCGTGTTTGCAAAGTCGCTGGACATTTGCAAAAAATTGTGTCTTGTTTTTCTTTCCCGCTTCCTTACAATTCCTTGTAAGGAGGGTTAACCATGAAAATTCTGGGCATCATCTTGCTTGTCCTTTTAGGGTTATTTGCACTTTATGTTTTGTTCATTTATGTAAATTCTCTGTTGGTGGACACGACCAAAGAATATACAAAATACAGCAAGTATCATCATGCCTTGTTTGCATCCGGCGTCTTTCTTGCCGTTTATGGTGCCAGAGTTCGTCTTCATGTAACCGGAAAAGAGAAGTTGCCGCAAGAAGGCCGCTTTTTGATTGTCGGAAACCATCGTTCCAAATATGATCCTATTTTGACCTGGTGGGTTTTCCGCAAGACACAGTTATCTTGTATCTCCAAAGAAAAGAATTTTCATATTCCGTTTTACGGACCCATTATGCGCCGTATTCTGTTTCTCTCCATTGACCGAAGCAACCCGCGTGCCTCCATGCAGACCCTGAATGAGGCAGCACAGCAAATCAAAGACGACCAGTGCAATGTACTGGTTTATCCGGAAGGCACCCGTAGCATGGGCAACTACCAACTCTTGCCTTTCCATGACGGCGTTTTCAAGATTGCCAAAAAAGCGGGTGTTCCCATTGTCGTGTTGACCACAATGGGAACAGAGCAAATTGCCAAGAATTATCCGCTTCACCCAACCAAGGTGCAATTGAACATTTTGGAAACAATCCCTGCTGATTTTATCAAAGAAAACAGTACTCATGTCATCAGTGCAAAAGTACGGGAACTGATGCTTGCCGATTTAACGGATTATCCTGCCGTACCGGAAGAAGAGAAGGAGGGCCCTGTATGCTGAAGCAGCGTATTGCAACAGCGGCTGTTATGACCATCCTCATCCTCCCGCTCCTCTGGTTTTCTTATCTTCCTTACTTAATGGAATCCGTCATGTCCGTTCTGGTGGCCATTGCCGCTTACGAATTGTTTCATGCTTGTACCGGCACGCTTGATTCCCCAAAGAGCATCATTGTGTTTCTCTTAACCGCACTGATTTCTGTTATTCTTCAGTTTCTCCCTTTGCCACATTACGCCATTTTCTTAGGCGTTTTCTGGGTACTTGCCATCGGCTTGTTTGCCTTTTTTATGCCGCGTATTTCCGCCTTCTCCATTTCCGGTTATCCGCAGGCCATCCTGCTCAGTCTGGTTACGGCTTTTTTCTTTAAGTCCGTTCCGGAGCTTTGCCATATGGAACATGGTAACTGGTACATTCTCCTCTGTCTTGCTACGAGCATTACAACGGAAATGACGGGCTTCTTTGTAGGCAGAGCCCATGGCAAGCACAAATTAGCCCCAACACTCAGTCCAAACAAATCCATTGAAGGTGCAGTTTCCGCCTGCATCCTTCCTCCCCTCTTTTTATCATTCGTCATTTTCATTCTGCAATTCACTTGTTTACTGACTGTGCGTTGGGGTTACCTCTTTTTGTATTTGATTTTGGGGACCGTTGTTACTCAATTCGGCGATTTAGCCTTTAGTCTGATTAAACGGGCCACCGGAATTAAAGATTTCGGCAAAATTTTGCCGGGGCACGGCGGAATTTTAGATCGTTTTGATGCCCAATGTTTCCTGACTCCGTATACTTTTTTGTTTCTTACGGTAACAGGAGCGTTCATTATTTGGTAAAATGCATAAAACTAATACGGACAGACGCAAGATTTGGTGTTTCTAAAGCTTGGAAACACTATTCTTTCGTCAAAATGTAACACTTTGTTCATAAAATTTTGCCGTTTTGTTAAAGGGTTCCGCGTTGGTTAAGTGCTATAATATTGCAAAGCATATGGCCTCTGCACACTATGCAGAGGCTCTTTTTGTAGGAGCGTGAAGAATTACATGAATGCCAAAAAACTGCTTTACATCCTAAAGCGTATCCTTCTTGCCATTTTCACGGTCTGGGTTGTCATTACCATAACATTCTTTGTTATGCGTGCTGTCCCTGGCGGACCGTTTTCCGGTGAAAAGGCCATTACTGCCGCTGCGCAGGCCGCACTGGAAGAGAAATATGGTTTAGACAAACCACTGTGGCAACAGTATGTCACCTATCTGAAAGATATTGTTTTTCACTTTGACTTTGGCCCGTCCTTAAAACAGCGCGGCCGAGATGTTATTGACATTATTGGTGACGGTCTGAAAACCTCTGCCAAGCTTGGTATCATTGCGGCCGTTCTGGCAGCCATCATTGGCATTGTTTTAGGATCTATTGCAGCCTTGAAACGAGGTTCCGCCCTGGACAGCACCATCATGGTACTAACTACGGCTTTCGTTTCCATGCCATCCTTTATTATGGGGGCACTCCTCCTGGTAGCATTCTCTGTTAAGCTTGGCTGGCTTCCGGCCAACGGTGCTGCAAGTGGTGGCCTCATCCTGCCCATCATTACCTTAATGCTGTATCCCATGGCCTATATTACCCGTCTGACGCGGTCTTCCATGCTGGACGTTTTCGGTCAGGACTACATCCGGACAGCCCGGGCCAAGGGCGTTCCGGAAAAACGGGTTATCTTCGGCCATGCATTAAAGAACTCTTTAATTCCGGTTATTACCTACTTTGGTCCCATGCTGGCTTACATTGTTACCGGCTCTTTGGTAGTAGAGCAAATCTTTGCCGTACCGGGCATTGGCCGAGCTTTCATCAACAGCATTACCAACCGTGACTACCCCATGATCATGGGCACTACCATTATTCTGGCTGCCCTGATTGTTATCATGAACTTGTTATCCGACATCCTTTACAAAGTAGTGGATCCGCGGATCAAACTGGACTAAGGAGGCGGTAGTAACATGAGTCAACCCACAAAACATAAAGTTCCTTTTAATATCCAGCAGGATGTCAGTCAATTCCTGCCGGCCACAGAAGAAGAAAAAGCATACATGGTGCAAATGCGGCCATCCACCACATTCTTTAAAGATGGTTGCAAACGCCTTCTGAAGAACAAGGTTGCCACAGTTGCTATGGTTATCATTGTTCTGATTACCTTAAGTTCTATCTTTATTCCGCTGTTCTGGCCTTATTCCTATGACGCACAGCTTGGCGTTACTCCGGGAAAGGCGGTAGATGCTTCCTATAGCAATCTGGCTCCGTTTGAATACAGCACCACAGAACAAAAGAAGATGGCGCAAGGAGAAAAGGTTTTCCCTCACGTTTTCGGAACGGATTCTGCCGGACGTGACTACTTTATCCGTATTGTTTACGGCACCAGAATTTCTCTTGCCGTTGGTTTCTTTGCCAGTATTATTGTGTTGCTTATCGGCCTGGTTGTCGGTGCCATTTCCGGTTATGCCGGAGGCAAGGTAGACCTCTTTATCATGCGTATTGTGGACATCATTTATTCTTTACCCGACATGCTCATGATTATCCTGCTGGCTTCTGTATTCCGGGTCTCCTTAACTCCTAAAATAGAAGGAACCGCCTTAGCCGGAATCGGTGCCAATATCATCAGTTTGTTTGTGGTCTTTGCCCTGCTTTATTGGGTTTCCATGGCACGTCTGGTACGTGGACAAATTCTTTCCCTCAGGGAACAGGAATATGTCTTAGCTGCCAAAACCGCCGGCGCCGGCGGTGCCTGGATTATCCGCAAGCACCTGATTCCAAACTGTATTTCCGTTATCATCATTTCCACGGCCTTGCAAATTCCAAGTGCCATCTTTACGGAAAGTTACCTGTCCTTCCTTGGACTGGGCGTTAACGCTCCTATGCCGTCCCTTGGCTCCCTTGCATCGGATGCCTTAAACGGCCTCAGCTCTTATCCATACCGGTTAGTTATTCCGGCCATCGTCATTTCTTTAATTGTACTCAGCTTGAATCTGTTCGGAGACGGCCTGCGGGACGCCTTTGACCCGAAGCTGAATTCGTAAGGAGGTGCCGAATATGTTATTAGAAGTAAACAATCTGCATACCTCCTTCTTTACAGATGCCGGCGAAGTTAAAGCTGTCAACGGCGTTTCCTTCCAACTGGACCACGGAAAAGTCCTCGGAATTGTAGGAGAATCCGGATCCGGCAAATCTGTCACCGCCTACTCCATTATGCAAATTCTGGCCTCCACCGGCAAAATTACGGAAGGCTCCATTAAGTTAAACGGAGAAGAACTGGTTGGCGCCGGTGAAAAAGTCATGAAGAAGGTTCGGGGAAACAAAATTTCCATTATTTTCCAGGACCCCATGACGTCCCTGAACCCAACTTATACTATCGGTCACCAATTAATGGAAGCCATCATGTTGCATACAGATCGGGACAAAAAGCAGGCCTATGATCGTGCTGTAGAAATGCTCCGCCTGGTTAATATTCCGGAGCCGGAAAAGCGGATGAAACAATATCCGCATGAACATTCCGGTGGTATGCGGCAGCGCATCATGATTGCCATGGCTCTTGCCTGCGAACCGGATATTCTGATTGCAGACGAACCCACCACGGCACTGGACGTTACCATTCAGGCGCAGATTCTGGAATTAATGAAGGATCTGCAAAAGGAACTGGGCATGGCCATCATCATGATTACCCATGACCTTGGTGTTGTTGCTCAGCTTTGCGATGAAGTCATTGTCATGTATGCCGGTGGCATCTGTGAACAAGGTACCGCAGACGAAATTTTCTACAATCCAAAGCATGAATATACCAAAGGCTTGCTTCGCTCCATTCCGCGGTCCAACACCGCAGGACAAAAGCTGAAGCCCATCACCGGCACACCCATTGACCTGTTAAATATGCCGGATGGTTGTCCATTCGCCCCACGGTGTGACGCCGCCATGAAAATTTGCATTCATCAAAAGCCACAGTCTGAACTGATTAATCAGGATCATGCCGCAGCCTGTTGGATGAATGTCAAAAATCGGTTAGAGCAAGAAGCAGAAATTGCTCCTGCAAGTGCAGAAGCTGACTCGCCGAAGGAAGAAGAAGTTACGGAAGGTGGTGTAGAAAATGCCTGAAGAAAAGAAAGTTCTGGTAGAAGTCAAAGACTTAAAAGAGTACTTCCCCATTAATAACGGCATGTTCCGTACCATCCCGTTGAAGGCCGTAGACGGCGTTTCCTTCAGCATTAACAAAGGAGAAACCTTGGGGCTGGTTGGCGAATCCGGTTGCGGAAAAACCACCGTTGGCCGCACTCTTTTGAATTTGTACAAGCCCACTGCCGGTGAAATCTGGTATGACGGTAAGCAAATCAAAACCAAAGCTGACATTAAAGAGTTCCGGAAGCATGCCACCATGGTTTTCCAGGACCCATACAGCTCCTTAAACCCGCGTATGACCGTTGCCGACATCATCGGTGAACCACTGGATATTCATCATATGTATAACACCAAGCAGGAACGGCAGGACCGCATCTTGGAGCTGATGAATTATGTTGGACTGAACTCGGAGCACGCCGCACGGTATGCCCATGAATTCTCCGGCGGCCAGCGCCAGCGTATCGGGATTGCCCGGTCCCTGGCCGTCAATCCGGACTTCATTGTCTGTGACGAACCGGTTTCCGCTCTGGACGTATCCATCCAGGCACAGGTTATCAATATGTTTGAAGAGCTCCAGGAAAAATTGGGCCTGACCTATTTGTTCATTGCCCATGACCTCTTGGTAGTTCGTCACATTTCCGACCGGATTGCCATCATGTACCTTGGCAAAATGGTAGAGCTGGCGGACGCCGCCGAAATTTATGACCATCCGCTCCATCCGTACTCGCAGTCCCTGCTGTCTGCCGTACCGGAGCCGGATCCGAAGGTGGCCAGAGCCAATCAACGGATTGTGCTGGAAGGAGATATCCCATCTCCGTTGCATGCACCCTCCGGCTGTCCGTTCCGGACTCGTTGCCGGTATGCCACAGAGCAGTGTGCAGAAAGCACACCGGAATTCCGGGAGCTTACCCCGGGCCACTTTGTGGCTTGCCACCGCGTAGAGGAAATTAACTAGTTTCCCTAGTGCAGCGCACTTTGAAATAGAAATAGAAGAAAGGATTACTCTTATGAAGACGATGAAAAAAATTGTTGCTTTACTTTTAGCTCTTACTTTTGTAGTGGCTTTAAGCGCTTGCGGCAAGAACAAGAACCATGAAGATGGTGTTATGTCGGTCTGCCTTGCTTCCGAACCGGATACACTGGATCCGGCCCTCAACTCTGCTGTTGACGGTGCTACCATGTGTGTTCATCTGTTCTCCGGCCTTGCCAAATGGGCCGAAGGAGAAGACGGCAACCTGGAAGTGGTTGCTGACGCTGCAACCGAACTGACTGAGCCGGTTGTCAATGCCGATGGTACGGCTACTTACACCTACACTCTCCGTGACGGCCTGAAGTGGTCTGACGGAAAAGACGTTACGGCGAATGACTTTGCATTTGCATGGCAACGTGCCGGTACCGCAGCACTTGGTGCCGACTACATGTATATGTTTGAAATTGTAAAGGGTTATTCCGAAACAGATGCGAATGCACAGCTTGACGTTAAGGCTGTTGATGCCAAAACGCTGCAGGTAACTCTGACCAGCAACGTTCCGTATTGGAACCAGCTGCTTGCATTCCCATGCTTCTTCCCGGTACGGGAAGATGTCGTTTCCAACGAATCTTGGGCTACGGATCCGTCCACCTATATCTGCAATGGTCCGTATGTCATTTCCGAATGGGATCACAACTCCGTAATCAAGCTGAAGAAGAACGAAAACTATGTTGATGCTGACAAGGTAACCATGGAAGAATTAAACTTCTATCTGTCCGATGACGCTAACAACATGCTTTCTAACTTCCAGAACGGCGACTGGCAGCTGATTGACACCGTTCCTACCAACGAAATTGCCAACCTGCAAAAGGATTACAAGGATGAATATCATGTAACCGGTCAGATCGGCACTTATTATGCTTGCTGGAACATCAACCAGGATCTGCTTCCGAACTTCTCCGGCACTGCTGATGAAAAAGAACGTGCACAGGAAGAAATCCGGAGCGCTATCAGCCTTCTGCTTGACCGCAATTACATTGTAAACGACATTGCACAGGCAGGTCAGGTTCCTGCTTCTTCTTTCGTAGCCATGGGTATTACCGAACCGGACGGTACTGAATTCTATAAGAATGCAGGCACCTCTGTTTCCACGGAATATGCCGGTTACTTCAACACTGCAGAAAGCGCATTTGATGCCAACTTTGCTTCTGCTGTTGAAACCCTGAAGAAGTACTACACTTATGATGATGCTTCCAAGAAGTTTACTGACTTCCCAAGCATTACTTACCTGTACAACACAGATGAAAGCCACAAGGCAATCGGCGAATACATTCAGAGCGCCCTTGCTACCGTAGGTATCAACATCCAGCTGGAAAACCAGGAATGGAGCACCTTCCTGAACACCCGTAAGAACGGAGACTATGGTCTTGCCAGAAATGGTTGGGTTGCCGACTATTCTGATCCTATCTCCTTCCTGGATCTGTGGACTTCCGTTTCCGGTAACAATGACATCCAGCTTGGTAAAGGTAACGCTGCCAACCTGAAGGTTTACAGCATGGATCTTTCCAAGTGGGGCTATGATGTTAAGGTAGAAAACGGCACCTGGGCTCAGACCTATGATGTCCTGATCTCCACCATCAAGACCTGCACAGATGAAACCAAGCGCTATGAAATGATGCATTATGCAGAAGATCTTCTCATGAGCACCGGTTGTATCTGCCCAATCTATTTCTACACTGATATTTACATGCTGGACTCTGACGTTCAGGGTTACTATGAATCCCCGCTCGGCTACAAGTACTTCATGTATTGCACTTACAAATAAGATCTGACAGCGGTCCTGTAACGCGCGTACAGAAAAGCCGCCGGATGGAACTTGTATCATGATGCACTAGGAACAGGCTCTGCTTCCGTTTGGAGGCAGGGCCTGCGTTATTTATTTGAACGCAACAAACTTGAAAAAATGCAAAGCAGAAGGGCACTGTTTTCTAAACGTTCTTGCCTGCTTTTATGCTATAATGAGGGGAACTTTTTTGGAGGTGACAGGATGAAAGAATGGTTAAAGGAGCACTGGAAGGATTTACTCCGCGGAGCAGTTGTTGTTGCCATTGTTGTGGTAATCATTGTTTTTCATGAAGATCTGGAAAATCTGGACGTCAGAGGGCTGGTAGAAATGGCTCCCTCCATCTGGGTTGCAGCCTTCATTGCACTTTTGATTTATGCTGTCAAAGGTGCCGTTATGGTCATCCCCGCATCTATGGTTTACTTAAGTATTGGTCTGGCTTTTCAAACGTGGCAGGCCATTATTATCAATACTCTCGGGGTGTTAATTGAGCTTAGCGTTTCCTATTTGGTTGGCCGCTTTGTCGGCGGAGAAAGCGTAGAAAAGAAAATGGCAAAAATGCCAAAGGTACAGGCGGCATTAAACGGAAAATCCAATGCCACCGGTGCCGGAATTTTTGCAATTCGTTTCTCCGGCATCCCCATAGATATTGTCTCTATGTTTTTCGGGTCTACCGGTTACCAGTATTTGCGTTTCCTCTTTTGGAGTGCGCTGGGCGTGCTGCCGCGTGTCATTTTCTGTACGGCAGCCGGAGAAGCCGCCTATCATTTCGTCCCATTTTTTGGAGGGTAATTTATGACGAAGGAAGAACGCTTACAAAAACAATTTGACTTTTTGCTGGAAATTGACAAAGAAAAGCAGGTACAGCGTCAAACGCCGCTGGCCGACAGCTCCCGCATGGAAAATGACGCGGAGCACGCCTGGCACATGGCCCTGTGCACGCTCATCCTGTCTGAATATGCCAATTCCGAAATAGATGTGGCGCGGACCATGGCCATGTGCCTCTGCCACGATTTAGTAGAAATCTATGCCGGAGACACCTACGCTTATGACGCCGCCGGCGTGGCAGGCCAGGCAGAACGGGAAGCCGAAGCGGCGCCCCGTTTGTTCGGCCTTCTGCCGGAGGATCAGAAAGAATACATAGCCGGACTGTTTCGGGAATTTGAAGAGCATCAAACACCGGAATCCAAGTTTGCGCACGCTATGGACAATATCCAACCGGCCATGCTAAACAACGCAAGTAATGGTATTTCGTGGGTGGAACACGGCGTGCGCTTAAGTCAGATACTACATCGCAACGAATTAACGGGAGAAGGATCCGAAACCCTTTGGGAATATTCCAGAGATCACTTTATTTTGCCGCATGTAGACAGTGGAGAAATCATTGACGGTTGAGTTTTAAAACCCTTCGGGGTATCATAAAAATGATAAATATTTTGTAAAGGAGAACTTCATTATGCCTAGAGTTTTCTGTCCGTGGGATACTTTAATCCCGTTTATTACTGACGCATTTGCAGGTTATGGTGTACCTCGTGAAGACGCCGAAATCTGCACAGATGTATTACTGGAATCTGACCGCAGAGGCATTGAGTCTCACGGGTGCAACCGCTTTAAGCCAATTTACATTGACCGTATTGAAGCCGGCATTCAGAACCCGGTAACCAACTTTGACATTATTAAAGAAACCGAATGTACTGCCGTTGTAGACGGTCATGACGGTATGGGTCAGGTTATTGGCTACAAGTCCATGCAGATGGCCATTGACAAAGCAAAGAAATACGGCATGGGCATGGTTGCCGTTCGCAATTCCTGCCACTACGGTATTGCCGGTTATTATGCTTCTCAGGCCGCCAAGCAGGGTTGCATTGGCATTACCGGCACAAACGCCAGACCTTCTGTTGCCCCGACCTTTGGTGTAGAAGGCATGTTCGGTACCAACCCACTGACAGTTGGTATTCCGACAGACGAAGATTTTGACTTTGTTATTGACTGTGCCACTTCCATTACGCAAAACGGCAAAATTGAATATTATGAACGCATTGGCGAAGATGTTCATCCCGGTACCGTTATTGGCCAGGATGGTCAGCCGGTAGAAGGAGATGCCGGTGTTGCCTTAAAGATGATTCGTCAGGGTACCGCAGCACTGACTACCCTTGGCGGCATTGGAGAAGCACTTGGCGGATACAAAGGCTATGGCTACGCTATGGTTATTGAATTACTTTCCTCTATCCTGCAGGATGGTGCCTACGGAAAGGCCCTGGACGGCAAGGATGAAAACGGAAACATTCGTCCGTATCATCTGGGTCACTTCTTTATTGCCATTGATACCAATCACTTCCTTGGGGAAGATGTAGCAAGACAGAAGGCCGGAGAAATTATCCGCAGCGTACGGAATTCTAAGAAGGCTCCGGGCCAGGATCGAATTTATACTGCCAACGAAAAAGAATGGGACGTATGGCTTTACAGAAAAGATAAGGGCGTTCCTATTACAGAACCGGTTCAAAAGGAACTTTGTCAAGTCAGAGACCACCTTGGTCTTACACAATACAAATTCCCGTGGGAGGACTAATTTATGGATTACGCAAAAGAATCACTCAGACTGCATTATGAATGGAAAGGCAAGCTGGAAGTTACCGCAAGAGCTTCTGTAGACAGCAAAGATGCACTGTCTTTGGCCTATACTCCGGGTGTTGCCGAACCGTGTCTGGAAATCCAGAAAGACATTAACAAATCTTATGATTTGACTCGCCGCTGGAACACCGTTGCCGTTGTAACGGATGGCACTGCGGTTCTGGGCCTTGGTGACATTGGCCCGGAAGCCGGTATGCCGGTTATGGAAGGTAAGTGTGTTCTCTTTAAGGAATTCGGTGGCGTAGACGCCATCCCGCTTTGCGTACGTTCCAAGGACGTAGACGACATTGTTAACACAGTAGCACTGTTGGCCGGATCCTTTGGTGGTGTTAACCTGGAAGACATTGCTGCACCGCGGTGTTTTGAAATTGAAAAGAAGCTGAAGGAACGCTGTGACATCCCCATTTTCCACGATGACCAGCACGGCACTGCCGTTATTACCCTGGCAGGCCTTATCAATGCCCTGAAGATTGTCGGCAAAAACATTGAGGATGTAAAAATTGTTACTTCCGGAGCCGGCGCAGCCGGTATTGCCATCATTAAGTTGCTGATGAGCATGGGCCTGAAGAAGGTTGTTATGACAGACCGTCACGGTGCCATTTATAAAGGCCGTGACAACCTGAACCCAATTAAGGAAGAAATGGCTGAAATTACCAATGAAGCCATGGAAAAGGGCTCTCTGGCAGAAGTAATTAAGGGTGCAGATGTATTTATCGGCGTTTCCGCACCGGGCACCGTTACCAAAGAAATGGTACAGTCTATGGCAAAAGATCCTATTATCTTTGCCTGTGCTAACCCTGTTCCGGAAATTTTCCCGGATGAAGCAAAGGCCGCCGGCGCAGCTGTTATTGCTACCGGCCGTTCCGACTTCCCGAACCAGATCAACAACGTTTTGGCTTTCCCGGGAATCTTCCGTGGCACATTTGATACGCGTGCATCTGACATCAATGATGAAATGAAGGTTGCTGCCGCTTATGCTCTGGCTAATCTGATTTCCGACGAAGAGCTGAATCCGGATTATATTATCCCGGCTGCTTTTGACCCACGCGTAAAAGACGCCGTGGCCGAAGCTGTTGCAGAAGCTGCTCGCAAGTCCGGCGTTGCTCGCATCTGAGTTTTCGGACAACAACCGGAATAATACAAAGAAGGGCACGTTGCAAAACGTGCCCTTTTTCTGCGGCCTCCCGTACAGTTTCACGTGCATGAATTGTACCTTGACAGGGGATTTGTTATAATGCAAGGGTATCTTGAAAACGAAAAGAGGTGGCCGTGTGCCGACTAATAATTTACAGGCAGCCGCCTTCCCAATGAAGCAAAAAACCAAGCGGGAAATTCTTTTGGTCAGTGGGGTACTGGGCACCAGTACACTGTTGTTCTTTCTGATTGGAAAAGGAATTGGAACCGCCTTTTCTTGGTTACTGCAAAGCGGATATTTGCAGCTGACTTACAATGTTTATTATGTAGTCCAGATGTTGTACTCCGTTATTTCTTTAATTGTTCCGTTTGCCATTGGCGGACAGATCATTAAGAAAATACAAAAGAGAAAGCAGTTGTTTAACTGGGAACACGCAGAAGACCAAACCCTATTTTATTTGTCCATTGCCTTTGGCTTTCTGGCCTTAATTTTAGCCAATGTGGCAACATCTGTTTTAACCGGCTTTTTGCAGGAATACGGAGTTACCTTTGATGACCCGGAATTGCCCATGCCAACCAAGCTAAGCGAATATATTTGCATGACGCTGGCCTCCGTTATTGTACCTGCTTTTACGGAAGAATTCGCCTTTCGCGGAGTTATTTTACACAGCTTCCGAAAATATGGAGACCTGTTTGCCGTTGGTATGTCGGCACTGTTATTTGCCTGTATGCACGGAAACATGACGCAGATGCCTTTTGCGTTAATCCTAGGCTTTGTTATGGGTCTGTTGGTCATTTGTACAGACAGTATATGGACCGGGATAGCCATCCATTTATTTAATAACACCTATGCGGTAGTATTAACTTTAATTTCTGACAACTGTAGTCAGACAACGGCATATACGGCTGTTATTATGGTTAACTTTATTGGCCTGTCTCTTGGCATCATTGCCAGTGTTTATACCTCCTATCATTACCGTGGTGCACGGCGCAAAGAACTTTTTGCACCGCCGGTAGAAGCAGACAAAAAAACACAACGAAAATATCATGCACAAGCGTGGCTCTATAGCCTGATTTCCTTGCCTATGCTGGCGTCCGTTGTTTATCTGATTATTTGTTTATACCAAAGTGTTCATACGGGAGGTGCTGTATGAACGAAGCTTTTATGAAAGAGGCGCTGGCGGAGGCAGCAATGGCTGCTGACGCCGGAGAGGTCCCCATTGGGGCCGTTGTGGTACGCGGCAATGAAATTGTCGGCCGCGGGCACAACCGCCGCGAAGGGGACAAGAGTGCGCTGGCGCATGCCGAATTGCTGGCCATTCAGGATGCCTGTACCCGCCTGGGGGGCTGGCGCCTTTTTGACTGTGACCTTTACGTTACACTGGAACCCTGTCCTATGTGTGCCGGGGCCATTATTAATGCGCGCATTCAACATGTTTATTTTGGCGCAAAAGACCCCAAGGCGGGGTCTACAGGCAGTATTATTAATTTGTTTTCACTGCCCTATAATCATAAACCGACCGTAACCGGCGGGTTGCTGGAAGAAGAGTGTTCCACACAGCTGACCTCCTTTTTCCGCGCCCTCCGTGCAAAGAAAGAATCAAATTGAAGGAGTAACCTATCATGCCAGAAGTAAGTGCAGAAGAAAAAAATGAATTCCTCTGGGAGTCCAATCAATTTAGTAATGTAGAAAATGTCATTGCCGTGGCCAGCGGAAAAGGAGGCGTAGGGAAATCCTTAGTAACTACGTTGCTTGCCTGCGCCAGCGCCAAAGACGGCAACGAAACCGCTATTATGGACGCCGATGTAACTGGTCCGTCCATTCCGAAAGCTTTTGGAATGCATGGTCATCTGGAAGCAGTAGAAGGCATTGGTATAGAGCCTAGAATTTCTGACCTGGGTGTAAAAGTGGTTTCCATGAATCTGCTTTTAGAAAATGAAGAACAGCCTGTTGTATGGCGTGGCCCGGTTGTTGCCGGCGTCCTGGAACAGTTTTGGAAAGACGTGGACTGGGGTCAGGTAGATTACATGTTTGTTGACATGCCTCCCGGTACCGGAGATGTTCCTTTAACCGTTTATCAGTCCATGCCGGTAAAAGGCATTGTCTTAGTTACCACGCCACAGGACCTGGTACAGATGATTGTCAAAAAAGCCTCCACTATGGCGCAGATGATGAACGTGCCCATCCTTGGTGTCATTGAAAACATGAGTTATCTGTCTTGTCCGGACTGCGGCAAAAAAATTGCCGTATTTGGAGAAAGCAAGGCAGAGCTGATTGCAAAAGAACTGGGTGTTCCGGTCTTAGCTACCTTGCCAATGGATCCGGCTGTTGCTTCTCTGGTAGACCAGGGAAAAGTGGAATACATTCAAGAGCCAAAGGCAGACTCCGCTTTTGCCGCCATTAAAAACGCGCTGGCGTAACGACTTTTTAATGTAGACCTAGTGTAAACCGGACATGGCCTCATGTTCTTTTTGCAGTTCTTGCAACAGATCCTGCGGCAACCAAGTAGAATTGGTTGGCGTCAGCACCGCTTTCAGCGGAATGTCCACGTTTGCTTGCCGCAAGGCCCGTAGAAATTTATCCATGGCGGAACCGTTTAGTTGATACATAAGAAGCATCTCTTCTGAAAAGAGAGGTGCTTCTTTTCTTTTCGTTTCTTCCGCTTTTGTCTTTTGCGGAACAAATCCGAACAACACGTTCAGCGGTAATGTAAAGTCTTCCGGCGAAACAGCCTTACATTTTATGCCTTGCTGACGGCAAATTTTACTGAGTGCTGCTTCCTTTTCCTTGGTTAAATTAAAGGCGCGCACTGCGCCGGCAACCGATACTTTCATAGTGGATTTCTCCTTTCAAAGTGCCCTTATTATAGCATATAATGGTGGGCAGAAATAGAAAGGGGTGCCGGGAATGGGATGTGAACTTTGCCCAAGAGCATGTGGTGTAAATCGCAGAGAAGGAGAAGCCGGAATTTGTTGTATGGACAGCACTATGCGAATTGCCCGCGCCTCTTTACACCAATGGGAAGAGCCTTGCTTATCCGGAGACCGCGGTTCCGGCACGGTTTTCTTTTCCGGCTGTCCCCTGCACTGCGTGTATTGCCAGAATTATCGAATTGCGGCCGGAGATCGTGGTGTACCGGTTACCATCCCGGAGCTGCGGGATATCTTCCTGAAGCTGCAAGCCATGGGTGCCCACAACATCAACTTGGTTACACCAACCCACTTTGTCCCCTCCATTGCAACGGCATTGGAAATGGCAAAAGCTGCCGGTCTGACGCTACCCATTGTCTACAACACGTCCTCTTATGAAACCGTGGAAACGCTGTCCCGCATGGATGAACTCATAGACATTTATTTGCCGGATTTGAAGTATTATTCCTCCTCTTTGGCAGAGCAATATTCCTCTGCACCGGACTATTTTCAGACCGCAGCCGCCGCCATTGCCGAAATGTATCGGCAGGTGGGAAATCCGATTTTTTCTAAAGATGGTATGTTACAATCCGGTGTTCTGGTTCGCCATCTGCTGTTGCCGGGCCAGGTACGGGACAGCAAACGTGTGGTTCGGTATCTTTGGAAAACGTATCGGAATCACATTTTCATGTCCTTAATGTGTCAATATACACCTCTGCCACATGTATCTGCCGCTTATCCGGAATTGGCCCGCCGTGTTACAACGGAAGAATATGATGAGCTGGTTGACTATGCTGTTGATTTAGGTATTACACAGGCATATACCCAGGAAATGGAATCCGCCTCAGAATCTTTCATTCCTGATTTTGAATCCTTCTCCGTTGCAGACTTTATAAAGCAGTAAAAGAAAGAACAGATTCCCAAAATTGTCATAAGTTAAATTGAAGAAAGGCTGTTATAATGAAGTCTACTTTAGGATGCCTGCATTTTCCGCAAGCGGAAAGGAGTTTCCATGATCAATAATGGGCTTACCACAGAAGAGGTAAGGCAGCAGACTGCAGCCGGTCATGTCAATGTCATTCCCGACCAGTCGGATAAAACCGTAAAACAAATTATCTTAGAAAACGTAGTAACCTACTTCAATATTATCTTCTTCATTTTGGCTATTCTGGTTATTATTGCCGGATCCTGGAAGAATTTAACGTTTTTGCCGGTGGTCATCGGCAATACCGTTATCGGCATTTTTCAACAGCTGCGTGCCAAGAAAACGCTGGATAATCTGTCCTTACTGGATCAATCTACCTACACTGTTATCCGTAATGGTGTGGAGGAAACAGTACGTTCTGACTCGCTTGTCCTAGGCGATTTAGTCCTGGTCAAAGCCGGCCAGCAAATCCCCGCTGACGGATACGTGGAAGAAGGATATGCCGAAGTCAACGAATCCCTGTTGACCGGCGAAGCAGATGAAATTGTCAAGCAAAGCGGTTCCGAACTGAAGTCCGGCAGCTTTGTGGTTTCCGGCAGCTGTTATATGCTGCTGACCAGTGTCGGCGCTGATTCTTATGCAGCTAAGCTGATGAGCAAAGCCAAGGAAGTTACGGACAAGAAGTCTGAAATGATTCGGGACATTGAAACCATCATTAAAATTGCCGGTATTTTAATTATCCCCATTGGTCTGGCACTGTTCATTCAATCTATGGTTAGCGGAAACGGATTTTCACAGTCCATCATTTCTATGGTCGGTGCCGTTATTGGTATGATTCCGGAAGGAATGTATCTTTTAACTACCGTTGCTTTGGCCTTAAGTGCCATTCGTCTTGCGCAGAAGCAGGTATTACTCCATGACATGCGTAGTATAGAAACGCTGGCAAGGGTAGACGTACTCTGCGTGGATAAAACCGGTACCATTACCAACGAAAAAATGACCGTTACCGAAGTCTTCCCCGCAAATGGCTTGGCAGACACTCAATTTGCACAGGTGCAAACCCTCTTAGACCAATATGTTCATACCGTCTCGGACAGCAACTTGACCATGGAGGCGTTACAGAATTACTTTACCGGTTCTGCACGGATGAATGCGGTTTCCGTACAGGAATTTTCCTCTAAAACCAAGTATTCTTCCATTCAGACCGCCGATGCGGAATATCGCCTCGGCGCCCCGGAAATGGCACTTTCACCCGAGCTGCTGGAACGTAACCGGGAAGCCATTGAAAGACGGGCCGGCATGGGGCAACGTGTTCTGGCTTTTGCCTTTGTAAAAGACGGTGTCGGATATCCCTTAGCTTTTATTAGCTTGGAAAATGAAATTCGCCAAAATGCAAAGGAAATCTTTACCCATTTTGCGGAACAAGAGGTTGCCATTAAAGTCATTTCCGGAGACAACCCGCTAACCGTTTCCCGCGTTGCACAGCAAGCAGGCATTGCCAATGCAGACCGTTATATAGACGCCGGAACGTTGACCACACCGGCCAGTATAGAAGAGGCAGCCATGAATTACACCGTCTTCGGACGGGTAAAGCCGGAGCAAAAGCGGCAACTGGTGGAAGCACTGCAAAAGCAAAAGCTGAAAGTTGCCATGACCGGAGACGGGGTCAATGACATTCTGGCCATGAAAAAAGCCGATTGCTCCATTGCCATGGGCACCGGCAGCGATGCCGCCAGGCAGGCCGCGCAGGTGGTCCTGCTTGATTCTGACTTCTCCCATTTAAAGAATATTGTTTCGGAAGGACGACGGGATATTAATAATATTACCCGCTCTGCCATCCTGTTCTTATATAAGAATATGTTCTCTTTGTTCCTGGCCATCTTTTCCATTATCAACTCGTTCAGTTATCCGCTACAGCCTTCGCAGATTTCTTTGATTTCTGCCTTTAACATTGGTGTCCCGTCGTTCTTCTTGGCACTGGAAGCCAATGAAGGCAAGCAAAAAGGGCGATTCTTGTCACAGACTCTCCTGCGGGCCCTGCCGGCGGCCATTACTTCGTTTCTGTCTATTGCGGCAATGGTTTTGTTTGCCCGCATGTTCAACCTGCAGGAAAGTGAAATTGGAACAGCAAGCACTTATTTGTTAGCTGTTGTCGGATTCATTATCCTGTTCCAGTTAGCCACGCCGCTGAATAAATATAGAACCGCTATCATCGGTCTTTGTCTTGCCGGCTTTATTATTTGTCTAACCTGTTTTTACTCGTTGTTCTCTATAGAAGCATTGTCCATAGAAAGTGCTTCTCTTTGTATTGTATTTGCTCTTGCAGAAGTTACGGTTATTCGTGCACTGACGTTGCTTATGAAGCGTGGGCAAACCTACCTTGATAAGAAAGAAATGCAAAAAGCTACGGATACTGCCGCTCGTGCCAATCACGCCACCGCCAGTGCCGGCAAAAGCATCGGTCATACCCACACCCACAGCAGCAAGAAAGCCAAAGAACCATTTGATTTCCGCAATAAGCACTAAAAGACAAAAGGCAACCATCTGATTGATGGTTGCCTTTTTTTATCTTGTACAAATTACTTAAGCATTGTTTTCCATAATGGTTTTGCGTGTCCGAAGAATGGAAGACGGGCTGACAGAGAATTCATCTAAGCCCCATTCTAAAAGCTGGGCTGTCAAACGGGAGTCTGCAGCTGCCTCGCCACACATGCCGACAGGAATGCCATTTTCTTTGGCGCCTTTAATGGCAAGCTCAATGGCCTTCAAAACAGCCGGTTGCATGACATCATATAAACCGGACACCTTGGAGTTGCCACGGTCTACGGCCATAACATATCCGGTCAGGTCATTGGTACCAATGGAGAAGAAGTCTGCTTCTTTGGCCAATTCGCCTGCGGTCAAAGCCGCCGCCGGAGTTTCAATCATAATTCCTACCGGCACAGTTGCTACCGCATGACCTTCTGCTGTCAGCTCTGCTGCACACTGAGAAACCAGTGCCTTGGCCGCATAGATTTCGTCTACGCAAGTTACCATCGGCAACATAATTTTTACATTACCGAATGCAGATGCACGAAGAATGGCGCGAAGCTGTCGTTTAAACAATTCCGGATTTTGCAGACAGTAACGAATGGCACGGAAGCCTAAGAAAGGATTGTCTTCCTTTTCGATAGCCAAATAAGGAATATCCTTGTCACCGCCTACATCCAGTGTCCGAATAATAACCTCTTTGCCGTGCATGGCCTTTGCAACTGTGGAGTAAGCCTCAAACTGCTCTTCCTCCGTTGGTTCTTGGGCGCGGTCCATAAACAGAAATTCTGTCCGGAACAAACCAATCCCTTCACCGCCGTGCTGTACCACATTCTGCACATCCTCCGGCTTGCCGATATTGCCATAGACCGCTTTTGGAACACCGTTTGCGGTTACGGTTGACATACTGGCAAAGCGCTGCAGGTCTTCCTTTTCCGCTTCATACTGTTTTTGTAAAACGGTATATTCGGCAATTTCTTCCGCCGTTGGATCCGGCAGAATGTGACCGTTGGAACCGTCCACAACCAGAAGCCGGCCGTCTTCCAGTTTTTTGGTAGCTCCTTCTACAGACAAAACGGCCGGCAGGCCCATCGCTCTTGCCAGAATGGCGCTGTGCGAGGTAACACCGCCTACTTCCGCAATCATACCGGCCACATTGTCACAGTTGATTCTCCCCGTCATAGACGGAGTAAAATCCTTTGCAATTAGGACACTGCCCTTCGGCACAGCAGAAATATCCACCATGGTTACGCCTAAAAGGAGGCTCAGCAGATCATCTCGAATGTCTTTCACATCCGATGCACGCTGCTCCATCAGTTCATCTCCGGTGCCGGCGAACATGTCAATGAAGAACTGACAGACGCCGTCTACGGCTGATTCGGCCACTTCGCCGCCGTCTATGCGTTCTTCCATTTGCTGTTTCATAAACGGATCCTGCAGCATTTCTACATGCCCGGACATAATTTCTGCCTCTTTTTCGCCGGCAGAAACTTTCAGCTGCGCCGCAATCTCTTGGGTTTTGCCAATGCACTCTGCAATGGCTTCCTCCAGACGAGCCTTTTCCGACGCCGCATCCGTATATTTCACAGCACTGTAATCTAAGCTGATATCTTCAATAATAATGGCTTTGCCAATACCGTATCCTTCCGATACGCCGATTCCCTTCAGCATAAAAGCACCTCTTTTGTTATGCTTATTCTGCGTCGCCAAGACCGGACTCAACCAGTTCTACCGCTTTTTTCAGTGCGGCTTCTTCATCCGGACCGTCACAGCAAATTTCAACTTCAGAGCCGCATTTCATGCAGGCAGCCATAATATTCATGATGCTTTTGCCGTTGACCTTCTGGCCGTTGAACAGCAACGTAACCTCCGAAGAGAACGGTGTCATCTCCTTAATGAAATAATTGGCCGGGCGCATGTGAAAGCCCTCTTTATTGGTAACAGTTACTTTCTGAGAAACCATAATTTTTCTTCCTTTCTTTTGTGAGTCAGCAATTTTGTTATTTTGCTTCCGCTTGTTCCAGATCCTTCTTCAAGAAGCGGAGTGCTACTACGGAGGCAACTACGCCAATGGCAAGAGCCAGCAAGTAGAAGTACCATTTACCGACAGTGGCAAACACAAAGATACCACCGTGAGGAGCCATCAGAGTGCAGCCGAACAGCATGGACAGTGCACCGGAGACGGCGGAACCGATAACCAGAGACGGGATAACGTGTACCGGGTCAGCAGCGGCAAACGGGATAGCACCTTCGGTAATGAAGGACAGACCCATAACATAGTTGGTTGGTGCGGACTGCCGTTCTGCTGCAGAGAATTTCTTCGGGAACAGCTGGCAAGCAACAGCCAGAGCAATTGGAGGAACCATGCCGCCGATCATAACGGCTGCCATGCTTTCATAACACATAGTCTGGAAAGCAGCGTCTGTGGAGGCAGCAGCTTCTGTCAGAAGTCCGGTACCGAATAAGTAAGCAGCTTTGTTGATTGGGCCGCCCATGTCAATGGCCATCATGCCGCCAAGCAGCAGACCAAGGAGAACTAAGTAATTGGTACCGCCGAGCCATGTCAGGAAGTGTGCAATAACACCGTTCAGCCAGATAAAGGCCGGGTCAAGGGTACACATAACAACAGAAATTGCGGCAAGTCCGCAAACCGGATAAATCAGCATTGGTTTAATGCCGTCCAGGCTCTTCGGGAAGTTTCTGCAAACATACTCTAAACCTTTTACCAAATAACCTGCTGCAAAACCGGCAATAAGAGCGCCAATGAAGCCGGCAGAAATACCGGAATCTCCGGCCGGATCAGCCCAGGTGGCGCCAATCTTGGCAAGATAGCCGCCTGCAAAGCCAACTAACAGGCCGGGACGATCCGCAATAGAGTGTGCAATAAATCCGGCTAAGATAGGAAGCATGAATCCCATGGCAGCGCCGCCCATAGATTTAATCCAGGCGGATCCGGCCAGCATAGAACCAAAGTCAGAGCCGTACGGAGTACCGGTCTTCATGCAGTAAATGGTATCAATCAGGAAGGCAATTGCCGTTAAAATACCGCCGCCAACAACGAACGGAAGCATATGAGATACACCGTTCATCAGGTCTTTGTAAATCTTGCGGCCAACGGATTCTTTTTCTACGTCATCACCGTTATCTATAGCGGCACCGGCCTCTGCATGATAAATAGGAGCTTTGCCGTCTACTACTTTTTGAATTAATTCTTTTGGCTTATTGATACCGTCTGCTACCTTTACCCGCAGAACCGGTTTGCCGTCAAAACGAGCCATTTCTACATTTTTGTCAGCAGCAATAATAATAGCATCACAAGCTGCAATTTCTGCTTTAGTCAGTACATTTTTAGCACCGCCGGAACCGTTGGTTTCCGCTTTTAACGGAAGGCCCATTTCTTCACCGGCCTTTTCCAGGGCTTCCGCCGCCATATAGGTGTGTGCAATTCCGGTTGGGCAAGCCGTTACCGCTAAAATACGGTAACCGTCTTTCTTTGCTTCTACCGTTGCCTTTTCTTCTGCAGTCTCTTCCGGATATTTCAATGCTTCTTGCGCATTAATAATTTCCATAAATTCTTCCGGCGTTGCCGCAGCACGCAGGCGACCGGCAAAGTCGGCATCCATCAACATAACCATCAATCTGGACAAGATCTCCAGATGAACATCTCCGCCTTCGGCAGGAGCCGCAATCATAAAGAACAGGTTGCTTGGTTGTCCGTCCGGTGCATTGTAATCTACGCCATCCGGTACGGTAATAGCAGCCAGTCCGGCTTTCTTTACCGCGTCTGTCTTTGCATGCGGTACAGCAAGGCCTTCGCCCAAAGCTGTTGTGCTTTCCGATTCCCGCTTTAGAATTGCTTCTTTAAAAGCGGCTGCATCCGACAGGTTGCCGACTGCTTCATGAAGAGAGATCAGTTGGTCAATAGCTGCATCTCTGTCCGCTGCGGTAACGCCGAGTGCAATTGCGTCCACCGTTAACAGGTCTTTGATTTTCATAAAGACACCTCTTTTTCTTTCTTTTTCCTTATTTAGAGAAATACTGTTCCAAAGTATTTCTAATTTCCTTTCCATCGGCAATGCCATCTACAAAGGCAGAGGCGTTGCCCGCTGCAGAACCTAAACGCAGCGCGTAGTCATAGTCCTGCTTTAATTCATAACCGGCTACAAATCCGGCCACCATGGAATCTCCGCAGCCTACATTGTTAACCGGTTTTCCGGGAACAATTCCTGCCGAATGAATGCCGTCATTTTCGTCCACTAAAATGGCTCCGTATTTTCCACGGCTGACCAGGACATTAGCGGCACCCATTTCCTGTAGCTTTTTGGCTAACTTTACAATCAGAACTTCATCGGTAGGAAGCACTTCCTGATGAAACAAATCCGACAATTCATGGTGATTTGGCTTAATTAGGAACGGCTTATACGGCAACACCTTCCGTAGGGCCTCCCCGCTGGTGTCAACTACAATACGAATCCCTCTTCCCTGTAGTTTTTGCATAATCAGTTCATAAATATCTTCCGGCAGATTCTCCGGCACCGCGCCCGCCATAACCAGGGTATCTCCGGCGCGCAACGTATCTATTTTTTCATAAAAGGCCTTTAATGCCGTGGCATCTACTTCCGGTCCCGGTGCGTTTACATCCCATTGCTCTTGTGCAAACAGCTTCACGTTAATGCGGGTCAGCCCGGTCGGAAGCTCTACAAAATCGGTCTCTACGCCGTCTGCCTGCAGCAGATCCTGCAGCCCGCGTCCCGTAAAGCCCGCCACAAAGCCCAGCGCTTTATTCGGCAGTCCCAACTCTTTCAGGACAAGGGAAACATTGATTCCCTTGCCGCCGTAAATGACTTCTGCCGAATCTGCGCGGTTGATATCTTTGCTCTGTAGTTCTTTTAATCGCACAATGTAATCTAATGCAGGGTTCAGGGTTACGGTATAAATCATAGGAATCACTCCTCTTCTGTTTCTGCCGGAAGTACCTTTACCACGGTGGTTTCACCGTACTTGCTGTCCGGCTGTCTGTCTGTAATAATAACCGAGTTAACCAGTTGTCCGAAGGTCATTGTGGACACCCGGTCAAACTTGGAATGGTCTGCCAAAACATAAGAGACAAAGCTGCGGTCAATGGCCGCTGTTTTTACAAAAGCTTCATCGGCATCCGGTGTGGTAAAGCCCCGCTTCAAATGCACCCCGTTTGTTCCAAGAAAGGCTTTAGAAAAGTTGTAATGCAAAATATTTTGTGCCGCTGCTAAACCGGCTACCGCTTCGGTGGTCTCTTTTAGCTCTCCGGCCAACATATAGGTTTTAAAGCCGCGTTTTACCAATTCTTTAGCATGCTGAATGCCATTGGTTACAAAGGTAGCAGCACTAGGCTCTAAATAACCAATCATCAAAAGAGTGGTGGATCCGGCATCTAAAAAAACAAAGTCCGCTCCTGTTACCTGCGTGGCCGCATATTGGGCAATGGAACGTTTGCTGTCTACATTCATAACCAACTTTTCTTCCAACTTTTCTTCGTTGGTAATGAATTGCGTTTCCGTCAGGGTGGCACCGCCATGTACCTTATTTAATTTACCCAGTTTATCCAGCGCCAACAGATCTCTGCGAACCGTGCTTTCCGAAGAATCCAGCAATTCCGTCAGTTCAGCAACTGTTACGCTTCCCTTTTCTTCCAGCAGCTTTAAAATCCGATCATGCCGCTGCTGCGTCAGCATTGACATAGGAGACTCCTTTCATGTCTTTTCTCTATCTTGATTATAGCAAAATTGCGCCCTAAGGCAATCAGAATCAGTCACTTTCATTCAAGTTCGTTCATTATGACCGCCATCATCACAAAAACGAGCTATGTTTATCCACTTTTTCACCTATGTTTTGACCGTTTTTGACTGTTTTCAGTTAGCGTTCAACAAATCCGTCATCCCGGCACCGGCCTTAGGCAAGAAAAAAGCATCTGAGGAAGCTTCCTCAGATGCTTTTTGTTTTTATTTGCTTTGCAATTTAGCTTAGGTACGCTTATTCATCCAACGGACAGTACTGTACAATGGCGTCTCTCTTATGCTGGCTTGCTTTGTGCATACTATCAATTTTGGCAACCTTTTCCGGAGCAACGGTGCCGCCACTGATATAGGTGTCCAGTTCGGCATAGGTCAGGCCCATTTCGCCTTCGTCGGTCTGGCCTTCGGCAAGTCCGGCAGACGGCGCCTTCGTAATGATAGATTCCGGAGCATTTAAGAAGCGGAGGAATTCAAAGATTTCCGTTACCGTCAGGTCGGAAATCGGATTGAAGTCATGTGCGCCGTCTCCCCACTTGGTGAAGTAACCGACGTAGGCTTCACTGCGGTTGCCGGTGCCGGCAACCAGGCGGCCCTCATTGGCAGCAATGGCATAAAGGGTAGTCATCCGCAGACGTGGCGCAATGTTGTTCAGCGAAGCTGGCTGCAGTTCTCCGGTAACTTCCTGCAATGCAGAAGTCAGGGCATCTCTGGTGTCAGACAGATTAATGCAGCGGTGTTCAATGTGGAACTGCTCTGCCACGGCAAGGCCGTCTGCCATGTCAATTTCAAAGTTGCGGGAAACAGAGCACGGCATCATAATGCCAACGGTGTTGTCACATGCTGCCTTGCAAAGGATGCCGACTAAAGCAGAGTCTTTGCCGCCGCTGTTGCCGTAAACAATTCCTTTTGCGCCGCTCTTCGTCAGTAAATCCTGGATAAACTGAACGCGGTTTTCAAATTCCTTTTGATAGTCTCTCATTAAGGACCCCTTCTTTCTATAAGTTAAAAACGGTTACTACGGCAAGCACCGTAATAACCGTTCATGGGCTGTGCTTGCATGCGGAAATCAGTATTTTACCTTGGCATTTGCAGAATGCTCATGCCGGTTTCCACTTCCAGAATGTCATGAAAGACAGCAGTTTGTGTTGCAGAAATATGTTTATCCATATGAAGGCTGCCAAAGTACCACTTTTTATAATCTACGGCACCGGCAAGCTCTTCAAAATAGGTATTAAGCAGAGTAACTCTGGGTTTGACTGTATTCTTCATGGTCAGAAAATCCTTGACCTTGGCAGACGGTTCATGGGTAATGATGATGTCCACCTTGTTGCCTTGGGCACCAATGTTAGAGGCGCCTTCCAGCAGTTCCTGTTGATTTGGGTTTTCGGCAGGAGACCAGTTGTCACTGGCAATGCGGATGTCCATATCCGGACTTTCCCCGCCACCCATGGTAAAAATGCGGAAGCCTTCAATGGTAAAGACCTGTCCGCGCATCAAGTGGTACACATTTCCACCAATGTGCTGTACTTTTCCGCCGTTCCATTCACTGACTTCATAGGCGTTCAGCAGGTCAAAGTTTTCATGTGTGCCATCTACAAAACAGATGTTAAATTTTTTATCTCCAAGCTTAGCGAGTTGCTTTTCCTCTTCTTTGGAGCCGTCCCAGATGAAGCCGAAGTCCCCACAAACCAGAAGCGTATCTCCTTTTTGTAGTTTCTTGGCGGCCGGAGTCTTAAAACGGGCAATATCACCGTGTAAGTCACCGGTTACGTATACCATATATGTTTCCCTCTCAGATATTTTCTGTTATAATTCAATCAGTTCTTACAGATTTAAAAATCTGCAGATTATTTTACAGTATTTCAAGGGTGATGTCTATGGAGAAAAGCGCTAAAAAGCATTTCCTCTCCGCTCTGCTTTCCATTTTTCTGGTAGCTCTTCTGATGGTGGGTATCCTACCCATTCAAAGTTCTGCTGCCTATAATGACGAACTTGATTTTCAGAGTGATATTGTCTACATGATCAACATGGATCAAGGCACTGTCGTCTTTAACAAGAACTCTTCCAAAAAGACCGCCATGGCCTCGTTAACCAAAATTACTACTTGTCTTTTGGTCTTGGAAAATGTGTCGGATTTGGATACGGAAGTTACTGTCCGTCAGGAAGTGTTGGATACTTTGGCAGGAACAAACAGTTCCCTTGCCAATTTGCAGGTAGGAGAAGTTCTAACCGTAAATCAGCTTTTAAACTTAATGATGGTTCACAGCGGCAATGACGCCGCTGCCGTTCTGGCCGACTATGTCGGCGGCGGCAGCATCAGCAAGTTTGTGGAAATGATGAACACGCGGGCCAAAGAGCTTGGCTGTAAGAATACGCATTATACCAATCCTCACGGACTGGATGATGACAACCATTATTCCACTGCCGAAGACCTGGCCATTCTGGCCACAAAGGCACTGGAATATGACACCTTCAAAAGCATGGTTTCTCAGTCCAGTTATACTTTAGCGCAGACCAACAAGCGCAAGTCCATTACCTATTCCAACACCAACTATTTGTTAAGCCGCTACAGTGGTTACTATTATGAACCGTGTAAGGGCATTAAAACAGGAACCACAGAAAATGCCGGCCAGTGCCTGCTGTCCTATGCCACCCAAAACGGATATACTTATCTGACCGTTATTATTGGTGGTAAAGATTTGTATGCCTCTACCTCGCACGAAATCAACATTGCCTTTAATGAAACCGTCAAGGCCTACAAATGGGTTTTCAGTCATATCAAGCTGAAAGTCGTGGCTGACCCCAACACCATTGTTACGGTGGCAAAGGTTTCCATGGCTCGCAAAGTAGACTCTGTGCAGCTGGTACCTGCTTCCGAAGTTACCGCACTGCTGCCTTCCGACGTGGACTCCTCCGGAGTGTCCATTGAAGTGGTGGAAGGCTCTATAGATTCCAACCTCCACGCTCCTTTAAAAGCCGGAGACAAGGTCGGAAAGGCCAATGTGCTATATGCGGGGGACGTCCTCTGCACCATTGACTTGGTTGCCGCAACGGACGTCCGGCGCAGCTTCTTTGGCTCCATCGGGTACTTCTTTAAAACTCTGTTCGGCTTCACTGCAACCAAAGTGCTGCTTGGCATTGCCGCCGTGGCACTACTGGGCTACCTGATTGTCAACGCCCTATATAAAAAGCGGCTTCGTACGCAAAGCATCCAGATGGTGCGTGCCAAGCCGGACTTAAAGGGCGCTCAGCCTATCCGGCCGGTTTCGGATCAGCGTTACCACACAAAGCAGCCGCGCCAGAAGCGCAAGAAGAACAAGTCCGGCCGAATCGGCAGCTCTGCGCGCACTTCCTTCTCCAGCACCTACCGCAGTTCCGCCGACTATCGCAACCGCGGTCACCACAACAAGTAAACCGCCAACCATAGGCTTCTTTTTCAGCAGGCCTCCGCAGCCATTTGCGGAGGCCTGCTTTTTTATTGTTACCTGTTTGCTTTTCTATTTCTTAATTCAGTCTTAAAAATTTGCATAGTTTTTGTTCGGTTTGTTGTTCTATTTTAGCTATATTTGCTAGCCGGGGGGGGTAAAATCGGAACTTATTCCATAGTATTTCCATTAATAAACAAGTAATATAACTTTGTACCAGAAAAATATTGGAGCAAAGCGCGCGCTTAAGTTTATAAAGTAAAGCAAGAAATTAGGAGGCTCGTATGTTTAAAAAATTGCAGTTTGATCGAAAAGTGCTTGCACAGTTTTTGATCATTTGTATTGGGTCTGAATCCATTTATTTCATGTACGCAATTAAGAACGTTTTATACACGCCGTACAGAGAAATGCTTGGTCTGACCAATGGGCAACTTGGCTTTGTTCTGTCTATGATGGGCATGGTTGCCTTCTTTGGTGGCATTCCAAGTGCTTGGGTTCTGAATCGGTTTTCCGCACGGAAGCTGATGTCCGTCAACCTTGTCATCACCGGTCTAACCGGATTTTATCTGGTTTCCGGAATGGTTACCTATCCCGGTATGCTGGTTGTTGGCGTAATTTGGGGTTTCTCTATGGAAGCGTTTTATTGGGGCGCCGTAACAAAAAGCATTCGTTGTTTGGCATCGGAAGACAAGCAGGGAATTGCTTTTGGCTCAATGGAACTGACCAGAGGCTTAGTTAACTTTATCCTTAGCTCTATTGCAACCGGCATTTTTGTTCTTTTCGGAGAAAAGGTAATGGGTGTCAGAGTAGCACTGGGCGGTGCTGCTGCGTTCCTGATTATCATGGGCGTTGTTACCTTCTTCCTGATTCCGGAAGAAGATTTCTTAAAGTCAGATACTTCTACTGGAAAGAATAAAGAATCTCTGAAAGGCGCCATTAAGTGCTTAAAAATCCCACAGCTTTGGCTGATCGGTTTCATGGGCATGGGCGTTTACGCCGTTTATCTTGGTTGTTCCTTCTTCCTTCCGTTCTTAGAAGACGTTCTTGCCGTTCCAACCGTTCTGGTTGCCATCTTCGGCATTGCTTCTTCCAACTGGGTAAGAATGATTTCCGGTCCTATCAGCGGCGTTGTTGGAAACAAACTGTTTAAGAGTTCTGCTTCTCTTATGAGAATTCTGTTCTTAGTTGGTATTGTTATCTTAGCTGCTATTGTATTAATCCCGAAGCAATCCTCCATGATTTGGCCAATTACCATCTTGTTAATTGTTCTTCAGATTGTTGTTTATATGCTTCGTGGTATCTACTATGCACCAATCGGTGAATCCGGTATTCCAAAAGAAGTTTCCGGTTCCGCCATGGCCGTAGCCATTCTTCTGATTCAGTCTCCAATGCTTTGGGCCTTTGCCACCTACGGAAACATTGTTGACAAGTTTGAACCGAACAAGGCTTATTCCATCATCTTCATTATCATGCTTTCCCTGTATGGCGTTGGCTTCATTGCTTCCTCCATTCTTTGTAGCATGGTAAAACGCAGAGGCTTAAAGATTAACCTTGATGGCGATGAAACAGAAGCACCCGCAGTAGAAGGCGCTCCGGAAGCTACCGAAGTAGAAGTTGTTGCCGAAAAGGCAGAATAAGGAAGGTAGGCGCTTTATGGAACTTGCATTAGCAACCGATTGGGGAATTCTTGAAAATTCTCCGGAAAGTATGGAAGAGCAGCTTCAAAAGCTGAATGCTGCCGGCGTTACTCATGTTCACTGGGCTTATGACTGGGATTTTGAGTATGCCTATTCCAAATGGGAAATGATCCAGATTAAAGAGCTTCTGGACAAGTACAACATTAAAGTAAAAGGCGTTCATGCAACAGAAGGTAACACCCGTTGCCGCGTAAAAGACGGGAAGCCGCTGTTCTTAAACCGGACACGGATGCGGGATAACCGTAAGGATATTACTTCTCCTCACGAATATAACCGTTTGGCCGGTGTGGAACTGGTACAGAATCGGGTAGACCTTGCACATCTCCTTGGAGCAACAGAAATTGTTTTACACTTAGTTGTCCCCTATGAAGACTTTGAAAACATTCCCGGCTTCAAAGAGAAGTGGTTTGAACAAGCTTTTAAATCCTTTGATGAACTAGAACCGTATTGCAGAGCAATGGGCGTTCGCATTGCCATTGAAAACATGATTTGTACACCGGCCAAATATCAATTTGAGAAGCTGGACAAATTGTTTGAGCGGTACGACAAGGACTACATGGGATTCTGCTGTGACACAGGACATGCTGCTCTGGTTGCAGATGCAGAAGCCTTCCTTGACCGGTATTATGACCGTCTGATTGCCATGCATCTGGATGACAATCATGGGGTTAACTGGGCACTGTCAGAAGACCCGGACGGTGCCGTCCAGAAATCGGACGCTCATATTACTCCGTATCAGGGTATTTGTAATTGGGACAAGATTTGTGAATATATTGCTAAATCGCCCTATACCTTACCATTAACGTTGGAGGTTACCGTTCCTCACAGCACGCCGGAAGAGGAGCATGAAGGTCTCATGGATCTGATTAAGGCCGGAGAACGCCTTACCAACAAAGTTCTGGAGTACCGGGCAAAAATGGCCGAGTAAAACACAAGGATGAATATTATGAAACTATCAATGTTAAAAACCAAAATTCACAGAGCCACCGTAACAGAAGCAAGCCTGAACTACGTTGGCAGCATTACCATAGACAAAGATCTGATGGACCAGGCAAACTTGCTGGAATATGAAAAAGTACTTGTCGTGGACATCAACAACGGAAGCCGCTTGGAAACATATGTTATCAAAGGCGAGCCAGGCTCCGGTGTCATTTGCCTAAACGGTGCTGCTGCTCGTTGCGTTCAAGTTGGTGACAAAGTCATTATCATGGCCTTTTGTGAATTGGACGAACAGGAGGCAGAACGCCACGAACCAACGGTTGTCTTCCTGAAGGATGACAATACAGTAGATTCCATTGCTGCCAAAGAGGTTCATGGGCAAATTGTTTAAGAAAGACTAAAAGAAGCAAGCCAAGACTTTCGTCTTGGCTTGCTTTGTTTCTGTCTTATATCAGGTCTTGAATTTCCTTTTCATCCGGCATAACGGCAATAGAGCCATACCGCGTGGTAGTAAGCGCTGCAGCTGCGGAGGCAAATTGGAGCATTTCAAAAAGCTGCTCTTTTGTAAGAGTGTCCGGATTACATCCGTAATCTAACAGCTTGCTTAAAGCGGCTCCGCAGAACGAATCTCCCGCTCCCGTGGTATCAATTGTTTTTACGTTCAAATAACAAGGATGGTGCATCAGTGTGTCTTCTGTTAAAACATATGCACCCTCTTTACCACAAGTGGCAAAGAGAAGCTTGGGAGAAAATTCTGCAAAGCAACGCTTGGCTGCCTCTGCAATATCGGTTGTTTCATAAAGGAACGTTAATTCATAATCTGAAATTTTAATAATGTCCGCATAGGAAAGGACCTTGCAAATGGCATCTTTGGCATCTTCCGAAGTCTTCCATAACGGTTCTCTTAAATTCGGGTCCACCGAAACCAGAACACCCTTTTGCTTAGCAAGCTCCAACGCTTTTATGGTTGCGCTCTTCGCCGGCTCATCCGTCATAGACAAGGTTCCCACATGAAAAATACGGGCGTTCCCTATAAGGTCTTCTGCTATTTCCTCTTCCGCCAGGAGCGTGTCTGCACTGTGAATTCTGGAAAAGGAAAAGTCTCTGTTTCCCTCTTGATCCAGTGCAACAAAAGCCAGCGTGGTAAAGGCCGTATCTGTCCTATATAAAGAAGAAGTATCTATATTATGGGACGCAACTGTATCGCCAAGGAAACGGCCAAACAGATCTGTTCCTACCTTTCCAATAAACGCGGTCCTCTTTCCCAGTTTGGTTGCGGCAGAAAGCACATTGCACGGGGCGCCGCCGGGGCAGGCTTCAAAAAGGAAATTCCCGCTTTCGCTGGTGCCGCGAGGCATGAAATCAATTAACAGCTCTCCCAGAGCTACAATATCAAACATGGTATCCCTCCAGATTCTTTCCGGTTTCCTTGTCAAACAGGTGAACAGCACTTTCACAGAACGTAAAGGAAATGCTGGCCCCGTTAGAAAGCGTGTTTTGGGTATCCTGATGTAAGGTCGGCACAACAATAATGGTATCCTTGTCCTTTACATTTACATGCAGATAAACGGAGCTTCCCATCATTTCCGACATCATAATTTCCCCGGTCAATCCGGGTTCCTCCGCAGAGGTCAACGAAATGTGTTCCGGTCGAATTCCCAGCGTAATTTCCTGTGCGGTTGCACCTGCTTCCTCCAGGCGTTCTTGCTTTTCGGGCGGCAAAACAAGTTGCATACCTTGTACCTGTACTTTATAAACACCATCCTCTTTCGTCAGAGTGGCATCATAAAAGTTCATTTGCGGTACACCAATAAAGCCGGCCACAAACAAATTGTCCGGGTGGTCAAATACTTCCTGCGGTGTACCAACCTGTTGTACCACGCCATCTTTCATAATGACAATCCGGTCACCCAGAGTCATGGCTTCTGTCTGGTCATGCGTTACATAAATAAAAGTCGTCTTAATTCGCTGACGAAGCTTAATCAGCTCCGCCCGCATTTGATTTCTCAGCTTGGCATCTAAGTTAGACAGGGGCTCGTCCATCAGTAAAACCTTCGGTTCTCTGACAATGGCCCGGCCAATAGCAACTCGCTGCCGTTGACCACCGGACAAGGCCTTTGGCTTTCGGTCCAAATATTCTGTAATTCCCAGAATTTCCGCAGTACTTTCTACCCGCTCCTTTATCTGGTCTTTTGGCTTTTTCTTCAGTTTTAACGGAAACTCCATATTCCCGCGAACCGTCATGTGCGGATACAGCGCGTAGCTCTGGAACACCATGGCAATGTCTCTGTCCTTTGGCTCCACTTCATTCATGCGCTGGCCGTCAATCAGAAGCTCTCCGTCGGTAATTTCTTCCAGTCCGGCAATCATGCGCAAGGTAGTAGACTTTCCACAGCCGGAGGGGCCAACCAGAACAACAAACTCCTGATCTTTGATTTCCAGATTAAAATCCTGTACGGCCACAACGCCTTCTTCCGTCACCAGCAAATTGGTCTTTGCGGCACTGCCTTTTTTCTTTTTCTTTTCCGCATTAGGATAAACCTTCTTGATGTGTCTTAGTGTTACCTCTGCCATCGTCAGAAGCCTCCTATTCTATTACTTTTTTCAACTTCCAGGACTGCCACTCTGTAATTGCAATGGTCCCGTCTTTGGCGATTAAGTAATTTTCCTGATTTTCATCAGCATTATAAATATTACAGGAAAGATTATTTCTATATCCATTGCTAAATAATTCTACAGAGCTCTTATCTGAATAAATATGAATATCCAGTGTATCCTGCCCTAACAAATTCAGTGGGCACTTTGCCACTCCGGCACTCCAATCATCGGCATGACTCCGATCAAAGCGAATTTCCGACTTTGCAAAGTCAAAAACAACTTCTGTATATTTTTTGTTCCCTGCTCGGAGCATCAAAATCAGTTGAGATGCGGTTGTCTTGTGCAAATCCACCTTCATTTTCAATTCAAAGACACAACCGGTGCAAAGAGGAAGGGTGGCAGCGGAAGAAGCTGACTCGCCGAAGATAACATTCTGTGCCTCTGTGCCGTTTTCCCGTAACAATTCCAGCTCTTTTACAGGAACAAATTTCAGCATTCCGTTTGCATCCAAAACAACCTCTCTAGGCACGCTGAAGAATCCGCACCAGCCTTCTTGATACGTAGGCCCCCAGTCTTTCCAGAAAGGCATCCAGTCCCAGGCATTTGCCCAACCGGCCATCAAGCGTCGTCCGTCCGGAGCAAGGAACGATTGCGGTGCATAATAATCAAAGCCCCAATCCATTTCTCCGGAAGTGGTATAAAAGAATTTCCCGGTTGCATAATCAAAGTCACCGACCAGATAAACACTGGTTCGCTCTTTTCCGCCCATGGGAGAAAACATCAGAACATATTTGTCTTCCAGAGGGAAGAAATCCGGGCACTCCCACATGAAGCCCCATTCGCCTCTGCTTTCTGCAAGCACGTTGACGAAGTTCCAATGAAGGAGGTCCTCTGATTTATATAAGAGTGCTTGTCCAAACCCGTTTACGCTGGCACCACAAACGACATAATAAATACCGTCATGCTCCCAAACCTTCGGGTCACGGAATTGGTCCGGAGACACTCCGGCAGGTGCGTTTATAACGGGATTCTTCTCATACTTTTCAAAGTGAATTCCATCTTCGCTGTACGCCACACACTGCACCTGTTCAAAGCCATGTCCGTGATTGCTGGTTCCGGTATAAATCAGGAATAATTTCCCGTCATGCTCTATTGCACTTCCGGAAAAGCAACCGCCTTGCAGGTGGTCATCATAAGGTTCGCTGGGGGCAAGCGCTAATGGCAAATACTCCCAATGAATCAGATCCGTGCTTACCGCATGCCCCCAGTGCATACTGCTCCAGAAGCCGTGGTACGGATTGTACTGATAAAAGAAATGGTACTTTCCTTTGTAATAAATCAGCCCGTTCGGATCATTAATCCATCCGGTTTCCGCCATAAAATGGTAGTCTTGCCTTTGTTTCCCCTGTTTTACCAAATTCCTTTTTGCGTCTATTTCTTCCTGGGCCTGTGCAATCCTTTTTCGCATTAATTCTTTAGACATTCTAACCCACTCACTTTTTCTTACTTATATTCATCCCGTAGTTTTTTGGCAAATTCTGTGTTCAGTTTGGATTCCCGTCTGGCCTTGTCTTCTTTAATACGGAACTGTTCTTCCCGCGCCGGTTGGTATTCTTCCCACCGGTCTGCCCAGGACTGTCTGGCTGCTTTCATTTCTTCGGTCAATTCCGGCATTTCTAATTTGCGAGTCGGCAAAACCGGAACTTCCGGCAGCCGTTCTTCCATTGGCAGTATGGTCAGCTCCTTTGCTGTTGGCAGAGTCTGATACCAATAGGCAGTGGAACTCCAGTCGTCTGACAAATGGTTGGCATGCCCATGTTCAATGGTAACCTTCAGGCTCTTTTCAAAACGAACCGGGTCCGTAATATGGAAGCGATACGAAACCTGGAATCCATCGGTATCTCCCTCATGCACAACAGTTCCGTAAAACGGGTAGGCATTTCTTTGCATACCCCAGGCATGATTGAAATAATCTTCTGTACCGGTGCCGTTCAAAGACGGATATTCTTCGCCGTCAATGAAGAACATATCATTTCCTTCACCCCACCAGCTGCCTTGATAGTGTTTTACAGTTAAGTTGCAGCCAACATAGTGTCCGGTACCCTCTACGTCCAGAACGGTGTAATTGTTTTCGCCTTTCAGGTTGGTTACATTGTTTACTTCCGGGCAGTTGGTTTGCAAATCCGGGCCCCAACCTTTACAAGGGTTTTCTCTTCTCCAGCTGGCATGGAAATAAGCTGTATTTTCATCCAGCGGCTCTTTATACATTTCATAATCAATATTGAAATACAGAATAAACGGGATGTCGTTTTCATTCACAATTTCAATTTTTGCCTTTTTGTTAAACGGCATCGGGAAGTAACAGGATACGGAACACGGAGCACCATATCTTCCGGCTTCTTCCGGCTTCAAAGAAACGTTAAACGGTAAGGAGGAAAAATTTCCCGGATAACAGTTTCCAATGCAGAAGAAGTCTCCAAGAGGCGCCAGAACGCTTGGCGTATCCTGATCATCCCAAGTCATCTTGATTAACACTTTTCTATAATAAAATGGATCATAGTCATCCCGAATGACACCCAGTGCCGGATGAATTTCCATAACCGGCGCAGCAGATGCCATCAATTTCGGATCTAAAATACTGGGTGCTGTTACTCTTCTGCAAGAAGAGGTCATCCAAATGTGCGTTATGCAACCGGGGCCTTCTACCTCGCCCAAAGAAATGGTTTCTCCGGCAGGAATTTCCCAGTAATCCTGGTTTTTCCCGCGCTGATCCCAGCTTGCCAGACGTCCGTTTCTGGCTTCCTTTACGGTAGTTAAATCTTTAAACAATCCTGATACGTTGCTCATGATGTATTCTCCTTTGCTTTTTTGTACGTTTATCCCTTAACTGCACCGGCGGTCATGCCTTCTACAATGTTCCGTTGGAAGAAACCATAGAAGACCAATTCCGGAATAATAATCATTAAGCTGGAAGCTACAATACCGCCATAGTCCACGGTGTAATTTCCTTTAAAGAAAGAGGCGCCCATGGAAAGGGTGTAATCTGTTACGTCTCTCAGCATAACGGAGGCGTACGGGAATTCGTTCCAAATGTAAAGAACGTTAAAAATAACAATGGTAGCAATAACCGGTTTTGCCATGGGAAGGGTAATCTTTGTCATTAAGTCCCACAGACTACAACCGTCTATAACTGCGGCTTCATCTATTTCTGACGGCAACTGCCGCAAATACGCCGTCAGCAAAAGGGTATTAAACGAAATGGAGCTTGCTACATAGGGAAAAACCAGTGCCCATTTTCCCTGCAGTCCCAGAAAAGCATTAATTTTATAAACCGGGAACAGCAGAATAAATGGGGACACGGATAACCCCAGAATCAAAAATCCATACAGTAATTTTTTTAGTTTAGGGTATTTGAATTCCATTCGTGCAATCACAAAGGAACTACAGAAAGTAATAATTAATTCAAATACAACGGATACCACGCAGACCTCAAAAGTGTTGGCATAAAGTCTTGGAAAATCCAAGGTTTCCACGGCGCTCTTAAAGTTTTCTAAGGTAAATGCCGCCGGAAGCGCCAAAGGGTCTGACATAATTTCCGAGCTTGTTTTAAATGAAAGTAAAATCATCCAAAGGAAAGGGAAAACCACAAGTCCGGTAATCAGTGCCATGGCAATATACATTGCTGTTTTTTTCTTTTTAGACAACATGTTACTTACTCCTTTCCTTGGTCAAAGTGGTATAAATACCGGTAATAACCAGAGACAGCAAGAACGTTACTGTGGCAAGAGACATGCCATAACCGTAGTCACCGCTGGCAAAGGTCATTGAATAACTATAGGTAACCAGTGTTTCCGATAAGTGATTTGGTCCTCCGCCGGTTGTTTGCTGTACAATTTCAAAAATTTTGAATACGCCGGTAATAATTAACACTGCTACGGTAGAAATGGTTGATTTCATCATTGGAATGGTTACACGGAAGGTTTTTTGCCAGAAGTTTGCGCCGTCAATTTTTACAGCCTCCATAACCTCTTCCGGAATCATTTTCAGTCCGGCAAGGAATACCGTTACCAGATATCCCAACTGCTGCCAAAAATAAATAATGGCAATGCTGTACGGAGACAAGGTGTCTCCACCAATCCACTTCTGTTTTAATTCCGGTGCACCTAACGCATCCAAAAGGCTGTTAAGGATACCAATATTCGGATCCAAGATGTAAACCCAAATAATACCTACAATAATGGGTGCAATAATTGCCGGAGAAAAAATCAAAGACTTGGAAAAATCTACCGCCTTCAATTTATTGTTCAGCAATAATGCAATTAAAAAAGAGATGGTCAGTAAAAGCACAAATGCAAGAACAAACATAATCATTGTGTTTTTAAAGGATGACCAAAACAGCGGATCCTGAAAAAGTCGGATGTAGTTTGTCAGCCCGTTGAACTTTGCTTTTCCTATTCCGGAATACTTTGTAAAGCTGTAACCAACCGCCATTGCAATTGGAATAATGATGAATACCAGATATACCAAAAGCGTTGGAATTACCAGGCCTATTTTGTATCGGGTTTTACTTAACCAACGCATATGCTTCCTTCCTTTATCCTGTTGAAGGGTGTGCCTGCGGGGAAACACCAGGCACACCATTCTTTGGTTTACTGTCTTGCGCCTTACTTTGGAAATTAAGTAGCAGCAGCACTATCCATCTTTGCAAGGGCCTGATCTGTGGTATAGGTTCCTTGCATTACGCCAAACATTGCATCATACAGAGCTTCCTGTACGGCAGAATTTACGGTCTGATCCGGAGCAGCGGCAGGGGTAGCCCAACCGTTTCCAAGTGCGTTAATCATGGCATACTGAGTTTCTGTTGCTGCCAAGCCTTCATAATTGGTTGCCGGGAAGATGGACCCTTCATAGGAGATGGTTGCAGCTTCTTTTCCGAAATAATACTTCAAGAAAGCATAAACAGCTTCTTTGGTTTCTTCATCTTCGCCTACAGCAGCACTTACTACCAACGGAGCAGACGGAACTTTCATATCAACATCCTGGTTGTAGGAAGAATCCGTAAATTTCGGGCCCCACCAGAAACCAACCTTGTCACCTAAGTTTGTGTCAAATTCGGCGCAGTCCCATTGACCGGTACCGAACATGGCCGCTTTCCCTTCGTTGAACAGTTGCTTTGCATCAAAATATTCAATGGTAGCCATATTTTCCGGGAAAGCGTCTGCATCTGCAAGGCCCTTAATCTTTTCAAAACAGGCTTTCAAGTCTGCATTGGAATAGGTTGCCTTGGCTGCCGTATAAGCGGAAAGGTTGTCTTCCCAACCATAACGGGAAAGGAATTCATTGAATTCCCACATGGCAAAGGCGCTGTTTTTGCTTCCGATTGCAATCGGGGTGACGCCACTGTCATTCAACTTGGCAATCATGTCCAGGAATTCTTCATAAGTGGTGCTGTCAGTCGGATAACTAATTCCGGCTTTGTCAAACAACTCCTTATTGTAGAAGAAGCCCTGTACATTACACTGATACGGAAGTCCATACTGTGTATCTCCGGATTTGAACGCATCTTCCATGCCGTTCAAAGCGGTGTCTACATCCTGGTTTTCCTTTAAGAATTCGGACAGGTCCAGAAGATACCCGGCTTCGTTATATTCCGGTGCTTCTGCAGAATCCAGATGAACAATGTCAGGAAGGGTTCCGTCCTGTGCGGCCAGCTTCATATTCTTGGAATGTGCTTCTGTGTCACTGGCCACGAATTCTACTTTGTACTTTCCTTTGTAAGCTGCATTAAATGCTTCTACAATGTTGTACGTTACTGCTTCTTGTTCTTTCGGGTTTGCAACGTGAATACCGAATTTAATTACGGTAGCCCCGTCTTCATCTTTGTTTGTCTTCTTTTTTCCGCAGCCGGCAAACAGACTGAGCACCAATACGCTTATCAAAATGATTGACAGCCATTGCTTTGCGTGTTTCATTGTGTCCTACCTCCAAAAATTTTCAAAAAGTTCTTTATTTTCCGTGTGGAACGGGTTCCACATTGAGCCAAAAAAATTTGTCCCGTTGCTGTAACGCAACTGACCTCCTGTCTTATACATACTCCTTGGCAACTCAGGTTGTCAATTGTTTTTCTGACAAAAATCACTTATTTGTCACTTTTTTATAACATCAAGTTGCATTCTTGGGCAAATTGCCGACGTAAAAGAAAAAAACACTCGGCACTCCTCTTAGGCCGGGAAGAGTGCCGAAAAAAGGAATGCAAAAGCAAAGAGCACTTAAACACGGGTCGTTTTCCCTTTCCTTAAGGAAACATCTAAAATAACTTGCTTATTTTCATACTCTGTGCCGTTTACTAAATTGCAAATCAGCTTGGTAGCCTCTTTTGCCAAGCCCTCTATTGGCTGCACAACGGCTGTCATGCTTGGTTCCACAATTTGTGTAACATAAGTTCCGTCATAGGAAACGAATTTGACATCCTTCGGCACTTTTCTATGTCGGCGAATGACTTCATTCATGCAGGCAATGGCAACTAAATCGCAACCAAAAACGCCATCAAAAGGCCAATCCCCAATTTTTTCAAACAGATCTGTTACGGCTTCTTCATAATACTCTAGGTCAAAACGGTTCCATGCCAACTCATAGTCAAAGCACTCTACCTGATTTTCTTCCATAATTCTGGCAAATTCGTAATGCCGATCATGATACGGGGACTCAATGGCCAAAGATCCCCTAAAATGCACTACCTTTTTGCACCCATTGGCAATCAGGGTTTCCGCGGCCAATCGTCCGCCCTTTTTATGATCTACTGCCACCAGTGGAATTCGTTCTCCTAAGTAACGGTCAAATGCTACAATGGGCTTTCTTATCTTTTTGTACTCTTCCACATCCAGGGAATGTACGCCGGTAATAACGCCGTCTACAATATGGCGATTCAGCATATCCAAATATTCCGACTCCGCATTATATTCTTTGTCCGTATTACAAAGCATAATTTTAAAGCCCTCTTTATACAATTCGGCTTCAATGTAATGCACCAGTTCTGCAAAAAAAGGAACTTCTACAGAAGGAACCAGCACCGCAATAATGCCACTTTTCTTATGGTAAAGATTTCTGGCAAGTTCGTTCGGCGTGTACTTCAGTTCCTCCATTGCCTGTTCAATTTTCTTTCTGGTTTCTTCAGACACATATCCGCTGTTGTTCAGTACGCGGGACACCGTGCCTACGCCAACGCCGGCTTTTTGGGCTACATCTCTGATTCCGGGCATGAAAAGCCCTCCCGTCTTAGCATAAAATTCGTACTTTGCTACTTCTATTATTGCCGCTTTGGCGTGGCTTGGCAAGAAGAATGTGAAACCGGTTCCATTTACTTATAGCAATAATAATCCGGGACTAAAGAGGCATCATAGAAAATCTGATCCTTTTTCAGAAAATAACTTTGCCCGTTCTTTACCTCAATTATTGTCATTGCACAGTTGGCAGGGACTCCGCCTTGCCAAAAGTCAGAGGGATCCTCATATAGGTGATTTAATATGCCGCGCAGGGCACAGCCGTGCGTGGCAATCAGAATCGTTTTATCTTGGAATTCCTTCTTTTGGATTAAATCCTCATAGAATTCTTTTCCTCTTTTGCATACCTGCTGTATGGTTTCCCCACCGGGTGCACCTTGAAAAGAAAAAGGATCTGTATAAAACAACTTGAAACGTTCTTCAAAACCAAGGTCGCTAATTTCATCAGGGGAAAGCCCGTCCCATTTGCCCCAGGTTATTTCTCTAATTCTGGGATCTATAAAGTAAGGAGTGTTATCTCCTCCGGTAATAATCTGTGCCGTTTCCAACGCCCTCTGACAAGGACTGGAAACAACAATATCAAATTTCAGATTCTGTATGCCTTCCCTGGTCAGCTCTGCAAATTTTCGGCCATTTTCATTTAGGGGAATATCTGACTCGCCCTGCATTTTTCTTTTGCAGTTCCAATTGGTTTCTCCATGTCTTATAAAATACAGTTTCACTGAATCACCCGCGTTGTTTCAACATTTCTGCCGTTGTCATGACAAGCTTGCTATACGTTTCTGCATTTACGCCGCATCCGGTGGTAAACAAGCCATTGACATCCGGCAAGGCTGCAATGTCCAAGTAGGTTTCCATGTTAATTCCGCCGCCATAAACAATATACGCAGCATCCGCAATTTCAGGTCCATACAAGGCTGCAATCTGACTTCTAATATAATGATGCACCATTTGGATATGGTCAAGATCCGCCGTTGTTTTTTTGCCAATGGCCCACATAGGCTCATAAGCAAACGTAATCAGCTTTGCTTCTTCTGCAGATATTCCCTCCAGCAGCTCCAAGAGCTGTTGATTTAAGAACGCCTGGACTAATTCATCGGATTCTTTCTTTTCTTCCCCAACGCATAAAAACGGATGCAAGCCTATTTTTACAGCCGTTTTTAATTTTCGGTTGGACATCTGGTTATCCTCTTTCAGAAATCTTCGTCTTTCCTGATGATTAATTTCCACATACTGACAACCAATATCCAAGAGCATCTGCCCGGACACTTCACCGGTATAGGCGCCCTCTAACTCCCAGAACATATCTTGTCCGCCAACTTTTACCACACTGTTCGGATCCAGTTGCCTTGTAATTTCCGGAATCACAGGAAAAGACGGGAAAATCACGACCGGATAGTCGTGAAAATCCCGTAATTTTTCTTGCAATTCACCCGCAACTTGAATGCTGTCCTGATAATTGTTTACCATTTTCCAACCAGAGCCGCAAATGAACTGTTTCATGTTGTTTCCCTACTACTTTCCTTATTGCTTATTATTTAGGAATTCTTCCGCAACCCGCATGGACTGTTTCATGTTGTCCCCGCTGGCAAGGCCTTTTCCGGCAATATCAAACGCCGTTCCGTGGTCTACAGAAGTTCTAATAATAGGAAGACCAATGGTGCAATTTACGCATTCACTCATCAATTGCAGTTTTGCCGCAATATGACCCTGATCATGATACATTGCAATGGCTGCATCATAGACACCGTTCAGTGTCTTGTTGAAAATGGAATCCGGAGGAATTGGTCCAACTACGTTAATGCCTTCTGCTTTGGCAGCCTCAATGGCCGGCGTAATCTCTTCCATTTCTTCCTTGCCAAACAGGCCATTTTCACCGGCGTGCGGATTCAACCCGGCAACCGCAATCAGCGGGTTTTCCATTCCCGTTTGCTTCAGTGCCATATCCATCAATTCAATGCAATCCAGAACCCGTTGCTTGGTTGCACGGTTACAGGCTTCCCGCAAAGAACAATGCGTAGACACATGCATAATTTTTAGCGGGCCATAGAACATCATGGCATACTTCTTGGTATCCGTCAGGGTTGCAAAGATTTCGGTATGACCATCAAAATTATGACCGCCCATATGCAATGCTTCCTTGTTCAACGGAGCCGTAACAACTGCGTCAATCTTCCCGGCTTTTGCATCTGCAATTGCCTTTTCAATATAAAGGTAAACTGCATGACCGCATTTGTCAGAAAGCTGACCTATTTCATATTGATCCATGGTCAAATGAGCGGGGTCAATTACGTTAATATAACCGTCCTCATATTCCTCTGGTTCCTGAATTTCTTTAAATTTGCAATCAAAATGAAAGGAATCATTGTAATATTTCAGAATATCTACCGCTCCATAAACAATGTACTTTCCTTCAAATTCAGTACCATCGCCTAGTGCTTTTATGATAATTTCGGGGCCGATACCAGCCGGATCGCCCATTGTAATACCCAGTCTTTTCATTACCGAGCCTTCCTCTCTTTCAAAATTATGCATGTTCCTTCAAGTAGGCAATAGACTTTGCCAGAGCATCGTGGTCACCAATGGAGCCGCCCTTCACAATGCACGGGAGCCCCGGGTAATCACCGCCATCCAGCTCTATCAGTGCAATAATGGGTAGCACTTCATCTAGCAGTTTGGCACCATGTGCATGGTTGTAGTTGTTGACACTGATGGCAGTGTCGCCACCGGTCAGGAAGCATCCGCAGACCTTGGCCTGCTTTAAAATCAGGGTGGACAATTTGCCAATACAAGACTGCGTGTATTTTGCAACCTCTATGCGATCCATGCCCTTTTGTTCCCCAACTGCAATTGCCTCTAAATAGTCTTCATGCTCTTTTGCCGTTACCACAATAACATCTTGGCCGTCCTGTAACAAAGACACGGCTTCCGCTGCAACCTTGTTAATATCTCCGCCCTGCAGAAGCGCAGCAATGTTCATTTCTACTACGGTTGCGCCGGCTTCTTGTGCAACCTGTACTTGCGTTCTAGAAGTCTGGCTGATGCTGCCAATCAAAGACAATACCGGATACTGCTTCCGCATGGCCTTAACCAGGCTGTTTGCCATACCGGCAGACCCAACCCAGAGAACCTTTTTGTCCAGGCTCAGGATATAGTTGACAACGGCATCCATATCCGCATTTTCCAAAACATCAAAGGTGACAATTTTTGCGTCTCCAATATCCATTTTGTTTTCACGGATTTCGGTTAAAGAGAAGTGCGTAACCGGCTCATTCATTTCTTTTTGCATGAGCTTTTCTAGGTTGTCTTCCGTTACCAGGCACAGCGGGTCCCGCATAATTTCGGTTTCCATAATTCTGACACCGTTCATCAGCAAGGTACCGTCTACCACGGTCCGGTTCGAATCCGGGTTGGCCGGATTAAAGACAATCAGGTCCGGCTGTAACACTTCTTCTGCAGCAGTTATTTCTGCTTTCAAATTACCCCGCAGGGTAGAATCCATCTTTTTGTAATAGTATTCATATGGATACGGTTCCATATTTTGCAGAATCTCTTTTACTATTTGGTATGCGTCTTCCGCCGGAATGTTGCGTGATTCTGTATCAACAACATAAGACTTTTCCGGGTCAATCTTCTGCGTATCAAAAATGATATGGGCCTCTATTCCGTTTTTGGTCAACTGTACACCGGCATCTCCGGAGCCCGTAAAATCATCTGCAAACATTAATATTTTGCCCATGGTATTGCCTCTTATTCTTCCGCTGCAGGAGCAGTTTCAACGGCTACTTCTGCCACTTCACCCTCAGCCTTCTGACCGTCTTTCGGGAACTGCGGGCAACCAAACTTCTTTGCCCACCAAGCAGTAATAAACGGAACAATTAATGCTGTTAAAACAGTAGATGTTGCAACCTGAACCGTGGCAATGGAGGCATATTCTGCCCATGACGGATCTGCAAGTGCAATTGCTGCCGGAACGGCTACTGCGTTACCTGCTGTTGTTGCAACAGCCCAGCCTGCATATCCCGGACGTCTTCCAATAAATCTGTCACAAAGAACAATGAATCCACCGCCAACGAAGATGGTAATGAAAGCAAGCAGCACGCCGGAAAGTCCACCCTTTGCAACACTTGCAAGGTCAATGCCGGCTCCCAAGGAGAATCCGGTAAACGGAATAATTGCTGAACCAACCGGTCCAAAGAAGTCTCTTACTTTCGGGTCAATGTTACCAAGCAGCATACCTAAAAGAATAGGAACTACCGCTGCAAGCAGGCTCATAAACGGAATGTCCGCAAGGCCGGATGCGCCAAGTGCAACCAGGGTCAGGAACGGTCCGTCATTGATTGCAAGAATCGGCATGCAAGCACAGTCTTTCTTGTCACCATACTGTTCCATCAAGGAGAAATAAACGGAACCGTTACTGTTGGTTACTGCACTGATAATTGCCAAGCTGGACAGGCCTAAGAAACCGGCAGGTCCGCAGAATTTGCCGACAAGGATACCAAGCACTGCACCAATGGCAAACTTTGCAACTAAAAGCAGCCCGCCGCGTTTAATTACCGCAGGCATATCTTTTACTCTTAGCGTAGTTCCCATGCAGAAGAGCAAGATACCCAAGGTACAAGAACCACCTGCACTGGAGAAAGTTGCAGTGGTAATTCCGCCAATCTGCAACGCTGCAGGGAAGAAGGTGTTCACTAAACATCCAAGCAGCAATGGAACAACCATCATACCTGCCGGAACTTTCCGTAAGAAATTCATAATCATAAGATTAAACCGTCCTTTCTTTTTCGTAATCGTAAATTCGTTGTACTTTATCCTTGGACCTTGAATTCGGGTCAAATGTGTTTTTTAAGTATTCCTTCACAAGACATTTGGCAAGTTCAATTCCGGTCACTTGAGCTCCAAGGGTAATAATATTGGCGCAATTACTCAGCTGCGCTCGTTCCGCCTGGTAAATATTGTTTACCTCTGCTGCATATGCACCTTTTACTTTATTTGCTGCAATACAAACACCAATTCCTGTACCGCAGATCAAAATTCCTCTTTCACATTCTCCTGCCGCAACAGCTTCAGCCAAGCGGATTGCCGTGTTAGCGTAAATGGGATCCGCGCTTCCGAAATCAACACATTCATACCCCAAATCCTCTACTAACTGTTTCAGCACTTCCTTATGCTCAACTGCATTTGGATCACAGCCGATTGCAATTTTCATGCTACCCTCCTTTATTTTTATTCCGACATCTAATGATGTTCTTTCCATAGTTCCAATAACGCAACAGCCAACTTACTATCAATAATCAAGGTGTCCACCAAGCCGCCTTCTACCGCCGCCATAACGGCATAGGCTTTCTTCGTTCCTGACGCAATAGTAATTTTCCTGGGAATCTTTTTGAATTGCTCCAATTCAATAGAAATTGTTCTGTTCTTTAAGCTGGTGTTGCATTCCTTCCCGTCTTTGTCAATGAACCGCAAAACTACATCTGCCACTACGCCGCAGGCCTGCAATTCTTTTAAATCCTCCGGCGGCAAATAATCCGGGTGTGCCAGGACCGTGGTTACTTCCGGATAAAAGGCCCCTATTCCGCTAACGGAAATATTGACCTTGTCAAACATGTCATATACCTGCGAGATACTTTTTTCTTTCTTTAACAGTTCCGTTACTTCCGAAGTACTCATCAGGGTATCCGTAAGTAAAATGTGCTTGTTTCCGGAAAAGGCTTTTGCCGAGCGAGTTACCAATGTTCTGACATCCCAAGCGGCCACGCTGTTTGCCAGACTTCCATGTAATGTAACAAAGTCCGCTTCTACTTTCTGAGCCGGATTCAGATAATTAATCATCTGATAAACCGTACTGCCCCAGGTAAAGCCAATTACATCGCCCTTTTTAATCATCCGCTGTAAATATCTTGCGGCCTCAAGAGCAACTAACTTCTTTAAATTTTCCTCTTCGTCTGCTTGGTCCACGTCGTCTGCACTGACGGCCGGAGCAATAACAACTTCCTTAATTCCTAAGAAGTCTTTTAGCTGTTGTTCCACCTTGATGCATTCCACAAACGGATCTCTTATTACGAATTCAATTATCTTTTCTTCCTTTGCCCGCTTTAGAAGTCTGGACACGGTGGTAAGTGACACGCCTAGTTCTTCCGCAATCAAATTCTGTGGTTTCCCGGACAGATAATAAAGATAAGCAGCTTTTAGAACCAGGAAGGTCGACTGATCGTATTTGTCAATATTCACAATAGTTGTACCTCTACTTGTTGCTTTTTGTTGACTATTTGCTTGCTAAATCAATCATAAGAGACTTTTTTCTTTTTTGCGACACCGAAAATATTTTCACCCAATTGATAAAATTTTGACATTATTGCCAGGCCGACTGAAAATATTTTCCATGTTGTGATTCTTTTTCACCGATTTTATAGTGAAGGTGCAGGAAGCTGTTTCGCCTATTAATGAAGCAAAAAATAAATGGAGGTCTTTTATGGTTAAGCAAAACAGATTTTACGACCCTTTACTGAACCCTTTGTATGAAGGATGTGATTTGAACGATCTTTGCGTTGCCACCTATCTGGTTGGAGCGGCCAAAGAAGAAGGTGCCATTCTGAAAGCGGTTAGTATCGGAATTGAACAAACTACCGGTTCCTGGGTAGACGTACCCGCAGAAACAGATGAGATGCGTACAAAATATGCATCTAAAATTATCGGGATATATGAAGTTCCGAATTATGAAAACCAAACCAACGTGAATTTGGATATTGCTCCGGACGGCATGCGTTTTTACATTATTCGTATTGGATATCCGGTAGACAATATTGAAAATAACATTCCCCTTCTGATTGGTTCTATCTGCGGGAATATCATGTCTATGCCTTATCTGAAGCTATTAGACATTGACTTCCCGAAAAAATTTGCAGATGCCTTCCAAGGCCCGAAGTTTGGTATTGACGGCATCCGAAAGATTTTGAATGTAGAAGACAGACCGCTGTTAAATAACATGATTAAACCTTGCACCGGTTATACGCCGGAAGTTGGGGAAAAGCTGTTCTTTGAAGCAGCTGCCGGAGGCGTTGATATTATCAAGGACGACGAATTAATTGGCGGTAATCGGAAATTCAACAGCCTTGCAGAACGTGTAAAAAGAAATATGGACGCAGTGGAGAAAGCCAGAGCTATTAAAGGTGAATACACCTTATACGCTTGCAATATTACAGATGAAGTTTGCCACTTGAAGGAAAATGCCATGACCGTTATTGAAAACGGCGGTAACCTTATCATGGTTGACATTCACGGCACCGGATACAGTGCAGTTCGTATGCTGGCAGAAGACCCGGAAATTACCGTTCCTATTCTTGCGCATTCTTGCTTTAACGGCGCCTTTACATGCTCTCCTTATCAGGGTATGAGCTCTAAAGTTGTCAACAAACTGGTTCGCCTGAGCGGGGCAGATATTTACCTGACACAGCCACCGTATGGCAAGTTTGACAATACCTTTGACAACTACATTACCAACATTAATGCTTCTAAAGCCAAGTTCTATGACTTGAAGCCAATGCTTCCGTTTGTTGGCGGCGGCGTTGTTCCGGGACTGGTTCCGAAGTTTATGGATGATTGCGGCCCGGATGTTCTTCTTGGTGTAGGCGCAGGCATTCACGCTCACCCAATGGGGCCAAGAGCCGGGGCACATGCGTTCCGAATTGCCATTGATGCCGTTATGAATGACGTGCCGCTTCGCACAGCAGCCAAAGACTGTGAAGAACTTGCCGTTGCCATTGAAAAATGGGGCATTTACGGAGAAGATCATAGCAAAGACTTGTACGCTATTTGATTGTTAGCGGTCTCCTATAAAAGAAACGAAGGTAGCCAGTAGGCTACCTTCGTTTGCTTTGCAATATTTTGTTTTTTGTGTTCTCTACTTGTACAAATCTTCCAGTGTTATCAACTGAACTTCGCCATGCTCCTGTGCCTGAAGAAGACCATCTGTAAACCCGCCTTTAGAGAAGATGTAGTAGTGGTATTTGTTTCCTTTTCCGAAAACCGCTGCGTAATCCCGGATTAAATTAAGCTCATCTACACCAATTTTCTCATTTCTGTACTTGCATGACCCAATAATATAATCATTCCCCTCAACCGGTGTTCCGACAATATCAAGCTGTATCTGTTTTTTCTTTTTCGGATCTGTTCCCCACCATTGGCCAATTTCTGCCAACTCAATGGGAAGGGGATCTGCATAATAAAGCAAATAATCCTGACACATTCTTTCAAAAATCAGGCCCATATAATCGGGAAGATATTGTTTCACAGCATGTGGATAGGTCTTTGCAATTTTACCAGAATCAATGGCACTCATATTGATTGGCACAAACCGGTACCAAAATCGGAAAAAATTATCAGCCAACAGATAGATGGTTCTTTTCCCCGGTTTTTCAGTAATCGGCGTTTCTTTTTTAACAAGGCCAAGGTCCATCAGCGTTTTCAAATATTTTGATACGATTGCATTTTCCGTACCCACTTTCAGTTTGACATCGTTCATCCGAGAAGCTCCCTCTGCAATTGCTTTGATGATTGCATTATAAATGGCCGGTTCCCGAAGTTCCTGTTTTAATAGATTTCCCGGCTCCTCATACAGATAACTGGAACGATCAAAGAAATTATCTAATAGCGCCTCATCCACGTTATCTCTTACATCCAACTTATTGATATAGTGCGGAACGCCTCCTGTAATTCCGTAAATCAGAGAATTATCTTCTGCAGACAGATTCGGATGAAACACAGCTGTTTCCTTATAATCTAACGGCTCTATCTTAATTTGTCCCGTTCGTCTACCATACAGCGGACTTTCTTTTCCAAGCACCTGACTCTCCATAAAACTCATAGACGAACCACAAAGGATCAGATACATCTTGGTTTCTGTCCATTTATGATCAATAACATGCTGTAGCATTGCTGAAATTGCAGGTTTGGATTTTGCAAGATACGGATACTCGTCAATTACAAAGACAATTCGTTTTTCCTTTGAAAGAGTAGTCAACTCATCCAACGCAGCATCATAAGAACTGAATTCCGGTGTGCTTTCCATATCTGGTCGTTCATAATTCATGATGGCTTTTGACAACGCCTCAAGATTTTCCTTACCCGTCGTATTCAAAGCGGAGAAGAAAATAGTCGGCTTATCTTTGCAAAACTGATTAATCAGCGCCGTTTTACCAACGCGGCGTCTACCATAGATAACCATGCACTCAAATTTGTCATCCGCATACCGTTTATTCAGCTTCCGCAACTCATCTTCGCGACAATAAAACTGACCCATCTTCCGCCCTCCAAAAAATATACTCGTAAGAAAGTAACTCATGAGTTACTTTCTTACGAGTATAATAAGTCAAAGGCGTGGGAAAGTCAACACAGCCGCACAGGGCGAATAGGCCAAAAGAGCTAAACTTGAAATTGCTCGCTGGTTTTTTGTTATGAAATTTCAGTAAATCCGCTTTTTCTGAAATTTCTGTCACCCTGTAATTTCAAATTATCTTGATTTTCTGAAATTTCTATAATAAAATCTCTACAGTAATTTCATTTTCCTGCTTTTCAGGAAGGAAAGGAGCATCTATGAGCAATCGAGCTGGAACACTTGTCAGCAATCTGTCTGGCGATATGGCATACCAATCTTTTCGTCCGTCACCTCTTCCTCCCAACCCTCCTATTGAACTTAGTGGAGAATTAGTCACAAAACTTATTGATGCCAACAAAAAGCTAGCTACACTAGATGGTCTTTCTTCACGCATTCCGAATATAGATCTTTTTGTGTCCATGTATGTTCGGAAAGAAGCCCTTCTCTCCTCGCAAATTGAAGGTACGCAATGCACACTGGATGATATTCTGAACCCTCTAATGAAAGAGAACACGAATCTGAATGTTTCGGATGTTGTCAATTACATCAAGGCAACAGAATTTGCGTTGAATCGCCTCCACACCCTTCCACTGTGCAATAGACTCATCAAAGAAACTCACGCTGTCCTCATGGAAGGAGTACGGGGGCAGGAAAAAAGCCCCGGTGAATTCCGCTATTCTCAAAACTGGATTGGCGGTCAGGGCAGCACCATACGAAACGCGCGCTACATTCCACCAAATCCTGATGATATGCAAACTGCTATGTCTGATTTGGAAAAATACATGAATAGCGATGACACTCTCGACCCACTGATTCAGGCCGCTTTGATTCACTATCAGTTTGAGACAACGCACCCATTTCTGGATGGTAACGGTCGTGTTGGACGACTGCTGATCACACTATTCTTAATGGAAAAAGGAATCTTATCTCGTCCGGCACTGTATATCTCCTACTTTTTGAAAATGAACCGTGTTGAGTATTACGACAGAATGACTCAGGTCCGCAAAACCGGTGACTATGAACAATGGGTCATCTTTTTCTTGCAAGCACTCTCCGATTCTGCCAGCGATGCTATTCAAACCATCGACAAGCTCACAGTGCTTCACAGCAAAAGCATTGCTCAGTTCGATGACCTCTCAAAACGGCAAAAGACCAATGTTCTCAAGGTGTTTAGCTATATCGAGACTAACCCGATTATTGACATCCAGAAAACAGCGACCGCTGTTGACCTTTCCTACAACACAGTCTCTAAAATTGTCTTGCTCCTTGTGGAAAAAGGCGTTCTTCAGCAGACGGACAAATCCGGAAAAACAAAGATTTTCTCTTATCCTGAATACCTCGATATTCTCCGCGAAGGCACCTGACATCGTTTTCCTTTACCTCCACCTCCGTCTGGACATTCAGACCCCACAGCTCGATGAGCTTGATGCCGCGGTCAAAATCATCCACGCGGGCGATGTAGGCCACAGACAGTTAAGTGTTAGTCTCTACGGAACAGATCCCGAGTATAGACCTTGTCCTGCACATCATCCAAGCAGCTGTCATAGCGGTTAGCAATGATTGCCTGGCTTCTGGCTTTGAACTCTGCAAGGTCATTGACCACTTCCGAGCCAAAGAAGGTAGTTCCGTTTTCCAACGTTGGTTCATAAATGATAACCGTGGCACCTTTTGCTTTAATCCGCTTCATGACCCCCTGGATGGAAGACTGGCGGAAGTTATCGGAATTGGATTTCATAGTCAGGCGGAATACACCAATTACAACGCTGTGTTCCTTGCTTGGATCATAGTCTTCGTTTGCTTCATATGCGCCTGCAATTTCCAGCACACGGTCTGCAATGAAATCCTTGCGAGTACGGTTAGATTCTACAATGGCTTCAATCAGGTTTTCCGGAACATCTTCATAGTTGGCCAGCAATTGCTTGGTATCTTTCGGAAGGCAGTAGCCACCGTAGCCGAAAGACGGATTGTTATAATGCGTTCCAATCCGCGGATCCAGACAAACGCCTTCAATAATTTGCTGTGTGTTTAAGCCTTTCATTTCTGCATAGGTATCCAGTTCGTTAAAGTAGGATACCCGCAGTGCCAAGTAGGTATTGGCAAACAGTTTGACTGCTTCCGCTTCCGTAAAGCCAACAATCATAGTGGGAATATTTTCTTCAATTGCGCCCTCTTGCAAAAGTCCGGCAAAGGTTTCTGCCGCTTTGACAAGGCGGGCGTTTTCTGTATCTGTTCCTACAATAATCCGGCTGGGATACAGATTGTCATACAAAGCCTTGGACTCCCGCAGGAATTCCGGGCTGAAAATAATATTGTCACAGTGAAACTTTTCCCGTGCGGATGCGGTGTATCCAACCGGAATGGTAGATTTAATGACCATAACAGCATCCGGATTATTTTTGATTACTAATTCAATAACTGCTTCTACGGCAGACGTATCAAAGAAATTTTTCTTGCTATCATAATTGGTTGGTGCAGCAATGACTACAATTTCAGCGTCCTTATAAGCGGATTCCGCATCCAACGTTGCCGTTAAATCCAGGTCCTTTTCTGCCAAATATTTTTCAATATAGTCATCTTGAATTGGGGACTTTCTTTGATTAATTAAGTCCACTTTTTCCGGAATAATATCAACTGCGGTTACAGTATGGTGCTGGGCCAACAGAACAGCAATGGACAAACCAACGTATCCGGTTCCTGCTACTGCAATTTTCATTTTATCACTCCTCGATATTCTTTCTGCACTGTTTCATAACTTTCCAGGTTGCCGATATCATATCGCCGGCCCGGCATTTCATAAGCATGCACCACGGTTTGAGTAGAAAGCCAAGCAATAAAGCTGCCCGGTGCATCTACGCCGCAACCGGCCTCTATTCCGGCCTTTACCAAGGGCACGTCTTCTGCTTTGTAAATATAAAACGGCGGTGTGCACCAGTTGGATTTTGGTTCCGCCGGTTTTTCTTCCATTTCTAAAATGCGGTCGTTTTCATCTACTACGGCAACCCCGGTTTTGTGAAGTTTATTTTCATCCGGTTCCCAGTACCGCATAATAACCGTAGTCTGCTTTTCTTTCTGGTAAGCAATATAATCTATCAAAGAAAAATCCAGCAGATTGTCTCCGGCAATAATCAGCAAGTCATCCTGAAGGTGTAATTCGTCAATGGCAAACTGAATGTCTTTCACGGCTCCCAGCCTGGTTTCATTGCTTTCGGTTCCGTCATCCAGAATGGTTATTTTTTGTAAGCAAGTCCTTGCCCACGTGCGGAAATGGTCCGCAAATTTATGGTTGCTGATAACCACATATTCATCTACCACACCGGCCGTATCAATGTCCTCAATCAGCCAATCCAAAATGGTTTTATCTTGCACTTTTAATAGCGGTTTTGGAAAATTTTCTGTCAGCGGATACAGCCGTGTAGCGTATCCAGCAGCAAGAATCAGGCACTTCATTTGGCACCTCCTGTGGCATTAACGCCAACACATCCGACCCCATCTGCACTTTCGCACAGGTGGAAACTGTATTTTTCAGTCATTTCCGGGAAAACACTTAAATATTTACGTTCCACTGTTTCCCGAATGTCATCTTCTTTGGTGGGGTCTATTAAAGCCATGCAGCAACCTTTGAAACCGGCACCGCTGAATCGCCCGCCGTAAATACCGGAAGTTTCCCGCATAATTTCATACAGTTTAATCTGCTCCGGCGCACCGGATTCCCAGTTATGAATGCTGCTCCAACCGGAGGCAAAGGACAGGCGTCCATACTCCTCCAGGTCACCGCGGCGCCAGGCTTCGGCTCCGGCTTCTACGCGTTGGTATTCGGTATACCAGTGTTCACAGCGCTTGGCCCAGGGCACAGGCAACCGATCTTTGTAGGTTTGGTAGATGTCAAAACTGATGTCTCGCGCATTGGCTTCGGAAAACTTGCCGTAGTCATACCCAGACAGGGCTTGCAGGGCGTAGATCCCGGCGCGAAGTTCGTCTACTCGCATGTTATATTTGGAACCGGCCAGGGAATGTTCCAGACCGCTGAAGAATACAGCAATTTTGTAAGGCTTCATGGCAGAACTAGTGGGAATCAGCTCATAACTGTTGTCCTTGCAATCCAGATATAACAGGTGGTTTTTCCGGCTTAGAACCTCACAGCTCTGGTCCAACGTTCCTACATTTATACCAACATAATCCTTTTCTGCACGGAAGGCCGTTGCAATCAGCTCTTGCGGATCCAAGGCAATTCCATTTACACTGCACAGCGCATTTAAAAATGCCAAAATAACAGCGGCAGAAGAAGAAAGACCTCCAATGGGAAGGGAGCCTTCAATGACGCCGGACAGGCCCACAGTTAAGGAGTGTCGTTCGTTCAGTGCCCAAGTGGCGCCACGCAAATAATCTGCCCAGTCTCCTGTCTTTTTACCAATTTCCAGAATGTGCCACTGCGCCCTTTTCGGAAACTGGAGACTGGTCATTTCAACAACGCCATTCTGCTTTGGTTTAAATGCAATATGGATGCCCTGATTAATGGCAAAGCCGGTTATTTTTCCCAAGTTGTGGTCACTATGCGCGCCAATTGGGCAAATACGATACGGCGCAAAGCTCAGCCCCTGTGGGGCCATGCCGTAAATTTCATAAAAGCGTTCTTCGCAAATCAAACGGTCTCATTCCTTTTCTGCCATATAGAATTCTTTGTACCACTCTGTAAACTTTCGTAAGCCTTCTCGCAATGGCGTATGCGGTTTAAAGCCGAAGTCCCTCTCCAAAGCGGAGGTGTCTGCGTAGGTAATGGGTACATCGCCGGGTTGCATGGGGACAAGTTCCTTGTGAGCTTCAAAGTCGTAGTCCGCAGGCAGCACACCAGCCCGAACCAGCTCTTCTGACAGAATCTGCACAAAATCCAACAAATTTTCCGGATTGCTGTTGCCAATGTTGTAAACCGCATACGGTGGAATCGGCAGGCCGTCCTCACCGCTCTTCTTTTCCGGCGGTTTTTCCATAACACGGATAACACCTTCTACAATGTCATCCACGTAGGTAAAGTCCCGTTTGCAATTTCCGTAGTTAAAAATCTGAATGGTTTCACCGTTTACCAGCTTATTAGTAAATCCAAAGTAGGCCATGTCAGGACGGCCTGCCGGACCATATACCGTAAAGAAACGCAGTCCAGTGGAAGGAATGTTGTATAACTTAGAATAGGCATGAGCCATCAATTCATTGGACTTCTTCGTGGCCGCATACAAGGAAACCGGGTTGTCCACCTTATCATCTGTGGAGTACGGCACCTTCTTGTTGGAGCCATAGACGGAGGAGCTGGAGGCGTACACAAGATGCTCCACAGGATAATGACGGCAGGCTTCCAAAATGTTGTAGAAGCCGATCATATTGCTTTCCAAATAGGCGTCCGGATTCGTAATAGAATACCGTACGCCGGCCTGCGCACCTAAGTTGACTACCACATCCGGACGGTACTGCTCAAAGATGCTGTTAATCAGTTCCTTGTCCGCCAAATTGCCCTTAATGAACGTGTAGTTTTCATATTCTTGCAGTTCAGCAAGCCGCGCTTCCTTAATCCGGACATCATAATAATGGTTCATGTTGTCCAACCCAATGACCTTTGTTTCCGGCGATGTAGCCAGTATTCGTTTGGCAAGGTTGGACCCGATGAAGCCGGAGGAGCCGGTTACAAATATGGTTTTCATGTAAACCCCTTCTCTCTGAATTCAAAGAATTCAAAAACATCTTGAAATCATTAGACCATATCCCAAGTCAGCACAGTATCTTCGTCAAGATCCATTTTAACCGTGCGACCTATGACTATGTCCGTAAATCTCGGTGAAATTCCCGTACCGGGGCGCTTTGCCATCAAATCGTCGGCACCAATTTTTTCTCCTACCTTCATATCTCTGGTAAGCACAAGGGAGCGGCGAGCTTCTTTGCGCGGAACACGCTCGCACTCAAGCACCGTTTTCTCAGGGTTTCCCATTACAGTATCAATCCACTTAAAATTGCTTATTGCAAGCTTGAAATCTTCGGGATCTCCGGCGTGATAATGGTCGTTACCCGGGAGCGTCTTATCAAGTGTAAAATGCTTTTCGATAATTTCGGCACCTAACATATAAGCCATTGCAAGCGTCATCATCGTAGCATCGGGAGCGACGTGATCGCTGAATCCGACTCTGGTATCAGGAAAACAATCCTTCAAAGTTTTTATTACTTTAAGGTTAGCGTTCTCGGGCTTTGTCGGATAAGAAAGCACGCAATGGAACAGCACAATATCCTTGCATCCGCTGTTTTTCAGTTCGCGCACCGCTTCGTCAACTTCGGAAAGATATGCAGCTCCGACCGAAATATATACAGGCTTTTCTTTTGATCCGATATGCCTTATAAACGGAAGATTGCTTAAATCAGAAGATGAAATCTTGTAAAAATCCACCATTGGTTCAAGGAAATCCGCAGATGCATAATCAAACGGTGTAGACGTAAAATCCATACCTTTTGCGTGGGTGTAGTCGCACAGTTCCCTGTAATCTTCTTCATTGAAACTGTCGTGCTTCTGGAAAAGAGCGTACTGTGTCTTTGTCGGCTCCTTGGATAAATCCCAATATGCAGGAGAGTTTTTTGACACTATCGTATTTGCCTTATAAGATTGAAACTTTGCACAGTCTATTCCCGCTTCGGCTGCTTTATCAATATAAAGTTTAGCGGCTTCAAGCGGAGTTATGTTCATCACCTTTGCGGTATCGTAAAAGTTTACGCCCATCTCAGCAATAACATAAGGCTTTGTGCTTTTCATTATATATACCTCCTGAATTATAATCCGTTTATGAGGCTCATTACGCGTTTGCGTCCACCTCGAAGATCGTGGCTGAGCAGCTTTGACTGGAACTTTTCACGACTTTCTCTGCTCATTTTCAAGTACATTCTGAGATTACTTTCGATAATCTCATCAGCAGGATTCAAGCCGATATATGTAAATCCGTTTTCATTACACACAAACCCGTGCTTTTCTTCACGATGATTCTGAGCCATTGATATTGACGGTATTCCGAGCATTGCAAGCTCATATCCCGTTCTTCCCCTTGAGGTTATGCCTATATCGCAGCTTGACATAAGCTCCGGCATATTTGAAACATCGTAGAGCACCTCGATATTATCGTAGCTGTTATATTCCATAAGAGCTTCGACATTGTATTTCGCCCTGCCGAGAACAACGATGAAACGATATTCTTTATACTCATTTGCCGTTATCATTTTGAGCAACCGATCGGAATAATTCTGAGGGTCAGCCCCGCCGAATGAAATAAATACTCTTTCAACATGATCTTTAATCTTGATGGGATTGTAGAACATAAATGTTTTACCGGAAATATAATATTTTTCTCCCGCCTTGATTTGTGGCAAGTCCCCGTCGTGATAAAGCGCATTGAAGACAAGGTCCGCTTTAATAGTTCCCTCTCCGTCATCTTCAAAATTGACTATTTTCGCTTTGGGCAGCACTGATTTAAGCCCGATCATATAATCAATGGAAGTTGTAAGAATATCATTTATAAATATAGTATAATTCTCTTTTTTACACCTGTTAAAAAGATCAGCTATACCGTTTACTGGAATAAGTGTGTGCGTTGTAGTACCGAACACCTTAGGATCGGTCTGATTTATGTCATAGTAAATATCGGGCTTTGAATAAAACTCATCAGCCATTTCCAGCGCACGATAAATATGACCAACTCCACGTTTATTGTTGCCGTTTACATAAATCGCGACTTTTTGTCTTTCAAGGGTCGCGGCTACGCTTCTGAGATCTTCAAACGTATCAACGTCCTGGGACTCGTCCTCCGGCACTTCAAAAACGTCAACCTTAGTGCCTATTCGAGTTTTCGGTGTAACGACGCTCGCTCGTGATATCACAAACGCTCCGGTCTCCATATAGCACGGTGGCAAGTATTGACGATTAAGACGTTTCGTATAATTTGGTACTTTTTTGCCATTCTTTACGCCCCACGAAAGACGGGGTGCGTTTATCGCCGATATAAGTGTGTCAAGGTCGTTATCTATTGCATATTTAATAGCTTTATCAAGTGTTGACACAGTAAGAGTCGGAGATGTAGGCTGCATTGTAACAATATAATCCCATTCAACATTCTGTTGAACAGCATCAGCTATTACAGCGTCGAGCGTCACTGCGTCACCGCAGAGCGATGCGTCACGCCATTTGATGGTCGCTCCCATCTGCTGAGCAATTATACGCACTTCAGGCGAGTCAGTGGATACACAAACATCAGTAATAAACTGCGACGCCAACGCATTGCTTATTGCATAATGAATAAGTGGCTGCCCGCCGATTATACGGATATTCTTATTTGGTATTCCCTTCGACCCAGCTCGAGCAGGAATAACTGCAAGTATTCTCATTTGGACAATTCCTCCCTATAATCGGTCACTTTTTTCTGTGCTGAAGCTGACTTCGTAAAACAGTATCAGCACAAGGTAATTTATCCAGAAATATCTGGAAACAACGCCTGCAAGCGTCATGCTCAAAACAAACTGACCGACAACCAATCCGGTCATCTGTGCGTTCCTTGATGAAAAAGCAACATACAAAAGCTCAATGTTCATAACAACAAACAATAATAATCCGACAAGTCCTTGATCGAACATTATCTCTATCAGGACATTGTGGAGTGTAGTGCCGACTATCGAGACAGAACTCAAAAAGCCGTGTCCGAAAAGCATTTGAAGCAGATTACTTTCCTCGAGGATTATATCGAGCGAGTTCTTCCATATATCGACGCGACCGTTTCCGCCGCTTGACACAAGGTTAGACAGATCAAAACGTCCGATGATTTTTTCCGGTAGCAGATGCGCTATATACGGAAACAGTATTGCAACCAGAATGACCACCACCGCAGTAATTACCAGTTTCTTAGTTTCTCGTCCGTTTTCCTTGCCAGAAAACAGACAGGTCACTATGCCGCCGATAGTAACGGCTGTAAGTCCGCCGCGCGAGCCGGTCGAAAGCACAACAAATATCATAAATCCGATTGAAAACAACAGCAGTATTTTCTCAATAAGCACCGTTTTCTTGCTTATCAGCCGGTCTGCGCAATAAATCGTCGGAAATATAAACAGATAATTCAAATAGTTTGTTTCGATCGATGTACCACCTATTGTCAGGTACATTCGCCCATTGTGCGTAAATTCTGATCCGTTTGCAAACAACATATAAATTGCGATTGCAACACCGCCGAGTCCATATATGAGCTTTGCTATCTCAAACCGCTGCGACGATATACCAATCAACTGAGCAAAAATTATCAACAGCGCACATATGTAAAACGATGAGAAATTTGAACTTATTACAGGCGAAGACGGTGCCCATAAAAACGAAAGCAGCATAAGGCAAATAAACGGGAATGCGCTTTCAAGCAATTTTCCGTTCACTATTAAGGTTCGAGCTTTAAAGATTGCAACCGCCGCAACTGTGACAAACAGAAAATACAGATAATAGCTGACCGCATGCCCGGCTACTTTTACGTTATACACAGAAGTAACACCAATACAGATTATAAGTAACCAATCGACCATATCGGTCAATCTCAGATTGAAAGAGTATCTATCTTTCATCGTTTTTCCCTCTGTTTCTTACTCTGTTGAATTCTGCTAAATTTTTCGCGAAACAAGCGGGTATCGACCTTACCCTTTTTAATGCAGCTGATCAGTTCCTTATGGAAAATAAGGATAAGAACAATCATTGCTACAACGAGTATTCCTATAAGCGAGTACCGAACGATGTCGACCTCATATAACATAAGCGTGAGCGGCAGGCATAACAAAGTAACACTGAGAAAAGAAAGATTGAACTTTGTGTCGTACCAGTCAAGCTTCTCAAGCCTCTTTACAAAAAGGAAATGAACCACAAGCAGAACGATATAACCGACCATTGTAGTATAAGCCGCTGCAATATAACCGAAAAGTGGAATAAATATAAAATTCAGTGCAACATTTACAAGCGCGGCAACAGTCGTTCCAATGGCTATATAGTTCTGCTTTTTGCTGTAGAATTCTATATTTACATAAAGAGAATAGACAAATTGGAACACATATCCGAGCATTACGGGAGGAAGTACCGCCAAAGCCTGAGCGTATTTTTTTCCGCCCATTATCAAAAGCACTTCCGGGGCAACAAGCAATCCACCGAAAACAATAATGCCAAACCCGATCATAAAAGGTTTTGATGCTTTCTTCAACGCGGTGTAATTCTTCGCTTCCATTTGCTCATAAGCCCAAGGCGACCACGCCGAATTCATTGAGTTCCACAGTATAGATACAATCTGCGCGCAGGAGTAGGCAACGCTGTAAAATGCCGTATCGGCCTTTCCACAGAAACGTGTTATCATAATACGATCGCTTGAACTGAGCAAGTTGCCTGCCAGCGTATGCCATATGAGCGGTATACATATTACCAGCGCGTATTTCCAATACTTTGTACTTATAAATTTTGCCTGCTTGAGCAGGTAAATATATATAATCACATTAAGCAGAATGTGCGGCACATACGACCCCAAAAGCCGTCCTGTGAAGCGGTCGTCCATAACAAGCACAAGTACCAGTGAAATAAGTGTAGCACCGAGTACCGATGTCAGCGACAGCACTGTAACGAGCTTGTACTTATATTCTATTCGGTTTTTGATCTGCATCATTTGAAGTGCAGGATATACCAAACAATAAAGAAATATCATGTGTAGTGATAATTCGTTGATGGCAAACAGTTCGGTAAAAAACGACTTAAAGATAATAACAACAACATAAAAGCCCATCGTTATCGTTGAACCAAGCACAAGGGTCGAAGCGATGTATTCATTAAGCTCATCTTTATAATCAAACCTTGCTATTGAAACCGCAGAATAAAGGTCAAAGGTGGTTATTATAACAAGTATTGCAAACCAAGATGAAACATTGGCATATGCACCGACTTCTTCAGGCAAAAGCAGGCGTGTAAAAATAGGTGTAGTGATAAAAGCGGTCGCTTTTACTAAAAAGTTGCTTGCAGTATACCACACACCCGCTTTCAGCGCTTTTTTATTTGTTGTTTCATTCTGCAATTGCATATTTCACCTCAGTTATTGACCCAAAACGCTTATTTCAAAAAAGCTAACGACTTTGCCATATCGCTGTTCAAATTTCACACTCTGTTCACAATAAGCTCCAGTAACATTAGCGGAAACGATTTTAATTACAGACACAGCGGGAACGTCGCACAAAACCGATGCTGTAACAAGCGCTGTACTCAGTGCTCCTACAACGCACTCCGGCTTTTTTGTAAGTCCGTTCAACATCTGCTCTATCGGTGCAGTCTTATCGATAACGGTATAGCCTTTTTTTCTATATTCCTCTATTGCTTCGGCTTTTTCCCTCGGGTGAGGCTTAACAAAAACTTCAAGCCCACGCTCTTTGTATCGGCTCATCGCCATATCAAAAGCGCGGTTGACCTCATTCTTTGCCGCTAACTCTTCTTTAAGCTCAAACGGCTGAGTCAGCAACAGTACATACGGCTTGTCAGTTATCGTCATAGCTTTAGCCGAATCCTTCAGTACCTGTTTATAATATCGAGTAACAGCGGTATTCTCAGTAAGCGTGCCTGATTTGCCAATAGTAAATATCGTAAAATACAATGTCTTTTGCGGAATTCGCCGGCCTATCTTCAGTTCAATGCTCTTATGTATCTCGCTTATAACGGCGCCTTTTTTGTCGCGGCGCCACTTCTCACCAAAAAGGTCTTTACGGGTTTTATACGTTCCTACACCTTCGTCTATGCATACGGGGGTGCAACTCATATCTGTGTTTTCTATAAACCTGCCGCAAAATGGATAATCCGGATAAAACGCATTAAGCAAATATACATCTCCCTGTTTTGACGGAGAATACCTCCCGATTGCTGCTGCCTGTGAAATAAGCGCGCATTTTTGCTTTGCAGATTTCTTTTCCGCCTTCTTTCCCCAGAAAACAGTTATATCTGCATTTGGCGGAAAATTCAACGTGTCAGGCTTGATAACATGGCCACTGACTCCGTGGTATTTAACGTAAATAAAGCCCTTTACACTGCCCTTTTCCTCAAGTAGCTTAGCAATAAAAGATTTTACTCCGATAAGGTGCCAAGGCGTTATACATTTTGCGGCAAAATCAATACTGTTGGCAGAATTGAAAACCTCTTGTTCAAACTCATTAACCGAATATAAACGCATCATTTGCCGTCTCCGACCATTTTTATATATTCTTTGAAGCTCATCAGCTGCTTGTCCTTCTCACTGATTATCAACTTATCTTCGCCGCCTATAAGCTCGAAAGGCCATTTTATAGCAAGATTGGGATCGTTATACATAATTCCGGAGTCACCCTCGTCATAAAACACCTCGGCGCATTTATAGCTGATAACGGAATCATCAACAACCAAATACCCATGGCCAAAAAACTCAGGCACATACAAGCAAATCTGATTATCGCCCGTCAGATCAAAACCGCGCCACTGGCCAAAGGTCACTGACCACGGTCTCAAATCGACGATAACGTCATAGACGTGTCCGCTGATGCATCGCACGAGCTTTGCCTGCTGCTTTACAAGTTGAAAATGTTCTGCGCGTATAACACCGCGCTTTGAAAGGGTATAGAAAACCTCTTTCAGCTCATGATTTATACCGTTTTCTTTAAAAATATCAACATTATAGTCCTTAACAAAGCCGCCTCTCAAATCAGTTGCATAAAACGGCTTTATGACGTACGCACCCTTCAGGTCAAGCTCTGTAAACTCAAATTTCCGAACCATTTTTCATTTCTCCTATGATATAATCTGCCGTCATTTTGATTCCATCTGCAAACGGAACTTTGTTTTTATATCCCGTATCACGCTCGACCTTTTTCAAATCAAACTGACTATAAGATATATCTACACCTTTAAAAGGAATTTCCCCCAGACCGATTTCTGCCGAAGGATCAACTATATCGCGCATTTCAAGCAGGTATTCTCTAAGCGGTTTCGGATTACCGCTGCCGATATAATAACGGTTGAACGCCTTGCCTTTATCAGCAATCTCAATGATTGAATTTATAGCGTCGGTTATGTAAATAAAATCGTACATCTGATACCCCTGGGTAAACGAGCAATGCTCTTTATGCACAAGTTTATTTACGGACGTGTATATCATTCTTGCCGATTTTTCGCCTACGCCGTAAACATTCGTTATGATAACAGGTACAAACTCAACACTGTTGAGCTTTGCGACCGTTTCACCCATCAAATGAGCAGCCAATTTACCTGTACCGTAAATATACCCTCCGGAAGGCTCAATATCATCGGACTGCAGATATTCATATGTCTCCAGCTCATTTATGCTCGAAGCGTAAATCATTCTCCTGCAGCCGAGGTCTCTGCAAAGCTCAACATACCTGCAAGTCAGTCTGACGTTATCAAGCTGAACGTCATAATCGGCACGCATCGGTCCAGACGTACCGACCCACGCAAGATGAAAGAAGCAGTCATAATCGCATACAGGGATTACGGATTTCAGCTCGGCCAGATTACTTTCAGATACATCAATGCACTCTATACCCGAATCAGCAAGCAGATCTTCATCAAATCTGACATCAAGAGCTACGACTTTATATTCGCGTGCTCTCAATGCTTTTACGAGCGTTTTACCGATAAAACCATTAGCACCGGTCACTAATACGTTTTTCATTATGATCCCCTCAATCCTCCATAAACTCTTGAATCTGCTTATCCATACACGCTCCTATGTCTCCGCCGTTAAGCCAGCATTTGCTCCATTCAACGACTTTTGCAATTGCGGTATCAAGATCCCATTTCGGTTTCCAGTCAAAGGTTGACTTAAGCTTTGAGCAATCCAGTTTTAGGAAATTTGCCTCGTGCGGACCTCCGTCATATTTATCTACCCACTTCAATCCGTCGCCCCAATGTTCAACAAACAAGTTGACCAACTCACCAGTGCGGAAGCAGTCTCTGTCATCAGGACCGACATTATACCAACCGGAAACGCCGGTGTTCTCATACTGTACCTGCGCAATCATGAGATATGCGTAAAGCGGCTCAAGTACATGCTGATACGGGCGGGTAGAATGCGGATTTCTGACCGTTATGTCTTCACCTTTGATTGCAGCCCGAACGCAATCGGGTATGATACGATCATTGGCAAAATCGCCACCGCCGATAACATTTCCCGCACGCGCAGTTGAAATTGCAACCTTGCCGTCAGAAAAGAAGCTGTTTTTATAGCTGTGAGTAACAAGCTCTGAACAGGATTTAGAGTTGGAATACGGATCAAATCCGTCCAGTTCCTCATTCTCACGGTAACCCCATGCCCACTCTTTGTTAAGATAGACCTTATCGGTAGTGACATTCAAAAAAGATCTGACGCAATCCGAAAGGCGAACGCACTCAAGAATGTTGACCGTTCCCATGACATTAGTTTCATAAGTGTACGCAGGCTCTTTATAACTGTCACGAACAATCGGCTGTGCGGCAAGGTGCAACACGATTTCAGGATTTGCCTCATCAAATGCAGCCTTGAGCGACTGAAAATTGCGAATATCACCGATCACCGAATGTATGTCATTACTAATTTCGGCAATTTTAAAAAGTGATGGCTCTGTAGGCGGCTCAAGCGAATATCCCGTTACTTCCGCTCCCGCATTTGCCAATATCTTGCACAGCCACGAGCCCTTAAATCCGGTGTGTCCAGTTATAAAGACGCGCTTGCCACGATAAAAATTCAAATCAAGCATCATTTTAGCTCTCCTACTCCCACAATTTCCACGGAGCGTTTCCGCTTTCCCACAGCTTTTCGAGTTGCTGCTTCTCTCGCAAGGTGTCCATGCATTGCCAGTATCCCCTGTGCACATAGCCGACCAACTGCTGCTCCGAAACCAGCTTTGTCAGCGGCCCCCTTTCAAATATGTCGGAGTCCCCGTCGATATAATCAAAAAGTTTTGGCTCAAACACCATAAATCCAATATTAATAAGGTCTCCGTCGAGGTCGCTTTTTTCTCTGAAAGCAGCAATTATTCCGTCGGCCCCGACCTCAACAACACCCTTGTTCTGCCCAAAGTTGTACATTGACATCGTACCAATCTTGCCGTGCTGTTTGTGGAACTCAAGCAATTTCAGGACATCAACATCGCCGACAGCATCGCCGTATGTAAGCATAAACGGCTCATTACCGATGTAGTCCTGAATACGCTTGACGCGTCCGCCCGTTTGAGTGTTAAGTCCGGTATCAACGACAGTTACTCTCCACGGTTCGGCATGCTTATTGTGGACAATCATTTCATTTCCGTTGGTAAAGTCAAATGTAACATCGGAAGTATGGAGAAAATAATCGGCAAACCATTCTTTTATAACATGCTGCTTATATCCTGCACAAATGACAAAATCGTTAAAGCCGTAAAAAGAATAATTTTTCATAATATGCCACAAAATCGGCATACTGCCGATCTCAATCATCGGCTTAGGCTTAAATGCGGACTCTTCGGAAATGCGGGTGCCGAATCCTCCTGCTAAAATGACGACTTTCATATCAACTTACCTCCGCTTTTTATTTTTCAAGCGTTTCTGGTTCATATAGTACAACGGATAACCTATGTAGGACTGATAGGTACTGAACATAAGCCGCAAAAAGAGCTTCTGTACTACGGATGCCTTCTTATATTTAGGTGTATCAAAAATCGACTGAAGAGGGACATCATTGAACGGCGACTTTGCCTTATATCTGTAGTATTCGTCAGCCATACAACTGATGTTCTCTTTATACCACGGACGACACTGCTCCCCTACATAGTGAATTACGACTGGATCTTTCGCTGCTTCATATATTTCGCTTTGGCTGAGTTGGGGATAGTTAAGCGACCATTCCTTTATAAGGTATCTCGGATTTGCATGAAAGGGATAATTATATTTACATGGCAACCGATAAAGGAACTTATCATCGAGAGCCGCATTCAGTATTGTCTGATCTTTGAAAGTAAACAGCTTCAGCTGAGCTGCTGCCTGGCGGATCTTTTCACTGAAATTGCTCTTCTTCCAGTTGTCAAGGTCAACGAGGAGAAGACCGCAGTTCACATAAAATTTATGCCTGTGGCCGATTTCTTTTTCTTCGGGATTGTTGACCTCGTTTTCGCCGAATACGTTTCTTCCGGGAATAGCTCCGACTATACAATCACCGAGTTCAACTTCATATATGCTTTTGAGCGACCCTCTGATGATCATATCCGAATCGACAAAAATTATGCGGTGAACCTCTTCGGGATAAAGGACCGCTCCGCACAAACGTGCATACGTAGCAAGACTGCCGAAATGCGCGGGTACGTTTGCTCCGACAGTACGCCGAATTGTATCGTTATCGACATTCATTATCGTTATAGAACGTCCGAAGCTCTCAACAATACCGCGAATTTTTGCTTTGCTTACATCGCTCATTCCGAGATCGAGCAAAAATATATGTATAAACTCGCTATCCTGATTATTGTCAAGTAATGAAAAAATTGATATGCCTGTATGCGGAGCATACACTTCGCTGGAACTGTAGCTTATATACAATTGTTATCATCCCTTCTCGATATTCAGCAAGCTCTCCCACTCGGACGAAACCGACTCAATCGACAGCTTTTCGTTGAGTTCTCCCGCTTTTTCAGCGCAGCGCTTGCGCAGAGTCTCGTCCGACATCATTTTTATCATCGCATCAGCCAACTGATTGGAATTGCCGCAGTCAACAAGCAAGCCATTTTCCCCGTCTATAATAAGATCAACGGCACCGGAAACTTTTGTTGAAACAACCGGCAACGACACACACATAGCCTCAAGTAGAGCGTTTGGCATACCCTCATAATTCGATGAAAGGACGAACATAGCCGCTTCGCTCAATTTAGAGAAAATATCGGTCTCATTGCCGGGGAAACTTACGCTGTCCTTGACTCCGAGATTCGCGGCAAGCCGGACAAGCTCATCACGCATATCTCCCTCGCCATAAACAACAAGCGAATAATCGGGGAACTGCTTATGAAACAACGCAAACGCTTCGAGCAGCATACGCTGATTTTTTTGAGGTTTAAGACGCCCGACAGACACGACGACTTTTTTAGTCTCAGCTTTTAGAGCAGCACCTCTCCACTGTTCCGGTAGATTAACAGGATTTGATATGACCGAACACTTTTGGCCGATGCTCTTTTCGAAATACGCTTTATTGCTGTCGGTCTGGCAAACAACTTTATCTGCAAATCTATATAAAAAGTCGCGCATAAACCGCACCGGCTTTTTTTCAGGTACAAACCTGGGATCGTTACGGTCGGCAACGATAACTTCAACCTTCAATCCGCGCGTCGCAACCAATGCAAGCATATTGTACGGCGCCAAAAATGATATAAAGCAATCAGCATTCTCTTTTATATGACGACGCATCCATTTAACACGAGCCGGCAAAGACGATGAGGAACATTCTTCGCAAACAGAATGAACCTTAACTCTTTTATCCAAAGGGAAAAACAATCTGGCCCTCCGATATGTAAGCACTTCGATGCTTTCGCCGTTCTCGATCATTCGGTTAGCAAGCAGAGTTATTACACGCTCAGCACCGCCGCTGCCCATATTGCCGTCGAAAAACATATATCTTTTATTACTCATAGTGCGCTCCGTTTTACGAAAACCACTCAGGCTTCATCTGCCCAAGAGCAGTTTCTTTTTCTTTTTCACTCAGATGCTTCGTGTTAAAACCGGTTTGAGCTGCTTTCTGCTCATATTCGTCCATGGTCTTGACAACACGCGCGGGTACACCTGCACAAACTGTGTTATCAGGTATATCCTTAGTAACAACCGAGCAAGCACCAATTATAACGTTATTCCCTATTTTTACATTAGGCAACACTATGGTGTTAATTCCGATATAGACATTATTTCCTATCGTTATCGGCCCGAAGAAATCAAGGTCTTTGTACTCAGGCTTTTCTCTGAGGCACCAAGCTCCTCCGTCGTGAGTGACAAGTTTGACGCCGTGTGTAAGTTCAACATGATTTCCTATACGTATAAGATATGGCGAATTTCCGAACATTTTAGTCGGGTCATCAAGAAACCGGCATCCGCTACCGATATGAACACCCATCTCCGATGCAATCTTAGCGGAACTTTTGATTTTAAGTCTGTAGCACAGTCTACGTCTGAGCTTACTCATATCAGCCATCAGGCATACGTCCTTTCCATATCAATAGCGCCGCTCATTATCACGTCCCAAGAGAACACATTTCTGGCATAATCGCGCATAATATCAGCCGCCGAATCGTTATCTCTGAACGATTCATAAAAGTTCCATATAGCGTCGATATCAACAAGGCTCTCGTCGGATGGAACTTGGAAAATAAACGGGAATCCGTCGTCAACGTCTTCTTCAACTCCCGAATAAAAATACGGCAGGCCAAGTCCGAAATACTCCTTGGTTTTGAGCCCCGTATCCTTTTTTCCGCCTATTCGATGCTGTCCGAGCGGACCGACTCCCACGTTGCAGAAATCATATATTTCAAAGAGCTTATCGCCGTAAACTTTTCCGTAAGTAATGACCGTGCCATTGAGTCCGAGGTCATCAATCATTTTGAGCGTGCTGTCATACAGCTTTCCAACAAGATGCAGTTTTACCTTATGATTACCGCCGCCGTCGACATATGCTTTTAGACTCTTTATCAGGCGGTCATATCCATGATACTCGCGCTCTGCAGCAACGGATATCATGTTCAGCTCGTCCTTGTCGCCGTTATATATGTGGCGCGGCAGTTTATCGGTTTCGACACCAATTTTGCCTTTTTGTGTGGGAATCCCGTAGAAATTCTCAACCTCACCCTCGGTTATAAAGCGATCAATGACTTTTTTGAGTTCGTCCTTATTTTTTTCAAGATAAAAAGCTATGTAACGGCTTTTTATCGCTTTCGGTTTTACACCTGGGAAGTAAGACAAAGCCTCGATAATTACTTTTGCGCCCATACTTTTGAATTTGTCAAGAAAGCGGATATACTTTTTAGTCGGTGCAGAAATTCTGCCGTAAAGGTAATCAAAGCTTATTCCTGATTTCGAGACAAATTTATCGGCATTCTTAAGCAGCTCTGAATATCTGATAAATCCGCTCAGTTTTCTTTGTACAGGGTTAAACTTTATTTCGCGTATAATGCTATCATCAGGCGCAAACACCGCTACACCCAACTCCGTATAAGCTGTATAATACACATCAAACCCGAGTCTGCGAAACGCGCTTATCTGCGCCGATATTTTTTTTGTTATACCGATAGATTTATCAAACGGCGAATAGTTTACCAGCATAAACAGATTTGACATACTTTTCTCCCTGTCTTGTATTCTTGATTTATCTAAAAAAAGCGTTCATTATATTCGAATCAGCATAGACTGCTACCATCAGCCAATCGCTCTTCTGATCTCATTCCAGTAAGCATCAACTACCAGGTGGCGGTCAAACTCTCTCCGAATCTTCTCGCTGCCTCGCTGCCCCATAGTCTTACGTTCTTCATCGCTCATCCGAAGAATCTTCTCTGTTGCCTCAATGACAGCCTTTTCATTATTAACTGGCACCAGAAAACCGGTAACACCATCCTCCAAAGTTTCACGACAACCGGCTCGATCTGCTGCAATTACCGGGCGACCAGACGCAGCTGCTTCCAGCAGAACATTGCTCATACCTTCAGGATAATAAGAGGGATACAAGAAACAACTGCACTTACTATAAAATGGGGTCATATCTTTTTGTGCGCCGTGATATATAATACTTTTTTCATTATTTAAAATTTCTTTATAGGTCTCATCATCACAAGCCCCACAAACATCAAATATGACTTCTTCGCAGGCAAACTTTCTCGCAGCGGCAAGGAACAGGTCTATTCCTTTTTCTTTCATTATGCGAGCCGCAAAAAGGAAATGAACTTTTTCATCCTCTGGCCAAAGTAAAGCTGGATGCTTGGTAAGATCAACACCAGAGCCAGGTAAAACTCTGGTTCTGTTTTCTTTTAGCATATGATGTGTTTCAAAAAAAGCAAGATTCTCTATGTTTTGAAAGAACACACAAGAGCTTCCAGCTACACCCATTTTATAAAGCTGCATTGTTAGTTTCTGAAGTTTTCCTGGATTTTCAAGTGGCGTTCCCAATCCTGTGACATTAGAAAGATATGGGATTTTTAGTAGTTGGCAAGCTATTCCTCCATATACGTTTGGCTTAATATTGTAGGTCAACACAATATCCGGTTTTTCTTTCTTCAAGATTTTCTTATATGTGTGCATCAACTGCAAATCAGAGAAAGGATTCGTTCCATGGCGGCCGGTTTCAACGCCAATTAACTTTGCTCCCATTTCATTCAGTTTGTCTTGGTGTTCCAATAACTCACAAACAATTATCACTTCAAAGTTTTCATTAATCAATTTTTCAATAATTGCACCGCGTAAATTAAATGCGTATGTGGTATCGTTAATCAGCATTACTACTTTTTTCATTCTGCAGTTTCCTCTCTACAAAATCAGCTCAGACCTAGTAATAGTCTGAGCCGCTTTGTTTTTTATTGGGCGGCGATGGGGACACTTATAGTTCTTCCATTTGCGTGTCCAGCGCCGCCGTGGTGGCTCCTTCCTGGACCCCTTCCGTAGATTCCGGTAAGAATAAAACTTTCACCGTTGCAAAACAAATCTTTAAATCCTGCCAAATGGTAGGGTGGTTAATATACATTAGGTCCAGAAGGAGCTTATCATAAGGTGTCGTGTTGTATTTGCCGTAGATTTGGGCATAGCCGGTAAGACCCGCTTTCATTTGGAGGCGGAGCTTAAATTCCGGCAAGTCTTGTTCATATTGGGCGGCAATTTCAGGGCGTTCCGGACGCGGGCCGACAATACTCATATCCCCCCTTAGGATGTTAAACAGCTGGGGAAATTCATCTGCGCGGATTTTGCGAATAACACGGCCCACTTTGGTAATACGGGGGTCTACATCGCCCGTGGAAAGTCTGGCAACGCCGTCTTTTTCTGCGTCCACGCGCATACTTCTGAACTTTAACACTTGGAATTCTTTACCATCTTTGGTAAGCCGAGTTTGCTTGTAAAGGGCCGGGCCGCCATCTGTTTTGACCGCAATGGTAATAAGAAGGAGGGCCGGAGACAGCACCACAATGCCAAGGGCAGACAGGATAATGTCAAAGGCCCTTTTTGCAATGGCATATTCCGGCGTAGGATTATATCTGCCAAGCGCCATGATGGGAAGGTGGAGCATGTGCATTTGCTCTGCACCGCCCATAATAACGTCTCCAATTCTTGGGATAACATAAATCGGCAGACTGTCATACATACAATGCTTTAAAATAATGTTTCGTTCATGGCTATGGATGCCGGAAAGAAATACGGTTTCATATTTGTTCAGTTCCGGAAGATTATCCAGACACTCTTGCACCTGCATAATCTTGGTAACGTTAAACTTCTTTTCCAGGCCATGCTGTTTAATAATATGCTCCAGACCTTCCCGCGTGTCATAAACAATGACGGCGGTCCGGGCCCCATATTTGTGGAAGTACCACTTATGAGCAAAAATTGTCCAAAGGACACTAATAATTACTTCAACAAGAAAAGACGCCAATAGCGGAAGTGGATTAGAAAGATTAGACGACAAAAGGCAAATGATAATATATAAAAGTAAGTTGGTAAACAAAAGTGCCAGTGTCTGACTGTAAATAATTTCTGAAATGGCACTGGTGGATACGTGAAACGCGTCATAAATACGGCAAAAATAAAAGTATAAAGCCGCAAAAATAAAGAAGAGCAACCAGTTCCCTCTGTTATAGTAGTGGACTTCTGCTCTTGCCGCGTAATATTCAAACCACGCTCCCATAAAAGATACGGTCATTAAAATCCAGTTCAGAAGTTTAACCAACCGTATGGGTAAAGTATGGTCTCCTTTTTGATTTTTCATCTTTCTAAAACCCCTTTATTCTGACTGCTTACTTTTGCAACCGTGGGGATTTTGCGTTACGGTTGCAAAAGCTTATAGCATTTCTCCCAATATTTGTACCCTACGTCTGTGCCGTGGATATCACTGCCAAGGAACAGGATGTTTTGGTTATGAATCCATTGCAGGTAGGTTTTTCTGTTTCGTCTTTTTGTGGCAAGCGAGTCAGCATTAATCTGCCCCCGAATACCTTCATTAAACAGTGCTTGAATATCTTCTTCCGGGTACCGGTCCACGTGGGCAAGAATAACGGTAATGTCTCCGCGTTCATGGATGGCAAGCGCCGTTTCCCGAATGGTCTCCGGCCATTTGTAAAACGGCATTTCCAAAAGAAGAAGATTAGTACCTTGCAGGCAGAGGTCTGTCAAATTGGGAAGGTCTTCCATACCTTCGCAAACCAAGACTTCTGCGCCAAGGAGAATTTGCGGCTGCTGGGCGGTCCCGCTTGGAATCCGCGCTTCCTGTAACGTTTGGTAACATTGCTGTCTGCGTTGCAAAAAGGATTCCACAGATTCTTTATGCGGATAAAAGTGCGATGTAGAGCACAACGTCTGAATACCCGCCGCCCTTGCCAGCTTCATTTGCTTTAAAGAAGTTTCCACGTTGTAACTGCCGTGGTCACACCCGGGCAGTACATGGCTGTGAAAATCTATGGTAAGGTCTAAGTTATTTGGTTTCATAAGCTTCATATGCTTCAGAATAATTATAAGAATATTTCTTAGAAGCCTTCATGCTCATGTCATTTAAGACGATACCGCAAAGATTACCACCGGCTCGCTTAATGGCATCCATGGCAAGTTGCAATTCATCTGACGTTGTGGAACCGGACTTGGCCACCATGATAACACCGTCCACAAAGGTAGCAACCATCTGGGCATCTGCAACCGTATTGACCGGCGGTGTGTCAATAATAATATAGTCATACCGGGCGGCGCAGTTGCTGATTAGGGTCTTCATGACTTCCGAAGACAGCAGCTCTGATGGGTTTGGCGGAATGGTACCGGCAGTAATAATGGAAAGAGGCAAATCTGCCACTTTAATTAATTCCATTGGTGCAATGTCGGCAAGGAAGTCACAAAGGCCGGTTTTGGCTTTTATCTTCCACACCTTCCGCTGTGTAGGCTTTCTTAAGTCAGCGTCAATCAGCAACGTTTCTTTGCCAAGCAAGGCAAATGAAATTGCAATATTGGCGGCTGTTAAGCTTTTTCCTTCATTGGGATTAGCACTGGTTACAGCAAAAACGCGGCAGGCTTTTTTCTTGTCTGCCGTCATGCAGAACATCAAATTGGTTCGAAGCTTTACATAAGCTTCCTTAAAGGCAAACGGCGATTCATTGGTCAGGAGGCGCTTGCGGTCGTTGGCCGCGGCGGTATTCTTTTGCTTCTTTTTACTGCTCATATCGGATTACCCCCTGCTGCACAGTGGACCACGGAGTGCCATTCTGCTCCGTAACACTGATTTCCGGAATTTGGCCCAAAACAGTGGCGCCGGACAGCTTTTCAATATCTTCCGGCAAATAAATAACGCTGTTGGACAAGTTCTGCAAAACAACAGCTGCCGCCGCCAGAATAACCCCAGCCAGCACCCCAAGCGCCACATTCTTAGTGGTACTTGGTGACGACTTTTCTGTTGCCACTTCCGGACTGTCTACAATTTCTACACCGCCGGCTTTTGTAATTCTGATAATTTCCGTCGGCGCTACTTTAATTAAAGCAGAGGCAATGGCACAGGCCTCTTGGGCATTGGTACTGGTTACTGTCAAAGAAATCAGCTGTGTATCTGACACAACAGAAACTTCTACCATATTAGCTAACTCTTTCCGTGTCAGGTCTGTGCCCCCGTTCTGCTTTAATTCCGCTAATGCGGCGTCAAGCACAGAGTTGCTTTCCATAATTTTAGTATAGGTACTTGCCAGGCTTTCCGCCGCCTGCAAGTCTGCATTCTGAATGCTGCCACCATTTACATCCGTACCGGATGCCGTTTCTACCGTCTTGGTATAAACATAAAAACTGGCGGTTGACTGATACGTTGGGGCAATTAAAAAGTGAGTAATTAAAAAGGCCGCTAATCCGCACACTAAACCGGCCAAAATCAGCCAGTGCAGTTTCCGGAGCAGGACCCTTAAAAGTTCAAGCAAGTCAATTTCTTCTGGCAGCTTTCCCTTTCCTCTTGTTTGCGTGTCGTTCATGAATGCACATCCTTAATTAAAATCTTAGTCTTTATCTTTGCGTCTTTATCTAAAAGTCTTTATCTAAAAGTGGAGCTTTGCGACTTTTGCTTCTTTGTTTTACTTCTTTGGCATTTTACTCTTGTGCCTTTTATTCCTTAGCCGAAAGTTGCTTTTTGGCTTCTTTTATCTTCTTTAGTCTTAGCTAATGGCTATTTTTTTTTACCTCTTTGGCTTTTTACTTTTATGCCTTTAATGTCTCAGCTAAAAGTGGTTCTGTTTACTTTTTCTGCCTTCTTTAGCCTTCGTTTGCCTTAGCCAAAGGTTGTTCTTTTCGCTTTCTCTGCTTCTTCTTACCTTAAGCAAAAGCTTTTCCAAATACCAGCTGCAGACTTTCATAGTTACACAAACCTTCATGGCCGCAGACCCTTGGCATATTATCTTACCTTAAAATTTTATACAAACTATGTACAGAATCAACAGGTCTCCCAATTATTGTCCAATTAATTGGACCACTTTCAGTATCTGGCACTTAGCTTCTGGCACTTAGTTTCTGGCACTTAGCTTCTGGCGTACTAGTTTCTGTTCTCAGTGTACCACTTGCGGCGTCCGCTTTTTAGTACATTACCTTTTGGCTTATTACTTTTTTGTGCACTGCCTCCTATAGCAATTTAGCCTATCAAATTGTACTATTTTCCAGCCCTTCCTACAATGCACTACCGGCACAATAAATACGGCTTTTCTACGCAATTTTTAAGACATTTGCACTCTTCTTGCGAATGTTCTTTTTCATTCAATATTATCATTATACCCCCCCCGCAATTTGTCTATTCCATTTTTAGCTTACCACTTCATGACCTGGCGCTTTTCTGATGGGTATTTCCCTATCATCTGCATGTCCCCACCCTTTTTTACTGATTTCCGGTGTCTTCTGACGGTATTTTATGATGGTTATTGCCCTGTTTACTGCAAATACCCACCCCTAAATTGCCTTCTTCTACTCCCCAATATGTAGCAAAAGGATGGGTATTTCCCATTTTTTCGAAAATACCCACCCTTTTTCCTTTTTCATAACGTCTTCAGTTAGACTTTTTCTGATGGTTATTCCTTAAAAAGTTGCCTATACCCACCCTTTTTTACTGAAAACAGGGTGGCTGTGCCATTTTGCCATGTTCCACGCCCCCTGTAGCATGAAAGAAAGTCTCTGAATGTATCCAAAAATCATGGTGGAGACGCACTTTCACCACTGTCCACCTCCCTTGATAGCAACAAAAAGCAGTTCCATACAGTACGACAACTGCGTTTCAAGGGAGGTGGACACAGGCTTTTCATTGTTTCCACCATGATTTTATTGCTTTTTTATTGCTTCCCACCTTCCTTTTAAGGGAGGTGGAAGCCTCCTTTCCTAGCCCTCCACCATGAAAAACGTCACAAAGCTCTATAAATCCACAAAAACGTGTTACGTGCCACTATAAAAGAACTATAAAAAAGGAACCATAAAAAAGGATCTATAAAACAATATAAACTGCAACCTACACTACCCATTTGTAAATAAGGGGCGTTCCGCCAAATTAGAACAGAAGGGGCTCCGCCAGGAAATGAAAACAGCACCGTCCAAACGGTGCTGTTCTGAATTGAAGGGCCGGGCCTAGAGACACTGTTCTTAGGAGACGCCGGTTTGCTCTACCAGTTCGCCATCTTCAGCAAGGTAAGCGGTGGCGTTGTCCACGTTTTCGGGGCCGTATTGGCCGTCTTCAGTTTGCACCAAGGTGCAGTCCTTGTAGATTAGGTTACTTAGGACAACGGTGCCTTCCATGTCTTTATCTGTGTACAGGATGACAACGTAGGTAATGTCATTGGGCTCTACGTAATTGTAGTAAAGGTCCTTTAAATTCTTTTCCTTTACGTCGGTCGATTCAGCTTCTAACACCACATATTTACCCAGTACAGTTTCCCCGTCCGTGCCGTAAATATTCTGCGGCTCTGCGTTTTCATAAAGTACAGGTGCTCCGCAGGAGCAGAACAATAATAAGGTGGTAAGGGCAAGCAAAAGGATGGTTATTTTTTGTTTCATAAAAACCGTCACCTCTTTCCGGCATATTGTAGCACAAAAACAGCTTCTATACTATAATGAGGGACAGATTATAGCGGGAGGCTCTTCATGGAATTATATGATATCAACCAGATTGAAGCGCTGCTGAAGCGGCACGGATTTCACTTCTCCAAGGCGCTGGGGCAAAACTTTTTGATTGACCCGGACGTTTGTCCGGCCATGGCGGAGGCCGCCATTCCGGACGACAGTTATGGCGTCCTGGAAATCGGCCCCGGCATTGGCGTGCTGACCGTGGAGTTGGCAAAGCGTGCCGCAAAGGTAGTGTCTGTGGAGTTGGACGAACGTCTGCTCCCTATTCTGGAAGAAACCCTGGTGCCCTTTGCCAACGTTAAAGTGGTCCCCGGTGACATTTTAAAGCTGGATTTGCACAAGCTACTGGCAGAGGAGTTCGGCAATCGGCCTGTCGTGGTTTGCGCCAACTTGCCGTATTATATTACTTCTCCAATTATTACCCACCTGCTACAAGCGCAGCTGCCCATCCGGTCCTTGACCGTCATGGTCCAGGCCGAAGCGGCCGAACGCCTCTGCGCTGAAATGGGCACACGGGAAGCCGGGGCCATTACGGCGGCCATCCGGTATTACGCGCAGCCGGAGCGTTTATTTATCGTGCCAAAGGAAAGCTTCGTCCCTTCGCCAAAAGTAACCAGTGAAGTTATCCGGCTGACGCTTTTGCCAGAGCCGCCAGTCCACTTAGACAACGAACAAGCCTTTTTCCGCATGGTCAAAGCCGGTTTTACCCAGCGCCGAAAGACCATTCTTAACTCCTTCTCTTCCTGCCTGCACCTCAGCAAAGAGGAGCTCCGCTCGGTCCTTGCTGAGCTGAATATCCCCGAAACTGCCCGCATTGAACAGCTTACCCTAGATGACCTCATCCGCATCTACCAGCACACGAATAGCACTCCATAACTGCAGCGCCGCACGCCATTGCCGTGCGGCGCTTCTCATCCCGGAGCACGCCTGCGGGCTCCCCTTAAAACAAAAGCCCCGGAGGGAAACATTCCCTCCGGGGCTTAACGTTTGCGTTAGCTACGTAACATTAGACAAGTTCAATGATGCACATTTCAGCTGCATCGCCGCGGCGTGGGCCGGTCTTAATGATACGAGTGTAACCGCCGTTTACATCTGCATACTTCGGTGCAATTTCGTCAAACAGCTTCTTGGCTACGTCTTCTTTGGTAACGTATGCAAGTACCTGACGCTTTGCACTGAGGTCGTCCTTCTTTGCAATGGTAATCATTTTTTCAGCCATTGCACGAACTTCCTTGGCGCGAGTAACGGTGGTTTCAATTTTGCCATTTTCAAACAGATAGGTAACCATTCCACGAAGCATGGACTTACGATGGCTGCTGGTTCTACCAAGTTTTCTGGTTCCTGGCATTCTGATCACTCCTTTACCTTATTCGTCATCCGTGCGAAGAGAGAATCCGAGGTTGTCTAACTTTGCAACTACTTCGTCAAGAGACTTCTTGCCGAGGTTGCGAACCTTCATCATGTCATCTTCGGACTTGTTGGTCAAATCTTCTACTGTATTAATGCCTGCGCGCTTCAAGCAGTTGAAGGAACGAACAGACAAATCAAGTTCTTCAATGGTCATCTCCAAGACTTTCTCTCTTGAGTTATCATCTTTCTCAACAAGAACGTCGGCCATGAATTCATTTTCAGACAAGTCAATAAATAACTTGAGGTGATCGTTGAGGATCTTGGCTGCCAAAGAAACCGCTTCCTTTGCAGAAATGGTTCCGTTGGTCCACACTTCCAGTGTCAGCTTGTCGTAGTCAATACGTTGGCCTACACGGGTGTTCTCAACAGTGTAATTAACCTTTAATACCGGTGTATAAATAGAGTCGGTGGCAATGACACCCAGAATCGGCTGCAGTTCCTGTTTGTTTCTGTCGGAAGAAACATAACCTCTGCCGTTATCTACGGTCATTTCCATGGAAAGCTTGGCGTCCTTATCAAGGCTTGCAATGTGCAGGTCCGGATTCAGGATTTCAACGTCATAGTCGCCCTTGATGTCACCCGCGGTTACTTCGCCTTCACCGGATGCATCAATGCGGACGGTCTTGGGGCCATCGCTGTTCAGCTTTACAATTACGCTCTTTAAGTTCAGTACAATTTCGGTTACGTCTTCCTTGACGCCCGGAATGGTGGAGAACTCATGAAGAACGCCGTCAATCTTAACAGAAGTAATGGCATAGCCCGGAAGAGAGGAGAGCAGGACCCGACGAAGGGAGTTACCCAGCGTGGTGCCAAAGCCTCTTTCCAGTGGTTCCAACGTGAATTTTCCGTAGGTGTCGCCTTCCAAATTGACAATTTCAATATTTGGCTTCTCGATACCGATCATTCAAAACCCTCCTTTGTAAAATGAAAAAGAATCGGGGCTTTAAAGTACTAGCAACTAGAATTACTTGGAGTAGTACTCAACGATGAGATGTTCTTCAACCGGGAAGTCAACATCTTCACGAGTAGGCATTCTGGTAACCGTGCCCTTCAGCTTGCTGCTGTCCAGTTCCAACCATGCCGGAACGTTAACCAGCGGAGCATCTTCTCCGGTCAGACGGGTGAACAGAACGGAAGAACGGCTGCCTTCCTTAACTTCAATTACCATACCCGGCTTTACCTGGAAGGACGGAATGTTAACCTTCTTACCGTCTACAGTGAAGTGGCTGTGGTTAACCAGCTGTCTTGCCTGACGGCGAGTGGATGCAAAACCAAGGTGGAAAACAACGTTGTCCAGACGGCTTTCGCAAAGGATCAGAAGGTTGTCACCGGTTTTACCCGGCATTTTAGCTGCCTTTTCATAATAAGAACGGAACTGCTTTTCCAGCATACCGTAAACAAACTTTACTTTCTGCTTTTCATTCAGCTGCAGTGCATATTCAGACTGCTTTCTTCTCATGTTACCCTTCGGGTTGCGGCGAGTTTCCTTGCCGGAGTAGCCAAGGGTTGCAGGAGAAAGGTTGAGCGCCTTACAGCGCTTGGCAATCGGCTGCATATTTTTTGCCATAGTGTTTATCCTCCTTATCAGACACGTCTTCTCTTCGGCGGACGGCATCCGTTGTGCGGGATTGGAGTAACGTCTTTAATCATGGTTACTTCCAGACCGGCGGTCTGCAGTGCACGAATGGCAGCTTCACGGCCGGCGCCCGGGCCCTTGACGTAAACTTCAACAGTCTTCATTCCGTTGTCAATTGCAATGGCAGCAGCAGTTTCAGCTGCGCTCTGAGCGGCAAACGGAGTGGATTTCTTGGAACCGCGGAAACCAAGTTCACCGGCGGAAGCCCAAGATACGGCGTTACCTTCCAGATCGGTAATGGTAACAATAGTATTGTTGAAGGTGGACTGGATATGAGCCGCACCGTTGACAACTGCCTTACGGTCACGACGTCTGCGAGTGGCTGTGGTCTTTTTGCCCTGTTTAGCCATTTAGGTATCCCTCCTATTACTTCTTCTTGTTTGCAATGGTCTTCTTCGGACCCTTGCGTGTACGCGCGTTGGTCTTAGAACGCTGTCCTCTTACCGGAAGACCCTTTCTATGACGAACGCCACGGTAGGAACCGATTTCAATCAATCTCTTGATGTTCAGTGCTGTTTCGCGGCGAAGGTCACCTTCTACGGTCAGATGGTGGTCAATATACTCACGAAGCTTGGAAACATCTTCTTCGGTCAAATCCTTAACGCGGGTATCAGGATTTACACCGGTTGCGGTAATGATATCGTTTGCAGTTTTATTGCCGATGCCATAGATGTAAGTCAGAGCAATTTCAACTCTTTTGTCTCTTGGCAGGTCAACACCTGAAATACGAGCCATTAATTTGCACCTCCATTAGTGTGTAAGTCCGGGCGAGTTAGCCCTGACGCTGTTTGTGCTTCGGGTTTTCACAGATAACCATGACTTTACCCTTGCGCTTGATTACTTTGCACTTATCGCACATTTTTTTGACAGAAGGTCTTACTTTCATTTGAACTACCTCCGTTGTTTGTTATTTGGATCGCCACGTGATACGGCCTCTAGTAAGGTCATATGGCGACATTTCGACCGTTACTTTGTCTCCCGGAAGAATGCGGATGTAATTCATCCGAAGCTTACCGGAAATATGGGCCAGAATTTGGTGTCCGTTTTGAAGCTCTACTTTGAACATGGCGTTCGGAAGTGCTTCAACAACAGTCCCTTCGATTTCGATCATATCCTGTTTAGACATACGTTTCCCTCCTCACCATTAATATTTAAATGGTGTCAGAATAACTGGTCCATCCGCCGTAACGGCAATGGTGTTCTCAAAGTGAGCGGCAGGCTTTCCGTCGGCGGTATAAACCGTCCACTCGTCTCCCGGATTCTGACGAATCTTATAGGTACCCATGGCAATCATCGGTTCAATGGCCAAGGTCATACCCGGAAGAATCCGCGCGCCCCGATGGGCTCTACCAAAGTTTGGTATGCCAGGATCTTCATGAAGCTTTGTGCCGACACCGTGTCCTTCGTATTCCCGAATAACACCGTAACCGGCGGCTTCTGCGCATTCCTGAACGGCGTGGCCGATGTCCCCAATCCGGTTGCCCGGAACGGCGGCTTCAATGCCTTTGTACATACTCTCCTTCGTGACCTCTAGCAGCCGCTTCACTTCAGGAGAAACTTCGCCAACCATAAAGGTATAAGCGTTGTCACCGTTGTATCCGTCAAATTTGGCGCCGGTGTCTATAGAGACAATGTCGCCCTCTTTCAGGATTACTTTCTTGCTTGGAATGCCATGAATGATCTCATCATTTACGGAAATGCAGGCAGTACCCGGAAATCCATAAAGGCCAAGGAAGTTGGGTTCTGCTCCCTGACTTTTTATGTAATCATACGCAATTTTGTCCAGTTCCCAGGTGGAAATACCAGGGCGGATTGCGTCTCCGGCCTTGAACAGAGCGTCAGAAGAAATCTTGCAAGCTTTCTTCATTAACTCCAATTCTTTACTGGTTTTCAGTACTATCATGCATTTGCCTCCAAAGCGTCTTTTACACGCTTTGTAATCTCGTCAACAGAGCCAAGGCCGTCAACTTCTTTTAATGTGCCGCGTTCGGCATAGAAATCTTTCAACGGTTCGGTCTGTTCATGATAAACCTTTAAGCGGTCAGCAACCGTTTCCGGCTTATCATCTTTACGCTGCTGCAGTTCGGTACCGCATTTATCACAGATGCCTTCTTTTTGCGGCTTTAAGGATTCAATGTGGTACGGCGCGCCGCACTTTGGGCAAACCCGGCGGCCGGACATGCGGGCCGTAATGATGTCATCGGCAACCTCAATGTCTACTACCTTATCAATGGTAATGCCCATTTCTTCCAAGGCTTCTGCCTGTGGAATGGTACGTGGGAATCCGTCAAGGATAAACCCGTTTGCGCAATCTGCCAGCGCTAAGCGCTCTTGAATGATGCCGATGACAACTGCATCAGGGACCAGCTGTCCGGCCTCAATGAAGGCTTTGGCCTTCAGGCCCATTTCGGTGCCTTTGGCCAGCGCTTCACGAATCATGTTGCCTGTGGAGATGGTCGGAATGCCGTAGGCATCAGCAATTCTATCTGCCTGTGTGCCTTTGCCGGCGCCCGGCGCGCCCAGAAAAATAATATTCATATTCTGTCCTCCTCCGGTTAATCCAGGAAGCCCTTATACTGGCGAACCATTAACTGGGATTCCAATTGTCTTACCGTTTCCAAAGCAACACCAACCAAGATGATTACGGACGTACCGCCCAAGGCAATGTTAACCTGTGCGCCGCACGCTTTGGTAATCTGAGAATAAACGGTTGGATAAAGAGCAATGATACTGATGAGCAAAGATCCAACCAGAACCACACGGTTCAGAACCTTTGCAATATATTCGGAAGTCGGCTTGCCCGGACGGATACCGGGGATTGTGCCGTTGTTCTTCCGGAGGGTGTTTGCCATCTCTATCGGGTTGTACTGAATAGAACTGTAGAAGAACGCGAAGAAGATGATCAAGATAAAGTAAATAATGCCATAGAACCAGTTCTCTGCATTAAACAGGTTAAAGAACTTGTCCCATCCGCTGCCTTCTTCAATCTTGTCCGTTAAGAACATCTGAATGGTCGGCGGCAGAGAAAGAATGGAGCTGGCAAAGATGATGGACATAACACCGGACATGTTTACCTTAATCGGTAAGTTGGTGCTTTGTCCGCCATACATCTTCCGGCCAACTACACGCTTGGCATAAACAACCGGAATTCTTCTTTCGGAACCGTCAATCCATACAATGAAGACAACCGAAGCCAAGATGCTGATCAGGGCAAGCGGAGAGAATGCATAGTACAGACCACCCTTTGTGAAGGTGTTCCAAAGAAGCATTGCGGTCTGCGGCATACGGGAAATAATACCCGCAAACAACAGAATGGAAATACCGTTGCCGATTCCCTTAACGTTAATCTGTTCCCCAAGCCACATCATTAATGCGGAACCTGCGGTCAGCGTTAAGATAACAACCAGAGCCTGCAGAACAGCAGAAAACCCGGTATAGTCATTACCGACAAGGTAGTTGCCGCTTCTTAAATAAAAGAAGTAGGCAGTGGACTGAAGCAGTGCAATGACAATTGCGGTAATCCGCGTAATTGCCTGCATCTTTTTCCGTCCGGAATCTCCTTCCTTAGTTAACCGTTCCAAAGCAGGAATGGCTACCGTCAGGAGCTGAATGATGATGGATGCGTTAATGTACGGAGTAATTGACATTGCAAAAATGGTTCCGTAGTTGAACGCGTCACCGGTCATCATATTTAAATAGTTCATAAAGTTGCCTGCCGATGTGGTATCAGAAATGATACCCATGGAGGCATCTGTAAACGGGACTGAAATAGCGGCACCAATACGAAACAGAAGAATGATAAATGCGGTATACAGCATTCTCTTTCTTAAGTCAGGAGTCTTAAACGCGTTGACCAGTGTCTGCAGCATTTCAGATCACCTCAGCCTTCCCACCTGCTGCTTCAATCTTTTCTTTAGCAGCGCCAGAATAAGCATTGACCTTAACAGTCAGCTTCTTGCTGAGATCTCCGTTTCCAAGGACTTTTACACCGTCCTTTTCCTTCTTGATCAGACCGGCAGCAATCAGAGCTGCTGCATCAACAACGTCACCGTCGTTGAACTTCTTTTCAAGATCAGAAACGTTTACCGTTACGATTTCCTTAGCGAAGATATTGTTGAACCCTCTCTTCGGAATTCGTCTCTGGAGTGGCATCTGGCCACCTTCGAAACCAAAACGCTGGCTGTAGCCGGATCTTGCTTTCTGACCCTTATGGCCTTTGCCTGCAGTCTTACCCTGGCCGGAAGCCGGGCCACGACCGATGCGCTTTACGTCACGCTTGGAGCCTTCTGCTGGCTTGAGTTCGTGCAGTTGCATGTTTTGCACCTCCTATTAACCTTCGCTAACTTCTACCAGGTGAATGATCTTGTTGATCTTACCCTGGGTCTGAGGATTGTTCGGCTGGGTGCTGACATCCCCAATCTTATGAAGACCAAGAGAATATGCGGTTGCAATCTGGTCTTTCTTGCTGCCGATGAGGCTCTTTACAAGCTTTACATCAACGGTGTCTTTCTTTGCCATTTTGACAACCTCCTTAGCCTACAATTTCTTTTACGGACTTGCCGCGAACTTCTGCCACTTCTTCAGCAGTGCGAAGCTGAGACAGACCGTTCAAAGTAGCTCTTACTACGTTGCACGGATTGTTCGAGCGAAGTGCCTTAGAACGAATGTCCTTGATACCCACTGTTTCTACAACAGCACGGACAGGACCACCGGCAATAACGCCGGTACCAGGTGCAGCCGGTTTCAGCAGTACAACGCCTGCACCGAACTTACCGGTTACTTCGTGAGGGATAGTAGAACCCTTCAGAGCAACCTTAATTAAGTTCTTCTTAGCATCTTCGATGCCTTTGCGGATAGCATCCGGAACTTCGCCGGACTTACCGATACCGAAGCCTACGATTCCGTTGCCGTCTCCGACTACAACAAGAGCAGCGAACTTGTAAATACGACCACCTTTAACGGTCTTGGAAACACGGTTAATGGTGATAACGCGCTCCTGAAGCTCTAAATTAGATGCATCAATCTTAGCCAAAAAATTCCTCTCCTTTCTGTTATCAGAACTTCAGGCCACCCTCACGGGCACCTTCAGCGAGTGCTTCTACACGGCCTTCATATACATAACCGCCGCGGTCAAAGACTACTTCTGTAATATTTTTTTCTGCTGCACGTTCTGAAAGAAGTTTGCCAACTTCTTTGGCGGCAGCTTTGTTTCCGCCGTATTCTTTAAACGTTTTTTCATTGGAAGAAGCAGCTACAAGAGTGTTACCTGCTTCGTCATCAATGATCTGCGCATAGATGTTGTTCAAAGAACGGTAAACACTGAGGCGCGGACGCTGTGCAGTGCCGGAAATCTTTGCGCGTACTCTTTTATGACGCTTAAGACGAGCTTTATTGCTATCTTGTCTTGATACCATTCCGATTCACTCCTTTTCTTACTTACCGCCCTTACCGGCTTTACCTTCTTTGCGGCGAATGTGTTCGTCAGCATACTTAATGCCCTTGCCCTTATATGGCTCCGGCGGACGCTGCTTGCGAACTTCAGCTGCAAACTGACCTACGGCCTGTTTATCAGCACCGGAAATAACAATCTTGTTCGGAGCCGGAACTTCGCACTTCAGGCCGTCCGGAGTCTCCATCTTTACAAGATGAGAATAACCGATGGTAAGTACCAGCGTCTTGCCTTCCATGGCAGCACGGTAACCTACACCGTTAATTTCAAGCTCTTTGGTGAAGCCTTCGGTTACACCTGTTACCATGTTGGCAAGCAGGGAACGGGTCAGGCCGTGCAGAGCTCTGTTTTCTTTCTGGTCGTTCGGGCGAGTTACCAATAATTCGGTTCCTTCCACCTTTACTTCCATGTTCGGATGTACTGTCTGCGTAAGGGTGTCCTTCGGACCTTTTACGGTAACAGTGTTTCCGTCCAGCTTAATTTCAACGCCGGCTGGAATGGCGATTGGTTTTTTACCAATTCGAGACATTTCACTGTTCCTCCTTACCAAACGAATGCAAGAACTTCGCCGCCAACATTGGCTTTGCGAGCTTCTTTATCAGTCATAACGCCCTTCGGAGTAGAAAGGATGGCAATGCCAAGACCCTTCATTACCTTCGGCATATCTTCGCAGCTGGTGTAGATGCGGAGACCCGGCTTGGAAACTCTTCTAAGACCGGTGATAACCTGAGATTTGTTCGGGCCGTACTTGAGCACGATGTCAATTACGCCCTGCTTTCCGTCTTCCGTAACGGTAAAGCTTTTGATGTATCCCTCGTCAACAAGAATCTGAGCAATGGCCTTCTTCATGTTGGATGCGGGAACTTGTACTGTGTCATGCTTTGCGGAATTTGCATTTCTAATTCTGGTAAGCATATCTGCTACCGGATCTGTAATTTGCATGTTTCGTTACCCTCCTTATGCTATTGCTCGTTTTTTACCAGCTGGCTTTCTTAACGCCAGGGATCTGACCTGCATGAGCAAGTTCTCTGAAGCAAACGCGGCATACTCCGTATTTACGGAGGTAAGCGTGTGGTCTACCGCAGATCTTGCATCTGTTGTGCTGTCTGGTCGAGTATTTGGCAGGTCTGGCTGCCTTTACTTTCATAGAAGTTTTTGCCACAGTTCTCTCCTCCTTACTTTGCGAACGGAGCACCCATCAGGGTGAGCAGTTCTTTTGCTTCTTCGTCAGTCTTTGCAGTGGTAACGAAGCAGATGTCCATACCACGGATAGCATCAATCTTGTCGTACTCAATTTCCGGGAAGATCAGCTGTTCCTTAATGCCCAGGGAGTAGTTTCCGCGGCCATCGAAGGAGTTCGGGTTGATCCCTCTGAAGTCTCTTACGCGTGGCAGAGCCAGGTTGAAGAAACGATCCAGGAATTCGTACATTCTGTCACCGCGAAGGGTTACCTTTGCGCCGATGACCATGCCTTCACGAAGCTTGAAGTTTGCAACAGACTTCTTAGCCTTGCAAAGAACCGGATGCTGACCGGTAATGGTCTGTAAATCGTTTACTACGGAATCAATTACCTTGGAATTTTCCTTGGCTTCGCCGCAAGCAACGTTAACAACAATCTTTTCCAGCTTCGGAATCTGCATTACGGATTCATAACCGTACTTTTCCATCAGAGCAGGAGCAACTTCGCCTACATACTTATCTTTTAATCTAGCCATTCTGTTGTTCCCCTCCTTTATTCAAACTTTGCGCCGCACTTCTTGCAAACGCGTTTCTTATCTTTGCCCTGACCTTCATGGCCAACGCGAGTCGGCTTTCCGCATTCCGGGCAAACGAGCTGAACCTTGCTGGCATACAGAGCAGATTCTGCCTTTACCAGACCACCGGTTTCGCCCATTCTTCTTGGCTTAACGTGCTTGGTAATGATGTTAATGCCTTCTACAATGACTTTGCCTTCGGCCGGAGAAACAGCAAGAACTTTGCCTTTCTGACCGTGGTATTTACCATTGATTACAATAACTTCATCGCCGGTTTTAACGTGAACTTTATTCATATTTTTTTACCTCCAGATTAGAGTACTTCCGGAGCAAGGGACAGAATCTTGGTAAAGTCCTTGCCTCTCAGTTCTCTTGCTACAGGCCCAAAAATACGGGTTCCTTTTGGACTCTTATCTTCCTTAATCAGAACAGCTGCGTTTTCATCAAACCGAATATAGGTGCCGTCGTCACGACGAACGCCCTTCTTGGTTCTAACAACAACTGCCTTCACTACTTCGCCCTTCTTTACGGCTCCGCCCGGCTGTGCTTTCTTTACGGAAGCAACAATGACGTCACCGATGTTGGCGTATCTTCTCCCGGTACCGCCAAGTACACGGATGCACATGATTTCTTTTGCACCAGAGTTGTCGGCAACCTTGAGGAGTGTTTGCTGTTGTACCACAGGGATTCCCTCCTTAATTACTTAGCCTTCTCAATGATCTCTGCTACACGCCATCTCTTATCCTTGGAGATAGGACGGGTTTCCATGATTTTTACTCTGTCACCTACGTGGCATTCGTTGTTTTCATCATGGGCTTTGATCTTTACGGTGCGGTTTACAATCTTCTTATAAAGCGGATGCTGTACTCTGTCTCTGACAGTAACAACAACGGTTTTATCCATCTTGTCGCTGGTTACGACGCCGACCTGAGTTTTTCTAAGATTTCTTTCACTCATGCTTTCAAACCTCTCTTTCCTTAGGCTTCCGTGCCGTGAAGTTCTACATCGCGCTGGATGGTTTTGATGCGGGCGATGTCCTTTTTAACGGCACTGATGCGGGATGGGTTTTCAAGCTGGTTGATTGCCTGCTGAAAACGAAGTTTAAACAGTTCGTCCCGAAGTTCGGCAAGCTTTGCGTCAAGTTCAGCGGCGGACAGTGTTCTCAGTTCAGAAGCTTTCATTCCTGTTCACCCTCCTCTTTCTTTACGAACTTGCATTTGATGGGGAGCTTGTTAGCTGCAAGACGCATGGCCTCACGAGCTGTTTCTTCCGGTACGCCGGCAAGTTCAAACATAACTCTGCCCGGCTTAACAACGGCTACCCAGTATTCTACGGCACCCTTACCTTTACCCATTCGGGTTTCAGCCGGGGTTTTGGTGATTGGCTTGTCAGGGAAGATCTTAATCCAAACCTGACCGCCACGCTTGATGTAACGGGTCATGGCAACACGGGCTGCTTCAATCTGAGCAGAGGTGATCCATGCCGGTTCCAGAGCAACAAGACCATAGTCACCGTAAGTGACCTTGGTGCCACGAGTGGCTTTACCGGTCATACGACCACGCTGCTGCTTTCTGTGTTTTACTCTTTTTGGCATCAGCATTATTTGTTGCCCCCTTTCTTAGCACCACCGGTCTTCTTGGTGCTGTGCAGTACTTCACCGTTGTAGATCCATACTTTTACACCAACAACACCATAAGTGGTATGAGCTTCTGCAAATCCGTAGTCAATGTCTGCACGGATGGTCTGCAGAGGAATGGTTCCTTCATGATAGCTTTCGGAACGTGCAATTTCAGCACCACCGAGACGGCCGCCGCACTGTACCTTAATACCTTTGGCTCCCAGTCTCATGGTTCTGCCGATTGCCTGCTTAGTGGCACGACGATAAGAAATACGTCTTTCCAGCTGACCGGCAATGTTTTCTGCAACAAGCTGTGCGTCCAGGTCCGGCTGCTTAATTTCAATAATGTTAATGGAAACCGGCTTGCCGAGCTTCTTTTCACATACTGCTTTCAGCTTTTCAATTTCAGAACCGCCGCGGCCGATAACAATACCCGGCTTTGCACAGTGGATATTAATGCGAACGCGCTTTGCATCACGTTCAATTTCTACTTTTGGTACGCCTGCTGGCTTCAGAGTCTGAAGAAGGTATTTTCTGAGATTGTAGTCTTCTACCAGTGTGTCACCGAAAGTGTTCTTGCCGGCATACCAGCGAGATTCCCAGTCTTTGATAACACCAATTCTGAGTCCAGTTGGGTTAACTTTCTGTCCCATTGTTTCAACCTCCTCCTTTATTCTGCTTCCTTAAGCACCATGGTGATATGGGATGTTTTCTTGTCAATTCCATATGCACGGCCCTGTGCTCTTGGTCTCATACGCTTCAGAGTTGGTCCCTGGTTTACATAACATTCAGAAATGTAAAGCCGGCTGATGTCCATACCCTTAACTTCAGCGTTTGCCATTGCGGACTTTAACAGTTTCTCAAGAACCTCTGTTGCAGCTTTCGGGGTGTGCTTGAGAATAGCCATGGCCTTGTCGGCCGGCTGGTTGCGGATCAGATCCAGAACGATCTGTACCTTGCGAGGTGCAATTCTTACGAATGTAACCTTAGCAGTTGCTTCCATTATTTACACCCTCCTTACTTGCCTGATGTCTTGGAACCTGCGTGGCCCCTGTATGTTCTGGTCGGTGCGAATTCACCGAGTTTGTGTCCTACCATGTCCTCAGTAACGTATACGGGAACGTGCTTACGTCCGTCGTGAACTGCGAAGGTATGACCAACGAAATCTGGGAAGATAGTGGAGGAACGGCTCCAGGTCTTCAAAACGATCTTTTCACCGGCTTCGTTCATCTTCTGTACTCTTGCGAGCAGTTTCGGCTCCACGTATGGGCCTTTCTTTAAAGATCTACTCATGATGCATAACTCCTTTCACGATTATTTGCCGTTCCGACGTCTTACGATCATCTTATCGGACTTCTTGTTGTGCTTACGCGTCTTATAACCCAGTGCAGGTTTACCCCACGGAGTAACAGGGCCCGGACGGCCGATCGGGGACTTACCTTCACCACCACCGTGCGGGTGGTCATTCGGGTTCATTACAGAACCACGAACGGTTGGACGAATACCCTTATGACGGGTACGGCCTGCTTTACCAAGCTTTACGTTTTCGTGGTCGGTGTTGCCAACCTGGCCAACTGTGGCCATGCAGCTAACCGGCACGTTACGAAGTTCGCCGGATGGCATACGGAGAAGAGCTTTGCCGTTTTCCTTTGCCATAAGCTGAGCAGCGTTACCGGCAGCTCTTGCAAACTGACCGCCGCGGCCCGGGTAAAGTTCTACGTTGTGTACGAAAGTACCAACTGGGATGTTTACCATAGGAAGTGCGTTACCCGGTTTGATATCTGCATCCGGGCCGGCTTCTACGGTATCTCCAACCTTCAGGCCAACCGGAGCAAGAATGTAATTCTTTACGCCGTCTTCATACTGGATGAGAGCAATGTTGGCAGAGCGGTTCGGGTCATATTCCAGAGTGATAACCTTTGCAGGTACATCAAACTTCTGACGCTTAAAGTCAATGACACGATATTTTCTACGGTGTCCGCCGCCTCTGTGGCGAACGGTAATTCTACCGTAACTGTTACGACCGGAGTGCTTGGAAAGCGGCTCTAACAGGCTTCTTTCCGGAGCAACCTTAGAAAGTTCGGAGTAATCAGTAACGGACATGTTTCTTGTGCCGTTGGTAACCGGCTTGATAACACGAATTGCCATTTCTTTTCCCTCCTAACTTAAATCATGCCTTCGAAGAACTCGATGGTCTTGGAGTCTTCGGTCAGGGTTACGATGGCTTTTTTCCAGGATGCGGTGTAGCCTACGAAACGGCCCTGTCTGCGCTGCTTACCGCGAACGTTCAGGGTGTTTACCTTGGCAACCTGTACGCCGAACAGTTCTTCTACTGCTTTGGCAATTTCAATCTTGTTGGCATCCTTGGCTACTTTGAAGGTGTACTTCTTCAGAGCAGTGTTTGCCATACTGGCTTCTGTAATAATTGGTTTGAGGATAATGTCCTGTGCTACCTTGCTCATGCATATACCTCCTCAAGCTTGGCAACAGCGTCCTTGGCAATAACAACCTTGTTGCTGTTGACGATGTCATAAACGCTGATAGCGTTTACCGGGCTTACTTTAACGCCCTGAATGTTTCTTGCACTCTTGTAAACAACGTCGTCCTTCTCAGCGGTTACGATGAGAGTTTTCTTCGTCTGTCCAAGTGCGTTAAGAACCTTAACCATGTCCTTGGTCTTAATGTCTTTCAGACCAAATTCTTCTACAACCTGGAATGCATCATTTGCAACCTTGTCGGAAAGAACGGACTTCATGGCCAGCTTCTTTACTTTCTTGTTTACGTCAAAGCCGTAAGTTCTCGGCTTTGGACCAAGAGCAATACCGCCGTGTCTCCACTGTGGTGCACGGATGGAGCCCTGACGAGCACGACCGGTGCCCTTCTGTCTCCACGGTTTTCTTCCGCCGCCGGATACTTCGGAGCGGGTGAGGGTAGACTGTGTACCCTGACGCTGATTTGCCAGGTAATTTACAACAACCAGGTGAACAACGGACATATTCGGTTCAATGCCGAAGATGCTGTCGGACAGTTCCATGGTGCCGTTTTTCTTACCGGCTGCGCTATAAACTGCTACGCTAGGCATGTCTTACTCCTCCTTCTTATGCTTTTACGGTGTCTCTGAGAACAACAATGCCGCCGCGCGGGCCCGGAATGGCACCCTTGATGGCAATCAGGTTGTTTTCAACATCTACCTTAACAACTTCCTGATTCTGGATGGTTACGCGTTCAGAACCAAGATGACCAGCTAATTTCTTTCCCTTGAATACGCGGGACGGATCCGAGCAAGCACCCAGAGAACCGGCATGTCTCGCGTTAGGACCGGTACCGTGGGTTTCTTTCAGGCGAGAGAAGTTCCAGCGCTTAATGGCACCGGCGGTTCCCTTACCCTTGCTGGTACCGATGACGTCTACCTTGTCACCGATGGCGAAGGTGTCAGCCTTCAGAATGTCTCCAACGTTAACGCTGTCACAATCATCCAGTCTGAATTCTTTCAAAACTTTCTTCGGGGCAACATTTGCCTTGTCAAACTGACCCTTCATAGGCTTGTTAACCCGCTGTACCTTAACGTCTCCGAAGCCAAGCTGTACGGCGTTGTAACCGTCATTAGCTTCTGTCTTCTTGAGAACAACAGTACATGGTCCAGCTTCTACAACGGTTACCGGGATAACTTTTCCGGATTCGTCAAAAAGCTGTGTCATACCGATTTTCTTACCGATAAGACCTTTCTGCATAATTACTACCTCCTAATGGTTATTGGTTGGCATTTGCCAACATGACCCTACGGGATGAAATCTGCGTTCTGGCGATGTAGTCAGAACTGTTTGCTTTACAGCTTGATTTCGATTTCAACACCGGCAGGAAGCTCAAGACCAGTCAGAGCTTCAACAGTTTTGTTGGAAGGTCTCTGAATGTCGATGAGTCTTTTGTGGGTTCTTTGCTCAAACTGTTCCCGGCTGTCCTTGTACTTGTGAGTAGCACGAAGGATGGTAACAACTTCCTTTTCAGTAGGAAGGGGAACCGGACCGGATACCTTAGCGCCTGTGCGCTTTGCGGTTTCAACGATCTTTTCGGCTGCAATGTCAACTAAGTTGTGATCATAGCCTTTGAGTCTGATTCTGATCTTTTCTTTTACTGCCATTTTTACTCCTCCTAGAGCGATAAGTATGGCGGGCTTATTGCTATTTTGTAAACCCAACCGGGCGTTTCCCCAGTCAGTATTTAAAAAACCTGAAGGCCAAAGCTCGTGAGCAGCTCTGCTTTCGGGTGACAAAACAGCATGGCAGTTCAATCTTTTTGCGAGTCTTTTTCAAGTCAGATTGATTTGCCGTTATTTGTTTCGCCCGGTTTAAAATCGGACATACTCCGCGGAAATTTCCCGTCTCGGGGACGGCCACCTCCCGCATCTTCGCATATCTCTGCGTGATTTTGGGCGCAACAGGCCCAATTCACGTGCCTAAAAAATATACCATACCGATACCCTTGATGCAATAGTTTTTTCTGAGAAATTTCTGCTTTTTTTACAATGTTTTCCCGTATAGTTCTGTCACTTTTCACATGCTTTTTATAGCCTCCCAATACGCCTTGGCCGCTTGTTCTACTTTGTTTTCTCCGGGCGTGTAGTAAACCGCATCTTTAATGGCATCCGGTAAATACTGTTGCTTTACCCAATGATTTGGATAATCATGTGGATAAAGGTAGAACTGGCCCTTGTTGGGGTTGTCTTCGCCATCAAAGTGTTTGTTCTGCAGGCGGCGCGGAATAGCGCCGAAGTTGCCCGACTGCACGTCCGCTTCCGCAGCGCCGTACGCCAAGTACGCGCTGTTGGATTTCGGACTGGTGGCAACAAGGACCACCGCGTCCGCCAAAGGGATGCGGGCCTCGGGTAAGCCGACCTGCAAGGCAATATCACAAGCGTTCTTTACTATAGGTATGATTTGCGGGTAAGCCAAACCCACATCTTCGCAAGCGCAAACCATCAGACGCCGAATGGCAGATGGCAGATCTCCGGCAGATAAAAGCCTTGCCAAATAGTGCAGGGCGGCATCCGGATCCGACCCCCGCAGACTTTTCTGAAAAGCGCTTAAAATATCATAGTGGTCATCTCCGGCGCGGTCGTACCGCATGGAGGACTTCTGCGTCAGCTGTTCCACCAAGTCTAATGTAATAACTGCATCCGGTCCGCAGGACAGAGCGCACAGCTCCACTGTATTTATGGATTTGCGTACATCGCCCCCGGAGGCGCTGGCAATAGCCATGCTGACGCCGTCTTCCAATTGGTACGACACGCCGGCCTCTTCCGCTAAAACGCGGAAGGCCCGTTGCACGGCCTGTTCAATATCCGCCGCACTGACGCTCTTAAATTCAAAGACCGTGCAACGGCTGATGACCGCATTATATACATAAAAATATGGATTTTCTGTTGTGGAGGCAATCATGGTAATGTCTCCGCTTTCCAGATACTCCAGCAAACTTTGCTGCTGCTTCTTATTAAAGTATTGGATTTCATCCAAATACAGCAATATTCCATTCGGCGCCGCCAAGGTATTCAGCTCCGACACCATATCCTTAATATCAGAAATGGAGGCGTTGGTAGCATTTAGACGGTACAGCCGCTTATTGGTTTGTTTTGCAATAATGCTGGCAAGGGTTGTTTTCCCCGTTCCGGACGGCCCGTAAAAAATCAAATTCGGGATGGTGCCGGACTGAATAATGTTGCGCAGCGCTTTGCCTTCGCCCAGAAGATGCCGCTGTCCGACAATGTCGTCCAGCGTTTCCGGCCGAATGCGATCTGCCAAAGGTGCCGCCATTTGTAAATCCTCCCTTTTTTTGCTTTAGGATATTTATTTTATCCGCTATTTGTTCTGAGAACAACCAAGAATCCATAGATGCCAAAACAAGAAGCAGCGGCGTGAAACATTCTTTTAAGGGTGTTTAACAACAATCTGTATTAAAATGTGGCCAATTTATGAAAAAAGCAGCAAAAGAGCCGCATTCGGCAGGATTTTCTCCACCGACGCGGCTCTGTTTTTGGACTTCTTAACCGTGTTTTTGGCTTGTTTTTGCGGATTATTCGTGTCAATACCCTATTTTTAGTTCTAATTTAGAAAAATACAACTTTCTGTATTATTTTTTTGAGGATAATTGTTCAAAACTCTGCGGAAACAGTCCAAAAGTAGATTTTTTTATGGCGTAATTATGGCTTTTACGGTATTTTCTTCCAATTTGCGGAAAAAGAAATGCTTGACAAGGTTTTCATTACGAAACGTTAATCAGCCTTTACAGTTTGCACAGATTCTTACAAAACCTTTGACAGAAAATCTTGCAACCGTTCTGACTGAGGCTTGTCAAAGATTTCTTCCGGCGTTCCCTCTTCCACCAACTTGGCATCGGCCATGAAGAGCACGCGGGATGCCACTTCGCGAGCAAATCCCATTTCATGGGTAACAATAACCATGGTCATGCCTTCTTCCGCCAGTTCTTTCATAACATCCAGCACTTCGCCAACCATTTCCGGATCCAAGGCAGAAGTCGGTTCATCAAAGAGCATAACCTCCGGATTCATAGCAAGCGCCCGCACAATGGCAATCCGCTGCTTTTGGCCGCCGGACAGCTGTACCGGGTAGTCTCCTGCCTTATCAGCCAGGTTGACCCGCTCCAGCAATTCCATTGCTCTTTCCTTCGCTTCCTCCGGCTTCTTTCCCAGCAGCTTCGTTGGTCCAAGCGTTACATTCTCCAAAATAGTCATGTTGTTATACAGATTAAAATGTTGGAACACCATTCCAATTCTTTGGCGCGCCTGATTAATATCCAGGGTATGATCCTTTTCAATCTGCTTCATTTTTTCATTATAAGCGCGACCTTCGTGTTTCTCTTTCAAAAGATCTTCCGCTTTAATTATTTGAATCAGGGCTTCTCTGGCCTCCTCCGGAGACAAATCAGAATGCTGACTCGCAAAAGAAGGATACAGTTTTTGATAGGTCTTAGAAGCCTCCATAACGTCCCAGTGCAGATACGGGTCTGCCGGGGTCAGAAGCTGATCTTCAAACCAGACTTCCCCGTAAGTAGGCTCTCCAAGCAGATTCAAGGCGCGGAGAAAAGTGGATTTACCGGAGCCGGATGGGCCGATAATAGCAATCCGTTCGCCCTTTGCAATGTCACAGCTGACGTCTTGCAGCGCTGTCACCATGCCTTGTGCTTTCTGAAACGTTTTATAAAGGTGTCTTGCACTCAAAATAATGTTATCTGGCATCGCTCTTCCGCAGCCTCCTTTCCAGTGCATTTACAAGCGTGGTCAGGACCAAGACGATGACAATGTACATTACCGCCATGACAAGGTACGGAACCATAAATTCATAGTTGCTGGCGCCGATGTTCCGGAATGCCACGCACAAATCCGTACAGGCAATATAGCCAACTACAGACGTTTCCTTTATTAATGTAATAAATTCGTTGCCCAAAGTCGGAATAATATTTTTAACAGCCTGTGGGATGACAATTTTCATCATGGTCTGTCCGTACGTAAGTCCTATGGCGCGGCCTGCTTCTGTCTGTCCGTAATCTACAGATAGGATACCGCCACGCATCATTTCCGAAACGTAAGCACCGGAGTTCATGCCAAAGATAACAATGGCAACAACCAGCGCCTGAACGCCCCGAATACCAAGTAGCGGGAACAAAACATAATAGCCAAGCAACAATTGTACTACCATTGGTGTACCGCGAAAGAAGCCGACATAAACAGAAGCCAGCCGCTTAAAAATGCCGGTTGCCGTATTTTTCTGAGGAAGCAAGCGAACAACTGCAATCAGCGTACCAATTACCAAGCCTATCAAAAGCCCGCCAAGGGCAATGATGGCGGTATTTTCCAAGCCGATTAAGACCTGTTTATACGCTTCTTTTCCAATGAAGCTGTTCACAAAGGTAGTCCATTTTAAGCCCCAATTATTCATAACAACATCCTTTAAAAAAAGCCGGGGGACGTGCTCCCTCCCCCGGCATTACATTTATGCTTTATGCTACTGCATTATACTTTTCTACCAAAGACTTAGCCGGAGCTTCATCAATGATAACAAAGTCAATGTTGCCGTTCAGCATATCCTGTACAGCAAGTGCACCGTTGGAATAACCCATGGCGGTGGCTTTCAGTCCGGCAAAGCCGAAGCCTTCATCACCTTCAATGTAGAGCTTACCGGTTGTACCATTCTGCGCACCAATCTTTGTGCTGGAATCTAAGCCATTCAAAACTTCTTCTACATCCGCAAGCGTCTTGCAATTGTCAAAGCGAGTATCGTTTTCCTTTACAATAATCATCTGGTTTGCATCATAATAGGAGTCAGAGAAGGTTACATACTTTTCTCTGTCTTCATTCTTTGTCAGACCGGTGGCAGCTACATCGCCGTAGCCGGCATCAATAAAGGTCAAAACAGAGTCAAATTCCATGTTTTTAATAACCAGCTCCTTGCCGATGGAATCAGCAAAGGCCTTCATCATTTCCATGTCAACGCCATAAGCTAAGCTTCCGTCCAGGTATTCAAACGGAGCAAATTCACAGTTGGTAGCAATAATCAGCTGATCCTTGGCAGAGTCTTCTGTGCCAAGTTCTACACCAACCGGAGTGCCGTCTCCAAAGTAATGGTTCATGATTTCTTCCAGCGTGCCATCTTCTTTGCTCTTCTGAACAAAGTCATTCAGCTGCGCCAGCAGTTCCGGTTCATCTTTATTAACACCATAAGCATATTCCTCTTCGGTCAATGCAATGTTAATTAATTTTACCTTCTGCGAGTTACTGTCATCCGACCCACCGCAAGCGGCAAAAGCAACTGTCATTGCCAAGACCATGATAAGAGCTAAAATCTTCTTTACGCTTTTCATGAATAATTCCTCCCAATTAATAAAATAACATGCTTGTATTATATACGTATTAATATGCAATAAGCAAACAAAAGCTTCCGAAAACGGAGAAAAATCCGGTAAGGAGCAGTATAATTATTCAAGTGTAGCAGAAAAAGCTTTACAAAAGACCTTGCGCAAGCTATCATGAGGGCGCAATTCCTGAATTGCCAATACGCATTGCATCCCATTTGGGAGCAGTAGCAAAGGAGACAATTTCATATGAAAAAAGCACGTGTCAATCCACGGATCCTGTATTTAACGGAGCTGTCGGTGCTGCTGGCCATTCTTCTGTTAATGGCCTTCACCCCCATTGGCTACATTAAAACCGCAGGACTGGAAATTGCCCTGATTACCATTCCGGTTATCCTGGGCGCAACCTTGCTGGATGAAAAAGCCGGAGCCATCCTTGGCCTGGCATTTGGTATTACCAGCTTTATTCAAGCCGTCAGTGGCTTGTCCGCCTTCGGCGTTCTTCTGTTCCAGATTCGCCCGGTGGCCACCTTCCTTGTCTGTGTACCTACCCGCTGTCTGATGGGGTGGCTCTGCGGACTCATCTTCAAAGCGTTTAAGAAGAAAAACGCCTTGGCGTACGGCGTCAGCGGCCTTGCGGGCGCACTGTTAAATACGCTGTTCTTCATGACCACTTTACTTGCCTTCTTCTGGAAAACAGATTTAATACAAGGCTTTGCCACCCAACTGGGAAGCACCAATGTTTTTGCTTTCACGGTTGCTTTTGTTGGCATTAACGGTTTCATTGAAGCCATTACCTGCACCGTTTTAGCGGTTGCCCTTGCGCTCCCGCTCCGCAAGGCCATGGAAAAAGTCCAAGGCTAACAAGGTAAGGCTTGCCAAAAAGTACTACGCCCTGCGCAACTTGCGCAGGGCGTTTGTTTTGCTAAAGTTACCTTATTTCACAAAGGCCTTCAGTATCGGGAACTTTTCTGCCAGATGATACTGATTGATAGCCGCTTTCACCGTAGCCTTTATATTGTACAGCATGCTGGTGCGCAGGCTGGCAATGACGCCGCCGTCATTCAAAATTTCACAGCCGGTCAGATAACTGTTGCGCTCATCTACTACGCAGTCAACTAAGAAGGCCATTTCTTCCGGCTGGCCGAAACGACGAATAGAGGCCCCCGGAAGATAAGTGGCGGCGCCGTCCTTTTCCAGCATGCCCATTGGTGTGGCAAAATCGCCGGGGCTGATGGTAACACAGCGAATTCCAGTATCTACCAGCTTTCTGGAATACAGAGCCGCATAATAATTTACAAAATTCTTAGACAGCATATAACCTATGGCCGGGCCGAAGGTAGCCGGCATCAAATCCAGAATCTTGTAGATTACCTTTTTGTATGCTTCCAGGTTCCGGCCTGCCAAATTGTGGAACATGCGAATAACTGCCAAATCCGGCAACATATCTCCGGACATAGACGAGAAGTTTAAAATGCAGGCCCCATCTGTCATAACCTTGGTAAATTCCTCGGCCATATAAATGGTGCCAAGGGCATTTACTGTCCAAATCTTCTTCGCATCGGACATAGACGGAGACAGTCCTGCAATGTTTACGGAGGCCTGAACCTGCCCTTTGGTGGCAGCGTACTGTGCCAGTTCGGCCACGGCCCCGCGGTCACTTACATCCACCTTTTTCCCTTCGCAGGAGAATCCTGCATCCGTCAGCTCCTGCACAGCGGCATCCAGATTTTCCTGGTTTACATCTGTCAGAATAACATGGTACTTTTCGCAGAGTTTCTTAGCGGCAGCAAAGCCCATTCCGCGAGCCGCGCCGGTAACAACTGCAACCTTCTTTTCTTGCATTCTACTTCCTCCTTTGCAATTAAAAATTGAAATTGGACAATCTTATTATATCATGGCAAAGGAGCTATATTGCCCGGGCGAGTCAGTTTTTTATTTTAATCCAAGATTTTTCCGTCAATGGAAATGGTGACTACCTGCCACGGGATAAACTTGCCACTGTTTTTCAGGGCATTTATGGCCGCCATTTGGAGTCCGCCACAGCAGGGTACTTCCATGCGGACAACGGTAACGGACTGAATATTGTTGCTTCGGATAATTTCGGTCAGTTTTTCTGTGTAATCTACGGCATCCAGCTTCGGGCAGCCGATTAACGTGATTTTGCCGCGCATGAAGTCCTGGTGCATGTTGGCATAAGCATATGCTGTACAATCAGCTGCAATCAGGAGCTTGGCACCGTCAAAATAAGGCGCGTTAATCGGGACCAATTTAATCTGCACCGGCCACTGGCCCAACTGGGATTGCAACTTTGCGGCAGGTGACGCCACGCCCTCTACTGCCTGTTCATCATATGCAGCGGCTTCCCGCTCCACAAACGTAATGGCACCGGTCGGGCACTGCGGCAAACAGTCGCCCATGCCGTCACAATAGTCCTCTCGCATTAATTTGGCTTTGCCATTTACCATTTCAATGGCACCTTCATGGCATGCGTTGGCACATGCGCCACAGCCGTTACATTTTTCTTCATCAATCTGAATAATTTTTCTAATCATACGTTGCTCCTTTGTCTTCATCCTAAGAGTAGAGTTGCTTTTCTGCGTTTAGTATAGTGTAATAGAACCAGTAATTATGTGGTTATAACCACGAAACGGAGCATTTTATGAATCCTTCTTTTTTATTTCAGAATTTCACAGATGCCGAAGTCACAGACATTGTTTCTTCTTATCTGAACGTCCGCACCTTTCCCAAGGATTCCATCATCCTTCGTTCGGGAGACCCGGTCCACGAAATCGGCATTGTACAAAGCGGCAGTGTCCATATAGAAAGTATGGATCCCTGGGGAAACAAAAGTATTTTAAGTCATGTTCCTGCCGGGCAGGTGTTTGCCGAAACGTATGCCATTGCCGGCGAGCCAATGATGGTGGATGCGGTAGCGGCAGAGCTTTGCACTATTCTTTTTCTGGACATAAAAAGTCTGCTGCGCGAAGAAAACGCACAGCAGACCTGGTACCCTAAACTACTCAATAATATTCTTCGTATTACCGTACAGAAAAATCTGCTTTTATCTAACCGTATTTTCTGTACCTCGCCCAAAACCATTCGGGAAAGGGTAATGCTTTATTTGTCTACGCAAGCCGCCAAAAGCGGAAGCGCCACCTTTCAGATTCCCTTTAACCGCCAGCAGTTGGCAGATTACTTGAATCTGGACCGCAGCGCCCTTTCCAAAGAGCTTGGAAAAATGCGGGATGACGGATTACTGGAATTCTACAAAAACAGTTTTAAACTAAATTTGGAATAGAGCAAAGAGAAAGCACTGCCAAACGGCAGTGCTTTCGTTGTGGTGGACCTAAAGGGATTCGAACCCTCGACCTCTCGGATGCGAACCGAACGCTCTCCCAGCTGAGCTATAGGCCCGTAAGGCGGCGCAAAAATGCGCCTATAGAGTATTTTAATGAAAATGCATTATTTTGCAATCTTCTTTTTGCAAATCTCCGTTAAGGCGCAGTTTTCGCAATGGGCCTTTCGGGCCGTGCAGCAAGCGCGCCCGTGCATAACGCAGCGGTGGCAAAAGTTATTGCTTTCTTCCGGTGGCAACAGCTTGCGCAGCTCCAGCTCTACCTTTTTAGGATCCTTGGTTTCCACCAAGCCAATGCGGTTGGCAATACGAATTAGGTGCGTGTCCGTAACCACAGAGCCCGGCACATGGTAAATGTCTCCGCAAATCAGATTGGCTGTTTTTCGGCCAACGCCCTGCAACGAAGTTAAGTCTTCAATATTGTCCGGCACATTGCCGCCAAAGCGGTCTAACAGTTGCTGTGCCATAATGACTAAGTCTCTTGCCTTGGTGTGATAAAACCCGGTGGAGCGAATCAGTTCTTCCACTTCTTCTACCGGTGCTTTGGACATGGCTTCCGGAGTTGGAAAAGCGGCAAAAAGGGCCGGCGTAACCAAATTGACTCTGGCATCCGTGCATTGCGCGGACAAGCGAGTTGCCACCAACAGCTGATACGGGTCCTGCGCTTCCAAAGAACATTCCGGATCCGGATACATGATTTTCAGTTGTTCCACCGCAGCGCGGGCGCGCTCTTTTTTGGTCATAAAAAAGCTCCTTAAAACAGTTTAAAATAAAGCGTAAAAAGTCCATACAGAAGAGGCACATGCAAAAGATAAATCCAAAGTGCATGCCGGCCGACAAAAGCAAAAAAGCGAATATGAGGCCGGTACATCCAGGTCGGAATGCGTCCTTCTTTTACGGCAATCCCAAGAAAAGTGCCTAAGAAAAAGGGAAATACTAACGGCAATAACGGGCAATAGTCCATGGAAACAAAGTCGGCATTGTGTATGCCAAGCCAAAAGAAGGCATTTGTAGCACTGTCTATGGTCATAGGAAAAAATAAGGCACTGATACCGTAAAGGGCAATACAAACCGCAATGCCAAGTTCCGGTTTTACCTTAGACAAAACTTTTTCTGTGGCAACAAAAAGCAAAATGCAGGCTGCCAAGCAATGCAGAATACCAAAATAGTCTTCCATTCCATGAAAGGAAACGGCATGGGCTACCGGCACCGTCAAAAGGGTAATGCAGACGCTGATGACCGCCAACTTCAACCCTCGTTTCCAATTGGAATGACTTAGCCGTGAGCTGATACCGCTGATCATCAGGAAAGCAAGCACATACAGTGGCTGAATATAGGAAAGCCAGTGCCAAACAGTCCCTGCCGTCTTTACAAAAAAGAATTGATCTAGCAAGAGGAGTGCATGATACAGAATCATGCACAAAATACAAAAGCCGCGTAACTCGTCCAAGAAAATGACGCGACGCACGGTTGTTTCAGTCATGAGAATCACCGTTGCTGATTATACCATTCCTACAGTATAATGAACAACAGCAAGGAGGGGTCATCTATGCAAGCCATTCGCGCAGTTTTCTTTGATTTTGACGGTACCATAGCCAACACAGAACGAGGCATTAAAAATGCCATTCGTTTTTCCTTAGCAGAAAAAGGTATTCCTGTTGGCGATCCGGCCGCTTTGGATTATTTTATCGGCCCTCCTTTATATGACGGTTATTCCCATGTTTACGGTACAGAAGAGCCCCTTACTTCGGAACTGGTGAATTTGTATCGTGTTTACTATCAGAAACAAGGCGTCTTTGAATTAGACTTATATCCCGGCATACGGGAACTACTGGAGGCGCTGAAGGCGGCCGGTATTAAAACCGCCGTAACGTCTTCCAAGCCGCTTCACTTTCTGCAGATGGCCGTGCCGTTTGTCGGCATTGAGGATTTGCTGGATGCCGTAATTGGCCCGGAGCTGCACAACAAAAATGCCGACAAAACGTATTTGGTTGGCTGTGCTTTAGCACAGCTGAACCTACAGGCCGGCCCGGACATCTGCATGGTCGGAGACCGCCACTATGACGTTACCGGCGGAAAAAAGGCCGGGGTCAGCGCCATCGGCGTCACCTACGGCTTTGGCTCGGAGCAGGAGCTCCTTGCCGCCGGAGCCGACGCCATTGCCCACACCCCGGAAGAGCTAAAATCCCTCCTTTTGCCAAACAGCTAAAGGATACAAAAAAAGGTGTTGACAAGCCCCATAGGATTCCGTTATAATGACTCTTGCTTTAACACATGGCGGGATAGCTCAGTTGGCTAGAGCACTCGGTTCATACCCGGGGTGTCGTTGGTTCAAATCCTACTCCCGCTACCAAATGGCCCGGTGGTCAAGCGGTTAAGACACCGCCCTTTCACGGCGGTAACACGGGTTCGATTCCCGTCCGGGTCACCACAAAAGACCACGCAACTAAGTTAGTTGCGTGGTCTTTATTTTTTTCTTTTCTTGTCTTAGTCCCTGCTTTATAATAGGACTTAAATTCCGGTATAAAACCTCGGATAAAGCTGAAAGGAGTCAGACCCCTATGAACATCGTTGTAACGGAAAACGGAACCGCTATTACCCTTGCCCTTTCCGGGCGATTAGACACCCTTTCCTCCCCGGAGCTTTCTACGGCCATTAACAGTGCCTTGGAAAAAAGCAACCAACTGATTTTGGATTTTACAGAGCTGGACTATATTTCCTCTGCCGGATTGCGCGTCTTGCTGACCGCGCAAAAGCAATTAACCGGCAACGGATCCATGACTCTGTCCCATGTTAACAGCACGGTTCAAGACATCCTGGATATGACCGGTTTTTCAGATATTCTTACGATTGTTTAACAGAAGGAAGGGCGCACCATGAACAAAGAAAAAATAAAAGTATTCTTTAAATTGCATACCATGGCATCCAAGGTGTTTCTGATTGTTCTGATCAGTGGCGCCATCTTGTATGCCAGCATTTCCACTGCCATCACCTATGTGGTTGACCAGCAGGAAAAGGAAATGATGACTACCCTTCTGAAATCCAATTTGCAGTACGTTTCCGACCTGATTGGCGAAGGTGACTGGTCCATTCGGGAGGGTTGCATTTATAAGGGAGACGTTTGTCTTGGAGACGGCACCTTGGAAGCCGCCAACACCGAGCCTTTTCGGAAGCTACAGCAAAATACAGGAACCTTCTCCTATGTCTTCATGAAAACCGATAATGACGATGAACTGACTTGGGTAGGAGACCGGAAAACCGGATACCAACAAGGGCATTACATCCGCGTTGCCGGGTCCACCAAAGGTGCGGATGGGCAAGTTATCATCGGCACTTACATTGATAAAACCGTTGCAGATATTTTAGACAAAGAAGGTTATTTCTCCGGAGAAGCCAACGCCGCAGGCACCATGGTTTACTGTTATTACCAGTGCGTTTATGACGCGGATGGCAACAACATCGGCATTTTGGTAGACGGCAGAGAAGTTTCCGAACTGGAAAGTGCCACAAAAAACCTGAAGCAAGGACTGTTATTGCTTCTTGGCATCATGTTAATTTTGGCATTCGCATTAATACTGAATCGCACGGTAAAATGGAGCAAAAGCCTTGCCCGCATAGACTCTTACCTGGACGAAGTCGGCTCCGGAGAATTCCCGGAAGAGCCGCTACAGATGAAGTCCAAAGACGAATTGGGGCACATTGGGGACAGCATTAATCAGATGGTGGACTCCTTGAAAGAAAAAGAGCGTATCAGCGCCGAGCTCAGCATTGCCACCGACATTCAAGCCAATATGTTGCCGAACATTTTCCCGCCGTTCCCGGAGCATGATGAATTTTCCATTTTTGCCACCATGGAACCGGCCAAAGAGGTCGGCGGCGACTTCTATGATATGTATATGATAGACCAGAAGCACCTGGCTATTGCAGTTGGAGACGTTTCCGGAAAAGGTGTTCCGGCCGCCTTGTTTATGGTCATTGCCAAAATCCTGATGAAGAACCATGCACAACTGGGGCTGGAGCCAAATGAAGTCTTTACACGGATGAACCATAGTTTGTGCGAAGGCAATGACACCGGATACTTTGTTACTGCCTGGATGGGCGTTCTGGATCTGGAAACCGGTGAATTGCATTATGCCAATGCCGGCCACACCCCGCCGCTGCTTCGGCAGAAAGATGGCACCTTCCGTTACGTAAAGAGCCGTCCGGGTCTGGTGCTTGGTGCCATGGACGGCATGAAATATAAACTGGGTACCATGCACATGGATCCCGGAGATCGCTTGTTCCTGTATACAGACGGCGTTACCGAAACCATGAACGAAGCAAACCAGCTGTACGGTCCGGACCGCCTTGCCGCTTATCTGACGCAGCACGGCGGAGATGACATTTATGATCTTCTTCTGAACCTGCGGCAGGAACTGGCCGACTTTGCCGGAAATGCCGCTCAGTTTGATGACATTACCATGCTCCTAATGGAGTTTCGCAAAGCCGCCCATAATACGGAATTTACCGAGCAAACCTTTCCCGCCTCTGACGCGGAACTAGCCTCAGCCATAGCCTTTGTAGAGCAGGAATTGGAAAAAACTCCTTGTAATCCCAAAGATGCCATGCAGATTTCCCTTGCTGCGGAAGAGGTCTTTGTGAACATTGCTCATTATGCTTATATTGGACAATCCGGAAATATTACCCTTGGTACCCGTTACAAAGATAATGTTTTCAGTTTGCAATTTACAGACAGTGGCATTCCGTTTAACCCGTTGGATCGGGATGAACCGGACATCAGCCAAAAGGCGGAAGACCGTACCGTTGGCGGCCTTGGCATCTTTCTGGTAAAGAAGACCATGGACGATATGTCTTATCAGCAAAAAGACGGTCAAAACATCTTAACTTTACAGAAAAGGATTTGACAGAAAACCTATGGATTTATTAGATCAGGCAATTTACTTTGCCACGGAAAAACACGCCGGTATGACACGGAAGCTCTCCTACACACCGTACATCCTGCATCCGTTGGAAGTAGCTTCCATTGCATCCACCATCTCCAATAATCAGGACTTGCTGGCTGCTGCCGTATTGCACGATGTAGTGGAAGATGCCGGTGTTTCCCTCAACGAAATTCAAGAAAAATTCGGTCCTCGCGTTTATGAACTGGTCAAAAGCGAAACCGAAGACAAGCGGCAGGACCGCCCGCCCGAAGACACTTGGCAAATCCGAAAGCAGGAATCCTTACAGGAGTTAAAGCAAACCACAGACAGAGATATTAAAATTCTGTGGCTCAGTGACAAATTGGCCAATCTTCGTTCCTATGCCCGCTCTTACCGTGCCGAAGGGCCCGCCTTGTGGGAACACTTCAACCAAAAAGACCCTGCCATGCAACAGTGGTATTACGAACGAATTGCCGAATATACAAATCAGCTGGAACATACCGACGCTTATCAGGAATATCTGCAGCTGTTGCATGAAATCTTTAATCACGACTAAATTACGTCAGGAAGGACGCCCCGTTTATGAAAACCTATCAGGAAAACAACACCCTCTACCTCTGCCTGGAAGGGCGCATTGATACCAATAACGCTGCCGCTGTGGAAGCAGACTGTAAAAAGGTCGTTGATGCCAATCCGGGCCTTTCTTATATCTTAGATGCGGAAGAACTGGTTTACATTTCCAGTGCCGGGCTGCGTGTCATCCTACGTCTCCGAAAAGACCACCCGGATTTACAGCTGATCAATGCCTCTTCCGAAGTCTATGATATTTTGGAAATGACCGGATTTACAGAAATGCTGCCCGTACAGAAAGCCTATCGGCAACTATCTGTGGAAGGTTGCACTTTAATTGGGCAAGGTTCCAACGGGCTGGTTTACCGAATTGATCCGGAAACCGTTGTCAAAGTATACCGCAATCCGGACGCACTTCCGGAAATTCAAAATGAAAGAGAACTGGCTCGCAAAGCCTTTGTATCCGGCATTAATACCGCCATCCCGTACGATGTAGTAAAAGTCGGCAACAGCTACGGCTCCGTTTTTGAATTATTGTCCGCCAAATCCCTCAGTAAATTATTAAAAGCGCACCCGGAAAATCTGGAAGAATATTTACACGTTTTTGTACGTCTCTTAAAGCAAATCCACGCCACAGAAGTTTCCCCGGAAGATTTCCCGGATGAAAAGAAGGTTGTTATTGGTTGGGTAGATTTTCTGAAAGAACACCTTCCGGCAGAAACATGGGAAAAATTATATGCCATGGTGCAGGCCATTCCGGAGGATCACCATCTGATTCACGGAGACTACCATACGCGCAATGTTATGCTCCAGAATGGAGAAACCATTCTAATTGATATGGACACGCTGTCTTACGGAGCGCCGGTCTTTGACTTTGCTTCCATCTTTAACGCATTTCGCGGATTTTCCGTACTGGACCACAGCATCATTGATGAGTTTCTTGGTATTCCATGGGAACTTGCCGGCACCTTCTGGAAACGAACACTGGAAGAATATTTTGAAACCAAAGATCCGGTTATCTTGGAAGCACAAGAAAACAAAGCAAAATTGCTGGGATATACTCGTTTACTGCGCAGATCCATTCGTCGCTTACAGGATCAGCCGGAAGGGCCGGCTTTGATTGCGTTTTATCGGGATCAAATTATAGAATTAACAGAAAAGGTAAATACCCTTTCCTTTTAATCCATACAACATTACTTATACCACTTAAAAGAAGGCATTAGACACCATGACAGACTTATTCGCCGGATGGGAACCGGCAAATGTTTTATCCTTTTTTGAACAAATTTCCGCTATTCCAAGAGGGTCCGGAAATGAAGCCGGCATCAGCAATTTTTTGATGCAGTTTGCAAAAGAACATGGCCTGGAGGCGGAGCAAGATGAAGCACTGAATGTGCTGATTCGGAAGCCGGGACAAAACGGAGGCGAAGCAGCCCCGTTTCTTGCCCTTCAGGGGCATATGGATATGGTTTGTGAAAAGCTGTCCTCCTGCTCCCACAATTTTCAAACCGAAGGAATTGAATTACTGATACAAGACGGTGCACTGACTGCCAATGGAACCACCCTTGGTGCAGATGACGGCATTGCCGTAGCCATGATGCTGGCCATCTTAGAAGACAAAGAGCTGACCCATCCGCCACTGGAATGCCTGTTTACTACAGGAGAAGAAATCGGCTTACTTGGTGCTTCCAAAGTAAGTCCCACTTGCCTGAAAAGCACCCGGTTAATCAATCTGGACTCCGAAGAAGAGGGCGTCTGCGTAGTCGGTTCTGCCGGTGGTGCACGGGTAGACACCACACGTGCCATTCGGCGTCACGAAGCCCAAGGCTTTCTCATCAGCATTACCATTGAGGGCCTGCTGGGCGGCCACTCCGGAACAGACATAGACTTAAACCACTGCAATGCCATTTTGTTAATGGCACGCACCTTATCAAACCTGTTTGCAGACAACCCTTATGTTCAGTTGGTTGACTTTAACGGCGGTGGCATGGACAATGCCATTCCGCGGGAGTGCTCTGCCACGGTCCTATACCGCACCTCTGATTCCGCAGACCGTGCCATTGCCATGCTGGAACATTTACGGAATAATTATCACAACGAAATCCGTCCGCAAGAGCCGGACTTTAAATTCCACTTCTGCCTACAGGAGGACCGCCAAGTGCACGCCATGACAGCGGCCGACGGGCAGGCCCTTGCCAGCGCCATTCTGCTGACGCCGAATGGCGTCCTTTCACGGAATGCGCAGCTGGACGGTGCCGTTGTTTCCTCTTCCAACTTAGGAATTGTCCGTACAGAAGATGCCAGTTGCACTTACGCCTGCATGGCCCGTAGTTCTGTAGACTCCCTGGAAGAGGAAGCTTTAAACCGCATCCGTCTTGCTGCGGAAGCCTTCGGCTTCACCATGGCGGTTTCCGGCCGGTATCCCGGCTGGGCATATCAGGAAGTATCCCCGCTCCGGGACTGCCTCCTTGCCACCTATCAATCCTTGTTCGGAAAGGACATGAAAGTAGAAGCCCTGCACGCCGGCCTGGAAACCGGCCTGTTGGTCAGCGCCATGGACGGCCTGGATGCCGTATCCATTGGTCCTGATTTGTTCCACGTCCATACCCCGGACGAAAAAATGCCGCTGGATTCCTTAGCACGTTTTTATACGCTTTTGACTAAGGTCTTGGCAGAATTGAGTCTTTAATCATGGTCATTGAATATCCTAATTATTATCCGGATTTCCACTGCATCGCCGGAGATTGCCCTGATACCTGCTGTGCAGGCTGGGAAGTAGACCTGGACGAAGATGCACTGACTTATTACCAAGAAATTGCACCTGCTCCCTTCGGAGACGTCATCCGCTCTCACATTGCAGAGACCCCGGAAGGGGATGCCGTCTTTCCTCTGACTAAGAAGGGACGCTGTCCGTTTTTAAACGAGCAAAACCTGTGTGATATCATCCTGCATCTTGGAGAAAATCGCCTTTGCCGCACCTGCGCCGAACATCCGCGTTTTGTGGTAGAGGTAGCTGATTATCGCCAATATGACTTAAGTCTTTCCTGCCCGGAAGCCAGTCGTTTATTCTTCCAAGATGATTTTCGCTTTTCTGTCATTCGACAAGAAAAGGAAAACCCTGCCTACCTGACAGAATCCTATTTGGATGACATTGACTTTACCACCTGCCTGGAAATCCGAGATAAAGCTTTATCCATCCTTGGAAAAACAGACCTTCCCTTGCCAAAACGCATGGCACAGGTAGAAGAATATGTTTTAATCGGAAAGCACCTGCCAAAAGAAAGCAATGAATCTCTTTTAAAATTATTGAAGGAGGAAGACCCCTGGGATCCTCGCTGGGCGGCAGAAATGAACCAGATGAAAGCGCTGCTTCCACATATTAACGAAAATCTGGAAGCGCTTTTCCTTTGGCGGAACCAGGAAATCCTGGAACGCAATTTTGAAAAACTCAGCATGTATCTGGCCTTCCGTTATTTCCCGGACTCCTATTATGACGACAGCCCTGTCTGTGGTTTGAAAATGATGCGCCGCAGTATGCGTCTGTTATATCTTTTGGCCTTTTCCCATTGGTGGGCCGGAGAACAAAAAGCCAGCCGAACCGGGCTGGTAGCAGAATACCATCTGACCAATCAGGATTTCATGGAATTCTGCCACGCTTATTCTAAAGAGGTAGAGCATGACGACAAGAACATTGCCGCCTTCAAAAGATAACAAACAAAAATCTAGCAAAGTACGGTGAGAAGAATGAGAGAGTATCCAAAATACGCCGAGCGCTTTACCTGTGCCGGAGAAAACTGCCTGGAATATCATTGCCCCGGACAAGATCTCGGTCTGAATGATGGTATGACCCACCTGGTAACAAAATTCCCACAATCTGTCCTGACCATTGGCAAATATGAACAAATGGATCTCAGTCTTTCCTGCATGGAAGTCGGCCATCTGTTTTTCGGACCGGACATTTCCTTTCAAGTAGCCGGAGACACCGATTTCAGCACCGGGGATGCCAAGCTGGATGATTTACGAGACATCCGAGATCAACTGGTAACTGCCGCTCTGGATCCGCAAAGTCCTCTGGAAGACCTGTTTGCGTTGGATGAAACCAATCTTCAACTCCTAGACCGCATGGATTCTATGGATGTCTTAAGCGAAGACTGGGCTAAGGCGGTCCATGCTGTAAAGCTGTTACTCCGTCGACCGGATTACTATTCTGCTCAGGGACTTTTCAAAGAGCAGCAAGGGGAACAAATTAATCAGTGGTTCCGCCGCCTTGGTGCTTACTTCTTCTTCCGTTATACGTTGGATGCCTATCAGGATGGCGATGTAGCTGTTGAACGTCTCTTAACACTTCGCAGTTTAAAGTTCCTATACCTCATGTGCTTTGCACGTTGGTCTAAGCGTGGACATCCCATTACCGTTTATGACATGATTGACCTTGCGCATGTCTATTCCCATAATGTGGAGCAATCTGCAAAGAATTTGGCCATTTTAAAAGCTGACTAAATAAATTGGAAGGCCCTCCGGCAAACTGCCGGAAGGCCTTCTTCTTTTCTTTCCCTATTTCAAAGAAAAACTGCTTTATTCTGTTTTGGATTCTGCAATAATCTTTTCGGCCACATTCTGTGGGGCGTCCTCATAACGGGCAAATTCCTTGGTAAAGGAACCACGACCCTTGGTTGTGGACCGAAGCATAGTTGGGAAGTCGGACAGTTCAGCATCCGGAACTTCTGCTACCAACCGCTGCATACCGGGGCGACCGTCAATGGGTTCCATGCCAAGCACACGACCACGGCGTTTGGTAATATCTCCCATAATGTCTCCCATGTTGTCATCCGGAACCTCTACTGTCAGCGTAACAATGGGTTCCAAAATAACCGGAGAGGCCTTTGGAATGCCTTCTTTATAAGCAAAAGAAGCTGCGGTCTTAAAGGCCATTTCAGAAGAGTCTACCGGGTGGTAAGAGCCGTCATACAGAACCGCTTTCAAGCCAACCATAGGATATCCGGCAAGCACGCCGTGCTTGATGGATTCTTGTAAGCCCTTTTCTACTGCCGGGAAGAAGTTCCGTGGAACGGATCCGCCAAAGACTTCTTCTGCAAATTCCAAACCTTCGGCGCTGCAAGGTTCAAAGCGAATCCAAACGTCTCCGTACTGACCGTGACCGCCGGACTGTTTCTTATACTTACCTTGTACAGAAACACTCTTTCGGATGGCTTCCCGATAAGCAACCTTTGGTGCTGCCAAATTCAGTTCTACACCAAATTTGCTCTTCAGCTTGCCAACAATAATGTCTATGTGCTGTTCTCCAAGGCCGGCCAAAATTTGTTCTTTGGTTTCCGGATCGGTGTAGAACTTAATGGTGGGATCTTCTTCGGACAGACGTAACAGTCCTTGCGCAATCTTTTCTTCTTCGCCCTTCTTCTTGGCGGTAACAGCTCTGGTATAAACCGGTACCGGTAGCGTCAGGCCTTTTAAAGTAAGTACGTGCTTTGGATCACAGAGCGTATCTCCGGTTTTTACACCGGCCAGCTTGGTAACAATGCCGATATCTCCGGCACTGATTTCTTTAATATCTGTCTGCTTTCCGCCCTGCGGCGCAACCAACTTACCCATTTTTACCTGTTCCCCGGTCCGCGGGTTATAGGCGGCACTTTCCGCAGTCAGCTTACCGGAAATAACTTTCAGGTAAGACAGTTTGCCGACAAACGGGTCCGCAATGGTCTTAAAGCAAATGGCGGCAAGTGGCGTTTTGTCATCACAGAGAACCTGTACTTCATTGCCTTCTTCATCTACGGCCAATTCTCCGGTCTTGGAAGACGCGGATGGGCCAAGGTTAACAATTCCCTTCAGCAAAAGGTCAATGCCTTCCAGCTTGGTTGCGGAGCAGGCGTAAACCGGATAAACGGATCCATCGGTAACGCCGGCAAGCAGGCCGGTCAAGGCTTCTACTTCTGTAAATTCTTCGCCATTGAAATATTTTTCCATTAAGTCGTCATCTGTTGTGGCAACGGCTTCTAAGAACATATCCCGCATGGCCTCTAATTTTTCAGAAGACGGCATATCCACTTCAACTGCTTTGCCGTCGTGATATTCATAAGCTTTATTCTGAGAGAAGTTCACCAGACACTTAATACGGTCGTTTTCAATAAACGGTACTACGACCGGGCAAAGCTTGTTGCCGTGGATGGCTTTTAGCTCTTCAAACAGATTGCCGAAATTGGCATTTTCCGCATCCGTTTTGTTAATGACAAAAATCTTGGACAGATTTCTGCCTTCGGCTGCGGCAAAGGCCTTTTCGGCCCCAACATCATATTTGGCTTTTTCTGCATCTGTTACAATCAACATACAGCCCGCTGCGCGCACGCCTTCGGAAAGGCCGCCGGCGAAATCAAAAAGACCAGGAGTGTCAATTAAGTTAATTTTGACGTCATTCCATTCAAGGCTTGCTACGGCGCTCTGCAAACTGGCGAGTCTTTTCTTTTCTTCCGGGTCATAGTCCATTACTGTGCTTCCGTCGGCTATTTTTCCGAGGCGTTCGGTTGCTCCTGCTACATAAAGCATGGCTTCACACAGTGAGGTCTTCCCTCTGCCGGCATGACCCGCTACCACAATGTTTCGTATGTTGGCTGAACTATAGGTTTTCATGTTTGATTCCTCCTTGGTCTTGGGATTTTTAGTACTGTAAATTCTAACCAAAAGTTTCCGATAAAATCGGATATAACATGTACATTCTAGCATATTTGCTTTTTTCTTTCAACGAAAGAGCACTGCATCGCCTAACGAAAATCCTGCACATTTTTTGTGAAAGCTAGCTCTGGAAAATTGACAGGAATACTATTTAAAGGGTAAAATAACATTTGTGCAGATTGTTATGTTTTATAACAATCACAATAACAGTATTCTTTTAAAGGAGATCTCAACATGAAAGTATTTATGATTGGCGGCACCGGCCTTCTTGGTTCTTCTGCTGCTGAACAGTTCATCAAAAGAGGCGACTCTGTTAAGACTCTGGCTCTTCCTCCTCTTCCGGAAGGCGCTCCGCTGCCGGAAGAAATGGAAATCATCTTCCAGGACGTTAACAAGTGCTCTGATGACGAACTTCGCGAACTGATGACCGGCTGTGACTGCCTTGTTTATGCCGCAGGCGTAGACGAACGTGCAGAATTCCCGGCACCTGTTTATGACAGATATTATCAGTACAACATTGCTCCGCTGAAGAGACTTATGCCGATGGCTAAGGAACTCGGCTACAAGAGCTCCGTTATCTTTGGTTCTTACTTCTCCTTCGTAGCAAAGAACTATCCGAAGATGAAGACCGAAGAAAGAAACCCGTACTTCCGCGCCAGAATGGATCAGGAAAGATATGCTCTTTCTCTGGCTGATGACAACTTTGCCGTTGCCATCCTGGAACTGCCGTACATCTTCGGCACACAGCCGGGCCGTAAGCCGGTTTGGACCATCCTGATTGAACAGCTCAAGATGATGGACAAGCTGCCTTGCACCTTCTATCCGGCAGGTGGTACCGCAATGCTGACCGTTCGTCAGGTTGGTGAAGTTTGCGTTGGTGCTGCTTACAATACCAAGGGCGGCCGTGCTTACCCAATCTCCTGCTACAACATGAAGTGGCCGCAGTTCCTGAAGATTGTTTACAAGGCTCGCGGAATGGGCAACAACCGTCCGGTTATCTCCATCCCACCATGGATGATGGCTATGGCCATGCCAATGTATGTCATTGACTACAAGAAGCGCGGTATTGAATCCGGTATGGACCCAATGCAGCTTCCGTATATCATGGACATTGACATCTTCTTTGACACCGAAACTTCTTACAAAGATCTCGGCGCCACTCCGGATGACATTGAAGCCGCTATTACCGACTCCATCAAGCTGTCCGCAGCTGTTGTTGACGGCGGTGTTAAGCTCCTTGACATGAAGGGCGAATAATTACCGAATAAAACACAAAAGTTTAGACCTTGGAGCAACTGCTCCAAGGTCTTTTTTGTTGTTCTTATTAAATTAAGAAATGGGAAAAACTTAAACAGCGGCAAGGGCCTGCGTCAGATCTGCAATGATATCGTCCACATTTTCAATGCCGACAGAAAGACGAACCAGATCCGCGCTGACACCGGCAGCAAGGAGTTCTTCGTCTGTCATCTGACGGTGCGTAGAGGAAGCCGGATGAAGCACGCAGGTATGGGCATCTGCCACATGCGTGGCAATAATTGCCAGCTGCAGGTGCTTCATGAACTCTTCTGCCGCGGAGCGCCCGCCCTTGACGCCAAAGGAAACTACGCCACAGGTGCCGTTTGGCATGTATTTCTGCGCCAGGTCATAATATTTATTGGATTTTAAGCCGGGATATTCTACCCAAGCAATTTTGTCGTGTGCTTCCAGGAATTCAGCCACAGCCTGTGCATTTTTAACATGGCGTTCCATACGAACGGCAAGGGATTCAATGCCAAGATTTAAAAGGTAGGCATTCATTGGTGCCTGAATGGAGCCGAAGTCCCGCATTAACTGCGCTGTGCACTTGGTAATAAAAGCGCCTTCTTTGCCGAATTTTTCAGCATAGGTAATTCCGTGATAGCTTTCATCCGGTGTGCAAAGACCGGGGAACTTATCTTTATGAGCCATCCAGTCAAACCGACCTGCATCAATAATGGCACCACCAACAGTAGCGTCATGACCATCCAAATATTTGGTGGTAGAGTGGGTTACAATATCCGCACCCCACTGAATCGGATTACAGTTGATTGGTGTTGGGAACGTATTATCTACAACCAGCGGCACACCATGCGCATGAGCAGCCTTAGCAAACCGCTCAATGTCAAATACTGTCAGGGCCGGATTGGCAATGGATTCTCCAAAAACGGCTTTGGTATTTGGGCGAAACGCCGCATTTAATTCTTCGTCCGTACAGTCCGGATCTACAAAGGTGAATTCAATGCCCATCTTCTGCATGGTTACGGCAAACAGATTAAAGGTGCCGCCATAAATGCAGGAGGATGCAATAACATGGTCCCCGCAATTGGCAATATTAAAGATGGAGTAGAAATTGGCAGCTTGGCCGGAAGAGGTCAGCATGGCTGCCGTACCGCCTTCCATGTCAGCAAGCTTTGCAGCCACCATATCATTGGTGGGGTTTTGCAAGCGAGTATAAAAGTATCCGCTGGCTTCCAGGTCAAACAGCTTTCCCATATCTGCACTGGTGTCATATTTAAAGGTGGTAGACTGAATAATCGGAATCATTCGTGGGTCTCCGTTTCCCGGCTTGTAACCGGAATGAATGACTTTGGTATCTGTTTTCATATAACGCTCTCCTTTTCAGGTTCTTTCAAAATCCTTACTATTGTATCACTTTTTTTCGTTTTTCTGCAGGCAATCCTTGCAATATCCAAATAACTCCAGGCGATGTGCCGTTATGGTAAACTCCGGAGTGCTCTCTAATAATTTTAGTTCCGCTACCGGACACCCGGTCAAGGCAATTTGTTTGTGGCACCCAAGGCAGGTGGCATAATGCTTGTGCTCCCCGGCAGACCACTTATAAAGTGTAGTATCCTCGTCCGGCAAAACAATGGTTTCTACCAAATGGTTTTCTTCAAAAGCTGCTAAAATGCGGTAAATGGTAGACAGATTGATATCACTGACTCGCCCGAACAAATCCGCAGCAGACAGCGGTTCCGTAGAATTTTGCAAAAGCTGCATCAGTTCTTCCCGTTGCTTGGTATGTTTCAGGCAAGACGGCCATTCCGTTTTCATGAGGGCCCTCCTTCCTATTTACAAGGTTACGTTTAAAAGGTCCAACAAGACGCCGAACAAAACGCCAAAGAAATAGGTTATCCCCACAATGGCGAAATTTTTCTTTGGATTATCATGTTCTTTGAAGAGCACTAGAATACCAATGCCGGCGCCAACCAGAAGTCCGGACATCATCGGGCCCGCTCCAATCAGACCTTCCACATACAGCTGCGTAATGACAACCGATGCGGCACAGTTCGGAATCAAGCCAATTAAGCCGGCTATCATTTCAGAAAGTACCGGAACAGAGACCAGCAAGCTACTCAGCCGGTCTTCTCCAATCAACTCCATTAGAAAGGCCAGCACAAAAGATATCAAAAATAAATAACCGGTAATTTTTACGGTATGCAGTACGGTAGATTTCAAAATACCGTCCTCTTCTTTATGAGCCGCATCGTGTTCGCAAACGTGATGAATGTCAGGATCCTCTTCCAGTGGAACATGGCGGCGTTTCCGGAATAGGCGCACAGCCAGGTCAATGGCAAATCCGGCCAGAATGGCAAACAGCACCTTCAGGCCCAGGATTTTGCCAATGGTGCCGGCCGGAACATTTTCCGACAACAGGATCGGCAGCATTTCATCTGACGTAGAAAGATATACGGCAATCAAGGTGCCAACCGTAATGACCCGGCCGGCATACAGGCTGGATGCGCCGGCGGAAAAGCCGCATTGCGGTAAAATCCCCAGCACTGCGCCGTAGAGCGGACCGAAATGGCCGGATTTTTTTACCAGCTCTTTGGTCCGCTCCCCGGCCTTGTGTTCAATTAACTCCATTAGCCCATAGGCAATGAATAAAATCGGAATTACTTTTAATGTATCAAGGGTGGTTTCTTTTAAAACCTCCCACAGCAGTTCTAACATGAAAGCCTCCAAAGCAGTTGTTTTCAAATGCGAATGATTCGCGTTTGAAAACAATACCATGCTTTGGAGGCTGTGTCAATCTCTGAATAAAATATGGCTCTTTTATTCCGATAAGTCCAGCGCAATACCAAGTTCTTTTAATTGGTCTGCATCTACTTCTGAAGGACAGTTGGTCATAGGTTCAGAGGCATCTTTGATTTTTGGATAAGCAACTACATCGCGTAACGTAGAAGCGCCTAAAAGTTGCATGCAAAGGCGGTCTAAGCCAAGGCCAAAGCCGCCGTGTGGCGGTGCGCCGTACTTAAATGCGTTAATCAGGAAGCCAAATTTGTTCATGGCCTCCTCTTCAGTCATACCAAGCAAGTCAAAGATGCGGGATTGCAGTTCCGGATCTGTAATACGAATGGAGCCGGAGCAAAGCTCAATGCCGTTCAAAACCAGATCATAAGATTGGGCACGAACATTTTCCTTGTCGGATTCCAGATAAGGAAGACATTCTTCCATTGGTGCAGTAAACGGGTGATGCATGGCAACCCATTCGCCAAGCTCTTCGTCAAATTCAAAGAATGGCATTTCTACAATCCAAAGAACGTTATACTGTCCTTCCGGAATCAATTCCAGCTTTTTAGCAACGGTTTGGCGCAATGCGCCAAGAATGGTAAGAACATGTTTGTTATTGGTGTCTCCAATAATCAGAACCACGTCTCCTTGTTCTACATTGCCGGCTTCCAGAATGGCATTCATGCAGTCGTCGGATACAAACTTACCGAAAGAGGAGGTGCAACCTTCGTCTGTCCAGCGAATCCAGGCAAGGCCCTTCGCACCGATTCCCTTTGCTTCGTCTGTCAGCTTATTGATTACTTTCCGAGAAAGCGTACCTGCTGCGTTCTTTGCTGTTATGGCGCGAACAGAGCCACCGCCCTGAATGGCGCTTTCAAAGACGCCAAAGCCGCTGTCCTTAACAATGTCAGACAGGTTATAAAATTCCATGCCGTACCGGGTATCCGGTTTGTCGGATCCGTAGCGTTCCATGGCCTCTTTATAAGTCAGGCGAGGCAGTGGTAACGGTAGATCAATATCCAGAATTTCCTTAAAGATCCGCTTCATGTATCCTTCTCCAACAGCAAGGACATCTTCCATTTCTACGAAAGACATTTCCACGTCAATTTGGGTAAATTCCGGCTGACGGTCCGCACGCAGATCTTCGTCACGGAAACAACGTGCCACCTGCATGTAACGGTCAAAGCCAGCTACCATAGACAGCTGCTTGTACAGCTGCGGAGACTGTGGCAAAGCATAAAATTCGCCGTTGTGAATTCTGCTTGGTACTAAAAAGTCCCGTGCTCCTTCCGGCGTAGACTTAATCAGCATTGGGGTTTCAATTTCAATGAAGCCGTTTTCATCAAAGTAGTCTCTGGTAACCTTGGTAATCTTGTGCCGCAACAGAAGATTGTTCAACAGAGCCGGTCTTCTGAGATCCAGATACCGATATTGTAAGCGCTTCAATTCGTCTGTTTTTACATCGTCCGTAATTTCAAAGGGTGGCGTTTCAGACTTTCCAAGAATGCGCAGATCCGTAACAAAAATTTCAATGTCTCCGGTTTTAATATCCTTATTTTTAGAGGCACGTTCTCTGACGGTGCCCTTTGCCATTAAAACAAATTCCGAACGAACCGTAGTGGCTTTTTCAAAAATGGCCTTGTCGGTAGAATCATCAAATGCCAGCTGAACCACACCGGTGCGGTCCCGCAGGTCAATGAAAATCAGACCGCCCAGATCACGTTGCTTTGCGGCCCATCCGCAAACAACAGCTTCGTTACCGATACTGTCTGCGGTAAAGTCATTACAATAATTGGTACGTTTCAGTCCTGTCATTAAATCCATTACAGGTTCCCTCCCAAAAAATCGGTGATATTGAATCCTTCCATGTCGGTCTCTGCAAACTCGGCACCGAGGGAGGCCACCATCTGTTGTAAGGACACATTACTGAAGTCTTCCGCAAAGCTGTCCAGTGCCATTTCTTGGCATTCTCCGCTCTGCATATTTTTTAAGCTGACGGTGCCGGATTCCAGCTCGTTGTCTCCAAGAACAACGACAAAGTCGGCACCGACTTTATTGGCATATTTCATTTGCGCTTTTATGGAACGGCCAACCGTATCAAATAAAACATATGCGCCTTCACTGCGTAGATCATGCGCAATTTGGCAGGCTTTTACGGTGGCCGCTTCACCGACAGAGGCAAGATATAATTGCGGATGCTCTGCTTCCGGAAGCGCAATCTGTTGCGCTTCCAGCACCAGCATCAAGCGCTCTATACCCATGCCGAAGCCGAGTGCCGGTGTTGGCTTGCCGCCCAGTTCTTGGCAAAGGCCGTCATACCGACCGCCGCCGCAAACCGTGCCCTGGGCACCAATTCCGGTAGAAACAAATTCAAAAACGGTTTTGGTATAGTAGTCTAATCCCCGCACAATGCGTGGATTAATGGTATAGTCAATTTGCATGGCACTTAAATATGCCTGTACTTTTTCAAAGTGGTCCTTGCATTCCTGGCAAAGATAATCCAAAACCACCGGTGCCCCGGCTGCAATGGCGGCGTCTCCCGGATCCTTGCAGTCTAAAATGCGCATGGGGTTCTTTTCCAAGCGGCCTTTGCAAGTATCGCAAAGCTGGTCTTTGCGTTCTTCAAAATAGTCATGCAACGCCTGTTGGTATTTCGGGCGGCAATGCGGACACCCGATACTATTAATTTCCAGGGTCAGATCTTTTACCCCAAGAAAGCCAAATACTTCATCTGCCAATGCAATGACTTCTGCATCTGCGGCCGGGTTTTGTGTTCCAAAGCATTCCACACCAAATTGGTGGAATTCCCGCAAGCGCCCTGCCTGTGGCTTTTCATACCGATAACAAGAAGTCAGATAATACAGCTTTTGTGGTGCGGCATCATTAAACAGACCGTGTTCCAAATAGGAGCGAACTGCACCGGCAGTTCCCTCCGGACGTAATGTAATGGACCGTCCGCCCTTATCCAAAAACGTATACATTTCTTTTTGAACCACATCTGTAGTATCACCAACAGAGCGATCAAACAATTCCGTATGTTCAAAAACCGGCGTACGGATTTCTTTAAAGCCGTAATTTCCGGCAATTTCTGCCAGCGTTGCTTCTAAGAACTGAATCTTATGACTGTTTTGCGGCAGTGTATCCTGTGTTCCTTTTATGGCCTGTGTAACAAGGGACATAAAGAACCTCCTAAGCCCCGCACTGGGGCAGATTTTTAACCTTTGAAATTATAATACCAGGGTCTACCTTTTGCAAACCTTACAGGGTGGCAATTCGAATCATGTTGGTAGCGCCCTCTTTACCGGTGGTCTGTCCGCCGGTAACAACTACATTGTCTCCCGGTTTCAAATCCAAAATCTTTTTGGCTTCCCGAAGAGAGCTGTAGAACATAACTTCTGTAGAATCAAACTCTTCCAACAGAACCGGTGTAACACCCCAGCTTAGGTTCAAGCGCCGCCATACCCGCTCTGTGGTAGTCGTTCCGATAATATCAATTGGCGCGCGGAACCGGCTAACCATACGGGCGGTTGCGCCGGTCAAAGAGTTAACAACAATTGCTTTGGCGCCGACGTCAATGGCCATAGAGCAGGTGGAATGGGAAATGGCGTCCACCATATTATGAATTTTAAACGGCGTATCATGGAAGCGACGTTCATAGTGAATATTCTTTTCCGTATATTCTGCAATTTCCGCCATATACTTTACGGACTCTACCGGGTACTTACCGGCCGCCGTTTCCCCGGACAGCATGACAGCGGAAGCCCCATCATAAACCGCGTTGGCCACGTCGGAAATTTCCGCCCGTGTCGGACGCGGGTTTACAATCATGCTTTCCAGCATCTCTGTGGCCGTAATGACGCGGCGCCCCAGCATCCGGCAAGTATCAATTACTTTTTTCTGAATGGCCGGAACTTCTACAAACGGAATTTCTACTCCAAGATCTCCGCGAGCTACCATAACACCGTCTGCTAAATCGCAAATTTCAGTAATATGATCTACCCCGGAACGGTTTTCAATTTTAGCAACCAGTTCAATGTCATTGCCGCCGTTCGCATCCAGATAATCCCGCAGATCCTGCAAATCCTGCTTGGTAGAAACAAAGGAAGCCGCAATGAAATCCACTTCGTTCTTAATGCCAAACAGCAAATCCGATTTGTCCTGTTCACTTAAATAAGCATTGGTCATGACATGGTTCGGGAAATTCATGGATTTCTGATTGGACAGTTCTCCGCCAATTTGAACCACACAATTGGCATTGTTTCCTTCCAATTCTTCTACTTTGAAGCTAACCAGGCCATTGTTAACCAGAATAATATCTCCAACAGAAAGATCTGAAATCAGATCCTTATAGGTAACGGAAACGCGATGTTCGTCCCCTACTACCTCATCGGTAGTAAAGGTAAACTTGTCTCCTTCTTTTAGGGTAACTTTTTTGTTTTTGAAGGTCTTAATGCGATATTCCGGGCCCTTCGTATCCAGCATAATGGCAATCGGCAAGTTCAATTCTTCCCGCACTTTCTTCAGATTGTCAATCCGAACCTGATGTTCCGCATGTGTACCATGGGAAAAATTCAGACGTGCCACATTCATGCCGGCGAGGCAAAGCTGCCGTAAAATGGCAGGATCGTCACAGGCGGGGCCAATGGTGCAGATAATCTTTGTTTTTCGCATAATTCTTCCTCCAGAAATAAAAGTGCCTGCAAAAGAGTAATATCTTTTGCAGGCGCTTGCAAGGTTATTCTTCTGTAATTTGTTTTCTTTGATCCGTCTTCGGATTGACAATATCCCGCCAGTCCAGATCTCCACGGGCAAGAGAATGAATCAGAGCTTCTGCCGTGGCAATGTTGGTGGCAACCGGCACATTGTGCACATTGCAAAGCCGAAGCAGGTCTGCTTCAATTGGCTCCATGGGTTTCGGGTTTAAAGGATCCCCAAACATCAAGAGTAAGTCAATTTCATTACAGGCAATGCGAGATGCAATTTGCTGTTCGCCGCCCTGGTCTCCGCTTAGGAACTTCTGAATGGACAAACCAGTGGCCTCTGATACAATTTTTCCTGTGGTGCCGGTGGCGCACAATTTGTGCTGACTAAGGATGCCTGCATAAGCAATACAGAACTGTGTCATCAGTTCTTTTTTTACATCATGAGCAATAATGGCTATATTCATGAGAATATCTCTCCTTTAATACCTGTAAGTCGTGACCATTTTAACACAAAAGACCGTTTTAAACAACCGTACTTTGTGTCTTTTTCACAAAAGCAAAAATGTCTATCCCTATACTTTCAAGGGTACATTTTCTCCTTCCAGGCGCGCACAGATCCGCTGTAATGCTTTGGCGGACTTGCGCCGCAGGTCCACGCAGGTACCGGTTTGCGCAGCTAGCGCCAGCTGCATGTCTTCCGGAACTACGCCAACCAGCCTTGCTCCTACTGCATCTATGGTATTGTCTATGTTCAGTGCACGTTCCTTTTCCACCGATTTGCGAACAAAACGGTTGATCAGTAAACGACACGGAAGGCCTGTGTCCTGCAACAGATCCACAGCAACCGAAGCGCTGTGTACACAAATGGGGTCCGGCGTGGAAACTACCAGAGCTAAATCCATTCCCCAGGTGGCAGCGGTAAAGCCGGATCCAACACCGGCCGGGCTATCCACCAGAATATAATCATAAGCATTCTCATACTGCGCCAGTAAGTTTAAAACCTGCGCCTTGGTAATAGGATGCGGCTTTAAGGGTGCTGCCAGAACATCCGGCCCGGACAGGCTGGCCGGAATAACAGCTGCCATTGGTTTACAACGGCCCGCTATAACATCATACCAGTCATATACCACTCGGTCTGCCACGCCCAGCATGAGGTCCTGCGTGCGTAGCGCAATATCAAAATCAAGGAGTAATACTTTTTTGTTCTGTGTGGTCAAGATCCGCCCTAACATAGCGGTTAAGGTAGATTTTCCCACGCCGCCCTTGCCGGAAGTAAGCAATATTTTTCTGGCTTTTTTCTTTTGTTCGGACACCGTGAGTCATCTCCTTTCCACCTGCTACTTTTTCTTTTTTAATGAAAGCAAATTCTTATGAAAGCAAGGTATTATAATCTGCCGTGCTTTGCAATGCTTTGGCAGAGAAATAGTAATCATAAATATCGGCCGCAATGACAGCAGTCAAAGAACCGGCATCCGCTGTTTCCACAACAACTGCTACTCCAATTTCCGGATCCTGATAAGGAGCAAACGAAATTAAGAAACCGTTGTTTCCTTCAATGTAGTCGTCTCCGACTTTTTTGGTAACTTCGGAAGTACCGGTCTTGGCAGCCACCTGTACCGGCAAATTTTGGAAATATTGTTTACAGGAGCCTTCCGAAGCTACTTTCAGCATACCTTCTTTTACCAAAGACAGCGTCTTATTGCTGATGCTGATTTTTTGTGCTATTTCCGGATCCTTTTCTAAAATAGTTTCCGAGTAATCTGCAGATAAAACTTTCTTTACCAGATGTGGCACGTACCGCGTTCCGCCGTTTGCCAAAGTAGATACGTAGTTGCAAAGCTGAATTAAGGTAAACTGGTTATCGCACTGACCAATGGCTGTAGTAATGGTGTCACCGGGATACCACGTACCGCCGCTGGCCTGCCGTTCTTCCGGGCTGGACATCTGTCCGGTTGCTTCTGAAATTTCTATGCCGGTCTTCTGGCCCAGGCCAAAGGCATCTGCCCATTGATCCAGCTTGGTAATACCAAGCAACCGTCCGGTTTCATAAAAGAATACGTTACAAGATTCTTTCAGTGCCCCAACCACATTATTGGTTCCATGCGCTTTGTTATAAGCACAGTGGTAGGTATGGTCAGAATAGTAAGTATAAGAACCATTACAAGTAACTGTAAAGTTTTCGTCAATAACGCCTTCTTCCAACCCGGCCACAGCAACCAGCGGCTTAAAGGTGGAACCCGGCTCATATACGCTGTTCAGAGCACGGTTCCAAAGCGGTGCAGTGGAATCATTGGCCCAAGTGCTGTAGTTTTCTTTCCAAGTACTATTGTCATAGGTTGGATAAGTTGCGCACGCCAACACTTCGCCGGTATTGACATTCATAACAACAACAGCCGCAGCACAAGGCAAAGAAGTGGAGCTGTTCAACGTGTCTACCCGCTGTTTCAGAGAAGCTTGTGCCACCTGCTGCAGTCCGGTGTCCAGGGTCAAAACAACAGCGTTACCCTGGGTTGGTTCTATAGTATAGGTTTCTGTAGCAGTTCCGTCTGCTCCAACAGAAACGCTCTTTACCCCGCGGGTCCCCCGCAGATATTGTTCCATTGCGAGCTCTATACCGGAGCTGCCATAAATATCTGTAACGGTATATGCGTTCCGTTTCAATTCTGCTTCTTCATCTGAAGTATTCGCTTCTTTAATGGCCTGCTGCAGTTCTTCGGTTTTACTTTTATAAGTGTCTGCATCTATGTTGGCTGTGCGTCCGATAATGTGTGGAGCCAACGTACCATCGGTATATTCCCGGTATGCTTCTACCGTATTTTCAACGCCTTTATAAAAGCTTTTGTTTTCCATAATAATGGTAACAAAATCCATAGAGACGTCTTCTGCAAAAGTATAAGGATAGGATTTACTGAAATTTTCCTTCTTCATCTGGACGCAAACAGAGGCAATGTCTCTGGCATCCTGCTTGGAATAAGATTCCAGCTGATACCGTTTAATTAATGCATCCATACAGTTTTCTGCCGTGGCATAACTGTTCAGATTTAACATATCAGAAGATTTCAGCCACGTAATATATGATTCTGCCTCTTTGGTATCGGATTCCTCCATTGCCGCAGCAGTATCGGTATCTTCTGTGGAAAAGACATAGTTTCCTGTACCATCTAAAACAATCGGCAATTCATCCACATATTCCACATTATTGGCTTCTGCCAATTGGATTAAAGACAAAATAATTTCATTCCGAGACGTCTGTTCATCACTGCTGGGAAAACTAACCGCGTTGAAGGTAATAGAGTTTCCCTGTCGGTTCGTTACAATAGGAGAGCCGTTTCTGTCCAGAATTTCTCCACGAACCGCATCTACGGTTACGTTGTAAGCAGTTGCACTTCCGGCAGCATCAGAGTTGCCCAACTGTGCCCAAAACAACACACCGGTTAAAGTAGCGCAAAGAATTCCGATAATGACATTAACAGCTACCGTTCTGGCTTTACTGATTCCCATGGGAAACTCCTCCTTTCTGCAGAAAATACAAGCACTCTTTCGTAAAGGGGTTAGCAGATTAGGGTCTGCGTGTAGTAACCGGTTTCGGATACCGGTTGCGAATCGATACAAGACTGGCTCGCACAAGAATATAAAAAACAGGGGTAAAAAGATACGTATATAACATGGTTGGCAAATAAAACGTAACCAGCGAATGAAACGCTCCGCCCGTTCCCCGAATGACCACAAAGATCAGCCAGTGGACCAACCCGTAAAAAACAACTACAATTGCGCCAAGCAGGAGGCTGGTAACCAGGTTGTTTCGCATAAGATAATTCAGCAAAAGCGCTACGGAGGTGGAAATGGCAAACATCATGAGCGCGTGGAAGCCGTCTCCCCAGGCGGAGTAGACGTCCCACAGCGCCCCCGCCACAACGGCAAAGATAGTGGCTTCCAAGTTGTGCTCAAACATGGAAATACAAACCACCAGCGGCACCAGTAGCCACGCATGTGCCCCAAAGACGGACGGTATCAGGTGTCCCGTATTTTGCAGCAGAGAACAAAGTAAAATCATGCCGGTGTAAAAAAAGCGCACCCAGAAACGATGTTTTTGTTCCCGCGTGAAACGGAGACGGGGCTTTTTCCCAAGGGGAATGGTCTTATTTTGTACTTTCATTGTCCCGCTCCTTTCTTTTGCGATTCAGTGTTCCCGTTACTTCCGTAAAATTCTTCTACCGAAAGCTTACTGTTCCGGAACCGTTTCTGCCGAAGCAGTATTACTTTCGGTTGTAGAAGAAGTGGTTGACGATGAAGTTGTAGAGGTCCTTCTTCTGGAAGTGGTACTACTGGTTGTAGAGGTGGAAGAAGAAGATTCAATTTCAGGCGATGTAGCATCAGAAGCAGAGGCACCGCTATCCGTTGCAACGGAAATTCCTTGCCCGTCAAAAGCGGTTAAAATTAAGACTTCCTGTACATCCGCAATAGAAATATTTGGTTTAACAGTGGCAAAGGCAGCCAAATTGTAATCATCATTCTGTACATTGGTTACCGTACCGATAATTAAATCTCGTGGGTAAATGCCACCGGAGCCTGCCGTGTTGATGATGGCACCTTTGGTAACAGTGGTGTTTCGGTCTAAGCCGGACAGCTTGCAAAGTCCTTGTGCCGCCAGCTCTGTAGTATTGGTAATATAACCGGATTCCCTGGTTCGAATGTCATAAACAGAAATGCTGATATTCGGATCCAAGATAGTGGAAATAACACAATAGGTCGGTGCAACCTTTGTTACAACACCAACCAGCTGACCCGCTCCGTAAATAACCGGGTCATTTACCTTGACGCCGCTGGCGGTTCCCTTATTCAAAACAAAGGTAGTGTAATTATTGGCTGCATCTTTGCCAATAACACTGGCAGAAATGACTTCGTAATCTGTGTGATCTTCCTGGATGCCGAGGAACGCTTCATATTGTTCCAGCTTTTGCTTGGCAGACTCATAATCAGCTAAGTCTTTTTGATATTCCGTTACCTGGTTTTCCAGCTCTTCAATGCGTTTTTCATAGGTTGTGGAACGCGTAAACAAATGCTTGATGTAACTGGCTCCACGGCTGACGCCGCTGGCCACAATTTCAAATGGCTCCGCTACAATTCCGATGGTAGAGGAAAGTGGGCTTCCCCGGTGAGCGGAGACCCCTGCAATTATGGTGAACAGAATCAGGACCGCCAGAATGGCAGCCAGGATCTTAAACCAAAGTGTTTTAAAAAACCGTTTCACGCCGGATCCTCTCTTCTTTCCCTAAAAGGTGGTAAAAGGGGCTTTGATACAAAGCCCCTTTTTCTGTTCTCCTCAGTGATTACAGCCTGTGCTTAGTCATAATTCTTTGTGCCGGTCAGGCTGAGCATGTCATTTTCTAAACAGATACCGGTGCCGTCTACAACGCAGTCCAGAGGGTTGTCAGCTACATGAACCGGCATTCTGGTTTCTGCGGAAATCAGGCGATCCAGTCCACGCAACAAAGCTCCGCCGCCGGATAACATGATGCCCTGGTCAATGATATCTGCTGCCAGTTCCGGTGGCGTTTTTTCCAAGGTGGAGCGGATGGCATCCAGCACCTGGTTTACGCTGTCGGAAAGAGCCTCCCGTACTTCTTCCGAAGTAATTTCAATATTCTTCGGCAAGCCGTCTACTAAGTTTCTGCCCTTTACATCCACAGCACCTTCGCCTTCATACGGATAGGCAGAACCAATTTTAATTTTGATATCTTCTGCGGTGCGGTCACCAATCAGAAGGCTGTATTTCTTCTTTACGTAGTTGACAATGGCTTCATCAAAGCTGTCTCCGGCCACACGAGCGGAGCAAGAAGTAACAATATCTCCAAGAGAGATAACGGCAACTTCTGCCGTACCACCGCCGATGTCTACAATCATAGAACCGGTAGCTTCTGCAACCGGGAGACCTGCGCCAATGGCAGCTGCCATTGGTTCTTCAATTAAGCTAACGCTCTTGGCGCCGGCACTTCTTGCAGCGTCATGAACAGCTCTGCGTTCTACTTCTGTAACCCCGGACGGAATGCAGATCATAACTCTGGCCTTAGACAGATGAGAAGCCTGCATGGCACGGGTAATAAATTCTTTCAGCATATCTGCGGTAATGTCAAAGTCAGCAATAACGCCGTCCTTCAACGGGCGAACCGCAGTAATGGAGCCAGGGGTACGACCAATCATCTGTTTGGCTTCCGAGCCGACTGCTACAACCCGGTTCGGGGTAGAACGAACGTCTACGGCAACAACGGAAGGTTCACGGATAACGATTCCTTTGCCCTTTACAAAAACAAGGGTATTTGCGGTACCGAGGTCAATCCCCATATCCTGTGTAAATAGCATCTTTTACTAGACTCCTTTCAAGGGTCAATCATGCGCACTGGGGCATGTTCTTCTTTAATAGTATAGTTATTATAAACCACCGTAAACCGGTGCACAACAATAAAATCATTACAATTTTTGTAAGCGATTCAGCACTTCTTTGGCAGGTAATCCAACCACATTTAAGTAGTCTCCGTCTATCCTTTCAACCAATTCACCGCCGCGGCCCTGGATGCCGTAGGAGCCGGCTTTATCCATAGGTTCTCCGGTGGCAATATAAGCCTTTATGGTTTCCTCCGAAAGGGGCTTAAAATAGACATCTGTTCTTTCTGCAAAGCACTCTGCCTGCTCCGGGCGGCACAGGGCCACCCCGGTGTAAACCTGGTGTGCCTTTCCCGATAGCCGTTTTAAGGTGGCAAAAGCGTCCGCTTCGTCAGTCGGTTTCCCCATGGGAATACCCCCTGACACCACAATGGTATCTGCGCCAAGGAAGACCATGTCTTCTGTCAGTGGGTGTCCTTCGGCGCGCCACTTTTCCATGGCCGCTTTTGCTTTGCCAAGGGCCAACTGCTGTACCCCTTGCTCCGGATTGGAAAGGCTAACCGAATGTTCGTCAAAATCCGCCGTAAAAACGGTAAAGGAAAGGCCCTGCTCCGACAGGATGTCCCGCCGGCGAGGGGAACCGGAAGCCAAAATCAGTTTCATTCTGCCGCCTCCGTTTGAGTTGCAATCGGCTGCAATTTTCCAAGTTGTTTCATTTCATGATATTTCAGCAAGGCGATGACGGTTTTAGAATCCTTCAGCTCTCCGTTATAAACCATGGTTAGCGCTTCCGTCAACGGAACGGAAAGCACATTTAAAAATTCTCCTTCATCCAGGTGCTGACCAATTTCAATTAATCCGTCGGCGGCATACAGGTGAATTTTTTCATTGCAATAACCGGGGCTTGGGTAGTCAATTCCAAGGTCAAAATACCGTGTTGCATTCATGCCGGTTTCCTCCTGTAATTCCCGCACCCCGGTTTCAAATGGGGTTTCTCCCGGTTCCAGTTTGCCGGCGGGGATTTCCAGTAGGAGCTCTTCATATGGATAGCGATACTGCTTTACCAGCAGCACTTCTCCTTGGGCGGTAATCGGCAAAATGCCGACCCCGCCGCGATGCTCTACCACTTCGCGACTGACAATTTTTCCATTGGAGAGCTGCGCATCATCGTTTCTGACATTGACAATCCGCCCTTTAAACACGTAAATTTTTCGAATGGTTTTTTCCATAAGGTCCGATTCTTTAAACTTCATCATACCGTGTCATCTTTTCCTTTACTTTAAAAGAGGGGTATTGACGAATCCGTCAATACCCCTCTTTTGTTTTCTTAGTCGTCTGTTTCTACTTCAAATTCCAGATTCTTGTTGCATTTTGGGCAGGCAATACCGCCTTCTGCCAAAGCTTCCTCATCCAGATACATAAGCAAGCCACAGCTGGGGCATTCTACTTCAAACAGTTCTTCGTCTAAGAAGGGCTTTTCTTCTGCCTGATCTTCTGCTACAGACACTTTGACCTGCTCTGTTGTTTCCTCCGGCTCTGTCTTGGCGGTCGGCTGCTCTGCCGGCTTTGGTTCTGCCAACGTTGGCTCTGCAGGCTTGGCGGAAGCAGCTCCGGTTTCCCGCAGCTGGGCAAACACGTCAGTCCTAGTGGATTCCATACCGTCTAACGTCAGTGCAGTATCCGTTAACACGTCTACCACTGCGTTAAACAGCTTGGTTTCCGGACGCGTTTCATCCAGATTCAAGCCTTCTTTTAATCCGGCCAGGTAAGCCACTTTTTCAGACAGCGCCATAACAGGATCTCCTTCTTTATTATGCACGGCCCATGTACTCTCCGGTACGGGTATCAATCTGAATGGTTTCTCCTTCGTTAATGAAGAGCGGTACTCTGACTTCGGCACCGGTTTCCAGCGTGGCCGGCTTGGTGGCATTGGTTGCCGTGTTGCCTGCAAAGCCCGGTTCGGTTTCGGTTACAGTCAGCTCTACAAAGTTTGGCGGTTCTACGCCGAATACCTTTCCTTTGTAGGAAAGAATTTTGCAAGTCATATTTTCCTTAACAAACTTGAAGTTGTCCGGCAGATCTCCTGCGCTGACCGGTTCCATTTCATAGGTTTCATTGTCCATGAAATAATACAGGTCACCATCATTGTAGGAATAATCCATTTCTCTTCTTTCAATGAAAGCGGTCGGGAATTTAGCGGTTGGGTTGTAGGACTTTTCTACAACAGAACCGGTAATTACGTTTTTGGTTTTGGTTCTAACAAATGCTGCACCCTTACCAGGTTTTACGTGCTGAAACTCTACAACCTGAAGGACTTGTCCGTCTTCTTCAAAGGTTACGCCGTTTCTAAAATCACCAGCAGAAATCATAGGTGTACCTCCATGTACTAATTTGCTTTTATTCGTACTTATTGTATCTTATACCCTTTGCTTTTTCAAGGCATGGTGCCTTATAAAACAAGCAGGTCTTTGGTTAATTTGCAGAAATTCTGCGAGCCCTCTTCTGTTACCATCAGCATGTCCTCAATCCGAACGCCAAATTTGCCCGGAAGATAAATACCCGGTTCACTGGTTACTACATTGTGGGCTTGTAAAACCGCTTCCGAACGTGGACCGCAGAACGGTTCTTCATGAATTTCAATGCCAACACCATGGCCCAAGCTGTGACCGAAATAGGGACCGAAGCCGGCTTCTGTAATAATATCTCTGGCCACCTTGTCATAGGCCCGTGCCGTCATACCGGCATGGAGTGCGTCTACAGCTGCTTCCTGTGCCTTGCGCACCGTATTATATACCAGCCGCATTTCATCTGACGGCTTTCCAAGTGCAACGGTTCTGGTTGTGTCACTGCGGTAGCCCTGGTATAACGCGCCGAAATCAAAGGTAATGAAATCGCCGCGCATAACGGCCCGCATGCCCGGAACCCCATGCGGCTTGGAGCTGTTTTCTCCACTGACAACAATGGAATCAAAGCCTACTCCGTCTGCGCCGTTTAAGCGCATCCGATATTCAAGCTCTGCTGCCAGATCCCGCTCCAAAACGCCTTCTTTTACGTACTCCAGGGTTTCTAAGAATGATTTTTCCGCAATTTCCTGCGCCTTGGTCATCAGGACCAATTCTTCTACTTCTTTCCGCGAACGGAACTCCTGAATATAGGCATCCAATGTGCCGGACGTATTCCAAATGAACTGCGGATGTTTGGTGCGAAAGCTGTTAAAGTCCGTCATGGTCATTCGAGAAGCTTCTACCAGCACTTCCGTGCATCCTTTGGCCCGCAGAAAGGCATCAATCTGTTCATGGGCATCCGTCTGCAAGGCAACAGCGCAGGACGTAACCCGAAACTTGGCATCCTCAATATACCGGCTGTCCGTCAGAAAAAGGGAACCCTTTTCGCTGACAATCAGATATCCGTCAGAGGTATAAAATTCCGTAAAATACCGACGATTTTCTTCTGAAAGAATCAGTGCTGCCTGGTTTGGCTGCAGTTTTTTTTGTAATGCAAGCAGATTCATACTCTACTCCTTTCCTGTCGGGCGATTTGTTCTAAGGTCGTCCAGAAAGTCCTGAACGGTAAAAATAAGCTCCTCCAAATTCCGTTTCAGAGCAAACACCTTCGGCGTACGCTTTTCCATTTCATAAGGAAAAACATAGACCATATTAACACCGGCCAAATTGGCTCCAAGAGTATCTGTCAACACCTGGTCACCAATCATCGTCATATGTTTCGGCAAAACTCGCATTTTCAAACAAGCACGCCAAAAGCCAAACGGAAACGGCTTCAATGCGGTACCAATGGTTGGAATACCAAAGTGTTTTCCCAAATCTTCAGAACGACTTGCCCACGCATTAGAAACCAGAACCAACCGGTATCCTGCCTGTTTCATGGACTGAATCCATTCTTCTGCTCCCGGCAACGGCGTGTGCGTTCCGTCAAAGCAGGCGGTATTATCCGCATCTATTGCAATGACTTTTGTTTGCAACTTTTGCAAATCTTCCACGCTGACATCCATCATCGTGCGGCGTTTCATGGCTGTGCGAAGTACCTTTTTCATAGGCTCCTCCTTTAAAAACAAAACCGGCTGAGGAAGTTCCCAGCCGGCCGTTTCAAAGACTTATTTGTATTTGCGCTTACGAGCAGCTTCCTGTTTCTTCTTTTTCTGAACAGACGGCTTTTCGTAGTGTTCTCTCTTCCGTACTTCCTGGATGATACCGTCACGAGAAGTCTGTCTCTTAAAACGTCTGAGAGCAGCGTCAATGGATTCGCCTTCGCGAACTTTTACCTGGCTCATTATGTTGTCCCTCCTTCCAATTTAGCAGGGTTAGTTATCAATCAACGTTCGTTATACGAACATGGCTTATTATACAGCCTGCTTCAGGGGATGTCAATTCGCATTCTCCATATATACACTGGTACTTGGGAAGGCAAACGAAGCGCCGTTTTTTTCCACAATTGCGCGAATTTTCAGGTTTACATCCTGCTTGATTTTCATGTGCTCATCTTTATCTGTAAAGATGGTGAAGTATAAATATTCAATGTTCAAGCTACTGTCTCCAAAAGTGGAAAAGCTAACCGCAATCCGTTCATTGTCTACAGCCTCATGCTTAGACAGCATCTCCTGCATTTCCGCCACAATTTTTTCTATGGTTTCATTAGACGTGTCATACGTCAATCCAATGCTTTCATTCACCAAGCGCTTGCCCATTTGAGAATAATTGGTAATGGCTTCGGCCATTAAGGTGGAGTTGGGGATGACAACCAGTAAATCGCCGGTGGTACGGATGCGTGTGGAACGCATGGTCATGTCTTCCACCGTACCTTTGCAAGACGGGGTTTCAATGTAGTCCCCGATTTCAAATGGCTTGTCTGCCACAATTTCAAAACCGGCGAACAGATTGGAGGCCGTGTTTTTTGCAGCCAAAGACATGGTCAAGCCGCCAATTCCAAGACCGGTAATAATGCCGTTAATGTTGTAGCCCAGCTCACTGATGATAATGACAAAGGATAGGCTGACAATAATAATTTTTAGCACATTGGCAGTAAATTTAATGGCAACTGCACTGGTCTGATGGTGCTCCTCTGACGTCTTAATCAGCAAAGAAGTCAAATACGGAGACAGGTTCATGGCAACCCAGGTAACCAAAATAATGTTGGAAATCCGGATTAGCTTAGTAGAAAAATCCGCGGCCCAAGACAGCGTGCTTCCCGGATTCATGATTACCAGAAACAGATAAAGGCCAAATACCGGCATGTACACACGAATGGGGCTTTTTACGGATTCACTTAGCCCCTCGGACATAACCGGCCAGCGTACCGTGGACTTTTTTAATAAATTGGAAACGAATTTGGATACTTTCCCGCGGAAGGCTACACAGAGCCCCCACAGGAGTAATCCCAGCAAAATGAAAGAAAAATGCGTTGTGACATACTCTGCAATAGAGTCAAATACTTGCTTTAATTCTTCCGTCATGACAAATCCTCTTATTTGGCAACAATATTAACCAAACGGCCCTTTACGTACAGTTCCTTTACAATGGTCTTACCTTCCAGTGCGGCAGCTACCTTGCTTTCTGCTTTTGCGGCAGCAATGGCGTCTTCTGCGGTAATGTCTGCCGGCACCATAATGCGGGCCTTGATTTTACCGGTTACCTGTACGGCAATTTCCACTTCGTCTTCTACACACTTGGCTTCATCATAGGTTGGCCATTCTGCCGTAGCCATCATGCCGCCAAAGTTCTGGGCTTCCCAGGCTTCTTCCGTTACATGTGGAGCAAACGGATTCAGCAGTAACAGGAAGGTCTTGTATTCTGCCTTGTTCAGCTTTCCGTTATCCGAAATCTGATTCAACAAAGCCATCAAGGTTGCAATGGCAGTGTTGAATTTCATGCTTTCAATGTCTTCCGAAACTTTCTTGATTGCCTTGTGGAAGGAGGCGGAAAGTTCCTTGGAATAGTCGTCTCCGTCTACCAAAATATCCTGCAACGCCCACGTACGGTCAATAAAGCGCTTGCAACCCTTTACGGAAGCTTCGGACCATGGAGCAGCCTTTTCATAGTCACCCATGAAGAGAACATAGGTTCGCAGTACATCTGCACCGTATTCATTTACAACATCCAACGGGTCAATAACATTACCCTTGGATTTGGACATCTTGTCTCCGTCCGGTCCCAGAATCAGACCTTGTGCGGTCCGCTTTGCATACGGTTCCTTGAACGGTACCTCGCCGATGTCATACAGGAAGCGATGCCAGAACCGGGAATAAATCATATGGCGGGTAACATGTTCCATGCCGCCGTTGTACCAATCTACCGGGCCCCAATAGTTGAGCTTTTCCGGATCGGCAATGGCTTTGTCATTGTGCGGATCAATGTAACGCAGGAAGTACCAGGAAGAACCGGCCCACTGTGGCATGGTATCCGTTTCACGACGGGCATCCCCTCCACACTTCGGGCACTTACAATTGACGAATTCCGGAATTTTAGCCAGCGGAGATTCTCCGTCGGTACCCGGTTTAAAGTCTTTTACTACCGGCAACTTCAATGGCAGCTCTTCATATGGAACGCCGACCATACCGCACTTCGGGCAATGCACAATGGGAATTGGTTCGCCCCAATAACGCTGACGGTTAAAGGCCCAGTCTTTCATCTTATACTGTACGCCTTTTCTACCCAGTTTCTTTTCACCCAGGTAGTCCAGCATTTTTGCAATAGCGGTCTTCTTATCCTGAATGCCGTTCAGGAAGCCGGAGTTAATCATTTCTCCGTCTCCGGTATAGGCTTCCTTGGAAATGTCGCCGCCTTTAATAACTTCAATAATGTCAATGCCAAACTTCTTGGCAAAGTCATAGTCTCTTTGGTCATGTGCCGGAACCGCCATAATGGCACCGGTACCGTATCCCATCATAACGTAGTCGGAAATGAAGATTGGAATTTCTCTGCCGTCCAGCGGAGAAATAGCGGTCAGACCGTCAATCTTTACACCGGTCTTGTCCTTTACCAACTGGGTCCGTTCAAATTCGGTTTTCTTGGCACATTCGGCACGGTATGCCGTAATGGCATCCATGTTTCCAATGCGGTCGGCATACCGGTCAATCATAGGATGTTCCGGCGCCATAACCATAAAGGTAACACCAAACAAGGTGTCCGGACGAGTGGTATAAACCTCCAGGGTTTCATTGTCGGATCCCTTAACTGGGAAATCTACAAACGCACCCACGGATTTGCCAATCCAGTTAATCTGCTGTTGCTTGATATTTGGCAGATAATCTACTTCTTCCAAGCCATCCAACAGCTTGTCGGCATATTCGGTAATCCGCAAATACCAAACGTCCTTGGATTTTTGCACAATTTCAGAATGGCAGATGTCACAATGACCGCCTTGGGAGTCTTCGTTGGACAAAACAACTTTACAGGATGGGCAGTAGTTAACCAACGTCTTGTCACGGAACGCCAGGCCGTGGTCAAACATCTTCAGGAAAATGTATTGCGTCCACTTGTAGTAATCTTCATCTGTGGTATCAATAACACGGTTCCAGTCAAAGGAGAAACCGACTCTTTTCAGCTGATCAGAGAAGCGGGCAATGTTCTTGTCCGTTACTTCTCTTGGGTGCATACCGGTTTTAATGGCGTAGTTTTCCGTCGGCAGACCATAGGCATCAAAGCCGATTGGGAAGAGGACGTTATATCCTTGCATCCGTCTTTTTCTGGAGACTACTTCCAGTCCGGAATAAGCTTTAATATGTCCTACATGCATGCCCGCTCCGGAGGGATAAGGAAATTCTACCAAACCATAAAACTTCGGCTTGTCAGAACCGTCTTCTGCATGAAAGACGCCGGCGTCTTCCCATTTCTTTTGCCACTTTTCTTCTACTTCCTTAAAATTGTATGCTTTCATGTGTCAACATTCCTTCTATTTTAGAATTGTTACTATGCGTTTTTGTTTTTTGCGAGTCAGCTTCAAGCAATTGGAATATCTTCCGCATCTGCCCAAAGCCGTTCTAAGTTGAACTGTTCTCTGGCAGTAGGTAGGAAAATATGCGCAATGACGCTACCGAAGTCTACCAACAACCAGTCTGAGGTTTTTCCTTCCAGGTGACCGGTTACACCTTCTTGTTTCAGTTTGAATTCTACTTCGTCTGCCAAGGCCTTTATGTGTGTATTGGAGGTACCGTTGCAAATGACAAAATATTCTGTCAACACGGTTAAATCTCCTACTTTTTTGATGCGAACATCAATGGCCTTCTTATCCTCCAGGATGGTGGCTATCTTTTGAGCCAGTTCAAGATTTGTCATGCGTGTTCCTCCGTTAAGAATTGTTCGGCCAGCTGGTTATATAACTCCAGCGTATCGGCATTTAAGGGCTGGCGCTGGGCCAGCAGCTTCTGCAAAGTAAATTGCGCTCCAAGAAAGGTGCCTTCGTCTAAGCTTTGAAGGGCGGCGGCGCGGACCTTATCCACGTCCGGGTAGGAGCGCTCTACGGAAATCAGATCAGCAGTATAGATGATCTTTTCCAAAGTGGTCATATCTTTTTTTCCAATGGTGTGATACTGAATGGCGGAAAGGATTTCCGGGTCGGTAATACCAAGTTCATCCCGGACGTAACAGGCGCCCGCCGGCCCATGCCATAGCTTTGGATTGTTGCGTACAGCAGTAGGAACCGGAGCCCCTAGCTGGAACAAATATTTTTGCTGTTCCTCCGGCGAAGCGTTCTTTTCAATATCATGAAGAAGCCCTGCCAGGTACGCTTTGTCCGGGTCAACGCCATTCCGTTCGGCCAGCTGCCGTGCGGCATCGGCCACATTCAGGGAATGGCGGAACCGAGACGGCTTTAGCTTTTGTTGTAATAGCTGAACCAGTTCGTCTTTCCGTTCTATCATAGGTACAGTCCTTTACGGTTAATATACTCTTCTGCTTCTGCCGAAACCAGTCCGGTCAGGGTTTCTCCGGCCTTGCGTTTATCCCGGAGCTCCGTAGAGCTGACTTCAAAGGGTTCCAGCTGCAGAAAGTGAAAGCGTCCGGCGGCATACTGTGCCGGATATTGTTGCTGCGCAAACCGTTCTAAATCCGAAACGGAGATCCGATCAGAACGCACGGCCGAAACAAAATGCGCCAGTTCCAGCAGCCGCTCCGGGTCCCGCCAATGCGGCAGGTACCGTAGCATATCATCTCCTACTAAAAAGTAGAGTTCCTTTTCCGGATTTTTCTGTTTTAATTCTTCCAGCGTATCCACTGTATAGGAACGGCCCTTCCGTTGCAACTCCAAATCTGAAATTTTGCAACGCGGATCCGTAAAGGTTTGCTTGCAAAGGACCAAGCGGTCTTCGCCGGAAGCCAGTTCCGGACTGGCCTTGTGCGGCGGAACATAGGATGGAATAATCAGCAGTTCCTCCGGCTGAAAGGCCTGTAAGAACGCAGTTGCAATATGAAGATGTCCTAAGTGGGGTGGATTGAAAGTTCCGCCGAAAACGCCGATGTTATCCACGTTGTCTTTCCTTCTTCTTAGCCGCCAGATACTCCCGTCTTGCTTTGTCTCGGGCGTTCTGTCGGCTGATTTTTTCTGCCTTACGAATGTTTGCCTTTTTTTGTTTTTCTTTGTCATGCAATTCCTGACTATAACGGTACAGAATTATGACACCACCGACAACCCCGCAGATTTCTGCGCCGGTGGCGGCGGCCAATTCTGTTGCGGCTTCTTTCGGTCGGATGGGCGTGGTTTCCAATAAAACCTTTACTTTAATTAACTCTCTGGCCGTCAATGCTTCGTCTACATGGCGAATCAGATCCGCATTGATGCCGTTTTTCCCGATTTGGGTAACGGGCGTCAAGGTATGTGCTTTTGCACGGAGTGCCGCTCTTTCTTTACTGGTCATTCTTTATTTCCTCTTTCAACAACTTACACATTTTATGTAATGCCACACTGCGGTGACTGGTTTGGTCTTTTACTTCCGGCGGCACTTCCGCATAGGTTTTATCTCCGTAATAAAACAGCGGATCATAGCCAAAACCGCCTTGCCCGTGTCGGGAAAAACCAATGTGACCGTCTACGGTTCCAAGGACAACAAATTCGCGCCCATCCGGGAACACCGCCGCAATAGCACAAGCGTAGTGGGCTGTGCGCTTCTCTTCCGGAACGCCGTCCAATTCAGCTAACAATTTGTCATTGTTGGCTTCGTCATCTCCGCCGCTGTAACGAGCAGAATAAATACCGGGAGCGCCGTTCAAAGCATCTACACAAAGGCCGGAATCATCTGCCAAGGTTGGCTGGCCACTGACAAGGCACCCGCTTCTGGCTTTCAATAATGCATTTTCTTCAAAGCTGCTTCCGGTTTCTTCTACCTCCGGAAGGGACAGACCTAAGTCTCCGGCTGTTTTGATTTCAATGCCCAAAGGCGCCAAAATGCGATCAAATTCTTTTTTCTTATGCTGATTTTGTGTAGCAATTAAAAAGATCATGATTTATCCTCTGTTTTTCTTTGCCATCAATTTTTCGTGGCGAATGGCTTCCTTTTCCCGTTCCTTGGCAATCATGCGGGCAATCTTTTCTTTTTCTGCCTGCTTCTTCGCCTCTTCTTTGGCTGCTTTCTTTGCGGCTTTTTCTTCCGCAACTGTCATAGGCTGTTCCTGCGGTGCTTTTTTCGGTTCTTCTACCGTAACAGTAGCAGTTGCTTCCGCTGCTTCTGCAGCAGCACGAGCGGCCGCCTCTTCTTCCAGTTGCTTCCGATAGGCTTCCTTTTTTGCCTGTTCTTTGGCTTTCTGTTCTGCCTTCCGGCGTGCCTTTTCTTCTTCCGCAGCGCGTGCGGCTTCTTCTGCTGCCTTTGCAGCTTCCGCTTCCGCCTTTGCTTTCGCTTTTTCTTCTTTCTTTGTCAGCTCCCGCTCCTCTTCCGGACCTTCTTCCGGCAGAGCAGACAGGTTCATATTTTCTTCAATCTTTCGTTCTAAGGCCGCTTGCTCTTCTTCGGAAACCGAATCAAACAAAGAAGAGGCAAACGCAGTGGCAGAGAACGGTTGAAAATCATCTATGCCTTCTCCAACACCGATAAACTTCACCGGCAACTTCAGATCATTCTTAATAGACAGTACCACCCCTCCGCGGGCCGTACCGTCCAGCTTGGTCAAAACAATACCGGAAACATCTGCCACCTTCATGAACTCCTTGGCCTGACTAATTGCGTTCTGTCCGGTGGTGGCATCCAGCACCAAGAAAATTTCCCGGTCGGAATAAGGTAATTCCCGATCAATGACACGGAAAATTTTATTTAATTCATCCATCAGATTCTTTTTGTTATGAATCCGGCCTGCCGTATCAATAATAATAACATCCGCATTGCGGTTAATGCCGGCATTGATAGTATCAAACACAACGGCAGCCGGATCGGCACCTTCTGTATGTTTGACCAAGTCTACGCCGGCCCGATCGGCCCAGATTTGTAACTGGTCTATGGCAGCCGCGCGGAAGGTATCCGCCGCGCCCAGGATCACTTTCTGTCCTTGGCTCTTAAAAAAGGCAGCCATTTTGCCAATGGTGGTAGTTTTACCAACCCCGTTTACACCGATTACTAAAATAACGGCCGGGCTGGTTAAAAAATCTATGGTTTGGTCTTTGCCCAACATTTCGGCCACAACTTCCTTCATGGCCTGGCGAACCCCTTGCGGGTCGCGAATGTTCCGTTCAGAAACCAGCTTCTTGGTTTGTTCTATGATGGCTTCGGAGGTATAAACCCCTACATCGCCCATAACAAGAAGTTCTGTCAGCTCATCAAACAGGTCGTCTCCGACTTCTTCAAAAGAGTCCAAAACTGCGTCCAGGTTGGCACTGAGCTTGTCTCTGGTCTTTTTCATTCCGCTGTTGGTTTTTCCGAAAATTCCCATGTGTTTCCTCCGAACTTTTTATCAGGCGTTCAAGCCCAGTTTGTTAGCCATTTCTGCGGTGCGCAACTCCAACAACTTGGATACGCCCTCTTCTTCCATGGTAATGCCGTACATGATGTCAGCCTCTTCCATGGTGCCGCGTCGATGGGTTATCAAGATAAACTGGGTGTTTCCCGTCATGCCACGCACATATTGCGCAAAGCGGGATACATTGACATCGTCCAGCGCCGCTTCCACTTCGTCAAAAATGCAGAAGGGAGCCGGGGTAACTTTCAGGATGGCACAAAGCAAGGCAATGGCGGCCAAGCCCTTTTCTCCGCCGGAAAGCAAGTCTATATTTTGTACATTCTTACCCGGCGGCTGTACCTGAATTTGAATAGGACATTCCAAAATATCCAGTTCGTTTTCTAAGATCAGCTCGGCCTTGCCGCCGCCAAACAGATCCGTGAAGGTAGTGCCGAATGCACGGTTAATGCGGTAGAACTGCTCCCGGAACTGCTGTGCCATGTTATCTGTCAATTCATCAATTAATTGAGTCAGTTCCTTTTTGGACGTTTCCACATCCGCAATCTGACCACTCATAAATTCGTATCGTTCCGATACTTCCTTATATTCTTCAATGGCACCCACATTGACCGACCCAAGGGCTTTGATTTTTCCCTTTAACTCCGACAAACTACGCCCGGTAGCTACCGGATCCTCTGCCGGCTCAGCCACCTCCGCCGCTTCTCTGCGAGTCAGCTGATATTCGTCAAACAACTTGTTGACGGTGTCATCATAGTCTCGAAGCATGGTAACTTTGCGTTCTTCCAGACGCGCTAACTCGCCGCTGATGCGTTCCTTTTCTTCCGTTTTTTGGCGTTCTAAGGAACGTAATTTGCTGTCTTCGGCTTGGAAGCTTTCCCGCTCTACGGTCAGGGCATCCATTTTTTGTCGTGCATCTGTTCCGGCTTCTTTTAACTGTTCCAGTGCCTGCTGATATTGTTGAATTTCTTCTGCTGCGTTTTGGTTAGCCGCAAGGAAGCTGTCCAGTTCTTGTTGCAGAGCAACTTCTTTTTCGGTTTGACCCGAGCCATTTTCGGTTAAACGAGCAATGGTGTCTGTCTTGGCTTCTCGGTCCTTTTGCAAACTGAGCAATTCCAGACCCAGTTGAACGGTCTGCTCTTGCAGTTCATTCTGCTGTTCCAAAACAGCCCCGGCAGATTCGTCTGCTGCTTGCAGATCCTTGGACAAGTCCCGAATTTTCTTTTGCAGGTTTTCTTCGTCCTGCTCTGCCTGTGCAATTTCTTCCCGGAATCCGGTGCTGCGCTGTTCATTGGTTTTCTGTTCTTCCAACAAATCGGACAGGGCGTCTGCCACGCTGGTATATTGTCCCGCCGTCAGTGTAAAAGCACTTTCGGCGTGTACTTTTTCTTCATTGGCCGTAATCAGATCTGCGGCCGTGGCTTCCTTTTCGGCCAGGGCCTTGGAAGCCTCTTCTGCGGCCTGACGATACAACTGTTCTGCCGCAGCCTGCTTCTGTTGCAAATCGGCTAACACATTCTTCAGCCGTTCTGTTTCTCCACTGCGGGACAGCATTCCGGCGTTGCGGACGCGGGAACCACCGGTCATAGAACCGCCGGCGTTAATCAGCTGTCCGTCTAAGGTTACAATGCGGAACCGGTTTTTATATTTTCGGCCCATGGCAATGGCACTGTCCATGTCTTCCGCTACAACGGTACGGCACAGCTGTGCCTTTATAATTTCCGTATATTTGGCATCCGTCTTTACCAAATTAGATGCCAAATTTACATAGCCGTAACAATCCTCCAGGCCGGATTCCTGTAACGGATGACTCCGGATGGCAGAGATTGGTAAAAAGGTAGCACGGCCACCTTTACTTTCCTTTAAAAAGGAAATGGCTTTTTTGGCATCCGCTTCCGAATCTACCACCACATTCTGGATGGCCGCCCCTAGGGCAGTTTCAACGGCAAGTGCATATTGGTCCGACACCGAAATTAATTGGGACAGCGGTCCGTGAATTCCCCGTAGTGTGCCACGCTTGGCTTCTCTTACTACGGCTTTTACGGAACCTTGATATCCCTCCATGTTTTTTTCCATGTCTTCCAACAAACGAAGTTTATCTTCGGCTTGCTGGGTTTCCCGACGGATGGTTTCCCATTCGTCTTGGCGGGTTTTCGCTTTTTCAGAGCGGGTCTTAGCCCGCAGTTCATACCCTTGGATGGCATTAGACAATTCTGTTACTGCTTCTTCGGCAGCAGTAAGGCGTTGCTGTGCTGCTTCCTTGGCTGCGGAAAGCTCTTCCAACAGGGAGCGGCGTTCTTTTTCAGAGGCATCAGAATCTGCTGTTCTGGTGGTCAGTTCTTCCAGGCCAGCCTGTGCAGAGCTTTTCCGAATCCGCGTGGCGGCCAGTTGATCTGACAGCTCCTGTATTTGTTTGGAAAGTGTTACACTACGGTCTCCGTGTTTGGTATTTTCTGCCGCAAGCGCTTCCGCCTTCTGTTTCAACGCTTCTTGTTCGGACTGCTTTGCCGCTTCTTGCTGCTTCAGTTCTTCCACCGCAGTACGTAGTGCCTGCACCGTTTGTTCCACTTCGTCCCGTTCGGTGGCAGCCGCTTCCATATCCCGGCGCACCCGCTCCACGGATTGATTGTTTAATTGAATGGTATTTTCATGAACGGCAATTTTGGAATTCAATTCTGCCGCTTTTTCTTCCTGCGTACCTAAGGAGTTGCGAATTTCTTCAATTTGCAAAGTCAGTGCTCTGGACTGCTCCAACGCAGATTCAATTTTTTCTTCAATCTGCGTCAAGGACGCTTCGGCTTCATTGTACTGATGAGAAGCCAGGTCCACCTTATGTTCCTGCTCCTTCAGTTTTCCTTTTAAGTGGTCAATGTTATATAACCACAGGCTGATTTCTACCTGCTTTTTTTCTTCCGCCAACAGCAGGAATTTTTGTGCTTTTTCACTTTGTGTCTTTAATGGGCCTACCCGCGATTCCAGTTCTGTCAGGATATCCCGCAACCGTACCAGATTATCTTCTGCCTGGCTTAAACGGCGAAGCGCATCCGTGCGGCGATACCGAAAATGGGAAATGCCGGCAGCTTCTTCCAGCATGTCTCTGCGCTGACTGGATTTGGCAGAAACCATGTCGGCAACCTTACCCTGGCTGACAATGGAATACCCATCCCGGCCAAGGCCCGTGTCCATGAACATTTCATTAATGTCCCGCAGGCGAGCTACTTCCCCATTAATTTTGTATTCACTTTCTCCGGAACGATAATACCGTCTGGTAACGGAAACTTCGTCTGCATCTTTCTTTAAAGAGCGATCTTTATTGTCCAAGCGCAGGGTAACTTCTGCATACCCAAGGGCGCGGCGGGAACTGGTTCCGCTGAAAATAACATCTTCCATTTTGGAACCGCGCAGGTTTTTGGTAGACTGTTCCCCCAAAACCCAGCGGACCGCATCGGAGATATTACTTTTGCCGGAGCCATTCGGTCCTACAACCGCCGTCATTCCCTTATCAAACCGTAACACGGTTTTGTCAGGGAAGGACTTAAACCCCTGCATTTCCAGTGCTGTTAAAACCATGTGGTCCCCTACCTTTTTCCGAATCAAAGTGTTTGCTTATTATACCATAATATTATCCGTCCAAGCCCATCAATTCCAAGGCTTCTTTGGCGGCGGCCTGTTCGGCCTGCTTCTTGCTGCGACCGATGCCTCTGCCGATGACATTGGAATTTAAATGGACTTCCGCATGAAAGCGCTTGTCATGATCCGGACCGGTCTCCCCAACGTGTACATAGGTCAACTGTTCCTCCGGATTCTTTTGGATAATTTCCTGCAACATGGTCTTGTAATCCTTAAAGGAGACCGTGTGCGTATCTACGGCGGTCTGCACGAAACGAAGGACGAACGTCCGTGCCGGTTCCAGTCCGCCGTCTAAATAAATACTGGCAATGACAGCTTCAAAGGCATCGGCCAAAATAGAGGCCCGATCCCGGCCGCCGCTTTTCAGTTCGCCTTTTCCAAGGAGCAAGTAATCTCCTAAATCCAGCTGTCTGGAAAAGGCTTGCAAAGACTCTTCACAAACGGTGGAGGCGCGCAATTTGCTAAGGCGACCCTCCGGCATATCCCGATAACTGTGAAAGAAGGAATCCGCCGTAATAAAGCCCAACACGGAATCCCCAAGGAATTCCAGCCGCTCATTGTATTTGCAATTGCGGCCTTTTTCATTGGCATAAGAAGAGTGGGTAAGCGCCGTGTCCAGAAGCTCCAGATCCTTGTAGGTATATCCTAACTTCTGTTCAAAGCGATGCAGATCTTCTATTCTGCTTTCACTGATTTCCTTATTCATGATCGGCTTCCTCCGCATCCCGCTTCGGCAGGTTGTCGGCAATGGCCTGAATGGCACCGGATTCCGCATAGGAAATGGCTTGATGAATAGCATTTTTGAAGGTTTCCGCTTTCGAAGAACCATGGGCTTTAATAACCGGCTTCTGTACGCCAATCAGCGGCGCACCGCCGACCGCATTGTAATCCAATTTGCCTTTCAGTTCTCCCACGCCGCTTTTCACACCAAGATAAGACAGCTTGGACAGTGTATTCTTCATGAAAATGTTCTTAATGTTTTTCAGCAGCATCATGGCAACACCTTCATAAGTTTTTAAGAAGATGTTCCCGGTAAAGCCATCGGCAACCACAACGTCTACGCCGCCAAACGGAATATCCCGGACTTCGGCATTGCCGATAAAGTTGTATTCCGTGGCATTTTTCATGATTTGATAGGCCTCTACCTGCAAATCGGTTCCCTTATTCGGCTCTGCACCAATATTGGCAAGGCCGACCCGCGGATTGGAAATGCCCATTACTTTTTCCATATAAATGCTGCCCATCATGGCAAATTGATGTAATGCGTCCGGCGTAACCTTTGTATTTCCGCCACCGTCAATCATCATAAAGTTTCCTTCGTTGTGTGGCATGATAACGCCCAGTGCCGGTTTAGCACCTTTAATGCGTTTCAGGAATAACGTGGCACCCACCACTACTGCACCAGTAGAGCCGGCACTGACAACAGCATCTCCTTCTCCGTCCTTTAAGGCACGAAGAGCTACCGCTAAAGAGCTGTTCTTATACTGATGTCGGATTTTCATGGGATCTTCTTCCACCGGAATAAATCCGTCCGCATCCTTGATTTCTACGCCACTGATGTCGAGATTATTTTCAGCGGCGCAGGCCTGAATAGCCTCTTTGTCACCGCAGAAGAGAATATCCACACCAAAAGCGTCTTTGGCTTCCAAAGAGCCCTTCAGAATTTCTAACGGAGCGTTATCTCCACCGAATGCGTCTACAATGATTTTCATTCTCTTACACCTCCTGTAAGGTATCAAAATAAGCAAGAGAGCGGGCGGCATACTGGCCGTACCGTTCTTTCTTCTGTCTTGGCGGATTTTCCAGCGGCGGCAAGACGCCAAAGTTGGCACCCATCGGCTGAAAATCCGTAATAGCCGGATTGCTGATGTAAGCGCTGAGCGCGCCCATCATGGTGTAATCCGGCAAAACAAAGGCCGGTTTCTGTTGCAAAAAGCGTACCGCGTTGATACCGGCAAGGATGCCGGACATAGCGGATTCCATATATCCTTCCACACCGGTAATCTGTCCGGCAAAGAAAAGTCCTTTTTGGGTACGGAACTGAAAATCCGGACCCAGTAGCTGTGGCGATTGTAAATAAGTATTGCGATGCATAACGCCGTATCGCAAAAATTCTGCCTGTTCCAGCCCCGGAATCATAGAAAAGACCCGTTTCTGTTCTCCAAACTTCAGATTCGTTTGGAACCCAACCAAATTATACATGCTGCCTTCTTTGGTTTCCTTCCGCAACTGCAATACAGCCCAGGGACGATGTCCGGTCCGCGGATCACGTAGACCAACGGGTTTTAAAGGGCCGAATCGCATGGTGTCTGGGCCACGAGAGGCCATGACTTCAATAGGCATACAACCTTCATAAACATCTTTCCGCTTGTCAAAGGAATGCAGCGGCGCACTTTCAGCGGTAATTAATGCTTGATAAAAGGCTTCGTATTCCTCTTTATTCATGGGGCAGTTCAGATAGTCTTCTTCTCCGCCTCGGTCATATCTGGACTGGGCAAAGGCTTTGGTACGGTCAATGCTGTCTCCGCTGACAATTGGAGCAACGGCATCATAAAAATGCAGTCCTTCGCCGCAAAGCGTTTGAATTTCTTTGGAAAGGGCTTCTGAAGCCAGCGGACCTGCGGCCACAATAACCACATCTGCATCCACTCCAGGCTTCGGCAAAGCTGTTACTTCTTCCCGATGCACAACAATGTTTGGCTCCGCCAAGATTTTTTCCGTTACCATTTTAGAAAACTGATCTCGGTTAACAGACAAAGATCCTCCTGCCGGAACGGCGGTGGCCTTGGCGCAGGAGACACAAAGAGACTGTAGGCGGCTCATTTCTTCCTTCATCAGCCCGGCTGCGCTTTCCACGCGGGCAGCCTTGAAGGAATTGGAACAAATGAGTTCCGCAAAGGTCTCTTTCTGGTGGGCCGGAGAAAATTTCACCGGCTTCATTTCATACAGATGCGTTTCTACTCCGGCCCGGGCCAACTGCATGGCAGCCTCCGTTCCGGCAAATCCCGCTCCTATAACAATGGCTTTATTCTGCGCTGTCGGTTGTTTCCGCATCTGCATTCTTTGTCTTCCTCTTTCTTTGTACGGTCTGTTCATAACCGCAGCCTTCTTTCAGGCAAACCAGTCTGCCTTTCTGCTTGAACAGGCTGGAACCGCACTGCGGACATTTCTCATCCGTAGGAACATCCCAAGTACTAAAGTCACAGTTTGGATAGTTGTTACAGCCGTAAAATACATATCCTTTTCGGGACTTTCTTTGAATGACCTTTCCACCACATTTCGGACAGGTTGCCGCTGTTTCTACAATCAGCGGTTTGGTATTCTTGCACTCCGGATATCCCGGGCAAGCCAAGAACCGTCCGTAACGACCGGTTTTAATAACCATCATGCGGCCGCACTTGTCACAGGGAATATCGGTTTTATCCGATTCCAGCTCTATCTTCTGTCCGTCCATGTCTACCTTGGCCTTTTTCAGTGTAGCTTCCAAATCATCATAGAAGCTTTGGAGCAGTTCAATATATTCTGCTTTCCCGTCTGCAATTTCGTCCAAAGAAGCTTCCATGGATGCGGTAAATTTGGTGTTTACAAATTTGGGAAATTCTTTTTCCAAAAGCTTAGTAACGGCCTGACCCAGTTCTGTCGGCTTCAAGGTTTTTCCGTCCCGCACAATATATTCCCGACTTAAGACGGTAGAAATAATAGAGGCATAAGTAGACGGACGGCCAATTCCGTTTTCTTCCAAAGCCTTCACTAAGGATGCTTCTGTATAACGAGCCGGCGGTTGAGTGAAATGCTGATTTCCCAGTAATTCCTTTGGCTTTACCTGGTCTTCTACTTTCAGGTCCGGTAAAACGGATCCTGCTTTTTCTTCATCCAAATCATACAAGCGGGTAAAACCGTCAAACTTGACGCTGTATCCGCTGGCAGAAAACAGGCAGAATCCGTCGGTTCCGTCTTTTTCTGCTTTTATTTCTACTTTCAACGTGTTCTGAACACAAACAGCCATCATACAAGCCAAAAAGCGTTGCCAAATCAGCTTATACAACTTGTATTGATCCGAAGTCAAAGACCCTCTGACATCATCCGGTGTCAGAGTAATGTCCGTTGGACGAATGGCTTCATGCGCATCCTGTGCATTGTTTCTGGACTTAAAATACCGTGGCTTTTCCGGCAGATATTCCGGACCATAGGTGGATTTAATATAATCAGCAGCAGATGCACGTGCCTCTTCGGAAATCCGAAGAGAGTCCGTTCTCATGTAAGTAATTAAACCAATTTGTTTGCCCTGAATGTTGACACCTTCATACAGCTCCTGTGCCACTTTCATGGTTCTCCGTGTCTGGAAGTTCAGACGACGGGAAGCGTCTTGTTGCAACGTAGAAGTAATAAAAGGCGGGGCCGGTTGTTTCCGACGCGTTCCCTTCTTAACGGCAGATACCGTAAAAGCAGCGCCGTCCAGCCGTGCCAGGTAGGCGTCTGATTGTTCCTTATTTTTAATTTCTACCTTGCCTTTTTCATCTGATGTCAAAGCCGCAGCAAAGGCTTTTCGGCTGGCCGGTGGCGTAAATTTAGCGTCAATGCTCCAATATTCTTCCGGTTTAAAGGCATTAATCTTTTCTTCCCGGTCTACAATCAGGCGAAGTGCCACAGACTGTACCCGACCGGCAGATAAGCCACGGCGAATTTTCTGAGAAACAAACGGGCTGATCCGATAACCAACCAAACGGTCCAAAATTCGTCTGGCCTGCTGTGCGTTAACCAAATCCATGTCGATGGTGTGCGGATTTTTCATACCTTCTTCAATACCGGTTTTGGTAATTTCGTTGAAGGTAACGCGGTTGGCTTCTTTGGGGTCCAGGTCAAGGAGGGTGGCAAGGTGCCAGGAAATGGCCTCCCCTTCCCGGTCAGGGTCCGTTGCAAGATAAACCTTGTCATGCGTGGCAGCAGCTTCTTTCAGCTCTTTTACCAGCTTTTCCTTTCCTTTAATAACGGCATACTTTGGCTCAAAATTGTTTTTTACATCAACATTAAGCTTGGCGGCCGGAAGGTCCCGTACATGACCCATAGAGGCCACAACGTCATAGTCCTTACCCAGGATAGACTGAATGGTCTTGGTCTTGGTCGGTGACTCTACAATAATCAGATTTGACATGTTTTAACCATCCTGTTTCAAAGTATAATTTCTGTCTGACTGCAGTTGCAGGTAACCCAAAAGCTCTAACTCCGTTAAGGCGCCAAGCAGGCGATTTACCGGCAATGCGGTCTTGGTTAGCAATGTTTCTATGCTGAGCGGACGGCCGGAGAAGCATTCATAAATCATTTCAGCATCTGCTGTAACCGGGTCCGTTAATTCCTTTTTTTGTTCCTTTTCTTTAAAAAGGTACGCCTCTTCAATCTGCGGCGTTTTCAAGTTTGGAAGAGCCGTCCAGTTTTCCTGTTGCACCACATCCTGCAACAAAAGCGGAATTTGGTCTTCCGGTATTTGAAGATGTTGGCCATAGGATGCTTGCAGCTGTGCAATTACATCCATGGCACAGTTTACACAAGTAGCGCCATCTTCCAATAAATCTTCGGCACCTGCATAGGCAGAACCAAGGGCCTTGCCGGGAACGGCCATGACCTCTCGGTCATACAGGCCTGCGTCTCTGGCGGTTAACAAAGAGCCACTTTTTCTACCCGCTTCCACCACTAAGGTACCAACGGTCATTCCGGCAATAATGCGGTTTCGGTTGGGAAAAGTGCCTTTGTGTGGTTCCTCTTGCGGATTGGTTTCCGAAAGCAATAAGCCGTTTGCGGCAATTACCTTTCGTAACTCCTTGTTGGATTGCAAGTAATGGGACAAAAAACCTCCGCCAAGAACGGCCACCGTTGGTGCACCGGCTGCCAAAGCACCCAAATGCGCAGCGGAGTCAATTCCCAAGGCCCCACCGCTACAAATAACAAAGTTGCAAGCGGAAAGACGTTCCGCCAACAAAGAAGCGGCATGTTTACTGCAAAGTCCCGGTTTCCTGGTGCCTACAATAGCAAAAGGCAAGCGTTGTTGCAAGACCGAGGTGTTTCCTTTGGCATATAAGAGCACCGGATAATCCCGGATTTCCCGCAGCAACGGCGGATATTCAGGATCTTCCGGGGTCAGGAGGTCTATGCCTTCTCTGGCGCAAAGCTCCAGCTGCCGATAACTTTCAGCAAGCGGTAGATGTTCCATTCGCTCCAGCGTACCCGGAGAAAACAGGCCGCTGACAGCTTTTGCCGGATCCTCATAGATTTCCTGCGGCCCGGCATAAACGCGAAAGATGTCTGCCGTGGTAGATCTGGCAGGCAGACAATCATGGAGCCAGATCCAGTAATTCAGTTGTTTCATACGGTTTCACCATTTCCCACATCAGGATGGAGGCTGCTGCCCCCGCATTCAGTGACTCCGCTCTGCCGGCCATAGGTATGGTAATCAGGTGTTGACAACACTGGAGCGTTTCTTCGGTAATCCCGTTTGCTTCGTTGCCGACAACGCAAAGCACACCGCCGCTAAAATCTGCGGCCGTAACCGGGATTGCGTCTGTCCGCGGTGTGGAAGCATACGTCTTTAACCCAAGACTTGCTGCGGTCAGGATTGCTTTTGTTACCTCTGTGGTTTGGTAAACGGGCAGTCTGAGCAAGGCGCCCATAGAGGCGCGCAGTGCTTTCGGACTATATCTGTCACAGCCGCCGGAAACCAGAAGGCCGGTTAGGCCAAGGGCTTCTGCCGTGCGGCTGATGGCACCCAAGTTGGCCGGATCCTGTACATTTTCCAATAACAGGTATTTCCCGGTCCTAGATAGGGGTTCTTCTTTTTGCTCCGGTATCCGTACAAGGCAGTATACGCCCTGACTGTGGCTGGTGTCGGACAACTTGGCTGCCACCGCCTCCGTAACCAGATAAGACGCCGCACTGTGCGCCTGTAGCGCCGCTATTTCTGTGCCATTTCTGTCAGCGGCTGTTTCTGTAAAGAACAGCGCTTCTGCCTGCAACCCGGAACGAAGCAAGTCTAAGCAAAGCCGTAATCCTTCCAACACAAACAGTCCGGCTTTTTCCCGGGCTCCGGCAGAAGCATTCAGCTTAACAACCTGTTTAATTTTCGGGTTGGAAACACTGGAAATAACGTCCATTTAATTGACCCCTTATAAAGTAAAAAGCACGCCCGCGTACGCGCGCGGACGTGTAAGTTATGTTCTTATTTCAGCGCGGCTTTGGCCTGCTCTGTCAGAGCAGTGAAAGCAGCCGGATCAGAAATGGCAATTTCGGAAAGCATCTTTCTGTTCAGGTCAATGCCGGCCTTCTTCAGTCCGTTCATGAACGTGGAGTAATTCATACCGTTGGCTTTGCAACCGGCAGAAATTCTGGAAATCCAAAGACGACGGAAATCACGCTTTTTCTGTTTGCGGCCAATGTAAGCATACTGGCCGGATTTCATAACTGCTTCTTTTGCAGTCTTGAACAGTTTGGACTTGGAGCCGTAGTAGCCCTTTGCCATTTTTAATGTTTTATTTCTTCTCTTACGAGTCATCATTGCGCCCTTAACACGAGCCATAGTTGTTTACCTCCAATAATTCGTTGTCATGCAGCTTTGGCTGCAGGGTTCTTCTTATTTATAAGGAACCATCTGCTTGATAGCCTTCTGGTTGGTCTTGTCAGCAACCTGCTGCTGGCGCAGAGTTCTCTTTCTCTTGGTATTCTTCTTGGTAAGAATGTGGGATTTGTTAGCATGAGCCATCTTCGGCTTGCCGTTTGCGGACATTTTAAAACGTTTCTTAGCTCCGCTGTGAGTCTTAATCTTCGGCATGGGTTTCTTCCTCCTTAATTATTCCTGAGCTGCATTGGAATCTGCTTTTTGCTGCGGCTTCTGTTTTTTGGGTGGTTTTGCGGTTTTTGCCGCAAGGAACATCAGCATTTGACGACCTTCCAGCTTGGCGGCCTTTTCCACGGTGGCATACTCAGAGCAAACTTCAGCAAACTTTTCCATGGTAACTTTACCGGCTTCCGGATGTGCCATTTCCCGGCCCCGGAAACGAATGGAAACCTTTACTTTGTTACCGGCCTTTAAAAACTTAATGGCCTGATTTGCTTTGGTGTCAAAGTCGTGTTTGTCAATTTTCAGGGAAAGGCGAACTTCCTTGATTTCAACCGTATGCTGGTTTTTCTTGGCCTCTTTTTCCCGTTTCGACTGCTCAAAACGGTACTTGCCATAGTCCATGATCTTGCACACAGGCGGTTTGGCCTGTGGGGCAACCTTAACCAAGTCCAAGTTTTTCTGTTCAGCCAAATGAAGAGCGTCTCTGGAAGACATAATGCCCAGCTGCTCTCCGTCAGCGGAAATAACACGGACTTCCCGATCCCGGATCTGTTCGTTTACCTGTGTCATGTCTTTGCTGCTAATGTTCAAGCACCTCCAATGCGTGATAATAAACGAAAACACGGACAGAAAATAATCCCGTCCGTGCAATACTCTTTTGGAATATTGACCTGCGAAAGACGAAACCTGGCAGGTGAGAACGGTTCTGTTCTGCTTTGTTGTGCTACTAATTTAACACCGCTCTTCCCCGTTGTCAAGCTAAAACAAGCGACTTTTTGAGGAAGACCAATTCATTTCATCCGCCACCAAAAGGGCGCGGCACGGGGCCGCTTCCAGTCCGTCCCATTTGACCGGCTGCGCAAACAAGAAAAATTCTCCGTCCCGCTCCACTTTAGACAAATCCAAGCCCTCTAACAGAACGGCACCTTGCGCCATTAAGTCCCGGTACGGCGTCAAGCTGGTAGCGTCGTCTCCAAGAAAGCCTTCAAATCCAATCAATTGATAACCAACGGCAGCAATATCTTCGGCTGCTCCGGCAAAGAAGGAGAGCGGTTCCCCGTTTTCCGTGCGCAAAATCAGCCGTCTGGCATTCCAAGGAAAATAATTTTCTACCACTTCCCCGGTAATGATGGGGGACGGCACCGTCAGCACCGTGACCGGACCAACGGTCTTTGCCAGAGACAGCTCTTCTGAGGAAAGATCCTCCGAATTCTCCGAACCAAAAACATAAGCAGGCGTCAGTATATGAGTTCCCATTTGGCAGGACGCATAAACGGCGCTTAGATTGTATTCGTCTCCATAAGCCAGGCGATTCAGCTTTTGAATTTTTGGTTCCGGCTCTGTCGGTTTTCTTGCAGCGGAAAACCCTTCTTTGGAAATATCTATAATCTTCATGAAGAAGCCCCTCCTTTCAGGAATGCGGCTGTCAACAGATTCTGGTAGATGCCATTAATAATGTTTTTATACATATTATTGTAAGAGCTGCTTTGTTTTGGCAAATCCTGTAAGAAATATTGCACCAGTGCGGAAGCAGTTTCTTCCTTATCATAGGCGGCAATGTCCTTCGTGTCCGGTGCGGCAATGTTTGTGGCACTGCCTTCCGTTACGGTCAGATTGAAAATTAAGGAACCAAGCGTTTCCGAATTCAGACTGGCACCTAAAGCAACGGTACCGTCCTTATTTTCAGAGGAAACCAGTTCCACGGCTACGCCACCTTGGTCTTCTGCTCCGGGCAAGACAAAGTTGTCCGCGGTAACTTTGCCAAAGAGTTTTCCGTCTTCCAAAATGAAATCCGAATAGGTAATGGTGGTGGCTGTCTTGCCCAGCTGAAGATGGGCAGTGCCGCTTCCGTCGGTTTTGGCGTCCGGCGTAACGGAAGCCTGCAGCAAATCCGTACTGCCGACCCGGACCAGCAAGGCCATGTCGCCTTCCTCCGCAGAGCGAATGCCGCTTACCATAAGGTCTTCTACATCGCTTTGGGCCATCCAACTTATGCCCTCAACTTCGTTTTTTCGGTTTACATAAAGCTCCAATGACACTTTCCTGGTTTCGGTTTTTTCTAAAACGGATTTTGCCAAGCTGCGTAGGGTTTCTACCAGATTCGCATAGTCTGCTTCTGACAGCTGCTCCGTTTTGCTTTGCGTTTTGTTGATTGCAAGTCTTAATTTGTTGTCTTCTTTTAACGTGTTACAGGTTGTCGTAATCCACTGTTCCAGGGTGGTGGACTCTATCAGAATATGGCAACGGGTTCCCATTACCGTTTTGTCTTCTACCTGTAATTCCATATTTTTAGAAACACTGTAGGAAATATCCTGGTTTACAGACTGATATCCGGCTTTCAGCGCCTTCAGAAAACGGCGTTTTACGGTAGCATCTGCATTTCTGTAAATTTTGCTTATTTGGTCCTTCTTGTTCTTTTCGCTTGCCTCTTTCACCTGCATCCAGCCGGTTTCCAGGTTGGCAATGTTCAGATAGGCGGACGCCCCTACGTCTTTCCGTTGCACGGAAAGAACGGACCCGTCCGGATCTGTCCAATCCACGGACCACTGGGAGTTGCCGTCTTTTCGGTTGTATTCCAAACTTAACCGAGTGGATGCCAGGTAAGAGGCAAGCCCTGCGCCGGCGCGCTCTCCGCCCAGCTCATTTTGTCCGTAGGTCGTCAGGTTGGCGGTTACCCCGCCCGTGGCCTGATAGGAACCCTCTTTCCCCAGAAACTCCTGTAGGTCTTCCGTTTCCTCCAGCAATTCCGAAAAGGCTTTTGCCGTTACGTATTCCGTATACGCTTTATCCGTAGTCAACAGAAGGAACAGGCCACGCGGGCAGACCGCCAACACCAGCGCCAACACCAGCAGCAGGGCTACCGCTGCGCCGCCGGCGCAAAAGCGCCGCTTTGCTTTTTTGGAGAACCGCGCCGTCAGACCGGTTTTTACATATGCCATTTCGTTCCCTCCTTTTCCTTTGCAGGTTTTCTTTGCCTTATTATAACATCTTCAAAGGGTTCCACAAAACAGCAAACAAAAAGCTCCCTTCCGAAGCGGATCCGAATGGATCTTTTCGGAAGGGAGCACAGCGGCGCCCGTAACGTCTCTTAAGAGACCCGATTGCAACGAACCGTTACTCTGGTCTTTCCTCCTGGAGTACAGGTAAAGAGTGTGAGTCCCCAGTCTCCGCTCTTCATTTCCTCCACTTGTTCCGGTTGTAGCGTTTCTAAAGTTGCTACTTCATACGTATAAACATTCCCTTCTACATCCGTGAAGTAGATTTTGGCTCCGCTTGTTAAATTTTTCAAACCGCTGAAATGGCTACGATAATTGTGTGCGGCAATTACCATATTGTCTGCATAAACTGTTCCGGCATACCGACAAGGTGCAATCTTTAACTTGGCGTAGCTCCAGTCATCCATAACGGGAAGCTTTAAACCAAGTGCCGGAATTTCCAGTATTCCAATGTATTTATTGCTGCCACCGCTTCGGTCTTTCATGGTAATGGTCGGCATGATGCGATCAGGATCATCCGTCGGCATTCCGGTCGGATTTTCTGCAGCCTCTGTAATCTGCTGTTGCAACTCCGACGCAATTTCTTCCGATTGCTTCCCTGCACGATTCGATTCCCAAATAAAATATCCTGCCAGGCAAAGAGCAACTCCGACAAGAGCCACTCCCACCCAAATTAAAATCATTCCTTTTTTAGGCTTCTTCATCATTTTTCCTATATCTTAACGTTCCTGCAATCAAGAAGACCATTCCACTTCCGGCAAGCCCGGAAACCAAAGTCCAATTTTGTCCGGTTCTTGGCAAAACATTTTTGACTGTTTTCCCGGTATTCGTGGTCTTCTTCCCCGTTGGTGTTCCCTCTTCTTTCTTATTATAATAAATTTTAAAAATCAGATTTTTCTTCGTATCTAAATGTTTTTCTACCTCTACGGTATATCCCTCCGGCACTTCCGGCTCTACAGACCACGTGTCTTTGGCAAATTCTTCCTCTTCCACGTCTTCCAAATGGAATTCCCAGTCTTCCTCTTCCCGAATGGTAACTGTTGTATAAAGTTCCTCTTCTTTATAAACGTCTACATCCAATTCCTCCGGGAAATCATCATCTACTACCGGGTTGAAGGCAAAGGCGCAATAAAACCGCATGGCACGAGCAAAGCCTTCATAGATTTCCTTCTTTACCTCAACCTCTTTAGACCAATTCGCGGTTCCGTCTTCATTCCACCCGGGTAAAGACAACAAGGTTGCTACCGGAGCATAAATTTGATTATCTTCTGTGGCCACTTCATCGCCCATAATCAGGTAGGCACCCTCGAAAAGACCGGTAAAGGTCACATTTCCGTTTTCATCTGTATCTTCCACTTCATCCGGGTTAATTCCGGCATAAACATAATTTTCCAAAGTGGATGCGGCCGACTCGCTAGTCAGGTCTACCGGCCACTCATCAGACTCTGACAACTCGGCAAACTCTCCTACCAACGTATAGGTTCCGTCTCCATTGTAGTCTGCCACATGGTACAAAGAAAACGTAGTGGGATAGTCAAAGGACACGGTAATGCTTCCTTTGGCGTCCGCTGCCATGGCAAAAACAGACGGGCAAAGAACAGCAAAGACCAGCATAATGGTACAAAGTACGCGGCCCGGTTTACGTTTCATTTTCACTGTTGTTTCCCTTCTTTCTGTGCTTCTTCCGCCGCTTTTGCTTCCCGGTTTTTTGGCGGTCCGGTTGCTGCGGCAGGACCAAAGAGGCAAAATCCTCTTCCTCCATACCATGCATGGTATGGCTGATTGCCTCATGGAATACTCTGTTTTGTTTCTTTTTCTTCTGTGTGCTGACAATGACATAAATCAGCAGGCCAAGCAGCAACGGAGCTGCTACCAGCGGTGCCATCATCTCCGGCTCCATTTGAATTCCGTCGGCCGGAACCGAGGAACCATCCAATACATTACTAATGCGGTGTCCTCTTACCAGCAGCCGATGGGTATTAATCCCGTATGGCGTGCAAGTAACCAGGGTAACGTAATCTTTGCCGTCTTCTATGCCAAGGCTGGTTAAATCTTCCGGCTCTACAATCAAAATCTGATCTACCTCATAGGTCAGGGTTTCATTCAACACGTGAATGACAAACGTATCACCTTCTACCAGTTTATCCAACTTGGTAAACAGCTTAGCAGATGGTAGGCCACGGTGTCCGGAAATAACTGCGTGTGTGCTTTCTCCGCCCACCGGCAAAGAAGACCATTCCAGATGGCCTACGCCGTGTTCCAGTACTTCATCCGAGGTTCCGTGGTAAATCGGCAAAGAAACATTTAGCTTCTCAATTTCCACGTATCCCATAACACCCATGCCTGCTAAATTCAGCAGACTCCGGTATTCTTCTTCCCGCTCCGGCGTTAAATTTGCCATCCCTTTTTGGGCCGCTAACGTGGCATTATATGCACGGGCAGATTCCAGCTCCTTGGTGTAATCCTCTTCACTCATTTCCCCTAAAGCCTCTTCATAGGCTGAAATAACCCGGGAAGAATGAAAAGAATTCACATAGTTACTGACACTGGGATACAGTATCAAGCAGAGTCCCACAAGAAAGACAACGGTTAATAGAACCACCGTCCAATTCTTTTTCCACCAGCTCATAGGGCTCTCCTTGCCACCGTATCGGCTCCGGCCCTGCAGGGGGTTGGACCGGAGCCTCCGGTCATGATTTCTTTGTCAGATCTGCAAAAAGATCTGTGTCATAACAGTATTAATCTTAGTGTTCCTTAGAAACTCTGTACTTTGTTACCAGCAGAACGCCTGCACCAATTACCAGGATTCCACCAAGAACATACAGAAGTACCGTTCCTGTACCGCCGGTTGTCGGCAGTTCTGCGCCTTGCTTGTTTACTACGTTAGCAGTCAGAGTGCATGTAGAAACTTCGCCGGTAAACAGATCTCCACCGGAGAGACCGGTCAGAACGGTAGTGCGGTCGTTTGCTTCCCAAATTGCGTTATGCTGTGCAGTAACGGTAAATTCGGTGTTTTCAATCGCATTGTATCCGCTTGGAGCTGTAACTTCCTTCAGAATATAGGTGCCATCATCAATACCAACTGCCGTAAATACGGTTCCGTCTTCGTTCTTGATCAGTTCAATTTCCTTTTCAGAATTATCTGCCAGCTTTTTATAAAGCTTAAATTCTGCACCCTCCAGAGCGTTGCCCTGCGTGTCAACCTTATTGATTACTACGTTGTAGGTGAAAACAATAACCTTATCATGCTCGGTTTCATTGGTATCTTTCGGATACTCTTCGTCTTCCGGAGAAGTGGTATCCTGCGGATTAGCGGAATATTCCAACCAAGCTTCGTTGACTTCACCATAGCTTCCGTTATGAGCGGATTCATTCAGCTTTGCAGTGTAATAAACGTTTACTTTTTCATTTGCCTCTACATATGGTTTCAGGTCCTTAATAATAACGTTCATCTTATTTCCGTCAGTTGTTACTTCGTATGCATCTGTCGGAAGAACTTCTTCGTTTACATAAACATTTTCAATTTCTTCAAACGTCAGGCCCTGTTCCATTACGTCATGGAAAGCATAGTAATAATGCTCATACTTATCAATATCTTCCGGAACGGTTCCCTGCAGCCGCATTGGAACGGAGTCGCCAATGTCATAGTCTGCGGAATCCTGCCAACCGGATTCATCGTATTTTACCATTTCACCGGTCAGGGTTTCCTTGCTGTCATTTACGTCATAAATCTTCTTGTTGAAGTTTGGTGCCGTATTGGACTTCGGAGAAAGAACCACATCAGCGCCTACTACCTGAACAATAATGTCAGAATAAGATTCGCCTTTTTCAAGAGTTGTAACGTCTTTGGCAATATAATATCCGGACGCAACGTTGGCTGGATTACCTTTGCTTACGGTAGCAACCGGGGTGCTGCTGTAATCCACATAAGAAGCCGCTTTTTCTGCCGTTTTGTCAAGCATGGCTTCCGCTGCTGCTTCGGCGGAATCGGCAGAAGCCGTGTTAGCATTCTGGCCCCACTTAACATCTGTCAGCTTGTTGTTACTTACGGTTCCGGTAAAAACCTGATACAGCTCAAAAGAATGTGTACTTTCCGTGCTTACGGATGCGGTATCTGCCGCAAATCCCGGAATACATAGCATTGCTAATAAAGCCATGGAAAGCATTGCGGTAAGAATTCGTTTCGTGAAGGTTTTCATAGTTATTTCCTTTCTGTGTATTATCTCAAACTTCTTATTTCTACTAACTTCTTCCCTGGCGGGGGTTGGAAACAGGATGTTCTTTATACGAACCCCTCCTTCCGTTTACGAAGCTTTCGCATCATAAGAAGTGCAGATCCACCCATTAGCAGCAAACCTGCTGCCAGATAACCAAAGAGTCCGCTTCCGCCGGTATGTGGCAAAACATATTCTTTGGCAGTTTCTGTATTGGTAATGGTTACTTTCGTATACCCCAAGGTATCCGTGTACTGCTGCGTTGCAGCATAAGTAGCTTCATAACCATTTACGCCGGTTTCCTGTACGTAGTAGTACAAGGTCTGTCCGTTTTCGGTCAGCGGCAACTGATCAATCAGCAAAATCCACTGTTTGGCATCTCCGCTAACGGTGAAGTCTCCTTCTACCTTAGTGGCCTGTGTTGCAATATCTCCATTCACGTCCAAATCTTTCTGTGTGGATTTATAAAGAGAAACTGCAATAGATCCATTCTTGTCTGCGGAAACATCTGTCCCCTCTCGGTCTATCCAGACCTTCTGAATCAGAACTTGTGCACTTGGTGCTTTCTGATTGGCGATGTAGAGATTTCCGCCCGAAAGAATTTCCTGTCCACTAAAGTCATCCGGTTTTACTTTCGTCCCACCGTTATTAATGTAGAAGTACGTCTTCGGATTATCCGGAAGGTTGTAGCCACTTGGTGCCGCCGTTTCTTCCAAGTAATAAGCGGTATCATTGCTGAGGTCCGGCAGAGAAATCTTACCACCGTCAGCGGTGGTATAGGATCCGTCCTTCACATAATAGGAGCCGTTGTACTTGTAAAGATCAAATTTGGCACCATCCAGTTTTACATTGGCATTGGTTTCATCAATCTTGTAGATGGTAGCTCCGGTTGCAGTTACGGTTGCGGAGCTCTTTTGTGCATAAATCTGACCTTTCCATGTTGTTGTTTCTTGGTCCGGTGTGGTTTTTCCAATTGCTACCGCATTGGTAATTTCAGTTGAATTGGAACTGTACTGGGTTGCTATCAACTTATAAGTGTACTCCAAAATAATGTTTCCACCGTAGTCAATGGTGAAGTCCATGTACTTATTTATTTCACCACTTTCTTTGCTTCCGTTCGTAACTTCTTCCGATGTGGTGTAAGAATACAGATAAGAGCTTAACGGCGTTTTTCCGTCTTCTTTATAAACCTTTACGGAGCTGGGAACCAATTCAAAGTCTTTCCATAACCACCACGTAGTAAATTTAAGCGTGTCCCGAACATAGTATTTTGTATCGCCATCCGAAACATAATTGCTTGGATTTACTAATACACGATAGGTTACATATTCGTCTACCTGGGTTCCGGATTTTTGCAAGCTTGCTTTGTCAAAGGAGCTTCCTCCAACAGAAGTTACATTTACTAAATATCCAAGAACCAAATCCGGCGTTGCTTTCTTGGCCAGGCTCACTTTGTTTTCGTAATCCGTTGCTTCGGTTGGAATGCTATCTTCATCCAAAGAAACAACCGTAATTAAGTTCTTACTCTGACCGCGAATCTGTGCCACCAGGTTTTTCGGAATAATTAAGGTTACTTTACCGTCTTTCTTTTCGGTTTCAACCTCATACTCTGTTCCGTTGTAGTTGATGGTTGTCTTTCCTTTATCCAGATCCAGTTCGGTATCTAAGAAAGTCAACTGACTGATATCGGTTCCATCCGGAATTTCATCAGTAATAATGACGTCTTCATCTACATCGCTTGGAATGGTAATGCTGTTTTTCCAAGTTAGTTTGTTTCCGTTCTTTTCCAAATCTTCTTTGGAAACTTCGTCCGGATTGTCATTGTTATCATCCGAAACCGGGTTTTGATACGTATAATTTGCGCCAACACCAACGCCTTCATATCCACTTAAGGCAACCTTACTGGTATAGGTTTCTGTAGAGGTTGTCGGCTGTTCCGTTACTGTTGTTTGGTAACTAATCGGCAAGGTTTCTCCTGCGGAAAGCGCCTTTGCCATTCTTACCAATAACCTCTTAAACTTACCGGTCTGGCTTACGCTGCTAAGCGGAACACTGTTGCCGCTGTCATCTACCGCATAAACGGTTCCGTCGCTTCCAAGAGTACTGGAAAGTGCCGTTAAATTGGCTTTGGTAAAGACATGGTTTGTGCCGTCCAGGTCAATGGAAAATTCATATCCGGCTGCGGTAATGCTGTTTCCGTCGTCATCTACACCGCCGCCGCTTAAGGTTGCATTCCAATTTACGGTTCGGCTGCCGTCATTATTCAAAGAGCTCAGCTTATAAGCATTTGCTACCGGGTTAAAGCCCTGATATGTTGCGGTCGGCGTTGCCTGATATGTCAGGCCGTTGTTTACCAGCATGACGGCGTTTTCATACGTTGCTTTTGCAAGAGTCAGGCTAACCGGCATATCATAGGAAATTTGATAATAATGACCGTTTGCGCTGGAATTAAACAAGATGCCGGATACATATCCACTTCCCGTTGTCTGTACCGCATAGTCTCCGGAAGATTCGTCTATGGTATTCCAGTCACGCTTTACGCGAAGAGAAGATTTCAAAACCTTTCCAAGATAACTGTCAGTCAGGGTTGCTCCTGCAATGTCTAACTTGTCCGAGTTAACATCAATGGTCCACGTTACACTGGTATTCCCAGCTGAACCACTTGCCTTTAGGAAAACACCGCCATAGGTATAACGGCTTCCTGCGCTTGCACTCTTTTCTCCGGTTACACCGGTCCACTTTGCTGTTACATTGGTAGAGGCATAGGTTGCTTGGTTCTGCTCTACTGTCCCAGTAAACTCTGTATTGTAAGTAATAACATAACTTTGTCCGGCAGACAGGGCATCCAAAGTTAACGGGAACGAAGATGCGGTATAAGTGCTTCCGTCCGGCTTCTTGATGCTGATTTGACCATTTATTTTCAGCTTATCCAAATTGTTGGAAACCGTAATTGCACTGTTATTGGTTCCGGAATTTGAACTCAGCGTCAAAGCAATGGTGCCTTGATATCCATCTGTGGAAAGCACTTTTTCACTGGCAGACAAATCAGAAGTTTCTACCTGGCCCGGTTCCGTTACCGGTTTGGTAAAGACATAGCTGATAGAGCTGTTGAACTTTACTGTTTTTTCATCTGCGCCGTCTCGAACTAACGAACCTTGTGAAGTAAAGGCAATGTCACCGGTCAACTGGCTCCCGTTTACATTCTTGGTAACGTAGTCATTGTTGAAGGTAATTGTAATTAAACCACTCTGGGAAATGACATAGGTTCCGGCCTGTGTTCCGTTGTCATAAACATTTCCGGTTTCCTGTGCCTTAATCTGGAAGGGCAGCTGATAGGAAATTTTTGTCTGGCTTGCCGAAAGCTTATTCCCCGGTAAAACGTACCGAATGTAGAACTTAATGGCGGTCCAGTCATCAATTTCATATTTTCCGGAGCTGTTTGCATTCAAAGTCTGATTGTTTACTTCCATGCTTACTTTGGTAATCATGTCTGTAAAATCAATGGCAGCATCATTGCTTGCCGCAGAGAACAAACTTACCAGAAGAGGTTGGTCCTCTTCTTCATCAGCGTAGCACCCGCTGTTATGAGTGTGCTCTTCCTGCTGACATACCAGTTCCTGCGTTACGGTGTAACAGTCCGCCGTGTGCTGATGATCGGCGTCCTCTACTGTGCAGGACAAGGTGGCAACCTCCTGGTAGCACTCCTCTGTATGCGTATGCTCTTCCAAGCCACAGATTGTTTTGTTTTCCAGTGTGATTGCAGGCAGTATCAGCATATAGGTTGTTGCAAAAACAACGGCTACGGCTACAACCATAAAGGCCTTCCAGAGTCTGGAACGTCTCTTTACTTGAGTAATCACGTCGGCCTTTTTGACGTGAGGTCTTATTTTAGCCCGCAAAAAAAGACACACCCCTTTCCTAAAAATTTTTTCAGAACCGACACTCCTTTAGGGAATGCAGTTCCAAGGTATACTGAGCCGCTGCTGTGCAGACCAGCGGCCCTGTACCCTTAAGTAATTTTTCCAAAGTCTGTTAGCGGCCAAACTCTGAAAATGATTTTTCCCACCAACTGCTCTTCTGAAACACAGCCAATGGTTTTACTTCTACTGTCAACCGAGGTTGCTCGGTGATCTCCCATAACGAAGATTTTTCCATCCGGTACTTGGTACGGTAGGATAAGGTCGCATTCACCGAAGGCGGTTTCGGTAAGATACGGTTCGTCTATGGGCTTTCCGTTTACGTAAACAACACCGTTTTCATCCATGTCTACCCATTGCCCGGCGGTGGCAATGACCCGTTTTACTAAAATTTTATTGTTGTAGTAAAACGAAACGATATCTCCTTGCTGATAGGTCTTGGTCTTGACGGAAACCACAATATTGCCCTCCGTTAAGGTTGGTGTCATAGAGGTTCCGTAGATTTGCAAGACCGGCAGTACCAGGGTTGCCACCAAAATGGCAATTGCGGCTACCGTTATCAGAGAAAAAATGGTGTTGCGAAATACTCTTCGGTATTTCTTCTTGTATCTTTCCCGGTCTCTTTCTTCCCGTAGGGAATCCAGATCCGGAAGGGTTACCGGGGTTGCATTCATTTGACGTCGTCCTTATACTCCGCCAAATATTGTTCATATAAATTCTGTTCTTCTTCGTTTGTCGGGGTTGCCGCCGGTGCGGAATGGAAAAGGGAAAGCAAATCTTTCAAGCCCTGATGTGCTTTGTAAAACTCTTCCATTTTGACGGTAATTTCATCCCAATATTTCTGGGCGTCCCGCTCTGCGTTGTCCAGCTTCTCCTGACACTTCTCTTTCGTAACCTGTTCCAAAGCACTGCAGCGAAGTCTGGTTTCTGCCAACAAACGGTTGGCTTCTTCCTGTATACCGGAAATTTTTTCTGCGGCCAACGCTTCCTGTTCCTCATTCAACCGTTTGATGTTGTTCAGGTACTGATTAGCAGCTTCCTGTGCTGATTCAAACACCTTGTTAACTTGCAACGCGGCTTCTGCCAGATTACCCGGTTCAGAGCCTTCGTAAGTAAAGGTTGGCTTCTCTGCCTTTTCCTTCCACTCTTCCACTTGCATGGTTAGCTCTTCTACCTGTGTTTGCAGTGCTGCCGCTTGCTGTTTCTGCTGTTCCAGGGCGAGTTGGCTTTCTTCCAAATCCTTGCCCTGCGCAACTAAAAGTTCTAACAGCTCCAGGCGATTCAATTTTCTTAGTTCTTTGTCGGTCATGGCGGTTTCCTCTAAAAAACAAAATAAAAAGCACCTAATAAAAATTAGGTGCACTAAAGCAAGATATTTGCATAGGTACACCGAAGTCCGGTGTACACAGGGGACAGAAAAGGACACGAAGCAACATTGCATTCATGTCTATTATGTCCAAGCAAAGACACCGGCTGGGGGACAGGTGACAACGATTGGCAATTATCTGAATAAACAAGACGTTGTTAGGGAATGCCGTCTTGTATACATAATGGTAATTATTTTGCGGTCAAATAACAATTCTCATTTTTTACAAAGTAAAAAAGAGTTCTTTAGACGTTTCTTACAAAAGATTGTTTCAAAACAACAATTTTGTTCACTTTTTGCACAAATTTGTTTGCGGATTTACAGACAACTGTCTGTTTCCATTTTGCCATAATGGCTTATTTATCCCCTTTTTGAAAAAAGGGGAAATTTGTACTGTAAAGCAGTTCTGCTTTTCGAAAAATTTTGTAGCAAACAAATGTTTGCTTTTTGGCTTTAGAATTGCTATACTGACTACGAACAAATGTGCGGAGGTGTCTCATGGAACAGATCAACAAAACCCAAGAAAAAATTTATCAGTATTTGTTGGAGCGTGCACAGCAAACCGCTGTCCCGCCAACCGTACGGGAAATAGGAAGTGCCGTCGGATTGAAGTCTACTTCATCCGTACAAACCAACCTGGACGCATTAGAAAAGGCCGGGTACATTACGCGGGACCCGATGTTGAAGCGTTCCATTCAATTGAACGTTGGTGTTCCGCAAACGGATTATACCAATGTACCACTTTTAGGAACAGTAACAGCCGGGCAACCCATCTTGGCTACAGAACAAATTGAAGATTACATTCCTTTTGCCGGTCCGGTTTCTTCTGACAAAACCTTGTTTGCCCTTCGGGTACGCGGAGAATCCATGATTAACGCCGGCATTTTAGATGGAGACATTATTGTGGCAGAACGTACCCCGGTGGCTTCTAACGGAGAAAAGGTAGTTGCCCTGATAGATGACGAAGCCACTGTAAAAACATTTTACAAAGAAGCAGATTGCTTCCGCTTACAACCGGAAAATGACTACATGGACCCCATTATTTGTGACGAACTTCTGATTCTGGGCAAAGTCATTGCCGTCTTCCGTTATTATTAACTTCTTAAAATCCTTGGGAAAGAAGGGCTTTTGTATGAAAAAGAAAGTTGCCATTGTTACCGGCGGTTCCTCCGGTATTGGCTTGGGTATTTGCAAACGCTTGGCAAAGAAGAACTACAAAGTATATGAATTCTCGCGTCATCAAATTCCGCTTCCCAAAAATGTTACCCACATTCCTTGTGACATTTCAGATGCAGCCCAAAGCAAAGCAGCTGTTGCGCAGGTCCTTTCTGCGGAAGGCCGAATTGACCTTCTGGTCAACAACGCCGGCTTTGGCATTTCCGGAGCTGTTGAATTCACAGAAACCGCAGATGTACGCAAGCAATTTGACGTTAACTTTTTCGGCCTGGTTGATCTGACCAAAGAGGTCATTCCGGTCCTCCGTCAACAGGGCTCCGGGTGCATTGTCAACGTTTCTTCTGTTGCTTCGCCAATTGCCATTCCTTTTCAAGCATTCTACAGTGCCAGCAAAGCAGCCATTACAGATTACACCCTAGCCCTGAAGAATGAACTGCGCCCCTTCGGCATTAAAGTTATTTGCATTTGGCCCGGTGACATTGCCACCGGCTTCACGGATGCACGGGAAAAGAGCCCGCTCGGAGACGACGTTTATCACGGCAAAATCTCCAAATCCGTAGCCTCTATGGAAAAGGATGAACGTGGCGGCATGTCTGCAGATGTTGCCGGCAAGCAAATTGCCGACATCTGCAGAAAAAAGCATCCCGCTCCGGTTTACACCATCGGGTCCGTGTATAAACTGTTCGTCTTCCTCCAGCGCCTTTTCCCTCAAAGCTTCCTGTACTATATTGTTGGCAAGCTTTACTAAACCGCTTTTTGCTGCTTTGTTACAAAAAGTTTACCTTTACAGGTGCAAAGTATAGTACAATAAGAATGACATTAAATTCGTCGGCTGAAACGACTATGGCCGACTTGTAAAGGAGAAAAGTATTTATGGCTATTGTAAAAGAGGAAAGAAGTTTTCAGTCTACTTCCAAAGCAGACATTACGGTACGCTACGTTGTTTGGAAAGACGACAGCGTAAAGAAACCGGTTGGGGTTATTCAGCTGACCCACGGTTGGGGCGAACACATTGACCGTTATGACGAAATGGCTGAAATGTTTGCAAAGGCCGGATATGTAGTTTGTGGACAGGACCACATTGGGCACGGCAAGACCTCCGGCGTCCAAGCAACACAGATTTTCCCGAAAGATGTTAAAAAATCCATGATGGAAGACATGCACAAGCTGTACAAAATCATGCATGACGAATATCCAAAACTGCCTTACTTCCTGTACGGTCACAGCATGGGCTCCATGCTTGGCAGACTGTATTTGAAGAAATACAGCAAGGAATTAACTGCTTGCGTTCTTTGCGGAACCGTTCCAATGCCCGTTCTTGCAGATTTCCTTGCTCCCTTTGGGGATTTAATTGCTACCATTTTAGGACCGTCCTTTAAGAAAGCAGTTGCTAAAGCCAAGAGCAAGCATCCGGATATGACGGATGAAATCAGCACAGCAAAACCAACCAAGTTGGATATGATCATCAACAGCTGGCTTTCCTATGATAAGGATAATATTGTTTCCTATGTACAGAATCCGTATGAAGGTGCCAAAATCAACTTCAGCCTGCTGTACCTTCTGGGCATGATGATGCGCGTTACCCCAATCAGATGGGCACATAAAGTAGATAAGAAGTTGCCTATCTTGGTTATTTCCGGTGAAGATGACCTTGCCGGTCTGTACACCCTTGGACCAAAGCAGGTATTCCGTCTGCTGTCCAAGGCCAACCGCAACGTAACCATGAAGCTGTATCCGCATGCCAAACATGAAATTCACAACGAAGCTGACTCCGGTTTGAAGAACGAAGTCTTTGCCGACTTGCTGGAATTCTTTGAAAGCAATAATCCAAAAACCGGCGCAGCAAAATAAAATTTATAAAGAAAGCCGCCTTGCTCGTATTGTGCAAGGCGGCTTTTATTTATTTGTACCTGTTTAGTTATACTCGTTTTAGAGTGTAACGCGTTGACGGAGGTAATCCGCTACCTGGTCCATAGGAATGCGGACTTGTTCCATGGTGTCTCTGTCACGAATGGTAACGCAGTGGTCTGCTTCCACGCCCTTTTCAGGGTCCCCGACGGTGTCAAAGTCAATGGTAATGCAGTACGGAGTACCGATTTCATCCTGACGGCGATACCGCTTACCAATGGATCCGGTAACATCATAATCCACTACAAACTGTTTGGACAGCTCTTCATAAAAAGCGGTGGCTTGTTCGTCCAGCTTCTTAGAAAGCGGGAGAACGGCAGCTTTATAAGGAGCAATGGCCGGATGGAAGCGCATAACGGTGCGAACATCGTCATTGCCTTTCTTGTCTTGGCCAACTACTTCTTCATCATAGGCTTCTACCAAAAGGGTCAAGAACAAACGCTCTACGCCAAGAGATGGTTCAATAACATAAGGAATATAACGTTCGTTGGTTTCCGGATCAAAATAATCCAAAGTCTGACCGGAAACATTGCTGTGCTGTGTCAGGTCATAGTCAGTACGGTCAGCAACACCCCAAAGTTCACCCCAGCCGAATGGGAACAGATATTCAAAGTCTGTCGTGGCCTTGGAATAGAAGCAAAGCTCTTCCGGATCATGATCTCTAAGTCGCAGGTTTTCCGGCTTAATGTTCAGGCTGTAAAGCCAGTCACGGCAGAACGCACGCCAGTATTCAAACCATTCCAGGTCTGTGCCCGGTTTACAGAAGAATTCTAATTCCATCTGTTCAAATTCCCGTACACGGAAGATAAAATTGCCCGGGGTAATTTCATTTCGGAAAGACTTCCCAATCTGTGCTACGCCAAACGGAACCTTTCGTCTGGTGGTTCTTTGAATATTTTCAAAGTTAACAAAGATCCCCTGTGCGGTTTCCGGACGTAAGTAAAGTTCTGCCTTGCTGTCCTCGGTAACACCTTGGAAGGTCTTGAACATCAAATTAAACTTGCGAATATCCGTAAAGTCATGCGCACCGCAATCCGGACAAGCAATGTTGTGTTCTTTAATATAATCCATCAGCTGCTGATCATCCCAGCCGGCAGGATTGTCGTCCAGGCCGTTGGCAAAGACATAGTCTTCAATCAGCTTATCTGCTCTATGCCGTGTATGACATTGTTTGCAGTCCATCAGCGGGTCCGAAAAACCACCCAAATGGCCGGAAGCAACCCAAGTTTGCGGGTTCATCAGGATGGCACTGTCTAAACCCACATTATATTTGTTTTCCTGAATAAATTTCTTTCTCCAGGCATCTTTAATATTCTGTTTCATTTCCACACCTAAGGGGCCGTAGTCCCAGGTGTTGGCCAGTCCGCCATAAATTTCGGAACCGGCGTAAACAAAGCCCCTGTTCTTGCAGAGGGCTACAATTTTGTCCATGGTTTTTAAGGAATTGTCCATTGTCTTCTCTCCCCCGTTTTTACGCTGAAAAAAGTTTAATATACCACCCTTAAAAAGTCAATTGTACAGGGCTTTCCTTTTGTCACGGATTGCTTATAATATCTATGATATTAAGATGATATTACGATACTGGAAAGGAGCGCGCTCATGGAACAGACCATTGCCGCCATTGCCACCCCAAATGCGGCGGGTGGAATCGGAATTATCCGTATCTCCGGCGAGTCAGCCATCTCCATTGCAGAAAAAGTATTCCACTCTGCTAATGGTTCTTTGTTACAGGATCTTCCGGGGTATTCCTGCGTGTTTGGCTCCGTTGTTTCTTCAGAGGGACCGGTAGACCAGGCTGTGGCTCTTCTTTTTCGTGCGCCACGCAGTTATACCGGGGAAGATGTAGTGGAACTACAATGCCATGGCGGGCTGTTCCTGATGCAGGAAATTCTGCGTTTGGTGCTGGACGCTGGTGCGGCTTCTGCCGAACCGGGCGAATTCACCAAACGCGCTTTCTTAAATGGAAAGCTGGACCTTTCTGAAGCAGAATCTGTCATGAATTTGATTTCCGCGCATGGGGAACAGGCCGCCAACGCAGCGTATCACGCGTTACAAGGCTCCTTATCTAAAGAAATCCGTGCCATTGCGCAAGTCTTTATTGCGGCTTCTGCCCATATGGCCGCGTGGGCGGATTATCCGGATGAAATTTATGAAGAAGAACTAGATTATTCTCTGTTACTTTCTCAATTTCGGGAAGCAGAGCAAAAATTACAAACCCTTATGCAGCGGTTTGATGCGGGACAAATTATCAGTGAAGGTATTGATACGGCCATTGTGGGGAAGCCGAATGTAGGAAAATCCACTTTAATGAACCGTTTACTTGGCAGAAACAGATCCATTGTTACCTCCATTGCCGGCACCACCAGAGATATTATTGAAGAAACTGCACGGATTGGCAATGTGGTCCTTCGCTTATCCGATACTGCCGGATTACATGATTCCGATGACACGGTAGAAGCCATCGGAATTCAAATGGCGCGGGAGCGGCTGCAGCATTCCGACCTGGTGCTGGCCGTCTTTGACGGCTCAGAAGCCCTGTCGGATGCGGACCACCGCCTGCTGCAAGAGCTGTGCCGGCAAAAGGCGGACGGAAATAAAAAATCCGTCGGCATCATTAACAAGTCGGACCTTGGTAATGTGGTTTCGGAAGAAGACATTGCACCTTATGTTTCCGCCGTTATTACGCTTTCTGCTACAGAGGAAACCTGTTATGACAAAATGAAACAGTTGTTGGAAACCTTACTTGGCACCGCCGAATTTGATTCTTCCGCCGCCATGCTGGCCAACGAACGCCAGCTGAACTGCTGTAAGAAAGCAGTTGACGCCATTCGGGAAGCCGTTTATGCAATAGAAGCCGGCCTGACCATGGACGCCGTTAACGTTTCTGTAGATGCGGCCATTCAGCCCCTGTTGGAGCTGACCGGCGAACAGGTTTCCGACACTGTAATAGAAGAAGTCTTCTCTACCTTCTGTGTGGGAAAATAATCTGCAAAGACCCTTTATAAAGACAGAAAGAAGTTGTTTATGGAATATTTTGCAAAAGAATATGATGTTGCTGTTATCGGCGCCGGTCATGCCGGCATTGAAGCAGCCCTTGCAGCTGCTCGTCTAGGCTGCAACACCTGTATTTTTACCATTTCTGCTGATTGGGTTGGCAATATGCCTTGTAATCCGGCCATCGGCGGATCCTCAAAAGGCCACTTGGTCAGAGAAATTGACGCCTTAGGCGGAGAAATGGGAATTGCCGCAGACCATACCCTAATTCAAAGTCGTATGTTGAATTTAGGAAAAGGACCTGCCGTTCACTCCCCTCGGGCACAAATTGATCGTCGGGATTACTCTTCTTATATGAAAAACGTCATTGAGTCTACCGATCATTTGGAAATGCGCCAGGCCGAAGTTACTTCTCTTTCCCGGTTGGAAAACGGAACTTGGGAATTGAAAGTACGATTAGAAGCCGTTTATCATGCCAAATGCGTTATTCTTGCAACCGGGACCTTCCTTGGCGGACGTGTTTTTGTAGGAGATGTTTCTTACGCCTCCGGGCCGGACGGATTATTCCCTGCAACGGATTTGGCCGAAAGCCTGAAAAAATTAGGCGTTGCTACCCGCCGTTTTAAAACCGGCACTCCGGCACGGGTCAACAAACGCAGTCTGCATTTGGAAACCCTGGAAGTACAAGAAGGAGACAAAGCCTTAGTTCGCTTTTCTGATGATCCAAGCATTACACCGGAAAATAAATCCGTTTGCTACATTACCTATACCAATGAAAAAACCAAAGAGATTATTTTAAACAATTTGGATAGAAGCCCCTTGTATGGCGGAAAAATAGAAGGCATTGGTCCTAGATACTGTCCTTCTATTGAAGACAAAATGGTTCGTTTTCCGGAAAAGGAACGACACCAGATCTTCTTAGAACCCTGTGGTCTTCACACACAGGAAATGTATTTACAAGGACTCTCCTCTTCCCTACCGGAAGATGTCCAGCTTGCTTTTTTAAAAACCATCCCCGGACTGGAAGACGTCCAGGTCATTCGTACCGCTTATGCCATTGAATATGATTGCATTGATCCGTTGTCTTTAAAAAACACCTTGGAATTTTTAGATTTTCCGGGACTGTTCGGAGCGGGGCAATTCAACGGCTCCAGCGGATACGAAGAGGCGGCCGCCCAAGGGCTCATTGCAGGAATTAATGCTGCCCAAAAAGTTCTTGAAAAACCGGCCTTTACCCTAGACAGAGCCAGCTCTTATATTGGAACGTTAATCGATGATTTGGTCACCAAAGGTTGCAATGAGCCTTACCGTATGATGACTTCCAGGTCCGAGTATCGTTTAATTCTGCGACAAAACAATGCGGATCTCCGTTTAATGAAAAAGGGCTATGAATTAGGGCTTGTTTCTGAAGAGCGCTATCAACGCTTACTGGAAAAAGAACGTCTCATTGCAGAAGAGAAAGAACGCGCCATTCATACCACTATTTCTCCAAAAGAAGACCTAAACACGCTTCTTGTTTCACGTGAAACATCGCCAATGAAATCCGGCCAGAAATTGGCTGATTTATTGAAGCGCCCGCAATTAAACTATGAACTATTAACACCGTGGGACCCGACTCGCCCGGCAATCTCATCTGAAATACTGGAAGAAGTAGAAACGCAGATTAAATACGAAGGATATATTCGGCGACAGGAAGCACAAATTAAAGAAATGCGCCGCTTAGAAGATAAAAAACTGCCGGAGCCCATTCATTATAAGGAAATTGCCGGATTGCGCTTAGAAGCACAGGAAAAGCTGGACCGTATCCGCCCGGCAAACATTGGACAGGCCAGCCGTATCTCCGGCGTCAGCCCCGCCGACATTTCCGTTCTTTTAATTTATTTGGAGAAGGAACAAGCGAAAGGAAGAAACGCTCATGATTAATACAGACTTGCTCCGCTCTTTAGCGGAAGAAATTGGCATAAGCTTAGATGACCAGGCATTAAATCGCTTTGATCAATATGCCAAACTGTTGGTTTTCTGGAATGAAAAAATTAATTTAACTACCATTATTGAACCATTAGAAATTGTTTATAAACATTTTTTGGATTGCCTGTACCTGTTAACCGTAACCGACTTTGAAGAACATGCAAAAGTCATTGATGTCGGCACAGGCGCCGGATTCCCCGGTCTGGTCCTGCTGATTGCTCGACCGGATTTACAGCTTACCTTCTTAGACGGTACCAAAAAGCGCTTGGCTGTTATTCAGGACATTTTAGATGAGCTGGATTTGTCGGCAACTGTGGTGCACGCCCGGGCAGAAGAAGCCGGCAGAAGCAAACCTTATCGGGAAAACTATGACGTTGCTACCGCCAGAGCTGTTACCAATCTGCGGGATCTTTCCGAGCTTTGCCTCCCCTTCGTAAAAGAAGGCGGCTTATTCCTTGCCATGAAAGGCCCGGATTTAAAAGAAGAAATCCAAGAAGGCGAAGCAGCTATTGAAACTTTGGGCGGCACCATTTTGGAACTGGTTGAATATGAGCTGCCGGATCGTGGTGGCAGAAGCGTTCTTTTAATTGGAAAAGAAGAAGAAACGCCAAAGAAATATCCTCGTCCCATGGGCCAAATTAAAAATCATCCCATTCATTAATTTTTTGTAAGACAAAATTTTTGTAAGGCAAAAAAGAAAGAGGCTTTTTTTATGAATAAAGTAATCATCCGTAGAGCAACAGAGCAAGATCTTCCTGCCATTTCCAAGCTCTTGTTCCAAGTGCATAAAGTACACAGCGATGTGCGCCCGGATCTGTTTAAAGTCGGCGCAAAAAAATATACAGACGAGGAAGTTTCTGCCATTTTAAAAAATGAGAATACGCCCGTTTTTGTTGCTGAAGAAAACGGACAGGTTCTTGGTTACGCTTTTTGCGTTCATCAAGAAATGCTTGGAAAGAGAAGCATGCAAGAAGTAAAAACATTATATATTGATGACTTGTGTGTTGATGAAGAAGCTCGCGGCAAACATGTGGGAACTGCTCTTTATGAACACGTTCTGCACTTTGCCAAAGAAAACGGATATTACAATGTAACCTTAAATGTTTGGGCAGACAATAAAAAAGCGGTTGGTTTCTATGAAAAGCTCGGTCTCCATGTGCAGAAGATCGGGATGGAAAAGATCTTATAAAAAATATTGAAAATCCGCGTAAATAAAACAAATATTCGTCTTGTTTCACGTGAAACAAACGCAAAAGAAAAAGACAGCTAATTCTTTATTTAGCTGTCTTTTTATGGTATTATGGATAGCAATCCGACAAAAGGCAGATCTTTTTCAGAAAGGGTGAAAATTTTGGCAAAAACCATTGCTATTGTTAATCAGAAAGGCGGCGTTGGAAAAACAACAACCGCTGTTAATTTGGTTGCCGCCCTTGGCTTAAAAAACAAAAGGGTCCTTTTGGTAGATATTGATCCACAGGGAAATGCAACCAGCGGTCTGGGTATAGATAAAAGAGGGCTGACAAACTCTGTTTATGATGTCTTAATTAACTCTGCCAACGCAAAAGACGGCATTCTCCACACAAAATTCAAAGGGGTTGACCTTCTTCCAGCTAATATTGACCTGGCAGGAGCCGAGTTGGAATTGGCCGAACAAAGGAATCGGGAAAACCGTTTAAAAGCCGGCCTTGTTCCCGTTTATGAAGAGTATGACTATATTTTCCTGGATTGCCCACCGGCACTGGGACTGATTACCATTAATGCATTAAATGCATCTGATACCTTCCTTGTTCCTATTCAATGTGAATACTATGCGTTAGAAGGTCTTTCTCAGTTGCTCACTACTGCAAGACAGATTAAACGTCTTTATAATCCGTATTTGGAATTGGAAGGCGTTATTCTTACCATGTATGACGGTCGTCTGAACCTGACACAGCAGGTGGTAGAAGAAGTTAAAAAGTTCTTCCCAAAGAAAGTATATGCCACCGTCATTCCCAGAAATGTCCGCCTGTCCGAAGCGCCCAGTTTCGGACAACCGGTCTCTTACTATGACAAAGCCTCCCGGGGAGCTGAAGCCTATGACGCTTTGGCAGCGGAGTTTTTAGAAAAAGCTTGAAAGGAGAAAGGATATGGCAAAGAAAACCGGGCTTGGTCGTGGTCTGGATGCTCTGTTTACGGATAATGCCGTAGATGATATTCACGGATCCGCTCCTGTTACGCTTCGATTAACGGAAATTGAGCCGAACCGAGAACAACCACGTAAGACCTTTGACCAAACAGCCCTAAATGAACTGGCAGATTCCATTGCAAAAAACGGAGTTTTACAACCGCTGTTGGTTCGCCCCATGCCGGATGGCAGTTACCAGTTGGTTGCAGGGGAACGCAGATGGCGAGCTTCTCGTATTGCCGGATTAACAGAAGTTCCGGTCGTTATTAAAGAGCTTTCTGACGAACAGGCAATGGAAATTGCCTTAATTGAAAACTTACAAAGAGAAGACCTGAATCCAATTGAAGAAGCAGAAGGATTACAGCTTTTAATTGATCGTTACGGATTAACACAAGAAGAAGCTGCCAATCGGGTAGGTCGTTCCAGACCCGCTATTGCTAACTCGCTCCGGTTGTTAAATTTGCCGGATGAAATCCGGGATTTAACTCGTGCCGGTACGCTTTCCGCCGGACACGCCAGAGCCCTTCTTGCTTTTGATAAAACAACGGACATGTTGTCCATGGCAGAAGAAATTCAAAAAAAAGATCTTTCTGTGCGAGAAGTAGAGCGAGTGGCAAAAACACAAGCTAAAAACAAAACCGCCAAACCAACGCCAAGGAAGAAAAAAGATAATTTCTATAATGAAGTGGAGCTGGCCCTTGCAGAAACTCTTGGCCGAAAGGTTCGCATTGTTTCCAACAAAAAAGGCGGGATCTTAGAACTTGAATTTTTTGATAAAGAAGATCTGCAAAAGTTAGCTCAACTTTTGGATGCAGAATAAAGGGAGAATGAACTATGTTAGACATTAAAGTCATCCGCGAAAACCCGGAACGGGTAAAACAGGCTATGCATTCCAGAAACATGGATCTGGATGCTAAAATTGACGAGCTCCTTGCCATTGATGTAGAACGTCGTCAACTGACCGTTCAGGTAGATGCCTTAAAGCAAAAACAGAATGAAGCGTCCAAGCAAATTCCGGCTTTGAAGAAGGAAGGCAAAGATACCTCTGCTATTTTTGCAGAAATGGCAGAAATTAAAACCGAAGTCAAAGAGCTGGATAAGAAACAGTCTGATTTGGAAGCAAAACAAAAATCCATCCTGTTGGAAATCCCGAATATTCCGGATGAATCTGTCCCACTTGGTAAGGATGACTCCGAAAACGTAGAGGTTCGCCGTTGGGGTGAACCAACCCAGTTTGATTTTGAGCCAAAAGCGCACTGGGACCTAGGGAAAGACCTGGATATTCTGGATCCGGAGACTGCCGCAAAAGTCACCGGCACCCGTTTCCATTTTTACAAAGATCAGGGCGCACGCCTGGAACGTTCTGTTATCAACTATTATCTGAACACCCATACAGAACATGGTTATACCGAAATCTTCCCACCGTTTCTGGTAAACAGAGCTTCCATGACCGGCACAGGCCAATTGCCGAAATTTGAAGAAGACGCCTTTAAGACGGTTGATGATTATTTTCTGATTCCAACCGCAGAAGTTCCGGTTACCAACATGTACCGCGGAGACATTTTAGATGGAGCTAACCTCCCCTACAAATATTGCGCTTACACCGCCTGTTTCCGTGCCGAAGCCGGTTCTGCCGGACGGGACACCAGAGGATTAATCCGCCAGCATCAGTTCAACAAAGTAGAACTGGTTCATTTTGCTAAACCGGAAGACTCTTGGGCAGAGTTGGAAAGTCTGACCAATGACGCCGAACGTGTACTGCAAGGACTCGGCCTTCCGTACCGTGTTGTTTGTCTTTCCTCCGGCGATTTAGGATTCTCCTCTGCCAAAACTTATGACATTGAAGTATGGATGCCATCCTATGGCCGTTACGTAGAAATTTCTTCTTGCTCTAACTTCTTAGATTATCAAGCAAGAAGAGCTCAGATTCGCTATAAAGAAACGCCGACTTCCAAGCCACAACTAGTACATACCTTAAATGGATCCGGTGTTGCTATTGGACGTACAGTTGCCGCCATTATGGAAAATTTCCAAAATGCTGATGGTAGCATTACCGTTCCGGAAGCACTTCGTCCGTACTTCAGCGCAGATAAGATTATTAAGAAGTAATCTTGATCCATAAAAGAGGACCACACAGAAACTTCTGTGTGGTCCTTCTTATTTTCTTTTTTACAATTGCTATTGTAATTTATTCTTCCGTCTTCGGCTGTTCTGCCGGCGCTTCAGTGGCAGCGGCACGAACTTCAATCTTGCCGTAGCGAACCCCTTCTACATCTGCACGCGGTGCACGAGTTGGTGCTGCCGGAGCGTCATCTCTTCTTGGAGCTCTTCCGCCACGATTTCCACCGCGGCCACGACCGCCGTCTCTACGGCCGCCTCTACTATAGCGATCTTCCTGTAACGGTTCTACCCCTTCTGCCAACGTAATAACAACGCGACGTTCCGCTTCAGAACCAACAGAATAGGTTTCCAGGCCTTCCATTTCTGCAATGGCGGTATGAATAATCCGACGTTCAAACGGATTCATTGGATCCAGCGTAACGTTGCGTCCGTACTTCCGTACGCGGCGACCGTTCTTTCTGGCAATTTCCTTCAATGTGTTTTCCCGTTTTTCCCGATAATTTCCAACATTAATGGAAATCTTGGCAAACTTGCCTTCCTCTTTACCGTGGTTAGCAATTAATCTTACCAAATATTGAATGGCGTCCAAGGTTTCTCCGCGGCGACCAATCAACAGGCTGTAATCTTCCTGGCTAGTCAGCGTAAAGAAATATTCTTTTTCCGTATGAGAAATACTAACTTCCACACCGGAAACGCCGATACCTTCTACTATTTTCTGTAAATAAGAATAGGCCTTTTTCACAGCTTCCGGACAATCTTCCAAGCTAATTTCTACCGGTGTCGGCTTTTCCGCTTTCTTTGGCGCTGCCTTTGCCGGAGCTACGGTTTCTTTCTTTTCGTTGCTCTTCTTCGGTTTCGGAGCATCCTTCTTCGGTGCGGGTTTCTCCGCCGCCGATTTTGCTTTTGGCTTGTCTGCCTTTGGTTTCTTTTGATCTGCCGGTTTCTTTTTCGGTTCATCCAGACATTCGTAGTATGCTCTTACTTCTGCAAGCTTTCCGCCAAACAGGCCAAACTTCTTCTTTTCCGGCATGGTCAGTACTTCAAACTGAACGTCGGCGGAGAGCGGCGCGCCTAATGCGGCAACGGCAGCTTGCTGTGCTTCTTCAATGGTAGCACCTGTTGCAACTGCGTCCTTGATCATTTTTTTACCTCCTTGATATAAATAATAAAGACCGCCGCAGTAAGTGAAGGTAGAGTGGCGACGGTCTTCTATACAAAATTAAATTTAGTGCAGTTCTTTAACGGCAGCTTCTTTTGATTTTCTAAGAATTGTTTCTTCTACCATATTTCTTGCAATAACCTTATCCGGTTTATAGATCAGGTCTAATACCAACATTTGCAGGAAACCAAGCAGACTGTTTACTGCCCAGTAAATACCAATTCCTACCGGGAACTGATAAGCAAGCCATAAAGAGAAGAATGGCATAAATAACATCATACAACCCATGGATGCCATGTTGGCTGCGTTGCTGTCATTCATTTTTCTGGTACGAATTAAACTGTAAATGGAACTGATCATGGCAGCGGCAAAAGCCAAAATTGGAATAATTAAAACCGCTTTTGTTCCACCATCTGCAATGAATTGCTTTGGCATATCACCAAAGCTAAAGGCACCAATTTGGAAATTTGCATTAAAGTCATGAATGGTATTGTATACCGTCTGACCATTGGTTAAAGAAAGACAAACCTCTTTTAATTCATCAATTTTGGAAATAACTGTGTTTTCCATGAAGCGAGTTGCACTTCCGGAAGAAGAACCTAAATTCATAGATTCTGCAGCACTGGTTAATTTTTCAATAATGCCGTTTCCAAAACGTTTATCAATCCGAAGAACGTAGGTCAGCGGATAGTAAATTGCACCGTAAAGACCAATAATAACCGGGAATTGAATCAGCATGCTACCGCAGCCACTTCCCATAGAACTAAAGCCTTCTTTTTTATAGAATTCCTGAATGGCTTCATTCTGCTTATTTTGATCATCTTTGTACTTTTCTTTGATTTTTTCAATCCGAGAACGCATTCTTTGGGATTTTGCCTGTCCCTTTTGCGTACTGATTGCGGTTGGAAGTAAAACAATCTTTACTAAAACTGCCAGCATAATAACTGCCAACAAATAGTTTCCACCAAAGAGATTATATAAAAAGTCAATGATGTAACCAAAAGGATAAGAAAAAATCTTATAAATAAAAGTATAAATTCCGTTCATCAGTAGTTCTCCTGTGGTCGGCTTAATAATACTCTTTTTCTTCCGGAACCGGATCATATCCACCGGACGTCAGCGGGCTACAGCGAATAATGCGCCAAAGCGTCATAAGTCCGCCCTTAATGGCACCGTAACGTTCAATAGCTACCAGTCCGTAGTTAGAGCAGGTCGGATAAAACTTGCAGGTTGACGGAGTATGAACTGAAATGTGTTTCTGATAAAAGCGAATACTAGTCGTCATTGCGTACTTCATTGTTTTCTGCTTTCTTTTCTGCGATTCAGTTAATTTCCCCTTAAAACTTTTGTTTTCTGTAAACAGTCTATCATAACCGGAACAAGTTCGGTACTTTTTCTATATCGGGTTCTTACCCGTGCTACAAAAACAATATCATATCCTTGCAATTCCGCTTCGTGTTCTTTATAGACTTCTTGAAAAGCGGCTCGGATTAAGCGGCGGGAACGATTTCGTTCCACCGCATTTCCGATCTTTTTACTGGAAGTAATCCCTATACGACAAAGTCCCGTACGGTTTCTCATACTATAGACAACCAGTACAGGATTTGCGTGTGAGGCTCCTCTTTTATAAAGCCTTCGAAAGTCTGTATTCTGTTTCAGAATTTCCGGTTTCATTTTATGCAGTCAGGCTCTTTCTGCCCTTTGCTCTGCGACGAGCAATGACTTTGCGGCCATTCTTATCGGACATTCTCTGACGGAAGCCATGCACTTTAGCGCGATGACGCTTCTTCGGCTGATAAGTTCTTTTCATGAGTTTCCCTCCACTTCTTAAAGGAATGTGAAAACAATTCACTTGCAAAACGGTATTATAAAGGATAAGTACAAAATCTGTCAACTGTGAAAAGACAAAAACCCTTTATTTATGCCAAAAATCAGGAGCCCTAAAATAGGGACTTTCTGGGTTTCCTTTTCCCTACGATTTTATTGAAAATAAGGCCCTTTTATGGTAGAATTCATTAGTTAATATATTATGTAATTTTATTACCTTTATAAGCAAAAAAATCATTTTTAGAACAGGAGAATTTACTTGAAACTGGATTCTTATAATGATGTCTGGGCTTTGGTTTTGGAATATTGTAAAAGCAACGGCAAAATTAGTGACGCCGCCTACAATATTTGGCTGGCTCCCTTGAAATTGGTCTCTTTTGAAGAGGATAAACTAATTTTAGCAACCAGTTCTTTCAAAGCCAATATCATTCGCAGTAAATTTATGCCTCTGTTAAATGAAGCCTTTGAAGAAGTCATCGGCTTTCCCATTGACATTGAATTTGTAAATGATACCGACGGAGAAAAAACAGAGAAAAAAGCAGAGCCTTCCCGCTCCCCGTTTGGCGGCGGCACGGAAGAGCTTACCTTTGACAATTTTGTTGTCGGATCTTCCAATAAATTTGCTTATACGGCGGCCCAGTCGGTAGCCAATACACCGGGTCAGGCGTATAACCCGTTATTTATTTACGGACATTCCGGATTGGGTAAAACCCATTTGTTGCATGCTATCTGTACAGAAATCAAAAAGAATTATCCGGATGCCAAAATTATTTATACCAACGGGGAAGACTTTACCAATGAATTGGTTAGCTGGTTGGAAAAGAAACGTTCCATGCAGCAATTTCACGATAAATACCGCACAGTAGATGTTCTGTTAATGGATGACATTCAGTTTATTGGCGGTAAGACACAAACACAAGAAGAATTCTTCCATACGTTCAATACTTTGGTTTCCGCCAATAAACAGATTGTATTGACCTCCGACCGGCCGCCGAAGGAAATTCCGTTGTTGGAAGACCGCATTCGCACCCGTTTTGAATGGGGCCTGATTGCAGATATTCAACCACCCGATATTGAAACCAGAATGGCCATCATCAAACGGAAAGCCGAATATTATAATTTGGATCTTCCGGATGAAATTGTGCAGTATATCGCAGAAAAAATAAAAAGCAATGTTCGGCAACTGGAAGGCACCGTTAAAAAACTGGATGCTTACTATACCATTAACGGGCATGATATTAATATTCAAACAGCACAAAAAGCCATTAAAGACATTATGACGGACAATCAACCCGTTCCGGTTACCATAGATAAAATTTTGAATGAAGTAGCCAGAACCTATGGTGTTTCCGTGGACGCCATTACTTCTAATCGCAGAAATCAGGAAGTAGTGGAAGCCAGACAGATTGCCATGTACGTTATTCGGGAAGTAACAGATTTGTCCATGGAAAAGATTGGCGCCGAATTTGGAAATCGTCATCACTCCACTATTATCTACAGTATTAAAGAAGTAGAAAAAGATATGGAAACCAATCCCAGTGTAAAACATACCGTACAGAACATTATCAATAATGTAAACAATACGTAAGTTTTCCACTTATTATTCTTTTTCCACAATGCTTTTTGAACGTTTTAAACTTTTCCTATTTTGCTAAGGCTTCTTTTCCTCTTTTTTCCTCTTTTTCCTTTTTGTAGTCTTACAAAAACTTTTGGCACAGAATAAGACAAAAAGAAGCTTTTCCGCATTTTAAACCGACTCTACTACTACTACTAGAATTATTCTTTTTTATGTTTCTTAAAAAAGGAGGACCAGAACAAAATGAAAATTATTTGCAGTACCGAATTATTAAGCCAAGCCTGTCAGAATATTCAGCGTGTGGTTTCTTCCAAAACGTCTATTCCGGCAATTGAAGGTATTTTCATGCAAGCTGCAAACGGAAAACTTTCTTTAACCGGATATGATCTGGAAGTTGGTATTCATACCAGCCTGGACGTAAAGGTAGAAGAAGAGGGCAGTATTGTTATAAATGCCCGTATTCTTTGCGATATTTTAAGAAGACTTCCGGCAGAATCCGTCATGATTGAAGCGGATGAAAGACAGCTTTGCGTGATTCGTTGCGGAGAAGTGGAATATAAGATTGTCGGCATTGCTGCAGAAGAATATCCGGAATTACCGTCTATTACCGGCGGTGTACCGGTGCTTGTAGATGCAGATATTTTAAGTCAGATGGTAAAGCAAACTATTTTTGCTGTTTCCACCAATGACACAAAAGTCATTCATACCGGTGTTAAATTTGAAATTAAGGCCGGAGAACTGCGCTTGATTGCCGTTGACGGATTCCGTATGGCCATTCGTACAGAAAAAATTAATTATGACGGCGAAGATCTGCAATTTGTAGTTCCGGCAAAAACCCTTTCCGAAGTTATTAAATTATTAGATGATGCTGATGTAGTTTCTTTAAATGTTGCTAAGCGTCATATTATTTTTGAAGTTGGTTCTTACAGTGTCATTTCTCGTCTGTTAGACGGTGAATTTTTGGACTATCATGCTGCCATTCCGAAAACGCATAGTACAGAGGTTTTGGTAGACGTAAAAACATTAATGGAATCTATTGATCGGACGTCTTTATTAATTACGGATCGTCTGAAAAGTCCGCTTCGTTGCATTTTTGATGAAAATATGATTCGCATCAGTACAACTACAACACTTGGTACGGCAAATGACAGATTGCCTGCAACTATTCAAGGAGATCGTGTGGAAATTGGTTTTAATAACCGCTTCTTATTGGATGCTCTTCGGGTTTGCAATCAGGAAAAAGTAAAAATTACGCTGAATGGACCTTTATCTCCTATTACCATTATTCCGCAGGAAGGAAACAGCTTTTTATTCTTGGTACTTCCGGTTCGTTTACGGAATGAAGGGTAAAAGGAAATAAGATATTATGAAAGTCAATTCCTTGGTCTTGGATCAATACAGAAATATTGATCATATGGAATTTTCTCCTGTTTCCGGCGTAAATGTCATTTATGGAGAAAATGCGCAGGGAAAGACCAACTTACTGGAGGCCATTTGGTTATTTACCGGTCTTCGCAGTTTTCGTGGGTCCAAAGAAAAAGAACAGGTTCGGTTTGGACAAAAGCAAGCACGGCTGGAAATGAATTATTTTAATGATGTAAGAGAGCAAACAGCTGTCATTACCATTAATGAAAAGAAAAAAGCCAGTGTTGGCGGGGTTTCTTATCCTTCCTGTTCTGCTTTATGTGGTGAATTTTTAGGCGTTATTTTTTCGCCGGGCCACCTGAGCCTGATTCAGGGCGGGCCAACCGAGCGTCGAAAATTTTTAAATTTGGCGCTATGTCAGCTGCGGCCGAATTATGCCGGAAAAATGACGCAATATCATCATATTTTGCAGCAAAGAAATATTTTGTTAAAAGACATAACATATCATTCAGAACTTCTGGATACACTGGATATTTGGGATGAAACGCTGGCAGCACTCAGCGCCTCTTTAATTTGGACCAGAAAACAATATTTAACGAAATTAACCGAAAATTTAGAAGAATTTTACGGTGGAATTTCCGGTGGCAGAGAAAAAATATCCCTTTCTTATCTTTCTGCCGGTCCACTAGAAGGCACTTCTGAAGCACAGCTGCAAGAAGAAATGAAACTTCTGATTCAAAACAGCAGAAAAGAAGATCTGATTGCAGGATATACTACGGTCGGCCCACACAGAGATGATCTTGAAATCAGGCTCAATGGTCTCCCGGCCAAAAATTTTGGCTCACAAGGACAGCAACGGTCTTGTGCTTTAAGTTTAAAAATGGCAGAAGCTGCTATTGTTCATAAAACAACCGGTAAACAACCGGTTGCATTACTGGATGATGTTATGAGTGAACTTGACAGCAGAAGACAGGATTATCTGTTAAATCATATTGAAGGATGGCAGGTCTTTATTACCTGTTGTGAACCTTCTCATATTTTATTGTCAAAAACAGATGACAGTGGAAATCTGTTTGAAATGAAAGGAGGACAATTATGTTCCTCCACCTAGGACAGGATACGGTTATTCGCACAGACCAAATCATAGGAGTCTTTGATTTAGATAACACAACTGTTTCGGTTCACAGCCGAACTTTTCTTACCCGTGCCCAAAAGGCCGGTCGAGTAAAAACCGTTTCTTATGAGCTTCCCAAAAGTTTTGTAGTTTGTCTGGAAGCAGACGGACAAGAAACGGTTTATCTTTCGCAATTATCCACCCAGACCCTGTTGGGTCGATACAAAAGTATAGGATAAGAAACGTACGCTTATATGGAGGTTTTAGTTTGGATAAGGATCAGAAAACAACAGAGCAAGCCTTAGAAGAAGCCATTGAAGAAATCGGTGATTTTGACGATGTAGCAGAAATGGATACCGTAGTGGAAGAAGAATATGATGCCAGTCAAATTCAAGTATTGGAAGGACTGGAAGCCGTGCGGAAACGCCCGGGTATGTATATCGGATCCACCGGGCCCAAGGGTTTGCATCATCTGGTTTATGAAATTGTGGATAACTCCATAGACGAAGCTTTGGCCGGATATTGTACTCACATTGAAGTTAATATTTTGCCGGGCAATGTTATTGAAGTACAGGATAACGGTCGTGGTATTCCTGTCGGCATCAATGAAAAAATGGGAATTTCCACCGTTACCGTAGTATTAACGGTATTACATGCCGGCGGTAAGTTTGGCGGATCCGGATATAAGGTTTCCGGCGGTCTGCACGGCGTAGGTTCTTCTGTTGTAAACGCGCTTTCCGAATGGATGGAAGTAGAAGTTTGCCAAGGCGGATATCGTTATTTCCAGCGTTTTGAAATCGGAAATCCGGTAGAAGAATTAAAAGAAATTGGTACAGCTGATACCACCGGAACATTAATTCGTTTTAAAGCCAGTGCCGAAATTTTCACGGAAACAACGGTTTATGATTTTGAAACCTTGGAACGTCGGTTACGGGAACAGGCATTCTTAAATGCCGGCCTGAAAATTACACTGACAGATAAGCGGGAAGAAGAAGAAAAGCAGGAAGTTTACTGTTACGAAGGTGGTATTTCATCTTTTGTAGACTTTGTTGTTCAAAAAAGATCATATACACCGCTGCATGAAAAGCCAATTGCATTTAATGCTGTTAAGAATGATCGGGAAGTAGACATTGCACTGATGTACAATGACAGCTACAACGAAAACTTATATTCTTTTGCCAACAATGTTCGTACCATTGACGGTGGTACTCATGAACAAGGCTTTAAAACAGCATTGACCCGTGTTTTCAATGATTACGGCAGAAAATATAACATTATTAAAGATGGTGACAAAAAGCTTTCCGGAGATGATGTACGAGAAGGCTTGGTTGCCATTATCAGTGTAAAACTGACAGAAGCTGAATTTGAAGGACAAACCAAGGGAAAATTGGGTAATACTGACATTACACCACTGGTTTCCAAAACCGTATATGAAAAACTCATGACTTTCTTTGAAGAGAATCCGGCAGTAGCCAAAGCAATCTTCAATAAAGCATTGGAGGCTTCTCGTGCCAGAGAAGCTGCCCGCAAAGCAAGAGATCTGGCTCGCAGAAAAACGGCATTAGAGGGAAATGCATTACCCGGAAAATTGGCAGACTGCTTAGACAAAGGAAACGAACTGACAGAGCTTTACATTGTCGAAGGAGATTCCGCCGGCGGTTCCGCAAAAGAAGGACGGGAACGGCAATATCAAGCCATTCTTCCGCTGTGGGGCAAAATGCTGAATGTAGAAAAAGCGCGCTTAGACAAGGTCATTGGCAATGATAAATTAACACCGGTTGTTACGGCACTTGGTACCGGAATCGGAGATGAATTTGACATTACTAAATTGCGGTATAACAAAATTGTATTGATGGCCGATGCCGACGTAGACGGTGCACATATCAGAACACTGTTATTAACATTCTTCTTCCGGTACATGAGACCGCTGATTGAAGAAGGACACGTTTATATTGCCCAACCGCCACTTTATAAAGTCAGCAAAGGGAAAAATAAATTTGCTTATGCTTATTCAGATGAAGAGCGGGACGAAAAAATTGCAGAACTTGGCGGATCTTGTGACATTCAACGCTACAAAGGTTTGGGTGAAATGGATCCGGTTCAGCTGTGGGAAACTACAATGGACCCAAAAACCCGCACTATGCTGAAAGTTAATTTGACAGATGCTATGGAAGCAGATGAAACCTTCTCTATTCTGATGGGAGACAAGGTAGAACCGCGTCGGGATTTCATTGAAAAGAATGCAAAATATGTTCAAAATCTGGATGTCTGAGAGGAGGGGAATGAACAATGGCTAAAGCAAGTGCAGAAATGCAAAAGCAAAAGGAACAAGAGTTCCGTGAAAATTTGGAACAACAGCATATTGTAGACGTTGACTTAAATAATGAAATGCGTAAATCATTCCTTGACTACTCTATGTCTGTTATTGTGCAACGCGCCCTTCCGGATGTTCGGGATGGATTAAAGCCGGTACACAGAAGAATTTTATATACCATGTATGAAAACGGATTGTATCCGGACAAACCATACCGAAAGTGTGCAGATACCGTTGGTAACGTGCTTGGTAAATATCATCCGCACGGCGATGCATCGGTATACGATGCCATGGTTCGCTTGGCCCAAAACTTCTCCATGCGTTATACCTTGGTAGATGGTCATGGTAACTTTGGTTCTATTGACGGTGACCCGCCTGCTGCATATCGTTACACAGAATCCCGCATGAGCAAGCTTTCTTTAAAGATGCTCTCGGATATTGATAAAGACACCGTTGATTTTCAGCCGAACTATGATGACCGCTTAAAAGAACCAACGGTCCTTCCGTCCCGTTATCCAAACCTTTTGGTAAACGGATCCATGGGTATTGCCGTTGGTATGGCAACCAATATTCCGCCACATAACCTGAAGGAAGTTATTGACGGTATGTGCGCTGTCATTGATAATCCTGACATTGGATTAGCGGAATTAATGGAACATATTCCGGGTCCTGATTTTCCAACCGCCGGTATTATCATGGGACGTTCCGGAATTCGGGCTGCCTATGCCACCGGACGCGGGAAAATTACCGTTCGGGCAAGAACAGAAATTGTAGAAAAGAAAAATGGCCGTTTTGAAATTAAAGTTACGGAAATTCCCTATAACGTAAACAAAGCCAGACTGATTGAAAGTATGGCAGACCTGGTAAAGGAAAAACGAATTGAGGGAATTGCCGATATTAACGACTATTCTTCCATGCACGGCATGTACATTTCTATAGATTTGAAACGGGATGCCAACCCACAGGTAGTACTGAATCAATTGTTCAAGTATACGCAATTGCAAACGTCCTTCGGTGTTATTAATCTGGCCATTGTAGATGGGCAACCAAAGATTCTGACCTTAAAAGAAATTCTGCAAGAATATATTTCTTTCCAATGTGATGTTATTCGCAGACGGACAGAATATGAATTGAAAAAAGCTTCTGACCGTGCCCACATTTTAGATGGTTTGGCAAGAGCCATTGATATTGTAGATGACATTATTGCCACCATTCGTGCTACAAAGGGTGGTCAGGCAGAAGCCAAAGTGGCCATCATGGAAAAATTTGACTTTGATGATCCGCAGGCGTCTGCTATTGTTGCTTTCCGTTTAGGTCAGTTGGCCGGTCTGGAAATTAAAAAAATTCTGGATGAACAGGAAGCTTTGAAAGAAAAAATTGCCAATTATCAAGCTATGCTGGCAGATAAGCAATTAATTCTGGATGAAATTAAAACAGAAGCACGTGCCATTGGGGACAAATTCTCTGATGAACGACGTACCGAAATTTGTAACATTTCCGGAGAAATGGATATTGAAGATCTGATCCCGGAAGAGGAGAATATTGTTACCTTGACAAAGATGGGTTACATTAAACGGCAGGCAACGGATGTTTACCGGTTGCAGAAACGCGGTGGCCGCGGTGTTTCCAGTATGACTCGTCGGGAAGAAGACGTTACGGAAACCATGTTTAGCTGTTCCAGCCATGACTACGTTATGTTCTTTACCAACCAGGGTCGTTGTTACCGTATTAAGGCCTATGAAATTCCGGAAGCCAGCCGTACCAGTCGTGGTACGAACGTGGTTAATTTGTTGCAATTGCAACCGGAAGAAAAAGTAACTGCGCTGATTAAATTGGCTGACCCGGAAGCAGATGCTTATATTTGTATGGTAACCCGTGCCGGTATCATTAAAAGAACGGCATTGTCTGATTATAAAAATGTCAGACGTAGCGGATTGATTGCAATTAATCTGGACGAAGGCGATGAACTGGCCTGGGTAAAATTAACCAGCGGTCAAGATGATTTGCTGGTAGCAACTCATGAAGGAATGAGTATTCGTTTCCACGAAACGGATGCCAGAACCTTGGGTCGTACTGCCAGAGGGGTTAAATCTATTACCTTTAAGAAAGACGGAGACTATGTTGTTGGATTTGATGTCTTAGACGATACCGGTACCGTTTTGACTGTTTCAGAAAAGGGCTACGGCAGGCGTTCCTTATCGGAAAATTATCCGGTGCAAAACCGAGGCGGTTCCGGCCGAATAAACTATCGGGTAGAAAAATATGGAAAAGTAGCTGCCCTTCGGGTGGTACATGATACAGAAGATATTATGTTAATTTCTGCCTCCGGTATTATGATTCGTATTGAATCTGATGCTATCAACTGTGTATCTCGTCCGGCAAAGGGTGTAAAAGTCATGCGCATTTCGGATGACGACAAATTAATTACCCTTTCGGCTGTAGAACATACAGAGGAATCTGATACAGCAGAAGAATCCGTACAAAATTAACAAGTTTGGAGTAGCGCCTTATGGATGAACATCAATTTGACGGCGAAATGGAAGAGTTCTTAAAAGAATTGAACGCTTTTGAACAAAAAGTGAAAAACGAAGTAGCCAACAAACTGACTCCCACAGAAGCAAACGAACAAACAGCAGAACCCTCTTCGGAAGCGGAACGGGAAGTGAAACAATGGCTTAATGAACAGGGCCAGGAACAAACGCTTCCGCAACAAAACCAATGGTTTACAAAGCAGCCACAACAGCAGCCGCGGGTAGAAGAACCAACCATGGTACTTCCTTTACCGCAACAGCCAGAGGAACCGGAAGAGGTGTTTCCGGAAGACCAATTTCTGCAAGACCGGTTTCAGGAAGATCCGCTTCCGCAAGAACCAAAAGAAAAAAGGAACTCGTCAAAGAAAAAGAAGCCGCGTAAAAAATGGTCTAAAACAAAAAAGATCTTAATGAGTATTATTTGTGTTTTACTGGCTTTACTTCTTGCCGGTGGCGGATTTTTGTGGAGCAAATTAAGCCTGATTAATACCGGCGGAGAAGATTGGGAAGAAGTAGACACTATGGAAGACGACATAGACGCCGCAGCCATAGACAGTATCACGGATGCCACCTCTTTAACGGCTTGGTTAAAAGCTTGGCATAACAACGGTGGAGACCATATGTCCAGTAAATACGTCAAGAATATTCTTTTATTAGGCGTAGATAGTGATTCTTCTCTTTCGGATACCATGATGCTGGTTTCTGTTAACCGCAAAACCAAAAAAATTTCCATGGTTTCTTTTTATCGAGATAGTTATACTTATGTAAAACGGAAAAACGGAAAAGACTCCTTTACCAAATTAAATGCGGCATATGGCTATGGTGGTGCAGAGTTGGTTCGCTCTACCATTGAAAACAATTATAAAATCAAGATTGATGAGTATGCTTTGGTAGACTATGATTCTTTCCCAAAAGTCATTGATGCTTTGGGAGGCGTTACCGTAAATGTTACGGAAAAAGAAGCCGCCTATTTGAACAAGACTTGGTGGAAGTGGTCCCGTACCGGAAATAAAATTTCGTTTACCTCCGGAAACATGAAGATGGACGGGGAGCATGCTTTAATGTATTGCCGCATTCGAAAGTTGGATTCGGATGTAAACCGAACCGAACGGCAAAGAAAAGTCATAGATGCCATTATTGATAAGGCACAAGATGCTACTGCTTCTCAGCTGAACACTATGGTAAATACCGTATTCCCATATGTTACTACCAGCATGACGAAAACGAAGATTCTTAGTTACGGAACGCAGGCATTAAGCGAAAGCTGGATTAATTGGCCGCGTACGCAGGCAACCATGCCAACAGATGACTATTGTCTTCCGGGATATGCCGGAACGCAGTGGATTTGGTTGTGTGACTATGAAGGCTCTGCTTATGAATTGCAGATGCAATTATATGGAAAGACCAATATTTCACTGGCCAAAAATAGGGTATCCCCATTAAGCTTCTCTTCTTCCTATTCGGAAAGCACCAAGGTTGCTTCCACTAAAAAGAGTAGTGGCAGTACCGGAAGTTCGTCTACACGTTCCTACAGTACGAAAGCCAGTACAACGCATTTTGGTGATGATTTAATAGAAGAATTATCGGGTCAGCAGGCGCAGAAGAGCAGTACTACTGCTAAAGTCACGTCTTCCAGTTCTACTACAACAAGAAAAAGCTTTTTCTAAAATTAGAAGAAAAGCTGACTAGAAGAAAAGCTGACTCGCAGAAAAAAGAAAAAACAAAAAAGAAACAGAGCTGCCGGAAAAGCAGCTCTGTTTTTTGTGGAAATGTGGAAAAAGAGAAGCAAATTAGATATCTTCTTCTCGAAAATCTATGGTTAGTTCCTGATGTACGCCTTTTAATTGGTAATAACGAACGCCGGCTGCATCAAACATCTTCTTGGAGGCACGAGTTCCGTCTGTTGCCGCATATTTATCGGAAATATAAACAACCTCTTTAATCCCGGATTGAATAATGGCTTTGGCGCATTCATTGCAGGGGAAGAGGGCAACATAAATTTTGCAACCCTGTAAGGAGCCTCCGGCGTGATTCAAAATGGCATTCAGTTCTGCATGACAAACGAAAGGATATTTTGTATTGAGTGCTGAGCCTTCCCGGTCCCAGGGGAAATCATCATCGTTGCAGCCAATGGGAAGACCGTTGTAACCCACGGACATAATTTTATTGTTGTGGTTTACAATGCACGCACCAACTTGTGTATTAGGATCTTTACTCCGCATGGCGGAAAGCAATGCAATGCCCATAAAATATTCGTCCCAGCTAATATAATCTTCCCGCTTTGCCATAAAAAAACCTCCGTTTTTTACTTTATCAAAACAATTCTAGCAAAACTCCTTTTTCTTTTCAATACGGGCGAGATAGTGTTATACTATCCGAAAGAAATGCAAAAAAGGAGTCGGACGCTTTGGAACCAAAAGGAAATTGGCTAAACAAAGAAACAACAAAAAAAATCTTACTCATTTCTGCGGCTGTCTTGATAATGGCGGTCATCATTTTTAATTATTCCACGGTTTTTGCTGCCTTGGGAAAGTTGTTGAACATTGTATTTCCCTTTATTTTGGGCGGAGCCATGGCTTTTATTTTTAATGTTCCGCTTCGTAGTTTGGAAACCAGAGTTTTCAAAAAAGAGTTTAAAGGAAAACGTGGCATTTGTATTTTGCTGACCTTACTCTTTATTTTGGCAATCTTGGCCGGAGCGCTGTTGATTATTGTTCCTCAGGTTGTGAAATCTACGCAAACCCTGATAGAAGAAATTGAAGCGCTTGCCGCCAGATACAGCAGTATGGAAGATGTACGAAGAGAACTGGTAGAAACCTATCCGTGGACAGCAAAGTTTTTATCTGATTCCCGTGTACTGAATCTTGATTATGCAGGTGCTTTGCAGAAACTTTCCTCTTATTTAAAAGAATGGGTTTCTAATATTGGATCCAGTAACGGCGGCGGTCTGATGAATTCGGTTACCGGTGTAGTTACATCTATTGTCAGTGGTGTTGCCACGTTCTTTATTGGATTTGCGTTCTCCATTTACTGTCTTTTCCGAAAAGAAGCATTAGCAAGACAGATGCGTCAGATTCTGTATGCATTATTTAAAGAGTCCACAGCAGAAAAGATTTTGGAAGTAGGAAGTCTTTCCAACGTAACCTTTTCTAATTTCATTCGTGGTCAGTGCTTGGAAGCCATCATTTTAGGAACCCTGTTCCTGATTAGTATGAGCATTTTCCAAATGCCGTATGCACTGTTAGTTGCAGTTTTAATTACCATTACAGCACTGGTTCCTATTTTTGGTGCCTTTGTAGGATGCTTTATCAGTGCCTTGTTGCTTTTAATTGTAGATCCGAAATACTGTATAGAATTTTTGATCCTATTTATTGTATTGCAACAAATTGAAGGCAAACTCATTTATCCGCACGTAGTCGGAAGCACCGTAGGTCTTCCGTCCATTTGGGTTTTGTTTGCTATTACGGTTGGCGGAGAACTGATGGGTGTTGCCGGCATGGTAATCTTTGTTCCGCTCTGCTCCGTATTGTATGCGTTGTTCCGTGACTTTATTGTAGACAGACTGAAAGCAAAGAAAGTAACTAAGCGGTTATATGAAGTTCCTTATGAAGAACGAAAAGGTGCTGAGCTACAGGCCATGACCATGAAGAAAACAGAGGAAATGGAACTGCAGGATGTTAAGAATTCTGCTGATAAATTAAAGATGAAATTACTCCATTCCAAAAAGGATGAAGAGGAAGAACTTGCAAAGAAAGCAGAGAAACGTGCCGAAAAGGCCGGACGGAAAGCTGCACAGGCGGAAGAGAAAGCCCAACAGGCAGAAGAGGCTGCCAAAAAAGCAAGAGAAAAAACGAAGGAAAAAGAAGAGCCTTCGGCAAAGGAAAAATAAAAGGAGCCCGTCATCAGAAAACTGGTGACGGGCTTTTGTAATTTGCTTACGCTTTAGAGAACGGATTATTGGAAATTTAAGTTGGTTACTTCTTTTTCTACTTCATGTAAGACCATATTGTAAATATGACGGCCTTGGTTAATGTAGAGTTCGTTTCCTTCTTTTTTACAAAGCATGGCGAAGGTTTTCCCAATGTCAGTAGCAACATCTTCACCACCCTTGCGGATGCTGAGATAATAAAAGGAATAAGCAGAGCTTTCTACCACATTTTTATAAAAGTCGGATTCCAATTCGTCCAACCGCTTATGCAAGGCGGTAATGGCAAGGACAGAAAGCTGGGAAGAAGGCAGGAAATAATTTAGGGCAGCTTCTGCAGAAAAAAGTTGAAGCACCCCAACCTGATCATAGGTCTCTGCTTCAAAAAAGCAGGGATCCTCTAATTCTGCTTTGGTTTCGTCACTTAAAGCAACGGTGGCAAGAGCAGAGCCAAGCAATTCCGCTTTTTTGGTATTGCCGTTGCGCCGCTGTTCATTCATTGCTTCTACAATAGAAAGAATGTCCTGATCTGCAGGCACCGCTTTTTTTGAGGTAAAAATTTTAATGTCTCTGTCGTCCTGATTCATGAGTTCTCCTTATTTTGTGGCGGCTGCTTCTGCTTCTTTTGCAGCTTTGGCTTCCGCTTTCTTTTTGGCACGGCGCTGTTTTGCCTGATATCCGAGGAGAAGGGACAAGTCATCATCCGGAGTTGCTTCCGAGCAAAGAGCAGTGGCTGATCTGTTATAAAGTCCATGGAAATCAGAACCACCGGTAACCAGAAGCTTGTGCTTTTTGGCAAGGGCCTTTAGCAGAGTACGATCTTCTTCGGTATGGCTTGGATGATAAACTTCCAGTCCGTCTAGGCCGAGGGCAATCAGGTCTTCTAAAGAATCCATTAGTCCGTCCAGACCCGGATGGGCCAGAACCGCAATGCCGCCGGCATTATGAATTTCTTCAATGACTTCAGCTGGAGTAGGATACTTCGGCTGTACTACTACGTTGTCCGGGCTATCCGGATCAAAGAGGGTGTGATACAGTTCCCCATAAATGCTGGTGGTATAACCGCATTCCATAAGGGCATGCATAATGTGTTCTTTATAAATGTTGGTGGATCCTGCAGCGCATTTCAAAACCAATTCGGAGTTGATGGGATATTTGTGAGAAACCTTGCCGACCATTAACTGGGATGCTTTTCGGCGAGCCAGTGAATTCCGGCGGCAGAGTCCTTCCAGCCGATCCGGGTTTTCTGCAAGATAACATAATATAAATACATTTTTCTGCTTATCCTGATCAAAAGCGGAAAGTTCCACACCGGGAATAACGGTAACGCCGTGACGCTTACCGATAATTTTACCGCGGACCGTACCGGCCTGGCAGTCGTGATCGGTAATGGCTATGGTTTCTACACCGCTTCTGTTGGCAAGCAGGATAAGATCTTCAATGCCTAAAGAGCCATCTGAAAGACGGGTATGACAGTGTAAGTCTGCTGGCATGAACGGGTCCTCCCCTTTCAATAGAAGTGTCTAATAGTTACAAAAATATTATAGTATATTTGGATAAAAGGATGCAAGGGTTATTACTTGCAAAGAAAAATAGTCTATGCTATACTATCTTTTCCTTTATTAGTACTGTTAGAAACGCACAGAGGAAAGCCATACTTTTTGCAAATGTTTTGAGAAAAATCACCAAAGAACAGGATGAGCGGCAGTAAAGCCAGTGTGAGAAGACTCACATCTGTGAAAGGGAATTTTTTCAAAACAAAGAAAAAGCAAATTTTTTGAAAAAAAAGGCTTGCAATGTAGTCGACAGTCTGGTATAGTATATCTCGTTGACGCAGTCGGTGTTTTTAGCGATGAGGGTCCACCCGTTCCCATCCCGAACACGGCAGTTAAGCTCATCAGTGCCGAAAATACTTGGGGGGCAGCTCCCTGGGAAGATAGGGCAATGCCGACATCAACAAAGGTAACCAGCCAGTAGGCTGGTTATTTTTATTTGTGTCGGCAAACGGTAGCCACTGGTGGGAACCAGTGGTTAGAAACCGGTCAAAATAGGAAAAACAGAAAGAAATAAGAACCGAACCAGAGGTCTTTTGGACCTTTGGTTCTTTTTTTATTTTCTTTTCCGGGTCGTTACGCTTTAATGGGGTCATCTCTTAAAGGAGGATGGACTCATGAAATGGAAAATCGGTCTGTTGGATTCCGACACGGAATTTACAACACGGCTACAGGAAGCATTTGAAGAGCAGCATCCGAATGAAATAGACTTTTCTGTTTTTTCTACCTTTGACCAGGCGGTAACAGCAGCAGAAAAACTGGGTTTGCAATTGTTGTTGGTAGAAGACGGTCTTTATTTGAGCGGAACTGCTGCCTGTCCTATTTTATTGTTGTGTACACAGACAGGAGTAGATTATGAACCGGAAGATCATGCATATCGGAAGGTTTGTAAATACCGAAGTGTAAGTGACTGGTACAGCCTGTTCTGCTCTTACTGCAGAGGAAGGTCCGCTGCAGATAGGGGCAGAACAGCAGCACCTTCCGGGGCAGGGCCCATGACGCTGTGCCTGTTTCTTTCCGGAGGCGGCGGGACCGGTACCAGTACCGCGGCTGCCGCCTTCGCCATGCATTTGGCGCGGAGCAGAAAAAAGGTAGCATATTTAAACTTTGAACCCTTTTCCAGTACAGAGCAATTTTTTATAGGAAATGGAAATTATGATATGGATGACATCATTTTTTCTCTCCGCAGCCGAAAATATGAATTAAACACGCTACTGCGTCATGCCCTCTGCCGAGACGCTTCCGGGGTTTACTTCCTTACTCCCTGTAGCGCGGTGTCAGATTGGTTCTCTTTAACAGGGGAAGAAATTTTACAAATTTGTGATGCCGTTGCCAGGAGCTTAGGGGATAAAAGTTATTTGGTTTTGGATATGAATGCGGATGCCACCGAGACGTTTGTTTTACCGTTCCTTTATTCTAAAAAAACAGTTTTGGTTGCCAATGGAAAAGCCCTTGGTAATGACAAGGTGGAACAGCTGTTGTCGGCGCTACCGATTCTTTGTAATCTGACTGCATTTGAAGTGGCGCAGAAAACGCAACTACTGTACAACTGCTTTGAACGAGTTGGCGGTCAATTACTGGATTTGCCGGAAATAGGGAAACTGGGTGGAATGAATCGAACGGAAGCTGACTCGCCAAGAAGTTTAATGAATACCTTGTCGGAGTTGAGTCCGTTCCAGCGTTTAGAAGAGAATTTATATGTTTGAAGACGTAAAGCGGGATTTGTATGCCGAAGGAAATCTTGGGGCTTTAAACAACGAAGAGTTGTATCAGAAAATCAAAAAGCTCTTTTTGAAACAGGAACAGAATCGGCAATTGCCGCTGGCAAAACAGATTGAATTTGTGGATCAAATATACAGCTCTATTCGCGGATATGGGGCCTTAGATCAACTTTTTTCTGATGAATCGGTCTCTGAAATTATGATTAATCATTTTGATGAAATTTATGTTGAGCGGCAGGGAATTGTAAAACGAAGTTCCTTGCAGTTTGAAAATGAAGCGGAGCTGGAACAGACCATCCAACGAATTGTCAGCAGAAGTGGTCGGGAAGTGAATCAGGCAAAACCCATTGTAGATACACGATTGCCGGATGGCGCCCGGGTAAATGTTGTGTTGCCACCCATTTCTTTAAATGGGCCGGTGGTTACGGTTCGTCGTTTTCCAAAAGACAAAATAACAATGGCAAAGCTGATTGCGTGGGGCTCCATTACAGAAGAAGCGGCGGCCTTTTTACAGCTTCTGGTACGCTGTCGGTACAATTTATTTATCAGTGGCGGAACCAGTTCCGGAAAAACCACATTTTTAAATGTGCTTTCTGATGAAATTCCACCGGAAGAACGCATTATTACCATTGAAGATTCTGCCGAATTGCAAATTCGTGGTTTGCCAAACCTGGTTCGGTTGGAAACACGAAATGCCAATGCCTCCGGGGTGGGGCAGGTTTCCACACAAGATTTGATTCGGACCTCTCTTCGGATGCGTCCGGACCGTATTATTGTTGGAGAAGTTCGAGGTGCAGAAGCTCTGGATATGCTAAATGCTATGAATACGGGGCACGATGGTTCCCTTTCTACCGGGCATGCCAACAGCTGTTATGACATGTTAAGCCGATTGGAGACCATGGTGTTGCAAGGAAATGCCGGATTACCACTAGAAGCAATCCGACAGAAAATAGCAGCTTCTTTGGATATTATTGTGCACCTGGGAAAGCTGGGACCAATGCGCCGCATTATGGAAATCTGTGAAATGGATGGGGTACAAAACGGAGAATATCATTTGCGGCCTTTGTTTTGCTTACGGAACGGGACTTTAACTTGTGTAGAAACAACATTGAAGCATGACTATAAGTTAAAGCTGTATGGAGAAGAACAAAATGAAAAAGCGAAAACCAAAATGGAACAAAGAGCAGCAGGTTCCCTTGGATTGGCTGGTTCCGGAAATAGAGACTTCTTCACGGAGCAGTCGAAATCACCAAAAAGAGAAAAGGAAGCAGAGGATTCCGGATGCGCAACAGCACTTAAAGAAGAAAAATTCGTCTAAAAAGCAACAGCGGCAACCCATTTTGCAAAAGTTGGTAATAACAAAGACCTGCTGCGGAAAGCAGTATGGCATAAAGCAGGCAGGGTTTGGTTTTTTACTGGCAATGCCAATTGGTTTTTTAGTGGGATATATTTTGTTTCAACGATTATCCTTGGAATTGGCACTGTTACTGATTGGCGGTTTGGTAGGAGCCCGTGTTTATCCTGCTTTTCTGATGGAAAAACGAGAACAGGCTTTTCGACTGCAGTTCTGTGATTATTTAGATTCCATCAGCATGTCTCTTGCCTGTGGGCGAAATACCTATGATACTTTTTTGAGCGCCAGTGCAGACATGAACGCTCTTTACCCAGAGGATGCACCCATCTGTTTGGCAGGAGAATATATTGCAGAGAATTTAATGGTCGGGAAATCGCTGGCCTCCCTTTTGGAAACGGTTGCAAAAGAAAGCAACTGCGAAGATGTGCAAACCTTTGGAAGTGTTTACCTGATTTGTGAGCAAGCCGGTGGGAATTTAAAACAGGTAGTAGACCAAAGCCGAAATATGCTAACAGAAAAAATTTCTATTGAGTCAGAAATCAGTGTCTTGCTGGCCGGGCCAAAGAATGAACTTTATTTAATGACGGGAATGCCTTTGGTTATTCTAACGGCAATGAAGTTGTTGTCTACGGAGTTATTTACAGCCGAACATCTGGCAGTGAACTTAGTTGCACTGGGACTTTTTATAGTTGCTTTTGGACTTGGCCGTAGCATGGTGAAAATTAAGGTTTAAGAATATGACAACTGCAGGAAAAGTAGTGCTATTGCTTTTGGCAACTCTTCTTTGCTTCTTTGATTTCTTTCTGTTTTTTAAGCGGAGAAAGAAGGCATGGAAGGTAACGGGGCTAAAGCAATTTGTACTGGAAGATCTCTTTTTTTTAGGCGAAGATCTTTATCAGAAAAACCCATGGAAAGAAAAACAAGAGGCACAGCGAAAGCGTCGCTTGCGGGAATTGTATCCTCCGTTACAAGCGGAAGAAATTAACAAGAGCGCTGCCGTTGCTCCGGCAACGTATTTGCTGCTAGGGTTACCCCTTTTGCTGTTTCTTCTTTTCTTTTCAGAAGATGTTCTGTTGTTTTTGTTAGAACTTTTGCTGCTTGGGTTCCTTTGCTATTCCTTTGATTTCTGGTTAAAGCAAACAATTGCAAAGAGGCATGAAGAAATGGAAGCGTCTTTTGCTTCCATGCTGACAAAAATAGCACTGATGGTACAGGCAGGAATTACGGCAGCGGAAGCGTTTCGCCGTGTTGCCTATTCCGCAGAGGGTTTGTTATATGACGAAATGCAACAAGCAGTAAACAACATGAACAACGGTATGAGTATGGAAGACGCCTTAGATGAGTTTGTTTTACGCTGCCCGTTGAAAGAAGGAAAAAAATTTGCCTCGCTTTTTCGGCAAAACCGAAGAAAGGGCGGACCGGATTTTCCAAACAGCCTGAATGAAATGGCAGAACAAGCCTGGGAAGAACGAAAAAATAGAGCAAAGGTCAAAGGCGAATTGGCAGATCAGAAATTATTGGGACCAACGCTGTTAATGTTTATCGGCATCTTGTTGATGATCATGATTCCGGCGTTTGAAAATTTATTTTGATGAAAGATAGGAGAAGGTATATGAAGCAAAGTTGGCAGAATTTTTTAACGGATCACCGAGGAGAAGTCAATATTGTGGCAATGGTGTTGTTAATTATTGTCGTCATTGCCCTAGTGGCTATTTTTCGAACAGAAATGACCAGTATTATTAGTACCCTCTTTGACAATATCAGAGAGTCTATGGAGTTAGCATGACTTCGCAATCCGGATCCGTTCAGGTGGTGGAATTTTCTTATGTGCTCCCTATTGCGTTTACTGCCGTGGTTGGAGTGCTCTATATGGGATTTTTACTCTTCTTTTATACCTATTCCGTTTCAGTTGCCGGAAATTATGCGGAACAGGCCTGTTATTTGGCAGAACAGTCGGATCGAATTTATTGGCAATTGAGTACAGACCCGATAGATGAAGAGGACCGACTCGCCTTGGAAACGGATCTTGCCGATCAAATGAAACGCATGGAAGTCCTTCCGGGAATTTCTTTTCAGACAGCGTTTACAGAAAATCTGGTTGGAACAAAATTTCAGGTAAAGATCAGCTGCTGTTATTTTGGAACACCGCTGTTTTCCGTTGTTTCAGGCAGAACGGCTTATCATCCAAGAGAGTTTGCAAAGAATGTGGATTTGGTAGAACAATTGGCGGAGGAATCTGATCTTTTGAGCCAAATCAAAGAAAAGTACGAACAATATCTGAACAGGGAAAAAGAGTATGACAATACATAAAGCTTTTCAGGGTTCGGTTTCGTTATTTCTTGCCATGGTCCTGTTACCAATTTATTCCTGTGTCTATTTTGTAATTGATGCAGCAAGATATGAAGCAGCCAAGGAAAAGATGGAAGGAGCGCTTGCTCTTTGCGGAAATGGAGCCTTAAACAATTATGATTTTGTATTAAAAGAGCTGTATGGCTTATTTGCAATGTCTTCCGGACAAGAAAAAGAAGAACAGGTGATTGGAACTCTGTTCGGGAATTCCGTAGATGCTTATGAAGCGGGACAGCAAAATATGATCAGCACTTCTGTTACAAATTTTTCTCTTTCATTTCCGGCGGAGGCGTCTTTGGCAAAGCCGGAAGTGTTGGAGCGCTATATGGTGGATTACATGAAATACAGAGCGCCGTATCAGTTTGCCAGAGGACTAAGTCAACAGCTTTCCGTCTTTCGACAAAGTGCAGCTGCGGCAACAGTGTTGGAAAAAAGCCAAGCCTACTATAATGCGTTGTCTGACACGGATGATCAGTTGTCTGAAATAGGGAAGACCGTTTCCGGTGAAACGGATGGCTCTGTTGCAGCAGAAAAGAAAAAAATTACAGACCTGCAAGAGACAATAGACCCACTTCGCAAAGCATTAAAAGGTTCCTCCAAGGAAGCAGATGCATGGAAATCTGCCATTGAAGAAATGGAAGACGGCGAAATGAAAAGTCTGTTATCCGGTAATTACCAGGATGCGGCAGGTGCTTTATCTGAAGATGGAGTACAAGCTTTTTCAGACGTTTTGCAGGAGGACTTAAGTAAGTTGCAGGAATATGAAGCACAGCAAGCACAAAATACGGAACAAACGGAACCCGATTTTCCGGTTTTGGGATATCTTACAGATCCGATATATCGGTATCTTTTGTCTGCTTCCGACAGCAACGCTACAGAAGAAGAAAAAAACTCTGCAAAGGAAACCAAAAATGCATTACAGGAGATGACAGACACAACACTTTCTGTTTTCTATGAAAATGTGACAGCCCTTTCTGTTTCAGAACAGCTTGGGACAGTGGCGGCAACCATAGACGCTTTAGGAGAAGCAGGGGACAGGCCTTCTTTGTCAACAATGGACGGCACCGTGATACAACAGTTAAGCAACATGAAGATATTGTTTTCCGATATGGAAAACACTTTAAAAAATCAACTGGAGAATTGTTATGTAGAAGAGTTTTTGACGGAGCAATTTAGTTGCTATGCTACGGGAGAGGAAGCAGAAAATTTATCCGGAAGTGCTTTTTCAGACAGCCCTTTGTTTCGGGGCGAGTTAGAGTACATTCTTTTTGACAAGGATTCCTTACAAGCTAATGTTGCACTTTATACCAATTTGCTCTTTTCTTGTCGGCTGCTCTTCAATTGCATTTATGCGTTCGGCAACGCAAAAATGCGTAGTGAGGCCCTTACGGTGGCAACGGCCTTGGCCGGATGGACCGGAATCGGCATTACTGCGGCACAGAATTTGTTGTTACTTTTATGGGCCGGCGGGGAATCCGTCCTGGACGTTGCCACCCTGTGTAAGGGCGGCGCGGTGCCGCTGTTTAAAAACGCGTCCACGTGGACGCTCAGTTTAAACGGCGCAAGCCGCACACTGGCAGAAGGTGCTGCCAATTATGCCAGTCGGCAAATAGATGATGTATTTGCCGTAATTGAGCAAACAACAGATGACCAAGTGGAAGAAATTACCGGAGCCGCGGAAAACTATTTTCGGCAAACGGCAGAAGGCGCAGCGGAAAGTGTGACGAATTTAATTGTGACACCGATTGAAGCGCAACTAACCAGTTTGATAGGAAATCAAGCAGCGGCTTATGCTGGTAAAAGTAAAGAACAACTCCGACAAATGTTGCAAACAGCTGTGGATTCAGTAGAAGGAAACAGTGCCGCTGTCACCTTGGGGAAACAACTGTTTACAGAATATTGCTTGGATGAGCTGACAGAAGAGGTATATCAATATTATGAACCTCTTTTATCTACAGAAGATGCCCTGTCTGAAGCGGCCGCTTCGGCCTTAGAAAAAGCTTTGGCGGATTTATATGAGAAACTGTTTTCTGCAATTGAGAATGAAATAAATCAAAAAGTGACAGAAGCAGAAAACCAGCTTCATCAGATATTAAATGGAGCCAAAAAGAATGTCAAAAACCAAGCGGTTGCAGTAATCAATCGTTATGCGAACGATTTGGGCACCTTTTTGGGGACCGGAAGCGGAACGACCTCAGCGTCCGTTTCCGGATCTTCCGGACTGGCTTTTTCCTATCAGGATTATTTAAAAGTAATCACGTTTGTCAGATTACAAAGCATCTCCGGAAAAAGAGGAATGCTGACTCGCAGCGCAAAGGTAATACAGGCCCGCGTAGCGGCAAAGGAGGCCTCTTTTAATATTGCACAGACGTATACCGCTGTACGGTTGAAAGCAGAAGTCCAAGTGTCGTCCTATACCATAAGGGAGGAAAAAGAATATGCCTATTAAACAGCTTCTGTTGATTGGACTTCTATTGTTGCTGCTTGTTTCTCTTTCCGCCTGCGGAACAGTGGTTAAAGAAGAAAAAATAAATTTTGCGCAAGTTTCTTCTTTTACTATCCCAATTCCCGAAGGATGGGAGGGAAAAGGAAATAAAGATAAACTTTATGAAGCAGAACAGCAAGCTTTGTCCTTCCTCCTGATTGGGGCAGAAGGGACCTTAGAAGAAGCTTTGCCACAGGATTTAGCACTGTTTTTTAGCACCGGATTTTACGCAAATCAGACGGAAGTAATACGGAAAGAAGAAAAAGAACCCTTTCAGTACGGAACGATTGAGAACGGGAGACTAAATGAAACTTGGTATTATTGTGGATTTAATTTGGAAAATGGACAGGGTTTCTTTGTTTACGTGGCAAAGGAACCATCAGAAAAGGAGCGCTTGATACAATATGCAGAAACGTCTTATCAAGGACTGGCGTGTTTCTGATTCTGGTTCCTACAGTGTGGAAGGAGCATTCAGTATTACCATTTTTACGGTATGTCTCCTTGCTGCATTTTCTATTCTTTCCATTATTCGAGTGGAATTGGAAGTACAGGATGCCATCAACCAAACGGCAATAGAGCTTTCACAATATACCTATGCCGTAGGAAAGGTGGTTCCTTTATCTGACACGGAAAATGATGCAACCGATCTTGGTGGCACGTTGCAAACTATTTTTATGGAGCAGGCAAGGGAAGCGGCGGCTGAAGGCATTGGAGCGCCCCTGGCGAAAAGTTTGGCAAAAAAACATTTTTCTCGGGATGAGTGGGAAACCTGGTTACAGGAACAAGGAATTGAGGGCGGCTATGCGGCTGTTGATTTTTCAGGCACCAGCATTTTAGGCGATGGAAAGACCATTTCTATTACCGTTACTTATCCGTTACAGGTACAGACCTATGGTTTATTTTCTAAGCAGCTTACCATTTGTCAAACCGCAGAAACCCTTGCTTTGTTGCCGGAGAATGCGTCTTTTTTAGAAGCGTTGCGCAAGCAACAGGGAGAAGAAAAAGAGAACTCTATCTGGAAAAGCTCTAATTTTATCCGTGGTCGGTATTTTATCAGTCAATTGAAATCAGAAAATGCAGAACATGCTGTGGTCTCTGGCATTGGAATTGATTTTTATGATGCAGAAAACGGCGTTTACCAGGAAGCGTATTCTATGAACTTGTTTTCTTCTACCTACAGTACCTGCAACGGAGAAGAAACAGATCTTTCTGCCTATTCTTTGAACCGGGAAGCTACGGAAAAACAGATACAGCAATACGCAAGTCAGTTGAACAAAGACATCCAATCACGGAGGAACACTACTATTTTAATGGAGAGCGGGAAAGAGCAAGCGGCGGTTCCGGCAAAGCGGGAAGTGCTAATTATTATCTTGCCGGAGGAAAGTCAGAAAAATGAATCCATGCAAGCAGGTCTACAACAAATAAAGACAACTCTGCAAAAGCAGGGGACGGAAGTGGTTTACCGATATGACCAGGAGGCCTTATAGATGATCATTTTGGAGTTAATACGAACCGTTCTTTTAACAGCTTTGCTTTGCCTGATTGCAATTACGGATATAAGGACCCGTTTCATTCCAAAAGAAATCTTACTGGAAATGGTGATAGTGGAAATCGGATATCTTCTTTTAAGCAGTTTTTTAAAGACGTCGGAAACAAAGCTATACAAAATCCTATTATCCCCGTTACTGGGATTTTTGGTGGCTGTGGTTTTGTGTTTTTGCTTTCGATTTTTGGCCAAAGAAGGTATTGGAGGAGGAGATTTGAAACTATTGCTGGTATTGGGCTTTTGTTATGAGTTGCCGAATTTCCTGGGCGCATTGGCTGTAACAGCGGTTCTCTCTTTTGGCGTGGGAGCGGTTCTTCTGTTCAGCAAAAGGATCAAAAAGGGAGAAACTCTTCCTTTTGCACCGTTTCTGGCTTTTGGTGTCATGGTGGAAACAACGGTTCAATGGGTGAAACTATTATGAAAAGAATCATTCCCTTTGTTTTGCTGTTTTGCCTATGTGTCGGTGGCTGGGGGAAATTCATCTATACGCAGATGAATGCAACAGCCCGTTTTAATAGGCAATGGCAACAGGCAGAAGAGTTATATGAAAAGAAAATACCGGATGAAGCATTGGAGGCCTATCTTTCTTGCCTTGCTATGGAACCAAAAAATCAAAAGGTGTTGCAACGAGTATCAGACCTGTATTTGCAATTGAAGCAGTATGAAAAAGCAAGAAAAACCTGTGAAACCTTAGAAACGGTATTACCCGGCGATACAGATAATCTCCTTCGTTGGGCGGATTCCTTTTTAGAAGAGAGTAGATATGCAGATGCAGTTGCCGTTTTGGAAAAAGGAAATGCAAAAGCATTGCAAGAAAAAATACGAGAAATTAAAGGGCAATATACGTTAAGTTATATGCCGATTTCCTCTTTTTTGGATTGGTGTGGTGCTGGCACACAGATGGTTGCAGCTGTTGTAACGGATACCGGAACCGCAGCAATATATGCCGCTTCCGGGAGACGGTTGTTCGGGGGAGACCTTTCCTGGGCCGGCGGACCGTCGGAAGACGGGTCTTTATATCCTGTGTGCCAAGAGGGTCAATTCCTTTTTGCAGATGCAGAAGGAAACCGGCGGCTTGTGCCGGAGCAATTAATAAGTTCACTTGGCCCAATGGCGTCAGGGTATGCACCGGTTTCCCTTGACGGTATGTTTGGTTATATGGATACAGACCTGCAGTTGCAGGAAGTACGCTACAGCAAAACATACGCCTTTCAGGAAGGGTATGCTTTGGCGCAGCAGGACGGTGGGTTGGTGCTTTTGGATGGGAATCTGCAAGTGGTCCTTTCCTGCCCGTTTTCTTCTGTGGTAGAGGATCCGTATGGTTTTTCTTCTACTTATGGAGTTATGGTAGGGAATGATAACGGCCTATGTTCTTTGTATGGCCCGAACGGAGAAGCTTTGTCATCTTTTTCTGCGGAAGAACTTCGGCTTCCCCAGGAGAAAAACGGATTATTGGCATTTCGACAGGATTCTCTTTGGGGGTTTGTGAATCAGCAGGGAAGCGTGGTAATACAACCATCCTTTGCGGATGCAAAATCCTTCTCGGAAGGTTATGCGGCAGTTAAGATTGGAGATAAATGGGGATACATTGATGAAACCGGCACAACGGTTATAGATCCGGTTTTTGATGAAGCCGGCCCCATTTCCAAAGAGGGAACGGCCTTTGTACGAAACAGCGCCGGGGTTAACTTGTTGAAATTGAACTGGTATGAATAGAGGGACGTAAGAATGAAAGAAAAAGAGAAGATTTATACTGCCAAATTGTATTTGGAAAAGCTGGCAAACGGAAGGAATCCGTTAGACGGAAATGCACTTCCGGAAGAAGACATCTTGAATAATGTAACGCTTTGCCGCACCTTTATGTATGTGGCAGATTTGTTGGAGCAGATTTTAGAAAACGGCGGACTGGTTGGGCATGTTCCCAACGCAAAAAAAGCACCCTTCTCCATTTCAGAAGAAGAGCGAATGGAAATTGATATTACAGAAAAACCAATCGGCGTTTCACAATTGGTAGATCGAATTAATGCAGTACTAGATCCGCATGTTAAGACACTGCCGGTTGCGCAAATTACAAAGTGGCTGGAAGCAGAAGGCTTGTTAAGAACAGAAATACGAAATCAGGAGCGAGTAAAATATGCTACCGAAGAAGGAAATGCACTAGGGATTATTACGGAGGAACGGATGAGTCATACCGGACATCGGTATCGGAAAAACTTTTACAATGCAGCAGCACAGGCATATGTAATAGCCAATTTAGAACAGATTGCAAGCTTTGCAGGCTAACACCCCCCGCCAGGCAAAGTGCAATATTGTAGTTGGAAGAACTACAAAAAAGCATCTCTTCAAACAGACGGTTGTCTGAGAAGAGATGCTTTTCTTGTGTCCTTATTTAGCTGTTTGCGTAAAGTGAAAGAGCCTTTTGCATAACTGTATTGGCAACCGGAATGGCGTTGGTTAAACCGTAACCACCGGAATTTTCCAGAACAACAACAATGCAGAGAGGCAGGTCATCCCTTTGAGAATATCCGGCAAACCAAGTGTGCGGGTTGCCGTTGGAAACTTGGGCTGTACCGGTTTTACCACACATTTCCAAGTTCGGGAATTTACTGTCTGAATAATAGTCTGTAACATTGGACCGCAGAAGATCATTCAATTTGCGAGCAACATTGGAGCTGCAATAGGAAAGGTTGCCCCCGCGTGACCCGTAAATGAGAGTAGGATTTGGGGTAACGCCGGTCTTATTGGCAATGGCACCAAGAATCGTAATTTCATGACAAGGGTTTACCATGGTGGTGTACTGGCCAATACCGGCCCAAGCGCGGTCAATGTCATATGCATCTGACAGGTCAAAGGTACTGGTAGCACATTTGATGCCGTTTACTTCAATGGCTTTACCAAAACCAAACTCTTTGGCAGTGGCCATCATTTCGTTGTTGGTTAACAGGTTACAGGCAATCTGTGCAAACTGGGTATTGCAAGAGCGATTCAGTCCTTGTTTAAATGTAACAGTTCCGTGGGTGCTGTTACATTTTACTTTACTGCCGCTCTTGGTGGTAAAGTAACCGGGACAAGTGAAAGTCATGCTTTCAATGTTGCTGACATTTTCTAAAGCACAAGCGGAAGTAATAATTTTAAAGGTAGAACCCGGAGTATAGGTGCCGCTAAAGAAGCGGTTCATGTAGATGGCTTTATAATTATCCGAAGAATCATCAATATCATCCGGTTTATTGGCCGGATCATAGGTTGGTGTAGAGACGGCACAAAGAATTTCACCGGTTTTGTAATTATAGACGCCGATACAACCTTTATAATTGCCAAGTGCTTTATAAGCAGTAACGGAAAGGTCTGCATCTATGGTCAGTTTCAGATCATTGTCTTTGCTGTCAGAGGCATATAATCCGTTAATCAGGTTATACCCGGTTAATTGGGAACGAAAAGCGGTTTGAGCACCGGTAGAAATAAACCCTTCGGAGTCTCCGACTACATGTAAGGTGGCTTTTCGTATGGCAGAACTGGCATTATAGGTTCGTTCTCCATCTGTGGTAGAAACCAGGACGGTTCCGTTTCGGTCATAAATGGAACCGGAACTGGTAACCATGTGCTTGTTGTATGGCTGGCTGACCCACGTTTTGGCCTGAATCAGCATGGTGAAGAGCAATACAATCATGGCTACGGCAAAGATGCCGCCGATGGCATAAAGCCATTTGGAGCGTTTGAAAATTCGGTTCATGCTTTTCGCTTCCCTCCTTTTGCCCAAGTGCGGTTATCTGCTGCCTTAATAAAGGCAAGCATGGCCCAGCAGGAAACCATACTGGTTCCGCCGTGGCTGATGAATGGAAGCGTAACACCGGTAAATGGAAGAAAGTCCATTACACCGAAGGTATGTAAAGCAGCCTGGAATAAAATCAAGGTTCCGGCTGCACAGGTGGCAATAGAATAAAATGCACTGGAAGAACCGTTTGCGTTTCGGATAGCATGGATAAAAATCAGCAAATAACAAATCAGTACCAGGAACCCAATCAGCATGCCGAACTCTTCACAAACAATACCGAAAGCAAGGTCTTCAATGGCGGCGGCAATTTTACGAAGATATCCGTTACCGACACCCATGCCGGCAAGTCCACCACTGACAGCATATGTCATGGCATGTGTTTGCTGGAAGCCTTTCCCATAAACATCATCCCAAACGTGGCGATACGTGGCAAAACGGCTCATAACGTAGTCTGACCGGAGCAATACAACCATGGCTGCAGCCAGGCCGGCACCAACAACAATGAAAAGGACGGTACGAATATCACCGGATCGCATGAAGGCCAGAACCAGGAATGCAGAAAAGAAAATCAGCGCGGTACCCAGGTCCTTCATTAGGAACAGAAGGCCAATGCAGACAACGGCAAAGATAATGTAGTGCCAAATGTGCTTGCTGGTTTGTAATTTTTCCAGCGAGGCAGCACCAACGAAAACAAATGGGATTTTTACAATTTCCGAAGGTTGGAAGGAAATGGATCCAATGGTTACCCAGTTATAAGCACCATATTTGTAACTGGCAAAAACCAAGCCGAAAATCAGGAGAGCAATGGCAAAAATTTCCATAGGGAGGATATATTTGTCTGCACGATCTACATCGGACAAAATCCAAAGAAGACCGGTATAGCCGGCAAAGCCCAAGATAACGGCCAAGAACTGGGTCAATAAAGTGCCGGTGCTTTGGCAAGCGTTTAAAGCAAGGCCGATTCCCGTCAGGAAAAAGGCAATGATTTCCAGTCCCATGCTGTGTTTTTTCAGAATGAGAGAAGAGACGATGGCATACGCCCATTCCAAAGCCAAGAAGGCAATAAAGACAGTTCCGGCACTTACATTTTGACCAATGGTGGTCAGTGCTTCACTCAGAGAGACAATCTGAGCAAAAGACAGAATCTGGAACAAGGTTAAAATGGTCATAGCCGGAATCCATCGTGGACCGCTCATTTGGCTCACCTCACTTTAGAATCAGTTTCAAAATACAAAAGAAAATTAAGAATAAGGGTCATTAAATTTAATGGTATATCCGCAAATTTCAATGATATCACTATCAAAGAGCGGCGTTGGAGCAAAGATTTCTTCTCCGTTGACAATTGTTCCCGCCTGCGATCCGGTATCTTCCACAACCCATTTGCCGTGCTCATTTCGGCGAACAATGGCGTGATGCCGAGAAACAACCGGGCGATCAATTCGAATATCTGCGTCGGATGCACGGCCAATGACGACTTTATTCATACGGTCAAGGGACATGATTTCTCCGGTAATACAGTTTTCCAAGTTGCAGGACTCTTTTAATTCATTTGCCATTTGTGGAATGATAATATCCCCTTTATTGCGGTCGTCATAGGCAAAGGCATCCGGAGCTACCGGTTTATTATAATTTCTTGGAAGTGTATCTTTGGTATATTCTGCTTCTAAAGGAAGCTCTTCAAAGAATTTGAAAACGGCATTGCCGAAGACGACAATATCTCCATTTTCCAAATACTTTCGGCCAATAACGCGGTCTTTATTAACCAGGGTGCCGGTCTTGCTGTTGGTATCAAACAGAATCCATTTTCCGTTTCGCTTGGTAATAACAGCATGGAAACGAGATACGGTATTGTAATTTAGAACGATGTCACAGGTGTTACTTCGACCAATAGACGTTTCTGCCGTTTTCAGCGGCATACGGTCTCTGTTGGCGGCGTTGATCAGATATCCGATGGTACCGGTTTTTCGGTTGTTTTGAGACAGCACATAAGCACAGATGGCCACCAGTGCCAAAGCCAGCAAGGGAAGAATCCAGCGGCTGATGGAAATGATAGAGGACACGTATTTCACCCCTTTTTAATGGAAATGAACTTCGTCAAAAATTATATAGAATCTACTGCTTAAAATCAAGAAAACCGCCTACTTCTTTGCTTTTTTTGCAAGGCGTATTGCTTTTTAAAAGGCAGTTTGCTAAAATTAAACCGACATATAGCATAGGCTGTAGCAGTTTTGTCTGCAGCAACGGAGTTATTGTAAAACTTAGGAGACTAAAAGAGGGGATTATCAAATGATTACTTCCGGATTATTTTTAATTGTATTCATCGTTCTTCTGTGCCTGGTAGGAGTTGGCCTGATTGCCGCTCTTTGCGGAATTCTCTTTGTTTATACCGGCCGTTCCATGAGCTATGACCGTTCGGCAAAGAAGATGGCCAAGGCGGGAAATAACGCAACGGACGCAGAATAATCTGCAAAAAAAGCTAAATTGGAGCTCGCTTGCAAAACAAGCGGGCTCTTTTTGCCGATACAAGACCAGGATGAACAAAGGAAGGATATCATTATGTCAAATGACTTTTATGCCATGCTTTCGCGCATGAAATATATTGATCGCTGGGCACTGATGCGAAACACGGAATCGGAAAGCTTAATGCAACACTCTTTTGAAGTGGCGCTGCTTGCCCACGCTTTGGCCACCATCAGCAACGAACGCTGCGGGACCGCATTGGATGCGGACAAGGCGGCTGTAATCGGCCTGTTTCATGATGCTTCAGAAATTTTGACCGGCGACATGCCGACACCGGTCAAATATTATAGTGAAGAAATTCGGCACGCTTACAAAGATGTAGAACACATTGCTACAGAAAAGCTGATTACGATGCTGCCGGAAGATTTACAGCCGCAGTACCGGGACGTTATGGTCCCGCAGGCGGAAGACAGAGAACTTTGGAAGCTGGTCAAAGCGGCAGACAAGCTCAGTGCCCTGATTAAGTGTGTGGAAGAAGAGAAGGCCGGCAACCAGGAGTTTTTAAAAGCCAGAGAAGCAACCGAAGAAGCAATCCACAAATTGAAGTGCCCCTCTGCAGAACTCTTTTTAACGGAATTTTTGCCAAGCTATTTACTGACCTTAGACCAACTGAAATAGGAGGATGGAATGGCATACAGCTGCGATTATTGCATGAATTTCCAGTGGGACGAAGAACTGGAAGAGGACGTTTGCTCTGTAGATATGGACGAAGACGAATATGTTCGCCTGCTGGAGCACCATTATAAAGAATGCCCTTATTTTCGGGCGGGGGACGAATATACCATTACACGAAAACAGAATTAGCCCTTATTTATTTTTAAGTTGTTCTCGGTATGGTAAACTCTAGAAAACAAAAAGGGGAGGTTATCCTATGAGACTTTTGCTTGCGGAAGATGAACAGATTTTGTCAGATGCGCTGGTAACCATGCTGACACACAGCAATTATTCAGTAGATGCCGTTTATGATGGTCAGGATGCGCTTGATTACCTACGTACCGGAGATTATGACGGTGCCATTTTGGACATCATGATGCCGAAAATGGATGGGGTAACGGTTGTCAAAAAAATTCGTGAGGAAGGATTTACTCTTCCCATTTTGCTTTTGACTGCCAAAAGTCAGGACGATGATGTGGTTGCCGGTCTGGACGCCGGGGCGGACGACTACCTGACCAAACCGTTTAAAATTAATATTCTTCTGGCCCGCATCCGCGCCATGACCAGACGGCAACCGGAGCTGAGTAACACGGTGTTACAGTTTGGCGATTTACAGCTGAATCGCTCAGATTACGAATTAAGCGGTCCGGAAGATGCCGTAAAATTGGCCAACAAGGAATTCCAGATGATGGAAATGCTGATGGATCACCCGGGCCAGGTCATTCCGACCGAACGCTTCTTGGAAAAAATCTGGGGTTATGATTCTGACGCGGAAATCAATGTAGTTTGGGTTTATATCTCTACTCTGCGGAAAAAATTAGCCGCCCTTGGAACCCACGTAAACATTAAGGCGGCACGCGGTGTCGGATACTCTTTGGAGGAACAAAAATGATTGCCGGACTGCGTAAACGATTTATTGCAATTGCAACGCTGTCTATTATGTTGGTGCTGGGCGTGCTGATGCTTACGGTTGATCTTGCTAACTTCGGCAGCATAGAAGATGAAGCGGACCGCACATTGGACAGTCTGATCGTGTCCAATGTCTTTTCCAACGGAATGCCGCTTCCGTCGTCTTCTGCAGACGGAGAAGAACCAACTTATGAAGAAGATCCGGTGGAAGATGGGAACGCTGCTAAAAGCAGTTTCTTCCGAGCAGCCATTCAGGCAGGTGGAAAATCCAGTACAAAGGATTATGAAGCTCATTATTTTTCCGTTAGCATGAACGCAGACGGTGACTATCAGGTTTTCTTGGCAAACGAAACAGAGATTACCTCTGCCCAGGCAATTCAGCTTGCCAAGTTGGCGGCTTCCGGATCAAAAAGCAAGGGTTATGTTTCCACGTACCGTTATGTTCTGGTCTCCCGTGGCGATGGACTGCAATGTTATTTCTTAGACTGCACCGCTACAATGCAAAGTGGCGTAGCCTTCTGTATTGTAACAACTATTGTATTCTTAGCGGGCGTATTGGTCTTCTTCCTTCTGGTTTGCTTATTGTCCCGCAGTGTTTTTTATCCGGTGGAAGAAAGCTATAAGAAACAAAAATCTTTTATTACCAATGCCGGACATGAACTGAAAACCCCACTGGCCATTATTGATTCTTGTACAGAAGTCATTGAAATGGAAAACGGGGAAACCAAGTGGACTGAAGGAATTCACACCCAGGTAGAACGCTTGTCCCTAATGACACAGGAACTGATTACCATGGCCAAGTTTGAAGAAAATGACCAGGACTTGGAGCGGGCTGTATTTAACCTGTCGGAGGCCTTTCAGGATGTGATAAAACCGTTTGCTTTGATGGCAGAAGAACAGGGCTTCTTATTGCATACTATGGTGACAGACAACGTTCTGATTTATGGAAATGAACGTTCTTTACGGCAAGTGATCTCCATTCTGGCCGACAATGCCATAAAATATGCCAAACCGGGGACCACCATTATTTTGGGTGTTGCCAATCAACGACATAAGGTACAGATTTTCAGTAAAAATGATACGCTGGATCCGATTACGCCGGGACAACACAGAGAATTCTTTGATCGCTTTTATCGCGGGGATACTTCACATAGCAGTGAAAAGAAAGGATATGGAATCGGGCTTAGCATGGCGCAGACCGTGGTTCGAGCACATGGCGGTGCCATTACTGCACAAAGTGACGATGGAACAGCGCTGATTATCATAGCGCAGCTTCCAGACGGCCTGAATGGAAGAGAAGCTTCTAAGCAAGCCGCAGAATGGCGAAAGGAACACCCGGTTTCATCCGATATTTCCTTTACGGATGTAGAAGATCTTCCGGAAGAAGTATTGCAAGAGGACCCACCAAAAGAGGACCCAAAAGAGAGCCTGTAACAGGGCTCTCTTTTTTGCTATAATGAAAAAGACTTTAAAGCGGAAAGGAAGAAAGCGCTTATGTATGTTGTTTGTTTAGATATGGAAGGCGTTCTGGTACCGGAAATTTGGATTGCTTTTGCAGAAGAAACCGGAATTCCGGAGTTGAAACGCACCACACGGGAAGAACCGGACTATGACAAACTGATGAAGTACCGTTTGCAAATTTTAAAAGATCATGGATTGGGCTTAAAAGAAATACAGGATGTTATTTCTAAGATTGACCCGATTCCGGGAGCCAAGGAATTTATGGACAAACTGCGGGATAAGACGCAAGTGATTATTCTGTCTGATACGTTTGAACAGTTTGCGGCGCCGTTGATGAAAAAGCTGGGTATGCCCACCATTTTCTGCAATACTTTGGAAGTGGCCGAAAATGGAGAAATTACGGATTATAAAATGCGCTGCACCCCGTCTAAGCTGACAACCGTAAAATCTTTGCAGGCTTGTGGCTTTGATACTATTGCTTCCGGAGACAGCTTTAATGATCTGGGTATGATTCGGGCCTCTAAAGCCGGATTCCTCTTCAAGAGCACCGATCAGCTGAAGAAGGATTATCCGGATATTCCGGCATATGAAGAATATGATGATCTTTACAAGGCTATTTGTGATGTCATTGATGCATAAAATCGGTTTAACATAAACTGAACCTAAAAAAAGAGGTAGCAAAATGCTGCCTCTTTTTTAATTATGGCTAAACGAAGGGGTTTACAATGCAAGTGTACTAAGAAAAGAAAGGGCGATTCTCTATGAAAAAGACAACCAAGCGAATCTTAGCAGTTTTACTTGCACTTGCTATGACGGTGTGCTGTGGATTGACGGCCTTAGCAGCCTCCTCCGCACAGAGCGGTACACCACCGGAAAAACCATCCGGGGACAGTAGCTCCCAAGGAGATAGTGCTCCGCCGGATGGAGCCGGCGGCGACGGACAGGCCCCGGGTGGAGGAGGACAAAGCTCCGGGGTAGACAGCTACACTGCCGTGAAAGAATATACAGAAGACGGAACGTATAACAATGAAACCATCAGTTCCACCGGAACGGATGAAAATGCCGTTTTAGTTTCAGATGGAACACAGGTCTTCAATGGGGCCAACATCACCAGAAGCTCGGAGGATTCTTCTGGGGGAGACAACTCCAGCTTCTATGGTGTTGGTGCCGCAGTTCTTGGGAAAGGCGGTACAACCTATATTACTAAAAGTACCATTACTACGGATTCCGCCGGCGGGGCTGGCGTATTTGCCTATAGTGACGGTACGGTTTATGTAGCGGATACTACAATTAATACCACACAGGACACCTCCGGTGGACTGCATGTAGCCGGTGGCGGCACGCTGTATGCGTGGAACGTAACCGCTACCACGCAAGGCAACAGCAGTGCCGCAATTCGCTCCGACCGCGGCGGCGGAACAATGGTCGTGGATGGCGGTACCTATACCTCCAACGGAAGCGGGTCCCCGGCTGTATATGTTACTGCCGATATAGCCATCCACGACGCTACGCTGGTAGCCAACAACTCCGAAGGAATTTGCCTGGAAGGACTGAACAGCCTGCACTTATATGACAGTGACCTGACTTCTAACATGCCGGATAATGAGCAAAATGATTGCACTTGGAGCGTCATTGTATACCAGAGCATGTCCGGAGACTCTGAAGAAGGAGAAGGCACGTTCCAGATGGACGGTGGTTCCATTACCAGCAAAAACGGCGGTATCTTCTATACCACCAACACGGAAAGTGACTTTGTTATCCGCAATGTCAAAATTACCGCTGCAGACGACTGCGAGTTCTTCCTGAAGTGTACCGGCAACTCGAACCAACGTGGTTGGGGATCTACCGGAAGCAACGGTGCGGATTGTAAATTTACCGCAATTCAACAGGAAATGAACGGTGACGTTATTTGGGACAGCATCTCTACCCTGAACTTCTTCATGACGGATGGTTCTAAGCTGACAGGTGCAATCCTGGATGACGAAAGCAATGCCGGTGACGGCGGAAACGGTTACGCCAACGTAGCCATTGACAAGACCTCTATTTGGGTTGTTACCGGGAACAGTACGGTTACCAATCTGTATAACAGCGGCAAGATTGTAGATGCCAACGGAAAGACCGTTACCGTTCAAGGGGAGGACGGAACCGTTTATGTAGAAGGCGACTCCGAGTATACCGTTACCGTAACCGGCACCTACGGAGAATATGCGGATTGCACCACGGAAGCGGGAACCCTGACTTCCTGGACCGAGTACAGCGTAGATCGCCCGTCTGAATTGGGCGAAGCAGAAACCACCACCGAAGAAGAGGACAAAGATTTCCCGGCTTGGGCTAAAGCTCTGATTGGCGGCCTGTCTGCTGTTGTTATCATTGCCGGAGTAGCGGCGTTTGTTGTTAACAAAAAGAAAAAAGATCAGTCTGCTTCTTGACGAAAAAACCTCCTTATTTTGGGCGAGTCAGCGCATTCCTTTTCTATAAAAAACATGATAAAATGAAGACACTTAAAGAAAAGGAGGCAATGCCGTGAAAGTATCTCTCAACCCGAATACAGAAATAGTGGCAGTTGTAAAAGAAGGCTTAAAACGAACCGGTGGGTATTGCCCTTGCCGGAGAGAGCAAACCGAGGATACAAAATGCATTTGCAAAGAATTCAAACAGCAAATTGCAGATCCGGATTTTGAAGGCTTTTGCCACTGTATGCTGTATTACAAAAGTAAGGAGGACTGAAGATGTCCAAAGAAGTAGAAATTACCAAAGAGAACTACGAAGCAGAAGTAGCAAATTCTGAAAAGCCCGTCCTATTGGACTTTTGGGCAACCTGGTGCGGGCCTTGCCAAATGGTAGCACCCATTGTAGAAGAAATTGCGGAAGAACATGAAGAAATTAAAGTGGGGAAGGTAAATGTGGATGAACAGCCGTACTTGGCACAGCTGTTCGGGATTGAAGCCATCCCTACCCTGGTTATGATGAAAGACGGCCAGGCAGTACAAGCTCTCTTTGGATATCAGACAAAAGAGCAATTGGAATCTTTCATTAAGATCCATGCCTAAAAAATAGATAAGGGAGTAACTGCAGAATATCTGTAGTTACTCCCCTTTTGCTGTTCTGTTCGTTTTGAAAAAAAGAAAAAGGACGGTAAAGACCGTCCTTTGGTGGTCGAGGCGACTGGACTCGAACCAGCGGCATCTTGGTCCCAAACCAAGCGCGATACCAAACTTCGCCACGCCTCGATAGCTAGGTAATTATAACAAAGGCCGCAACGGATGTCAACCAAGGAAACCTGTTGTATAATAGGCATCATTAGGAGGTTTTTCTATGCAAAGATCCAGTGGAATTTTATTGCCGATTTCCGCGTTGCCATCCCCCTATGGGATTGGTACCTTGGGAAAAGCGGCATATGCGTTTGCCGATTTTTTAAAGGAGGCCGGACAGCGCTTCTGGCAGGTGCTTCCGCTCGGCCCGACCGGCCTGGGGGACAGCCCGTATACCAGTTTTTCCACGTTTGCCGGGAACCCGTACTTGATAGACCTTGATTTACTAATTGAAGAAGGCTTGCTGGAGCGGGATTATGTGGAACAGTTTGACTGGGGAAAAAATCCGGAGCACGTGGATTATGCCACGCTCCGTGCAAACCGATTTACTGTATTGCGAAAAGCTTTTGAAGTGGGTTTTTCGCAACAAGAAAACGAAGTAAAAAAATTTACCGAAGAACAAAAATGGTTAGCGGATTATGCCTTGTTCATGGCAGCAAGAGAGTATTTTGGTGACGGTTCCTGGCAAGACTGGCCGGACGAAGGCCTGCGAAACCGCACACCGGAAGCGCTGACAAAGTATCAGGAATTGCTAAAAGAGGATATTCGGTTTTATACCTATGTGCAATATTTGTTCTTTAAACAGTGGACTGCATTGAAGCGGTATGTTAATGACCTGGGCATTCGGATCATCGGCGATGTACCAATTTACGTTGCTATGGATTCTGCAGACACCTGGCGGGAGCCACAATTTTTTGCTTTTGGAGAAGACCTGGTTCCCAAAGAAGTGGCCGGGGTACCACCGGACTATTTTTCAGAAGAAGGCCAGCTTTGGGGAAATCCGCTGTATGACTGGGATGCTATGAAAGCAGATGGGTATGGCTGGTGGATTCGCCGCATGGAAGGCGCAAAGCAGCTTTATGATATGGTACGAATTGATCATTTCCGTGCGTTTGAAAGCTATTGGGCCGTTCCATTCGGCGCAGCCAGCGCAAAAACCGGCACGTGGCATAAGGGCCCGGGAATGGACCTGCTCCGTGTTTTGCGGGATTGGTTTTATGATTTAGATTACATTGCGGAGGATTTGGGCATCCTGACACCGGCAGTTACTGATTTGCTGGAGCAGACCGGATTCCCGGGCATGAACGTGCTGCAGTTTGCTTTTTCTGCAGACGGCTCGTCCAAGTACCTGCCGCACCGCATAAAACGAAACAGCGTATGTTACGCAGGAACGCATGACAACAATACTTGCCTTGGCTGGTGGCAGGACCCTGCGGTGCCACAGGAGGACAAGGACTTCGCCGTCACCTATCTGGGTCTGAACGAACAGGAGGGGCCGGTTTTGGGCCTCCTGCGCGGAGGCCTGCAAAGCCCGGCGGACCTGTTCGTGGCCCAGATGCAGGACTGGCTGCAGCTGCCCGCTTCCGCTCGCATGAATGTGCCTGGCGTTGCCCTTGGCAACTGGGCCTGGCGCATGCTCCCGGGGGCGGCCACGGCAGCCCTTGCAGAGCAGATTGCAAAGCGTACCAAAATCTATGATCGCTGAATCGCAGAAAAGCTTTAAAAAATGACGAAAACAGGGCCTTTCAGGGGCGTTGTTTGTGGGAAAAGCGACAAAATAAAGTAGGCGAATTTTTTTGACGTTGAATAGAAAAATTCCCTATGCTATAATCTCTGCCGTAAACCCAAAAATATATTCACTATTCGGAGGGAATAACACATGGCAAAAAAGTACGTTTATCTGTTTACCGAAGGTAATGCAGACATGCGTGAACTCCTTGGTGGTAAAGGTGCAAACCTTGCTGAAATGACCAACATCGGTCTTCCGGTACCACAGGGCTTCACCGTATCTACTGAAGCTTGTACTCAGTATTATGAAGACGGCCGTGAAATCAATGACGAAATCATGGCTCAGATTGAAGACCATATCGTAAAATTGGAAGAAATTACCGGCAAAAAGTTCGGTGACAAGGAAAATCCTCTTCTTGTTTCTGTTCGTTCCGGTGCCCGTGCTTCCATGCCGGGTATGATGGACACCATCCTGAACCTTGGTCTGAACGAAGACGTAGTAGACGTTCTTGCTGAAAAATCCAACAACCCGCGTTGGGCTTGGGACTGCTACAGAAGATTCATCCAGATGTATTCTGACGTAGTTATGGAAGTCGGCAAAAAGTATTTTGAACAGCTGATTGACGAAATGAAAGCCAAGAGAGGCGTTACTCAGGACGTTGAGCTGACTGCTGATGACCTGAAAGAACTGGCTTATCAGTTCAAGGCTGAATACAAAGAAAAGATCGGCGAAGAATTCCCGACTGATCCGAAAGAACAGCTCATGGGTGCCGTTAAGGCTGTATTCCGTTCCTGGGATAACCCACGTGCTAACGTATATCGTCGTGACAACGACATCCCGTATTCTTGGGGTACTGCCGTTAACGTACAGGCCATGGCCTTCGGTAACATGGGCGACGATTGCGGTACCGGCGTAGCCTTCACTCGTGACCCGGCTACCGGTGCCAAGGGCCTCTTCGGCGAATTCCTGACCAACGCACAGGGCGAAGACGTTGTTGCCGGTGTTCGTACACCAATGCACATTTCCGAAATGGAAGAAAAATTCCCGGAAGCATTCAAACAGTTTACAGAAGTTTGCGCCATCCTGGAAAAACACTACAGAGACATGCAGGACATGGAATTTACCGTAGAACACGGCAAACTTTACATGCTGCAGACCAGAAATGGTAAGAGAACTGCACAGGCTGCTCTTAAGATTGCCTGTGACCTGGTTGACGAAGGCATGAGAACCGAACAGGAAGCTGTTCTGATGATTGATCCTCGTAACCTTGATACTCTTCTTCACCCGCAGTTTGATGCTGCTGCACTGAAGGCAGCAACTCCAATCGGTAAGGGCCTCGGCGCTTCTCCGGGAGCTGCTTGCGGCAAGGTTGTTTTCACTGCTGAAGATGCAGAAGAATGGAACAACCGTGGCGAAAAGGTTATCCTGGTTCGTCTGGAAACTTCTCCGGAAGATATCACCGGCATGAAGTCCTCTCAGGGCATTCTGACCGTTCGTGGTGGTATGACCTCTCACGCAGCTGTTGTTGCTCGTGGTATGGGTAGCTGCTGCGTATCCGGTTGCTCTGAAATTGTTATGGACGAAGAAAATAAACAGTTCACACTGGCTGGTAAAACCTTCCACGAAGGTGACGTTATTTCTATTGACGGTTCTACCGGTAACATCTATGATGGCGCTATCCCGACTCAGGATGCCGTTATTGCCGGTGAATTTGGCCGTGTAATGGGCTGGGCTGACAAGTATCGTCAGATGAAGGTTCGCACCAATGCCGATACTCCGGCAGATGCTAAGAAAGCACGCGAACTTGGCGCAGAAGGCATTGGCCTTTGCCGTACAGAGCATATGTTCTTTGAAGCAGACAGAATTGCTGCTTTCCGTGAAATGATTTGCTCTGACACCGTAGAAGAAAGAGAAGCTGCTCTTGACAAGATCCTGCCATATCAGCAGGGTGACTTTGAAGCTCTCTACGAAGCTCTGGAAGGTAACCCTGTTACCATCCGTTTCCTGGATCCTCCTCTTCACGAATTCGTTCCGACCGAAGAAGAAGATATCAAAGCTTTGGCAGAAGCCCAGGGCAAGACTGTAGAACAGATTAAGGCCATTATTCAGGGTCTCCACGAATTCAACCCGATGATGGGCCACCGTGGATGCCGTCTGGCAGTAACCTATCCGGAAATTGCTGTAATGCAGACCAAGGCTGTTATCCGCGCTGCCATTAACGTTCAGAAAGCACATGCTGATTGGACTGTTAAGCCGGAAATCATGATTCCGCTGATTGGCGACGTTAAGGAACTGCAGTATGTTAAGAAGGTAGTTGTTAAGACTGCTGATGATGAAATTGCTGCTTCCGGTGTAAACCTTTCCTATGAAGTAGGTACCATGATTGAAATTCCTCGTGCAGCTCTGACTGCCGATGAAATTGCTGCTAACGCAGACTTCTTCTGCTTCGGCACCAATGACCTTACTCAGATGACTTACGGCTTCTCCCGTGACGACGCTGGTAAGTTCCTCAACGCTTACTATGATGCTAAGATCTTTGAAAACGATCCGTTTGCAAAGCTTGACCAGGTTGGCGTTGGCAAACTTATGAAGATGGCTCTTGATCTTGGTAAGCCGGTTAATCCGTCCCTGCACTGCGGTATCTGCGGTGAACACGGCGGTGACCCGTCTTCCGTAGAATTCTGCCACGACATCGGACTGGACTATGTTTCCTGCTCTCCGTTCCGTGTGCCGATTGCTCGCCTTGCTGCTGCACAGGCTGCCATCAACAACCCAAGAGACTAATTCTTTCCGGAATTTCAGTCTTTCCAAAACAAACAAAGACCCGACTCTTCGGAGCCGGGTCTTTTTTGTTTAGTTTGCGTGAAAAGTAACCGTAAAAAACAAGGCTTTTAGTAAAGAATCTGCCAAAGAGAGATACGTAAAACGTTGTATTCCTTCGGCAAAACAGCAGCGGCGAGTTGGCTTTTGACAATTTTTTCAGCCACTGTTTTTAATTCCGGCTTACTCTTATGAAGGAGTAAGCGAATGGCCGGAAGCTTCCGGCGCAGGGAAGACGGAAGTCCGTCGGCAAAGGGTTGATGAGAAGTGAAGTCAAAGCAGACATTGTCCAGTAAAAGGTTAAAATCCAGGGGGTCTAACGCTTGGAAGGCTTTAAAAAGAGAGGATTGAATAGGCGCATTCTTTAAAAAGCCATGGAAGACATGGTATTCATAGGGCCAAAGGGCTTGCTTCGTCAGTGGTTCTTTGCCGACGGAAAGAATGGCCTGCGCCAGAACGGTTCCGGCCTGCATGGCGTCGGAACTGCCGAACCCGGTAAACGGGTTTGCCATTCCGGCGCTGCCTCCGACAGCAGCATAGCCTTCTGCAAGGAACATGGTTTGCGGAGACCCTAAAGGAAAGTCAAGACAGAGTCCTTGCGTATTTTTATCCTGGCAAATGCCGGGATATTTTTTTTGTATTACTGACAGGGCCTTCTGTACCAGTTCTTGCGTAAGTGGCTGAGCAGAGCTGATAAAACAGTCTAATCTATTTCCGAGGGGCACTGTTTGAACCGTTACGGGGAGTCCGTTCGGATAAAGAAAGAGTTCCCTGTCTGAAAAAGATGTCGGCTCTGCAAAAGGATAAGAAATGCAATATTCATGGAAACCCGCTTCTTTTGGAAGATCCTTTGGTACACCAAGATAATTTGGAAGACCTGCTTTTATAGGGGAATATAGTGCACAGCAGTCAATGACTAAATCGCCAAAGACGGGCAGGATTTTTCCTTGTTGCCGTACCTTGATGCCGGTAACCTGTCTGCGTTCTACAATGGGCTCTAAGCATTCCGTGTCAAAGCAAAACGTGACACCGGCCGCTTTACATTGCGCAAACAGAAAAGTCTTTAAGAAACGTTGGTTTACGAAAACGCAATTCTTTTGTATGTTCTTGGGAAGCCGTAAAGAGCCAAGACAGGACGGGGAATGAACAAGCCAGTCTGTGGGGGAAACGGTCTTTTCTTGCGGTGGAGCTTGCAAGCCGATTCCGGTAAAATCGGACAAGGGAAATAGGTCATACCAGTCCTTTCCCAATTGGTTTTGTTTTGATTTTTCATAAACAGTGACATCATATCCGGCCTTTGCCAACAAGAAGCTACAGGTGAAGGCTCCGTATCCGGCCCCGGCAAGGATAATTTTTTTCATAGTGGTTCCCCTTTTGCTTTTCGTAAAATCACAGTAAAACCATTGTAACAGAAAAGAAGTAGCATGGTAAACAGCCGGACAAGATGATATAATGAGCAGAGAATCACACAAGGGGGTTGTCTTTTATGGCCTATAAAACCGATATTGAAATTGCACAGGAATGCCAAATGAAGCGCATTACAGAAATTGCGGATACAGCCGGCGTAGAAGCCAAGTATCTGGAACAGTATGGAAATTATAAGGCAAAAGTAGATTATCAGTTGCTGAAGGATAAGCAGAATGAACCAAACGGTAAACTGATTTTGGTAACGGCCATTAATCCGACCCCGGCCGGGGAAGGCAAAACCACGACTACGGTAGGTCTTGCTGACGGTATGCGGCAGCTGGGCAAAAACGTTATAGTAGCGTTGCGGGAGCCGTCTCTTGGACCGGTTTTTGGTATTAAAGGCGGCGCCGCCGGTGGCGGATATGCCCAAGTAGTACCAATGGAAGATATTAACCTGCATTTTACCGGAGATTTTCACGCCATTGGCGCAGCCAATAACTTGCTGGCCGCCATGCTGGACAACCATATTCAGCAAGGAAATGAACTGGGAATTGACGTAAAGAAGATTACGTGGAAGCGGGCCGTAGACATGAATGACCGTCAGCTTCGCCATATTGTGGATGGCCTTGGTGGCCGAATGCAGGGTGTTCCCAGAGAAGACGGTTTTGATATTACCGTAGCTTCCGAAGTTATGGCTGTGCTTTGCCTGTCTTCGGACATTGCGGATCTGAAAGCCCGTCTTGCTAAAATGATTGTGGCTTACACCTATGACGGCAAGCCGGTTACGGCACATGACTTAAAAGCAGAAGGCGCCATGACCGCGCTGTTAAAAGATGCTTTAAAACCAAATCTGGTACAGACGCTGGAAGGCACACCGGCCTTTGTTCATGGCGGCCCGTTTGCTAACATTGCCCATGGCTGTAACTCCGTTACCGCCACCAAAATGGCAATGAAGTTGGGGGACTATGCCATTACGGAAGCCGGCTTTGGCGCGGATCTGGGCGCCGAAAAGTTCTTAGATATTAAGTGCCGTATGGCGGGCCTTGTACCGGATGCCGTGGTTGTTGTGGCCACGGTTCGCGCCCTGAAAAACCACGGCGGCGTTGCCAAGGCCGACCTGGATAAAGAAAATCTGCAGGCATTGGAAGCCGGACTTCCAAACCTGTTGCAGCATGTAGATAACATGAAAAATGTATACGGTCTTCCGACCGTAGTAGCCATTAACGCGTTCCCAACAGATACCAAAGCCGAACTGGATTTGGTGGAAGCCAAATGTAAAGAATTGGGCGTTAATGTGGCCCTGTCCGAAGTTTGGGCAAAGGGAGGCCAAGGCGGTGTAGTACTTGCTAAAGAAGTTATCCGCCTTTGCGAAGAGGAAAAGGGAGAATTCCGCTTTGCTTATGATACCGACCTCAGTATTGAAGAAAAACTGAATGCCATTGCCACCAAGATTTATCACGCAGACGGCGTAGATTTGACGGCAGGCGCCAAAAAGCAGTTAAAGGAACTGGAAGCGCTTGGCTTCTCCAATCTGCCTATTTGTATGGCAAAAACACAGTATTCCTTCTCTGATGACCAGACTCTGCTTGGAGCACCGAAAGGCTTCCGTATTACCGTACGGAACTTGAAGGTTTCTTCCGGCGCAGGTTTCTTAGTAGCATTAACCGGAGATATCATGACTATGCCGGGTCTTCCAAAACGTCCTGCTGCAGAACGAATTGACGTGGACGAAAACGGTGTTATCTCTGGTTTGTTTTAAACGCTAAATCGCACCTTCCCAAAAAAATAAAAAGAAATTAGGAGGAAACGCATGAATCATGCAAAGCGAGTGGTAACACTCATTCTGACGCTGGCCCTAATGGCAGGCTGTCTGGTTTTTCCTGCTTCTGCAGCAGCAAAGAAAAAAGACAGCTTAAAGGTAATGGTACTTTCGGATACACACGTCTTGGAAAGTGACCTGATTGCGGACAACAAAAGCTACCAGGATGCCTTGGCCAAAAACTTGAAGCTCTTTAATGAATCGGAAGCTATTTTTGATCAGGAAATGGCACGGGTTTTGAAAGAAAAGCCGGATGTGCTTTTACTTTCCGGTGACCTGACCAAGGATGGCGAATTGGAAAGCCATAAGAGTGTGGCATCCAAGCTGGAAGCTCTGAAAAAGAAGCTTCCGAACCTGAAGATTTACGTGACCCCGGGTAACCACGACATCCGTAACAAGAACGGTTACAATTATGCAAAAGACACCGAAGCAACCAGAACGGATCCGGAAGATTTCCGGGAGGTCTATGCCGTATCCTATCAGGATGACTCTGTTATTGCCACCTATAAACCGTCTACGGGAGAAGCCAACGGACTGTCTTATGTAGCCAGACTGGATAACGGATATACTATTATTTCTGTAGATTCCTGCTGCTACTCTTCTGACAACACAGACTCCGGTGAAGATGAACATGAAACCAGAGGAAATCTGTCGGATGAATGCCGTCAATGGATTCTGGAACAGATTGCTGCCGCCAAAAAGCGTGGAGACAAAATTATTGGTATGACGCACCATGGCGTAGTGGAACACTTTACCGTAGAACATACCATTTTGGCAGACTTCCTGATGGACAATTATGAAGACGTTGCCACAGAATGGGCTGACGCCGGTATGAGTTACGTATTTACCGGTCACCAGCACTCCAATGACATTGCACAGCTAACTACGGAATCCGGAAATGTAATCTATGATTTGGAAACCGGTTCTGCAATGGCGCATCCGTGCCCAACCAGAATTGTTACATTCAAGAAGGACAGTGTAGAAGGAAAATCCATTCTTCATAAGAGTCTGACCTATTACAATCCGCAGACAAAGAAAATGGGCTATATTTCTGACCTGACCACCCATTCCTCTTCGGATGCCTATGGCATTAACGCAGACATGTTGGACCAGTGGGTAAAAGATTTCTTTGCCGAAAAACTGGGATCTTATCCGGCTTCTGTACAGAAGTCCGTAGTAGCAGCTTTGGAAGAACTCTTTGCTCTGGAATTGGCAGATGGTGCAGACGTGCAGAAGTTGCTGAACTATGTTTATTACACCAGCATGAGCGGGGATGACCATGGAGATAACCCGGAATGGTACACGAAGTCCATTGCTAAGGTTTCCACCGGATATTTGGTAGATGAACTGGTTCGGATCTTGAACAAACACCTGGCTGTTATGGGCGCAGATGTTACCTTTGCTGTTTTGGACGCAATGCTGCCGGAAGGCGTATCGCCACTCTTTACCTGGTGTGGAAGCTATCTGACACTGGGCCCAATTGCCAAGGGTGCATTAACCGCATTTGCTCTGAATATTTGTGATTCCATGACCAATGATCAGAACTTTGTGGATGACAATGACTTTGTTATTCAGGAAACGGCCTAAGGCAACCGCTTAAAGAAACCGTCTAAAGAAAAAGAAAAAGGGCAAACTCTGCAAAAAACCGCAGAAGTTTGCCCTTTTCGTTTGCCTTTTCAAAAAGAACGTGATAAACTTTTAGCGCAAATAAAAACCAAAAGACGTTGACGGAGACAGTACGCAGTACAGGTACTTTGCAAGCGAACCGGGGATGGTGCAAGCCCGGCCAAAGTTCGTACCGCCGAAGATCACTCCCGAGTTGCCTGTTGAACGGAAACTACTAGACAGCGCCGGACCCCGCCGTTACCAGGGAAGCATATGTTGGTATGTGTAAATGGGTGGTTAAAACGAGTTCTGACGAGCCTCGTCCTGTTTACGGACGAAGCTCGTTTTTTAAGTATATGAAGGAGGATTCCAATGTACGAAAAGGTTTCCACGGATCTAAACTTTGTGGAAAGAGAAAAAGAAATTTCCAAATTTTGGGAAGACGAAAATGTTTTTGAACTGACCGAACAAAAGGAAGGCCCGTCCTATGTTTTCTATGACGGCCCTCCAACGGCAAACGGAAAGCCGCATATTGGTCATGTACTGACTCGCGTTATCAAAGACATGATTCCGCGGTACCGCACCATGAAGGGCTACTACGTGCCACGGAAAGCGGGTTGGGATACCCACGGCTTGCCGGTAGAACTGGAAGTAGAAAAGGCCCTTGGCTTAGACGGCAAAGAGCAAATTGAAGAATACGGACTGGAACCGTTCATTGATATGTGTAAGGAGTCCGTATGGAAATACAAAGGCATGTGGGAAGACTTTTCCAAAGCGGTCGGCTTCTGGGCAGACATGGAAAACCCATATGTAACCTACCACAATGATTTTATTGAATCCGAATGGTGGGCACTGAAGCAGATTTATGACAAGGGCTTACTGTACAAGGGCTTCAAAATTGTGCCTTACTGCCCGCGTTGCGGAACCCCGCTTTCCTCTCACGAAGTAGCCCAAGGCTACAAAGACGTAAAGGAACGTTCTGCAATCTGTCGCTTTAAAGTAGTGGGAGAAGACGCCTACTTCTTGGCATGGACCACCACACCGTGGACCCTTCCGTCCAACGTGGCTCTTTGCGTAAACCCGGCAGACGACTATGAAAAGGTAAAGGCTGCAGATGGCTACACCTATTATATTGCCACCGCCCTCTGCGATTCAGTTCTTGGTTCTTTGGCCAAAGATGGCCAGCCTGCTTACGAAGTACTGGAGCACTACAAAGGACAAGATCTGGAATACAAAGAATATGAAGCACTGTATGAATGTGCTGTTCCGGTTGCAGAAAAGCAGCACAAGAAAGGCTTCTATGTTACCTGTGACAGCTACGTTACCATGACCGATGGTACCGGTATTGTTCACATTGCACCTGCCTTCGGTGAAGATGACGCCAATGTCGGCCGTAAGTATGACCTGCCGTTTGTACAGTTTGTAGACGACAAGGGCAACATGACGGAAGAAACGCCGTTTGCCGGATTGTTCTGCAAGAAGGCGGACCTGGAAGTATTGAAAGACCTGGATGCACGCGGACTGCTGTTTGATGCACCGAAGTTTGAACACAGTTACCCGCATTGCTGGCGCTGTGACTCCCCGCTGATCTACTACGCCAGAGAATCCTGGTTTATCAAGATGACAGAAGTCAGAGAAGACCTGATTCGTAACAATAAGACTATCAACTGGATTCCGGAAAGCATCGGTGAAGGCCGCTTCGGAAACTGGTTGGAAAATGTACAAGACTGGGGTCTGTCTCGAAACCGTTACTGGGGAACGCCGCTGAATATCTGGGAGTGCCCGGATTGCGGAAAACGCACCAGCATTGGTTCTATTGAAGAGCTGAAGTCTTTGTCGGATGACTGTCCGGATGAAATTGAACTGCATCGCCCGTACATTGACAAGGTTCACGTAAAATGTGACTGCGGCGGATGCATGACCCGTGTGCCGGAAGTGATTGACTGCTGGTTTGACTCCGGATCTATGCCGTTTGCACAGCACCATTATCCGTTTGAAAACAAGGATTTGTTTGAAGCACAGTTCCCGGCTGACTTCATTTCGGAAGCGGTAGACCAGACCCGTGGATGGTTCTACTCTCTGTTGGCCATCTCTACTCTGATTTTCAACAAGGCACCGTTTAAAAACGTTATTGTTTTAGGCCACGTTCAGGATGAGAACGGGCAGAAGATGTCTAAGTCCAAGGGCAATGCCGTTGACCCAATGGAGGCGCTGGAGACATACGGCGCAGATGCCATTCGCTGGTATTTCTATACCAACTCTGCACCGTGGTTGCCGAATCGCTTCCATGGCAAGGCCGTTATTGAAGGACAGCGCAAGGTAATGGGTACCCTGTGGAATACCTATGCATTCTTTGTTCTGTATGCCAACATTGACAACTTTGATGCTACAAAATATACCTTGGATTATGACAAGCTTTCCGTTATGGATAAGTGGTGTCTGTCCAAGCTAAATACCATGATTCAGGGCGTAGACCAGAACCTGAATGATTACAAGATTCCGGAAGCGGCGCGTTACATTTCCGACTTTGTAGATGACCTGTCCAACTGGTATGTACGCCGTTGTCGGGATCGGTTCTGGGCAAAGGGCATGGAACAGGATAAGATTAACGCTTATATGACGCTGTATACGGCACTGGTTGATACCGCTAAGGTAGCCGCCCCCATGATTCCGTTCATAACCGAATCCATTTATCAGAACTTGGTTCGCAGCATTGATAAGGAGGCTCCGGTTTCCATTCATCTGTGTGACTTCCCGGTTGCCAATCAGGATCATATTGATACGGCTCTGGAAGAGGATATGCAGGAAGTTCTGAATATTGTCAGCTTGGGTCGTGCCTGCCGCAACGGTTCTAATCGGAAGAACCGTCAGCCGTTGGCCGGAATGTATGTGAAGGCAACCAAGGAACTGGGCAACTTCTACACAGACATCATTAAAGATGAGCTGAATGTGAAAAAAGTAGAATTTGTGGAAAACACGGACGTCCTGATGACATACGGCTTCAAGCCGCAGATGAGAACCCTTGGTCCGAAATACGGTAAGCAGCTGAATGAAATTAAGGAAGCGCTGGCTGCACTGGACGGAAGTGCCGCAAAGAAGGAACTGGATGAAACCGGAACCTTGAAGCTTACCATCAGCATCGGCGAAATTGCCCTGACCGCAGAAGACCTCCTGATTGAAACCAAGCAGGAAGAAGGTTACTACACCTTGTCAGAAGGTAATCTGGTTGTTGCTCTGGACATCAAACTGACAGATGAATTGGTAGAAGAAGGCTTTGTCCGTGAACTGGTTTCCAAGATTCAAACCATGCGGAAAGACGCCGGCTTTGAAGTACAGAACCACATTCAGGTATGCGTATCCGGATCTGACAAGATTAATGCCATTGTTTCCGGAAACAAAGATGCCATTGCGGGCGATGTACTTGCTGACTCCGTAACGGTTGGCTCTTTAGATGAAGCCGGTTACAAAGCGGATTGGAAGATTAACGGGGAAGCCACTTCTATTTCTGTAACCAAAGCAGACTAAAAAGGATATTGTTTTCCAATAAAGGAAGACCCACTGGCGGATGCCAGTGGGTCTCTTTTATTTTTTTGTTTATCAGGACTGGAAGAATGCCAGGAAGGCTTGATAAGTGCTGTACAAATCCAGCTTGGATACCACTTCAAACGGGGCATGCATAGAAAGGACAGGTACACCAACGTCAATGACGTCTACATCAAGGTTGGCAACGAACATGGCAACTGTTCCGCCGCCACCGGCGTCAACAGCACCAAGTTCTCCGGTTTGCCATACTACGTTATTTTCTTCCAGCAGCTTGCGGATCCGACCAAAGAATTCGGCAGAAGCATCCGACGTACCGGATTTACCGCGGGCACCGGTATATTTCATAAAGCAAGTACCTTTATTAATAAAGGCGGCGTTGCGCTTATCCATAACATCCGCAAAGGTTGGATCATAGGCGGCAGTTACATCTGCGGACAAGCATTCACTTCTGCTGAGAACATCGTGTCCGGGAATGCCGGCCTGTTCTGCCAAGTCATAAATAAAGTATTTGAAGTAAGAAGAATTCAGACCGGTGTTGCCGTCAGAACCAATTTCCTCTTTGTCCGTCAGGACAGTAACTACAGTATGCTCCGGTACATCCAAAGCAAAGTTTGCGCGAACAGCCGGATAAGAGCAAACGCGGTCGTCGTGACCATAGGCGCCAATCATGGAGCGGTCAAAGCCGATATCGGTTGGTTTCATGGCCGGAACAATTTCCAACTCTGCAGTCTGGAAGTCCCGCTCTACAATGCCATACTTTTCATGCAGCAGGTTCAAAATGTTCAGCTTTACCAGTTCGGATTCTTCGTCATCTTTGAACGGAAGGCTGCCAATTAACAGGTTCAGTTCTTCGCCGCGGATACCGTCAGCCAAAGAGCGTTTTTCCTGTTCCTTGCCAAGATGCGGCAACAAATCAGTTACCACAAATTGCGGATCTGCCGGATCTTCTCCAATGTTTACGGTAACCTTGGAGCCGTCAGCCTTTACTACAACACCGTGTAAGGACAGCGGAATGGCAGTCCACTGATATTTCTTAATACCGCCATAATAATGGGTTTTAAAGAATGCCATTTCATCGGATTCATACAGCGGATTCGGTTTCAGATCCAGACGTGGGGAATCAATATGAGAAGCAGAAATTTTTACGCCTTCTGCAACACTCTTCTTACCGAAGGTGCATAACAGAATGCATTTTTCCCGGTTAATGTGGTAAACCTTGTCACCGGCAGCATAAGATTTGGTTTTGTCAAATTTGGTATATCCGTTTTTTTCGGCTTCTGCCAGAACGTAGGAAACACATTCCCGCTCCGTTTTAGCGGCAGACATAAAGGCTTTATAATCTTCGGCAAAGGCATCTGAGGCAGCGGCAACGCTGTCATTAACCACTTTTGCCATGTGTTTTGGTTGATAGAAGAGCTCCTCTTTCAGTTTAGAGGCTGCACTTTTTTCTTGGTTCATGGAAAGTTCCTCCTTTTATTCTTCCCCTGCAATATAAGATTCAATGATCTGTGCTGCCTTGGTGGTCAGCGCATGCAGGTGGTCTGTTCCTTGTTTGTTTTCAATAATGATATCGGAATGGGTCAAAAAATATTCTTCCGGCAGTTGCGCGTGCATTCGACGTTCTGCTTCTTCTGCACTTAACCCGTCTCGCTCCATAATTCTTGCTTTTCGCACTTCTTCCGGTGCCGTAACGGAAATGACCAGGTTACAGAATTGATCCTGTTTTGCTTCAAACAGCTGAGAAGCATCTAAGATAACCGCTTCATAACCGTCAAAAAAGGCGCCGCGGATTTGTTTTTGCATTAAATGGCTGATAAACGGATGCGTTAGGGCATTCAGCTTTGCGGTTTGCTCCGGTGAAGCAAAGGCCTTTTCCGCTAATTTCTGGCGATTCAGCGTTCCGTCCTCCTTAAGAATATCCTGTCCAAAGGCTGCTTGCAACTCTTTCAAAACAGGAGAGCCCTTTTCTGTGGCCAAGCGAGCATACTGGTCCGCTTGGATGACCTTATAGCCGAAACGGGACAGAAACTCAGCCACCGTGGATTTTCCGGCGCCGGTCTGGCCGGTCAGACCGACAATGATCCCGTGTCTCATAGGCGGCTCCTTCCTTTTTATAATGCTATGATTTCAAAGGCGGCTGCACGCAGCAGTCGGTTCATGACCGCCAGGCCGACACCGCTGTTGCCCGGGCACCGAACATAAACATTTTTCATGCCTAAGTCGTCGCACTTTCTGAGTTCGGCAAAGAGCCGATTGGCATGTGCCAATTCGTCTCCTTCCTTGCCGAACGGTAAGCAAGTGCAATGCAAGAGGCTTTCTTCTCCGTCAAAGACCAATGCGGCTGTGGTATCCGGGTCCTGTTGATTAACATATTCTGCAAAGGCTTCTAAGGACCCGGTTACAATGGCCACATTGGCGTTCGGAGAATAATGTTTATATTTCATGCCCGGGCTGGCTGCCACTTGGCCTTCTTTTAAATCATGCAGTACGGCGTCGTCAATATCTACGTCTTCGCCAAGAACTGCAGACAGCTCTTCCGGGGTAACGCGGCCGGGGCGTAGTACCCGCGGGTGGCGGGTGGCCAACGTTATGACGGTGGACTCCACACCAACGGAGCAAGGCCCTCCGTCTACCACGGCATCAATTTTTCCGTCCATGTCATCCAAGACATGTTGTGCCGTGGTGGGGCTGGGCTTGCCGGAGGTGTTGGCGCTTGGCGCAGCCAAGGGCACGCCGGCCGCTTTAATAATGTCCCGCGCTACCGGATGGGACGGCATCCGAATGGCTACCGTGTCCAGTCCGGCGCTGACTTCATCAGGAATGAGTGCGGATTTTTCCAAAATAATGGTCAACGGGCCCGGCCAAAAAGCATCTGCTAAATCATAGACGGCGCTTGGTACATAAGCAGCCAAGTCATCTAAGGCGGCAAGATCCGTAATATGGACAATCAGCGGATTGTCCATAGGACGTCCTTTTGCCTGAAAAACTTTGGCTACAGCAGCTCCATTCAAAGCGTTGGCCGCTAAGCCGTATACCGTTTCCGTAGGAATGGCAACTATGCCACCGTTTCGTAATAATTCTCCGGCGCGTTTGGCCTGCGCCGGTTTTAATTGTTCTGTCTTCATTCTGTGTCGTCCCCTGCTGCTTTCAACTTTGCTGCGGTATCTGCCGCAATCAGGGCATCCATAATTTCATCCAGATCCCCATTTAAAATGGCTTCCAATTTATAAAGGGTTAAGCCAATGCGATGGTCGGTAACTCGCCCTTGCGGGAAATTATAGGTGCGAATCCGTTCGCTTCGGTCTCCGGTTCCCACCATGGCTTTCCTGGCTCCGGAAATTTCGGCATTATGCTTTTCCTGCTCTATTTCATACAGACGGGAGCGCAGTACCGTCAGTGCTTTTTCCTTGTTTCGATACTGACTGCGTTCATCTTGACATTCTACCACCATACCGGTAGGAATATGTGTTACACGAATGGCAGAAGAGGTTTTGTTAACCTTCTGTCCGCCGGCGCCACTGGAACGGAAGACATCAATCTTGACATCTGCTAAATCCAGGTCAAAGTCGATATCTTCTGCTTCCGGAAGGACCGCCACGGTGGCCGTGCTGGTCTGAATCCGGCCTTGGGACTCTGTTTCCGGTACTCGCTGTACGCGGTGCACGCCGCTTTCAAACTTCAGGCGGCTGAAAGCGCCTGCTCCCTTTACTTCAAAGGAAACTTCTTTAAAGCCGCCCAGCTCGGTTTCATTGCTGCTTAAGACTTCCGTTTGAAAGCCGTGGGCTTCCGCATACATGGTATACATGCGGTACAGCGTTCCGGCAAACAGCGCGGCTTCTTCACCGCCGGCCCCGCCACGAATTTCAACAATGACATTCTTGTCATCATTTGGATCTTGTGGCAAAAGCATAATTTTTAATTCTTCGGTTATCTGTTCGCGGCGGGCCTTGGCGGCCTCCCACTCTTCGGTAACCAGCTCTTTAAAGTCCGGCTCCAGACCGCCTTCCTCCAGCAGTCCTTTGGCGTCGGCCTCGTCGGCCTCCGCCGCCTGAAACTCTTTATATTTTTCCACAAGCGGCTGAATTTGCTTGTGCTCTTTCATATATTCCGTATATTTTTCCCGGTCTGTAACCACCGCGGGGTCTGCCAACTGCGTGTCCAGAAAGGACAGGCGTTCTTCCACACCGGCCAGTTTTTCAAACATCAGATAGTCTCCTTCGGTAGGATTTGTTTTATTGCTTTTTCGGCTTTTTTGCGAGGCAGCATGACTTCATGCCCACACTTGGTACAGCGTAACTTAATATCCATTCCTACGCGGGTAACCAGAAAAACGCTGTTTCCGCAGGGATGTGGCTTCTTCAGTTTTACGGAATCCTGCAATTGTAATTCCATGTTACTTGTACTCCTTTCGCCGGATATAATAGTATAACACCTGTCCACAGGGGATACAATTCGGCTACCTTCAAAAACAAACCGTTTTCGTATTGCTTTTGCAAATGTTCTCTGCTATAGTGTTAGCCGATTCGATTTTCAATTTTTAATCTTTAAAGAGGTGCATACCTGATGAAAAAATGGAAAGAATTTATTCGACTTTTAATTGGTGGATTTACCATCGGCTTCGGTAATGTTATTCCGGGACTTTCCGGCGGAACACTTGCTTTAATCATGGGCATCTATGATAAGCTGATTACTTCTATCAGTCATCTGAAAAAGAACTTTAAGCAAAGCATGGGCGTTTTAATTCCGGTTGTAATCGGTGTTGCCATTGCGTTCCTGTCTCTTAGCCATGTAGTTACTTACTGCCTGACCAATTTCCTGTTCCCGACCATTATGCTGTTCTTCGGTGCCATTGTCGGTGCCCTGCCAATGCTGTTCCGGGAAGAAAAGGGCATTAAGTTTAAACCGTCCTATGCTGTTGCTGCACTCCTGGCCTGTGCTGCCGTTATTGGCTCCGCATTCCTGCCAATTGCAGATTCCATGGATCTGAGCAATCTGAACTTCTTAACCATTCTCTTGCTCTTCCTTTCCGGCGCTATTGCTGCTGCCGCCATGGTTGTTCCGGGTTTGTCCGGGTCTGCTTTGCTCATGACCTTTGGTTTCTATACCCCAATCATGAATCAGGTAAAGGCGTTGACCACGTCCGGTACAGATAAGATGCATGCCGTACTTATTTTGGTTCCTTGCGGCATTGGTATTCTCTGCGGCATCTTTGGCATTTCCAAGCTGATTGAATACTGCCTGAAGAAACATTACCATGGCACCTACTGGGCCATCATCGGCTTTGTTATTGGTAGTGGCTTTGCTATTCTGTATACCAACTTCTTTGCTGCCACTGCAGACTTCTCCTTTGCGGATGTTTCTTGGTTGCAATATGTTGCCGGTGTTATTACTCTGGCTCTTGGTATTATTGGCACCATGAAACTGGGAGACAAAAACAAAGAGCATGATGAAGCAGAAGCCGACGCTGCAGAAGCAGATGAAGAAGTTACAGAAACCGTAGAAAAGTAACTTTTAAAAGAGAAAATCAAAAAGCCGAGCTGTTAAGCTCGGCTTTTTCTTATTTCTTCTTGAACTGGTTCTTCATGCGCTTTTCTTTGGAAAGGATGATTTTGCGGAGGCGCAGGCTTTCCGGCGTTACTTCCAGGATTTCATCATCACCAAGGAATTCCATGCACTGTTCCAAGGACAGGTTGGTAGGTGGAACTAAACGCAGGGCGTCATCTGATCCGGAGGCACGGGTGTTGGTCAGGTGCTTGGTCTTGCAAACGTTGCACACAATGTCTTCCCCACGGGAACATTCGCCGACAATCATACCTTCGTAAACGTCTACGCCGGCACCAATAAACAGGGTGCCACGTTCCTGCGTATTAAACAGACCATAAGCACTGGAAGTACCTTGCTCATGAACAACAATGGAACCACGTTCTCTAGTGGAAATGTCTCCCTTATAAGGAGCATAGCCGTCAAAGATCTGGTTCATGATGCCGTTGCCGTTGGTATCGGTCATGAATTCAGAGCGGTACCCGATCAGTCCACGGGAAGGAATGCTGAATTCCAAATGGGTGGTGCCACCTTCATTGGCCATCATGTCCCGCAGTTCTGCTTTCCGAGAACCCAGTTTTTCAATAACGGCACCGACATATTCTGCCGGAACTTCTACAAAGAGCTGTTCCATTGGTTCCAGCAATTTGCCGTTTTCATCTTTTTTGAAGATAACCTTTGGACGAGAGACAGCAAATTCATAACCTTCTCTGCGCATGGTTTCAATTAAAATGGAAAGGTGTAACTCGCCACGGCCGGAAACTTTGAAGGTGTCGGTGGAATCGGTTTCTTCCACGCGCATGGAAACGTTGGTTTCCACTTCCTTGAACAGTCTGTCACGCAGGTTCCGGGAGGTAACAAATTTGCCTTCTCTGCCAGCAAACGGGCTGTCATTGACTAAGAAGTTCATGGACAGCGTGGGTTCATCAATTTTGATGAATGGAATGGGTTCTACGTGTTCCGGGTCACAGGCGGTTTCACCGATGTTCAGGTCGGCAACACCGGCTACACAGATGATTTCACCGGCGGATGCGCTGGCAACTTCTGTACGGCGCAAGCCTTCATAGGTATAAAGTTTGCTGATTTTTACTTTTTCGGCCTTGCTTTCGGTGTTGCACAGAATGGCTTGCTGTCCCTGGCGAATGGTGCCGCGTTCAATGCGTCCAATGCCAATCCGGCCTACATAATCATCATAGTCCAGAGAGGAGAAGAGCACCTGCAAAGGAGCCTCTATGTCTCCTTTTGGAGCGGGAATTTCTTTGATAATGGATTCAAAGATAGGCCGCATGTCTCCTTCACGGTCCCGCATATCATAGGAAGCGTAACCGTCTTTGGCGGAAGCAAAAACAACCGGGAATTCAATCTGATCCTCATCTGCGCCAAGCTCAATAAACAAGTCAATGACTTCGTCTACTACTTCTGCTGGGCGGGCTCCCGGGCGATCTACTTTGTTGACAACAACAACGACCTTCTTTTTTAAACCCAGCGCCTTTTTTAATACAAAGCGAGTTTGTGGCATACAACCCTCAAAAGCATCTACCAAAAGAAGAACGCCGTCTACCATTAACAGGATACGTTCTACTTCGCCGCCGAAGTCGGCGTGGCCCGGGGTGTCAATAATATTAATTTTGGTATCTCCGTAATGGACGGAGGTGTTTTTAGAGAGGATGGTAATGCCACGTTCTTTTTCCAGGTCATTGGAGTCCATAACGCGTTCGTCTACCTGTTCGTTGGTACGGAAAGTACCACTCTGCTTTAACAGGGCGTCTACCAAGGTCGTCTTACCATGGTCTACGTGCGCAATGATTGCCACATTGCGGATATCTTCTCTGAGTTTCAACGCATACACCTTCAAAAAGTCAAATTTTGTTTAAGTTCCGCAAAATTTTATCACCCGAACGCTTGTATTTCAAGCCTATTATCAGTAGAATTTAAGAGTCAAGTGAATAGGGGAGCTGGCTGTAGTCGGCTGAGAGAAGGGAAGAACCCAAAAACCCGTGAAACCTGATCAGGATAATGCCTGCGTAGGAAGGAAGATTTTATGACAGAACAAAAGAACAACAAAAACAACACGTACCGTCTTGTCCTCAGCGCTATTATGGTAGCCATGGCAACGGTACTTTCGTTTATCCAACCGTATTCTTTGCCAATGGGCGGAAGCGTTACGCTGTTCAGCATGGTTCCCATTATTGTGGTAGCCTGGTTGTACGGAACCAAATGGGGTCTGTTAACCGGTGGGGTCATGTCCATTATTCAATTGCTTTTCGGCTTTAGCAACTTTGGATATGTATCCGGCTTTGTCGCTTATTTGGTGCTGATTTTTGCCGACTATGTTTTCCCGTTTACTTTGCTTGGCCTCGGTGGCATTTTCCGCGGACATATTAAGAATGATACGCTTGCCATTTCCCTAGGAGCACTTCTGGTTTGCTTCCTTCGGTTCCTTTGCCACTTTATCAGCGGCATTACCATTTGGGCCTCTTGGGCAGATAACAAGACTTGGAAGGCCGTTATCCTTTATTCTTTAACCTATAACGGCAGCTACATGCTACCGGAAACCATTATTACCATTATCGGCTGTGTTTTGCTCAGTTTGTTCTTGTTCCCCAGACTGGACGAAAACGGCAGATTGGTACAAAAGAAAAAATAAAAATTTTGAATACGCATCCATTATCCGAACAAAGGGGGTCCTTCATTGAAGGGCCCTTTGTTTTATGATAGAATGTTGCTGTTTGCAAAAGGGGAAAACAAACTTTAAAGGAGTGAACCGAATGGCAAACGAAGAAAAGAAATTGACCAGTGATCTGCCACAGGAAGCACCCACAGATCTTCCGGAAGAAGTGCAGGTAATGATATCGCCGGAAAAAGAAAAAGCGGAAGAACCCGTGGAAGAAACCAAGCATCTTTGCCAGTGCTGTGGCGAAGTGGAAATTCCGGAAGACCGGACCTACTGTGACAAATGTATGAATTACATGCGGCATTATCCCTTTGACGCATGGGACATTGCATACCCTGTTATTGCGGTTATGTTTTTGGCGCTGTCTATTGTTTTGTTGGTCCTTGGATGGTCCACCTATCACAGTGCAGCAAAGGCGGATGCTTATGCCAGAGCAGATCGGCTGACCTCGTCCATCAGCGCGTACTCGGACACCAATACGCTGCTGTCAGACAAGGAGCAGACACCGGGTTGGATTTATCTGAAACGCCAACTGAAGGTGTATGACGCTTTAGGGGTACAAAGCTTTACAGATGCCTCGGATTTCATTGGCACCAACTACACTACGGCAGATTTGAAAAAGCCGTGGAACCGGTATGCCAAAAAGATGAATGAAGAAATTGCAGGATACACTGCAGCCTACAACGCATTCTCTGCTGCTGCATCTGAAGACAGCGTAGAGAATTTGGATACCTTCCTGACCGCGTATGAAGAAGCCTTAAAGGACCAAACCTACGTAGAGGCCTACGCCAATTATTTCCGCTACTATGCCTGCCTGGTTTATGATCAGGATACGACAACCCAAAAGAAGTACGTGGATGCCATTGCGGCCGATGGAACCAAGTATGCCAGCCTGTATCTGCCGCTGTATGCTGAAATTTCCTTGAATGATAAGGACTATGATAAGGCACTGTCCTATTCCACTGAGCTGTTAAAGCTGAATCAGGAAGACAGCTACGCTTACGTATATAAAGCCATTGCTTACCGTATGCAGGGCAATTTGCCAAAGGCCTACAATGCTATCCAAAACGGGTTGAAGGCCAATGACCAAAACTCCGCACTGAATTATCAAATGGCCATCTATTGTGTGCTGGACGGAGACCTGACCAAAGCCGCCTCTTATGTGGAAACAGCGTATACCTATGCTGACACAGTCAACACTTATCTGTCTGCCGGAAGCTTATATGCACTAATTGCCAAAGAGCGGGATCAGACCGAACTGTATGACCAGATTGTGGAAGACCTTTCTAATTATGGATATACCATCTCCGGCGATGTAGATTCTATTCTTTCCGGAGAAACAACGTTTGAAGACATATTCCTAAACGGAGAGGGGGATTTCACATGGTAATTGTATATTACGTTATTAAGTTCATTACTGCTCCGGGGGCCCTGCTGAAAGGTTTCTTAGAGCACCTGTTTTGCCGTATCTTTAAAGTGCCGGTAGAATATGCAGAATATTTGCAACCCAACAGCCTGTGTGGCCATGTAGAGCATTTTCTGGCACCGAAAAAAGGCAGCTTCGGAATTTGTTATTTCCCGCATCTGATTATGCTGCTGCTTGGCTTGGCTATTTCCTTGCCGGCCGGAATTCGCTTCTTTTACTTTGGCGCATTTGACTGGTCCTGCTTACTCCTCTTTTATGTAGGCCTATGTCTTTTGACCAACTGCTTCCCTCTTATGGAAGACGCCATGAATCTTTGGGAACAGCTGTACGGAGAAGACTCCACCTCTAAAACAGTAGTAAAAGTACTCCTCAGCCCTTTTGCTGTTATCCTATACGGTGGTGCCTGGTTGGAACAATATGGATTAACCCTTCTTCTTGGACTTCTTGAAATCATCGGCTTGCCGTATGTAATAGCGCTGATAATTGGATAAAAATTAAAAAAGTGGGCCTCGGCAATAGTGCCGAGGCCCTTTTCTTGTGCGTATATGGTTTAGTCCAATGTTTTCACGTATTCAAAATCATCCACTACCTTTTGTTCCGGAGCCGGAGTCAGAAGGGAGACAATCATATTGGTAACAAGACCAAAGAGGAAAGCGGGTAGAAGTTCGTATACGGCAAAGGCTCCGCCGAGCTTGGCAATGCCATATTTCCAGGCGAAGACCATGACGCCGCCGACAACCATGCCGGCAACGGCACCATAACGATTTCCGCGCTTCCAGAAGAGAGAAAGCAGCATAAGCGGGCCGAAAACGGCACCGAATCCTGCCCAAGCAAAGGATACAATGCGGAAGACAGAAGCGTCGGAATCCCAAGCAAGGATTACGCCGATGACGGAAATGATAATCAGTGTGGAACGGGCCACTACCATTTCAGAACGCTCAGTCAGCTTTACCTTGAACAGGCCACCGATAATGTTTTCACTGGCGGCGGAGGAGGCAGCAAGCAGCTGGCTGTCTGCTGTAGACATGGTGCTTGCTAAGATGCCGGCAAGAATAACGCCGGCCAACAGAGCTGCAATAAAGCTCTGTTGAGAAAGCAAGGAAGCAATCTGTACAATAACCGTTTCACTGTCTGCAAAAGCAGGAAGTGCTCCGTGTTTTACCATACCCATACCAACAACGCCGATGGCAACGGCAACAGCCATGGAAATGACAACCCAAACAGAGGCAACCCGGCGAGACAGTTTGATCTTTTCCGGATCTTCAATGGCCATAAATCGCAAAAGGATATGAGGCATACCGAAGTAGCCAAGGCCCCAGGCCAACGTAGAAATAACCGATAGGATGGAGTAGGTTCCGGCCGAATTGGTTTCTGCATTATATCCTTGGAAAAAGTTCAGATAGCCATCCAAACTTTTGGCGTTTTCCATAATGGCGTCTACGCCTCCTGCCTGGTGAATACCAAAGACAAGTACAATCAGCAGAGCAACTGTCATGATGATGGATTGGATAAAGTCAGTAATAGAGGCGGCAGTGAATCCACCCAAAGAGGTATATCCGACAATAATAATGGCCGATACAATCATGGCAAGGTGATAATCAATGCCAAACAGGGTGCCAAACAGCTTGCCACAGGCGGCAAAACCGGAAGCGGTATACGGAACAAAGAAGATAATAATCATGATGGCGGCAATGGCAGTAATGATATTGCGCTCATCATGGTATCTTTTAGCAAAGAAGTCCGGAATGGTAATGGCACCGATGTGTTCGGAATACTTCCGAAGGCGCTTTGCAACAATAAGCCAGTTCAGATAAGTGCCGATGGCTAAGCCGATTACGGTCCAGCCGACTTCTGCTAAACCGGAGGCCAGGGCCAGTCCGGGTAAGCCCATTAGCAGGTAACTGGACATATCAGAAGCCTCTGCGCTCATTGCGGTTACCAGAGGTCCCAGTTTTCTGCCTCCCAGGTAAAAATCTCCTACATTTTTTGTCTTTTTGGCATACAGGACACCTACCATTACCATAGCTGCTAAGTAGATGGTAATGGAAATCATGATGCCGATTTGTGCTTGTGTCATGAAATCATTTCTCCTTACATTTTTGCGTACAAAGTTAATAGGCAATGTTTAAATCTACATTGCCGTTGATGCCGTCAATCGTGCCGGAGCCGGAATATTGCCAATAATCACAGCGGCCGGTCCAGGTGTAATTTCCTCCGGAAAGAACCGTGTTAAATCGGGCAATCCAGATTTTATAAGAGGATAATTTGCTGTAGTCTAAATAACTCTTCCACCAACTAATACTGGAATAAACCCCTGCGGTATAACCGGCAGACTGTACGGTCTGGCAAAATGCCTGTGCAATTTCCGTCAGTTGCCCTTTCGGCATGGCACTATCTTCAATATCAATGAAAATAGGAAGAGTAATCTTGTATTTCTTTGCCATGGCAACGGCAAGAGAAGCTTCTTCTACGGCTTCCGCCGTGGTGGTTGCAGAAGAGTAGAAGTAGATGCCGACTTTAAGTCCGGCGGCTATTGCACCGGAGACATTTTGTCCGTAGTTGGGATCTTCAAACAGTGTGCGTGCACTGGAAGATCTGCCGCCACATCGCACGAAAGCATAATTAATACCGGCGGCCTTTACTTTGCTCCAATTAATGGTGCCGTTCCATTTGGAAACGTCCACGCCGGCGCCGAGAGAGTTGACTAGGCTGCCATCTTCATTAAAACGATACATTAGCCCGTTAATGGTTTGCTGTCCGGTTACTTTCTGGTGATTGGCGTCAAAATAATAGGTTTTTCCGTCAATGGTCTGCCAACCGGTATACAGGACATCTGTGGATTCGGTATTGGTTTCGGTTTCCGTTTTTGTTTCCACCTTTGCGGTAGTGTCGGTTATGGTCTTTTCTACGGCTACCTGGCGAGCCGGTTGTACATCTTCCGAAGCCACATACGGGGTTACTTTTTCTTCAATTTTAGTATCTACCACACGTTCTACTTTGTTCTTTACTTCTACATTGACGACCGGTATGTCGGGAAAATATCCGTCAGTCGGGACGTACCAGATTTGATAAATGCCGGGGTCCAGATTTTTTTGGTAAATGCTACCGTCTCCATCTTCGTCCGTGTAGACGGTTCCTTCCAACGCATCCAGTTGCTGTTGGTAGGCGCTAATGCCGGCAGTATAGGTGTCGGCGGCAACTGATTTCTTGCTTGCGTCAGTTGTATCTGCTTGTACCTGGTCTTCCACAGAGGCAGCATAGGCAGGCATGGTAAAGAGATTATCTGCGGTAGTCTTGTCCAGTTCCTCTTGGTTAATTTCTTCTTTGCTGCCAAGACAAACAACCTTAACCGAGAAGGTCTGTCCGGCAATGGCTGCTTCTGCAGAATCCAGGAAAGAAATACTTAAATCTTTTTCAGAAGAGGTAGCAGAAAGTACGATATTTTGATAGGAAGTCAGCTCTTTTTGCTCTGGTTCTGCAGATATGGTGGGTGTTACCTCCTGCGGTCGGAAATAGGACCAAAGAGACGGATAAGCGGCCCAAACCCCAAGCCCTGCACTGCATAAAAACAGGAGGGCAAGTATTGGAACGATGATTTTTTTCTTGGTCCATTTCATGGCTAACTCCTATTCTCTTTCCGGAATCGGGTGAGTTGCAATATATTCTTCTAATAATTCTGCTCCGGTACCAACCATATCTTTGCAACGACGATCATGGTAATACTGTGCTGTGCGTTCGTCCGGGGTGGGATTGTCTTTGGTGGCACGGAGATGAAGTAAATCGCGGCAAATAATGCTTCCGTTTTGCTGTTCAAATTTTGCGGCCAGCGCTTGGATATCTTTATATTGTGCGGCTTTGGTAGTGGTGTCTTTGGGGTCTGTGTATCCGTAAAGAAGGTCTAAAACGGTAACCATGCCGGATACTGCACCGCAGACTTCCCGAAGGCGACCAATGCCGCCGCCGAATCCGGAGCCAAGTTTGGCCAGCATTTCCTTGCTGAGCGGGAGCAGATCCTGGAATGCTAAAATGACCGCCTGGTTGCAATTGTAGCCTTCTAAGAAGAGGTTCATGGCCTTTTCTTTTCTGGTCATGGGAATTCCCAGAGTAGAAAGGTCTAAGTCTGCCAAGCTGTCATGAAACTGATCTGCCAAGGCTACAATTTTGTCATGATTATGCGCAGACCATTTGTCATGGACGGCAATAACCTGGAAGCCGGCTTTCTTTGCTCCGCGAATGGCGTCTAAAGTGTCTTCAAAAACATAGGTTTCTTCCTTTGGTGTGCCCAGGTCATGCCAGGCGGTCAGGAAGATCTGAGAGTCATACTTGCTGCCGTATTCGGCGGCGGTATAAATTTTCTGGAAATAATCAATAATGCCAAGACGCTTCAGGCACCCTTCTGCAAGATACCGGTCCGTTGCGGTAGCCAAGACCATTTTGACATTATTTTGCTTGAGCCGTTCCAACGTTTCTACAACGCCGGGCTTTAATTCTACTTCGTGGAAATAGCCCTGTTCGGTTAACTGATCTATTTGTGCACGAATTTCCTGCGGCGTGCCGGGAAGACCAAAATGTTCATTTAAATAACGGGCCATGTCATTCAGCATCATGCCTTGCATGGTTTGTAATTCTTCTTCCGTGGCCTGAATGCCTTTGACTTTAGGAAAATCCCGCCAGGCGTTAACCCAAAGATGCATGGAATCGGTTAAGGTTCCATCCATATCAAAAATGGCACCGGTAATAGCCATATCAGTGTGCCCCCTTATCGTTTTCTTCTTTTACAAGTGGAATTTTGGTAACGGCTTCCACTTTGCGCCCATGGGTCCAAAGGGTCGGGGTTAGACGCAGAGTATAACCGGCACCGCACTCCAACATCCAGTCCGTCATGGGAGCTTCCGGCAATGCGTACATTGCCATCAAGGTCATAATAACACCGCCATGGGTTACAACAGCACATTCGGTAATGCCGGTTTTTAACAAGCCGTCTACAATCTTTTCAAATGCGCGGCCAACGCGGACGGAAAATTCTTGATTGCTTTCTCCGTGTAGGGCCGGGACGGTGCCGTCTCCGGTAAACCATTCTTGAAAGTGGTTATTATCCTTTAATTGCTCTGCGGTTAAGCCTTCAAATTCACCGAAATTGTATTCAATTAACTCTTCCAGAATTAAGATTTCATTTTCCGGGAACAGGATAGAGGCAGATTCCCTAGCGCGTTTTAACGGGCTGGAGAACACAACCGGTACTTCCGGATATAGATATTCTTTTTTCAGCTTTTGCAGTTCTTCTTTTCCCTCCGGTAGGAGCTCCAGATCCTGGTGGCCGGTAAAAGTGCCGTCCAAGTTGGCTTTTGTCATTCCGTGGCGAATCAGATGAATGGTATATGTTTGCATGTTGCCTCCGAGTATTTTTAAAAATATAATGAACCTAAGGAGTGGATTACTATGCTGCAAGGAAGTTTTGCGTCCCGATTAACAGAACAAAGAAAAGCCCGCGGCTTAAGCCAGAAACAGGCTGCTGCAGACTTAGGAGTATCTCAGGCATTGCTGTCTCATTATGAAAATGGGATTCGGGAGTGCGGATTGGCCTTTGTGGTAAAAGCCGCAGAATATTATGGGGTTAGTTGTGACTACTTATTGGGCAGGACAACCAACGAGGTTTCCTTCAAAACCGGGCCGCAGTTGGCGGATACGGAAGAAGACGTGAAATGGACCACCAATACGATTCTGCGCTCTGCTTTGGCAACCGGTGGATATGTCATGAAAGACAAAACGTTAAAGCAGTTTGTCAAAACCGTCTATTCTCTTGGCACCTACTTTGTTATTTGCGCCGGAGTCAAACGGAAAGTTCTTCCGGCCAGTTGGCTGGGGCAGAACTCTGCCAATGAAAAGCAATATCAGTTCTTAGTTACCAGTTTCCTGCATTCTTTAGATGAAATCCAACCACGGGGAACCGAAGCCCGGCCAATTGCCGTCCCGGCCAGTGTGGCAACCCTATCCGCATGGATTAACGACTATCTGAACATGCGAATTGCAGATTTGTTGTAATCACGCAAAAGTATAGCACAAATCAAAAAAAGAGACTACCCGTGCGGGTAGTCTCTTTCCTATTTTTATTACATCATGGCCTCTTTATACATGGCGATGTACAGGTCCGCCGAACGATTCCAGCTGTTGTCACATTTCATGGCGCGATTAACCACCTGTTTCCAGGTCTTTTTATCGTTGTAATAGAGGTCAATGCCGCGGGAAATGGCCCACAACATATCATGGGCGTTATAGGTTTTAAAGGTAAATCCATTTCCTTTACCGTCTCCGCAGTCGGAAACAGAGTCCTTCAGCCCACCGGTTTCCCGTACAATTGGCACGGCGCCATACCGCAGGGCAATCATTTGAGATAGTCCACAGGGTTCGCTCTTGGATGGCATCAGGAACAGATCTGAGCCGGCATACATTTTGCGGCTGAGATCCGGGCGGAAGCCCAGCTCCAAACGGAATTTATCCGGGTGGCGAGCGGCAACGCCCTTGAAGAAGTTTTCATATTCCTGGTCCCCGGAGCCAAGGACAAGGAACCGCACTTCGGTGGTATTCAAGAGTTCATCCAGAATAGCGGTAATTAAATCCAACCCCTTATGGGAAACCAAACGGGAAATTAAGGAGATGATGGGAACATCCGGGCGTTCTTCCAGTCCGAAGAGGCGTTGCAATTCCGCCTTATCTTTGGCTTTCCCGGTTTTGTTGGCCTGGGAGTAATGATACCGCAATGCAGGGTCTGTGGCAGGGTTATAACTGTCTACGTCTATGCCGTTTAAGATGCCGGTCAGTTTCCAGTAGTTCTTATGTAAGATACTGTCCAGACCGTGGGAAAACCACGGATCCAGAATTTCATTGGCATACGTTGGGCTGACGGTGGTTACCTTATTACAGCATTCAATGGCCGCTTTGGAAAAGTTGGCGCAGCCGTCATATTCAATTAAGGAGTAGTCTACAGGATCAAGACCAACTACCTCGCTTAGGACATCAAGACCATACATACCTTGGTACTGAATGTTGTGAATGGTATAAACGGTACGGATATTTTCATATCCCGGGCGGTCCTTGTAAAAACAGTTGTAATAAAGAGGGACCAGTGCGGTTTGCCAGTCATTGCAGTGAATGATATCCGGCTTGTATCCGTCCAGGTGCGCAATGGTTTCCAATACAGCACGGGAGAAGAAGGCAAAGCGTTCGGCGTCGTCATAATAGCCGTACAGTCCGGAGCGCTTGAAGTAATATTCATTGTCTACCAGGTAGTAGGTAACATCTCCGACTTTTCCTTCAAAAATGCCACAGTACTGCTTTCGCCAGGCTACAGAAACATCAAAGTTGAAAAGATAGGTAAGGCCGGCCCGTTGCTCTTCGGTAACGCAATCATACAGTGGAAGAATAACGCGGACATCTACGCCTTTGCCAACTAAGGCTTTTGGCAAGGATCCGGCCACTTCCGCAAGACCGCCACTGACGGCAAAGGGAACAGCTTCACTGGATGCAAATAATACTTTCATAAAGAACCTCCGGAAAAGGAATGTTTATACCACAATTCGTTTGGCAATGTAGATGGGATAGGTGGAATCCCCGTGCAGACTCTTGCCTGCGGTTATGACAACGTTTTTGTCTGTAATGACACTATTCAGATTGCTGTTTGCGTGCACAACCGTATCTTGCATTAGAATGCAATTTTCAACCACAGCGCCTTCTTCCACCACAACGCCTCGGAAGAGCAGAGAATTTTTAACGGTACCTTCAATGCGGCAACCGTCTGCAATCAGCGAGTCTGTTACGCGGCAATCGGTTCCGTAAAGCGCCGGCACATTGTCCCGAATCTTGGTCTGAATGGGATTGGCCGTGTTAAACAGAGAAGCGCAAACATCCGGATTCAGCAGCTCTTGAGAGACTTCATAATACTTGTGAAGGTCATCAATAATTTCAGCATATCCCGGAATGGCAAAGCCGTGAATGTTTAAATTGGGCTGGTTGTTTTGCAAAATTTTGGTAAAGGAACCGATGTCGTGCGAGGCAGCGGTTTTAATTAAATATTCCAGTACACTTTTGCGCATTAAGAAAATGTTAAAGGAATAAGTAGCTTCCATGCCGGCAGATTCGGCATTGGCAATGGAAATATCCGTAACCTTGTCTCCGTCCAGCGTTAAGACCATGTTGTGGTCAATCTTCGGCAATTTACCGGTTTTATAGACAATGGTAACATCTGCATTGCTGGCCCGGTGGGCGGCAAACAGTTCTTGCAAATCAAAGTTATAAACGCTGTTGGCGTCAGTCATCAGCACATATTCCTGTTTGGCGCGCCGGATGAAGTTGGTGTTGTTGTAAAGAGATGCAATTCTGGCGTTGGTATTGCTGAATTCGTTGAATTTGTTTTCTGCATACGGCGGCAACAGATACATGCCATCATTCTTACGCGCCAGGTCCCATGGCTTTCCGGAGCCAACATGGTCCATTAAAGAATGATAGTGGTCCTGCGTCATGATGCCAATGGTGGATATGCCGGCATTTACCATATGCGAAAGCGGGAAGTCAATCAGACGATACCGACAGCCAAACGGGACAGAAGCAATTGTACGGTTGGAGGTCAGCTCCTTAATAGTGGAGTCATACGCTTGAGAATGAATAATGCCAAGAATGTTGTTAGCCCTCATAGGTAGTGCCCTCCTCTACATTTGCAGTAACCATCTTTGCGGCCGGGACAACGGCTTCTTTTCCAATCGTCAGATCCGGTCCGATAACGGCAACGCCCCAATCATCTACAGGAACTTCTTCCGGACCGTTGCCGATATGGGCGCCGGCTTCCACAACGGAATTTTCACCGACAATAGCATATTTGACCACGGCGCCCGGGCCAATGACAGCACCCGGCATAATAATGGAATAAGTAACACTGGCATCTTCCGCCACTTTGGCATTGGCGAATAGGACAGACCAATCTACACTGCCGTCAACCCGGCAGCCTTCGGTAATTAAAGAGCTGTTAACGGTAGATGTCTTTGACAGGAAATGTGGTGCAGCACCGGAGTTCCTGGAATAAATTTTCCAATTGGGATCATCCAGATTGATATTGGCAGAAGGGGAAAGCAAATCCATGTTGGCTTCCCAAAGAGAGTCTATGGTACCAACATCCCGCCAATAGTCATCAAACTGATAAGCAACTAACTTTTCGCCGGCCGAATGCATGGCGGGAATGACATCCTTGCCGAAGTCATTGCTGGAATCCGGCTTTGCTTCGTCTGCAATCAGATATTCCCGCAGCTTGGACCAGGTAAAGATGTAGATACCCATGGATGCTTTGTTGCTGCGTGGGTGAGCCGGTTTTTCTTCAAATTCAGCAATGGTATGGTCGTCATTAACTAACATTAAACCAAAGCGGGAAGCTTCTTTCCATTCTACTTCCCGCATGGCAATGGTACAGTCGGCATTCTGTTCCTTGTGGAAGGCCAGCATGTCAGCATAATCCATTTTATAAATGTGGTCACCGGAAAGGACAGCCACATAGGTAGGATTGTATTTGTCAATAAAGTGGATATTTTGATAAATGGCATTGGCGGTTCCTTTATACCATTCCGTTCCCTTAATTTGCTGATAGGGGGACAGGATGTGAACACCGCCGTTAACGCGGTCTAAGTCCCAAGGCTCTCCGTTGCCGATGTAATCATTTAATTCCAGCGGCTGATACTGTGTCAGCACACCAACTGTGTCAATTCCGGAATTGACGCAGTTGGACAGCGGGAAGTCAATGATGCGGTATTTCCCGCCGAACGGTACGGCCGGCTTGGCAATTTTATGGGTTAGAACACCCAGCCGGGATCCTTGACCGCCGGCAAGCAGCATAGCAATGCATTCGGTTTTACGTCCCATTAGCTTTTCTCCTTTTTGCATTTTTTGTAGGTCTTTTTTTTAGATAGATGGCGGAGAATCCGGCCAAATCCAGGCACAGATGTGCCGGGTTTCCGTGCATGCTGCCTTTTCTGGAACGAATGGCTTTCTTTGCCGTGCCCCATCCGGTTCCGCCAAAGGCTGTATCGTCCGTGTTGAAAACAACATCATAAGTGCCTTCTTCACAGCCGATGCAATATTGCTCCCGATTTACTTTGGTAAAGTTCAGAATGACATAAAGGGAATTGCCTTCCTTGTCTTTGCGTTTGAATGCCAGAACCGAATTATTTACATCATCCGGGATCAGCCATTCAAAGCCTTCCCAACTATAATCAATCTGCCAAAGTGCGGGGGTATTCCGATAAAAAAGATTCAGGGCCTGAACAAAATCTTTGGTCTTCTGATGCATTTCATAATCCAGAAGACTCCAATCCAGTTCGTCCTGGTAATCCCATTCTTTAAATTGGGCAAATTCGGAGCCCATGAATAGGAGCTTTTTACCCGGGTGTGCGTACATATAGGCCAGCATGGCGCGGAAGTCGGCAAACTTTTCGGCATACTGCACCGGGTCCGTCGGGTCACCGGGATGCTTATTAATTAAGGAACCTTTGCCGTGGACCACTTCGTCATGAGAAATGGGCAAAACAAAGTTTTCTGAAAAAGCATAAAAGAAAGAGAAGGTCAGACAGTCGTGATTATATTTGCGACTGAGCCCGTCTAAATTGAAGTACTTAATGACGTCATTCATCCAGCCCATGTTCCATTTAAAGTTGAAGCCAAGTCCGCCGATATTGGTGGGCTTGCTGACCATGGGCCAGGCGGTGCTTTCTTCTGCAATCATCATAATGTCTCCGTGTTCACGGAAGACAGCTTCATTTAATTGCTTCAAAAATTCTACGGCTTCCAGATGTTCCCGACCGCCGTCTGCGTTCGGAATCCATTCGCCGTCTTTCCGTTCATAGTCTAAGTAAAGCATGGAGGCTACGGCGTCTACCCGAAGGCCGTCTACATGAAACTTTTCAAACCAGAACATGGCGTTGGAAATTAAAAAGCTACGGACTTCGTTGCGGCTGTAATCAAAGACCTTGGTTCCCCAGCCTTTGTGTTCTCCTTTGCGAGGATCCGCATATTCATAACAGGGCTGCCCGTCAAATTCATACAGACCGGGAGCGTCCTTTGGGAAATGCGCCGGAACCCAGTCCAAAATAACACCGATGCCGTTTTGATGGCATTGATCAATCAGATACATAAGATCTTTCGGGGTGCCGTAGCGACTGGTTGCGGCATAATAACCGGTAACCTGATATCCCCAGGATCCGTCAAACGGATATTCCGACAGGGGCATAAATTCAATATGGGTATATCCCATTTCTTTTACATAAGGGACCAGTTGGTCTGCCAAATCCCGGTAAGACAGCGGATTTTTGTCTTCATACCGCCGCCAAGAGCCGGCATGCACTTCATAAATGTTGACCGGTTCATTGTAAATGACATTTGCTTTCCGCTCGGCGAGCCAGTCCTGATCTTCCCATCCGTAGCCCTCCAGTTCATAAAACTTGGAGGCAGTTCCGGGACGGGTTTCTGTGTGAAACCCGTAAGGATCAGCCTTCATTAAAGTGGCGCCCCCTGTGGTGCGGATACAGTATTTATAGGTAGAGAATTCCTTGATTCCGGCAGGCACTTCCGCTTCCCATATGCCGTCGGAGCTGATTCTTTCCATTGGATTTGCAGTTTCATTCCATTGGTTAAAGTCCCCGACAACGCTGACGGAAGCGGCGTGCGGTGCCCAAACCCGGAATACTACGGACTTTGTATCCGCAACCCGGTGGGCGCCCATGAATTCGTATGCTTTTGCATTGGTTCCCTGATGGAACAGAAATACCGGAACACTTAAGTCCGGTTGATTGGTGCTTTTCATAGTATATGAACCCCAAAATTAAAATAATCCGAAAAGCCTTGCTGTCCTATTTGGGGAAAACCAACAAAAAACATTGGGAAAGCCAAGGCTATCTTTATTTAATAATAACAGATGTCGGAGAGGCGTTCAAGGTGACAGATTCCGAAAAAAGAAGCAATTTTTTGCAAGAAATAAACAGTTGTGTCGGTGGATAACCCCACAGAAACCCTTGATTTGTGGCTTTCTGTCGTGTATACTTGATTGGAAAGTAGATGAAATTCTGCTCGTAGTAAAAATTAAATTGAAAGTGAGGGAGTGAAATGGACGATAGGAGACGCACCATTTCCTCTGAGGAATCTATGATCGGCGAAGCGCTTATGCGTGTATCCAACACGCTGGAAGCACAGCGCTTGACCAAGTCCTTGGATTATCAAGAAAAGCTGAGAACAAGATCCAATATCAGACTGATTATTGCCATCATCTGCATTTGCTTAGCTTTTGGTTTGCTGGTAGTCGGCGGAATTCTTGCTTGGCTGCTGGTTTCTTATCAGGAACCGTTAATGGGAGTAGTGCTTCCGTTCCTGAAGAACATGCTTAACGGCATGAACATTATGTTTACTGCAATGACCGAAACCACCACATACCTTCCAATCCTCATGAGCCAGGTAGTAAGAATGCTTGACATGCTGCTTGACATGATGGGTGGTATTGATCTTTCCGGTCTTCTCGGTTCCCTTGACGGACTGCTTGGCGGTGGCGTTGACGGCCTCCTGAGCGGCATGGGAATTGACATGGATACTATTGCCAGCATGATGTCTAACACCATCGGCTCTGTTGCAAAAATTGCTGATGCCGGTGCTAAAATTACAGACGCTCTGGTAGATGAAAATACCGTTGATGCTGTATCCGGCGCTATTGGAGATCTGAACAAGACCGTCCAGAGCCTGCTTGGTTAATTACTACGGGATTTATTTATTTATTGTAAAATAGATGCCCTGTACTTCCCGTACGGGGCATCTGCTTTTAGCCCTAACTGATCAGAGGGCTAAGCCCAGGCAACGTCCTGGTTTACTAATTGGGGAAACCCAGAGTAGAATTTCATATGCAAAAACGGACAGCCGACCGGGATTCCCGGTCGGCTGTTTTTGTAATCTTTTGTATTAATGCGTAACGGACTGTTCGTCTTCTGCTACAGGTGCAGCAGGAAGTACTTCCGGCTCAGAAGGTGCTACAGAGGAGCCTGGCCGTTTCAGTTCCGTTTCTACAATGCGATTAATATCGGCTTCTGCGCTGGCCTTGACGTCAGCGGCAGACAGAACGCTTTGTGCAGCCGGGGTTGCCGGCGGTGCCGTCTGAACCGGTTCATCTAAATTGATGAACTGGAAGGGTGTGGCAATTGTATCCGGTGCTACAGTCGGATCAGAAGGAATAGAGGGAAACGGTTCAACGGCGGCTTCCGCTTCAAGGGCTGCTGCTTCTGCGGCTGCCGCTTCGTCTGCGGCCAGCTGGGCCGCTTTCTCTGCCCGGGCGGCCCGTCTGGCTGCCTGGCGCTCCGCCTTTTTGGCTTCGCGCTGCTCCTTGCGAGCGGCTGTTTTCTGATCCATGGCTTCTTTGCCGGCGTGTACTTTTTGGTTTAGCTTGTTGCTGAAACTTTCTTGCTCTCTGCGGAGTGCTTCGGCAGCCATGGCCTCCGCTTCCGAAGTGGGCTCAGAAAAGTCTTCTTGATCCGGAAGGCGTTCGGCCATTTCGTTCAGATTGGCCTCCGCCTGGGCACGAAAGCGGTTTTTAAACTTTTGCCGCTTCTTATATTCTGCTGATTTCCGCTTATTGAAGAAGCGTAACCCAAGAATAGCCAACACAGCTAAGAGAAGCAGGGACACCAGGATAATTAACAGAACAACCCACCATTTTACTTTTGCATGATAAGTGGCCTCTCCGGTCTGATCAATGGAATCCATGACTTCCTGTAAGTTGTAACGGACTTCTATGGTTTTTGTCAGGCTGAGAGCACCAACGCCGGACAGTTCCAGTGCCGGCTCCAATGCCTGGTTAATGGCTTTCTTGGTGGATCTGGAATAATTAACGGTATTCAAACTTTGAGCGGCGGTAATCAGGCGTGTCATATCAGCGCGATATTCTTCTACAATGGACAAATAATCTGCCAGAGCTTTTGGATAATCGGTTTCAATAACACTGAATCCGCTGTCAATTAAAACTTCCCAGTCCGTTTGCATGTCACGGTATCCGCCGCACAGATCGGAATCTGTGAAGCTGATCATGGCACGGCCGGCATCCTTTAGTGCTTTTATGTTGGCACTCTTAAAGACAGCCGAAGAGGATTTAGAAGTTTCGTAAAGAATCATACTGGCCCCGGCTTTTAGCGCAGCGGTAGTAAAATCCTTTGCTTTGGTTTTATTGGTCTTGTCTTTATAGGTTGCGGCAACGTGACAAACCGGGGAGTCATTTTCCTGTAAGAAGCTGCTGATGGAGGAGGTGTCTGTAGCACCGCCGATGATGATGGTGTCACAGGCATCGGCACTGCGAGCCAAACTGTTAATGGCATCCGCATATTCCCAACCATTGGTAATAAAGAGCATGCAATGCTCTTTGGTTTCCTTAATGGCTTCTTCCAAAGAGGCTACCGTTGTTTTTGTAGTAGAACTCTGGCTACCACCGCGGCCTTGCCGCAGGTAAAAGTTGGTTTGTAACTCGCTTAAAGAATAGGAAGAAACATTTCCGCTGGCAGAGGAACCACTGTCTCTGGCAATCAGCATCCGATCCAGGGTTTCATCCTCCAGTAAGACCAGCTGACTGTCTTTGGTCTGTTGTACAGAAACGGCAATAATGTCTACGCCCATGTCTATACTGGCTTCCAAAGCCACCAAAGAGTCTTCCGGATAATTACGGTAGTCCCCGCTTTGCGCAACGCTGAGCACACGGCCGTTTGGGTTGCTGAAGCTGGCGGTAATTTCCGTAATGGGGGAAGTATCCTCTTCGCTGTCAGCTTGGCTGGAGCTTGAACTGTCAGAGCCGGAACTGCTGTCGGAAGAGGTGCCTGCTGTTACAGCAAATGCCGGGAAAGCACAAGTCAGCAGCAAGAGCAGTGCCATTAGGACAGCAACGGCTTTCTTATGTTGGATCATAGTAAGATCTCCTTTACGTTCTTAAGAAGCTGAGGGCAAGAGCCCCTTTTCCGCCGTGGGCCGCAATAACGCAACCACATTCGGACAGCACAACTTCCTTAAAATGATATTCTTCTTTCAGAACGGAAACCACAGTTTCTAGGGTGGCTTCCGGAACCAATACGGAGGAAACGCAGGCCAGTGAGTCATCGTAACTGCCGGCTTCCGCAATTCGGTCTGCCAAATAAGCTAAATACGCTTTTTCGTCAGAGCCGCGGAATTTTTTAATGACTTCCATTTTGCCGTCTACCATGTCAATGCAAGGCTTCAGCTTCAGAAGGTTGGCACCAAAGGCTTCAACGGCAGAGCAGCGGCCGCCATGCTTCAAAAATTCCAAGGAGGTAATAACAAAGGTCTTGTCTACTCTGGCGATATAGTCCTGAATGCCGTTCAAAAGCTCTTCTTCTGTTGCACCGGAGGCAAGTAAGTCACAGGCTTTATAAACAACTACAGCGGTACCAACAGAAAGGGCTTTGGAGTCAATTACATGAACGGTACCCTTTTCTTTCAGGTCATCTGCGGCAATGCAGGCGTTTTGATAGGTGCAGGAAGCACCGGAACTAAAGGAAATGTGAATAACGGTCTTCCCTTCTTCCAGATAAGCACCGAAGAAATCAACATATTCTGCAACAGCAACGGCGGAGGTGCTTGGCAAAATTTTCTTTTGCCGATAGGTGTCCATAATGAATTGGTTGGTAATGGACTGGCCGTCTTTATAATCTTTTCCGTCCAAATTTACGTGGAGCGGGATAATACCGATACCATATGCTTCCGCTTTGTTTGGGGCAATGTCCGTAGGCGAATCAGTGGTAATAACAAGATTGCTCATAAATAAAAAGGGTCCTTTCGCTTAAAATGGGTTTACTAAATATTGAAATCTAATTCTACCGGACAGTGGTCCGACCCCAGGATTTCCGAGTGAATTTTAGCATCCGCAATTTTTTCTTTCGCGGCATTGGAAACCACAAAGTAGTCTATGCGCCATCCTGCATTGTTCTGCCGTGCTTTGGCACGGTAGGACCACCAGGAATAGGCACCGGTAACGTCCGGATATTTATAACGGAAGGAGTCGGTAAAGCCGGCCTCCAACAGTTCGGAAAATTTGCCGCGCTCTTCGTCAGAAAAGCCGGGATGCCCAACATTGGATTTTGGATTTTTCAGGTCAATTTCCTGATGTGCCACATTAAGGTCCCCACAATAGGCAACCGGCTTGTCTTTGGACAAAGAGCAGAGATACTCCCGTAGTTTGTCCTCAAAGCGAAGACGGTAATCTATGCGACGCAGTTCGTCCTGCGCATTGGGAACGTAAGCAGTAACAAAGAAGTACTCCGGAAATTCCAGAGTAATAACTCGCCCTTCACAATCATGCTCCGGACTATCCAGCCCGTAAAAAACGGCAAGTGGTTCTTCTTTGGTAAAAACAGCAGTGCCGGAATAGCCTTTCTTTTCGGCGTAATTCCAGTACTGATAGTATCCGGGCAAATCCAGCTCCAACTGGCCGGCCTGCAGCTTGGTCTCCTGCAGGGCAAATACGTCGGCGTCCAGTGCCTGAAAGCTTTCTAAAAAGCCTTTTTTGACACAGGCACGAATGCCGTTGACGTTCCAGGAAATCAGTTTTTTCATGTTTTGGATTCCTTTAGGGTGTAAGTTTAATGCTTATATTTGGTATTCCATTCCGTTTGGAAGTCTTTGTAATTGGTATAGTAATGGAAGCCGCCGTCCGCATCGGTAAAGAAGTAGTAATCCGAAGTGGAGTCGGGATTTAACGCTGCGGCAATGGCTTCCGCACCGGGGTTGCCGACAGGACCAATGGGCAGGCCGGACCGTTTGTAGGTGTAGCTGTCATTGGTGCAGTAGTTGCCAAACAGGGTGTTATAGTCATAGGTGTCAGGAGTGGCTTCGTTACAAGAGGTAATGTAACTCTTCATTTTTTGCTCTATATATTGGCGAGTTACGTCACTTCCCAAATAAGGGAAAGAGGAAGACTGCAAGCGGTTATGGAACACAGAGGCCACGTGTGGCATTTCAGAAGCAATGCTGCATTCCGCTTGGATAACGGAAGCAAAGGTCAGCAGCTGATCTACACTGATGCCAAGAGCTTCTGCCTGCGCCAGCGTGTCAGAGCCAAGCTTGGAGCGGGTGTTTTTCAAGAAGCGAGCAAGTACACTGGAAACACTTTCGTTTTTATAAAATTCATATGTGTCCGGGAATAAATATCCTTCCAGGGCAAAAACCCGTCCGTCCTGAGAGGTGCCACTGAGAAGCTCTTCATATCCTTCCGGAATGGTCTTACAGGCTGCCATAAAATCCGAGGCACTGCAAACGCCGTTCTGTTCTAACAGGGTGGCATATTGTGTAATGGTATATCCTTCCGGGAACGTAATGGTAACCGTATTGGGTTGCGCCGGTTCTTCCTGCTTCCCGCAGGCACAGGCAAAAAGAGTAACTGCCAGCAAGCAAAGAGCTAAGATAAGGGAACAAAAACGTTTCATAGGAATTTGGTTCCTTTCGTTAAAGTAGGGCTAGTGCGGACTAAACCACTGTTCATTCTACCTTAAAGCAAAGGAAAATGGTAGCAAAACCGGCGGAAATTCAAAGTTTGGCAACATTATGCAGAAAGAAGGACAAAAAAAGAAAAAGCCCGCAAAGCACAGGAAACTGTGATATGCGGGCTTCGGATTATCGGTTCATATTTTGCATGGATTGTGCATCCAGCATCATTTGAGACGGGTCACCGAATTTATCCTTGAAGCCTTTAGAGAAACGGCTCTTCAGTTTGTGGAATGCAGATTCTTTATATGGCTTCGGATTCTGGTATTTCTTGATGGCTCTTTGGCCGGCGTTTTTCTTCAAGAAAGCTACAATTTCTTTTACGGCAGGGCCAAGGTCCTGATCCAGCCAGCTTTCAGCGGCTTCTTCTACTGCCGAATCCTTTGCCATGTTCATGCCAAGAATAGTAACAGCAACCAGAGACTGGGTATCCTTTTCTCCTTCTTCGTAGTAGCTGTTTAAGGTCTTGAAAATTTTCTTCAAGGTCTGACGGTCATCTTTTTTTATGGTTTCCAGAATCAGTGGGTTGGCATTGGTTTCAAAATATTCCTCGGCCAAAAATTCACCATATTGTTCCACGTTTTCCTGGGCTAAGCCGGCCAATTGCGGGAAGATGACCTCCATGCGGTAAGCAAGGTGAATGGCATCATAGGCAGGCGAGTCAGCTTTTTGCTTCTTGCTCTTCTTTGGGGTGTTCTGTGGCTGCGCGTCCGGCTTCTTTTCCTGCTTTTTGCTGTTGCCGGAAGCCTTCTTATCTGTGGTAGCAACAGAAACCAATTCTGTGCCAAAGAAAGAGGCAATGCTGTCTGCTAAATCGGCAGCAGTAGAAAGGGTGTCTTTGTTGGTCCAAGAGTCACTTTCCGGTTCAAACAGAGTGCGGGAAACTTCCTTTTCTTTGTCATCCTTGGTGCCGGAAACAGTAACGACAATATCTTCAAAAGTAATGCAAAGAGATCCAAGGTCTCCTTGATAAACAGCCTGTGTATCTGAAGACTCTTCTGCAGACAGGGAAAGCCCTGCGGCAGACAGGGTGCCGTCAAGTGCTTTTAAGAGAGCTTCTTTTGCAATGTTCTTTTCAACCATGGTATTCCTCCGTGCGTGTAACAGGTTACAAATCAGGGCCATTTTAGCATATCTGTCGGTCTTTGTCATTAAGATTTTCAATTGATAAGCCCTGGGTGGTGTGATAAGATAGTCAAAGCATAAAAGGGAGGTATTAATTGGTATGGAAAATGTCTTAATCCTCTTCGGCGGCGTTTCCAGTGAACATGATGTTTCCGTTGTGTCGGCCGCATCTGTTATTTCCAACTTGAAAGCAGATCGGTATCAGCTGTATCTGATGGGAATTACCAAAGAGGGCGAATGGTATCTTTATGAGGATGCGGTGGACCTGTTGCCGGAAGACCGGTGGGTGCAGTCGGAGAAGAAAACGAAGGCTTTCGTTTCTCCGGACAGAAGTATCCATGGTATTACGGTATTGCGGGAAACGGGCACGGAGAACATTCGAATAGACGTTGCTTTTCCGGTATTACACGGGAAGAACGGAGAAGACGGCACCATCCAAGGCCTGTTCCAGCTGGCCGGCATTCCCTTTGTGGGATGTGACATGACCTCTTCCGCTGTTTCCATGGATAAAATCTTTACGAATATGGTAGCTGACCGTGTGCAGATTCCGCAGGCGGAGTGGGACTATCTGACGGAGTATGAATATAAAAACGGCTTAAAGAGTTTGGATGATATAGAGCAAACGCTGGCTTATCCTATCTTTGTAAAGCCATCCAATGCCGGCTCTTCTGTCGGTATTACCAAGGCTCATAACAGAGAAGAGTTGGAAGGTGCATTGCAATTGGCATTGCAACATGACAGTCGTGTTCTGTTTGAAGCATTTATAGACGGCTTTGAAGTAGAATGCTCTATTCTTGGAAACGACGACTTGCAAAATGGCGTGGTTGGGCAGATTACACCGGCCAATGAATTTTATGATTATAACGCCAAATACGACAATGCAGCCAGCCTGTTGCATATTCCGGCATTGGTTCCGGAAGAAACCCGTCAGGAAGTAGCTGCGCAGGCAAAGAAAGTTTTTAAGGCCTTAGGATGCACCGGCTTCTCCAGAGTAGACTTCTTTGTAACCAAAAAAGAGGGAAAGGTCCTCTTCAATGAAATCAATACCATTCCGGGCTTTACTGATATCAGTATGTATCCGAAAATGATGGAAGCCGCAGGGCTGCCGTATACGGATTTGTTAGACCAATTACTGCAACTGGCGCAGGAGAAATGGAGCTAACTCATGACGGAGTCCAAGGAACGCCGTTTCCAAATTAAGTTATACAATGTGCATGAGACCAACGGGGAAATAGACACAGATGATGTGCTTTTATTTGGCCGCTTGGGATATCATGCCGGCCGCTACATCATTGAATATGATGATGAAGACGGGATCCTTGCCGGGTGCAAAACCCGGGTCCATGTAACGGAACCAAACCGGGTTACCATTTGTCGGACCGGTTCCATGACCACAGAAATGACCATGGAAGAAGGGGTTCGCCATTTGTGCCACTATAGTACACCGTATGGCACCGTTATGATGGGAATTTATGCATCCGAAGTGCACTCGGATATGAGCGCGTTCGGAGGCACTCTTTCTTTAACTTATACTCTAGATTTTGATGGCGAACTGGTATCCACCAACCAGCTTCGTATTACCGTAAAGGAGATCTTCTAATGTCCAAAACCGTACGCTTGGCCAAAGAACAGCTGCATGGTGCGCTGACGGATGCCATTTGCAAGTTACAAGCGGAAGGAACCCTTCCGGCGGGTCAATTAACCCCGTTTCAAATTGAAGTTCCTGCCAATAAAGACAACGGAGACTTTTCTGCCAACGTTGCCATGGTAAACGGCAGACTGTTCAAAATGGCGCCGCGGCAAGCGGCTTCCCTGATTGCGGAGGCACTGCAATTGGACGGCACCTACTTTGCAAAGGCAGAGGTTGCCGGACCGGGCTTCATGAACTTCTTCTTAAATGATCAATACTACGCAGATATCCTGCTTGAAATTACGGAGTCCGGCAACGCCTACGGTCGGTCGGACTTTGGCGCAGGCAAACGGGTGTTGGTAGAGTTTGTCTCCGCCAATCCGACCGGGCCGATGCACATGGGAAACGCCCGTGGCGGCGCCCTCGGAGATTGTCTGGCTGCCGTCCTGGATTACGCCGGATACTACGTAGAACGGGAATTCTATATTAATGATGCCGGCAACCAGATTGACAAGTTCGCTCTGTCTTTAGACATTCGGTATCAACAGCACTTCCTTGGAGAAGAGGCAGTAGAACTGCCGGAAGATTCTTACCACGGAGAAGATATTCGCGTTTTGGCGGAAGCTTTTATTGCTGAAACAGGAGAGAAGTACAAGGATGCTTCTACGGAAGAACGTCGGGCGGCATTGGTAGATTTTGCATTGCCGAAAAACATTCAGGCCATGCACGCTGCCATGGAAAAGTATCGCATTCACTATGACACCTGGTTTAAGGAAAGCACTTTGCATGAAAGCGGCGCGGTAAAGGATGTCATTCAAAAACTAACAGAAAAGGGCCTGACTTATGAAAAAGACGGAGCTCTTTGGTATAAAAACAAAGAAATTCAAACAGAAATTCTGCTAAAACAGGGAAAGACCCAGGAAGAGATTGATAAGCTGGATTTGAAGGATGACGTACTGGTTCGTCAGAACGGAAATCCGACCTACTTTGCAGCAGATATTGCGTATCATTACAATAAGTTAGTAACTCGCAACTTTGACAAGGCCATTGATATTTGGGGTGCTGATCACCACGGTCACGTGGCGCGTATGAAAGGCGCTTTGGAAGCACTGGGCGTCGGCGGAGACCGTCTGGACGTTGTTCTGATGCAATTGGTACGAATGACCCGCAACGGGGAAGTGGTTCGGATGTCTAAACGGACCGGGAAAGCCATTACTTTGGTAGATTTACTGGAAGAAATCCCAATAGACGCAACTCGCTTCCTCTTTAATATGCGGGAAGCCGGAAGTCAGATGGACTTTGACTTGGACCTGGCTGTAGAGCAGTCCAGCCAAAACCCGGTTTATTATTGCCAATATGCACATGCGCGTATTTGCAGTATTCTTCGCAAGCTTGCTGAAGAAGGAAAGACGCCGGAAGTTGCCACAGCTGCAGAACTGGAATTGCTGAAGGAACCGGAAGAGCGGGAATTAATTCGCCATCTGTCCAATCTGGAAGACGAAATTATTATGGCTGCAAAAGCATATGATCCGGCTCGGATTACAAGATATGCCATTACTTTGGCCAACCTGTTCCACAAGTTTTATAATGCTTGCCGTGTCAATACGGAAGACGAAGCACTTAGCCGTGCTCGTTTGTACCTTTGCATGTGTGTAAAAAACACCTTGGCAAACGTGCTGACCATGCTGAAAATCAACGTGCCGGAGCATATGTAAAAAGAAAACAATTGAACAAAACCAACAAAAAAGGGTCTTTCTGTTTGGAAGACCCTTTTTGTGTTTCTACTGCCGAAGAGGCGGGACGCTGTGATACAATAATTATGCTATGTTTGAACAAATGAATGAATAGGAGGAGATTTCATGGCAAAAAGTTTTGTTATTCTGAAGGATGCACCGGAGCTGGATTATTCCCATGACTTTGTAGCACTTCCGAAGAATTACGGCACCTATGATTACTTCCACAGAGAAGATGTCAAGGCAATTCGTGAAACCGTTTTTGCTGCACTGGATGATTTGAATGAACGGACACAGTTTGCAGAAGAAATGGCAAAATATGAAAAGGTTATCATCAAACCGAACCTGGTAGACGTATACCACAACTCCGGTTTCTATGATAAAGACGGAAAAACAGACTTCCCGGAAACCACAGACCCGCGAGTATTTGAGGCCGTTGTTAACTGGGTAAAGGAGTATAACCCCAATATTATTATTGCGGAATCCTCCGGTAAACCGTTCCCTGCGGCAGCATCTTTCAAAATTGCACATTATGACTATATTGCCAAATATTACAATACGGAATTGGTTCCGTTGGAACGCCGCCCGGTAGTACGGTATATGTTGCCAAAGGCCAAGATCATGAAGGAAATTCTGATTCCGGATACCTTTGATGACATTGTAAAAGGCAAGGCCTTCTACATTTCCGTACCAAAGATGAAGACGAACATTTATACCGGTGTTACCCTTGGCTTCAAGAACGCAATGGGTACCATTCCTTACTTCCTGCGGGAACGGAACCATACCCATGACATCAACGGAAAACTGGCAGACATGCTGTATCTGTTTAAACCGAACCTGACTGTTATTGACGGAATTATCGGTGGTGAAGGCAATACGCCGGCTCCGGTTGACCCGGTAGATGTTCACATGATTGTAGCTTCTAACCAGTCGGTAGAAGCTGACCGCATTACCACCTATATGATGGGATTCAATCCGGATGAAAACAAGCTGATTCAGGAAGCAGACATCCGTGGCTTCGGAGATCCCGACGTAGAAATTGTCGGCAATGTACGGGTAACGCCGTTCCGCCCGGCTTGTCCGTCCTTAATGCGCGGAGAATTGCATGAAAAATACCCGGCCGTTGTAGCTGTTGCCGGACATACACTTCCGGGTGCTCCGGAAATTACGGATCCGAACACAGTTACGCCGGATCAGGCATTTGCTCTGGAACAGGCCTGCGTAGGCGGCTGTCTGTCCTCTATTGGTATGGGCTTTGCTTCCGGTTTGTATGGACCTGCTGAGCCAAAGAATCCGGACCTGATTGTAGTAGAAGGACACGGCGTTCCAATTGATGGCCAGCGCTACTGGTTTGACTGCAACGGTAAGCCGTACACGAAAGAAGACATCCAAAATTCCGGGAAACGGATTATGGTTATGGGTAAGTGCTGTGGTCAGGATATGTTGGACATTGCTGACTATCCAATCCGTGGTTGCTGTGACCCGGCAGAATGTCTGAATGCTTCCTGCAACGCCCTTGGTATTGTTAATCCGCAATTGCGTCCGCATCGGAATACCAGCTTAGTAACCACTTCTGCACCAATGCTGGTTGGCACCATGATTTATCGTGCCAAGTGGATTTTACAGGGCAAGGCTGTAGACGTACCTCGCGCACATGAAGACAAAATCTTTGAGTTGCCGGCGCTGTCTGCGGAAGATGCTAAAAAAGATTATATCTCTTGGCCAATTCCGCCTCTGACCACCAAACAGAAAATTACCGGCATTACCGATATGCTGAACTTTGCTGATTCCGTTACCGGTATTTTCGGTGCTGTCAAATATTACACCCCAAAGAAATAAGCTGAAACAGCTTTAAAAATCAAAAAGCAACCATCTGCAAAAAGCGGATGGTTGCTTTGTTTTGTCTTGCTTTAGCTTGTTTTGAAAAATAAATGGACTTACTTTTCCGGGAAGAAGGCAGCGTGAACAGCGGTAACAGCCTTGTCTGCTTCTTTTTCGTCTACCAGAACGGAAATCTTGATTTCGCTGGTGGAGATCATCTGGATGTTAATATCGGCACTGTACAGAGCTTCAAACATGGTGGCAGCGGTACCCGGATGCGTTTCCATACCGGCACCAACAACAGACACCTTGGCAACAGATTTGTCAATGACAATGTTGCTGTCTTCCAGATCAAAGGCATCCAGAATGGCGGTCTTGGCGGTTTCTGCATCTGCAGCTGGAACCGTAAAGGTAATGTCCTTGGTGTTGTCTCTGCCGACAGACTGCAGGATGATATCTACATTAATATTCTTGGCTGCCAGCTTAGAGAACATCTTGAATGCAACACCCGGTGTGTCCGGCAGTGCAATAACGGAGATGCGGGCAGTATCTTTATCTCTGGTAACGCCTCTGATCAGCATTTTTTCCATTTTAGTTGCCTCCTTAACAATGGTTCCCGGTACTCTTTCCATACTGGAAAGTACTTCCAACGGGACGTTATATTTTTTGGCCATTTCTACCGAACGGTTATTCAGAACCTGTGCACCAAGGGTAGCCAGCTCCAGCATTTCATCATAGGTAATTTCCTGTAGCATTTTGGCACCCGGGACTTTACGTGGGTCAGCAGTATAAACACCGCGTACATCTGTGAAAATCTGGCATTTATCTGCATGCAGATCTGCAGCCAGTGCAACGGCAGAAGTGTCAGAACCACCACGGCCGAGAGTGGTAATGTCATCATATTTGTTGATGCCCTGGAATCCGGCAACAACAACGACCTTGTGGGTATCCAACTCTTTGCGAACACGTTCGGTATTCATTTTCTTAATACGAGCGCTCTTGTAAGTAGAGCTGGTGTTAAATCCGGCTTGCCAGCCAAGTAAAGAGATGGATGGAACACCAAGCTTGTCAATTGCCATGGCCAGCAGGGCAATTGAAATTTGTTCACCGGCGGAAAGGAGCATGTCCATTTCCCGGGCAGATGGTTTTTCGGAAATTTCAGCGGCCTTTTCAATGAGGTCGTCGGTGGTGTCGCCCTGGGCGGAAACGACAACAACTACGTCATTGCCTTCCCGATAGGTATCGGCAACAATAGCGGCTACGTTTCTTACTCTGTCGGCGTTGGCTACGGAAGAACCGCCGAATTTCTGAACGATAAGAGCCATAAAAGGTCCTCCTTCTAGTTATTTTGCTAAAGGATATTTTGCAACAGCAGAGTGCTGAAAATAGTGTAAGAAAGCTGACGTTTAAGATATCAGCAGTGGGCCATACGGATAACGGTCAGTGGTTGCGGCAGGTTGTTGTCTGCCAGAGTCTGAAGCAGATCCGCTTTGGAAATAGGTTGCGTTAAAAAGGCAGTTTCGTCTTCTGCCCCCGGGCGATGCAGCATTTGTACTTTGCCCAAGGCGCCGCAGTCTACCTTGCCCGGCAAGCGGACATAGTAAACCATAGGTAATGTATTGCAGTCGGCAATGACATTTTCTTTTGCCGGGCCCCAGCCAATGGGACGACGGCGGTCATTATGATTAACGCAGTCAATGACGTCAGCAACGCAAGCACTGGCGGTCGGCAGTTTGCCGGCGCCTTGCCCGTAAAAGAGGGTGTCTCCGACATTAGAACCGGTTACGGCAATGGCATTATAAACGCCGTCTACTTTGGCCAGCATGCTTTCGTTATGGATAAAGGCCGGAGAAACTTGCACCTGAAGTTTTCCGTCTTCCAACTGCTCGGCTGTGCCGATCAGCTTAATGACACAATTTGCATCTTCGGCATAGGCAACGTCTTCTGCTGTAATTTTGGAAATTCCTTCTGTGACAATGTCTTTCGGGTCTACATAAGAGCCGAAGCTTAAAGAGGACAGAATGGAAATTTTGCGGCAGGCGTCAATGCCTTCAATATCGGCAGTGGGATCTGCTTCTGCATATCCGTTTGCCTGTGCAGTCCGAAGCGCTTCTGCAAAAGAGACGCCTTCCTGAATCATCTTGGTTAAGATGAAGTTGGTGGTGCCGTTCAGAATACCGTTAATTTTTAAAATAGTATTCCCTGCCAGGCAAATGGACAGCGGCCGAATAATCGGGATACCACCGCCGACAGAGGCTTCAAATAAGTAGTTAACGTTCTTTTGTTCTGCCAGTTCCAAAAGCTCTAAGCCTTTGGTGGCAACCAGCTCTTTATTGGATGTAACCACGTGTTTTCCGGCAGCTAAACAGCGATAGGTAAAATCAAAAGCAGGGTGAGTTCCGCCCATGGCTTCTACCACAACCCCTACGCTGTCGTCTTCCAAGATGTCTTCAAACCGTTTGGTCAAGATGGCTTCGTGCGGGTCTCCCGGGAAGTCTCTGAGGTCCAAAATGTGGGCCAGGTGCAAGTCTTCTGCGCAGTGGCGGGCCTCTTTTTTGTCAATGATTTCTACCACGCCGGAACCGACGGTACCATAACCCAAAACAGCGATATTCACGAGACGTCCTCCTTTGAATAGGTTGTAGCATATATTACCATAGCAGTTTCCCAAAATAAAGGGATTTTCTCCGTCGTTTTTGCTTTTTCTTTTTCTTTTTTATGGTATAGTATACCCGTTAAATTAGGAGGTTTCTGTCATGATTATTATTTCTCCCTCTGTTTTGTCGTGCGATTACGCCAAAATGGGACAGGAAGTAGAACGCATGGAGGCCGGCGGTGCGCAGTGGATCCACTATGATGTAATGGACGGCCACTTCGTTCCGAATCTGACCATTGGCGTGGAAATTGTCCGCGCTTTGAAGAAACATCAAAAAGGGCTTGCAGATGTGCACCTTATGATTACAGATCCGTTAGATTATGTGGAAGCGTTTGCCAAAGCAGGCGCGGACGTTATTACGTTCCACCTGGAGGCAGATTCGGACGTGGCGGCCACCATAGCGGCCATCCGTACCGCCGGCGCAAAGCCTGCGCTTGCCATTAAGCCGAAGACGCCGGCAGAAGCGGTTTTCCCGTATTTAGATTCTGTAGATATGATATTGGTTATGACGGTAGAGCCGGGCTTCGGCGGGCAAAGCTTTATGTATGACTGTATGCCGAAAGTGCGTGCTGTTCGGGAAGAAGCAAATCGCAGAGGAAAAACGGACTTGCTGATTCAGGTAGACGGCGGAATTAACGAAGATACGGTTGTGGATGCTGCAACGGCAGGAGCCAATGTCATTGTATCCGGGTCCACCATTTTTAAAGCACCGGATGCAAAGCAGATGATTCACTCCTTAATTGCCAAGGCAGAAGCTGCTTATCAGGGCTAAGGAGTACAAAATGGAATGTTATTTTGACAACAGCGCAACCACAAAGCCCTTGCCGGAAGTGGCAGAGGCCATGTTGCCGGTGCTGACCACCTTTTACGGAAATCCGTCTTCTTTGCACAAATTGGGAAATGATGCGGATGTACTTTTGGAAAAGGCACGCAAACAGCTTGCCAAGGCCATGAATTGTACGCCGGCAGAGCTTTACTTTACGGGCGGAGGAACCGAAAGCAATAATATTGCTATCTTTGGTGCCACCGGTGCGTTAAAGCGCCGGGGAAATCGCATTGTTACTACGTGCCTGGAGCATCCCAGTGTAGAAGAACCTATGAAGCGCCTGGAAGAACAGGGCTTTGAAGTGGTTCGCCTTCCGGTAGATGCGCAAGGCCGGGTAAGGGAAGAAGATTTGGTTCAGGCAGTTACCAAGGATACCATTCTGGTCAGCCTGATGTATGTTAACAATGAAGTAGGCAGTATTCAGCCTGTTCAAGCGGCCCGTGCGGCAGTTGAGAAAGCCGGTGCTCCGGCCTATATTCACTGTGATGCCGTACAGGCTTTCGGGAAATTGCCCATGAATCCAAAAGAGCTTGGCGTTGATATGATCAGCGTCAGCTCGCATAAAATCCACGGGCCCAAAGGGGTGGGCGCCCTTTATGTAAGAAAAGGAGTCCGGTTAACTCCGTATATTCTGGGCGGCGGACAGGAAAACGGCATTCGCTCCGGAACGCAGGCTATGCCGGCCATTGTTGGCTTTGGTACAGCGGCAGCAGCCATAGGAAATCCGCTGAAGCATTTGGCTGCTGTTCGGACGCTACGGGATTCCCTGACCGAACGCTTAACGGCTCTTGGCGGGGTAGAGTTTAATTCCGGCCCCGATGCCCTACCTTTTGTTTTGAATCTTTCTCTGACCGGAATTCCGTCTGAGGTATTGCGGAATTTCCTGTCTTCTAAAGAAGTGTATGTTTCCACAGGCTCTGCCTGCTCCAAAGGGCACCGTAGCCCGGTGCTGACAGCCATGGAACTGCCACCGGAGCGGATTGACTCCGCTGTCCGTATCAGCTTTTCCCGCTTCAACACCATGGAAGAAGCAGACTTTTTATATCAATGCCTTGCGGAGGCCCAACAGACTTTGCGCAAGAAATCCTGAACCTACAAGGAGTATTCATGAAAGAAATCATTTTGATTAAAAACGGCGAGTTAGCCCTGAAAGGATTAAATCGCCGCACGTTTGAGGACTGCCTGATTAAGAATTTGAAACGACGTCTGGCGCCGCTTGGTAATTTCCAAATCAGTATTGCACAGTCCACCATTACCGTGGAACCCATGGAAGAATATATTGACATGGACGCGGCAGCCGACGTGGTTTCCAAAGTCTTTGGCATTGCCGGCTACTCCAGAGCAGCAGCCGTGCCAAAGGACATGCAGACCATTGTCCGTGCGGCGGCACAGTACTTAAAACCGGAACTGGATCGGGTTTCCACTTTCAAAGTAGAGTCTAAACGTTCCGACAAGCACTTCCCGTTGAAGTCTCCGGAAATTTCCAGAGAAGTGGGGGGTTACCTGTTAAAGAACAATCCGCATTTGAAGGTAGACGTACATAATCCGGACGTAGTGGTAACGGTAGAAGTACGGGAAAAATATGCCTTTATTCACGGGAATCAGCAAAAGGGCGCCGGCGGCATGCCGGTCGGCACCGCAGGCAAGGCGGCCATTCTGATTTCCGGTGGTATTGACAGTCCGGTTGCAGCCTACATGATGGCAAAACGTGGTGTGGTTTTGACCGGAATCCATTTTGCAAGTCCTCCTTATACCAGTGACCGTGCCGAGCAGAAAGTGCACGAACTGATGGAAGAAGTGGCGGCCTATGCAGGACGGATGAATCTGTTTGTGGTAAACTTCACGGAAATTCAGGAACAAATTAAAGATCATTGTCCGGAAGACCTGTTTACTATCATTATGCGGCGTATGATGATGCGCTGTGCCGAACGGATTGCTCGCAGTCAGGGCTGTGGCGCACTGATTACCGGCGAAAGTCTGGGCCAGGTTGCCAGTCAGACAATGGATGCCATTCAATGTACAGACGCAGTGGCAGGACTTCCTATTTTCCGACCGGTTATTGGCATGGATAAGAATGAAATTGTGACCATTTCCCGTCAAATCGGAACGTTTGACACTTCCATTCAGCCCTATGAAGACTGTTGTACCGTCTTTACGCCAAAGCATCCGCGGTTGCATCCGGGATTAGAAACCCTGGAAAAAGCAGAAACTGCACTGGATCTGGATGCTTTAGTGGAACGTGCTGTTAAGAATACTCGTTTGGTGGTTATTGAGCGGGAAGACTAAAGATATACAATATACAAGAACCTTTTTATTATGGTATAATTTAGGGAACTTACGGGGAGGAGCAGATCCATGAAAACGCCCAAAGAACAGGCCGTTACACTCCTGAAAGAAACCGGAAAAACGGTGGCTTTGGCGGAGTCCTGCACGGGTGGACTGCTGGCGGCGTCTGTAACGGACGTGCCGGGCGCCTCCGCTGTTTTTGAATGCGGTGTGGTTACCTACTCAGCCCAAATGAAAGAAGCTCTACTAAACATAGACCCTATTCTGATTCATACCTATGGTGTAGTCAGCAGGGAAACGGCTGCCGCCATGGCCTGTGGCGTGCGGCGCCTTGGTTCCGCTGACTACGGAATCGGCATTACCGGTGTGGCCGGTCCCGGTCCGGATGGCATTCATCCGGAAGGAGACATCTATGTTGCCGTATCAAACGGAACGCATATTGTGGCCCGGCACCTGCAAACCGGCACAAAAAATCAAAGGGAGGCAAATCGGCACGCAGCCGCAGACGCCGCCCTGCAATTACTAATTGCGGAGGTTACTCATGGATGATAAGTTATTTCAGGAACTGGAAGATTTTGATGTAGACCAGATTCTGTCTGAAATAAAAAAAGAAGTCCATAATGAAATTGAAGTAGACAAAGATGCAAGCTTGGAAGAAGACCTGCCTGTAGAAGAATCTGTTCCGGAAGAAGATACTCCTGCCCAACCGGCAGAAGGGAAAATTACTTTCTCTTTCTTTACGGAACCCACTCCGGAACAAGAGAAAGGGCAAGAAGAGGTTCCGCCGGACACCTTAGACCCTTATGTGGAAGAGGCGGAATCAGAAGCTGACAGCTTTGATACAAATGAACCGGTGACTCCGGAAAAGACGAATATTTTTATGGAGTTATTCCTTCCGGTGGCAGGGGATTCTGCCGGGAAACTGGTTCGAAAGGGGATTGTTTGGGTTTGCTTGGCCATTATTCTGGCCAGTACAGCTTGGCTTTTGATAGCCGGCGGGACACCCAGCAAAAAAGTGGCAGAGCCACAAAGCAACGTGGCCGTTATTTTAACGAACACGCCAAGCATTAACTTGAAGGAGGGAATGGAACTTGTCAGAGAATAAGTCACCGGATTACGGACAGTTTATGTCTTCCGGTGTTCCGTTGGAACAAACGGGAGCACCGGAAATGCCGGAAAAAGAAAATTTTAATTACATGAACGCCATGCAAAGTATGTTCCGTGCTATGAACCAGGATATACAGGAGGAAGAGCCGGAACCGGCACCGCAGCGTGCGGGCAAAACAGAACCCCAAAAGCTTTCCTCGGAACAGGTGGAGACTGCACCTGCTCAGACTCCGGCAGAAGAAGTAGTCGGAGATGGCAAAGATGAAGCATACTGGAGTTATGTAGACTCCATTTTGGATCATTTTGATGACGGTAAACAGGCAACGGGTGAAAGTCACCCAAAATCTGAGGCGTTCCCACAGCAAACCGTTGCTCCTGCAACGGGCACAATAAAAAATCAACCGGCAGTGGAAACGCCGCAACCGCCGGTTGAGCCAAATCCTATCCAGTCTGGCACTCCTGCAGAGCGGGCCTATGCTGCCAGACAGAAACGGATTCGTCAGCAACAATTAGCACAGGAACAAATTGCTGCAAGACAGGCTGCACAGCAAGTCATGCAGCAAGCGCAGGGCCCTGTAAACCGGAGCACGCAGTCCGCAAAAGAGGTAGATGCTGCTTTAGCTGCTTTTGAAGAAACGCCGGATCGGCGTCCAAGAAGACAGGAATTGCCGCAAGAAAACGCGGAAGCTGACTCGCCAGAGACAGAAAACAATACACAAAAAAAATCCGGCAAAAAGAAAGCTTCCGGTAAGAAGTCCAAGAAAAAAGGCGCTATTCTTCCGAAAAAGGGAGACTCTGCTTTTGAAGTAGTCCGCAAGCTGGTAGTTATCATTTCTGCCATTTCCCTGATTCTTTGTGCCATTTACTTTGGCTATACCATCAAGGAACGGTATGACAATACCCATGTAAACCAAAATGCACAGGCAGCTGTTGATACCGAATATACAGATGAAGAAGTAGAAGCCAAGTGGAAGGAAATCAAAGCCAAATACCCGGATATAGATTTCCCGGAAGGAATGCAGGTTAAGTTTGCAACGCTGTATGCACAAAATCAGGATCTGATTGGGTGGATTACCATTGACGGCCTTGGCATTAACTACCCTGTCATGCAGAATTCGGATTATTATCTGAAACATAATTTTAGCAAGACCTATAGTGCTTATGGTGCGCCGTATCTGGATCAATATAATAAGGTTGACCCGCTGGATGACAACTCAACCATTTATGCGCATTCCATGCGGCGGGATGACCAGATGTTTACCAATCTGAAGGAATACAAGACCATTGACGGATTCAAGGCGCATCCGATTATTGAATATGACACGCTTTATGCAAATTATAAGTTTAAGGTTTATGCTGTCTTCATTACCAATGGTACTGCTTCCGGAGACAATGGTTATCTGTTCAATTACCCAACGTCCAACTTCGTCAGCGACGAAGCCTTTGTTGGCTACGTAGAACAGTTGAATCAACGCGCACTTTACACCACGGGCGTAGATATTGAAGTAGGGGATAAGCTGATTACCTTGTCCACCTGCACCTATGACTTTACAGAAGCCCGTTTGGTTGTTGTAGGCCGCATGGTTCGGGACGGAGAAGACGAAACCGTAGATACCAGCCTTGCTACCAAAAACAGCAACCCGCGGTATCCACAGGCCTATTATGATGCCAAAGGCCTGAGTAATCCGTATAAGAATGCGGAGAAGTGGTACAACCAAGATACATAAGGAGAAGGAGAATGAAGCTCAACTTTCTGAACCTTGGAATTGAACTGACGGCGGATATGCGCACGGCGCAGGAACGTATTTTAAATGCGTTTCAGGAAGCCTTGGGTGACGTTTGCCGGGTCCCGGATTTTATCGGATATGCTACCGAAGCGTCGTTTTTAGAAGGCTTTCGTGCCTCTCTGGATGACAGCGATGTAGTGGTAGTCACAGTAGATCCGGACCTGTTTCCGTTATTTAAAAAATTTATGAGCGATGCACTTGGCTTAAAAATGCGAAGCAATCGTTCGTTACAAAAACACTTGCAGAAAACTTGTCCGAATCTTCCTCCGGAAGCCGTCTTGGAGCAGGCAGAGCTACCTGCAGATGCGGATGCATTGCTGTCGGAAGATGGCTTGTATTCCGGCTTTGCCATTAAGGCAAATCGGCAGATCCTTGTGGCTTTACCACTGGATCCGACGCGGATGGAGTATTTAATGCAAGACAGCGTATTGCCGTATTTACAGGATCATATGGATGCCAAGCTCTTTTTTACCGGTGCCAAAACGCCGGAAAAAGAAGTCAGCCCCATAAAGGATACTGCACCACAACCACCGCGCTTACCAATTAATGAACCGTTTATAGCACAGGTTGTGGCAAACCTACGGGCTGCCGGCAAGCAGGTTTCGGTTGCGGATACTAAGACGGTAGACTTCCTGAAAAATGTAGCAGCAATCATCAATATGCAAGATACAGTCCTGTTAAGTCAGTACACCCAGGGAAAAGCGGAAAAGGAATCTTCGGAAGATTATATTGTTCGCTTGGCGCGGCAAACACAGAAGCAAACCGCAACAGATCTTGGGGCTGTTGTTTCTAAAGTTTATGCCAAGACCATGGAAGACGGGACCAAAGATTATTATCTTTATGTCAGCATTTCCGATGGCCGTACAGCAAACGAAGCAAAGGTTACGGCACTCCCCGGAGATACACCGCCGGAACTGATTTATCGTGCAATAGAAGTACTGTTCCACATGATTCATTCCTGGTTAAATTCCGGCTCTACGAAACCGGAAAAGAAGCCCATTATTTTATCTTAAACAAAACAAAAAAAGGACCCACTTTTTATGAATGTCCAACCCCCAGGTAAGGACATCATAACGGTGGGTCCTTTTTAACTTGTTTTAAAAGGCGCTTTATTCAACGTCTACTTTTTTGCCGTCTTCCATGCGGAAGGTGTGAGCGTATCCCTTGTTGGCTACTTCCACTACGTTTCGCTTACCGGAACCGGTCAGCGGGAAGAGGTAAACATCATTAAAGTAACGATACAGAATGCGGTCATGCAGCTGCGGGAAAGCGGCTTGCAGACGCTCATCCATGGCCTGGCTGGCGGCGTCGGCGCTCAGGTTGGCCAGCGGCGATACTTCATAGTTAATAACAAAATGAGTTCTGCCTTCGTATTCGGTTTCGGTTACTACGGCAGTCAGAATGTTTTGGTCATCTTCAGAAGCTACATCGGCCAAACGGAACGGATATACTTTGTCACCGTTTTCCATGGTAACCAGGCTGTCCCGACGGTCTTTCATGTGAACGTTACCCATGGAGTCAATGTATCCGAATACGTCACAGGAAAGCCAGTCGCGGCCCTTGTTGTCGGTAATAATTTTGTCTTGTACCTTTTCATAACTCTTGTAGGTGGACAGGTTGGTAAAGGAGTTGGCAACAATAATGCCATTTTCGTTGTAGTCACATTCTACATATTCTCCGTTTTCGTCTTTGCGAAGAACAGTTACCTGAACATAAGGTACCGGACGCATACCGAAGGATTCGCCCTTCAGCTTGAACTTGTTCAGCTTTTGGTAGAAGCCTTTCCACAGGGAATAATAAATGCCGCCGTGTTCGGTGTCACCGCCGCCGATACCAATGGTAACGTACGGGAAATGAATGGGCCCTGCCAGACTGACGCCGCTACCGGCTTTGCTTTCTTTCAGGAACTTATTAATGAACTTTTCTTCGCCCGGTGCGGTGCCTTCACCAACGCAGAGCGGGGAAAGTAAGAAGTCCAGTTTCCGATCGTTGTACTTGCCTTCCATCAGATAACGTCTGGCGGTTTCAATGTAAAAGCTGGTAGTTGCAATGCAGACATTCGGCTTGTCCAGGAACAGAATATCTAAGAAGTGTTCTCTGTCATATTCCGGTTCCATGGCAACGGACCAATTTTGGAAGAAAGCGTCAGAAATGGAAGTAATCAGGTTGGTGTTGGAGTCCGTATGGATATGTGCTAAGGAACGTAGTCCCTTCTTGGCCGGGTTGCCGCAAAGTTCCGGATCATGGAATACGCCAACGCAGATGGGAGAGCGGTTGCAGTGAATCATCCGTTTCGGGAATCCAACCTTGGTGGAACCACTGGTATAGGTTACTAAGAAATCGGTATACAGGTCATTGTCATCCACAATTTCACCGGTGAAGTTGCTGCTGAGCTCCAGGAATTCGTCCCAGCTCATCAGACTGATGTCTTCTGCGATATACGCCTGTGCTTTGTTTTCGTAGCGATAATAAGAATCCAGCTCCGGTTCATATTCCGGGCATTCTTCCGGATGCTTTGGAAGAGAGTCGGCCAGAGAAATAATCAGTTTGTAAAGGAAATCCTGTTTGGCAACGGCATCTTTTACCTGGCCGTAATACTCATCGGAAGCAATAAAGAGCTTGTGAGAAGTCTGGGACAGGATGATGTCAATAAACTGCGGGTCATAGTGCGCGCCAAAGAAATTGATTTTGGCGCCCAGCTTGTTGGCGGCCAACATCAGGTAAACGGTTTCCGGAACGTTGCCGAGGCAGCACGGAATTTCGTCTCCTTTTTGAATGCCAATATAAGCAAGTGCTTCTGCCAGCTGATCTGCTTTTTGGAAGGCTTCCGCAGCAGAGATACTGTTGCCGCGGTAGAAGATGAACTCTTTGTCCATGCTGTCAACCCAGCGAGCCTTAACGGCTTTATACCAGGAGATGTTGTACTCCTTTTGAATCATTTTCAGACCTTCAATAGCCTTTTTTCCTTTTTTTGTCTGATAAATACGTGCGGACGGTTTGCTTGGATCATCCATGAAGAACTGTTCATAGTCTTCCAGGTGGTAAACATTAAGGCGCTTTGCCTCATCATTTAAGAGATTAATAGTTTTAACCATTTCCGTAGGATTCCTTTCCAAAAATTGTGGATGTTAGTGGTGCTAACACCACGTTACATACCAGATGTGGATTTTTTCTGGTTTACTGGGTCTTATGCTAACACAAATATGTACAAAAATCAATTTTGTTTTTATTTTGTTCACACATTCTTGTTAACTTTGTCATATTTTAGCAAATCAGACTGGCTAAATCGCACAAAACAGACAAAGAAATTCCGATTTTTGCCAAAAATAGGCGCAGATTTATGGATATTATGAAAAAGAATGCGGGGAAAATGGCTAAATTCCAACAGTTTGACGGCTTTTGGTTTACTTGACACGACCCCGAGGCAAGGCTAAAATAACCGTGTGTTATCCTGTAAGTACGGGGTGGCTATTTTGCTGTCCGTTAAAATCAAGTAAAGGAGAAAGAGGAATGAAAAAGACATGGAAAAAAATCATCTCATTGTTGATGACAGTTACCATGCTGGGTTCTATTGCCGCAGTTTATGCAAATGCGGCAACGGCAAGTACCGTAAAGACATATAAAACCTATTTGTCTTTGGGTGACAGTATTGCATCCGGCTTTGGTTTGGCAGATTATTGCAACAAACTGAAGGGTGACAATATCATCTTAAGCAAAGGGGATTACTATTCAAAGACCAATGGAAAAGTAAGTATTCCGACCAGAATTAAGGGCTCTTATACAGATCTGGTTGCCAAAGCAGTTGGCGCAACCACGGTATATGCATATGCTTGCCCGGGTTTCCGGTCTTCTGAAATCCGCATGTTAATTGATGATTCCTATAGTGGAGACTGGGTTGTTAAGGGGAAAGCAATTACCGAGTTGTCCATGGGCGCATACAATTACAATGACTTAATGGCAATGAAACCTTATTATAAAGCAGCTGTTAAGTCGGCAGACTTGATTACCATTGACGTTGGCATGAATGATACCTGGTTCTCTGTTGTGGCTGCGGTTATGACCGTTGGTTATGCCATTAACGGAGATGACGTAAATGAAGTCTTGAAAAATGCCTTCAATTACTTTGGCAGCTGGGAAGCCATGGAACAGGCTTTCGGAGATGCGTTTAAACAGATTATGACTGCACCGGGATTGACTGCCCTGGTGGTAGACGCAGTTCGCAAGTTCTGGATGGACTTCTACATTAACTACACCGCCACTATTGACGCCATTTACAAGCTGAACCCGGATGTTACCGTAGTTTCGGTTGGCTGTTACAACTCCTTCAAGGATTGGGAAGTGCCAATTTACGTAATTCCGCAGATTAGCTGCTATATCCCAATGAACTCCCTGAAGCTGGGCCTGAAGAACAGCTATGACAACTATTATTACGCCGATGTTGGCGATGTAGATGTTATCGGCAAACACTTCACCATGCCGTTGCCGGGCAACCTGACTTTGGATGATTCCGGCTACAATCCGCATCCAACCGCTACCGGCCATAAGTATATGTATAATCAGATTATTGCAGCACTTCCTACCGGAAGCCGCAGCAGTACTTATGTAAGTGGCACATATCCAACCCTGACGAAGGTAGATGGAGTATGGGCATATCGTAAGAACGGCATTATTCAGAGTACCTACAACGGACTTGGAGAATCCGAATACGGCATTTACTATGTAAAGAATGGCAAAGTTGAATTTGACGTAAGCGGCATTGTTACCGTAGACGGCAAAAAATACTATGTTGTAAAGAATAAAGTACAAACCGGTTACACGGGAATGGTAAATACCAATAGCACCTCTTACTATGTCAAAGAAGGCATGGTTCAGAGCAGCTACACCGGCATTGTTACCTCTAACGGAACCAAATACTATGTAAAGAACGGTGTTTTACAAAAGGATTACACCGGAATAGTAGGTGCTTCCAGCAATTCCTATTATGTAAAAAATGGTATTGTAGATACCAGTTACAGCGGAACAGTAACCACCAAAACCAAGGTTTACACTGTTAAGAACGGTGTTGTAGTTTCTTCTAAAGATCGCTAATTGAAGGAGGGCCTCATGAAAAGAAAAATAATGAAAAAGCTTGCCGCAATTGTAATGGCAATTTCCATGTTGGCTTCCATTGCTGCGGTTGCAGCAAATGCAGCTTCCGCTGCCACTGTAAGACAATATAAGAAATATGCCTTCATTGGGGACAGTATTGCTTCCGGGTTCTCTTTGGAAGAATACAATCAGCATGGGCAGTATGTGTGGCCGTGGCAGAACATCAACGGCAGTTATCCGAACTTGGTTTCCAAGGCGGTACAGGCCACCTCTAACTACGGTGGAACAACCTATCCGTTAGGTGCACCCGGCTTCCGCACACAGGAAGTGCGGATGATGTTGGACGACGATTATTCCGGAGACAACATTACCAAAAAATATGTTGGGGAATTAGCTTCCGCCAGCGGAAATATTTATGATTATCAAAATCTGCTGAAAAAGAGAAGTACTTATCAGAGTGCAGTCAAGAATGCCGATCTGATTACGTTGGACATTGGTCTGAATGACACTTGGCTTCCTGTTTCCGCCATTTCTCTGTTTTGGCGTGATACCGGGACAGGTGCTACAGACGTAACAGAAGCCATTTCCTATGCGTTGAAACAGTATGGCACCGTTGGCAACATCATGAGTGAAGGCTTAAGTGCAATTATGCACTTGGTTACCTGGCCGGCATTTATGGCTTATATGGTAGAAGTTGGATATGACCTCATGCAGGGTTATTACACCAACTATCCGGCTATTGTAGAAAAAATTTATGAGCTGAATCCGGATGTTACGCTGGTTCTGGTTGGTAGTTACAACTCCTTCTCTGACTGGGACGATGCACCTATGCTTGGGCCTCTGCTTGACGCGCTTTCTTATAACAAGATGAACCAGACCAAAAAAGATCTGGCTGCCAAGTATGACAACTGCTACTACGTTGATATGACCGGCGTAGACCTGATTACCAAAAGCTTCAAAGAGTGCATAGACAATAGCAATGGCACAATGACCATTGTTTATAACCCGCACCCGACTGCTGCCGGACACCAGGACATGGCAAACCGTATTATTAAGGTTCTTCCGGAAGGAAAACGTGCAGCTGCCTCCGTAGGACCAAACGGTTATCCGTGGCTGACCAAAGTAAGTGGCGTATGGGCTTACCGCAAGAGTGGGAAAATACAGACGTCTTATACCGGCCTTGGTGAATCCGACTATGGTATTTACTATGTAAAGAACGGTACCGTAAAGTTTGACGTAACCGGTATTGTTACCATTAACGGCAAAAAGTATTATGTTAAGAAGAACCGCGTTATAACTGAATATACCGGTGTTATTAAGGCCGGCAATACTACTTATTATGTTAAGGAAGGTATTGTAAAGACAGATTATAGCGGAATGGTTACCACTGGCGGCAAGACCTATTATGTAGTAAAGGGTGTTGTACAAACCTCTTATAACGGCATTGTTTCTTGCTCAAGTAAAGCTTATTACGTACGGAACGGTGTGGTAGATACCAGCTACAGCGGAACCGTAACTACGAAAACAAAGGTTTATACGGTAAGAAACGGCATTGTAGTTTCTCAGAAAAACCGCTAAGAAATAGACAAAACTGTTTATTTGTAAAAAAATTGTTAACACTTACCAAAAGCCCTCATGAAAGTTTTCATGGGGGCTTAAACATGCACAAAAAAGCCTAAATACGTTGACAAAGGTGCCTTTGACGCTTAAAATTGGAAGAGTAAGTAAGTGGGATGTGTGTCCCTGGTACTGAAATCAAATCTGAGGAAAGGGAATGATACACATGAAGAAAGTTCTTGCAACTGTTTTAGCTCTTAGCCTTGTTCTTTGCATGGCTATTTCTGCTTCTGCAGCCGGCGCCAGCCTGTTCAACACTGGCACAGGCACTGGCACTGGTACCGGCACTGGTACCGGCACCGGCACTGACACTGATACCGACACTGATCCGGTAACTGATGTTGATCCGGAAGACACCGACAAGACTGGTGATGCCGCTTTCGCTGCTGTTGTAGCAATCTCTGCCGTTTCCGGCGCTGCTTTCGTTATCGCTAAGAGAAAGTAAGTTTTACTTACTTCTTTTTAGTAGACAAAGCTTAATTTTAATTTAGACTTTTTGGCGGAAGCCAACTTGACTTGTTAGCTTCCGCCCGCAATTGTCTTATCAGTATTACACACAAATCCGAATTTACTGCATGTAAATATTAATTAATGCTTACACGGGAAGCCGCCCAGTCGCAAAAGACTGGGCGGCTTCTTTTGCGGCAGTACAATTGACAGTAGCGGCGGAAACCCGTAAAATAATTGAGCAAGCAAATAAAACAAGGAGAAAGAAGAAAGGAAGAAAGAAAATGTTTAATATTGCAGATGTTCCTTATCTGGTAAATGCTCTTTTAGCCATGATTGATGGTTTTGTAGGCCTCTTTAACATTGGCGGCATTCATCTGTTCTAAGAAAAAATAGTTGACAGAATGAAGGGAAAGGACTAAACTATGGGCAAGCAGTTAGCAAAGGCTAACCAATCCGAAACGGGATGCTCCTACCTGAACCGGAATCAAAAAGCCCGACGTTAATTGCAAATAGCACATACACTCCTTCATTCATTCATCCATAGACAAGAGCCTATTGCAGAAGACTGATCTGCAATAGGCTCTGTCGTTTTCCCATTTGTTATTTTATTAACAGATAGATTGCCTTTTTTTAGCAAGTTTTGTATTCTGTTTCCTGAAAGCAAAATAAGTTTCCTATCTGAATGCTTAATAACCGAATGCTTTCCGAAAGCTTCTGCTCCCACAGGCAGAAGCTTTTTTCTGTCTTATATGATAGAATGAAGCTGAGAAAAGGATGCGGCAGGGATGCGCTCCGGACAAGTGGGGATGATGAAGTGTATTTAATTCCAAAACCAAACGGAGAATTTAAGAAAAGGAATGGAAAGGTGGGGAAGGTGGCGCAGGGAGTCATTGCGTGCAATGACGACGTCCGCCACCTTGCCCTGCTGTTAGAGGACCGTCTGGCGCCGCTGGGCGGACTCAAGGTAAACGTAACGCTTTTGGAAGAACCTCTTCCAAAAGCCGAAGAATATTTCCTTGAGGCCGCGGAAGCAGGCGTCACCATCCGATATGGGGACCGCGCAGGCGCAAGCAATGCACTGGTTAGTTTGTATCAGCTGTTGCGCCAAGCGGACACGCTGCCATGCCTGACGGTTCACGACTGGCCGAAGTGCACCCGCAGGGGGCAATCCTTTGATTCCTGTCGTCATTTCTTTACCATAGATGAAATGAAAAAAATAATAGAACAGTTGGCTCTGTTAAAATGCAACGTGCTGCACTGGGTCTGCGTGAACGACCAGGCATGGCGCATTGAAATAGATGCGTATCCAAAGCTGACGGAAGCCAATGGAAATCAGAAGTATTCTAAGGAAGAAGTAAAGAACTTGATCGCCTACGCAGCACAGCGGAACATCCGGATTATTCCGGAATTTGAAATCCCGGGGCACGAATCAGCGGCACTCAGCGCCTATCCGGAGCTAACCTGCCGTGGGAACAAAATTACACCGCCCACCGTGGGTGGTATTTTCCCTGTTATCATGTGTGCCGGCAAAGAAACAACCTACGACTTTATTCAAAACGTGATTGCAGAACTGGTAGACCTGTTCCCGGCTAAGGAATTCCATCTTGGCGGCGATGAAGCTCCCAAAACCGAATGGCAGCTTTGTCCTCATTGCCAGGCAAAAATGAAAGAACTTGGCATGGAAAACGAAGAAGAATTACAAGCACACCTAATGAACTATGCGGCCGGTCTATTACGCCCATACGGCAAAACGTTACTGTGCTGGAATGAAAGCGTAAAGCTTGGCCCGGGGTATGTGGACAAAGACTTTGTGGTGCAGTACTGGATGGATCAGGGCGGATACTGTAAGGAAGAAGCGGCCGCCGGGCGCAAGTTTATCCTATCTAATTTTAAGCCGCTTTATTTGGACTATCCGTGCTCTATGTATTCGCTGAAAGCGGTTTATGAATATGAACCGCATATAAAAGGCATGAAAACTCTGCCGGATGCGCAGATATATGGATACGAATCTTGCATCTGGGCGGAGCATATTGCCACTGTTGACCGTTTGGAATCTATGTTGTTCCCACGCGTGGTGGCCGCCATGGAAGTGTTCTGGACCAAAGATCGGAATTATGATGAATTTGCTCCGCGAGCCAGTCACTACGTCTCTTTCCTTTGGAAAGACAATATCAACACAAGAACAGTGGAAGAGGCAAATATTCATGGATGGCAGAAGGCAAAAGAATTAGCGCACTATTCCCGTTATATGATGGGATATGGCAGAAAGTCTTTGGCCGCGGTGAAGAAAGTAAAAGAAGAAAGTAAAGGCTTATGATTTTTGAACATGTAAATGCTCTGACGCCGAACGGCACGTTTCAGGAAGCCAGAGTAGAGACCTGGAAAAATAAAATTGTGTCAGTGGAATACTTGCAGGACGGCGTCAAAGACGGCGCGGACTATTTGCTGCCGGGCTTAATTGACCTGCATCTGCACGGCGCTATGGGAGCGGATGCCTCCGACGGCGAAGGCATCCGCAAAATCCGGGAATATGAAGCGGGCCAAGGGGTCACGTCCGTTTTGCTTGCCACTATGACTATCTCAGAACCAGATTTGCTAAAAGCATTGTCGGCCATACACGCTGAAATGCAGCAAGCCATTCCAACTATGGCAGATGTGCTGGGCGTGAACCTGGAAGGCCCCTTCATTTCGCCGGAAAAGAAAGGCGCCCAGGATGCAGATTATATTAAGACGGCAGACAAAGCGCTGTTTAAGAAGTATCAAAAGGCGGCCGGAGGAGCCATCCGGATTGTTGGTGTTGCGCCGGAAATTCGACTGAATAAAAAACTAATTAAGTGGTTGGATAAGCAAGCCATTGTTTCTATGGCGCACACCAACGCTACCAAAGCGGTGGCGGAGGAGGCCATTGCAGAAGGCGCCAATCACGCCACGCATTTATATAATGCCATGCGCAAATGGGATGACTCTGATTCCGGCGTGGCCGGCGCTATTCTGGAACACCCGGAGACAACGGCGGAGCTGATTGGAGACGGCATTCATGTGCCGGCAGAACAGGTTTTAAACCTGTTTCGGCAAATGGCAGGCCGGATCTGCCTGATTTCCGACAGCATCCGTGCCACCGGCATGCCGGATGGCACCTATATGCTGGGCGGACATCCGGTCATGAAGCACGGCAATAAGGCCGTGTTGGAAGGAACCGGCTGCCTTGCCGGCTCCGTCACCAACCTGGCCGACGTGGTTCGCGCCGTTGTCCACATGGGCGTTCCACTGGAACAGGCGGCCACTGCCGCCACCATGGTCCCGGCGGCCCGTCTTGGCCTTTCTGACCGCGGATATCTCCTTGCGGGTCAAAAGGCCGACTTGGTCCGCTGGGCCCCGGATCTTACCCTAAAAGCAGTTATGAAGGATGGCATTTTCATTAAAGAATTATAAAAATAAAAATCAGGAGGTGGAACTCATGTATGACAAAGAAACGTTAGGAAACGGACTGGCTAAAATTGGCTATGGACTGTACGTCATTACTTGCCACGATGGAACCAAGGATACCGGTTGCATTGTGAATGCGGTGGCACAGGTGGCCAATGATCGGATAGCCGTCAGCATTAACAAAAGCAATTATACGCATGCCGTGGTAAAGAACACAGGGAAGCTTGTGGTCAACTGTCTGACGGAAAGCTGTCCGTTTGGAATCATTCAAAATTTTGGCTTCCAGAGCGGACGTACGGTGGACAAATGCAAGGACTTCTCTATGACTCGCATGGGAAATGGCCTGGCTCACCTGGACTTCTGTATTAACTCCGCTTTGGCATTGCAGGTAGAAGATTATTTGGACTTAGGCTCTCATGGTTTGTTCCTTTGCTCTATTACAGAAGTTAAGATTTTGAACAAGGAACCCAGCATGACGTACGCCTATTATCATGCCAACGTAAAACCAAAGCCAAAGCCGACCGCAGCAAAAGGCTGGATTTGCAAAATTTGTGGTTACGTGTATGAAGGCGAAACGTTACCGGATGACTTTATTTGCCCCATTTGCAAACATGGCGCTGCTGATTTTGAACCGATTAAATAATAAGTGATTTTCTAAGAAACAGGGTCCTCCGTTCGGAGGACCCGTTTCCTTTTCTCTTCTTTAACAACTTGTCTAGTTTTACCGACACGAAACGGGAAAGCTTGGCTTATTTGCCAATAACTTTCTTTTGGTTAGCTATTGCTATCTTGCAGAAATCGTGTAGAATATTATCGGTTAGATGATGCTAACTTATTCTAACAGAAAGGGAGATGTGGATGATGCCATTATCCATGCTAAGAGAAGGAGCCACCGGAACCATTAAGGAGCTTCACGGAAAACCGGAAATGAAGAAGCACCTGGAAGATCTGGGCTTTGTATCAGGAGATACCGTAAGAGTTGTTTCTCAATTGGGCGGAAATCTGATTATTGAAGTCAAAGGAACACGGCTTGCCGTTAACAAAGTTATGGCTAACCATGTCATCCTTGCAGATTGAAAGGAGCATATACATGAAAACATTGCGAGACGTTGCTGTGGGCCAAACTGTGAAAGTGGTCAAGACACACGGTGACGGAGCGCTTCGCCGGCGCATCCTGGACATGGGGTTGACCAAGAACGCAGAAGTTTATGTTCGTAAAGTAGCACCTTTGGGAGATCCAATTGAGCTGACCGTTCGCGGTTATGAACTCAGCATTCGTAAGGGCGATGCAGAAATGATTGAAGTTGAAGAAGTGGAGGACAAAAATGGCGATTAAAATTGCATTAGCCGGTAACCCAAACACCGGTAAAACCACGTTATTCAACGCATTGACCGGCAGCACCCAGCATGTCGGTAACTGGCCCGGTGTTACCGTAGAAAAGAAGGAAGGTAAACTGAAATCCGATAAGTCGGTTGTTGTAGAAGACTTACCCGGCATTTACTCGCTTTCCCCTTATACCTCTGAAGAAGTGGTTTCCAGAAACTACATTATTCATGAAAAGCCGGATGTTATCCTGAACATTGTGGATGCATCTAACCTGGAAAGAAACCTGTACCTGACCACCCAGCTGATTGAAGTTGGCATTCCGGTTGTGGTTGCCCTGAACATGATGGACATTGTTGATAAGCAGGGTGACGTTATAAATGCGGATAAACTGGGCCAGGAGCTGGGTTGCAAAGTTGTAAAAATTTCCGCTTTAAAAGGAACCGGAATTGACGAAGCAGCACAGGCTGCTGTTTCTATGGCCGGTCAGGCTGTTACTGACCGCCCGAAGCACAAGTTCTCTGACGAAGTAGAAGCAACGTTGGAAAAGATGGAAGACGTTGTTGCTCCGTTTACGGAGGAATCCAGCCGCCGCTGGTATGCCGTAAAGGTGTTTGAAAGAGACAGTGAAATCATCAATGACCTTTCTTTGGATGCAGACACGCTGAATCAGGCCGAAGCATTGACAGCCGCCTGTGAAGAAAAGATGGATGATGACTGCGAAAGCATTATCACCGCAGACCGTTATGCTTATATTGCAACTGTTATTGACAAGTGCTATGACAAGAAAAACAAGTCCGGCATGACCACTTCTGACAAGATTGACCGTGTTGTTACCAACCGTTGGGCAGCACTTCCCATCTTTGCCGTAGTTATGTTTGCCGTATACTACATTTCCATTTCCACAGTCGGCACCATGATGACTGACTGGGTAAATGACGTTCTGTTCGGAGAATGGGTACCGACCTATCTTGGCGGCTGGCTGGAAAGCCTGAACATTGCCGACTGGCTGTATGGCCTGATTATGGACGGTATTGTAGCCGGTGTCGGCGCAGTCCTTGGCTTCCTGCCACAGATGATGGTATTGTTCATCTGCTTGGCCATTTTGGAAGACTGCGGATACATGGCTCGTATTGCATTCGTTCTGGACCGTATTTTCCGTAAGTTCGGTTTGTCCGGTAAGTCCTTTATTCCTATGCTGGTTTCCACCGGCTGCGGTGTTCCGGGAATTATGGCATCCCGTACCATTGAAGACGACAATGACCGCCGTCTGACCGTTATGACCACCACCTTTATTCCATGTGGTGCAAAGTTACCAATTATTGCACTGATTACCGGTGCATTCTTCCCGGACAATCCTTGGGTTGCTCCATCCACTTACTTCGTTGGAATTGCTGCCATTATTGTTTCCGGTATTATTCTGAAGAAGTTCAAGATGTTCTCCGGTGACCCGGCTCCGTTCGTTATTGAACTGCCGGCTTACCATCTGCCAAGCGTAAAGGGTGTTCTCAGAACCATGCTGGAACGTGCCTGGGCCTATGTAAAACGTGCCGGTACCGTTGTTTTGGTATCCACCATTGTTATCTGGGCTCTGCAGAGCTTCAACTGGCACTTTGATATGGTTGACACCAATGAATCTATCCTGGCTTCCATTGGTGGCGTATTTGCTTGGATCTTCCATCCGCTTGGATTTGGTGACTGGCGTGCTGCTGTGGCATCCGTTACCGGCTTAATCGCCAAGGAAAACCTGGTTGGTACCTTCGGTGTTCTGTACGGCTTTGCCGAAGTTGCAGAGGACGGTACCGAATTCTGGCCGCAATTGGCAGCCGCTTATACACCGGTTGCCGGTTATTCCCTGATGATCTTCAACATGCTTTGCGTACCTTGCATGGCCGCTGTTGGTGCAATGAGACGGGAAATGATGTCCAAGAAGTATACTTGGTTTGCCATTGCTTATCAGTGCGGACTGGCCTACTGCGTTGCGCTTATGATTAACCAGATTGGCTCCCTGATTGCGTATGGCACCAATTATGCATCTTATAATATTGTCAGCGTAATTGCTGCATTCTTAGTACTTGCCTGCTTCATCTACCTGCTCTTCTTCAAGAAGAGATACTCTCCTGAACAGGACAAGGCCAAAAAGATGAAGGAGACAGTAACAAAGGAGGCATAAGTTATGTCAACTGTTATTGTTGCTTTAGTTATTGCTGTTATTGTATTCTTTGCCATTCGAAGCTTGGTGAAGGAAAACAAAGCAAGCAAAGCAGGCGGCAGTCCCTGTGGCGGAAGCTGCAACGGCTGTAGCGGTTGCGGTCCGGTTAATCCGGAGCAGCCAAAAAACTGAAACGCAAGGTGATCTTCCATGACAAAAACAACTTTGAAGATTAACGGCATGGTCTGTTCCATGTGTGAAAGCCACATGAATGACACCATTCGGAAAACCTTTTCGGTGAAATCCGTTAAATCGTCCTATCAGAAGGGCGAGTCAGTGGTTATCTCCAAAGAACCGCTAGACGAAGAAAAGCTGAAGAAGGCCATTGCAGATACCGGTTATCAGGTAATTGCAATAGAAACCGAACCATATGAAAAGAAAGGCTTGTTCCGTTAAGAGACCAGCGTTTCCAAGAGCAAAAAGAAGCCCCGCTACCGATTGGCAGCGGGGCATTGATTTTGGCGCCTCTTGACAAACTGGTGGATAAGGAGTATTTTCTACTAAAGTTGTTTGAAGGATACTTGTATCCTTAAGCCCATTGAGTGTTGGTAGCGCTCAATGGGCATTCTTTATAGATTCCCATCTTTTTTCCATTTGTAGTCTGGATGAGAAGCAAGATAACTCTTGTATTGCTCTCTGTAATCAGTAAAGCAAATACTATTTGCGCCAATTATATTGCTATCTTCGGTTCCGTCGTCTTCCCAACCACAGTATGGACAAACGTCATGGCAGCTCTCATCTTTGAAGTTAAATCTACCGCACACCGGACATTTATGTTGCTTAGGAAGAGCCTTGTTTTCTTCAAAATAATCGAATTCGGGATTCTCTGTTATTTTGGATTCATACCACTTTTTATATTCTTCCAAAGAGACCCGATTTGCGTCGTTCTCTAACTGTGGATTTAGTCTTTGTTTAAGACTATAGCGCCATCCACAATGGTGGCAGTACAACTTTTCAACGTCGTCTCCTTCTTGCAATTCTGAAAAATAAAAGCCTTTGCAAATGGGACAAATCATTGGTTGATAATCTTTGCTCATTGTTGCTTCTTCCTCTTTTCTTCCAGGTAATACTTGTAGCCGCCTTGTGGCTTGTAAAAGGTAATGACGATACCTTTTTTGTAATTATGGCTAGGGTGTTAGTTTTTTTATTATATTTGTAGGTGCTACCTTGTTTATCAATAAAGCTTACACAGTTTTTTCGATCAACCGTATTTGCAAAAGAGACCGCATTTGCATTATAGGACTCTTTTGTGGGACAGCCCAGTTGTTTGCCGTGACGACTAAAGTGGTCATCAAGTGTACTTCGATTAAATGCCGCTGCCCATGCAAAGCCTGTATGAATTGTTTTAGAGCCACGCCGACTTCCCCGTGCATTTCCATACCGATTGCTTGCGCCTTTAGTTGACATTTTCTTTCATCTCCTTATATCGTTGTGAAATCCATGGCTCAAAGAAGATAAAATTGGTGCTTTCTGTGAAAGATTCCAACGTTTTTCCGCATTGCGGACCATACGCAATCACGGTGCTAGGTTTAAGAACTTCTATACTTTTTTCAAGAAAACAGAACCATTCACACTGTTCCCTTTTCTTTTTAGAAAAGCCATGTGTTCCTATTGCAATCATAGAGTACTTTGGGATTGCTTCAAGAAATTCAGGCAACAGCTCATCAATTCCGCATCTTAAATTGGGAATTATGGGGACGCCGTTATTCCCATAAAAATATGTGAGTGAAAGGTTGTCATTAATCTGGGTCTTTTGTTTAATGATTGGCATATCATCGTGAATACTAAAATCAAATCCAATAATTCCTGCTGTTTTTTTAAAAAAAGGAAGATATTTACGAGGATTTCTGCGTATCCGTTCAAAGGTTTTATCTGGGGAGAAAAAGCAAATAAATGTAGTGCTTAAATCACCTTGAAAAGTAATTGCCTTGCTGAAAGGCATAATTTTTTGAGGAACCGTTTTAGAAATCATATCTTTACGAAGGATTGGATATTCTTCATTTGAAGTAAAAAACGCGTCCTTAACCAAAAAAGCCTGAAACGAATCATCGACAGCATCACTAGAGTAGATGCTCGGTGTTGTGATAGTATACATGTGACTATCCTCCTAAAATAATATTTTCAGAGGATGCATAGAATGTTGTTTGAAGGATTCTTATATCCTCTGAATTGACTATATGGCGGGGCAAATATCGCCCATTTTAAAGAACTCACAAAAGACAGTTGGTAGCAATCTTTTATGCTTCTTTCGTTCTTATGTATTTTGAAAAAGCCTTATGAGGTCTTTTTCATATGGTTTTAGCTTTTGAGATACACGACACCAATTTATAAAACGCTGGAAGCAAAATTCCGCACACTTAGGAGACACTCCAAAAGTTTCTGCAACATCTAAATAGTTAGTGCAGTTTTTTAGTGCAATGATAGGAGAAGGCGCAAGTGAATATGCAGCATAAAAATCTGCAATTTTTCTTGCAAGTTCACTTTCCTGTTTGTGCTCCATAGAAATATGACCGATTTCATGCATCAGAGTAAAACGAATACGCTCATAACACATCAAATCGTTATAACAAATAATAAAAGTACCCAGTTGAGGATTAAAGTAATTGATAGCATCCAACTCTTTCGTTGAAAAGAAATTCTGCGTTGATAGATCAAAAGAGGAAAACGGTTTTACTATATATCCAAGCTGCTCGGATATAATAAAAGGGTTTATAGGAACTTCTGTTACATTAAGGTCTTTATATAAAGAAACAACTTTTTGTTCAATTTCATTGTAAAGTTTTGGGGGAAGCTTTACATCGGTATATTCATTTTCAACTATCATTTATTAAGAAGCACTTTCATAATTTTCATCTTTTCTTCATCGGTCATGGTGCTGGTACTGCGGGCAACCAGTCGATAGATTTCTGAAAAATCATAATCAGCCACGGTACCGCAAATAAGATAATCTGAAGTGGTATTTAATGCTGTAGCAAGATTTGCAATTACCTCAAGCTTTGGCTCACGTTCCCCTTTTAAATATCGTGACATGGCGGATTCTGTTACGCCAATCATAGACGCCAATTCCTTTTGCGTATAACCACTTTTTTTTGCTAGTTTTGATAACCTATCTCCAAAGGTTTCAGTCATTGCTATCCCTCCGATTCAAGTTGCTACTATAAATTTAGCAACTTCTTGCCATTTTGTCAAGACAAACTTGCTTTTACAGCAAGTTGTATGCAGAAGCCCCGCTACCGATTGGCAGCGGGGCATTGATTTTGGCGTTTGATGCTCTATCTGCATATATTTCTAAGATATATATGCAGATAATTCGGATGGTGACTTGCTTTTCTGCACATAATATGCTGTAATTATATGCAGAAAGGAGAACGCGGTATGAGAAAATTCGATTACTCTTTTTTGAATAACGGTTTGCTGCCTGCAAACCTTGTGAACCTCACTTCTAATATTGCGGCGCTCAAAACTATGGAAGGAGTGCGCAAGGACGAATACACGCAGATTTTTACGGAGCTGGAAGCTGTCGCAAAGGTGCAGTCCATTAAAAGCTCCAACGCCATCGAGGGCATTGTGACCAGCGACGAGCGTATCGCCGCCATTGTCAATCAGAACAGCGCCCCGCTGAACCACAACGAGGCGGAGATCGCCGGGTACAGAGATGCGCTGAACGAGATCCACTTGGGATATGAGCATATCGACTTTCGGCAGAGCGACATTCTGCGGTTGCACGAAATGATGATGAGCTTTGCGGGCTATGAGTACGGCGGACAGTACAAGACAGAAGATAATGTGATTCTGGAAATTGATGCAGACGGAAACCGCCGTGTCCGGTTCCGTCCCACGCCCGCAAACGAAACGCCGAAAGCAATGGAGCAGTTGGAGCTTGCTTATCTGGATGCCCGAAGCGACGCGAATATCAATCAGCTTCTTTTAATTCCCTGTGTGATACTGGACTTTCTCTGCATCCACCCGTTCCGGGACGGCAACGGCAGAATGTCCCGCCTGCTCTCACTGTTGCTGTTATATAAAAACGGCTTTGACGCAGGAAAATATGTGTCCTTTGAGGAGCAGATCAACAACTACAAGGCGTATTATTACGAAGCCCTGCGGCAGTCCTCGTATTTCCCCTTTATTGAGAATTTCCTATCCACGCTTTATATGTGCTATAAAGAACTGGACAAGCGCTTTGCCGTGGTCAACGCTCAAAAAGTGACAAAGAAAGCGCGTGTGGAGGCAACCGTGCTGAATAGTTTGACACCAATTTCTAAAGCGGAAATTTGTCAGATCCTGCCGGATGTTAGTCCAACAACGGTAGAGGCAGTCCTCGGCATAATGGTTAAAACCGGTTCAATAAAACGCCTTGGTGCTGGCCGTGCTACACGATATATAAAGGGTTAAAAAAGCCGAAGGACATGGTGGCCTTCGGCTTTTTGGCGTCCCAGAGAGGAATCGAACCCCCGGCCTTCCCCTTAGGAGGGGGACGCTCTATCCTACTGAGCTACTGGGACAGGATATAAAATGTAAAAAACACAAGCAAAATTATACCCTAAAAGCCACTTCACGGCAAGGTAGGTCGGTGGCAAAGAAGTGCACCGCAGAGCGCCCCATCGCAGGTGAGTTTCACATTTGTGATAAACCGGGTGCAAAAAGGTGCCGTAGCTTACAGAGGAACAGGGAGAATAGCAAAAAAGAGACTCGTTTGACAAAAAACAGACAAGCAAAATCGACAAAAAGGCAATATTTTGTCGATATGCCAAAAACAAATGTGCAAATTATTCATAAATTGTTTAAATTTAGCCTTAAGATAAGTTAAAGTATAGGCACAGGGAAATCCCAAATCGGATTCCCGTATTTGATTCTCCTACAGAGAATCTACGGAACAGAGGTTAGCCCAATGAATCAGGAAGAACAGCAAAGCAGCACAATCCCGGTAGCGGAACAAATGCCGGAGAAAAAGACCACTTCCGTTTGGGAAGATCTTTTTCATCTTCTGCTGAAAATTCTGATTATTTTGCTACTCTTTGTTCTACTTTTTACGTTCCTTTTTGGCTTTACCCGTTACAACAATTTGGCAATGGAGCCTTACGTCAGAGCGGGCGATGCAGTCATCTGCTACCGACTGGACAAACGCTACGTAGCCACTGACTTGGTAGCACTGAAGTATCAAGACGAAGTGCATATCTTGCGCGTGGTTGCCGTTGCCGGTGACACGGTAGATATCAAAGAGGACGGATTGTACATTAATGGGCACAGACAGCAGGAACCGGATCAAACACAGACGACCCTTCCGTATGTAGATCAGGTAGATTTCCCCATTACGCTAAAGCAAGGAGAAATCTTTCTGTTAGGGGATAATCGTTCTGCTTCTACCGACTCCCGTGTCATGGGCGCCGTCAAGGCAGAGGACACGCTTGGTAAAGTCATGATGATTCTTCGCCGCAGAAACTTCTGATGCCTACTCTTGTACAAAGGCAAATACCCTTGCAAAAATTTATTAAATTTCCTTAAAGGAGGACCCCCCCCCAATGAAGAAGACCCTATTAAAAAGATTCACATCTGTTACCCTGGCAACAGCCTTGATTGGCACCATGGGTGTGGCTGCTTTTGCAGAAGATGCAGTAGATAACAAATCTGGTGCAGCTGCTGACAGCTACTTAATGAAGTATCTGGAAGTTGGCGAAGGTATTCAAATTCCTAATGAAACCTTTACCTTTACCTTCACACAGACAAAGTACAATGGTGCTGATGTAACCACTACTTATGCAGCAAGCATTGCTGACGTTACCATGACAACAAATAGTGGCACATGGACTAAAACCAATGATGCTGACGATGAAGCTTCCGTTTATCAGAAGAAGTCCATGGCAGACATTTTGGCTAACACTACGTTCCCGGCAGCCGGTGTTTATACCTACACCGTAGCAGAAACGTCTGGCACCGCAGATGGCTTTACTTATGATTCTCAGAAATACGTTCTGAATGTTTACGTTAAGAATGATGGCACCAAGACCGTTGAAGTAAAGAAATCTACTGACGGAACTACCGAAGGTGACAAGGTTGACGTAAAGAAGCAAGACCCGACCAGAGATTCAGAAGAAACCGGAACCAGTGACAGAACCGTAACTGTACAGGGCTTCACCTTTGACAACCAGTATAGAAAGACCAACACAAAGGATGATGACGACACCGAAGGTTTCCTGAATATCTCCAAGACTGTTAAAGGTGACTATGGTGACAAGACTTACGGCTTTGAATTTGCAATTACGCTGACTGCTCCAAGACTTGCTGCAGACACCGCAGTAGCAAAGTACAGCATTTATAACGCAGACGGAACAAAAGCAAGTACTGGCACAATGGCCTATGGTTCTGCACAGGAATTTAAGCTTGCAGATGGCCAGACTCTTCGCTTCTATGAAATTGAAGCTGGTACCAAGTACAGTGTAACTGAAAAGCTGAGCACTTCTGCAATTACTAAGGCAGATCAGTATACTGCTTCCGCTACTGCTAAGGTAAGTGGCGAAGATGTAACTGTTGATACTGTTGAAAAGCACACTGACCTTACCGTTGAAACCTATGTAATTGATGACAACCTGAATACTGCTGATGACGTTGCTTACACCAATACCTTTGATGATAGTTCCGTATCTCCAACCGGTATTCTCATCAACAACGCACCGTATATCATTCTTGCTCTGGTTGCTGCCGGCGGTATGACGTTCTACGTTGTTAAGAAGAGAAAGGAAAACTAAGCGAAGTAAAGCAAACTAAGTTTTAACCTTGTTTAGACTTGGGGCTGGGACCGATGAAGGGACCGGCCCCTTGAGTGCACAGCTGAATCGCAGAAAAGGAAGGGAGAACGGCATGAAGGACATTTCTTCTGTTTCCAAAGCTGAACTGCGTGGAAAGAAGGCCGTTCGTTTTCTGGATAAGCTGACTGATGCCATAGTGCTTGTTGTTTTAGTGCTGCTGATTATTGTGGCCGGATACGCCTGGTATGACTCTAACAGCGTGCATGAAAGTGCGGACAAAAGCCAATTTCAAATGTATAAGCCGACGGAAGAGGATACGGAATCCTATGACGAACTGGTGGCCATTAACCCTGATGTTATGGGGTGGCTGACTTTATACGGCACCACCATTGATTATCCTTTGGTCCAATCTAAGACAAGCAATGACGAATATCTTTCTTTAAATGCAAAAAGAGAAGTAACAGCTTCCGGATCTCTGTTTTTGGATTACCGGAATGCTACTGACTTTACGGATTTTAACACGCTTATTTACGGGCACCACATGGCCGGTGAGGTTATGTTCGGCGGAATAGACAGCTTCTTGGAACAGGAGTACTTTGATACCCACGAATATGGCAATCTTTTCTATCATGGGAAGGACCATGGCCTGCAAATAGTTGCCGTTTTGGAAGTGGATGCGTATGACAATACCATCTATAGCCCGGCTCTTTCTTCGGAAAGCAGTCGGCAGAACTACCTTTCCTATATTATGGAAAAGGCAACCTATTCCAGAAACGTGGACTTAAGCACATCAGACCACATAGTGGTTATGAGTACATGCTCCACGGATATGACCAATGGTCGGTCCTTGCTGGTCGGGAAGATTCTGGATGAACCTGTTTCAGATCCGTTCCCGGAAGAGGATAAGAACACCGGTACCGGCATAGACGTATACCACCTTACGCAGTGGCTGGAGAAACTCCCGAAATGGGCTTGGATTTTAATCCTGTTAATTTTTATTTTGTTGATATATCTTTTTTCACGCCTACTTGACAACCGCAAGAGCAAGAAGAGCAAGGGCGCGTTGTCAGAGAAGGAGACAGAACATGGAAAACAGATCTAAACTATTATCTATTCTGGTGGCGGTTGCTCTGCTGCTGGGGACCTTGGCCGTAAGCGCAAGCGCAGCTTATGTGGAAGCCACAAAGTGCTTGGTTATTGTGTCCCAGCATATTACGGGCCAAGTAGATACTGACACCTATCAGTACCTCCTTGTTCCGGATGATACAGACGTACCCATGCCGGACGGCGCCGGTACAGACGAATATGTCTTTTCCCTGAAAGGGAATGACAAAGTATCCGTCTCTATTACCTATGCCCGTCCCGGCGTGTATGACTATAAGCTGTACCAGTTGAACGCGGACGGCCAGCCGAACCCAGACGCCAAAGTATATGACTTTGGCATGATTGTTAAAAACGGGGAAGGAAACACACTGGATTTAACCCCGTATACTTGTGAAGATGATACTCTTATCCTTCACGAAAATGGCGTAGAATGCAACTACACCATTCAGGGGACAACTACCCCGGAAACCACCACACAAAAACAGACATCCGTAACGCAGACGCGTACGAATGTCAACACCAATGATGATTCCAACATTGGCCTCTGGCTTAGCCTGCTGGCCGTCGGCTTCATTGGCTTCTTTGCAGTCCTTTTCTTACTGCTGGGGCGGAAAAAACAAACAGGAGGGCGCAACGAATGAAACGTACGAATTCTAAAACAAACCAGAACCATGAGACGCTGAAGCGCATCCTGGCGTTCTGCCTTTGCGCCCTCTTCGTTATTTCCGCCGTTCCTGTCGGCCTCCACTTTGCGTCGGCCGAAGATAACCTTGCCGATGCCGGTACTACCATTAATGCGGTAGACACGGAAGGCACTACAACGGCATCTGACGATACCACCACTGCTGCAGATGACTCCACCACGGATCCTGCAAGCCAAGCTGATACAGAGGATAATGCTGTTGAAGATGGAGATGGTAGTGCGGAAGCGGATACGGTTGCTGATTCCAATGGTGCATTGAATTCACCGGCGCAGGCTCCGGCAGCCAAGATTGATCTTGTTGAAAACAGTTCCGCACTTAACAATTCTGCTGTTTATGTACGTGTCAACGGCGAAGACAAAGATGGTACGTTTAGCTTGAAGCCGGGCTTAATTTCTTCTTCTGTGGCAACACAAGATGCTGACATTAAGGCACAGTACGGCATGACCAATGCATCCACCGGATTCCGTAAAGCAATTTTAGTTTCCGGAAGCGTAGAAACGGAAGTTTCCCGTGTCGGCACATATAACGGTGTAACGTATTATTCTCTTCATGATTATGATGACACCGGTGTTGCTTTGAAAGACGGAGAAAAAATAGTCCTTGTTTATGAGACTATTTATAATGTAACAACCCATATTATCGGGTTGGATGGAACCGGAGCACAAACCACTAATCCGGGCGGCTCTGTTACGGTAGAAAGCTCTGTATACAAAGATGATGATCTACGCATCCTGACTATTCCGGATTCTGCAAATCTGTATCACTTGGAAAGCATTACTTATACCAGCGGATCCAAGTCCGGAACGTTAACTGCCAGCAACAATGCCGCCACTTTAACGCATGACAATTATGATGGTGACATTGTTTTAACCGTTACGTTCAAGATTCCGGAATCTTTTAAAATCAATAATGTAACTCCGGAACGAACAGACGAATATGATTCCGGCAATGCAAAAACCAGAGGCCATGGTGACTTAATTGCCAACCGCTTTGGTCCAATGACCGTTCCTGAAGTTGTGGCTGTTATGAACGATGCAGCAACAAAGGACTTGTCAACAGCCGATGCACAAAACAACGTATATGATTACGCTGCGTTGGATCATACGGATACTAACCCCAAAAACAAATGGTATTATTACTATAAGGAACATGATGGAAAAACAGTTTATGAGCCGCTTTATTGGCTGATTAATTATTATGATGACAATAAGACGTATTATGATGCATCACAGGTTTTACCGGGAGACGTTTCTCCGCATGGCACTACTACTTTCTGGATTCAATCCGAAAAGGATACCGCTTTTGAATTGAATAAATTGGAAGTAAACGGAACCCTTTTGAACATTCCTGCCAGTGTTGGTCAAACTGCAACTACAACAGTTGATGGCATGACTTTCCATGTGTATTTTGAATCTACTGGCACCTATGGTAGCTTTTGGTTAAAAGAGGATGCTGATTTCAGTAATTGGGGCGTAGGAAAAGATAAATGGAACTGTGTAAAATGGAGCCACACCAGAACCTATTATCGGATTACAGTTGAAAATGTAACGGAAGATATTAATGTCAATTACAGCTTCAAGCGTACAGAAAACAGGGAACTTACCATTCTGGGCTTAAACGGTATTGACAGAACCGGTATGTCTACAGAAGACAGATCTTGGGGATATTTCTATTACTACGCAACCACCAATGATTACCATAAGTATAATGCTTATTGGCGTGACAGCACTACCACTTCCAATAACTTAGTCCTTTATTCTGTAAAACCTGGTTATAACCCATATACCGTAACTACGGAAATGTCTTATGACGGAGGTGCTAAGAGTAGTGAAGGAATTCGTGTTGCCGGTTCCGAAGCAAGTACTCCGGAAAATGCTATTTATTCTGCAGGCGGCCGTTACAACACAGGTCATAGGTCTTGGGGTAGAAGTACAATCTTGAAAAATAAAGAAGCACAGAAAGACAAAAAAAATCTTTTGTTGACCTCTTTACAGGATGAAGAAACGTACAATACTACTACTTGGTATGCGGTTGCTTTGGAACAAAATAAAGCAAACAACTGGATGCTTTATTTGAATGCCAGCCCTTATGAATATCATGTTGAGTATGATCTGGATGGAGGGAAAATTACCAGTGCTGATAAGCTGACAGACAACTTTGTCTTAAGTGAGGACGGTACGCAATTAGAGGACACTACCATTAAAACGGTAGAAAGCCAATATGCGTATTTCAATATGCCGCTGGCTACTCCGGAAAAACAAAACTACATTTTTGAAGGATGGGTATTGGAACGCCGCACAACGGCTTCTACTACCGTTTATCAGGAATATCCGAACGGAAAGTACTACATTTTGAACTCTTCGGGTGACGGCCATGATCAGGAGTTCTCTACAGAAGAAGAGGCAAAAGCTTATGTAGAAGCTGCGCTGAAGAGTACATATGCGGCACAAGGTTGGGAATATGTAGCAACTAACAGAGAATATTATGAAGGCAGTCAAACACAGGAACAGGAAGAGGATGGATCCTACAAAACCGTTACCGTAGACCACTCCATTGTTTACACCCTGACGTTTGCACAAAATGTTACGGAAAAAACGTATTCGCCGAACGAAGTATTCTCTATAACGGATAACAACTATGCTAATATGGCATATGCATCCGGAGATCCGAAAACAAATGAGGATATGTACTTCACCTTTGTTGCAAAGTATCTTTCTGTTGATGCTTCCCAGAATACGGAAGTAGACTACAAAGTTTACATCCAGGTTCCGGAAGGGACTGAAAGTACAGCCACAAACCCGGTAATCCAGAAGGAAAATGGAAAATATTATCAACTGGATTATCATACAGTTGAACGGCAGCTGATTGGTGATACCGTAGTTTTGAATCAGTATGCTCCGGAAAATTCGGAATACTATGAATACAATGAAACATATTCCAGAGTTCAGACAACTACCACAAGCTTGGATGATGACGGAACCATTCCGGAAAACAACGAACTGTACTTATACTATGACTATCAGTATCAAACCCTGACACTGGATGAAGATACCAGAGGGGATTATGCCAACTACTTGAAGGACTTTGACATTACCATTACTTTGAGTAAGGATGATTTGAGCCCGATTGAGGTTCCGGCAGACGGAACGAAAGTCTCCTACGGAGACATTGAGTTCACCAGTGACGGAACAAAACTGACGGCTACTGTGAAGATGTCTAAGGCTACATCGCAGAAGAAGATGGTAATTCCGTATGGTTGGAACTACACGGTTGAAGGTGCTGACGAAGACGGTTATGAACTGACCTATGAAGACGGCGCAGGCAACACAGGTGAAACTGTTGGGACTATGACAACCGACCACACGGTGCTGGTTGTTTATACGAAGACGGATGTTTCGCCTACCGGCGTGCTGGAAAGCACAGTATTCCAGGCTTCAGTTCTGGGTGCGGTAATTCTGATTGGTGGAACACTGGTTGGAATTAAAGTAGTTAGACGGAAAAGAACCGGCGTCTAAGAGTAGGCAAATAAGATAAGTAAAGGGCCGTTGAAAAACGGCCCTTTCTTTCTGGCCACAGTAGCCTTAGCGCTGTTTGTAGCAATTTTGGCATTGCTATAAATTACTATAAAAAGCTGTAGGCCCACTCTACCAGGTGGTAGAGTGGGCCTACAAACACACAATCACCAGGAGGGAAATCCCTTCCAGATGATTTCATTGTAGGATATTTGAGAAAAGAAGTCAACGGGTAAGCTAGTGGTATGAACGGCACAATACCAATTATGCACCCTATCGGGTATAAAGTAGCGCCTGTACAATATAAATACACCCGTTCGGGTATGCTTTAACAAAGAAGGATTGAATATACACCCGAACGGGTGTATATTTGTTTTAGTATCTTGTGATGGGGTGTAAGTATGAGTACTATTGGAGACTTTGTAAAGCAAAACAGAAGGGCGGCTGGTCTGACGCAGGAAGAGTTTGCTATTCGCTCCGGACTTGGTCTTCGCTTTGTCCGCGAATTGGAGCAGGGGAAAGAAACCGTTCGGCTGGACAAGGTCAACGTGGCACTTTCTATGTTCGGCATGGAGGCCGTGCCCGGCAGAAAGGATAAATAAAAATGGAAAATTTAAGAACTGCCTATGTTTATGTAAGGAACAGCTTTGCCGGGGAACTGAATGAAACGGATAACGGCTACACGTTTTCTTATGACAAGGATTACTTAAAAAGTGAGCAGGCAAGCGTGGTTTCTTTGACTTTACCGCTTTCGGAAACTCCTTATTTTTCCAAAACACTGTTTCCTTTTTTTGATGGTTTAGTTCCTGAAGGGTGGTTGCTGGATGTGGTCAGTCGCAACTGGAAATTGGACCCTAAGGATCGCTTCGGTGTGCTTTTGGTGGCCTGTAAAGATGGAATTGGGAATGTTAGCATATGGGAGAAAAAAGATGAACTGTTTATGTTGCGGTAAACCGCTTACAGAGCATGAATCCTCTGGGTGGCATAAAAAATGCATAAGCCGATTCTTCGGGGTATCTCAACTTCCGGAAATTGAAATTAATCAGACTACATTGGATACCTTGGCAACGGAAAGTACGGGAAAAGGATTTACTGTGCCTGGAGTTCAGAAAAAGCTGTCGTTACACTTGTTCTCTGACAAGAAAACGCCAAGACTTACGTTGGTTAATTATCCCACGGGATATATTTTGAAACCACAGGTTCCAGAAATAGAAGCTTTGCCGGAGGCAGAGCATGTGGCAATGCTGATGGCTGAAGCAACGGGGATTGCTACGGTTCCGCATGCTTTGCTGCCGGGGAAGGAAGGGCTTGCGTATATCACAAAACGAGTAGATCGCAGAGGAAAACAGGGAAAAGAAATGTTGGCCATGGAAGACTTTTGCCAACTTGATCTGCGACTGACGCAGGACAAATACAAAGGCTCTTATGAACGTTGTGCAAAAGTGATTGAACACTATTCGTGCCGCAAGGGACTGGATATGACAGAACTTTATCTGAGGTTGATTTTCTCTTTTGTAATCGGGAACTCAGACATGCACCTGAAGAACTTTTCGCTGATTGAAACGGAAGAAGGAAGTGGTCTATATGTGCTTTCACCTGCCTATGATTTGCTTCTGGTAAATATACTTTTACCGGAAGACAAAGAGCAACTTGCACTTACTTTGAATGGGAAAAAACGCAACCTCCATAGAAAGGATTTCTTTATCTTTGCCGCTACTTGTGGAATTTCCCGAATTGCGGCAGAAAAAATGATGGCGGATGTAGTACGGCGAAAGACAAAATATCTTTCTTTGTGTGAAGAGTCATTTTTGCCGGATTCACTGAAAGAACAATGTATGGCCCTGATTGTCGAGCGATGTGAAATTCTGGAATAAAAATGAAAATAGGAAAGCAGCGTTGCCTTTCGGCAACGCTGCTTCCTTTTGGTAATATGCACTCTATATGTACGGGTATCCAGGGGTTATTCAAAATTTTTGAATACACGTTCATAACAACCAAGGGCGTCATCTACAATGTCAATTGCGTCATACGGGAAGTAGGTTTTCCCGCCGTTGGCAATAATTAAGCCTTCTGCAGCAAGAGCCATGGAGAATTCAATGTAATTCTGGTAGGCACTCTTCACCTGCTCATCAAATTTCGGATCTTCCGGTTTAAAGAAATAGGGGATGTGTTGAATGCCGTGTACGTCAATGTGCAGAATGGATCTGTGGTTGAAGATAAGGGCAGGGACATCATACCGTTCGGAAATATCTGCAATGCCTTGCATGAAGTAATTTACAGTTTTGTCCAGTTCTTCATGTACGTTCTTCTTATCCAGTTCCTTAATGACGGTAATACCGGCAAGGGTGGTAAGAGGGTTGGCGGATAGGGTGCCGCCGACCTTAACTTTGGTGTTGGTGGTCCACTGAACACCGGCGCTTAACATTTCCATAATGTCTCTTCTGCCGCCAATACCGCCACTGCAGCCGAAGCCACCACCGATGATTTTACCAAAGATAGTAATGTCAGGATAAACATTGAAATAACCTTGTGCACCGCCCATTCCCATGCGGAAACCGGTTACTACTTCATCAAAAACAAGGAGAATGCCGTATTTGTTGCAGAGCTCTCTTGCGCCGGCCACATATTCCTTTGTGGTTGGGACGGCGCCGCTGTCCTGGCCTAACGGCTCCATGAAGAAGGCGGCAACGCCTCCGTCCTCCTGATACTGCTGCATGGCTTCTTCCAGTGCGGCAAGGTCATTGACCGGAACCTGATGAGTATATTGGAAACAGTCGGTAGGGATGCCGTTCAGCATGCCGGCAGCGGCGTTGTCTGCATTGTAGACAATCTGGTCCGACCATCCGTGGTAACCGCCTACCAGGCGTAAAATATGTTTTTTATTGGTGTAGGCTCTGGCCAAACGGAGGGCAATAATATTGGACTCTGTTCCGGATCCCAGTGCACGATACATTTCCACGTGCGGCATATAGTGGTGAATTAATTCGGCCAGTTCCCGTTCATATGGACTGTAAAGGCCGGTAATCATATTATTTTCAGCAATTTCTTTGCAAGTGGCTTCCACAACAGCCGGGTAGGTGTTACCCAGGATGGTCGGACCGCCGGCGCACAGAAAATCAATGTAGCGGTTTCCGTCAATATCATATAAATAAGGGCCTGCCGCGCGATTCACGCTTAATGCAAACGGATGGTTATTAGCCAAATTGTGCTGAATGCCACCCGGAATGGTTTGCTGTGCAAGTTCTGCTTCCTTTTTGGAACCGTCACAGTGCTCATCAAACCATTTTAGATAATTGTCCACTGCGCTTCGCTTCAGATGCTTGCGGTGCTTCATGAGTTCTCCTGCCTGTGCATGGATGGCTTCATAATTGTAAGCATCAATATACTTAGACATGAAAATTTCCCTCTTTCTTTTCTTTATCTTGTGCGATTCAGTTTTGTGAATTTCTAATTAATTTTTATATTGTAAGTATAAAATGCTTCCTGCTACTTTGCAATAATAATCTTGCAAAAATATGAAAATTTTGGCGTAACAACGTGAGTTACGACTCACACAAAAAATAGCAGATTGCCTTATTGACAAGCCGAAAAACTGTTTTTATACTGGAAGTGCAATATTGCTGTGCCTATTAAATCACCTAATCAAAAATCAAATGATTTGGAGGAACCAGTATGAAAGAAAAGTCACTTAAAACCGGCAAACTGCCGTTCAGAGACAAATTTATCTGGTGCGCCCAAGGCTTTGTTGCAAGTCTTCCTTGGGTTATCGTCGGTTATTATCTGTTGTATTTTTATACAGATTATATGAAAATCAGCGCAGCATTGGCAGGTACCATCATGGCCGGAGCCAAAATTTTTGACGCCTTTACGGATATGTTAATTGGCGGCCTGGTAGATAACTGCCATTTCAAATGGGGCAAATTCCGTACCTGGGTTCGTTTTGCTATCCCTGCCAATATTATTCTGTGGCCGTTAATGTGGGTTGCAGTAGAAGGACATATGACCCTGAACATTATTCTTGCTGTTATTGCTTACGGTTGCATGGGTGCCATTGGCTGTACGTTATATTACATTCCTACCAACTGCCAGTTACAGGTTTTGACAGATGACGAAGGAGAACGTGCTTCCTTAGTTGCATGGAAAGGCGTTGCCGGCTCCATTGCTTCTGTTGTAGCCGTTGCTGTCTTTATGCCAATGGTTAACTGGTTTGGCGGAAATAGTAGCAGCTTCCTGCTTTCTGCCATTGTTCTTGGTATTCCTTATGTTGGTCTCCTGATTGCCGACTACGTTATGTCCAAGAAGTATGAGCTGAATCCGGACGGTTCCTGGAAAGAGGAACTGGAACTGAAAGACAGCACCGGAGAAAAGCCGAAGATTAGCCAGCAGTTCAAAACTCTGTTCTCTAACAAACCTGCAGTTATTGCCGTTATTGGTATTTTCCTGATGTATGTTATTCAGGCGTTCCGTTCCTCTGCTGCAGTTTATGTATTTAACTATTACTTTGAAATGCCGGATATGGGTACCATTGCTCTGACCGCCATGACCATTGCCACTGTTGTTGGTGCACTGGTTATGAACCCGGTTATCAAATTGCTGAAAGATACAAACAGAGCCTATATCCTTTGGACTATCCTTTTAGTTGTTGACAGCGTTATCTTCTATGTCCTTGCAAAGACCATGAGCTTTGACGCTGCACAGAAATCTCTGTCTTGGGGCCTTCTGTTCTGGCTGTTTATCCTGGGTGGTTTTATCCAGGGTGCATACTACAACTTCTGTTATCTGGAACTGCCAATGGCAGTAGAATATGGCACCTGGAAGAATGGATACAACCAGTCCGGTTTCATTTATTCCCTAAACGGTTTTACTCTGACTGCCGGCGGCGCAATTGGTACCGCATTAGTTGGTTTTGCCCTGAGTGCTATCGGTTATGAAGAGGGCGTAGAACTGACCGCTTCCATTAAAGAAGGACTTTTGTTTATTGGCATGATGGCACCGGCCATACTTGGTGTAGCGCATGCCGTTGTACAGATGTTCTTTGGCATTAATGAAAAACAGTATGCACAAATTAAGGCAGACCTGGCTGAACGGGAAGCGGCAGCAGAAGCGCAACACGAAGTAACAGAGAGTGCTCCGGAAGCAGAAACTACTCCAGTAGAGGTAGCTGAAACGGTGGAAGAATAATGAAAAAATATATTCTTGCTTATGACTTCGGTACAAGTGGAGTAAAGGCTGCGATGGTTGGCTTTGACGGAACTCTGTATGGATATGAAACAGCAGCCTATCCGCTGATTTCTGAACAACAGGGTTACGCTGAACAGAATCCAACGGATTACTGGAGCGCCATCTGCAGCTCCACCAATGCCGTTATTCAAAAATTAAATGTGCCAAAGGACAGCGTTTTGGGTATGTCCTTTGGTACCCAAGGAATGGGCATTATTCCGGTAGACGAAGCCGGTGAAGTATTGCACAACAACATTACTTGGATTGACAGTCGTGCCAGAAAACAGGCAGATGAAATTAATGAAAAACTTGGTGACCACGTAGTGGACGCCAGTGACACTCTGTCTAAGCTTTTATGGTACAAACAAAATGAACCGGAACTTTATGCAAAGACCAAATATATTTTGGATTGCACCGGCTTTTTGGTATTGAAGGCAACCGGAAAGTGTGTGGCAGATTATACCGGATCCGCCCCGTATTCCCCTATCCCTGCTATAGATGATTACCTAAAGAATCTGTATGTAACCGCCGGCTTGGATCTGGAAAAATTTCCGCCACTGATTCCGTGCACCGGTTATGTTGGAGATCTAACCAAGAAAGCAGCAGAAGAACTGGGAGTAACAGAAGACGTCCGGGTTTATATGGGCGTAGTGGATGTTACTGTAGCCGCAATTGGCGCAGCCTGCTGCAAAAAAGGAGATGTCCATGTTTATCTTGGCACTTCCGGTTGGATCTCTGCCATTACCGGCTCCGAATATCTGACAGATGTCAGCACCGGCATTTATCAGCTTCCCAGTGTAGACGTAAACGCGCTGATTTACGGAGGCTGCGTCCAGTCTTCCTGCTTAGCCTTGGACTGGACAATAGACCGCTTTTATCATAAAGAGAAGGAAGATCTTGGAGAAGGCGTATATCCTCTGATTGAAGAGGAAACAAGAGAAGTGCCGCCCGGATCTAACGGGGTTTTTGCATCGCCCTGGTTAATGGGCGAACGGTGTCCTATTATGGACGAAAAAGCCCGCGGTGTATTCATTGGACTTTCTAATCTGACCAGCCGTGGCGACATGGTAAATGCCATGATGGAGTCCATTGCCTTCAGTTTGCGGATGCAGATGGATTACTATCAGCATGACACCGGCATGTGGCCGGAGAAAATCGGCGCCATTGGCGGCGGTGCTCTCAGAGACCACTGGATGCAGATGATGGCTGACATTATGAATACTCCTATTTATCGCCCGAAGAATTGCCGTCATGCCGGTGCCCTTGGCGCGGCTGCTATTGTGGCTGTCGGATCCGGCATGTACAAAGTAGACGAAGTAGATCAGTTCATTCAGCAGGATTGTACCTTTGAGCCGATTCCGGAAAATGCAAAACGGTACGCTCAAATTTACGAACAGTGGAAGGAAATTTATCCTTCCCTGAAAGAGCTGTTTGCAAAGATGAATTAAATTGCACAAAGCAAAGAAGGAAAGGAAAAGCCATGACATTACAAGAAGCAAAAGAACAAGTGGTCTATTATATGCGGGAAATGTACCATCAGGATATGGTTAACCTGTTTGAAGGAAACATTTCCATGCGCTGGGAAGACCGGTTCTTAATTACGCCTTCTCAGACAGACAAAGAAACCATGACAGCAGACATGGTCTTAGAAGTAGATGCAAATGGTACCGTTTTGAATCCGGAATGCGGCAAGCGGCCCTCCTCTGAATTTAAAATGCACTTGCAAGCCTACAAGGTTTGCCCGCAGGCAAATGCAGTGGTACATAACCACAGCGCGTTTGCGTCAGCATTTGCTGCGGCCGGACAGCCAATCCGCAGCCGCGGTCTGGCAGAAGTGTTGGAAATTTTTGAGGAAATTCCACTGGTTCCGTATGGTCGTCCCGGCACGCCGGAAATTGCCGCCGGATTTGAGGAATACCTTCCCAGATACAGCGCTGTTTTGTTGGAAAACCATGGCATGGTAGCGGTTGGTCCTGATTTGCTGGTTGCTTATTCCCAGGCGCGTGCCGTAGAAAAGATTGCAAAAATCATGATCTGCGCTCGTATTCTGGGCGGGGAAAAGCCTCTTCCCGAGGAAGAAGTGGCCGCCCTGCAAGGATTGGCACAAATGTATAAGGAAGCCGCAAAAGCTTTTTGATCATCTTCAGAGTAAGAAGGCCGAGACAAATTGTCCCGGCCTTCTTCTCTTTTTGTATTTTTTTGCTTTACCGCATAATGCTGTCCAAAATCATTTTCATGCCCGTCTCAAACCGATCATAGTGTTTGGTAACCACCAGGTCATGCACAAATCCACCCATCATCATGACGACTGTGGCAGGGTCCACGTCCTTGCGAAATTCGTGGCGGTCAATGCCTTCTTCAATCAGATGGTATAAAATCATGCCGGGCTTGCTGATATAGGCTTCGTCATGTGTGCGAGCCAGCACTTCTCCCATGCGCAAGAATACTTGAGAATATTTAACATCATCAGAAAACCATTCATGATAAATATCTTCCAGCACCGGACGAATTTTGATGGCATTCGCATGGCGAATCTGCAAAATTTCATACAGGTCTTCGTATTCTACCTGTTCTATGGCAAGTAGCATGTCATCCTTGGTGGCAAAATAATTAAAGAAGGTGCCATAAGAAATGTCCGCTGCTTCCGCAATTTCACTAATAGAAGTTTGGTCATATCCTTTTTGTTGAATTAAAATTTGTGCGGCACTGATAATGGTATATCTTTGGTTTAATTTTTTTCGTTCCCGTCTAGACAATACGGAGGGGTCATCTATGGGGTTGGCTTCTAAAATTTTGTTAATCATTTTTAAACCTCATATCCATATTTATATATCTCTTATAGTAATTTTACCGTGCTACTTGCTTTTTGACAAGCAGGCTTGTGTGAAAAGATAGGACTGCATCGCCGGGAAAAAAAGAAAAGGCAGAGAGCAAGAAGCCCTCTGCCTTAATTCTTAGAAAATCAGGAATGTAAGACGTTGTTTATGAGCGTTTTGGCCTGGTCTACGGTAGTTTGGTCAGGAATCATAACGTAGAGGTTCCGGCCGGGCATGGAGTACGTTTCCGTAGACATGGAGCCGGTTCCGGTTACGGTATAACTTTCCACATTCCAATTGGTGCCGGAGGACAGTTGCTTGGAGACAAGGGAGTACATGGTTTCCGTCGGCATGTTGGTCTGGAATGTGCCGGACAGCTGGTTCATGATGGAGTTGAAATTTTTCAAGGTGTCAGCGGAGGCGGCTTTTTTAATGACGGCGGTAATAACAGCCATTTGGTTTTTACCGCGCTGTACGTCTCCTTCGGAGAAGGAGTGCCGTTCTCTGGCAAAGCGGAGGGCCTGAGCGCCGTTCAGATGGTTGGTGCCCTTTGTGTAGGAGTAGCCGTCTACGCTGAAGGCATAGTCGGATTCAACGTCAACGCCGCCCATGGCGTCAATGATGCCTTCAAAGCCGCTGAAGTTCATGCGAACATAGTAGTCAATTTTTTGGCCATAGAGCTGTTCCAATGTGCTGATAGAGCAGTCAATGCCATAAATGCCGGCATGGGTCAGCTTATCTTTGGCATTGTTCTTTTCCGGGAATGCTACAAAGTAGTCTCTTGGCGTATTAATCAGCTGAACCGTGCCGGTCTTGGTATTGACTGCGGCAAGAATATTGACATCACTGCGGCTTTTGACGTTGACGCTGCCGTAGGTATCTATTCCGCTGACATAAACAAGGAACGTGCCGTCTTTTGCACCGTCGGTGGTACTGGTGTCATCCTTTATCGGAATTTTGACTTCCAATGTATACAAAACGCGGACTTTGTCGGCAAAGCCTTCGTAGCCTTCCAGTTCGTTTAAGACATCAATGTACGCCTGATTCATGATGATGGCGCGGGCAGACTGGTTCAGCAGGGCGTCTGCCAAAGACGCTTGATCCATGAAATCGATATACGTAACAGCAGTGGAAACTGCCTCATTAATTTTTTCCTGAACGTCTGATACGCCATCATCATCCTTCAGGCTGCCGACCGTGGTGCCGGCCAGGTCCGACAGGCTCTGCGCCGTGTCGTCTTTCAGTACCAAGACCGAAACCTGAATGGTTTCATACTTTTTCCCGGTACTGATGTTATTTAAAGTAGAATCCAATTTTTGTACCACTATATAACCGGCCAACATGGCAACGGTTAGCAGTACAGATATTACACTGGTAACAATGGTAGAAACCTTGCTTCTGGCAAGCAAAACCAAAAGCAAGTCAATGACGGCAACAACCGCAGCGCCCAGAGCCAGATAGGTGCCCGGCACCACCTGAATGTCACCCACTTTTACGAACAGCATTACCGCAATGGCAAGCTGGATTGCAACAAAGATAAGAGTAATACCCCGATACGTTCTTGTTCCTGTAGCTGTCATAGGAAAATCTCCTTTACTGGAATAGGATAGATAAGGAATGTGTTTTTTGCACGTATACTTTACCTTCTTTGCGGTAATGCTGTAAAGCGCTTTGACCAAATTGTTACATTTAATACAGTGAAAGAAAAGGAAAGAAAAACGTTGCTTTTTTGTGGGAATAGTGTACACTAATAATGAAGTTAGCCAAAGCTAACTAAAGTTAACAAAAGCTAACTATATGTGCTTGTTTTGTTGCAGTTGGAGTTGCAATAATTCAGAGCTTCAACCATTTAGGAGGGAGTAGCGGAGTGTCGGAAGAATTGCTGGTACAGCATTGCTCGCCAACGTTGGCGGGTATGAAAACAGGGAATTTGTTTTCCTGGACCTTTTCCACGCAAGAAGAACTGCGCACTTGCATTCGGTGTTGGAATCAACTGTTAGGCGGAAAAGGCCTTCGGGTGTTACCCTTGAGAATAGAGGGAACCCGTGCCCTTATTTACGTGTATCGCCCAAACAAATTGTCTAAAGACTTGCAACAAAAGGATGCCATCAAGTTACTGGAAGAAAGAGGATATTGTCCGGAGAATGCAACGTGCTGTATCGCACGGCTAATGAAACTACTTCAAAAGCATCAAGAATTTCCACATGAAATTGGGCTGTTCCTGGGTTATCCGCCGGAAGATGTAACCGGCTTTATCCGGCATGGGGCAAGCGGGTGCAAAGCTGTTGGCTGTTGGAAGGTCTATGGCGATACAGCCACTGCCGAAAAAACGTTTGCCAAATTCAAAAAGTGTACGGCAGTTTATTGCTCCCAATTTGCCAAAGGAAAGCCCATTGAACGGCTGACTGTGACGGTCTGACAGGCCTGGTTGTTAACTCTGCCGGTTGGGAGAACAGCATTAAACGGGTGTCCATGTATCTTGGCGGCCGCTTAACAATAGAAAATAAAAAATAAGAAAGGTAGATTATAGTATGAGTAAAATTGCAGTTGTATATTGGAGCGGCACCGGAAACACAGAAGCCATGGCTTCTGCTGTTGTTGACGGCGCCAAAGCCGCCGGGGCCGAAGTAGAACAGTTCACTGCTGCCGACTTCAGTGCTTCTCAGCTTGGAAATTATGACGCTGTAGCGTTTGGTTGTCCGTCCATGGGTTCTGAAGAACTGGAAGACAGCGAATTTGCACCGATGTTTGAATCCTGTGAATCTGCTTTGTCCGGCAAAAAGATTGCTCTGTTCGGCTCCTATGGCTGGGGCGATGGCGAATGGATGCGCAACTGGGCGGAAACCTGCAAAAATGACGGCGCCGTCCTTGCTGCAGATCCTGTTATTTGCAACGATGCTCCAGATGAGGAAGCCACCGAAGCTTGCAAGGCCCTTGGCGCCGCACTGGCATAAAAAGTACCAAGATCAAAAAGTACCAAGTGAAAGCCCCGAGAGGTTCCTCTCGGGGCTTTCGTGTTTTTTAGGCAAAAAGGGTGCTTTGTTATCTTACAATAATGTAAGCAACGTAGGCGGCGTAGAGAAGAACCATAATGATGCCTTCTTTGCGGCCGATCTTCTTTTGGGTCCAGGCCATCAGCCAAACAATGGCGGAGAAGGCAACAAGGACGGCCATGTCAATGAAGTCAGTGTTGGAAAGACTAAGCGGGCTGATGGCCGAGGACAGGCCAAGAACCATCAGGATGTTGAAGATGTTGGAGCCGACTGCGTTGCCAAGGGCAAGGTCCATTTCCTTTTTGCGGGCGGCTACAATGGAAGTAACTAATTCCGGAAGGCTGGTGCCAATGGAAACAATGGTCAGACCAATTAGCGTTTGGGAAATACCCATGGCAGAGGCTAAGGTGGATGCGGCATCTACGGTCCAGTCACCACCGAAAGCAATGGCTGCGGCGCCGAGGACAATATAAATGATGCTTTTTGGTACGGAAAGGATTTCCATGTGCTCGGCTGCTTCCAGGTTTTCATCTTCAACTGCTTTTCCTTCTGCGGCCGCTTTCTTTGCAGAGCGAATCAGGAACAGAATATAGGCAATGAAGAGAAGCAGGAAAATGATACCGTCTATGCGGCCAAGAACTTTTCCGCCAAGGAAACCAAGACCGGCCAGCAGAAGGGCGCAGACAATGGAAAACGGAAATTCTTCTTTTAAGCTTTTTTTCTGTACCGGGACGGTGGTAATAATGGCGCAGACACCAATAACGGTCATCATGTTAAAGATGTTGGAGCCGACCACGTTGGAAATGGACAACGCATTGTTGTTGGAAATGGATGCAGATACAGAAACAGCGGTTTCCGGAAGACTGGTACCCATTGCAACAATGGTTAAACCAATGATAAGGGAAGGCACTTTGAAACGCTTGGCAACGCTGGAGCTACCTTCTACAAATACGTCAGCACCCTTAATCAGGAGTACAAAGCCAATGATTAATAACAGAATGGCGCCATAAACGGTGCCGAAAAATGCGGCCATAAAACAACCTCTTTCTATTTTAGACTTACCTTCTAAATATACTCTTCCGGAGGTGTAAGAGTAAAGGTTTTTTATCTGGCGAGTCAGCAACTAGGTAGTGCCGAAGAGGTCTTCGCCGGAGCGATACCCGATGGCTTCTGCCAGATGGGCGGTATCCAGCTCCGGCGAAGCGGACAGGTCGGCAATGGTGCGGGCAACACGCAGGACTTTGTCACTGCCGCGGGCCGATAGGCCCAGGCGGTCAAAGGCTTGCTGGAGTAGTTGCTCTGCCCGCACCGTCAGCCGACAGTAGTGGCGGACCAGGCTTCCGGGTATGCCGGCATTACAGGAAATGCCGGTTCCGCGGAAGCGGTCCCGCTGAATGGCCCGCGCGGCTTCCACGCGGGCCCGCACCACTGCCGAAGATTCCTCTTCGGCATCTGCCCTGCCCGGACGGAACTCTTCCCAGGTGACAGGCTGAACACGGATTTGTAAGTCTATCCGGTCCAGCAGAGGGCCTGATAGGCGGTTTCGGTAGGATTGCCGCATATGTTCCGTGCAGGTGCAGATGTGGTGCGGGTCTCCGAGGAACCCGCAGGGACATGGGTTCATGGCGCAAACCAGCATAAAAGTACACGGATAAGTGGCGGTATAACGTTGCCGAGAGATAGTAACTTGGTGATCTTCCAGTGGCTGGCGCAGACACTCTAGGGTGCGGCGGGAAAACAGAGGCAGTTCATCTAAAAAGAGGACACCGTTATGCGCAAGAGAAACTTCTCCGGGACGGAAATTGTTCCCGCCACCGGTTAGTGCCGTTTGCGTCACCGTATGGTGTGGTGACCGGAACGGGCGCACCGTTAGCAGGCCTGCGCCGGCGGGGAGCAAGCCGGAAATGGAATAAATTTTAGATGCTTCCAGGGACTCCTGATAGGTCATCCCCGGTAAAATGCTGGGAAGCGCCTTGGCCAACATGCTTTTTCCGGACCCGGGCGGGCCCACCAGCAGTAAATTGTGCCCGCCTGCGGCAGCAATTTCCATGGCCCGCTTTGCCGCACCTTGTCCTCTGATTTGCGAAAAAAGATCTTCCGGAGCATGGTCTGCTTGAGAACCGGATCTTTTTGCTTGTAAAGCAGAGTGGCTTGTTTGTGAGCCGGGAAGTGCTTGACCTAATAGTTCTTCTTGAGAGTGGAGACTGTGGGGAACAGGAGCAAGGGGCGCGGTGCCGTCAAAGTGCCGGAGCAGCTGAGCAATGTCCCGAACGGGGTAAACCGTAATGCCGGAAAGGACGGCCGCTTCCGCTGCGTTTGCTGCCGGAATGAAGGCGGTCTGTAAGCCGTTTTCCATGGCAGCAATCAGCATGGGAAGCGCACCGTTAATTCGGCGCATTTTCCCGTCCAGGGACAGTTCGCCAAGCAGCACGGCCTTTGACAGGTCCGCGCTGAGCTGGCCGGATGCCAACAGGATGGCCAGTAAAATTGGCAGATCATAAATGGGGCCTTCCTTGCGGAAATCCGCAGGCGCTAAATTGACCGTAATTCGGCTGACCGGGAAGCTGAGTCCACTGTTTTTTAATGCAGAACGGACCCGTTCTCTTGATTCGGAAACAGAACTTCCCGGTAAGCCGACCAGGTCAAAGCGCGGAAGGCCACTGCTTAAATCTGCCTCTACTACCACCGGTAAGGCATCCAGCCCTTGCATTCCCATGCTGTTCACTTTTGCATACATAATGAACCTCCGAAAAGGCCAAACACAAGTTGCTGAAAACAGTATAAAACAAGGCTTTTTGCTTGTCTTCTGTTGCGTTGACAGCAGGGAAGCAAAGGTATTAGAATGAGAACAGACGGCAGTCATGCCAGAATAAAAGAATAGAAACGGAGGCCCCCAGATGGAAGATTACAATGCGCTTTATCATCTTTGGATGGAGCAGTGCAAAGACCCGGCACTACGAAAAGAATTAGAGGAAATCCAAAATGACCAAGACGCAATTTTGGATCGATTTTATACCAGCCTGCAATTTGGAACCGCCGGCTTGCGCGGCGTCTTAGGTGCCGGCACAAACCGGATGAATATTTACACGGTAAATCAGGCAACCCAAGGTGTGGCAGATTACTTAAATCAGAATTTTTCCAATCCAACGGTTGCCATTGCATATGACTCCCGCATTAATTCAGATGTATTTGCCAAAGAAACGGCCGGCGTCTTTGCCGCTAACGGCATTAAGGCGTACCTTTACAAAGAACTGGTACCGACGCCAATGCTGTCGTTTGCTGTTCGGAAACTGGGTTGCGCTTCCGGCGTTATTATTACTGCATCGCACAATCCGGCAAAATACAACGGTTACAAGTGCTATGATGCTGAGGGCTACCAAATGACGGACGAAGCTGCGGATGAAGCATACCGCTGCATTCAGAAGGTGGACCTGTTTACGGGCGTAAAAACCAAGGACTTTGACGAAGGTCTGCGGGACGGCTCCATTGCCTATGTTCCGGATGAGGTTTACGAAGACTTCTTCTGTCAGGTTTTAAAGAAAAACCTGAATCCGGATGCTTGCGCAAAGGCAAATCTGAAAGTAATTTACACACCGCTCAACGGAACAGGCAATAAGCCGGTTCGCAGAATCCTGGACAGCATCGGCGTCCGGGACGTTACCGTGGTTCCGGAGCAAGAGCTCCCGGACGGCAACTTCCCGACCTGCCCTTATCCCAACCCGGAAATTCGACAAGCCTTTGAATGTGCGCTGAAACTGGCTTCTCAGACCGGCGCCGATTTGCTGCTGGCCACGGACCCGGACTGTGACCGTGTTGGTATTGCCGTAAAAGACGGTGACGACTACAAGCTGATGACCGGCAATGAAGTGGGCGCACTGTTTACGGAATACGTGCTTTCTCAATATCAAGAAAAGGGCCTGATGCCGGAGCATCCTGTGGTTGTGGAATCCATTGTTACCACCAATCTGGTCAAAGCCATTGCCGCCACTTACGGTGCTACCGTTTATAACACACTGACCGGCTTCAAATACATTGGGGAATATATTACCGAACTGGAAAAAGAGGGTAAGCAGGATAATTTCGTTATTGGTATGGAAGAATCCTATGGCTACCTTTTTGGAACCCATGCGCGGGACAAGGACGCTGTTGTGGCCTCTATGCTGATCTGCGAGATGGCTTCTTACTACAAATTACAAGGCAAATCCCTGATTGAAGTCATGAACGGCCTCTATGAAAAATACGGCATCTACCTGAATAAGGTAGACAGCTTTGAATTTGATGGTGCCTCCGGGATGGAAAAGATGCAGGCCATTATGTCCGGCCTGCGGAAGGATCCGCCAAAGCAGATTGCCGGCAAGCCGGTAGAAGCGGTACTGGATTATGTAAACACAGAAGAAACCGGCTTGCCGGCTTCCAATGTGCTGTCCTTCCGCCTGCCGGACGGAGCCCAGATCATTGTCCGTCCCTCCGGCACGGAGCCGAAAATTAAATTCTACATTACCGCAACCGGCAAGACTTTTGAACAGGCAGATGCCTGCTACGGCTCCGTCCTGGCTGACGCAAAGTCCTGGCTGGAGGCCTGAGCCGTATGAAGCAAAAGCTGACGAAAGTAATTGCCCTGATTCTGGCAGCTACCATGCTCCTTGGCATTGTAGTAGTGGTTGCGCAGGTATGGGCCGGTGCATCACCCGCAGAAGGAAATGTAAATTTTTTGTTCATAGTTAGACGACTTTACGAAAATGTACAACTTCTTGCTTGACTTTGATATTTTTTAGACACTTTGCTAATTTTTTCGCGATTTTTTGGAAGGAACAGGTATTGTCCTATTTTACCGCAACAAGTAAAATGAAGGAGTATATAAGGAAAACCAGTTTCCTTTATATGTATCCTACATTCCAGAAATGGAAAAACAAGCGAGGTAATAGCACTATGTACGAAGACAAAACACTTGTCTGCAAAGAATGTGGCAAAGAATTCATCTTTACTGCCGGAGAACAGGAATTCTACGCCGAAAAGGGTTTCGAAAATGAACCGCAGCGTTGCAAAGAATGCCGCGATGCCCGGAAGAACCAGGCAAAGGCATCCCGCGTAATGTATGATGCAGTTTGTGCCTCTTGTGGTGCAGCATGCAAGGTTCCTTTTGAACCAAGAAATGATAGACCGGTTTATTGTAGCGAATGTTTCGCAAAGATAAAGGAAGGTTAACAAGAAACAGGGAACCGCTTCGGCGGTTCCTTTTCTTATATCCATTTTTCCTTCGGTTTCTGTTATAATGAAAATGATCATCAAAACCAGGAGGAACTAGCAATGAACACGTTTGCCAAAATCATGATTGCCGGGGCCGCAACGTTGGCTACCGCAGTCGGAACGGCACGCATTGTATCCAAGGTGGCTAAGGACCAGGATGACACGCTCTTTGCAGAACACGCAGAAAATGGAGTGGGTCTTGGCGGTGGCTTTGACCTTGGATCTATTAATCACTTCAGCAAAGTGCCCACTAGTGTTCCGGAAGCGGAACCGGTACAAGACGTGGCCTTTGAAGATGAAAACGGACACTTTGTTCCGCTTCCGGAACCGGAGGAGCCACCTGCGGAGCCCGTCACGGCCCCGGAAGAAGAAACTACTCCGGAAGAAGAAACTACTTCGGCAGAGGAACCTACTCCGACTGAGGAACCAGTGGAAGAGGAACCTGCTCCAGTGGCGGAAGACCTGTTTGAAGATATTTACTCAGACAGCTCCAAGGAAGAAGAAGCGGCACAGCAAGAAGTGGCGCAAGACCCGGAAGTCATGCCGGAAGAGCCAGAAGCTGCACCGGAAGAACCAGTAGAGCCGGAAGAACCTGAAGCCACGCCAGAAGAGTCTGAAGCTGAACCGGAAGAAACAGCAGCACCGGAAGAGTCTGAAGCTGCGCCGGAAGAAGCAGCAGAACCGGAAGAACCAAAAGAAGCTCCTGTAAAAGAAGAGTCTCCTGTAAAGGAAAAAACTGCATCGCCAAAGAAAGGGCCCAACACCATTCAGGTTGGAAATGCCATTGTTTCGGATGACAGTACCAACGGCTTTATCCAACTGGTGGCTTCGGAATCCGGAAAGGCACCGGAACAACTGGTTGTTTTGGCATCTCCAAAGGCATCACTGATGGTCTTTTCGTTTGCAGATGCAGAGCATCGCACGGAAAACACCTTAGATGCGGTTTATTTTGTTTCGGAAAAGGGAAAGGTAACAGAGGCAGCCGCAGAGGAAGTGGAAAACGTAATGGCTTTTGCACGGACCTTTATTTCCCATAATCAAACGTTCAAAGACTTCTTACTCCGATAAACGGAGGCCAAATCCCATTCCAAAGGAGGAATATCATGTATTTCATTATTGCAATTGTTATTATTCTCTTGGTTATTTTGGTATGCAGCATTCAGATTGTACCGCAGGCCAAAGAATATATTGTGGAACGCTTAGGCTCCTATCGTGCCACCTGGAAAAACGGAATTCATTTCAAGGTGCCGTTCATTGATCGTGTTGCCAACAAAGTCAGCTTAAAGGAACAGGTAGTAGATTTTGATCCGCAGCCGGTTATTACCAAAGATAACGTAACTATGCGGATTGACACGGTTGTCTTTTATCAGATTATGGATACGAAACTGTATACCTACGGTGTAGAAAATCCTATGATTGCCATTGAAAATCTGACCGCTACCACCCTTCGTAATATTATCGGCGATTTAGAACTGGACGAAACGCTAACTTCTCGTGAAACCATCAACACAAAGATGCGTGCCGCACTGGATCTTGCCACAGACCCTTGGGGCATTAAAATTAACCGCGTAGAGTTGAAGAATATTATGCCGCCGGCAGCCATTCAGGACGCCATGGAAAAGCAGATGAAAGCAGAACGGGAACGCCGCGAAGCAATTCTGCGGGCAGAAGGGGAAAAGAAATCTACCGTTTTGGTTGCAGAAGGTAAAAAAGAATCCGCTATTCTGGATGCAGAAGCAGAAAAACAAGCAACTATCTTGCGGGCGGAAGCCGTCAAAGAGGCTGCCATCAAGGAAGCCGAAGGCAAGGCCGAAGCCATCCGGCTCATCAATGAGGCCGACCCGTCCCAGGAATACCTGACGCTGAAGAGCCTGGATGCCTTCTCTGCTGCTGCAGACGGCAAGGCAACCAAGATTATTATTCCAAGTGATTTACAAGGCCTTGCCGGCCTTGCCACAGGCTTGGTAGAATCTGTAAAAGACCCGAAACCTGCAAAATAAAGGAAAACAAAAAAGAGCCCTGGTGTAAATTTACACCAGGGCTCTTTTTTAGTCAGCGTCATTGGTTTGAATGACAAGCAGTAGTCCGTCAGTAAAAGAAATTGTGACTTGCTCATATCCGCTTGCCACTTCATTGGAGACCCCAAGAGAAGTGTCATAAGTTAATGTGTGGTTATGCAACAGGTATTTTGCTCCTTCTAAGGTCAGTTCGGTAACAGGACCGCCGTAAGCAATCAAACTAAAATAGTGAAAGCGGCCGCGCTCTAAACGGTAAGTGCCGGGGGTTAAAAGGAATACTTTGTTATATCCGTCTTCTAAAGATACCTGCACACCGGAAGCTGCGGATTTGCAAAGCAAGCCAATATTCCCCATAGTGTGGTCAAAGCGGCCACCAAGGCCTCCAATAATGGAAATCTGCTTAGCGCCTTCCCGTATGGCAAGATCTAATGCGGCTTCCGTATCCGTCATATCTTTTTCCTGCGGAAGGAGAATCAGGTTTCCCTCTGTCGGCCGGTCCATAGAGTCATAGTCACCTATCAAGATGGTTGGGGTCAGGTCCAGCCGTTTTGCCCAGCGTAACCCACCGTCTGCGCAGATGACGGCGTCATAAGACGCCGCATCCAAAACAGACGGCGTCAGATGCTTGGCGCCATCTAAATAAGAGGTTAAAATCATTGCTCTTTTCATGCGTCCGGCCTCCCGCAATATCCCTAAAATAACATAGAGATATTATAGCATTTGTGATAAAATAAAGGCTACTAAAGAAGGAGGTTTTTCCAATGAAAAGACCGGCTGCATTTGTCCTGGCCATGCTTCTTTGCCTGTCCCTGACCGCTTGCGGAAGGGTCCCAAGTAAAGTAAACCTTCCTATCCAGGAAACCCCATCCAGTCTGGATCCGCAGATTGCCGGCACCAATGATGAACAAAGCATTATTAATAACTGCTTTGAAGGTCTGGTACGTATGGATGCAGACGGCAATATTCAGCCTGCCGTTGCAACTGACTGGAGCATTTCTTCTGATGGATTAACCTATACCTTCAACTTAAGGAATACCTCACGGTGGAATTATACGGATGCCATGAAAAAAATTTTCGGAGATGACTTCCAGATTACTACCACGGTAACGGCAAAAGACTTTGTCTTTGGTTTACAGCGTGCCATAGATCCCACTACGAACGCGCCATTTGCCTCTTCTCTTTGGAATTTGGAAAATGCAGAAGACATTTACAACGGCAAAAAAGATAAAAGCACCCTTGGCGTTACGGCAACAGATGACTATACCTTGGTAATTCGCTTAATCAAGCCGGACGCCAACCTGCTTGCCACGTTGGCCTCTGCCGTCTGCATGCCGTGCAACCAGACCTTCTTTGAAGCTACTGCCGGTAAGTATGGCATGGAACCGGGTTATACGTTGTGCAACGGCCCCTATTATTACAGCTTATATTCTTCTAATTCCGGATACATTCAATTGTCTAAAAACACAGAATACAAAGGTAATTATAAAACAAAAGTAGAAACGGTCCGCTTTGTTTTAACAGATGACGCCAATCTGAACACGGCCTTACTGACAGATGGCAGCTTGGATGCGGCAGTGTTGACAGATATTGCCGGGGTATCAGATGACTACACTGTTACGGAATATCAGAACATTACCAAAGCATTCCTGTTCAACTTAAGCAGTAAACTGGTTGGTGTTCAGTCACTTCGTTTGGCTTTGGTTTATGCCACAGACAGTACGCCACTAACCAATACCAGGGCTACCGGAATTATACCGAATGCCGCTTTAATTACGCCGGGCACTTCTTATCGGAATGCTACCGGCTCGCAGAATATTCCAAGTTTTAACCTGGACACGGCCAAAACCTACTACAACCAGGGCCTTTCCAATTTCCCTACAACAGATGACGCCGACACATACAACATGACCGTTTTATGTCTAAAGACAGATGAAATTCCGGTAAAACAGGTCATTCAAAATTGGCAAAAGATTTTTGGTGTCCGACTGAATATTGCTGTTACCACCTATGACACACCGTATGCCTTGCAGAAGGAAATGGCCAACGGAACCTATGATGTTGCCTATGCACCGTTGCAAGGGGACACAATTGCTACCAATACGCTTGCACGCTTTGTCAGCGGAAGCCCCAATAACGTTATTCATTTGAAAAACGACACGTATGACAATTACATTAAAGAAGCCATGGACGCCGCCTCTGCAGAGGAAATGGCACCCTATTTGCAACGGGCGGAAGCGGCTCTGATTCAAACCGGTTGCATTCTTCCAATAACCAATCAGTCCAGCTTCCTTGTTTACCAAAACAAATTAGACGGTTTGGTATTACAGCCTTCCGGCACCGTTTATGCGGCCTACACAATTGGAAAATAACTTAGAACATTAGAACAAAAATAAGCTCTCATTACAAAAGCAGGATTCTGTCTTTGTAATGGGAGCTTTTTCGTACTTAAAGTAGTAACCACAGGAAGCCATTAAGCAATAGTGCCGGCGTCCTTGGCATATGCAAATTCAAGACTAAATTTGATGGCGGCTTCAACAGCATGGACATTCAAGGTGTCTTGATTGTCTTCGTCAGAGCGATAAAAAGCCGGTGGTGTATCCGGAAGCGTAGTTACAGATACGGTATTAAAGCCTGCTTTTGTAAAGACCTTGGCCTCGTTTTTATGGTATTTTGGTTCCTGATCGGTAACCATAATGCCGGCATTGGAAACAGCAAGCGCAATTACTTTGTTCAGCTTTCTGCCCTTGGCCTGTAAATTCAGGCTGTCCGGATCATAAATGGAATCCAGGCAAAGGAAGGTGGTGTCGGTTTCCTTCAGTTCGTCCCGATATTCCTTTATGAATTTCTTGGCGCCTTCATTGCCGCTGCTTTTTCCGTCCGTCAGAAGGACACAGAATTCGGTATTTTCCAAGTGCAAATCCATTTCTGACAGATACCGCATGGCACCACAAGCAGTGTAGCAACCAATCAAGTTGTCTGAAACACCTAAGTTAGACGAATTGACCGCAACGGTCTTGGTCAGAATAAACGGCAGAAAGGCCAGGACGGCTAAACCGAAAGGCAGATAAACAAGCTTGTTGTCCCAGGTAAAATGAATGGTTTCTGAAAAAATCAGAAGTTCAACAATATCAAACGCCATATAGAGCAAAATGGACAGGAAGGTCAGCGCTTTAATAATAAGCTCCGGTTTTCTGGCAAGCTTGCGTTTGTTTGGGGCATCCAGATTGGCTTGTAAAATAACCCGCTTGCTGGGAGCGTTATTACTCTTTCTGACAGCAAACAGATTGGCCGTGGCTACATTCTTGCTGGTAAATCCAAATCCGCCAAAGAAGGCAATCAAGGCCAACGTGGAGAAAACCAAGGCTGCCAAAATGATAGGAGTATAATAATCCAAGAAATAATAAGCCAAGATGGCAAAGGCCGCGGAAATCAGCATGAAGACGGCGTTGATGATGTTGGAAGCCACATAGGTTTGCTTGTCAATGGAAATTGGTTGCAGATCTATGGTGTCTGTAAATTGGCTCAGGTCGGACTGTAACCGATCCCGGAGCTGTTCCACACCTGCTCCGCCGCACTGGCGATGCAGAGCATCTTCTTCATCTAAATACTTCTTGGCAGACCGTACGCTGTAATTGCAGCATTCACGAACTTTTCCTACGTAACGTTCGCTGGTTTCATATGCTTTCATTCTTCAGAACCCTCCTGACGAGCACAGACGCTGCAATTTTTGTTGCGTTCCACAGGAATTTTTTCAAAAGAAGCAGTTTTGGCATTATAGGTAATGATGTTGCCGGCCAGGGGAACGTCTTCTCCGAAGAGTTCGCTCAGCACGGAAGAGGATACAATTCCGCCGATGACGGAAACAACCGGGCTGCAAGAAGAGAAGTGCTCTTCCGGCGGCTCCGCTGTGCCGTACAGGCAGGCAAGACAGGGTGTCTTGCCCGGTTCTACAAAGCAGCAGGCGCCGATAACGCCACCGCACTGGCCATAGGCAAATGGCTTGCCCAGGTCTACGCAGGCTTCGTTTACAATCATGCGAGCTTGTGCATTATCCACGGTAAGAACAACCATGTCATACTGGCTGATCAGTTCATACGCATTGTCTTTGTTGACAGCGGTAGCGTGAGGGATAACGTTGATTTCAGAATTGAATGCCCGGAGTTTCTTGGCGGCGGAATTGACTTTTAAAGAGCCGATGTCTTCTTCAAAATGAATGAACTGGCGATTCAGGTTACTCATTTTGACAATTTCATGGTCCGCAATTCCAAGCGTGCCAACGCCGGCAGCTGCCAAGTCATAAAGAACGGTAGTGCCAACACCGCCGGCACCGATAACCAAAACGCTGGCATCTTCCAGAAGGGTTTGGCGGTCTTCTCCAATTTCCGGAATTTCAATTTGTCTGAGGTATCTTTCGGAATTCATTGACTTTGCCTCCGTTTGATAATTTCCATGGAATTATACCAACGACTGCCCGTCCTGTAAATGTTAAGAGCACCAAAGTTTCCTGAAAAATTTGTTAGCTTTTTAAGAAGGATGTTTCTGCATTTTACACAAAAAAGGACCTACGCTATGGTAGGTCCTTTTTGTAATTAACTTATTTTAGCAAATGGCGTTGCTTTAGTGGTCAATCCAATCCTTTGCACGTTCCACTGCCTTTTTCCAACCGGCGTAAAGTTCTTCTCTGGTTTCAGAGTCCATTTCCGGCTGGTAAACCTTGGAGACTTCGCGGTTTTCAGCAATTTCGTCAGTATCTTTCCAGAAGCCAACGGCCAGACCCGCAAGGTAAGCGGCGCCAAGAGCGGTGGTTTCTACAATCTTCGGACGGTTTACTTCGCAGTCAAGCAGATTGGCCTGAATTTGCATCATGATATTGGAGACAGAGGCACCACCGTCTACACGAACGGATTTAATGTCAATGCCGGAGTCTTCCTTCATGGCGCGGAGCAGGTCAACGCACTGATAACAAATGGCTTCCAGTACAGCACGGGCAAAGTGTGCGCGGTTTACGCCGCGGGTCAGGCCGACAATGCAGCCACGGGCATACATGTCCCAATACGGGGCACCCAGGCCGGTAAACGCCGGAACCAGATAAATACCGTTGGCGTCCGGTACGGATTCTGCCAATTCGTCACAGCGGGGAGCACTGTCAATCAGGTGGATTTCATCCCGCAGCCATTGGATAACGCAACCGGCGTTAAAGGCGGAGCCTTCCAGGTCATAAGTGATGTCATCTCCAATGGCCCAGGCAATGCCGGAAGTCAGATTGTTTTTAGAGTGAACCAGCTTGTTGCCGGTGTTCATTAATAAGAAGTTACCGGTGCCGTAAGTGGACTTGACCATGCCTTCCTTAAAGCAGGCTTGCCCAAACAGTGCTGCCGGTTGGTCACCGATGGATCCGCAAACCGGACAGCCTTCCAGCGTTTCCAGTCCCTGGATGCCCGGGGCAACGTAGCCATAAACCTGGCTGGACGGAACCGGCTTCGGCAAAATGTTCATTGGAATGCCGATGGCGTTGCAAAGGGATTCATCCCAATCCAGCTTTTCTAAATTGAACAGCATGGTACGGGAAGCATTAGAATAATCTGTTACATGTACAGCGCTTTCCGGATGGGTTGCGCCGCCGGTCAGGTTCCAGATTAACCAAGTTTCAACGGTGCCGAATAATAACTTGTCCTGTTCTGCCAATTCTTTTGCAGCAGGCACGTTGTCTAAAATCCAACGAATCTTGGATGCGGAGAAATAAGCATCAATCAGAAGACCGGTTTTTTCCTTAACCTCTTCGGTCAGGCCTTTGGCCTTCAGCTCTTCGCAAAAAGCGGCGGTACGGCGGCATTGCCAAACAATGGCATTGTAAACCGGAAGACCGGTTTCTTTGTTCCAAAGAATGGTGGTTTCCCGCTGGTTGGTAACGCCGATACCGGCAATTTCGTCTGCCTTTACCTGGCCTTCACCAAGGATAGTGGAGATGGACTGATATTCAGAGAAGAGAATATCCATTGGGTCATGCTCCACCCAACCGGCATGCGGATAATGCTGCTCAAATTCTCTTTGCGATTTGGTGATGATTTTTCCGTGCTTGTCGAAAACGATTGCTCTGGAGCTGGTAGTTCCCTGGTCCAAGGCCATAACGTATTTCTTAGCCATTACAGAAAAGCCTCCTTATATTGAATTTTAATAACCGAAACAAAAAGGCGCTGAGCGAAGCTCAGCGCCACTTCAACTATTAGTTTAACTCATTGAGAAACTTTCTGCAAGTTGAAAGACAGTTCAACAAAGGGACTCTTATTCTCCGTCCGGAGCATAGAATTCCTTCAGCTTTAACAGCTGGTTGTATCTGTCAACAGAAGTCTTTTCTGCCTTTTCAAAGAGTTCTTCTGCTCTTTCCGGGAAGGCCTTGGTCAGACGAGAGTACCGAGCTTCATTCATGATGAATGCTCTGTAATCTTCGGAGATTGGGGCTTTGCAGTCCAGAGAGAACGGGTTCTTGCCTTCGGCCTTCAAAGTCGGGTTGAAGCGGAACAGGTTCCAGTAACCGCAGTCAACAGCCTTCTTCATTTCGGCCTGGCAGTTGGTCATGCCGCCCTTAATGGAGTGCATTTCGCAAGGAGCATAACCGATGATCAGAGATGGACCCGGATAAGCTTCTGCTTCCTGGATGGCTTTCAGAGTCTGATTCTGGTCAGCACCCATGGCAACCTGAGCAACATAAACATAACCGTAGCTCATCATCATTTCAGCAAGGCTCTTCTTGGCAATGGTCTTACCGGCTGCTGCAAACTGTGCAACCTGACCGATGTTGGAAGCCTTGGAAGCCTGTCCGCCGGTGTTGGAGTAAACTTCGGTATCGAATACGAAGACGTTGACGTCTGCGCCGGAAGCCAGAACGTGGTCCAGACCGCCGAATCCGATATCATAAGCCCAACCGTCACCACCGAAGATCCATACGGACTTCTTGCTGAGGTAATCTTTCTGATCCAGGATAGCCTTGATCTTCGGGCAATCTGCCTTTTCCATTTCAGCCACCATGGCTTCTGTTGCAGCGGTGTTCTTGGAGCCGTCATTAACGGTATCAAGATAGGTAGCAATGGAAGCTTTCAAAGCATCAGATGCCTTGTCAGAATCGGCAACTTCCTTAATTTCTTCAATCAGGTGAGCACGGATGGCGTTCTGACCAAGCAGCATGCCGTAACCGTGTTCAGCGTTGTCTTCAAACAGGGAGTTGGACCAAGCCGGACCCTTGCCGTTCTTGTCAGTGGTATATGGAGAAGTTGCAGCAGGGCCGCCCCAAATGGAGGAGCATCCGGTTGCATTGGAGATATACATTCTGTCACCGAAGAGCTGGGTTACCAGACGAGCATAGGAAGTTTCAGCACAACCTGCGCAGGAACCGGAGAACTCAAGCAACGGCTTCTTGTACTGGCTGGAGATAACCGTCATCTTTTCGGTCAGTTCCGGCTTGTCAGAAACCTTTTCTACACAGTAGTCGAAAGCGGCCTGCTGTGCATCCTGAGATTCACGGGAAACCATCTTCAGGGACTTGGTTGGGCAAACGCCGATGCAGACGCCGCAACCCATGCAGTCCATAGGAGATACAGCCAAAGTATAGGTGTAATCCGTTTTAACAATTGGCTTCGGAGCAAACTTTGTAACGGCCGGAGCAGCTGCCTTTTCTTCTGCGTTCAGTGCGAACGGACGAATGGTAGCATGCGGGCAAACATAAGCGCACTTGTTACATTTAGCGCAGGTGTCTGCATTCCATTCCGGAACCATAACAGCAACGCCGCGCTTTTCATAAGCGGAAGCGCCCTGTTCAAAAGCACCGTCTACGTGGTCTGCAAAAGCACCAACGGTCAGGTTGTAACCGTCCATGTTGCCAACCGGCTTCATGATGGTTTCTACCTGCTTAACCAGTTTGGCAGGACCGGAAAGCTTGCTTTCTACCGGAGTGTCAACAGCGTTGGCCCAGTCAGCCGGAACATCAATCTTAACGAAAGCGGAAACGCCGGCGTCAATAGCGTCGTGGTTGCACTTAACAACGTCTTCACCCTTCTTGGAGTAAGAAGCGGTTGCGGCGTCCTTCATGTACTTAACGGCGTCATCAATTGGAAGAACCTTGGCCAGTGCAAAGAATGCAGCCTGCAGGATGGTGTTGGTTCTCTTGCCCATGCCAACCTTCATGGCCAGGTCAATGGCGTTAACGGTGTACAGCTGAATGTTATTCTTGGCAATGTAAGCCTTGGTTTCTGCGTTCAGCTTCTGAGCCAGTTCGGCTTCGTCCCACTGGCAGTTGATAAGGAATACACCGCCCGGCTTTACGTCGTCTACCATGTGCATGCCCTTTTCAATGTAGGACGGGTTGTGGCAAGCAACGAAGTCAGCCTTGTTTACATAGTACGGGGATTTGATTTCCTTGTCACCGAAACGAAGGTGGGAAACCGTAATACCGCCGGTCTTCTTGGAGTCATACTGGAAGTAAGCCTGTACATACTTGTCAGTGTGGTCACCAATGATCTTGATGGAGTTCTTATTAGCACCTACGGTACCGTCACCGCCAAGACCCCAGAACTTACATTCAATGGTACCTTCGGCAGCCGTATTTGGAGCCGGTTTTTCTTCCAGAGAAAGGTAAGTCAGGTCATCGGTGATACCGATGGTGAAGTGCGGTTTCGGATCTTCCTTGGCAAGTTCGTCATAAACAGCAAATACGGAGCTTGGAGGAGTGTCCTTGGAGCCAAGGCCGTAACGGCCACCGATTACTTTAATGTCATTCTTGCCCTTGGCATTGAGTGCTGCAACAACGTCAAGGAAGAGCGGTTCGCCGATGGAACCAGGCTCTTTGGTACGGTCCAGAACTGCAATCTTCTTGCAGGTGGCCGGCAGAGCTTCTACAAATTTATCAACTGCAAACGGTCTGTAAAGACGAACCTTTACTAAGCCGACCTTCTGGCCGTGTGCGTTGAGGTAGTCAATAACTTCTTCGGTAACGTCATTGATAGAGCCCATGGCAACAATGATATTTTCGGCGTCTTCTGCACCATAGTAGTTGAAGAGCTTATAGTTGGTGCCGAGCTTTTCATTGACTTTGTCCATGTACTTTTCAACAATGCCGGGAACAGCATCATAGTACTTGTTGCAAGCTTCTCTGTGCTGGAAGAAGATGTCGTCATTTTCGTGGGAACCACGCATGGTCGGATGTTCCGGATTCAGAGCATGACGGCGGAATGCTTCAACGGCATCCATGTTGGTCATTTCTTTCAGGTCATCATAGTCCCAGATGGCAATTTTCTGTAATTCATGAGAAGTACGGAAACCATCAAAGAAGTTGATGAACGGAACGCGGCCTTCAATTGCGGCTAAGTGAGCAACAGCAGCCAAGTCCATAACTTCCTGCGGGTTGGTTTCTGCCAGCATGGCAAAACCGGTCTGACGGCAGGCGTAAACGTCGGAGTGGTCACCGAAGATGTTCAGAGCATGGGAAGATACGCAGCGAGCAGATACGTGGAATACGCACGGAAGCAATTCGCCGGCAATCTTGTACATGTTCGGGATCATCAACAGAAGACCCTGAGATGCCGTGTAGGTGGTGGTCAGAGCACCGGCAGCAAGGGAACCGTGAACGGTACCGGAAGCACCGGCTTCAGACTGCATTTCAGCAACCTTAACGGTAGTGCCGAAAATGTTCTTGCGGCCCTGAGCGGACCATTGGTCAACGTAGTCGGCCATTGGGCTGGACGGGGTAATCGGGTAAATACCGGCTACTTCCGTAAACGCATAGGATACGTGTGCGGCAGCAGTATTACCGTCCATGGTTTTTAGTTTTCTAGACATAATACTCCTCCAAGTGAAAAATTCACTGTTATTCGTCCTGCAAGTTGCAACTATTGCAGGACATTCTTCTTTGGGTTTGGGCCGGGCGATGTAGTATTTATCCGGCCGGGAATATATACATTAAATACGCACAAGAGCCCAAATTCCAGTTGAATATGTTAGCACAATGAAAATGGCTTATCAATCTAAAAAGCAAACAAGAATTTGATATGAGCACTGGCTTTTTTGTAATCTTTACTAAAGCATGCTATAATGAGCGCAACATTATGAAAAACGGAAAGGAGCCATACCCATTATGGACGACCCTGGGGCTGCCAATTACACTTTGCCCATTGTACTTTTAGTACTCATTTTAATTGTGGAAGTATTTATTTATCTGCTGAAAGCTGCGGTAGCGGAGCTTCCGGATTCGGAAGCGGAGCGCATGAAAAGCGGGGACAAAAAAAGTCTGCGCAAGCTCATGGAAAAGAAAGATGATCTGATTACCGCTACGTCTTTTGGCAGTATTTTATTAGTTGTTTTGTTTTCCTTCGTTGCGGCAGAAGGCTTTTTGGCCCCGCTGGAAAATGCGCTGGAAAACGCCGGCCTGCCGGAACCGTGGGCAGGACTGGTAAGTCTGCTAATTCTGATTTTGGGGGCTGCTTTCTTAATGATGACCGTGGCCGGCATTGTGCCAAGGCGAATTGGTCAGAAAAAGCCACGGGCGGTTCTGACTGGCCTTGCCATCCCGGCACGGATCTTTTACGTCCTGAACGTTCCGGCAGTACGGGTTTCCAGCGCCATTAGTTTTGCGCTGATGAAAATATTCGGATTGACTCGCCTGAAAGAAGAAAACAGTGTAACGGAAGCGGAAATTCTGTCCATGGTAGCCGAAGGCGGAGACAGCGGCGTCATTGAAGACGACCAGGCGGAAATGATTCATAACATTTTTGCTTTTGATGATGTCTTTGTATCGGAATTGATGACACATCGCACAGATGTGGTTGCTATAGACGCTGATGCACCGGTTACGGAATTGCGGGACTTGGCCATTGCAGAAGGCTTTTCTCGCATTCCGGTTTACCAAGGAGACATAGACAACGTAGTTGGCGTAGTGCACGTAAAGGATTTGTTGGACTATATTGACAAAAACGTTCCAAAGTCCTGCAAGGTGTCTGATTTTATGCGCAGCCCGGTCTTTGTTCCGGAAACCATGCGCTGTGACCGCTTGTTTAAATCCATGACGGAAAAGCATATTCAGTTGGCAATTGCCGTAGATGAATACGGCGGTACAGCGGGAATTATTACGCTGGAAGACTTAATTGAGTCCATTCTGGGCAACATCCAGGATGAATATGATGAAGAAGAAGAGGATATTCGTTCCCTTGGAGAAGATTCTTTTCGTCTGGAAGGGACCGCAGACCTGGATGATGTTGCCGAAGAATTGGACATTGTCTTCCCGGAAGGAGACTATGATACCATTGGTGGTTTCCTGATAGACCGGCTGGGCTTCATCCCCGAAGACGGCTCCACCGTCAGCGTGGATTTTGCCGGCTTCAGCTTCAATGGCACACAGATTGAGGATCGCCGGATTGGCACGGTTTTGGCTTCCCGTCTTCCGTCGGAAGAGACTGGGTTTGATCCTGCCAAAGCGGCAGCGGAAGAACCTGTTCGTTTGAAAGAAAACAACTGAATTAGGTAGGAGAGGTAGACCCTGTTATTTTGTACTGTTTCAAAGGGAAAACCTCTCCCTTTTTTGGCGGAAATAAGGCTTGCAAAAATACACTTTTCTTCCTATAATACTTGCGATTGACAAGAAATTGTCAAAACCAAAAGCTTTTTTGAACTATATGGAGGTTTCACCATGGTAAAAGTTGCAATTAATGGATTCGGCCGCATTGGTCGTCTGGCCTTCCGTCAGATGTTTAACGCAGACGGATACGAAGTAGTAGCAATCAACGATCTGACTAAGCCGAGCATGCTTGCTCATCTTCTGAAGTATGACTCCGCACAGGGCCGTTATGCTCTTTGTGACAAAGTTACTTCCGATGACGAAGCCGGCACAATCACTGTTGACGGTAAGACCATCACCATTTATAAGGAAGCAAACGCTGCTGACCTTCCTTGGGGCGAACTGGGTGTAGACGTTGTTCTGGAATGCACCGGTTTCTACTGCTCCAAAGATAAGGCACAGGCTCACCTTGACGCTGGCGCCAAGAAGGTTGTTATTTCTGCTCCGGCAGGCAAAGACCTTCCGACCGTTGTTTACAGCGTAAACGAAAACGTACTGACCAAGGAAGACAAGATCATTTCTGCTGCTTCTTGCACCACAAACTGCCTTGCTCCTATGGCTAAGACCCTGAATGACTATGCTCCAATCCAGAGCGGTATCATGACCACTGTTCACGCTTTCACTGGTGACCAGATGGTTCTGGACGGCCCGCACAGAAAGGGTGACCTTCGTCGTGCTCGTGCCGCTGCTGTTAACATTGTTCCGAACTCCACCGGTGCTGCAAAGGCTATCGGCCTTGTAATTCCGGAATTGGACGGCAAACTGATTGGTTCCGCACAGCGTGTTCCTGTTCCGACCGGTTCTACCACCATCCTGGTAGCCGTTGTTAAGGGCAAGGACATTACTAAGGAAGGCATCAACGCTGCCATGAAGGCCGCTTCTTCCGCTTCCTTCGGTTATACCGAAGAACCGCTGGTATCTTCTGATATCATCGGCATTACTTATGGTTCTCTGTTTGATGCAACTCAGACCATGGTTACTAAGATTGATGATGACACCTATCAGGTACAGGTTGTTGCATGGTATGACAACGAAAACTCCTATACCTCTCAGATGGTTCGCACCATCAAATACTTTGCAGAACTTGGCTAAGCTTAGCTGACAGCACTGCCTGCAAAACAAAAATCAGGACCTGCTCCGTCTGGAGCAGGTCCTTTTTGTTGTTCCTGTTTACTTGTTTACCATCTGTTTTCTACGTATTCACAGAAGGCATACATATCTTTAATTTCTAATTTGGTTCCGTCATCTAAGGTGACAGTGCCATTCCAAAGACCATGTACTTGGTGTGAGTTCATACGAAGTACTAAGGCGTTGGTATCTGCATGATGATCATAAAACGGTTTCATGGTCATATCAAAGCGCCCATCCTTGGAAACAAACTTCCACGGTTCCATATACTTGTCCGGCTTCGGGAATGTTTCTACGTCAATGGCGTCGAACTTATGGGTTTTGCCGTCATAAAAGATGGCGGTTTCGGTAGCGTTGCTTTCGTTGCCAATGCCCCATGTAATTTCAAAGCCAAAAGTATGCTTGTTCCCCTCCGCGTCTGTCAGGTAAGTGGAACCACTGCCCCAATACCAAACCAACTTATAGGGTGTGCATACACGGCCCCAGTCTAAGGAACAGAAGGTGTCCTCTTTAGTAAAGGTGAACTCTTTGTCCTTTGACTTGATGTAACCGGCACACGGCATACAAACTGCTTTGGTGGTCATAAAGTAACGATCTTCATAACCGTCAAAGGGAAGAATAGTGGTCAGGTTCTGATGGTCATCATACATGTCCATCTGGAAGGAGGCCTCTACCTTCTTGTCCTTGTAGGTCAGAGTGCGAGATTTGGCTTCGGTTTTGAATTCAAATTCAGCAGAGCCAATCTTGTAGCTGACTACATTTGGTACATCTCCTTTTGGTGGCAACGGATATTTATCCTTGCCGCCAAGGAAGAAGTGCATGGAGTTAATCGGCGTACCTCCGTTTTGAATGTCTACTACTGCAGCAGCAACGTACCCGCCCAGAGAGATGTTGGCAAAGCTGATCTGAACCATCAGCTTGCCATTGGAGATCTGATAGAAATCCCATTCTTTCCGGCGCATTTGGTGTCTGACCAAATTCCGATCATAGTCAAACACGTTGTGCTTGGCATATCCTGCACAAAGAAGCCTGCCGTTTTCATCCAACATGGTAGTTGGTTCGGTATATTCTTTCTGTGCGGATGTCCAAGTACCGTCCATCCAGCTGGAATAAGTTCTATCCATAGAATTACCCCTTTCTATATTCAATTTTTATGTTTCGCTTTTTAGGCGATCAAGCTCTTTTTCAGCCTTGCGGTGGCTTATTTTTCGCCGGCTTCAATGTCAGACATCATGTGGCACTTCTTATATTTCTTGCCACTGCCGCACCAGCAAGGATCATTCGGACCCGGCTTCTTTTCTTTGACAACCGGCTTATTGGAACCGCCGCGCGCGGCCTGGTCCAGGTCGTCCTTTGCGGAAGAGGTTCCGGTTACGGTTGCTTGTGCTTTCCGCTGAATTGGGGTCTGTTTTCTGACTTTGACAGTCAGCAAATCTTTAACGGTATTTTCCCGAATCAGGGCGGTCATTTCATTGAAGATGTCAGAACTTTCATATTTGAAGGCAACAACCGGATCCTGCTGTGCATAGGACCGCAGACCAATGCCACGTTTCAGTTCTTCCATGGCATCAATATGTTCCATCCAGAGAGCATCTACATGGTGAAGCAGAAGCATACGTTCCAGACTTCTGGTAATTTCCGGAGTAAATTCTTCTTCACGGGCGTTGTATTTGTCGTGTCCCTTTTTCTTCAGATATTCCCGAATTTCTTCACGGGACATCTTTTCTTGCAAATCTTCCGGTTCGGTAATCCAGCCAAGGAACTTGTCCCGAAGGGCGTTGATTTCCCACTTGTCCCATCCGTCATCGGAGGCACAGAAGTTGTCTACAGCAAGGTCAATGGTTTCATCCATCATGGAAAGAATGGATTCTTTCAGATCGGCTTCGTCCAGAACCTGGTCACGCTGCTTGTAAATCAGTTCGCGCTGCTGGTTCATAACGTCATCATATTTCAAAACGTTCTTACGGGTGGCATAGTGCTGACCTTCTACCTTCTTTTGTGCATTGGCAATGGTCTTGGTTAGGGTGCGAAGCTCAATGGGAAGATTTTCATCAATCTTCAGATTGTCCATCAGGCGGCTCATTTTTTCACCGCCGAAGAGGCGAATCAGGTCGTCTTCCATGGAAAGGAAGAATCTGGATTCACCCGGGTCTCCCTGACGGCCGGAACGACCGCGCAACTGGTTGTCAATACGACGGGATTCGTGGCGTTCAGTACCCAGAATGAACAGACCGCCGGCTTCCTTTACTTTTTCGGCTTCCGGAGCAATCTGCTCTTTGAATTTTTCAATCAGCTCGGCATATTGTTTCCGGGCCTTAATGACATCTTTGTTTTCGGTTTCGGCATAACCCATGGCTTCTGCCACAATTTCCGGTGCAAAGAACTTGCGCAGCTGTGCTTTTGCCAGGAATTCCGGGTTGCCGCCCAGCATGATGTCGGTACCACGACCGGCCATGTTGGTAGCAATGGTAATGGCGCCAAGCTTACCGGCCTGGGCAATGATTTCTGCTTCCCGTTCGTTGTTCTTTGCATTCAGCACTTCGTGCTTTAAGCCTTTCTGCTTTAACAGGCGGCTCATGATTTCGGACTTTTCAATGGAAACGGTGCCGACCAGAACCGGCTGTCCTTTTTCATGACAAGCAATGATCTGATCCATGGCAGCATAGAACTTAGCTTTCTGGGTCTTGTAAACAACGTCTTCGTGGTCTACACGAATCATAGGCTTGTTGGTTGGAACTTCAACCGGGAACAGGTTGTAAATTTCAGAGAATTCGTCTGCTTCGGTCATGGCAGTACCGGTCATACCGGCCAGCTTGGTATACAGACGGAAGTAATTCTGGAAGGTAATGGAAGCCAGGGTCTTGGATTCCCGTTTTACCTGTACTTTTTCTTTGGCTTCGATGGCCTGGTGCAGGCCTTCATTGTAACGTCTGCCGTTCATAATACGGCCGGTGAATTCGTCTACAATTAAAACTTCACCGTCTTTTACAACGTAGTCAATGTCACGGTGCATAATACCGTGTGCCTTCAGTGCCTGGTTGATGTGGTGGAAGAGAGTGGTGTTTTCTGCATCTGTCAAATTTTCTACACCAAAGAACTCTTCGGCCTTTTTAACACCGGACTGAGCCAGCGTTGCGGTTTTGGCCTTTTCGTCCACAATGTAGTCGCCGTCACCAAGATCTTCATATTCTTCCTTGGATTCAGCTTCTTTAACCTTCGTCATGGTCAGGGTGCTTACAAATGCATCTGCCATGGCGTAGAGTTCGGTGGATTCCGTGCCCATGCCGGAAATAATCAGCGGTGTTCTGGCTTCGTCAATCAGGATGGAGTCAACTTCGTCCACAATAGCGTAGTTATGGCCACGCTGTACTTTATCTTTTTTATACTGCACCATGTTGTCACGCAGGTAGTCAAACCCGAATTCGTTGTTGGTGCCGTAGGTGATGTCAGCTGCATATGCTTCCCGACGAGCGTCCGTGGAAAGACCATTGACAATCAGGCCGACGGAAAGACCAAGGAAGCGGTATACCTTGCCCATCCATTCAGAGTCACGCCGGGCGAGGTAGTCATTTACAGTAACAATATGAACTCCGTTTTCAGACAGGGCGTTCAAATAAGCCGGCAGGGTAGCAACCAGGGTTTTACCTTCACCGGTTTTCATTTCGGCAATACCGCCGTTGTGAAGAACGATACCGCCCAGTACCTGAACCGGATAGGGCTTCAGGCCAATGACACGCCAGTCTGCTTCGCGGCAGGCTGCAAAAGCGTCCGGCAGGATGTCGTCCAAGGTTTCTCCATTGGCAAGACGTTCCTTTAAAGCCGGGGTAACGGCACGTAATTCTTCGTCCGACATGGCGGCATAGGTGTCCTCCAATGCCAAAACGGCGTCTTTAATCGGGGTCATTTTCCGAATTTCTTTTGCGGAATAATCAAAAAGGTTTTTAAAAACTCCCATTGAGTACGGTCTCCTTTTAGTTGGTTTGGTCTTGCCCGACAGAGGGGATCGGGAAAACCTCTACATATACTCTGACATTATAGCATAAGACTACGTTAAAATCCTAGATGAAATATTGATTTCACGTCGCCTATTCGATATAATGTTTACACGATAAAAGCGGAGTGCGCTTTTGTTTGGTCATATGGCGTGTGGGTCCTGTGCGGCGAAGCGCCGTGAATCATGTCAGGCGGGGAACCGAGCAGCATTAAGCGGATTGCCTCGAGCGCCACAGTCCGCCTGCATGCCATATGATCAAGGAAAAGCAGCTTCGCTATTTTTATCACTTTCATCCGGAAAAGGAGGCGCGGAAATGTACCAGGCACTGTATCGCAAATGGAGACCCAAGGTCTTTGCAGATGTGGTGGGACAGTCCCACATTACAGAAACCCTCATGAATGAAATCATGACCGGACGGCATTCCCACGCTTACCTGTTTACCGGTTCCCGTGGCACAGGAAAGACCACCTGCGCAAAAATTTTTGCCAAGGCGGTCAATTGCCAGCACCCTGTTAACGGAGACCCGTGCAACCAATGTGACATTTGCCGCGGAATAGATGACGGCAGCATTTTGGATGTTGTGGAAATTGACGCCGCATCTAACAATGGCGTGGACAACATCCGAGATATCCGAGACGAAGCAAAGTTTACACCGGTTAACGGACAATACCGGGTGTATATCATTGACGAAGTTCATATGCTGTCCCCCGGAGCATTCAATGCCTTATTAAAAACATTGGAAGAGCCGCCGGAGCATGTAAAATTTATCCTGGCCACCACGGAGGTGCAAAAGCTGCCGGCAACCATTTTGTCCAGATGCCAGCGGTTTGATTTTAAACGTATCCGGCCGGAAGATATTGCCGGACGGATTACCTACGTGGCAGGACAGGAAAATCTGAATCTGACTGCGGAGGCGGCCAACCTGATTGCGCGGCTGGCGGACGGTGCCCTACGGGACGCACTGTCCATTTTGGACCAGTGCATCAGTCACGGCAGGGACATAGACGAAGCCGTTGTCAATGAGGTTGTCGGTTTGGCCGGCAAGGATCATTTGTTTGCGTTGGCAGACAGCATTTTGCGGCATGACAGCGCTGCCGCTCTGAATCAGATTAATCTTCTGTACAACGGGTCCTGTGAAATGGACCGCTTGTGCAATGAATTAATTAACCATTTCCGTAATCTGATGATTGCCAAGGCGGTCAAGGACCCGCACGGCCTGATTATTTGCTCTGATCAGGAACTGCAAGAATACCGGTCCATGGCGGACAGCTGCTCCATGGAGCAGATTTTGCAGGCACTGGATGTCCTTGGGGAAACCATGAACAATCTGCGCAAAGGCCTAAACCGCCGCGTAGAAGTAGAAATGGCCATGATTCGCCTTTGCGGAGATCTTGGGGCAGCTGCACCGGCTGCAACTGTAGGCGAGTCATCTGCCGCACAACCGGGGCGTACAAGCGCTGCGCCGAAAGTCGAAAATGTGCCACTTGCGCCGACACCGTACAGTGCACCTGCTCCGGCAGCCCCAACTGTACCGGAAGAACCACCACTGCCGTCCGCACCGGCATACGAAGTGCCATTGCCGGAAGAAGCTCCACCTGTGCCGGAATACACACCACCAATTCCGGAAGAACCGCCAATGCAGGCCGTTCCGGATGCACCGTATGTTTCTTTGCAGGAAGAATTACCGGATGGTCCGGTTCCAACCGATGTTTGGAATGCACTGGTCCGGGAAGTTTGTGCTCATGATAAGCCTTTTATTGGGTCCATCAATTCCGCCAAAGCCTATAAGCGCGGGGAAGCCTTGCTGATTGACACGGATAATGTTCTGGTAAAGAATTTCCTGCCGCAGGAAGAGCATCGCCAAAAATTTATGGATGCAACATATACGGTTATGGGGCAGTATTTAACTCCAATCATTAGTACACCAGAAAGTACACCGGAAGAAACAACCACAGCAGAAGAACCGGAGGATCCGCTCCTTCCGTTTATAGACAAATTGACCGCGTTGGGCGTAGACCTGACCATAGAGGAGTAAAGCAATGAAAGCGAATGTTCCAAAGACCGGAATTGGTGCCAACCAAGCCGGCATGATGAAACAAATTCAAAAAATGCAAGAAGACATGGAAGCCAAGCAAAAGGAAGTACAAGAAGCGGAATTCTCTGCTTCTGCCGGTGGCGGAGCAGTATCTGTTTCCGTAAAGGGGACCCATGAAGTCAGCTCCATTCACATTCAGCCGGATGTAGTAGATCCGGAAGACGTAGAAATGCTGGAAGATCTGCTGACCGCAGCATTAAACGAAGCAAACCGCAAGGCCGCCGATGCCATGGAAAACGCCATGGGTTCTGTAACCGGTGGAATGAATATTCCGGGTATGCCGGGACTCTTTTAACCCAAATCCCTATTTTGGAGGACCACCATGAGTGTTGATGTTGCCGCACTTTCTCAGCTGATAGAGCAATTTGAGCGCATTCCGGGAATTGGGCATAAAAGCGCACAAAGGATGGCCTTTTATGTGCTGAATTTACCGGAAGCGGATGCTGAAAAATTTGCGGATTCCATTTTGAATGCGCGAAAAAAGATTCATCAATGCGCCATTTGTTGCAACCTGACAGAGGACGAACTTTGCTCCATTTGCAAAAATGAAGCCAGAGACAAATCCGTTGTCTGTGTAGTGGAAGATCCGCGGGACGTGATGGCCATTGAACGCACCCATGAATATGGTGGAACCTATCATGTTTTGCATGGAGCAATTTCGCCGATGTCCGGTGTGGGCCCCGACCAGCTGACCATTAAGCAATTGCTGGCCCGCCTGGACGGCGTTAACGAAGTCATTATGGCAACCAACCCAACGGTGGAAGGGGAAGCCACTGCCATGTATCTTTCCCGTCTGTTGAAGCCGATGGGTATTCGGACCACGCGTCTGGCTTATGGTGTGCCGGTCGGGGCCGATCTGGAGTATGCGGATGAAGTTACTTTGTCCAGAGCCATGGAAGGCCGCCGGGAAATCTAATTAAAAAACAGGGCTTAAGAAAAGGAAAGGAGGGCTCTGCGGTGCCTCAGCAAAGTGAATTGCAAACCGTATCACGGAATAAAAAGGCATATCATGACTATTTTGTTATTGACAGTTATGAAGCCGGCATAGAGCTCTTCGGAACGGAAGTAAAGTCTGTTCGCCAAGGGAAAATTAACTTGAAGGATGCCTGGTGTACCATTGATGACGGAGAATTGTTTGTCAACGGAATGCACATTAGTCCGTATGAATTCGGCAATATCTTTAACCGAGATCCTCTGCGGAAACGGCGGTTGCTGATGCACAAGCGGGAAATAAATCGCCTGTTTGGAGAAATTAAGCAACAGGGGTATACTCTGATTCCGCTTTCCGCTTACTTTAAGAAGGGCAAACTGAAAATTCAGGTTGGTCTTTGCAAGGGTAAAAAGAATTATGATAAGCGGGAAAGCATTGCCAGAAAAGACGCACAACGAGAAGCCGAACGGGCTCTTCGAGACCGTCAAAGATAACACCATCTTAAGATAAGGGGATGAAAGGATTTCGACGGGGACGGTGAACCACGATAAGCGGGTAGAGGCGCAAGACCGCTTTAAAACTTGCAAACTTTTTCAAAATAAACGACAACGAACATTTTGAACTCCAGGCTGCGTAAGTAAGCCTGCATCCTGCCCGGGAGTACTGCGGCCCGGTGTCAGGGTGTCATCTTAGCAGTGCACGTGCACAGAGTACTTGCTTCGGTTCTGTCATGCAAAAGGAAGCTACCGACTGTATCAGCCTGTTAGCCGGCGGGTACACGGGGGAATCTTAATAGACTGAATACACCCGTAGAAAGTTGTGTGGATCTGTTTTCGGACGTGGGTTCGACTCCCACCATCTCCACCACTAAAAAGGCACCAATCAGCGTATCTTGCGCTGATGGGTGCCTTTTCTTTTCGGCAAAACAACCGAAAGCCGGAGACAAAGTTTGGCCCTTTTACAGTAGTTTCTGTTTTGGAAAAAAGCGAAGGATACGCTATAGTAAAGATGGGGAATGCCCCATTTAGAAAAAACCAAATTTTAACAGAAAGGACGATGAAAAATGGACAAGACCAATAAGTATGCAGGTACGCAGACAGAGAAAAACCTTTGGGAAGCTTTTGCCGGTGAATCCCAGGCCAGGAACAAGTACACCTATTTTGCTTCGGTTGCCAAAAAGCAAGGCTATGAACAAATTGCGGCACTCTTTTTAAAGACAGCGGACAATGAAAAAGAACATGCCAAGCTCTGGTTTAAAGAATTAAATGGGATTGGCGATACCGCAGCCAATTTGCTTGCAGCAGCCGAAGGAGAAAACTACGAATGGACCGACATGTATGACGGCTTTGCCAAGACGGCAGAAGAAGAAGGCTTTGCAGAGCTGGCCGCAAGATTTCGTCTGGTGGCAGCGGTAGAACGGCATCATGAAGAACGGTATCGGGCCTTGCTCCATAATGTGGAAATGGCGGAAGTCTTTGCCAAGAGCGAAGTTAAAGTTTGGGAATGCCGTAATTGCGGACACATTGTAGTAGGAACAAAAGCTCCTGAAATTTGCCCGACCTGCCTGCACCCGCAAAGTTATTTTGAAGTGCACGCAGAAAATTATTAACGGAACAGGGAGGCGATATTATGACACAAAAATTCTATGTTTGTGAACACTGCGGAAATGTCATTACTTTTCTTGAGAACCATGGTGTACCGGTTGTCTGTTGTGGACAAGAAATGACGGAACTGATTCCGGGGAAGATGGACGCTGCCGTGGAAAAGCACGTTCCGGTTTACACAGTGGCAGAAGGTATTGTTTCCGTTTCTGTCGGCGAGGTAGCTCATCCCATGATTCCGGAGCACTACATTGAATGGATTTGGCTCCAAACCAAAAATGGTGCGCAACTAAAGAAGCTACACCCGGGAGATCCGCCGGAAGCACGCTTCTTGATTAGCGCAGAAGACGAAGTAGAATCCGTACTGGCCTATTGTAATTTGCATGGGCTTTGGGAAGGATAATTGTAAGAGGTAAACAAAGGGCCGGCGGCTGCAGTGCAGTTGCCGGCCTGATTTTTATAAAGACCTAATTTTATAAAACCATCAGTATGGTACCAAGCGTAATAAGTACGGATCCAATGGCGGTTTTTACTGTAAATTCTTCATGTAGGAAGGTAAATGCTAAGATTAAGGTCAGAACAACGCTCATTTTGTCAATGGGGACAACTTTGGAAACATCTCCAAGTTGAATTGCCCGGTAATAACAAATCCAAGAAGCACCGGTTGCAAGGCCGGACAGGATCAGGAAAATCCAACTTTTTTTATCTATGGCGGAAATGCCGCTTTGCGCGTGGGTTAGGAAAACAATCAGCCAGGACATGCCGACAACCACAACAGTCCGAATGGCAGTGGCCAAATTACTGTCTACGCCCTCTATTCCGATTTTGGCTAAAATAGAAGTCAGAGCGGCAAAGACAGCGGACAAAATAGCAAACAAAATCCACATAAAACCCCTTCTTTCAGATTTCCTTTATACGTTTTTATTATATCCCAAAAGTAGTACCACGAAATTGTTATTTTCCTTTATAATAGAAACAAGAACAAAACGGAGGAATGATTATGTCGGTAACCATAGAAATTCTGTGTGGAATTATTATTGTTTTATTACTGGCACTGATTTTATTGGTGCTGCTCAGAAAACCGAAATTGGATATTACACAACTGGACAAAATTGAAGAAATCAGTCAACAGTCCAAGGGGCAACTGGGCAGTCTGAATCAGAGTATGACGGACCTGACCAATAAAAATTATGAGCAGCAGATTCAACTGATGAAAGAATTGAACGCCAGCAATGAAAAGCAAAATCAGGTTATTACTACGTCCATTCGCAGTTTACAGGAAAGTAATGAAAAGAAGTTGGATCAGATGCGAAATGCAGTAGATGCTAACTCGCAGAAACAATCGGAAACGGTTTCCAAGGCTATTACGTCCATGCAGGAAAGCAATGAAAAGAAATTAGAACAGATGCGCCTGACAGTAGATGAAAAGCTGACAGAAACTCTGAACAAGCGCATTAATGCGTCTTTTGAACAGGTTTCCAATCAGCTGGAGAATGTGCACAAATCTCTGGGAGAAATGAAGGAATTGTCGGCGGGAGTAACGGATAATGTCAAAGGGCTGAATCGCGTGTTGACCAACGTCAAATCCCGCGGAACCTGGGCGGAGGTGCAGCTTGGCAATATTTTAGATCAGACCATTCCGTCCGGTATGTATGAAACCAACGTCAAAACCAACCCGAAATACAACGGACAGGTGGAATTTGCCGTTAAAATTCCCAATTCCGGAACGGATGAAACCACGTGGTTGCCAATTGACTCTAAGTTTCCTATGGAAGATTATGCTCGTTTGGCAGAAGCTTCGGAACAAGGTGACTTACCGGCGCTGGAGGCAGCAAAGAAGGCTTTGGAGGCCCGCTTGAAAGGGGAAGCCAAGGCCATTCAAAATTATATTGCACCGCCGGAAACCACTCCGTTTGCCATTATGTATCTGGCAACGGAAGGACTTTATGCGGAGGCCATGGGTAATTATGGTTTGTGTGAACAGCTGCAACAACAAAACATTATGATTGCAGGGCCAAGCACCATTACGGCATTACTGAATTCTTTAGCCATGGGCTTTCGTTCTATTGCCATCAATCAAAAGGCCGATGAAGTCTACAAGATACTGGGTGCGGCAAAGCAACAGTATGAGAAGTTTGGAGATTTGCTGACCAAGGCCAAGAAAAAGGTAGAAGAAGCCGGAAAGGTTCTGGATGAAGCAGACCATAGAAATGACATAATCCAGAAAAAGTTAAAAAATGTGGAAACATTGACAGATTCAGACGCCCGTCTATTGCTGGATTCTGAATAAATTTGTTATAATTAGGAAAAAGTTGACTACTGTCAAAGTTTTCCTGCGCAGTAGGTTGAAAACGGAGGAAAAAATGATATCACAAATTTTAGCGTTAACCATTTTTGTGGTTATGTTTGTCCTGATTATTTGGGATAAATTTGAACGCCACTGGGTAACACTGGCTTGCGGGGCAGCAACGTCTGTCTTTGTCTTTGGATTTTCCATGCGCAGTCTGGATGCCTTTTTAGAAACCTTAAACGTTCGGAATATTTTTACGGTGGGTTTCTGGTATGACAAAACCGGGGCGGCAGAAAGTACTACCGGTATTAACTGGGCTACTATTTTGTTCTTGGCCGGTATGATGGTTATGGTAGAAGGTATGGCAAAGGCCGGCTTTTTCCGGTGGTTGTGCCTGACCATTGCCAAAGCGGTTCATTACAAAGTGGTCCCTATCTTTATTACTTTTATGATCATGTCCTTTATCCTGGCCATGTTCATTGACAGTATTACGGTTATTCTGTTTTTGGCAGCGGTTACAGTAGAGCTGGCGCAATTGCTGAAGTTCAATCCAATTCCCATGATTTTGACAGAAATTTTCTGCGCCAACCTTGGCGGTTCTGCCACCATGTGCGGTGACCCGCCAAATATCATCATTGGAACGTCTTTAAAATATTCCTTTACCGCATTCCTGACCAATACCGGATTAATAGCAGCTGTTTCCCTGGTTGTGGTTCTTTTGTATTTCTATCTTTGTTACAGAAAGCAGTATGCAAGCGTAGAAGGTATAGACCAGGAAACTATTTCCCATCTTGCTCCGCATACTGCAATTTCCAATAAGAAAGCGTTTGTTATCAGCTGCATTATTTTCCTTGCGGCAGTAGTGCTGCTGATTACGCATGCACAGACCGGATTAACAGTAGCTTTCATTGGCGTGGTTATTGGTCTGATTACGTTAGCTGTCTCCGGAAAAGACGCAAAGGACATTTTAAAAGGCGTGGATTACAAAACCTTGCTGTTCTTTGTTGGCTTATTTATGGTTGTCGGCGGCCTGGAACAGACCGGTGTACTGGAAGTAGTGGCACAGTTTATTGAACATGTCAGCGGCGGCAACATGATGCTGATGATTGCCATTATTATCTGGGTATCCGCTATTGCCAGTGCCTTCGTGGACAATATTCCGTTTGCGGCAACCATGATTCCGGTTATTAAAACCTTGGCGGCCACTACCGGTGCAGATTTGTCTGTCCTTGCCTGGACGTTGGCAATGGGAACCGACATCGGCGGCAGTGCAACGCCAATTGGTGCCTCTGCCAATGTGGTAGGCACTTCTATTGCATCCAGAGAAGGATATCCTATCAGCTGGAAGCAGTATTGTAAAACCTCGGTACCGGCGGTCATCATTGTTATTTTGATTTCCATGGGCTGTATTTATCTTCGTTATTTATAAGATGAGGTAACTGTATGAAAGAACAACTCATTATTGCATTAGGTCGTGAACACGGCAGTGCCGGACGCGTTATTGCAGAAAAGTTGGCAGAACAATACAACATTGGTTTATATGATTCCAATCTGTTGAAAGATATTGCAAAGCAAAAAGACGTCAGCGCAAAAGAATTGCAAAAATATGATGAGCACCCTCGGCATAAGTTGTTTACCCGCACGGTACGGGGACACAGTAGCTCGCCGGAGGAAAACATTGCCAATTTGCAATTTGATTTTCTGAAGCAAAAGGCGGATGCAGGAGACTCTTTCGTCATTGTAGGCAGATGCGCCGAATATGTACTGCGGGACAATCCCAATATGATTAGTGTCTTTGTCCTTGGAGATTCTCCTACTAAAATTGCGCACTTGATGGAACGGTATCAGCTGTCTGAAAAAGAAGCCAAAGCCAAGATGGAACAGTGTGACAAGAAAAGGAAAGCGTATCATAATCACTATTGCGAAGGGAAGTGGGGAGATTCCAGAAGCTATGAACTGTGCATTAACAGTAGCAAAATTGGTCTGGATGAAACCGTTCGCGTAATCAGTGAATATGTAACCAGTCGGCAAAAATAATAAGAACGAAGCAGCCCCGCGTGGTGTCCTTGTAAGGAAGGCAGGCTACGCGGGGCACTTAGCAATGAGGTGCGTCATGGAAAAACAGGAATATCAAGGATTGGTGAAATCCATTGAGAGTAAAGAATTGACGGATGCAGAACGGGAAAAGGCAGACGGCAACTTCTTGGATTTGCCCAGCGGAAAAACTCACTATTTGTTGGAAGGCACAGGAGAACCCTGCGTTTTGGTGCCGGGCTACGCTACGCCGTACTATCTGTATGACAAAGTGGCAGAAATTCTGGTGCAAAACGGATATCAGGTCCTGCGGTATGACCTGATGGGCCGTGGCTTATCCGAACGGGTAAAAACGGATTATACGCCTGAATTTTTTGCAACACAGCTACAAGAAATTACGGAAGTGGTGTTGGGAGACCAGCCGTTCTATCTGTTCGGCACGTCTATGGGCGGATCCATTACGTCTACCTTCGCCGCCCTGCATCCGGACAAAGTAAAAAAGTTGATTTTGTTGGCACCAGCCGGCATGGATTCGTTTCAACCGCCGGTTTATATGAAGTTGGCAAATACACCTCTCCTTGGCGATTTAATTTTTGCCGTTGCCGGAGTCAAACTTTCTATGAGCGGCTGTGCTAAAGAGCTGTTGCATGCAGACCAAAGTGTAAAAGATGACTATGTGCGAAAGTTTGCTTATGATGCACAATATAAAGGTTTGGCTCGCTGCCTGTTGTCCAGCTTGCGGCATACCATTTTGAAAACGGAACACACAACAGAAAATTATAAGAAGTTGGCAGAAAAAAAGATTCCAACCCTAGTGCTTTGGGGAACCCTGGATGCTACCATGCCATATATGCAGATGGAACGGATGAAGGAAGTTTTGCCGGAGGCTACATTTGTGACATTGGAAGAGTCCGGTCATATTTTCTTATATGACGAAGGGGAGCGAACCATGGCACAGGTTTTGCCGTTTTTGAAGGGGTAATAAAAATGAAAAAAGTTGTTATTATCGGCTTAGGTCATGGTGGCCTGGTGGCCGCCCAAAAATTGGCCAAGGCCGGCTTTGATGTGGCCATTTTAGAAAAGAAAGCCAAGGAGGAAATAGGATATCCATGGGAAGACGACATCCGTTTTGACATCTTTTCCCGCATTAACATTCCGGCTCCTCCGGAAGAGTTATATTGCCAAAAGACACAGCGCTGCTTTATTGCGCCGGATCTGAGCGCACTGCCGTTGCCAAAGGGCAAGCCTATGGAAGACATTTCTATTTCCAGAAAAGGCTTGCTTGCCCATTTGGCTTCCCTGGCAGAACAGGCCGGCGCTGTCATCCAATACCAGACGCCGGTAGAAAAACTGGTTATTTTGGATAACAGAGTGGTTGGTGTAAAAACAGCAGATAACGTAATACCGGCGGATCTGGTTGTGGATGCCAGCGGTTTCCTGTCTCCGTTCCGGGCCCAGGTCCCGGAACAGTTCGGCGTGCAGGCAGAGCCGGCGCCGGATGACCGCATGGAAGTCTACAGAGCCATTCACAAAAAAACGCCGGGTACGGAAACCCCGCATCCGGAACGCCACTATTATATCCGCCATCGGGGCGGAGCGGGCATCAGTTGGTGTAATGTAAATTCTCATGATGAAGTAGACCTTTTGGTTGGCCGCATTGGAACATTGCCGGAGGAAGAATGGAAAGCGTCGCTGGCGGATATGAAAGAAATTAATCCGACTTATAGTGAAGAGGTTATTGTTCCGGGTCGCATTGTTACCATTGCCCTGCGGAGCACGATTGGCCGTATGGTGGCGGATGGGTTTGCCTTAGTCGGTGACTCTGCCTTTATGACCATGCCTTTCATGGGCTCCGGTTTGGAAGCCTCCATGTTGGCCGGTAGCCTTTTGGCGCAAACGGTCATTCAAAAGGCAGACAGCAAATTTACGGCTGCTGATTTGTGGGATTACCAAGTAGCCTATTATCAGGAACAGGGTGCCACCTATGCCTTTGTTGACATCTTGAAGCGCTGGGTACTGAACCTGGACCCGGAAAAGCTGAATTGGCTGTTTGGCTGTGGTGCTGTTACGCCGGAAGATATGCTGATGGTTAGTACGGATCAAAATAAGAAATCCACGCTGACACCAGTCAGTGTGCTAAGGAAAATAGGAATATTGCTACATCGCCCGGACATTATTGGCGGAGCCATAAAAACCGCTTTGCGCGGTGTCCTGGAATTGCTGGTAGCCAAATCTATCCCCAAACACTACCATCCGTTGAAAATTAAACTTTGGCAAAAACTGTATGAGGGCCTTGTGCCGCATACGGAAAATTAAAATTGCGAAACAAAAAGAGCTTGCTGCAATTCTGCAACAAGCTCTTGCTTTTTTTGTTTGGGTGGTTACATGGTGGCAAGCCCGGATACTGCCAAAATGAAGACCGCTAAGACCATGATAAGGTGGCAAGCGAAAATAGCGGGAATACCGTAAGCAAAGTTTTTCTTTCTTGTTTTATGATGAAAGACTTGCATGGCAACATAGGCACCAACTGCACCGCCTAACCAGGCTAGTGCAAACAGCACCCATTCCGGGATTCTCCACTGTTGGTTTTCGGCTTTTTTCTTGTCCCAAAAGAAGACTAGGGCAGTAATGATATTTATAAGAACAAGGTAAATAGCAAAACGCATACAAGGTCTCCTTCTTTTAGCTTAAATCCGTAAGCATGATACCAAAAAGGAGCGGGAAAGTCTACCGCTTCCTTTTAAACCTGGCAAAACTGTGCTAAACTCCCATGTAGTAGAACACAGAAAAGAGGACGGTTTATGCAAGAACCCAATGCTTGCCCATTGCGAAAAAAATGTGGTGGGTGCCAGTTGCAACACTTAAGTTATGCGGAGCAGCTACAATATAAACAGAATAGAGAAGAATATCTTTTGGGTCGTTTTTGCAAGCCGGAACCCATTCTGGGCATGAAAAATCCAACGCATTATCGGAATAAAGTGCAGGCGGCATTTGCTTATGATGCAAGACACCGTAAGATAATTTCCGGTGTATATCAGTCCGGATCTCATCGTATTGTCCCTGTCAACAATTGTATGATTGAAGACACTGTGGCAGACAAGATTATTACGGATATTCGCTCTTTAATGCAGGATTTCAAATTTACGGCCTATGATGAAGACAGTGGACGTGGATTTGTCCGTCACGTACTGGTAAAACGCGGCTTTACCACCAATCAAATTATGGTGGTAATTGTTTCCGGAACACCGATTTTCCCGGCAAAGAACAATTTTCTAAAAGCGCTTTTAAAACAGCATCCGGAAATTACCACGGTTATCCATAACGTCAACCCGTACCACACAAATTTGGTGTTGGGGAAACAGGAGACAGTATTATACGGAAAGGGATATATTGAAGATGAACTGCTGGGGTGCACGTTCCGCATTTCAGCAAAAAGTTTTTACCAAATTAATCCGGTGCAAACAGAAGTGCTGTACCGGACAGCCATAGAATATGCCGGGTTGACCGGAACAGAAACGTTCTTTGATGCCTATTGCGGAACCGGCACCATTGGTCTGATTGCAGCCACTATGGGTGCCGGAAAGGTCATTGGTGTGGAACTGAACAAAGATGCTGTGAAAGATGCTAAATACAACGCACGGCGCAATCAGATCCAAAATGCCGCGTTTTACGCCGGTGACGCTACGCGCTTCATTACCGAAATGGCGCAGGCCGGTGAAACTGTAGATGTAGTAATGATGGATCCGCCACGGGCGGGCTCCACAGAAGCGTTTTTAACTGCCTGTGCCAAGCTGGCACCGAAGCGCCTGGTTTACGTCTCTTGTAACCCTGAGACTCTTGCCAGGGACCTGCGCTTCCTTACCAAAAAGGGATTTCGCGTTCAAAAAATCCAACCGGTAGATATGTTCCCGTTCACGAGCCATGTGGAGACAGTAGTATTGATGTCTAAGGTACAGAATTAAATAACGAGAAAAGGCTTGAAATCAAGGCATTTCCGAGTGTTCGGACAGTTCTTTAAGGGCTGCCCGGATGCTCGGATTTTTGCTGTGTGGGAATATATCAACTTGGGGAATTTTGGGGTTGAGTGGACGGGATAAAAATGGGGCTTGCGAGTGGACAGAATGGATATTTTTGCGAGGGTTGAGGAGAGGGGATGGATGTAGAAAAAGCCAACCGAAAATCTCCGGCTGGCTTGAGTTTATTTTGCATCAATATTTTTTAGAGTAGTGCCTTCGGCATTGCACCAACAAGCGTTACCGCTTAAGCTGGCTCCTCCGATGTAAGAAGCAGCAGAAGAGGGGCTTGTGAAAAGAATGTCCTCTATTAACACAAAGTTCTCATCTACCTTGGATGCATACTTTTCACGATTGCGCAGTGTTGGATCCGGACAGCTCTTTGTCAGCTTGGAACATATCTGACTGCCCTTCAAAACTACGAAGCCATCACTGGTTCGCTTTCCTGTGGCCTTTACTCCAGAGTGGTCGAAATACAGCAATTCATCTGAGGTATCAGCTATATCTTCCTCAGCAATCACAGGAGTAGGAGTGGAAGTAGCTAACGGTACAAAGACCTTATGACCGAGAGTGCCCATGATGATTTTTGCGTTATCAATGAACTCTTCCAACTCGCTTTCCTTTTCCTCTGTGATATTGCCAGGAGTAGGATCGTTGCCGTTCTTCACTACATAGCGCTTGGCTTGAATTGCCAAGTTGCAGAAGCGGTTTTCAAGATAACTTATCTCTGTAGGACCGAAGGAGTTATTTGAAGTGGTAAACACAATCGCTTCTGTCCAGTAATCCTTTTCTGGATTTCGTTTATGCTCCTGCAGGCGATTGAGGATTCCTTCGCCATTCTTCCTGGCTCCGGCCTGCCCGATATATGCCACGCTGTCTCCGGTTTCTTCGTTCTTTCCAAACAGGAAATAAACGCCGCTCTGTTTCAGGTCATCTCTTTCCTTGCATTTGTCTAATTCCGTTCTCGGAATTTTATAAGCAACACCAGTCCAGTTTGCCAGCGTGCATTTCATCCGTCCGTTAGCATCTCCATCCATCAGGAAGAGATTGATGCTCTTGCCACGTGCCATCACGATGACCTCCTTTGTTATTTTTTGTGAAACTCTTTATAAAGACGCTCAGCCAGAGCTTTTTGAATGATTCGGTATTTCTCAGCATCCATAAATAGCTGTTCGTAGGCGGACATATTCTCCATATAAGCTTCCTGAGCAGTGTCTTCAAAAATGGTCGGAAAAATACTGTGCTCATAGACCTGTTGGTCATCGGTCTTTGT
>CAVFJZ010000002.1:0-247062 GCA_963623075.1 Bacteroidaceae bacterium
TGTTAGGCACGCCGCCAGCGTTCGTCCTGAGCCAGGATCAAACTCTCTAAAAAATGGTATCTAAACAGCTTTAAGCTGCTCAAATCTTTTTTAGTAAAAGCTTTTTAGCTCATTACTTTTGCTGACAGATTTCTGTCAAAAATTCCTTGTCTGGAATCTAGTACTTTGAAACTTCAAATTGAAATTTCAGGGTTCTTTCGTTCGTTGTTGTTCAATTTTCAAGGTACTTTACACCCCGTCACGGCACTGCGCCGTCAAAAGAGTGCTTTGTTATAATAGCAAACAGACAACCCAAAGTCAACATAAAAATTTCTCAATTTTCTTATTTTTTTCTTTGGCAGTATTTTTGAAATAGTGTCCTTGAAAAACTACTACCACAAGATATATTTCTTTTTCTTTGTATTGCATTTTTTGGGGCTCTCTATTATAATGTTTCTTGCTGAGCCGGTGTGTTGGAATTGGCAGACGAGACGGACTCAAAATCCGTTGCTGGAAACAGCGTGCGGGTTCGACCCCCGCCACCGGCACCATGAAGGCGCCCACTCTGAGAAATCAGAGTGGGCGCCTTTTCTTGTTTGCCTTTTCCCTGTTTTGAACTTCATCTATGTTGTTTCTTGCTTATCCTATTTTTACCCTATTTATATCAGGTGGCGCGGGGCGGTTCCGCACGGAAGACGCGGAACAGTGGCAGGCAGGCAGAAAAGAAGTCACGGTAAGCTTGACAATAGTTATGATCAGCCCGACTTCTTTTGCAACCGCCGCCATGGCACAGCGGATAATAGCGGCAAGCTTGACACTGTGGGTCCGTTATCAGACTTTCCCGAATAAAAGAGATTGCTTTTGGAGAATTTGCCATTGCTGCCAATTCCTCCGTTTGAATATTGCCAAGGAGCCATTCATCTAAGCAGTAGAAATCACAGGGGTATACGTTTCCATTTCCTTCTACCACAAACTGATGCATACAATGACCACAAACGCCACATTGCTCCGTCTGCTGACCAAGATACAAACGGACCCAGTTGTCAAACTGCCGCACGCTGGTGTATTGCCCGCGTACGTAGTCCTTAACATAAGCATTGAATGCATGAATCAGGAAATAGGAATATTGGTCGTTTGTCATGGACCAGATGCTTTGCGTATTCTTAGAAACATTCAGTTCCAATTCCAAAGGGCGAAGACAGGGAATAAATTGTAGATATCGAAAGCCTTGTTTCTTGAAGAATGCATAAGTTTCATCAATATGGTCGGCAACATACCCGGTTACCACCGTTAGAATATTGAAGTCCACTTGGTATTCCTTCAGTAATTCTGCCGCCATCAGAACGCGATCAAATGAATTTTCCCCTTCTGCATTCGTACGGTATTGATTTGCCGCTTCATTTCCGTCCAGACTAAGTCCTACCAAAAAGGAATGTTCCCGAAAAAAGGTAGCCCACTGCGGATTGATTAGTAACCCATTTGTTTGAATACTATAGTATATAGGGCTTCCTTTGCTATTTCTTTGCGCTACATACTCCGTAAAATGCGAGAAGTAGGATAATCCGACAAGAAGTGGCTCGCCGCCTTGAAAAGCAAAAGCAATACTTCCCCCATCTGCAAATTGAAGTGCACTGTCTATCAATCGTTCTGCTGTTGCTTCCGTCATCATTGGAAAATGAGCCTGTTCCCGATGGGAAGTAACATCATGGTAAAAACAGTATTGGCATTGCAAGTTGCAGGCATCTGAGGCCGGCTTGATCATAATGGAAAGCGGTGTCAAAGCTGCCCCCTCCGATTGTTTTTAAAATCATTTGCAATCTCATGCATACGCTGATTCATTTCCTCTGCAATAGTGGGATAAGTCGGTGTTCGGTTGTAGTTTTCTCCGGCATCATCTGTCAAAATGTGCAACCAGTTTTTGCGGAACTTGTCAAAGAAAGCGGAGTTGTCATTCTGAATGGATTCAAAATACTTAAATACCACATAATCATTGTCATTCAAAACGTCATAATCATAATCCTTGTATTCATCTCGGGACAAGATATCCTCTGTTGGAATTGCATATTGAATGGCTTTGATTTTTTCCCTCTTCATGTGCAAAACCGGCGAGTCAGCGGTATGAATTACTTCGTGGTTCTTGAGAATTGGAACCATGGACTTACCGTCAATGATCCGATCTTCCGGCAAGTAAGAAGTTTCTCCTTCTGTACTGGTAACATTACACAGATCAATTAACGTTGGGAACAAGTCTACCAAAGTAGCTGATTCTTCATAAGTGGATCCCGCTTCAAACAGGCCGTCATTGTTTCCCCAACGAATCAGGAAGGGAACTTTTTGTCCGCCTTCATAGGCAAGATACTTTCCGCCACGCAGATCTGCTACTGAGCCCTGCAAAGCAGGTCCATTGTCACTGGTAAAGACAATAATGGTGTCATCCATGACGCCCAGCTCTTCCAGCGTGTCAAACAACTGTCCCAAATAATAGTCAAATTCTGTTACACAGTCTACGTAGGTCCCCATTCCGGTGGCACCATCAAACTCTTCTCCGACATAAACCGGCGCATGTGGCCACGGGGTGGCATAGTACGCAAAAAACGGTTCTTCCCCTTCTGTTACCTGTTCTGTAATCCAACTGCTAAGCTCTTCATAAATCCACTTGGTAGCATTGCTCTGATCCTTTAGTTCGTCCGTGCCACGAACAATTTCATATTGTCCATTTTCTTCCTGAACATGATAGAACGGCGTCATATCGTTAACATAATGGCTGCCATAGAAATAATCAAAGCCTTGATTGGTCGGCAGGTATTCGCCGTAGTCTCCAAGGTGCCATTTACCAAAGCAACCGGTGGCATATCCCGCACTCTGCAGCGCTTCTGCAATGGTAATTTCATCTCCAAGCATGCCATCTGCATTGGCACCCATTTCCACAGAGTTGTAAAGACGCGTTGATGCAAAAGGTGAAATGGTATCTACCGTTGGGTAAATAACATTATCTGCATATCCGCGATACGGATACCGGCCCGTCAGCGCAGCAAATCGCGCAGGAGAACAAACGGAATAACTGGAGTAAAAATTGGTAAATTGTGCTCCCTCTTCTGCCAATCGGTCAATATTGGGTGTTTGATAAATGGCTCCGTTTGTCGAAATATCCCCGTAACCCAAATCGTCCATCAAAACAAACAATACATTTGGCGAGTCAGCTACCGAACCGTTTTTATCAATTTTCTTTAAATAATCTTCCTGGCCTTCCCAAAGCCGTTCCGTATTCGGTTTGGAACGCAAATTCATGGTCAGCACAAAGACAACAGTAGTGCACACTAAAAGGAAGCTGCACAGAGAAGACAGCACTTTTTGGCGCGCTGCTTTTTTGTCCATTTTGACCACGCACAGGATCAAGCAAGTCAAAACCAGCAAAGACGGCAAAGCCAGTAACAGATTTCCAAGCAACCTGGTAAAAAAGTTTCCTTCCCCGGTCAGGAGCGGATGCGCCGCACTGGAGAAGCCGGCAAGGCCGGAAGTGAACGCGCCGAATCCGGCATCCGCTCCCCAGATAATGTAATAGGTCAAAATGCCGAAAAGCGCCGCGCCATATCCCACTAAAAATCCAAGATATAGCTTTTTCTTTCCCAGCAAACCGATCAAAACCAGTGCTGAAACAATACAACAATATCCAACACAAATAACGGCTGTCAGATTCAATCGTGTAATCCAGAGAGCCAACATCAGAGCAAGACCAATTCCCATAATTAGAATTGGAAATACCTTCTTCTCTTTATCCAATTGTAATTTTTCCTGCAAGTCATCATCTCTCCCTTTTGATGTATTTTTCCGAAATAAGCTGAGTTTAGTATACCATAGGTGGCTATAAAAACGATAGAAAGTGAATCGCAAACAAGAGAAAAGAGCAAGGTGTATTGTGAAAGTATTAACAATTTGATGCTTGACACCGGTCTCCCTTTTGTCACTTTTGTTTAATAAAAACGGCAACCTTTGCTAAGAATGACGAAGTTTGCTCACAGGTGTGAATCTTCACTCACGCCTTGAAAAAGTCTGATTCACTAGTGTTATATTTTACTTTAGCAAGTCATTGTTATGACAATGTTTTGCCGTTTATTACTTAGACATTTTTGTTTGAAGGAGGACAAATGCATGAAAACCCGGTTGGAATCTGATTCTGTCGGAACATTGGAAATACCTGCAGACGCTTACTATGGTGTTCAGACCTATCGCGCAAAAATGAACTTCCCAATTACCGGTCAGGTGTTAAAGCCGGACATGATTAACAGCCTTGTTGAAATAAAAAAGGCTGCTGTCATGGCCAACCACATTGACGGTACCATTGGTGACGAGCTCTATCACGCCATGGTGCAAGCCTGCGATTATATCTTGGACGGTAACCTGCATGACCAGTTTATTACTGATCCTATTCAAGGCGGTGCCGGCACTTCCTCTAATATGAACGCCAATGAAGTAGTTGCCAATAAGACCCTGGAAATTCTTGGAAAAGAAAAGGGCGACTATCAGTATTGCCATCCGAATGATCATGTAAATATGTGTCAATCTACCAATGACGTTTATCCGACTGCCGGAAAAATGACTATTTTGAAGCTGATTGACAAAACCATTGACCAGTTAGAGCATTTGTTGAAAGCTTTCTATCAGAAAGCGGATGAATTCAAGCATATTTATAAGATGGGTCGTACCCAGTTGGAAGATGCTGTTCCTGTTTCTCTTGGAGAATCCTTTGGTGCCTTTGCCCATGCATTAGAAAGAGATATAGCCAGAATCCGCAGAACTTCAGATGAAATGCGGGTTGTTAACATGAGTGCTACAGCCGTTGGTACCTGTATTAATGCCACTCAAGTTTATCATGACAATATTATCCCCTGTCTGAACCAAGTTGCCGGTTTAGGCCTCCGCATGGCAGATGACCTGATTGACGCCACACAGAACCTGGATGGATACGTTTCCATGTCCGGTGCCATTAAAACTTGTGCCGTTAACCTTTCCAAGATTTCGAACGACCTTCGCCTGATGAACTCCGGTCCTAAAGACGGTCTTGGTGAAATTGTGCTTCCTGCCAAGCAAAATGGCTCTTCTATTATGCCGGGAAAAATCAATCCGGTTATTCCGGAAGTGGTTTCCCAGGTTGCCTTTAATATTGTAGGCAATGACATGGCTGTTACTATGGCTGCAGAAGCCGGACAGTTGGAGCTGAATGCCTTTGAGCCGGTTCTGTTCTACAACCTGTTTGAATCTATAGAAACACTTGGCCATGCTGCCACCACCCTTGCAGACAACTGTGTTTCCGGTATTACAGCCAATGCTGATGTTTGCAAAGCCAACATTGAAAAATCTGCCGGTATTGTTACTGCCCTCTGCCCTGTTATCGGTTATCAGAAATCTGCCGAAATTGCAAAGAAAGTATTGAAATCCGGTAAAACTGCCAGAGAATATCTTCTGGAAGAAGGTATCATGACCAACGAGCAAATTGATCGTGTCCTTGATCCGGAAAAACTGGTTCACCCGATTTATAAGAGCAAAGCATAAAAAGAAACAGATTCTACTAAAAAAGAGCTGCTGCAGAATGTTCTGCAACAGCTCTTTTTATGTGACATACTATAACTATAAATTGTTATTTTGTTCCGAAAATGCGGTCACCTGCATCGCCGAGACCAGGAACAATGTAGCCGATTTCATTCAGTTTTTCATCTTTAGCGGCACAATAAATATCTACATCCGGGTGCGCTTTCTGTAATGCTTCCAAGCCTTCCGGAGCAGCTACCAATCCCATAAACTTAATGCTCTTCGGGTGAGACAGTTTGATTTGATTGATGGCATCAATGGCAGATCCACCGGTAGCAAGCATTGGGTCGCAAACAACAACATCTCTTTCCGAAATATCAGATGGCAATTTGCAATAATAAGGAACCGGCTTTAATGTTGTTTCGTCACGATACATGCCGATATGACCTACTTTTGCGGAAGGAACCAAGGTCAAAACTCCGTCTACCATACCAAGACCGGCCCGAAGAATAGGAACTACGCACATTTTACGTCCGTCAATTTCATGAGCAACACAATGGCCCATAGGAGTGTCAATTTCTACCGGACGAAGCGGAAGATCTCTGGTGGCTTCGTAGCAAACCAACATGGCCAGCTCAGAAACCAAGGCACGGAATTCATTGGTTCCGGTATCAGATCTTCTGAGAATGGAAAGCTTGTGCTGAATTAACGGATGGTTGGTAATGGTGACTTTTCCCATAAATGATTCCTCCAAAAATAGTTCTTACATTTATTTACTTTTTTGTTTACTGATTTTCTATAGCCGTTATCAGGTCCACACGGCGTTGGTGCCGTCCGCCTTCAAATTCGGCTTCCAGAAATTCGTCTACAATATCACAGGCAAGGCCAGGTCCAACAACGCGGCCACCTAAGCAAAGGACATTTGCATTGTTATGCATTCTGGTCAAACGTGCACTAAAAGTTTCCGAAACGGCTGCAGCACGAATGCCCTTAACCTTATTTGCTGCCATGGACATTCCAATTCCGGTTCCGCAAACTAAAATGCCCAGCTTGCATTCTCCGGAAGTAATTCCGCTACAAACGGCCTCTGCAATCATGGGATAATCTACAGAATCCGGTGTATGTGTACCGTAATCTTTTACTTCATATCCTTTGTCTTGCAAGTGCTGAATTAACACTTGTTTCAGTTCAAATCCGCCGTGGTCACAACCGATTGCAATCATGGAAGACCTCCTATCTGTTCTGATTCTTTTTCTTTAATTCCCGTTCTGCCTGTGGTGCACGTAAATAAACCGGCAAAAGTGCCGAAGAAGAAATAGGCTGTTCTCCGTTTAAGAGTTTATCCCGTGCGCAGGTTGCTACCGAATAAGCATTTTGGAAGCGCAACTGTTCCGGAGCAAGAGAGACAGACACTGGTTTTTCCAAAAAATGATTATAACACAAAGAAGCACCGTCACCAACAAATACCATTGGCTTTTCTGCTTTTTGAAGTTCTTGAAAGCGGTTTTCCAGTTCCGGAATCAGAATGGCTTCATCTTCCGTCAGGCGATGTACTTCTTCCCCGACAATTTCAAAGCATGCTGTATAAACCTGATTACAACGAGCATCCATGGCTGCACAAACAATGCAATCCTTAACACCCTTGTAATTATAGGCAAGCGACTCTAACGTGGAAACAGAGAAACAGTTGTTTTCCGAAAATTCAGTTAGCCCTTTTAGTGCCGCTACGCCAATGCGAACTCCGGTAAAGGAGCCTGGACCTGCGTTAATGGCAAAGTAATTGATTTCTTCCAGATTACAATGTGCTTGATCTAAGGTGTTTTGCACCATAGGTAAAAGTGTCTGGCTATGAGTCAATCCTACGTTTGTATAAGACGAGCTTTTCCATTTCCCATCTTCTGTAATGGCCACACTGGCGGCAACCGCCGAGCAGTCAATTGCCAAAATTTTCATTGATTGTCTCCCCTGTTATTTCCAGAATTCGGTCGGTTTCCTTTTCTCCTTTGAAAAAATGAATACAAACCGCATCCTCCGGCAATGCTGCTTCAATATTTTCAGACCATTCCACTGCCAAAATGGCACCTTGGTCTAAGTAGTCAAAAAAGCCGGTAGAATAAAGGTCCTCCCAAGTAGAAATGCGATACATGTCAAAGTGCACCAGAGGCGGGCTACCACCGTAGTCATTTACCAAAGCAAACGTGGGACTACTAACAGCAGATGGTGTATGAAGTCCCTTGGCAAGGCCTCTGGTAAAAGCGGTTTTTCCCATACCAAGTCCACCAAAATAAGCAACCACCATACCAGCGTGCAGCTGTCCGGCCAACTGTTCTGCCAGTTGTTCCGTTTCCTCCACAGAGTGCGTAAAATACCGTTTCATGGGCCGAATCCTTTCTATAAAATCCGTATGCTATTTTAACATGTTTCAAGGCCTTTTCAACTGAATCCTGATTGAAAAAGAGGCCCTATTTTACTATAATTAGGATTAACGTCTGAGAAAGGAAATGATTATGAGCAAAATCAAAGATTATCTTGCCTACTTCTTTAAAAGTACAGACAAATTTTTGCTTGCCTTATCTCTGGCATCTTCTATTTTCGGAATTTGTATGGTTTATAGTGCTACATTAAACAGCGCTACTACCGGTTTCCCCAGAGATGCCCGCACCATGATTTTTGCTGTTGTCTTAGGCCTGATTTTAGCTATGGCAATTTCTCTGGTAGATTCGGATATTATTTGTAAGCTGTGGCCTGTATGGGCCGGGTTCAGTATCCTATTAATGGTTATCGTCTTTATTTTCGGTGTTGCCCCCAGTTCCAGGGAAGATGCACGTACCTGGTTAAATTTAGGGCTCTTCTACTTCCAGCCATCGGAATTGGTAAAAATCTTCTTTATTATTACCTTCTCTGTCCATCTGAGCATGGTGCAAACCCAGATTAACAAAATCAAAAATGTAGCCCTCTTATTGATTCATGCTGCGGTTCCAGCCGGACTGGTAATGATTTCCGGAGACGACGGTTCAGCCCTGGTTTTCCTGCTGATTGCAGTTGGCATGCTTTTTGTTGCCGGACTCAGTTGGAAATATTTCTTGGGCGGCGGTGTTTTGGCAGCAGCTGCCATTCCGCTTCTTTGGATGCGTCTGAACGAATTCCAGCGTGCCCGTTTTTTAAGTATTATCCATCCGGAAGATTACCCCACCACCGCTTATCAACAAAACCTTGGCTTGTCTGCCCTGGCAAATGGCGGTCTGACCGGGCAGGGATATCTGAAGGGCGCCTATACACAGGCAGGAACCGTACCGGAAGCACAGAATGATATGATCTTTACTGCTATTGGTGAGGAGCTTGGCCTTCTGGGTTGTCTTGCTTGTTTAATTCTCTTAAACCTCATTATTTTCCGTATTATTTATAACGGCAAGCACAATTTGCAAAGCCACTCTCAACTTCTTTGTTATGGCATGGCCTTTATGATCGGATTCCATGTTTTAATTAACGTTGCCATGTGCCTTCGTATTGGGCCGGTTATTGGTATTACCCTTCCGTTCTTTAGTGCCGGCGGCTCCTCTACTCTTTGTCTGTATATCGGTATGGGCGTTGTCTTTAGCGTTTATCGAAGTAATTATAATCTAGCCAAAGACACTAATTTCCGACTAATAGGTGTTCGTTCTCCATTCCATACGGACTTTTCGGATGACAAAAACGCCACCAGTCGGAAAGTTAAAGCAAATACTACAGTACAAACCACACCCATTACCGGGGTCAGCGGAAGCCAGTTCTCAGCCGACAAACTTTTCCATGCCGCAAAGAATGCCTGGAATGAAAGCAAGAAAAACAAAGGCAAAAAAACATATAAGAAGCCGACTTATCGGCCAGCTTCCATAAAATCAAGCAAGACGATAAAACGCAGAAAAAAATAAAGTGTATAACAAAATAAAGGGCCCATGCAGAATACGTATTCTGCTTGGGCCCTTGCTTTTAGCATTTTGTCAGTTTTGCAAAATTAGCCATTACCTTTTTGGTTCCGGCGCGATCAAAAGCAATCTCCAAAAGGACATCATTTCCCATAGGAGAAACGGATAAAACAACCCCGGTGCCAAACGCCTTATGCTTGACTGTGTCCCCAATTTTATAGGTATTGGTATCTTTGCTGACGGCATTGGCTTTGACAGCTGCCGATTTTGCACCAATTTTATGAGACGCTGCAAAGCCCTTACTGTCTGCGTCCCCGGCATAGGCACGTCCGGATTGATAAGATTTTTCTGAAACGCCATAACTTGAGCCGCCGTAAGAGGCGCTACCATAACCACCAAATTCAAGGAAGCTCTGTCCCTTCGGTTTACCTTGATTTCGTATGGAATAAGCAGCATAAATAGAGGGCTGTTCCGGCGGATCCGCAATGGTTTCCGGTGGAATTTCTGCAAGGAATCGAGACGCCGGATTTCTTGTAGTGGAGCCAAACAACATTCGCGTTGCCGCATTGGTCAAATAAAGCTTTTCCCTTGCTCTGGTAATACCCACATAGGCAAGCCGGCGTTCCTCTTCCACTTCGGAATGGTCATACATGGACTGTCTTCCGGGGAAAACACCTTCTTCCATTCCGCTAATGAAAACAACTGGAAATTCCAAGCCTTTTGCGGAATGGAGTGTCATAAGAACAACTACATCGCTCTGGTCATTGTAAGCATCAATATCTGATAAAAGAGAGATTTCTTCCAAAAAGCTGCCAAGGTTCCCATCTTCGTTTTCTTCCAAATAGCGCTTCATGTTGGATTTCAATTCCTGCAAGTTAGAAAGCCGATCTTCATAAGTATCCTTATCTAAAGCAAGCGACTGCAAATAACCGGTCTGATCCAGCAATTCATCAAAGAAATCATACATGGGAATTTCCAGTGACCGTGCCCTTAAGGCATCCATCATAGAAATGAACTTGTGCAATTTGGCGGCAGATCTGGAAATACGTTCATATTGATCCGCATCCGCCAGCACTTCGTATAAGCTGACGCCAAGACCGGCTGCAATATCTGCTGCGTTGTTAACTGTGGTATCTCCTATGCCGCGTTTGGGTTCATTAATAATACGACGCAGTTTCACGTTATCCGACGGATTATTGATAACAGCCAAATAAGCCAAGGCATCTCTTATTTCCTTACGTTCATAGAAACGCTTTCCGCCAATGACGCGATACGGAATACTCATACGCACAAAGGCACGTTCAATGGGGTTGGACTGTGCATTGGTACGATAAAGAACTGCGTGATCACTAAAGGCACGACCTCTGGAAACATTGGTTGCAATTTCATCAGCAATATACATGGCTTCATCTGTTTCGCTTTCCGCCGTAAAGGAAACAATTTTTTCTCCATCTCCTGCACTGGTCCAAAGGTTTTTTCCTTTTCGTTCTTCATTATTTTGAATAACAGAATTGGCAGCTTTCAAAATATAACCAGTGGAGCGATAGTTTTGTTCCAAGCGAATCAGAGTGGCATTCCGATATTGCTTTTCAAAGTTCATAATATTTTCAATGGTAGCGCCACGGAAGCGATAAATGCTCTGGTCATCATCCCCTACCACACAAATATTTTGGTATTTTCCGGCCAATAAGCTTACCAACACATACTGTGCATTGTTGGTATCCTGATATTCATCTACATGAACATAACGAAATTTATTTTGATAATATTCCCGTACTTCCTGATCTTGACGAAGCAAGGTAACGGTATGGAAAATCATGTCATCAAAATCCATGGCATCTGCATTTTTCAGAAGCTGCTGATACAGCTTATAGGCTTCTGCATATTTTTTCAGGCGAATATCTCCTGCTGCAGATTGCTCATATTCTTTGACACCAATTAAACTGTCCTTGGCCCTGCTGATAGCCTTTAAAATTTCTTTGTGAGACATCAGGCGGTCATCAATTCCTAAAAGACGCTGGCATTCTTTCATGACACGTTTAGAGTCATCTGTGTCATAAATGGTGAAGTGTGAGGTAAAACCGATTCTGTCACCAAAGCGGCGCAAAATTTTAGAGCATATGGAATGGAAGGTACCTGCCCAAATGTCATTGCCTTGGTTGCCAAGAAAAGCATTTAACCGATCTTTGAGCTCAGTTGCTGCTTTGTTGGTAAATGTAATAGCCAGAATTTCCCATGGTTTTGCCGGATGAACAGCCAGTAAATCTGCAATTTCTGCATTCCAAGGAAGCAGTCCGTCCCGATAGGATTGTAATAAACCGACGTCCGCTTCTGTAACCGGCCGACTGAATTCTTCAGAGGAATATCCTTCCCCATATTTCACCAAATTAGCAATGCGATTCACCAAAACCGTTGTCTTTCCGGATCCGGCTCCGGCCAAAATTAAAAGCGGCCCGTTTACATGAAAAACAGCTTTCTTCTGCATGTCATTCATGCGCTTGAAATCCCGTTCAATCAGTTCTTTTCTAAGTGCTAAAAATTCTTGTTGTGTCTGCATAAAATGGATTGCCTTTCTTTCCTCTTTTCTTTGGCGAGTTAGTTATCTGTTATTTTTTCGAAATGCCAAGTAATCTTCCAGAATTAGCGTTGCTGCCACAGCATCAACAGTTTCTTTGCGAGCGCGACCACGTGTGTTGGTTGCATTCAGTGCTTTGTGTGCTTCTACCGTAGTCAGACGTTCATCCCGCATTACAGTGGTTAGGTTATATTCGTTTTGTAATAATTCTGCAAAAGCCTGACACTTTTCAGCACGTGGCCCTTTGGTACCATTCATATTGATGGGGTATCCAACTACAATCAGCTCTGCATGCCTTTCCGCAGCCAACGCCGCCACTTTGGCAGCCAGCTTCGGCGCATAGGATTCTTTTATTACAGTAACCGGGGATGCAAGAAGTTCGGTCTTGTCACAAATGGCAATTCCGGTGCGGGCATCCCCGTAATCAACAGCCATGATAATCATGCATAATTCCTTTCAGAAAACAGGACGGTGCCATGATAACCATGTCACCGCCCATTCATTCACTTGTTTATTCTACTACTTCCGGAGCTGCCGAAGTGGACGCTGCTGTTGTCTGCGCAGCAGTAGTCTGTGTTTCAGATGCTGAAGAATCTTCTGCTGAGGTGCTTTCCGTTGTAGAAGCCGGTTCAGACTGCGAGTTGTGGATTGTAATGGTATGCGTACCATCACAGGTATCCGGCAACTGATCCGCATTATAATATCCGGTGGCCGCAGGACAATTTGCTCCAGCTAATTTACCACTAAGGGTGCAATAGCTCTTGGAAACGACTTTGTCTCCGTAATCAAATTCTTTAGAGGCCAGTCCTTGATGTGCACGAGTCATGATGGCAGACCAGATTCGGGAAGCCGGGTTACTGGAACCAACATTCGTAATTTCTTCCTGTTCATCATAACCGTACCAAACAGCACCTACGTAATAAGGAGTTCCGCCGGCGCACCACTTATCCTTGGTGTCTGATGTGGTACCGGTCTTCATAAATACCGTAAAGCCACTGACACCACAACCGGCACCAGTACCGGAAGAAACAACCGTTTGCAAAACGCGGTTCATGGAACCGGCCACACCGGCAGAAAGTGCTTGTTCCGACTTAGGTTTGGTTTCCAATAATACCTTTTCACCGGTATAATCCGTTACTTTGGTATAACAACGCGGATAATAATAAACGCCTTGGTTACCAAAAGTAGCATATGCTGCTGCCATTTCCAAAGTAGTAACACCGTAGGACATACCACCTACTGCCATGGAAGAGATATTATTATCTGTATTCTTCCCGCTGGTTACCAAGGTAGTAAAGTGGAATTTCTCCGTCATATACTTCATGCCGGTAGAAGTTCCAATCTTATTGACAATTTGCGCCGCACAGGTATTTAAGGACTGAGCTACCGCATACTGAACCGATACATAAGCATTGGGATAACCATAAGAGCCATTGAAGTTCTGCGGCCATTGCTTGCCGTTAATAGTCAGTGCGTAGTTTTCTACCGCAGAGGAATAAGAGATGATTCCCTGTTCCATGGCCGGAGCATAAACAGAAAGTGGCTTAATGGAGGAACCAGGAGAACGGACCGCCTTAACAGCGCGGTTATTACCACGGTTAATGGTCTTCTTGCCGGCTCCGCCAACCATTGCTACAATGTTGCCTTCGTAATCCATGATGGTACAGGCAGATTGTACTTTTTTCTTGGTATCATCTGCGCCATCTTCGGTTCGATTAGGTTCACTTGGGAAGGTAACACGATTTTCCAGTACATATTCTGCCGCCTCCTGTACAGTAGCAATCTGACAGGAATAAATCCGAAGACCGCCGTTGTACAGCTTTTGAGTAGCTTCCGACTTAGAATAACCATACTGTTCCATAAGGTCGGAAATAACGGTATCCAGAACATAGTCAACATAATAACTGTTGATATCAGAAGTCTTGGAGGAATCTTCCTCTTTTTCTTCTGTGTCGTTGCTTGTGCTGGAATTGGTGAAGACCAGTTCATAGGCAACAGCTTCATTATACTGTTCCTGTGTAATGGCGCCTTCTTTCAACATGTACCCCAAACACAGTTCCTGCCGCTTTTTATTGTTATCCGGATACAACAACGGGTTATATTTGGTAGGTGCTTTGGTAATGGAAGCCAAAACAGCGGCTTCCGCCACATTCAGTTCTTCCAAATCCTTTCCAAAATATTTCTGCGATGCAGTTTCCACCCCATAACAACCGGAGCCCAGTGGAATAGTATTTAAGTAGGCTTCCAAAATGTCTTCTTTGGAATAATTCTTTTCCATGTTCAGTGCATAAAGAATTTCTTTCAACTTTCTGGAAACCGTAACCTGGTTTTCTTCTGTCAGATTCTTAATAAGCTGTTGCGTCAGGGTGGATCCGCCACCACTCTTACCCAAAGTAATGGCTGCCTTCAGCGTACGAATCCAGTCTACACCGTGATGGCTGTAAAAACGCTTGTCTTCCATACAAACAAAAGCGTTTTGTACGTTTTTCGGAATTTCCTTATAGTCAATCCAAACGCGATTCTGTTCCCCGTGCAAAGACCCGACTTCTACATATTTATCTGATGTTTCTGATTCTTTGGCATAAATAATACTGGTCTGTGCCTGATTGGATTTGTAATCCTCCAAGCTGATGGCAGGTCCGCTGTGGACAAATGCAACCATATAGATGACTACAAAAACAATACTGAATAAAATGGCAAGCCCAATGACTTTTAAGAAATTCTTCCATTTCTGATTGCCGTTGCGCTTTCCTTTTTTCTTCTTGGCATTATTGGTCGGCCGTCTGCCCTGCTGATTAGACGAACGCTTGGTTGCTTGTCCGGCAGGTCTTCTGGCCGTAGTTTTTTTCGTTGATCCAGTTGCCATAAAAGCTGAACCCCCTTACTTAGAGCTGCAGACGCAAAGCTGCATAATAACACCGTATATCATACCATAAACCTATAAAGAATGGAACAAAAAAGGCTCTCCAAATCGGAGAGCCTTTGTAAGAATTAGAATTCTTATTTTACCAAACTTGCAATTTCAGCAGCAAAGTCATCCTGCTTCTTTTCTAAGCCTTCGCCCTTGGCATAACGGATAAATCCGGTAACTTTAATAGAACCGCCCAGCTTCTTAGCTACAGAAGCAACGTACTTTTCTACATCTTCATGGTTTTCAGCCTTAACGAATTCCTGCTGCAGAAGGCAATTTTCTTTGTAGTACTTACCAATCTTACCTTCTACAATTTTAGCAAGAACCTGTTCCGGCTTGTTTGCCATCTTCGGATCTTCCTTCATTTGAGCAATCATGATTTCCTTTTCATGAGCCAAAACCTCTGCCGGAACAGCTTCCGGATTCAGGTAAAGCGGAGACATGGCTGCAACCTGCATGGCAACATCTTTGCCCATGGTCTTGAAATCATCAGTATCAGCAAGAGCTGCATCAGCATCAAAGGAAACCAGAACGCCAACAGCACCACCCATGTGAATATAAGTGGCGCAAACGCCTTCTACTCTTTCAAAGCGGCGAATTTTCATGTTTTCACCAATGGAAAGAATCAGATCCTGAAGGTTATCCTTTACAGAGCGATCAGAACCGGCAAGGTTCATTGCTTCCAAAGCTTCTACATCTGCAGGATTGCCTTCAGCAACCGTCTTGGCGCAGTCCAGAACAAAGTTCTGGAATTTTTCATTCTTACCAACGAAATCAGTTTCTGCATTTACTTCAATCAGAACAGAAACGTTCTTAGCTTCATCTGTATAAGCAAGAACAGCACCTTCTGCTGCAGCACGGCTTGCCTTTTTGGCAGATACAGCAGCACCCTGTTCTCTGAGAATATCAATGGCTTTGTCCATGTCACCATCTGCTTCGGCCAGTGCCTGCTTGCACTTCATCATGCCGACGCCGGTCTTTTCACGGAGCTCTTTTACGTCTTGTGCAGTAAAGTTCATGAGTAAATCCTCCTGTAATCAATTTTTAGAGATAGCTTATTCAGCAGCTTCTTCTGCTTCTTCTGCTTCTGCGTTCTGTTCACCCTGACGACCTTCAATAACAGCGTCAGCCATAGCACCGGCAATCAGTCTTACGGCACGGATAGCGTCGTCATTGCCCGGGATAACGTAGTCAATTTCGTCCGGGTCACAGTTGGTATCAACAATAGCAATAATAGGAATGCCCAGCTTGTGAGCTTCTGCAACAGCAATTCTTTCTTTGCGCGGGTCTACAATAAACATAGCGTCCGGCTGCTGCTTCATTTCGGTAATACCGCCAAGGAATTTTTCCAGCTTTTCAATTTCCAGTTCCAGCTTGGCAACTTCCTTCTTCGGCAGAAGGTCAAAGGTGCCGTCTTCCTGCATGGCACGAAGCTGTTCCAGTCTCTTAATACGGTTCTTAATGGTTTTGAAGTTGGTCAGCATACCACCGAGCCAACGAGCGTTTACATACGGCATGCCGGCACGAGTTGCTTCTTCCTTGATGGAATCCTGAGCCTGTTTCTTGGTACCAACGAACAGGATAGTGCCACCCTCTGCAGAGATGTCTCTGACTACGTTATAAGCTTCTTCCAGCTTCTTAACGGTCTTCTGCAGGTCAATGATGTAGATTCCGTTCCGTTCGGTGAAGATGTATTCTGCCATCTTCGGGTTCCATCTTCTGGTCTGATGTCCGAAATGAACACCGGCTTCCAATAATTGTTTCATAGAAACGACTGACATAGGTTTTTTCCTCCTTAAAATTGAACCTCCGCAAGGTTGTAAAAGCACGTAACACTGCCTTTTCTTTTGGGCAATGCAGGAAAGTGCTCAACGCCTTACGTGCGATTTGCTCTGACATTATAACAAGTCTGTCTTTTAAAATCAAGAAAAATCCTTATCTTATGCGGCTTGATTTAAATAAAGCTCTGTTCCGTCTGTGGCAAAAATGATGGTTCCCTCTTCGTCCGTGCGATGTACTTCTGCACCAATCGCTGTTAAGCGCTCCAAGGTTTCTTGATGCGGATGCCCATAGTCATTGTCCTTACCGCAGGAAATAACTGCATATTGTGGTTGAACCTGGTGAAGAAAAGGCATTCCGGTAGAAGTTTTAGAACCGTGGTGACCCACTTTTAAAACGGTGGAGCCCAATTGACCGGTAAGCGTTTGTTCTTCGTCGGTTTCTGCATCGCCGGTAATCAGGAAAGAAAAGGCACCATACTCTATTCTCAGGATCAGAGAGTTGTTGTTTTCATCTGAGCCAAAGAAAGAGGGACCCAGTGCAGTCATGCGACTTCCTCCGATTTCATAGGTTTGTCCTACGGTCGGTTGTTCGGGTATAACCCCTTTTTCTTTTGCAAGACGGTAAAGTTCTCCGGAATAACCCTCCCCTGTTAACAGCAATTCATGGATAGAGACAGATTCCAATAGTTCTGCAAGGCTGCCAATGTGATCTTCATGAGGGTGTGTAATAAAGCAATAGTCTATGTCCTCCGCTTTCAATTTGGACAGCTGAGACTGAATCCTGTTTCCTTGGCCGGAAGGGCCGGTATCAACTAAAACAATCTGGTCTTCTGTACGAATCAGGGTGCAGTCTCCCTGTCCAATGGAAAGAAAGCAGATGACAAAAGGGTATTGATAACAGAGGTTGTCACTGCCAAGGCCCAAAACAGCGTACACCTGTTCCCAAGAGGGAATGTGTGGCAGCCGTTTTGGGCCATACGTGAAGAGCGCCGACAGCAACAGTGCCAGCGCCATTCCCAAGCAGAGCACAAGCATTTTGATGTGCTCTGCTTTCTTTTGCAGATTCTTTTTTGATAGCTTATTTCTTTGCATATGGAATCACCAAGCAGAGCATAACGTACTTTTTCTGATTGGCAAAACGAAGGCGCATAAGCGGCTCCTGTCGGCGCCCCAGTGGCATATAGCAAAGAATAAGCGTAAAAATGATTACGTATGGAAAAACTAGAACGGTAAGTTCTGTGCATCCTGCGGCGGTGTTGGGTGATCTTCCACGCCAAGTTCTATTGCAGCTGCAGTTCCGTCATCCGGAGTATCTGCCATGGCATTCATCTCTAACCATTGATTTTTGGTCATCAGCACTTTTCTCGGTTTTGATCCTTCATATGGACCAATGACTCCACGTTCTTCCAGTTCGTCCACAATACGGCCTGCACGAGCATAACCAACCTTCAGTTTCCGCTGAATTAGTGTGGTACTGGCCTGTCCGGCTTCAATGACAACGCGAATGGCTTCCGGAAGAAGAATATCACCGTCCTCTTGTCCGGAAGGTGCGTTAATGCCGCCGGAAGATTTGTCATTGGCAGCATCAGCAGCTTTGGCAGCATCTTCAATGTCTTTGATGACTTCATCGGAGTATTTTGCATCGCCCTGCTTTTTGATATAACTTACCACTTCTTCCACTTCGGAATCAGAAGTGAAACAGCCCTGAATACGAACCGGTTTAGAACAGCCAATTGGATTAAAGAGTAAGTCACCGTTACCAAGCAATTTTTCTGCACCTGCCATATCCAAGATAGTACGGGAATCCACGGCAGAAGAAACAGACAATGACAGACGGCTTGGGATATTGGCCTTAATCAGACCGGTAATAACATCTACAGAAGGACGCTGTGTTGCAATAACAAGGTGCATGCCGGCAGCACGAGCCATCTGCGCCAGACGGCAAATGGAATCTTCTACTTCTTTCGGAGTAGCCATCATTAAGTCAGCCAACTCATCTACAAAGATAACCACATGCGGCATTTTCCCCTTTTCAGGGTCCATAGAAACCAGTTCGTTATAGCCGGCAATATCTCTGACATTGTTTTCAGAGAACATCCGATATCGCTTCAGCATTTCTTTTACAGCCCAGCTTAGGGCACCTGCCGCTTTATTCGGTTCGGAAACAACCGGGACCAGCAAATGCGGAACTCCATTGTAAACAGAGAACTCAACCTTTTTGGGGTCAATCATGATCAGCTTTACTTCATCCGGCTTGGCATTATACAGGATGGATAAGATCATGGCATTTAAACAAACGGATTTACCGGAACCGGTGGTACCTGCAATCAGCAAGTGCGGCATTTTTGCAAGATCTGCTACGCAGCTGTTTCCGGAAATATCTCGGCCAAGAGCAACGTTCAGGAGGCTCTTTTTGGTCCCCTTCTTATAGGTGTCTGACTCCAGAATTTCCCGTAGCGTAACAGTTTCCCGTGTTTTGTTAGGAACTTCAATGCCAACTGCGGCTTTTCCCGGAATAGGTGCTTCAATACGAATACCGGTGGCAGCCAAGTTCAATGCAATATCATCGGCAAGTCCGGTAATCTTAGAAATTTTGACGCCGACTGCCGGAGCCAATTCATACCGTGTTACTGATGGACCTCTGGCGATGTCTACAATGGTAGTTTCTACACCAAAGCTGCGAAGAACATCTACCAGTTTCTGCGCATTGTCACGCAATTCCTGTTCAGAAGAGCCACCTAAAGAAAGCTTTGGCGGTTTCAAGCAATCCAACGGCGGTAAGCGATATCCGGAAGTATCTTCTTTTTCCAAAGAAGTCGGTGTCGGAGTTTCTGCCTTTTCTGACTTTTCAGCAGAATCCACATCCGTTGCTTTGGGTTGCGGTGCTCTTCTGGCAGCAGCCTTGGCAACAATATCATCTAATTTCACCGGGGCCGGCATTACCGGTTCTGGTTCAGCTGCAGCAGCACCGGTTTCGGCAACTTTTTCGGCAGCAGAAATTGCAGAAGCAGTGGCGGCCACAGTTGCCGAAGCAGCTGCTTTTCTTCCCTTTCGTCCGGATTTTCCGGCGGTATCGGAAGCCTCTTCCGCATCCGCGCCTTGAAACTCCGGTCCCAGATCCACATCCGGATTAAAGCGGTATCCGGTGCGGCGCTTGGCAGCGGTGCGTTCGGCGCGCTGTTGCTGGCGTTCCTCATTGGCAGCGGCACGCTGCTCATAGGACTCTTTAGTGGCTTCCCCTGCTTTCTTTACCGGGGAAACAATATTCTTTGCCAATCGGTTTAAGGTTGTCCCCGTCAGCAACATCAAAACAAGAAGTAGCAGAATAATGGTAACTACCATGGCCGGCACTTTTGCGTTCCCGGTAAGCAGCAGGAACAAGCCACCCAGCACAGCGCCAAACACGCCGCCGTTGGTATGTACCCCACCGGCTTGGTACGCCTCTTCTATGGCTTGGCCAAATCCGCCAACCATGTCTTCTGCGTTATATCCGATAAATACAGCGGTGCAAATCAGCCAAATAAGAATGGCTACTTCTACCACCTGCACCTTCAAATTTCGATAATCCTTTTGCAACGAAGCCATAAAGGCAACATAGGCCAAGAAAAACGGCCAAATGTAAAAGCCAATACCAAAACAGCCAAAGAAAAAATACTGTAAAGCACCCCAGGCCCCACCGCCAGGGATAAAGGCAATGCAGAGCAGCAAAAGTGCTACGCCAAAGAGAATAACTGCACCCATCTGACGTTGTTCCGCTTCTTTCGCCTGTGCCTTGGTTTGTTTTCCCTTTGCCGTTGTATTCTTTTTGGTCCCGGACTTTGCCGCAGGCCGCTTTTTGGCCGCTGTGCTTCCGGTTTTCTTCCCGGTCTTCTTTTGGGAAGTTGCCATTCGTTACTCACCTCAAAAACTCATATAAAACTTCATGAGAAACATTTATTTAAAACTGCAATAAGTTACCTGTTACGTGTTCATAGCAACCGGCTGCAATCGTCAGCGTTGCCAAAATTAAGCAGTAATATGCAAAGAACGTAAATTTATCCTTGTTTACCATCCACTTCAAAAGTTTGATGGCCAAGATGCCGAAAATCGCAGCGGTAATGACACCAACCAACAGTGGTCCAACGGTAATTCCAACCAGTCCGCCTTCTACAGCATCCTTCATTTCTACCAAACTGGCAGCCATTACAGCCGGCGTTCCCAAAACAAAGGAATATTCCACCATAACGTCTTTATTAACGCCACGCAACATACCTGCGGAAATAGTGGAACCGGAACGAGAAACACCTGGGAAAGCAGCAGCCAAAACCTGTGCGAAACCAATGGTCCAAGCATCCTTCATTTCTACTCTGGGACGGATGTTCTTTGACGTGCGAGATACGTATACACCCGTAAATAACAGAGCGGAAGTAAAGAGAAAGCAAAAGCCCTCTAATAGAATATCGTTATCTTCCGAAAAGCGTGTTACATAATCTTTCAGATTCATACCTCCGCCAAGCGGAACAAACAGTAAAAGAAGGGGCAAACAAGAAATAAACATCATGTATAAGAGATGCCGTCCTTCCGTTATTTCCTGATCCTTTCGGAACAGCCTTCCGGTAAATAAATCCTTCAGGAAAAAGCCGATTTCTTTTAGCAACTTCCAGAAAGTTTTATAGTAAACAGCAACTACGGCAATCAAGGTACCAATGTGCAAAAAAACAGTCAGCATTAAAGAGCCTTCTCCGCTCATTCCCATAAAGTGCTGAAACAGAGATAGGTGACCGCTACTGGAAATAGGCAAGAATTCCGTCAAGCCCTGGACAATTCCCAGAATGATTGCTTTTATGTACTCCATATAATATCTCCTTTTTAGCTTGCAAAGTCCGTCAGACAGACTCTCAGATATACGGCTTATAGTATAGCAAAAGCAAGTTGCAATCGCAATATATTGTGTTTGTTGTTGGAAGTACCAAGAAAAAGGAACCACCATCCTCCATTTTTAGAATTCTTCACACACTTTTCTCTTTGGTTCGTGAAAGAATTGACGTTCTCTATTACATTATTTATAATTGAGATTGTTAAAAAAATGAATAAGTATGCTTAGGAGATTTTCAAATGGGCTATACAATCAGTCAAAAGATTATCAAAAACCACCTAGTTACAGGTGAAATGGTACAAGGATCCGAAATCGGTCTCCGCATTGACCGGACTCTGACACAGGATGCTACCGGCACAATGGCTTACCTGGAATTGGAAGCCATGGGTATTGATCGCGTAAAAACCGAACTTTCGGTTGCTTATATTGACCACAACACCCTGCAAACCGGTTTTGAAAATGCAGATGATCACCGATTCATTCAGAGTGTTTGCAAAAAGCGTGGTATTCGCTTTTCCCGTCCGGGAAACGGCATCTGCCATCAGGTCAACCTGGAGCGCTTCGGTGTACCGGGCGAAACCCTAATCGGTTCTGACTCTCATACTCCAACCGGCGGCGGAATCGGCATGCTGGCCATGGGTGCCGGCGGTCTGGATGTTGCAGTTGCCATGGGCGGTGGTGAGTACTTCATTACCATGCCGAAAATGCTGAAAGTTAACTTGACCGGCAAGCTGTCACCATGGGTTGCCGCAAAAGACGTTATTCTGGAAGTCCTTCGTCAGCTGTCTGTAAAAGGCGGTGTTGGTAAAATCGTAGAATACGCCGGCCCTGGCGTTGCCACCCTTTCGGTTCCGGAACGTGCCACCATTACCAATATGGGTGCCGAATTGGGTGCCACTACCTCTATCTTCCCATCAGATGAAATTACACGGGAATTTCTGAAAGCACAGGGTCGTGAAGAAGATTGGACTCCACTGGCAGCAGATGAGGACGCTGTTTATGATGAAGTTATTGATATTGATCTTTCCAAATTGGAACCGATGGCAGCCATGCCACATATGCCGGACAACGTAAAAACCGTCCGCGAAATCGGAAAAATTAAGATTGATCAAGTTTCCATCGGATCCTGCACCAACTCTTCCCTCTCCGACATGATGAAAGTAGCTGCCATCCTGAAAGGCAAAAAAGTTGCAGAAAATGTCAGCTTGTCCATTGCACCGGGTTCCAAGCAGGTGCTTTCTATGATTGCCAGAAACGGTGCTCTTGCCGACATCATTGATGCCGGAGCCCGTATCTTGGAATCTGCCTGTGGCCCATGTATCGGCATGGGACAGTCTCCGAATTCCAAAGGTATTTCCCTTCGTACCTTTAACAGAAACTTTGAAGGTCGTTCCGGTACCGCAGATGCCGGCATTTATCTGGTTTCTCCGGAAGTGGCCGCCGCTTCTGCTCTGACCGGTTATCTGACTGATCCAAGAGATCTTGGTGAAGCTCCGGTCATTACTTTGCCGGAAACATTTTTAGTCAATGACAACTGCATTGAACTCCCAGCCTCTCCGGAAGAAGCTGCCAATGTAGAAATTCAATACGGACCGAACATCAAGCCGTTCCCGGATTCCAATGTCCTGACAAATGAAATTGCCGCTAAGGCTATTTTGAAAGTTGGAGACAACATTACTACCGACCATATTATGCCGGCCGGCGCAAAGATTCTTCCGTTCCGTTCCAATATTCCGAAACTTTCCCAGTTCTGCTTCCGTCAGTGTGATGAACACTTTGCCGAAAATTGCAAAAAAGAAGGCAAAGGCTTTATCATCGGCGGTAGCAACTACGGTCAGGGTTCCTCTCGCGAACATGCCGCACTGGTGCCGCTTTATCTGGGCATTAAGGCCGTTATTACCAAGAGCTTCGCCCGTATCCATGCAGCCAACCTGATCAATGCCGGCATTATGCCGCTTACATTCCAAAATCCGGAAGATTATGACAAGATTGATCAAGGAGACCAATTGGTTCTGTCTGATGTATTTGCCGGCCTTGATTCCGGTGAAATCTTCCTGAAGAATGAAACCAAAGGCATTACCATTCCTTTGGTTGCCTCCTTCACCGAACGGCAGAAAGATATTTTGAAAGCAGGAGATCTGCTGCAGTATACCAAGAAAAACAGCTTAAACTAAAGGAAGTGTTTCCCATGGAAAATTATGTAGAGCAGGCCGTTGCGCAGTTCAAAGAACTGTTGGAACAGCAGATTGCGCGGTCTGATAAAATGGCAGAAGGTGCCGGCAAAACAGACTTTGCCAACAAAGAACAGATTGTCATTGGTCTAGCCGGCGGAGACGGCATCGGTCCCATTCTGACAGCAGAAGCAGAGCGGGTTTTAAACTACCTGATTGCTGATGAAATTGCTTCCGGCAAAATCGTTTTAAAGACCATTGAGGGCTTAACTATTGAAAACCGAATCGCCAAAAACGAAGCCGTTCCGGCTGATGTGCTGGCAGAAATTAAAACCTGCGATGTCCTTCTGAAAGGACCAACCACCACTCCAAAGGGTGGCACCATGGAAAGCGCCAACGTATGCCTGCGCCGGGAACTGGACCTGTATGCCAACTGCCGTCCGGTTTCTGTTCCGGAACTCGGCATTGACTGGATGTTCTTCCGGGAAAATACAGAAGGAGAATATGTTCTGGGCTCCAGAGGCGTAGAAATTCCGGGTAAGCTTGCTTTTGATTTCAAGGTAACCACCAATCCGGGAACAGAACGAATTGCCCGTGCCGCTTTTGATTATGCCAAAGCCAACGGCAAAACCAATGTTTCCATTGTTACCAAAGCAAATATTATGAAAAAGACCGACGGCAAATTCTCCGAAATCTGCCATCAAATTGCCAAAGAATATCCTGGCATTACCGCTGATGACTACTACATTGACATTATGACTGCTAATCTGATCAATCCGGAATTCCGTACCGGATATCAGGTGTTCGTTTTACCAAATCTGTACGGAGACATCATTACAGATGAAGCTGCTCAAATTCAGGGCGGCGTCGGTACGGCCGGTTCTGCCAATATCGGTGACAAATATGCTATGTTTGAAGCCATTCATGGCTCTGCACCACGCATGATTGAAGACGGTATTCAGGATTATGCTAACCCCTCTTCCCTCTTCAAGGCCACCGAAATGATGCTGCGGCACATTGGGCTGACTGAAAAGGCAGACCTGTTTGCCAAAGCAATGCAAATTTGCACCGAAACCGAAAAGAAAGTGGTTGTTACCGGCAACACCGACGGCGCCACCTGCCATCAGTTTGCCGATTACGTTATGGAAACCGTTCAAGCATTGTCTTAAAGTAAAGGAGACACCGTTATGGGATCTAAGTATGTATCTATCTCCGTTATCAAACGTCTGCCTCGTTACTATCGTTTTCTCGGGACGTTACAGGAGCAAGGCATCGTCCGCATCTCCAGCCGTGAACTGGCAGAGCGCATGGGCCTTTCCGCTTCTCAGATTCGTCAGGATCTAAACTGTTTTGGGGGCTTTGGTCAACAGGGATATGGTTATAACATTGAAAGTCTGCATGAAGAAATTGGTAAAATTTTAGGGCTGAATCACGGCTTTAAAGCCATTTTGGTAGGTGCCGGTAACTTAGGTCACGTTATGGCAAATCAAGTGGATTTTGAATCGCACGGGTTTGAGCTTATTGGCATCTTTGACAAAAACGAAAGCCTGGCCGGCCAGCTGATTGGCGGTCTTCCGGTTCGCTCCTCCGCTTATTTGGAAGACTTTTGCAAAGAAAACGCGGTTGATATGGCCATTCTCTGCATCCCTACCAACTCGGCAGAAGAAGTGGTTGACACCTTGGTACGTTGTGACGTAAAAGGATTCTGGAACTTCTCGCATTATAATATTCAGGAAAAATATCCGAATATTTCCGTAGAGAATGTTCACCTGAATGACAGCCTTATGACTCTTTGCTATCAGGTCTATAACGCAGATTAACGCTAGGAGTACCCCTTATGAAACAAATTTTAGATTACATGCCACTGGACATTGTGGCACATCCGGAAGGGTTCGTAATTGTAACACCGGATGGCAAAGATGACCGTGGTAAGTTGCGCATTTCCTTCCAGTTTTATCACTTGGAAAAGCAAGTGGTACAACGGGTAAAGAAAGATTTCTACTGCGCCTGCAAATTCGGGCCTGCCTATAAAGAAATTGTTCCGCAGGTACAAGATTACATTTCCTGTGCTGTCTGTGAAACTCCGGCAGATTTTACCAATCTGGTTTTTCCTACCGGAGAAATGGGAATCTTTGACGTAAACGGAACGCTCATTTGGACGGGCGATTTACTCTATCACGACTGTGCCCTTCGCTCCTGTGCTCCAGACCATACCAATATCTGGTGTGCTGTGCCGGATCAGAATGCCATTGTACGATACTCCACTAAGCTACAACGGGTAGATTTCCGCATTGGTGGTCTGGACACCTCCGCTCTGGGCAGACCAATGTCTGTATCTCGCATAGACAATGATCTTTATGTCTGCTGCAAGACTTCTCAGAACATTAAAAAGATTAATCTGGAAAACTACACCGCTACAGATTATAAAAAGTTTGAGGAAGGCGTTCTTCGCTTCCTCAGAATCGGAGACAAAGAAGTGGTTGTCCTCAGCTCCGGCATTTATCTGCTGGAAAGTGATAACTAACTTATTTTTTCAGCCAAAAAAACAGGGCTGCATAGATATGCAGTCCTGCTTTTTTATTTATATCTTATTAAAGTTTGTTATTTCTCCTGTGCTGCAATATCTGCGCACATATCATCAGGATTTCTAAGTTTAAGACCGATAAAAATTCGGATGATAGCTACACTGAAAAGCAGTACACCAAGTGGAGAAAATGCAACAGCAATGTCCGCATCAAACGCGTTGAGCACAGCAGCATATATGGCAGTCACAATGGAATTGCCTACCGAATAGCACAAACCGGCAATACCAAGCCCCATTCCGCGTTTATTTGCAGGAAGAACACGGCCAAGGTAACTGTAAAGCGGAGCAATAGAAAATACGTTAATCAGATAAGTACACAATCTTATAAAACAAAGTACCCATACAGAAGTATCCGGTTTTACTACAAAAGCAATCATAATACCGGCAACTACAATAAGCAGAGAACTTATTGTAAGGCAAGTTCTGTACTGTGCCTTTTTTGAAAGCCACATTCCGATAAACGGATTAAGAACAATTGCAACCCACGACATAATACCAAGGTACCCTAGCTGTGTAGAGCTGAGGCCCATAGTGGTACGTCCATAGAGAGTAAGATAAGTTGTGAATTGAGACGCTACCGTTCCTGTAAAAATAAGAAGTGGAATTACAATAAATCCCTTTGCTTTAAACAAAGAAAAAGAAATAATGGGTTGCTCATTTTTTTGCTCAACATGATAGAAGACGAAACAAAATCCAATGCTTATACCGATAAGCACATAAATCCAAGGAGAACTCCATGAAAGCTGATTACCGGCAAGAGAAAGTGCAAGACAAACAGGGCCAACCATAAGCCACATAGAAAAAATACCCTTGTAATCAAATTTCACTTTTGTGCCATCGTTTATTTTGATATCCGGATAAAGGCACTTTGTAAGAATAAAGGCAATTACAAGCAAAACAAGACTTATGATCATAAAAGAAGACTGTGCGCCGAATTTATCCGCAGCAAGCCCCACAAGTAAAGGGGCTAGCATGGCAGCCAGGTTTTGGAACGAGTTGCCAATGGAAATAAACTGACTACTGGATTCTTTATCATATGCATCCATAAACAAGCCATTTGGAAGACCGGTGATTGCACTATAAATAATTCCGAAAAGTGCATAAGCAATTCCAAGTGCAAGTGCTCCTTTTGCAAATCCCACACCGATTATGCAGAATATCATCGGAATAAGCATAATGGTTGCTACCCTCTTTCGACCAAAAAAGTCGCTTAAACGAGAAACAAGAGGTGCAAAAAGTGTTCCCGTAAGGTTAGTAATGGTCATAATCAAAGCATAATATGCTGTGGCACCGGCCTCTTCAAAAATAACGGAGGAAAGGCTGTTGCGCACGTTCATCATAGAAGAAACGCTTAAAAGATAGATTAGTGGTCCTGTTGCCACTATCCAAGCTTTTGCTGTGTTTTCTTTTGTATTTATCGGTACAAAAGTTTTATTTTTATCAGAATTTTTCATATTCGTTATTCCTTTTTATTTGTCGCTTGCAGATTTGTTCATAGTACCTTTATCACGTTCCCAGCCCCACCGGCCACGGGAAGCACGGGAATTTCCATCCTGAGCATAAAATTTGCGCGGAATTCTGAACATTTCCCAAACATCGTCTGCAACATCAAACGCCTCTTGTGGAAGTACAATATCACATGCAGATACGTTTTCTTTAAGCATGTCAATATTGATAGGCCCGGAAATAGCAGAAGTTACCTTGCTCATCACAAAGGCAAGTGAGAATTGTGGCATGGTAAGATCATATTTCTTGGCACATTCTTTAAAAGCATCTATTGCCTTAAAGTTTGCTTCGTTCCAATACATTTCGCGGTTAAAGGCACCGTAAGATTTGTCAGCCATACGTCCTTCGGTGGGCTCTTTGTTGAACTCGTAATGACCACTAAGTAATTCTGAAGCCATTGGGGCATATGCGCAAATGCCGACACCCTTTTCGTTGGCGTAATTAAGAAGTTCAATTTCTATATCACGAGTAAGAAGGTTATACGGAGACTGAACAACAATATACTTTTCCCAAGTGTGCATTTCGCTTATGCTGAGTGCCTCTGCAAGTTGCCATGCAGTATAATTAGAGCAACCAATATAACGAGCCTTGCCTTGGCGAACGGTATCGTCAAGCGCCCGAAGGGTTTCTTCAATTGGAACGCTGGGATCCGGAAAGTGGGTATAGAATATATCCACATAATCTGAATCAAGGTTTTTAAGAGTGCGCTCAAGACTATCCATTATATGTTTGCGACTAAGCCCTACATCATTGGGCCAGGTTCCGGTAGTACCATAAACTTTTGAACCGATTACCCATTCGTTTCGATGTCCCTTAACTGCTTTGCCAATAGCACGTTCAGAAGCACCTTTGTCCGAGGATGGATAAACGATAGAGGTATCAACAAAGTTAATCCCCATTTCGTGTCCGGCATTAAGAAGTGCAATTGAATCTTCTTCGCTTATTCTTCCGCCGTATTCAAGTCCACCAAGGCAAAGTTTGGACACCTTCAATCCGGATTTTCCTAAATTTCTATACTCCATTTTTTATCTCCTTTCAGCATATAGCCAACTTTGTTGTTAAAATTTTATCAATTACCAAAATTCGTGTCAATAAAGTCGATATCTTTGTCAATGACAGAAATATGTCATAAAAATATTTCTGTCATTGCAAAAAAAGTATATTAAATTGCTGACAGTGAACTTGTATAAAGGGTATCATTAAGTGTAACAGGAGGTATTGATATGCGATTTTCCGAACGGTTAACTACACTTACGGAGTTACTTGATATAAACAATGCGCAGCTGGCGCATTCCTTGTATATTGACGCCTCCCTTATTAGCAGATGGAAAAGCGGAGCAAGACAGCCAAATGTAAAAAGCCGCTATTATGCTGCGCTTGCGCATTTTTTCACGAAAACTGCAGCTACCAAAGGCCAAACTTCAAATCTGCATGACGTTATAAATTATGATGGTGGAGATACGGAAGAGTCTGTTCTTAAATGGCTTAGAGAAGAAAGTTCTATCCAGACATCCAGCATTGCAAATATGTTTTCTGGCTTTGCGGATAACATTTCAACAAATAGAAAACAAATCGAATTACAACCTGATGACTTCTGCTACGCACTTGATTCTGATAAATCTTATGTGGGAAATGAAGGAAAACGTCAACTGGTAATGGCACTGATTGGAAAAATGCTTCATAATCCAAGAACATATGATATCTACTTTTTTACTGACCAACCGATGGAATGGTTCTTTGAAAACAAATTGTTCTACCAACGTGTTATTATTTTTTTGCAGCAGTTTACGGGAGAAATTCATTTAACGCTTGTACATGCATTGCAGAATACTCCGGAAGCAATTTTTTTGAGAACCAATCAAATACTCCCGCTTTTTTTGTATGCAGATACTCACTTTTTCTATCTACCGCAAGGACGGTGCGGTCCTCTTCGTAATACACTCCTTATTGTTCCCGGAGTAATGGCTGTTACAAGTTCAAGCGTGGGTGACAGAACGCAGATGCCTATTTTTCTGCATACTCAAAAGGTTGTAATACAAGGGCTTATGAATGAGTTTACAAACTTAATTAGCCGTTGCCAGATAACAATGCAGGCCTTTAACAGTAGCCAATTAATTGCAGGAAATACAATTAATATGCATATGTTTGATAAACCAGGAAGCGTTTATTATTTGAGCAATATCATTCCGTTTGTACCCCTCGATCTGCAAAATGAAAAAATAGATCAATATATAGAAATACTTTCTCTTAAGGAAAGTATGAAGGAATCTGCACGATCTCGCAGAGACAAAACCAACCGCCACATGGAGGAAAACGACCATTATGCTATGATAAACCTTGCCACGGTAGAGGATGTTCAGCAAAAAAAAGTTGTATTTTTAAATTCTCAAAGTTATTATCACCAGAATATACCGTATTCACTTAAAGATTATCATCGTCATCTCTCGGAACTTTTGACGCTTATGGAACGGTACCCGCATTTTCATGTTGGCGTTGTTGAAAAGCCCCTGCCAAGCCTTGGTCTCATGGCTAACAGTAGCGGAGCCATGCTTTACAGAACAAAATTGCCGGATCTTATGCTTGCTTCAGAACAGCCCTATCTTGTGGAATCCGTTTATTATTATCTTGAAAGTGAATATGAACACCTTTCTGTTCGAGAAAGAAGTTCCGAAAATACTATACGTTGTATCCGTAAACGGCTTAAAGAATTTGAAGTTGCAATGGAAAACGACACATAATTGAACAGTTCAAAAAAAGAAATCACCGAGAAAGGTCCATACTGGACGTCTCTCGGTGATTTCTTTATACCAGCGTATCCGCAAAGGTCTTCATCATTTTTTGAAAAATTGTGATAGCTTCCGGTGAAAGTTCATCTGCCATGGAGAAGATTTGGCGAAAGGTCAATTCATAAACTAACTCAGCATATTTCTTATATTCTTGTCTTCCCTTCTCGGTTACGGTAATGAAGACTTCCTTTTGGTTATTGCCGCGATGCTCCTTTTCTATGAAACCTAATGCTACTAATTTAGTAACATTGTTGGAAAATGCACCTCGCGTAATACCAAGACGCTCTGCTAATTCACTCATTTTTTCATTTTTGTCTTCTAATGCATATTCTATAATTTGTATTTGTATAGCAGTTAACGGGACAGATGTATTGTAGTACTGTGGCATATTAAAACGAGTTGCCGATCGGTTACAAAGAAAGATAATGCTTTCCACCAAGTCTCGATATTTCCCCATCCAAGCGGTTTCATTTGTCCCAGCCATAATTTTCTCTCCTTTATAAAGAAAAGGGAGCAATGCAAGTTGCATTGCTCCCCTCTTACATCTTTTCTGCCGTGATTATAGCATTGAAAAAAAGGAAAGTCAAATTAGGAAATCAGCATGCTGTAATGATAGCATGTATTTCCAACTACAAGCCAAGTGAAAAGCATCGTGTTAATTAAGGATCCAAGCCAAACACTACCCGTTTTTTCATATAGCTTACGGGCATAAACAGCAGCTAACGGCAGAACGACAATCATCGGATAAAGCACTACGGCATACAGGAAATAATCCTTTCCAAAACTATACCAAACCATTTGGCCAGTAATTAGCTCATAGGCATAAACAAACAGTTCAAAGAATAGTACACCGGCACCGTTAAACAAGGCACAAATAAGAAGATTCTTGCTACTACTCATATTACGCATTCTTCCCGAATTTACTACCATACTATTAATCAAATAGAAAACTAAGAAAAATGCCAAGTACCCTGCCCAAGTCAAAAACTGTGTCTTAGTCATGACACGCCCGGCAATTACCCATAGACGGAAATCTGATTTAGCAAAGAAGAAACTGGAAAGAAGAACAAGGCTATAGGAGGAAATGAAAACAACAAGCGCCAACAAGGCGGATTTTCCAAAAGTTCTTCCTGAAATTTTCAAACCATAGCGTTCTGTAAAACTTAAGCCATCACCTTTTGTTCTAAGATGTCGAACAAGAAGTAACAGTAAGGCTATTATGGCATTGCTCAGGGCCCAAATCATAGTACGATTTGGCATTTCCTGGCTAAATAACCAGTTCCATGAAACAACACCTTTGTCTCCTGCATAGGATGTTGAAGCGCCACCCAGAATAAAGCAAGGAATGATACTGAGTCCTTGGACGAGAGCAAGCACTACACTTATCCCCCAAAAACTACGATCGTTCTTGTTGATTAGCGCATCCTGCGGTTTTCTGCGCAAAGAAGCAAAGCAAGAAGTTTCAAGCAAAAGTGCAGCCAAGGCGTAGACAAAAATCAACATGGCAACAAGTGCAAAACCATTTGCCAATTCCTTGATAAGCCATACAGACTTTTTGGCTGCAATTGGCTCTGCGCCATCTGCAAGTTCTCCATTGTTATAATTCATTACATCCGTAAAAAATTGAACAACAAAGCTGGTTGTCTTAAAAGAAAAATGATTTCCGGCATGCACTTCTGCAGGTTGGATGATAACGCGAGCACTCCGGTTTTCAATTGCTTGTCTCAATTCTGCATTGTCCGGTGTAGTTGAATAAAAATTCTCCAGCTTTGTACTCTTTACCTGTGTTTCCGTTTTCGACAAATTCAGAGAGTACCAAACCTCACGTTCAACGGTAGCGTCTAATGTACCAAAAAGAACTTTAGCTACTGTTGTTTCCGAAATTTGTTTTGCAGAATTTATGTTGTCATCACTCGCAGAGAACATTAACCAAGAATTCTCTTCATAAAGTCCGATACTGACACCCACGTTGGCCTGCAAATCGCGCCATACGGTATTACCGGCGACCTCAACCTGATGAGCCTTTGTTAATCCTGCAAAACCCGGTCCGGATCCCATATACAGTTCCGCAACTGGGCGTTCGGCTGCTTCCTTTAAAACTTCTTCCCGGCGAATCTCATATTGCCCACGATCATAATCAGAAAGTTCTGCGGCAATAGCATCCGGGTTTTGTTCAGCAACCTGTTCTGCACTAATACTCAAGCTAAATTCATCATGCAACAGATTAAGCAGCATGTCCGCTTCTGTATAAAAACCGGAGGTCAAAGCAACTGCATTTCCGGTATTCATACCACCCATAGAATGTCCTGCAACACCAATGCGCGTTGCATCAACATACGGCAGATCTCGTACATAGTCATATGCATCCAAAGCCCCTAAAACAGCTCCACTTCCGGTCGGATCGTCTGAAGCATTGGACAGATCTGAATTTCCATGGCCATACATATCCATAGAAAATACAACAAAACCGCGCCTGGATAATTCAATTGCATTTGGATCCTGCATCTGATTGCTATTCAAATATCCGTGACTTAAGATAACCGCCGGACGAGGAGATTCATAATTTCCTTTTCCATCGTTTTCAAGAGCCGATTTCGGAATATATAAAATGCCGGATAAAGTACCTCCTCGAGTATTGATGTTTACTTCTCTAATCAGTGTTTTTCCTGCATTGGTTTTAACTGCAGCAGAAACAATACTTGCCAGAAGTATTACAACCAAACTGATTGCTATGATTCGCCAATATTTTTTCTTTTTTAGCGACTGACTCATAAAAAGTCCTCCCCTTTTTTGATTATTCGTATCTTCCATCGAGCTCATTTGAAAAGATACGGACAAACAACAACTTACGAAGCGCTTCCTTTCAATCAGATTGTATTTCACAAAAACAAAAATGTCTATAATAATGTTTTTCTAAAATACAAAATCATGTTTATATACAAAGGGGCCTCTACCCATTTGTACAAATTTCTAATATTGTCAAAAGCAAAAAAGCGGAGCTGCATACCGTAGCTCCGTTTTTTATAGGGTTTATGAAATTGTTTATTTAGAATAGTGCAAAATTTCCGTTAAGGGAATCTGGTTTTCTTCAGCCAGACTTTTTGCACTTTCGTATTCAATGGTGATCTTCTGGATATCATGATAAGTGCATTTTTTTGCAGCTACAGGACCGTATGGGGTCATAACAGTAGTGGGCTCCCGATCCATTACAACGCGCTCTGTAGGCGTTCTTCGCAAGCCGATTGCACCGGTTTCCCGGAAAATAATATGGATTAATTCCTGTTCCCTATCCGGCTTGCAAATAACTTTTAATGCATAAGCAGGGCGATTTTTTTTCATATAAATAGGGATATAAGACACATCCAATGCACCTTTTTGTTCCAGCAGCTCCATGGTATAACCTAGGGCTTCTCCGGTACAGTCATCCAGGTTTGTTTCCAGAACAATGACAGTATCATGATATTGCATGATTGGGCCTCTCCTCTTTCGGATTTTTCATCCTTTAGACTTCTTCAATTAAAATGGCGCGCAGCAGATTCGGTTGCCGGAAGATCCGTTTGCCGGCACCATATCCGACCTGCAAGGCCGGATAGTCTTCCGCGGAAACAAAAGCTTCCGCTAGGGATGCCACAATGGCAGCTCCTGTCGGCGTGACCATTTCTCCAACGTTTTCTGTTTGATAAACCGGTACTTGATATCGGTCCGTAATAGCTTTGGTGGCCGGTACCGGCACCGGCAGGCGGCCATGGTGGCAGAGCACGGTTCCGGTTCCCTCCGCTAGTGGTGTGGCAAGCACTTTTTTAATGCCAAGATTGTCCAAGCAGTATGCCACACCGCAAATATCTGCAATGGAATCTGCCGCGCCCACTTCATGGAAGTGGACCTCATCCAGTGCCTTCTGGTGCACTGCTGCTTCCGCTTCTGCTACAATACGGAACATTTTTTCTGCTATATTTTTAGCCTTCTCGGATAGGTCTGAGCTATGAATTAAAGCTAGAACATCCTGTAAATTCCTACTTTCTGTTGCAGGATGATCGTGATGGTGTTCTTGACTTTCCTGTTGTGCACGTTCTTCTGTTACTTCATGAGCATGTTTATGGCCATCCGGCAATTGTACGTCAAAATCTTTTGCTACGGTTTCTCCCCTTTGTACCGTTTGCAACCGGAATTGACATTCCGGAAGAAGTTTGGACAAAATTTGTTGCAAACCGTCCCAGTCAGCACCAAGGTCAAGCAGTGCTGCAACAGTCATGTCTCCGGCAATTCCGGAAGCACAGTCAAATAATAACGTTTTCATTCTATTCTCCTAATAATGATTAAGCCTCTTTGGTTTCGTTAATTTTAGCTGCTAAATATCCGGCGCCGAAACCGTTGTCTATATTGACAACAGCTGTCCCCGCAGCACAGGAATTCAACATGGCAAGCAAGGCGGACAATCCGCCAAAGTTGGCACCGTATCCTACGCTGGTAGGAACGGCAATAACAGGAACATCTACCAAGCCACCAATAACGCTGGCCAAGGCACCCTCCATGCCGGCAATGGCAACAACGCATCTGGCAGATCGAATTTCCTCTAAATGACCCAATAGACGGTGTAAACCGGAAACCCCAACGTCATAACAGCGAATAATATTGGCACCACACATAAAAGCAGTTATAGCTGCTTCTTCTGCCACCGGAATATCTGTGGTTCCGGCCGTACAAACAGCTATTGCACCAACTGATTTTTCCGGAGATCCTACCGTAATGCAGTTGGCGCGTTCATGAAATTCTGCTTCGGGCAGTAGTGCTTTTATGGCACTATATTGTTCCTTAGAGGCTCTGGTTCCCAAAACTAAACCACTCTTTTGATATAAATGTTCAAAAATGGCAGCGCACTGGTCTGTTTCTTTCCCTTGACAAAAAACCACTTCCGGAAATCCGGTGCGAATTGCGCGATGATGGTCAAGGCAGGCAAAGCCACCTAAATCTTCATAGGGTAATTGTTTTAACTGATTATAAGCTGCTTGTGGGCTTACTATCCCGGCTGCCACCTGCTCCAATAATTCTTGTAATTCCATAATACGGTTCCTTATTGTTCCAAGCAGCTGCAATCCAGCTCTGCATATTGTTCCAGGAACGGTTTCAAATCAGCCAACATATTTTCTATGCCGCCTTCGGTATTGCTTTCCAAGTTAAACGGCAATATCGGATCATGAACAGATAACCGCAACAAAAACCAACCGTCTACCTCTGTTTTGGTGGCGCGGAAGCCTTCTCTGTTATCATCTGCCGGCTGATATGCCGGATTGTTTTTTATAAATTCTTCTAAGTCAGCAACTACCTTTTCCCCGTAACTGCGGAAATCCGAATTCAAAATTTTGATACGATATTCCCGTTCTTCTGCCGGTTCAGCCAAATCAGCAATCAGCTGATCCAGAGTTTTCCCCTCTTTTCTAAGAACTGCAGCCTTGATGATAATCTTAGTCATCAGGTAGGCGCCATCATCCAGATAGTAATTTTCCCGCAAAGCGGCATGGCCGGATGTTTCAATTGCCAATGGCGAGTTAGTGCACTCTTCTCTATTTAGACGAATACATTCGTCAATCACGTTTCGATATCCTCGTTTAAAGCGGTGATGCTTTCCGCCTAAATGATCTTCTATAAAAATTTTTAATCCGGAAGACGTTACCGAATCTGTAACAATAGTTCCGCCTTCATTTCCTTCTAATGCAATACAAGAAGCTAAAGCAATTAAGGCGTTCCGGTTAATTTCCCTTCCGTCTGCAGCAACACAAGCGGCACGATCCACATCGGTATCAAAAATAACGCCTAAATCTGCGTGGTTATTTACCACTGCTTTAGAGATGGAATCCATGGCTTCTGCATTTTCCGGATTGGGAATATGATTTGGAAAATATCCGTCCGGCTCTAAAAACTGACTTCCGGTAATGGTGGCACCCAGCGGTTCCAATACTTTAGTAGCATAAAAGCCACCGGCGCCGTTACCGGCATCTACTACAATATGAAAACCGCGCAAAGGACGGTTATAATCATCTGCATTTACGCCTTCACAAATCTTTTCCCGCAAAGTACGAGCATATTGATTCATATAATCGCAGACTTCACAGGTACCGGGCTCAGCTACCGTTACCTTGGCACCATCCTGTGCCAATTGCAGAATTTCTTCCACCTGTTTCCCGTCAATACCGCCCTGCTTGGTAAAGAATTTAAATCCGTTTCTGTTAAATGGATGATGACTTGCCGTAATTTCAATTGCTGCATCGCAATCAAAGTCTACTGTTGTCATAAACATGGACGGCGTTGTGGCAAGGCCGCAATCTTTTACGTCTACACCACTGTCCAAAAGAGCCTGTAACAAAGCTGCTTTCAAACGTTGTGCAGAAATTCTGGAATCATGCCCAATGGCAACCGTAAACCGTTCCCGTGTTTTTGCGGCATTTTTTTCCAACCATACCGGAAAAGCATATCCGACGGCTGTTGCCACTTCATCTGTTAATTGCATTACCTCTTCCGGCAGGTCATTTGTGGCCACCCCTCTGATATCGGTCCCGCTTTTGATTGCTTTCCATTGTTTTTCCAGCATAATTAGTTCTCCTTTGTTGCGTAAGTTCCGACGCGGATCATGCCAAGCTTTTCATAAAAGCGTTGCTTTTCCGGCTTACACATAAGATAAATGGTCTTGTCTGCATAGGCATTGCATAGGTGACGAATATTGCTTGATGCATAGTGCTTTCCCCTGCAATCCAAATTAGTTGAAATGGCACCCAAAAATACGGCCGGTTCTGTAATGACCAAAGCAGCGGCCGTGGCACAAGCGGATTGGTTTGCCATTAATACAACGGAGCGTGCAGTCTGATGGCGAATGCGATGAGAAAAATCCACCAACCACGCTTCGTAATCCAGGCCCAAATAGCCCGGATTGTTTTTTTGTAACAGAGCATAAAACTCTGCTAAATTTTCATTTTCTAAAAAAGAAACAACTTCTGCACTTTCTTTGGCAGTACAGTCCTTTCCCTTCTCCAATTTCATTAAACAACCGGTCTCGTTTGTTCCGGTTACTTCCGGACTGGAAATCAGCGTTTGATATCCAATCATTTGCAAAAAAGAAAGCAGCTCTTCTTTGTCGGCAGTGCTTGCAGCTTCTGCAAGATAAGCCGTTACCGTTCCGTAAAACTTAGAGCAAAATGCGGTAAGGTAACCTGCTTCATTTTTCTGTATCCATGCGGTTGCAAACGGATATGCCGTTCCATAGGACAGCAACGGTCCAATTGCTTTTACGCCAAGACAGGAAGCGGAACAAAAACATTCTATTTCCTGCAGTAGCTCTTTTGAAGGTTGTTCTAATAACGTAATCATAAATTAATCATTTGCTACTATCGGCAATAGTGCACTTACCAAGTCTGCTGTGGCCTGTACGTCCCGCTGGTCCATAACACAAACCGGAGAATGCAAATATCTGGTCGGGACGGACAGGGCCAGCACCCGCGCGCCGGCTCCGGCAGCCTGCACCGAAGACGAGTCATTGCCACCGGCAATGACCGTTTTTGTCTGGCACGGGATTCCTTCCGCTTCCGCCACTTGAAAAGCACATTTGTAAAGTCCGGTATCATAAACCGTACCGCGATCCATAAATGGAACCACAGGGCCACTTCCCAGGAGGCAAGCCCGTTTTTCATTCTCTACTTCCGGAAGGTCCCCGGCCGTAGTAGTTTCTAAAATCAAAGCCACATCCGGTTGCAGGCGGAATGCGGCGGAGCCGGCCCCGCGGGAGCCAACTTCTTCTTGTACAGAAAAAACTGCGTCAAAAGAATATTGCTGTTTTTGATGTAGCAATTCCAGCAAAATAGCACAACCAACGCGATCGTCCAGAGCTTTTCCTTTCCAGAAATTGTCTTGATCGCCAAAAGAAAGAAACGAAGATGCAAAACAAGCATAACTGCCAAGTTCTACATAGGCTTCTGCCTCTTCTTTGCTGTGGGCACCAATATCAATTTGCAGATCCCGGAGATCCGGAATTTTCTGCTGTTCTTCCTTAGAGCATAAATGAATATGTTTCAAAGAAATAATACCGGTTAATCCGGACTCCAATTTGACTCTTCGGCCAATCAGAATGGCAGGATCTATCCCACCAACTGCATCAAACTTCAGATAACCTTCATCTGTAATATAGGTAATAATCAGGCCAACCTCATCCATATGGGCGCACAGCATGATTTTGTTTTTCCCCATTCCGTCTGTCCCATCTTTATGGCAAATTAAATTTCCCAGGGCATCAACAAAGTAGGTAACATCAGAAGGCAAATGATCTATCAGATACTGTCTAATTGGCTTTTCCCGACCGGATACGCCGTTCAACATACTGAGTTCTTTTACCAAATCCATCATTTGCTTCTGCCTCCTTCCGCCTTTTCTGCCAGCGTCATAAGGAATTCGGCAATGAGCTGTGCAGTCCACTCCAAGTCTCGGGTATCTACCACTTCTACCGGAGTATGCATATATTTCAACGGAACAGAGACAAGAGCAGTCGGAACACCGGCGCGTGTAATGGCAATATCATCCGCATGGGTTCCTGTCCGACGTGTCATAACTTCTATTTGATAGGGGATTTCTTTGGCTCCGGCAACGGCCTTTAAAGCCTGTGTCATGCTATGATCCAGTACCGGTGCAACGCCGATCATGGGGCCCTTTCCAATCAATCCGCACTCTTCCTTCAAACAGCCGGGTGTGTAAGCAAAGCTTACGTCAACTGCAATTGCCATATCCGGATTGGCAGCAAAGGCAGCCGTTCCCGCAGCATGTCCACCACATTCTTCTTGTACCGTAAATTGCACAGACAAATTGGGTTTGGGTTCTCCATTCATAGTGCGCGCCCGTATCATTTCCAGTACACGCAAAAAGACTGCAATACCGGCACGATCGTCTAGTGCAGCTGAGCAGACTTCTGTACCAAGCAATTGGCAAAAATGATTTTTCGGAACAATGCGATCCCCTAAAGAAAGAAGCGCTTCACATTCTTCTCTAGTTAAGCCGGTATCAATGGCCAGGTCTGTTTCTTTCTTTGCACGACCTTCCTCTTTCGGATCTGCAAGATGTGGTGGAACAGATGTAATAACACCATAAACCGGACCTTTTCCAAGAACCGTAACTTCCATACCGGCAAGTGTTCGTTCGTCCGGGCCTCCGCATTTATCAAATTTCAGAAAGCCATTATCTGCAATGCCTGTCAAAACAAATCCGATTTGGTCTATATGCGCATCTAACAAGACAGATGGGCCACTTCCCTGCAATGTACCAATGACAGATCCGCGACAATCTTGCCAAACTTCATCTACCAATGGGGTCATCAGTTCCGCTGCCACCTTGGCAGCCTGTGTTTCCCGGCCGGATACTCCGGCAGGAGCCGTTAGCATTTTTAAAACAGACGCTAATTCCAAGCGGCTCACTCCTTTTTCTGCAAACATTCTAACTACTAAATTTTATCATAAGAAGTGTGCGCATACAATAAAAAGACCGCCCGGGAAATCCCGGACGGTTTGGCAGGGATGGCTGGATTTGAACCAGCGGTGACGGAGTCAAAGTCCGTTGCCTTAACCCCTTGGCTACACCCCTGTGCAAGGCAAAATAATTTTGAAAAAAGAAAAGGCGGCCTACCTGTTAGCCACCTTTTGAAATGGGGTGGATAGTCGGATTCGAACCGACGGTCTCCAGTGCCACAAACTGGCGCTTTAACCAACTAAGCTATACCCACCATATAATGGCGCGCCAGAAGGGACTCGAACCCCTGACCCACTGCTTAGAAGGCAGTTGCTCTATCCAGCTGAGCTACTAGCGCATACAACGTCAAAAAGTGGAGCGGGTGATGGGAATCGAACCCACGTAGCCAGCTTGGAAGGCTGGAATTCTACCGTTGAACTACACCCGCATCTTTTCGCGACGGTGATTATATTATCATAACCACCGCCGCTTGTCAATGTAAAAAAGCCGGAATTAAACAGGCTTTACCTGAATTTCTCCGTTCTCCAGAGAAAGATGAATTCCTGTCGGATTGACGCCGTCTGCAGCAATAATCAGATCTGCAATTTTGTCTTCCACATTACGGCGAATGACATTGCGTAAATCTCTGGCACCACGAACATTGCTGTCCATCCGTTCCCGTAATGCTGCCGGAATATCGTCATCAAAGGTCAAAGCAATTCCTTTATCTTTTAACGGCTCTTCCAGTTCGGAAAGCATTAAGCGTGCAATATCTTCATAATCGGAATCATCCAAATTACGGAAGAAAACAACTTCATCTACACGTCCGATAAATTCCGGACGCAAGAATTGCCGCAAGGCCTTCATAGCATGTTCTTTATTTGCTGTATCTATGCTCTTATTAAAGCCAACGCTGGCTTCTTTCACAGAGCTGCCGGCATTAGACGTCATAATGATAACGGTATTTTCAAAATTAACCGTTCTGCCTTGTGCATCATTAATACGTCCCTCATCTAGAATTTGAAGCAAAATGTTCATGACATCCGGATGGGCTTTTTCAATTTCATCAAACAGGATGACAGAATATGGTTTCCGGCGAACTTTTTCCGTCAGCTGACCGGCTTCATCATAACCAACATAACCGGGAGGTGAACCGATAATCCGAGACACACTATGCTTTTCCATAAATTCAGACATATCTAAACGGATCAGCGTTTCCGGCGTATCAAACAGTTGCAAGGACAACTGTTTGACCAGTTCCGTTTTCCCGACGCCGGTCGGACCGACAAAGATAAACGACGCCGGTCGTCTGCGCGCATTAATTTGAATACGACTGCGTTTTACTGCATTTGCTACAGCATGAATGGCTTCCGGCTGGCCTTTTACATGGGCCGCCAAAGCATCTTCCAGTCCTGCCAGTTTCCGCAAATCCGATTCAATAATTTTATTGGCCGGAATACCGGTCCAAAGTTGAATTACTTTTCCAAGGTCTTCTTGTAATACCTGATTATTTTTTGCAGCTTCCTGCAACGCCGGAAGCTTTCCTTCTAATGCAGAAATTTCCGACTTTACTTTTGCCTGTTCTTCATAATCCGGATGTTCTGTATCTGCTTCCAGCTCTGCCAAGGTAGCTTTTTGCTCTTCCAGCTCTTTTTCAGCCACTTCACATTGGCTAATAGCCTTGTTGCGCAAGTTTGCAGTGGTACAAGCTTCATCTAACAGGTCAATGGCTTTATCCGGCAAAAAACGATCTGTAATATATCGCTCGGAAAGTACTACAGCCTCATGAACCAGGTTGTTACTAATCTGAACGCGATGGAATTTTTCATAATACTCTTTAATCCCAACCAAAATTTGATAGGTATCTTCAATAGATGGCTCCTCCACCTTAATTGGCTGGAATCTGCGTTCTAAAGCAGCATCTTTTTCAATATGTTTGCGATATTCCGTAAACGTGGTAGCACCAATTACCTGAATTTCCCCACGGGACAAAGCAGGCTTTAAAATATTGGCGGCGTTCATTGTACCGTCAGCATCTCCGGTCCCTACCAGATTATGAACTTCATCAATAAACAGGATGATATTTCCTTCATCCTTTACTTCTTGAATCAAGCCCTTAATCCGGCTTTCAAACTGACCGCGAAACTGCGTACCTGCTACCAAAGCAGTCAAATCCAATAAATGAATTTCTTTATCCTGTAGTTTTGCCGGCACCTGGCCCTCTGCAATACGAAGGGCAAGCCCTTCGGCAATTGCAGTTTTGCCGACACCTGGCTCGCCAATAAGGCAGGGGTTGTTCTTGGAACGGCGGCACAGAATTTGAATGGCGCGCTCCACTTCCCTGTCCCGACCAACAATCCGATCCATCCGACCTTCTCTGGCCTTTTGTGTCAGGTCAGTAGCGTACAGGTTCAAGAATTTTCGGCGTTTCTGCTGCCCTTTGGTCCCGTGCTTGCGATGACGGCGAACACGAGGCTCCTCTGTCGTTTCCGGTGCTTCCTCCAGGGCTTCCAATTGCTCTGTTCCCTCTTGGTCCGGGTTCATGAGAGCATTCATCATTTCCCCCAGATTTCCCATGTTTCCCATATTCCCAAGCAGGTTTTCCAGGGACAACATGGACGGCGCACCGCCCTCTTCAAAGTCTTCATCGGCATTAAATCCCAACATGGCATTCATCTGATCGGAAACCTGATCCAAATCTTGTTCCGATAATCCCATGCGATCCAGCATTTGCTTTACCGGACCAATATTCATTTCTGCAGCGCATTTAATGCAGTAGCCGATTGGCTCATTTTTGTCATCATCCAGCCGAGATACAAAGACTACGGCCGGGTTCTGCTTACACCGTGTGCAGAGCACTTGTTTCATAAAAGTTTACTCCTTATTGTCGGCTTTATTTGCCTTATGCTCTTTTAACTGCTTCAGAATATCAGGCATATAAGAGATAAAGGCAATTAAGGTGAGTACAGCCGAAATGGACACTAAAATAACAACGACCACAGACGGAAGAGTCCATGCGCCGAAGGAAGCAGTCATGCCAAAGACAGGGCTGCAAATTAACAGGAGCAGCATAACAAGGTAATAAACAAAAGTAGCTACCTTGCCATAAATAATAGCGGCTCCCGGAATAATGTTAATGGAAAGCATAACAACAGAACCGACTACCATCAGCAGTTCCTTGGCTACATAAAACCAGAAGATCCAACTAAATCCACGCAGTAAAGAATCTTCTGAACCGTGATATGCAAAGAAGAACGCAATGGCAATGGTCATTTGGGTCAGCTTATCAGCAAGCGGATCCAACAGCTTTCCCAAATTGGAAATCTGGTTAAATCTGCGTGCAATTTTTCCATCCAAGAAGTCTGTCAAGCCGGAAACAGCTACCACAATAATGGCTGCCAGGTAAGACTCCTTCAGGAAAAGGACCAAAAATACCGGAACCAGGATAATCCGCACCAAGGAAAGTGCATTTGGAACGGTCAAGGCCCCATCCGTTAACCGTTTGGCCTGTTCTTTTAAATTACTCATATTAATTCTCCTTTATACGTATGCGCCTTTCAGCGCGGTTGTACTATATTAGATGCGCCAATAAGGAAATAATCCTGAACCAGCGTAACAAAATAAGAATTGTCTAAACTGGTTTGAACGGATTCCGGAAGAGCACTCCAGCCGGAGTCTCGCAGGTAAGACAAAGCAAGTGACAATGCAACAATCAGCAGACCGCCTTTGGCTACACCAAGTACGCCACCAAGGATCTTATCCAGAGTGCCGATCCCTTTTGTGCGATGCAGTGTTTTGATGAAGAATCCAAGCACCCAACTAACCAAAGCGGACAGAATAACAAACAACAGGATACTGACAACCAGGCTGGTCATTTGCAACAATACAGTGGAAAGATACTGATCCGTAACATATTCGGCTATATCAGATGCCTTTGTACTCATTTTAGACGCTTCCTGAACATAGTCAAACCATTTATTGTTTTCCCGGTAAGCACTGCCGTTAAAGATGGCAGACTTAATCCGATCTATGGCAATATTACGCACTACTTTTTCATAAAGAAAATCGGCAACAGTGGAAGTATAGCGGGATGTTACAAAAACAGCAAGTAAGTAAGAGCCTAGACCTGACAATGAAGCCAACGCTCCTCTTTGATAAGAAAGGATAACCGTCAAAACTAAAATCAACAATAAAAGAAGATCTGTCATTTATTATCCCTCCTTGGCTACTTTATACTTTTCCTTAGCCTTGGAAATCTTCCCGGATTCATAAACATAAGTTCGGTTTCCTACACGGATACCGGTAATAGAGTTGGAACCCGCCACATAACTTTTATACTGATGACCACCCATACCGTAACTATCTACATGTGCATTGCACAAAACAGTAATTCGGCCACTGGAAGCGGTTACCGATTTGATTTGCTCTTTATATTTTTCTTCAAAGGAAACCTTTCCATTTTGATTATAGCACCGAAGCACTTGCGAATTTAAGCTTCCGTATTCTGCCAAAACAACAATGGTTTCCCCATCTTCTCCATAACAAAAAGCAGAAACCGTACTGGTGCTTAAATCAGTTTCCTGATTTTTTTTCAGATTCTTTAAGAAAGCAATTTTATTATCTCCAATGGCCACTACATCGTTATTGGTAGCAAAATTAACACTGATCATGGCGGTTCCTGGGTACTCAAAGGAGCAAACCGGATCCGAATAGGAAAAATCAAAAACATAAACTTTGGAGAAAATTTCTCCGGCCTCGGAACCGATGACGGAAACCGCCACGTAGCGGCCATTGTCCGAAAGAGCCACGGAAGTAATGGTATAATCCGCACAATTCCAAACAAACTGGGTCTTTTTATAGGTCTTATTCAGAACTGTTAATCTTGAAGTGGCCTTGTCGGACAAGGTGGCAAGAGCAATGTTTCCTTTGCGCCCGATACAAGCGGTAATAATGTCTTCATCCTCTTCTGTTGTGCCCTCATAGACCACATCCGTCCGGGTTTCCACACGGTACCGATGGCCGGAACGGTTGTAAACAATAGCCTTACGGTCATTCAGATACATGGTCGGATTAGCATAGGTATGTGTTTTTTCCGAAGTTTCCTTGGCGGTACCGCTTAACGTAACCGTCCGTCCGGACTCCAGCAAAAACAGGTCTCCACTAATAGATCCAATTTTTTCTACTTCTGCAGAATTGACCTGATAAGGATAGCCGCTCCCCGGCATCATGGAATGAAAGGTGTTGACCACACTATCCTTCATAGAGGACAACGAAGCAATTTGAAAGCTGGACAAAGCCACTAAAATCAGCATCAGAACAACTAAAATCAGTGCTATCAGACGAGCCGTCTTTTTTCTGGCCTCTGTCCAAGAAAAGGTCTTCACGTAATGAACCAGTTTCTGCCAAAGCTTGACAAACCACTTGCCGACTTTTTGAAAAAAGGCTGCCACCTGCTTCATTCCGTGTCACTTCCTTTGTAAAATACCTGGTTTAAATATAAGCCACATGCCGGTGCCGTTAAACCGGCTGCCGCTCTTTCTTCTTTAGCCAAGATAGTAGGAATACTGCCTACTTCCCGTTTTCCCTCATTAATCCAGAGGAGGGTCCCCACCATAATACGAACCATATTGTAAAGAAATCCGTCGGCCTCCACGGTAAAGCAGACCATGTCCCCTTCCCGTTTTACAGATGCCTTCTTTACGGTACGAATATTCCCGTTCACAGGCTCTTTGTTGGCACAGAAGGATGTAAAGTTGTGAGTCCCGACAAAATCTTGTGCCTGCTGATTTAAAAGTTCCGCATTGATAGGTCTATGGTAAGCCAGGGCCCGATCCTGCAAGAACGGATTTTTTCCGGGACCATTATAAATTTTGTAAACATATTGTTTGGAAGAAGCACTGTATCGCGGATGAAATGATTCCGGTACATCCTGACAGGCAAGGACCCCGATGTCTTCCGGCAATTTGGCATTCAGTGCTCCCATCAACCGATAGCAATCCATGGCACGTTCCGTACGCAACGTACAATAATACCGATTGGCATGCACTCCGCTGTCTGTACGAGAACAACCGGTTAGTGTTTCCCGACTGCCAAAAATGGCCTCCACCGCATTTTGTACTTCCTCTTGGACGCTTTTGGCGTTTTCCTGCACCTGCCATCCGTGGTATCGCGTACCCAAAAATTGCAGAGTAATTAAAATATTGCGCAACGCTTGCGTCCCTCCTCTTTTTAGATGGCTGCCGGCAGAAAATGATTCAAGACAAAAATACCGGCAATGACAAGGATCAGATAGATCAGTGCAAGGTAATCCCTGGTGGACAGTTTCATCTGTTTCATGCGCGTCCGACCCTCATATCCGTGATAACAACGACATTCCATGGCAAAAGCCAAATCATAAGCACGGCGGAAAGAAGTAATGAATAACGGAATAAAGACCGGCACCAACGCCTTGGCCCGTTCCACCAAATTGCCGGTTTCCAGGTCTGCACCACGTGCTTTTTGTGCACTGGTAATCTTGTCAAACTCGTCAATCAACGTAGGAATAAAGCGCAATGCAATGGTCATCATCATGGCAATGGTATGTACACTGCCTCGCAACGGCTTAATAGGACTTAGTAACCGTTCTATACCATCGGTAATTAAGGTTGGCGATGTAGTATATGTCAGCAACGAGCTGGCCACAATCAGGCAAAGAATTCGTACCACCATAAAAATGGCAGTTGATAGTCCCCCGGCAGTAATATGAATAAAGTGCCAATCCACTAACATAGTCCCTTTTTTAACGTAAAAAATGTTCAATAGAGCCGTCAAAATAATAATAATCAGAATGGGACGAATGCCTTTCAAAATGGTTTTCAGTGGCACTTTAGACGCTATTACCATAATGCCAAGAGCAACTACCATGAGCGCTAAAGACGCAAAATTTTTGCAAAGGAAAATGCTGATAATAAAAACCAGACTTAATACCAGCTTCATGCGCGGATCCATCTTATGCAAGAAGGAATTTCCCGGGAAATACTGGCCAATTGTAATATTTTTAGCCACTTACACGCCCTCCTTTCCGGAAAGACGCCGGACTTCATCCACGCCCTGCTGTAAGGTATAAATATCGGTACGACAAGGAATGCCGCTTGCGTTCAGTTGTAAAAACACTTTGGTAATCTGCGGAACATCCAAGCCGATTTCTACCAAACGCTCCGCTTTCTGATAAATTTCTTCTACGGTGCCGTAACATTCCACTTTGGCATCATTCATTACCAAAACGCGGGTGGCAATTTTAGCTACGTCTTCCATGGAATGGGACACAATCATAACCGTACTGCCGGTATTGTCTCTATAGTCTCGGATCATTTGCAGAATCTGATCCCGGCCCCGTGGGTCTAAGCCTGCCGTCGGCTCATCCAAAATTAAAACTTTGGGTTCCATTGCCATAACGCCGGCAATGGCAACACGGCGTTTTTCTCCACCTGACAAATCAAACGGAGACTTTTCCAGCAAAGCTTCCGGCAAGCCAACAAATGCTGCTGCCCGATGTACTCTGCGATCTATCTCTTCTTCAGACAATTTCTGATTCTTAGGTCCGAAAGCAATGTCTTTGTAAGCTGTTTCTTCAAACAATTGATACTCCGGATACTGGAAGCAAAGACCGACAAAGAAGCGACTGCTTTTCAACGTTTTTTTACTTTCCCAAATATCTTGACCGTCCACATAAATTTTTCCGGAGGTCGGCTTTAACAGGCCGTTAAAATGCTGAATTAAAGTGGATTTTCCGGATCCGGTGTGTCCGATAACAGCCACCAGTTCCCCTGCCTCCAGTTCTATAGAGACATTATCCAATGCCACCGTTTCAAACGGAGTTCCTTCTCCGTAACGGTATGTCAGATTTTCTGTCTTTAGAATTGCCATGGGCACTTAGTTCTCCTTTAAAGTGGCAGACAAGGCTGCCACGCATTCTTCTGTTGTCAGAATATCCTCCGGCATAGGAATTCCGGATTTCTGTAACAATTGACTGAATTCGGTTGCCTGTGGAACATCCAACCCCACTTGCTTCAGCTGTTCCGCATTCCGGAACACTTCATAAGGGGTACCGTCAGATAGGATTTGCCCCTGATCCATGACAATGACACGGGACGCAGTTGCCGCTTCTTCCATAAAATGCGTAATAAAAATGACAGTCAAGCCAAGTTCGTCATGCATTTTTCGAACGGTATTCATAACTTCTTTTCGGCCTCTTGGGTCCAACATAGCGGTAGATTCATCTAAAATCATACACTCCGGTTCCATGGCTAAGATACCGGCAATGGCCACCCGTTGTTTCTGACCGCCGGAAAGTTTATGCGGCTCATGCATCTTATACTGCTCCATGCCTACCGCTTTCAGGCAGTAATCTACGCGTTTTCGGATTTCTTCCGGCGGAACACCCAGATTTTCCGGGCCAAAAGCTACATCTTCTTCTACTATAGTTGCCACAATCTGGTTGTCCGGATTCTGGAAAACCATACCAATATGCTGACGCAGTTCCATAAGTCGATCTTCGTCTTTGGTGTCTATACCGTAGGATGTTACCGTTCCACGATCCGGAATCAAAATACCATTACAAAGTTTGGCTAAGGTAGATTTACCGGAACCGTTATGGCCTAAGATGGCCACATATTCCCCTTTGTGGATAGTCAAACTCAGATTTTTAATGGCAAGGTCAGTCGTGATTGGTTTTTCCTGTACCGCTGTCTGTTCTTCGGTTGTATCAGATTCCTCTTCATAGGAGAAATCAACATTGTCAAACTTGATGAGCTCTTCCATGAAGCCCTCCTGCTGTTGCAAATTATTTTTCCCAAATGGCAGATGCCCCACATGGAAGGCACAGGCCGGTTTGCGTAGTCGGCAAGCCGATTTCATCACTCCGGACGGAGCCGCCATAAAGCGGTACAATCAAGCTGCCTAAGATATAACTCATAACGGATGGGGAAAGCCCGGTAGTATAAGAGTTAATTAAAAACATCAGTGGTTGATCAGAAAGTACCTTTTGACAGGTTTCCACCAACTCATAAATTTTATCTTCTAATTTCCATACTTCTCCACCCGGGCCCCTGCCATAGCTGGGTGGATCCATAATAACAATGTCATATTTGTTTCCTCGACGAATTTCCCGTTGGACAAACTTCAAGCAGTCATCTACCAGCCATCTGACAGGCCGGTCCTGCAGTCCGGACAAAGCAGCATTTTCCTTGGCATAGGCCACCATGCCTTTAGAAGCATCCACATGACAAACAGATGCACCTTCTGCCAGGCAAGCTAACGTTGCTCCGCCAGTATAGGCAAACAAATTTAATACCTTTACGTCTTTACGACCGGAATTACGAATAACCTGTCTTGTATAATCCCAATTGACCGCCTGCTCCGGGAATAATCCGGTATGCTTAAAGCCCATGGCTTTAATTTTAAAGGTCAGGTCCCGATAAGTAATATCCCATTGATCCGGCATCTTCTTATATTGTTCCCAATTACCACCACCTTTTTCACTGCGATGATAACGGGCATGTGCTTGTTTCCACATAGGATGCGCTTTTGGTGTTTTCCAGATAACCTGAGGATCCGGACGAATCAAAATGATGTTTCCCCAGCGCTCCAAACGCTCTCCTTCAGAAGAATCCAGCAATTCATAATCCTTCCAAAGCTCGGTATTTCTCATAGAGTAAGACTCCTAAATAAAGTTTAAATTAAGCGTTCCCGTACTACTTCTGCAATGTCATTACCTAAGCGTTCAATTTGCTGAATATCCTGTCCTTCCAGCATAACACGAACCAGTGGTTCCGTACCGGAAACACGTACTAACACGCGACCGGTATTTCCCAGTTCCTCTTCTGCTTTTGCAATGGCAGCAGCAATTTCCTTGTCCTCCGGGAACCGTACCCGTCCATATTGAGAAACGCGAACATTAATCAAGACCTGCGGATAAACAGTCATACAGGAAGCCAGTTCCGACATCTTCTTGCCGGATCGCTTCATGGCTTTCAACAATTGAATCGCAGACAATTCACCGTCACCGGTAGTGGCATAATCCAGGAAAATAACATGTCCGGACTGCTCTCCACCAATGGAGTAACCGCCCTCCAACATATTTTCCAAAACATAACGGTCTCCTACTTTGGTCTTTTCACAGTGAAGTCCGTTTTCTTCTGCAAATTTAAAGAATCCCATGTTGGACATGACAGTAACAACAACCGTATCCTTCTTTAAATGACCCGCTTCTTTTTTATCTAGAGCACAAATGGCAATAATTTTATCGCCATCTACTACGTCTCCGTTTTCATCTACTGCAATGAGACGATCTGCATCGCCATCAAAAGCAAAGCCGCAGTCACAGTGATTCTCTTTCACGAATTGACAAAGCTGTTCCACATGGGTAGAGCCACAATTGTCATTGATATTGATACCGTTCGGATCTGCATTAATAACAAACGTCTGGCATCCAAGGTAGTTAAACAGCTTTTCCGCCGTAGTGCTGGAAGCTCCGTTTGCACAGTCCAAAGCTACCTTCTTTCCGTTAAACCGAAAACCGGTGGTTGTCAGCAAATGGTTAATATAGTCTTTGTGCGCTTCTTCGGAGAAATGAATGGTACCAAGATCCGCACCGACTTTGACCGGTGGCACTTTAGCTTCGTCTAAAATAATAGCCTCAATTTCTTCTTCCAGTGCGTCCGGCAATTTAAAACCGGTTCCTTGGAAAATTTTAATGCCATTATATTCATACGGATTGTGAGAAGCTGAAATCATAATGCCGGCATCATAGTGATACTTCTGTACCAAAAAGGCAACTGCCGGAGTGGGAATAATGCCCAGCACTAATACGTCTGCCCCTACAGACGTCAAGCCTGCTGCCAAAGCAGCATATAACATGTCACCGGAAATGCGAGTATCCGCACCAATCATAACTTTCGGATGCTTCTTTTCTTCTTCGGTCCCAATTAAAACCATGGCGGCCGCGCGGCCAATCTTCATGGCAAGTTCCGGTGTTAACTCGGTATTGGCTACACCTCTGGCACCGTCTGTTCCAAACAATCTACCCATGTTAGTTGATCTCCTTTAGGTTTGGTCTCCCGGGAAGGGAAAGCCAAGATGATGATAACCGGCAGGCGTAACCATCCTGCCGCGCGGGGTTCTGCTTAAAAAACCGATCTGCATCAGATACGGTTCATAAACATCTTCAATGGTAACGGCTTCTTCGCCGATGGCAGCTGCAATGGTTTCTAAGCCAACCGGTCCGCCGTTATAGAACTTAATCATGGAGGTTAACAGTACCCGGTCTATATTGTCAAGGCCGAGCGAGTCAATTTCCATTCTGGACAAAGCAAGATCTGCTGTTTCTTCTGTAATCTTACCGTTGCCAATGACTTCGGCAAAGTCCCTGGCCCGTTTTAAAAGGCGATTGGCAATTCGCGGCGTTCCGCGGGAACGACCGGCAATTTCCAATGCACCCGGGTGATCAATGGCAATGCCCAAGATATCGGCGCTACGGGATACAATATCCGCCAGCTGTTCCGGTGTGTACATTTCCAAACGCAAGATCATGCCAAATCGGTCCCTCAGTGGCGCAGACAGTTGTCCTGCCCGAGTGGTAGCACCAACCAAAGTAAACTTTGGCAGTTCTAAACGAATGGAGCGGGCAGACGGTCCTTTGCCGATAATAATATCTACTGCACCATCTTCCATGGCAGGATACAGAATTTCTTCTACCTGCCGAGACAGACGGTGAATTTCGTCAATGAAAAGAACATCTCCATCTTCCAAATTGGTAAGAAGTGCCGCCAAGTCCCCCTGCTTCTCTATGGCAGGTCCGGAGGTAACTCGAATGTTAACGCCCATTTCAGCAGCAATAATTCCGGCTAAAGTGGTTTTTCCCAGACCCGGAGGGCCATACAGCAACACATGATCCAGCGACTCGCCGCGTTGTTTTGCGGCATTAATATAAATTTGCAAATTTTCTTTTACTTTATCCTGACCAATGTAGTCCTTCATGGCACGGGGGCGCAAAGAAGATTCGTAATTTTCTTCTTCCGACCCGGACACATCCGGCGTAACAAGCCGGCTTTCAAAATCCATTTCTTCATTTCGCACGGATTGTCACCTCATAATAAGTTTTTCAACGCCAGAGAAATGATTTTTCCGGCTGGTAATGTTTGATCCACCTTACTAACGGCAATGGACGCTTCTGACTGGTTATACCCCAGTTGTACCAGAGCAGCAATAGCTTCTGCAGCTTGTGTTCCATTTACCGGTGCCACACCCACCGTCTTATTGCCTTGGGTAACGGTACCGCTTTCGTCCAATTTCAATTTATCCTTTAATTCCAGAGCCACACGGTCAGCCACCTTTTTTCCAACCCCTTGCGCTTGCTGGATTGCTTTCGTGTCTCCGGTGGTAATGGCAAGTGCCAGTTGAGATGAATCCAGTACTGACAGGATGGATAATGCGGCTTTAGGACCTACCCCACTAACGGAAATCAGCAATTTAAAGGTTTCTAATTCTTCTTTATTGTAAAAGCCAAACAGATCTACTCCATCCTGCTTTACATTCAGGTAGGTATATAAAGTAACTGTTTGTCCTTCCTCCGCCAACTGCTTTCGGGTGTTCATGGATACCTGACACTGAAACGCAATGCCGTTACAATCTACAGCCACCGTTGTGGCATCTGCATAACACAGCGTTCCCGTTAAGCGATAAAACATACTGTACTGTTCTCCTATCAAATTCCATTTCGGATTTTCAATGTTCTTGGTTTGCTGCGGTCCATGGGACCTAAGTGGGATCCGTTTACGTGGCCGTGGCAGATGGCCATTGCCAAAGCGTCTGCCGTGTCGTCCGGCTTCGGTACTTCCTTCAAGCCTAAAATCATGCGGGTCATTTCCATAACCTGCTTTTTTTCTGCCTTGCCGTAACCGACCACGGCCTGTTTCACTTGCATGGGCGTATATTCATAAATTTCCAAGGCATGCTGTTCCGCCGCCAAGACAATAGTCCCTCTTGCCTGGGCCACGTCTATGCCGGTGGTCTTGTTGTTTGTAAAATATAGTTTTTCAATGGACAAGACCTCCGGCCGGTAACGATCCATCAGTGCTGTAGTTTCCTCATAAATTTGCAGCAACCGTTTTGGAAAATCCGTTCCGGCAGCCGTGGTAATAGCACCGTAATCCACCACGCTACAGCGGCCGCCTGCGTAGTCTAGAATACCCCAGCCAATGATGGCATAACCCGGATCAATTCCGAGAATTCTCATGCCTTCCCACCTCCTGCCACTTTTATACGCATTAGTCATAGTATTGTAGCATAGATTACCCCAGAAAAAAAGTCGGGCAGGAATCCAAAAAGACCCCTGCCCAACTGTTCCAGCTGTCATCCGCTTTTTACTTTTCCAAGCGTTGTTTGTAAAGAACCGGCACCCACCAGGTGAAGCCAAAAGTGAAGTGCATAACCAGTAACTCCGGCACTTTGTATCCGGCATTACGTCCTACTTTCCAGCCAATGGGAAATTCACAAGCATGCATAATCAGAATACCAATGTTAATCCAAGGCATTCCGTTAATGGCAAGTATGGTTCCGATTACCCAAAGAAGAATAACCAGTGCATAATCTATCTTTTCCAATTTTCCAATGGTGACAATTAAAAAGTCCTTCAATTTTTCCATAAAAGTACCTCTTATTTCTTTGCGGTGTTAAGAATCCATTCGGTTGTATACTGCAAGCACTTCTTCGCTTCTTTTGTTGGTGCTAAGAGCAAAAAATCATGAAAGGAATTCGGAATGGCTTTTCCAATGTAATAATCTACATTGACACCAACTTCTTTTAGTTTCTTATGCATCATGTCAGACTGACCAATGGTCATAATATCAAGGGCACCCTTTACTACCAGTGCATTAGGTACATTCCCTTTCAAATACGGAATTGGATTATGATATTTCCACAAATCCAACTTCTGTGGTTTCTTGCTGCCCATAAACTTCTGCATCATAACCCGGCCAACCGGAATATTCTTGTAAATGTTCATATTATAAAGGCCGCAGTTCATAATGTAACCCTTTGGTGCAAAATCAGGCTTTTCTACACCAAGTTCACGAGCATAGGCTTCATTGTCAAAGCAGGCAAGAACCATACCGGTCATTTGCGAGCCTGCAGAGTCACCGGATACAAATACATTGTCCAGGTCAATGCTATATTCTTCTGCATGTTCCTGTACCCAACGGAGTGCATCCATATGGGTCCGAATCTGCAATGGGAAAATATAAGCATCGTCATGAACCGCTTTCGGGTCCACGCCTTCAAACATAAGCGGAATTTCCTTAGACGGCATACCGTAGTTGATATTCATAACCAGGATGTCCGATTCCCCGGCTACCATATAGCAATAAGAAGTAGAATTTTTCTTGTCTCCGATAATCAGTCCGCCGCCGTGAATGTTTACCAGACAAGGTCTTTTTGCTTCCGGCTTTTTTACCTGGTAGTGCAAATCAGCTTTGCAGGCCGGGCATTTGTCAGAATACGGAATATCATGTTCCGTAGTCAGGCTCGGATAATTCTTCTGCACCGAATTAACAATCGGTGTTTTTGCCCAGTTATCAAAGTTAAAAACAAAGGCAAGAAGAGCAGATTCAATGTTCATTTTTAAATTTCCTCCTAACAAAACGACAGCAATTCTCTGTCGTGTTTTTTTATCAATTTTATTTTAGCATTCGCCCTTTAATTGTCAACAAATATGCTAACTGCACAAAACACATCCCACAGACCGGAAATATATTGGTAAGCAGTGGCTCATATTTAAGGTTTACGCAACAATGCGGTGAATGGTATACTTTATACGTGTGTAAAGAGGGCTTTCTTCGGAAAGCCCCGCATATCTATAAACGCTTTATGTTTGAATGGAAGGAGAACTTGATAATGGTATATGATATTGCTATTATCGGCGCCGGTGTTGTAGGCACTTTAACTGCCCGCACGCTTGCTAAGTACAATCTGAAGACGGTACTTATTGAGAAAACATCGGACATTGCAATGGGAACATCAAAAGCCAACAGTGGCATTGTACATGCCGGCTTTGATGCACAAAACGGTACCCTTAAAGCCAAACTGAACGTGCAGGGTTGCGGCATGATGGAAGACGTCTGCTCCACCCTCTTTGTTCCTTATGAAAAGAACGGCTCTTTAGTCGTTGCTTTCTCCGAAGGGGAAATGGAACACATTAAGACGCTGTATGATCGCGGCATTAAAAACGGTGTTCCGGACATGGAAATCATTGACCAAGCCAAGCTTCGGGAATTGGAACCACACATCAGCGAAACCGCTGTTGGTGCCCTGTGGGCAAAATCTGCCGGTATTGTAAGTCCGTATGAACTGGCTATTGCTGCTGCGGAATGCGCTGTTTCCAACGGCGTTGATTTCGTTCGCAATTTTGAAGTTGCCGACATCAAATATGCTGATGACATCTTTACTCTGACCTGCAAAGGCGGAAAAGAAATTCAGACCAAATTGGTTATCAACTCTGCCGGCCTGTATGCTGACAAGATTGCCGAACTCTTTGACGGCGAAAAGTTTGATATTATTCCGCGTCTGGGTGAATATGGACTTCTGGACAGAAGTGCTGCTTACCTTTGCACGCATACCATTTTCCAGTGCCCGAATGAAATGGGTAAGGGTATTCTGGTTACTCCAACCACGCATCACAACATTTTGGTAGGACCTTCTGCCGTGAATACGGAAGACAAAGACGACACCTCCGTTCGAGTTGGTGCTCTTCGTGAAATCTTTGCCACTGCAGACAAGTCCGTTCCGATCGTTTCCATGCGGGAAATGATCACCTCCTTTGCCGGCCTCCGTGCCCATCCGGTTTCTGATGACTTTATTATTCAAAAGTCTGCTTCTAATGACAAATTCATTAACCTGATTGGCATTGAATCTCCGGGTCTTGCCTCTTCTCCAGCCATTGCAGAGTACGTTAAAGACATGGTTGTTGACGTACTTGGCAAAGAACCGGAAATCAAGGCAGACTACAATCCGTCTCGGAAAGAACCGGTTATCTTCCGCAACCTCAGCTTAGAAGAAAAAGAAGCTTTGATTGCCAAAGATCCGGCTTATGCCAGAATTATCTGTCGCTGTGAAACCATCACCGAAGGAGAAATCCGTGACTGCATCAAGGCTCCGGCAGGTGCCATTGACATTGACGGTGTAAAACGTCGTGTTCGTGCCGGTATGGGTCGTTGCCAAGGCGGCTTCTGCGGATCCAAAGTTATGGAAATCCTGTCCGAAGAACTGAATCTTCCTATTTCTGAAGTTACGAAGTTCGGCGGCAAATCCGACATTATTTACGAAAGGACGAAATAAGATGAATAACGTTTTAAATTATGACCTTGTCGTAGTCGGAGGCGGCCCTGCCGGTATGGCAGCTGCCCTTGCCGCAAAAGACAACGGCGTAAACGAAGAAAACATCATTATTCTGGAACGTGCCGAGCGTTTGGGCGGCATTCTGGAACAGTGCATTCATACCGGTTTCGGTCTGACCTATTTCGGAGAAGAACTCTCCGGACCGGAATATGCCGACCGTTTTGTAAAACTGGTTAACCAGACCAAGATTGCTGTAAAGACAGATACCATGGTTCTGAATTTAACCAATGATAATCAGGTTATCTGCTCCAACAAGGAAGACGGCCTGATGGTAATTAACGCAAAGGCCATTATCCTGGCAATGGGCTGCCGTGAACGTCCTCGTGGCGCTCTGGACATTGCCGGCAGCCGCGCCGCCGGTGTTATGTCTGCCGGTGCTGCACAGAAATTCGTCAACATTGACGGATATATGCCGGGCCACAAGTGCGTTATCCTGGGTTCCGGTGACATCGGCCTGATTATGGCTCGCCGTATGACCTTAGAAGGTGCCAAGGTAGAATGTGTATGCGAAGTTATGCCATACTCCGGCGGACTGCAGAGAAACATTGTACAGTGCTTGGAAGACTTTAATATTCCGCTGTACCTCTCCTGCACCGTTATTAAAGTACATGGCAAAGACCGCGTAGAAGGCGTTACCATTGCCAACGTAGATGACCACATGATTCCTATCCCAGGAACCGAACGGTTCATTGAATGTGACACTGTTCTCCTTTCTGTTGGCTTGATTCCGGAAAATGAGCTTTCCAACCAGATTGGTCTGGAAATGGATCCGGTTACTCGTGGCCCGAAAGTAAACGAAATGCGTGAAACCTCCCACAAGGGTATCTTTGCTTGCGGTAACGTTCTTCAAGTACATGACTTGGTTGACTTTGTTACGCAGGAATCTCAGATTGCCGGTAAGGGCGCTGCACAATATATTGCCGGAACAGAAGAGCCGGAATACATTGACTGCAAAGGCATTAACGGTGTACGTTATACCGTTCCGCAGCACATCAACAAAAAGCAGAAGGAAGATGTTAAAATCTACTTCCGCGTTGCCAATGTTTTCAAAGATAAGAGAATTGTAGTTACCTGCGGAGACAAAGAACTCTGGAACCGCAAGAAAATCAAGCTGGCCCCAGGTGAAATGGAAAATGTTATCATCAAGGCCGCTGACCTTGCAGAAATGAAGTCCGGCGACGAAATCGTCGTTAGCATTGAGGAGGCGTAATCATGTCTGAAAGAAATTTGATTTGTGTAGCATGTCCTCGTGGCTGCCCGATTACCGTAACCATGGACGATGCCGGAAATATTACAAGCGTAACCGGTAACACCTGCAAACGCGGCGATGCCTATGCCCGTGCAGAAGTAACTCACCCGGAACGTTCCCTGACTTCTACCGTTCGTGTTACCGGCGGAGAAGCCTATGTTGTTCCTGTTAAGTCCAGTGCAGCCCTGCCGAAGGAACTGCTCTTTGACGCAATGAAGGAAATCAACAAAGCTTCTATCCCTGCTCCGGTTCACATCGGAGACGTTGTTATCAAAAACATCTTAGATACCGGCGTAGATATTGTAGTTACCAATGAAGTAAAATAAGTTCAAACGAACGAAAAAAGGCCGTTGCTTTTGGGCAGCGGCTTTTTCTTTTGGATTTTCTTTTTCTTTGGCGAGTCAGCTACATCGCACGGGGAAACATGCACTCCTTTGTGAGTCACCACTCATTTGGCCCAAAGAATTGCGAATAAGAACAAAATATCATATAATGTATTAGTTATTGTTGGAAAGGAGTGAGTCAATGTTCGAGACCGAATCCAGTAGAAGTTTGACTACCATCGGCTTCTTGCTTATTATTCTCGGCGCTGCCCTCCTCTTTTTCAACCAGTCTAATTACATGCAAGCCCTCCGCACCCAAGCAAAAGAGGTCACGTCCTACTCGCAGTCTGCACAAATGGAAGAAGAACAGGCTGCAACAGAACCATCCGGCAACAAAGAAGAAAAAAGTAAACCGTTGCAAACCATGGAAGATATCTATGAAGACCTTGGCATTTCCAAAGTGGTGCAATACTACTTCAAGTTTACGGATTATATGGAAGGCTTGGAAAACCGGATTCAAGACTTTGACAATCTGTTTCTGGTTATTCTTGCGTTGCTTGGTCTATTTGCTGTAAAGTCTTTTATTCCTTTTGTTCCGGTTTCCCTGACCTGCTTTTTGAGCGGTGTTGTGCTCCCCTTCTGGCTGGCTATGATTGTCAATTTTCTGGGTTTGGCACTTATTTTTGCCATTAAATATTTCTGGGGCAGAAGCCGTCCCAGTAATTATATTCATCGCACCATGAAACGCTTTCCCACCATTGAATCCATTGTGGAAGGAGACGACATGGGGTCTACGCATGGCAACCCCATTCTCCTCTTTGCGCTACGTATGGTTCCTTCCATTCCCATTAATACCATTAGTCAATTATATGGCTACATGGAATTTGATTTTTGGCGATATATGCTCCTTTCCATGCTGGGCTTTTCCGTAAAACTTATTGTTTACACAGTCATTGGCTCCAATGTTTATGACCCATTCCAATCCGCTTTTATGCTACCGTTTGCCATTATCTTGATTGTCAGCGGAACAGCCACCATTGGACTGGGTTGGTTTCTTTCGCAGCGAAAGAAAAAAAGTAAAAAGAAAAAGGCAACAGAGCAAAAAATAAGCCCTGTTACACAAGAAAAAGAAATTAAGCCGGAAGAACCGGATGAAATTTGAGGTTCTGACAAATGAGCAAGAAAAATACTGATCCGAAGAAAAAAGGATATCAGAAAAGAACTGTCAGCCTGGATCTTAGCCAGGAGGACTTAAACCGACTGAGCCGACTGAGCGGCTTAGTAGCAGAAGGCACGGCTGTATTGCTTGGCCTTCTAAAACTGGCGGACCGTTATGAACTGGGAAAACATCCCTATAGTGAAGTCCTTCGTCTGTTCCAAGAAGATGAAATTGCCTCTTATCAATTAGATATGGGCAGTCATGAATTACACTTTTTCCGTAGAGGCTCCAATCAACCGGAAGGTGCGCTGGTGCCTGGTTCCAAAATATTTTTTCATGACATTCATGAGCTGGTAAAAAAACGGAATGAGCAAAATCCGGACGAAGCTGTCAAAATGGAATACCACCGCGGGGTGCCATCCTCTATCTATGTTGGCGCTGGCGTTGTTTTACTGGTCTTTTACATGTTCCGTGGTCTGTTATTGGCCCAAAGCAGGAATGTACCGCAAATTCGCATTATGCAAGGCGGCAATCCAACGGACCAGAAAAATGAAATTACCAAATCCAGCTTTACCTTAGAAACCGAACGCAAGGCTACCTTTGAAGACGTGGCCGGTGCAGAAGAGGAAAAGGAAGAGCTGCAGGAAATTATTGAATACTTGAAGGATACTGAAAAGTTCACTCGGCTTGGTGCTCGTGTACCAAAAGGTGTTTTGCTTGTGGGACCTCCGGGCACCGGCAAAACCCTGTTGGCCAGAGCGGCTGCCGGAGAAGCGGAAGTCCCCTTCTTTTCCATTTCCGGTTCGGAGTTTGTGGAAATGTTTGTTGGTGTTGGAGCTGCCAGAGTGCGGGATCTGTTTGAAAACGCCAAAGAGAAAGCCCCCTGCATTGTCTTCATTGACGAAATTGATGCCATTGCCAAAAAGCGTAGTTCTACCAGCATCGGCTCCAATGAGGAACGGGAAGCTACCTTAAATCAGTTGTTGGTGGAAATGGACGGCTTTTCCTCTGATGCCGGCATCATTATGATGGGTGCCACCAACCGTCCGGATGTGTTGGATCCTGCCCTACTTCGGCCCGGTCGGTTTGACCGCCGTATTTATGTCGGATATCCCGATATTAACGGTCGTAAGGCAATTTTAAAAGTACATTCCAAGGGCAAACCGATGGCACCGGAAGTAGACTTGGAAGAGGTTGCCAAAAACACTTCCGGGTTCAGTGGCGCAGACTTGGAAAATCTACTGAACGAAGCAGCACTCCTTGCCGCCAAGCGGAACCAAACCGCTATTACCAATCAAGACTTACAAGAATCTGCTGTAAAGGTCATGATGGGGCCGGAAAAGCGGTCCAAAAAAGTATCCGATAAAGAACGTCGCTTAACCGCCTTCCATGAAGCCGGACATGCCATTGTCACCTACCACCTGCCAAATTTGGATCCGGTAACCGAAGTATCCATTATTCCGCGAGGTTCCGCCGGCGGTTATACCATGTTCCAACCGCAGGAAGATCGCAATTACCAGTCCAAAGCGGAAATGCTGGACGAACTGGCCTCCCTGCTGGGCGGTCGTGTAGCTGAAGCGCTGTTTATCGGAGACATCTCCACCGGGGCTTCCAATGACTTAGAGCGAGCTACGCAACTGGCCAGAAACATGATTACCAGATATGGCATGAATGATGCCATTGGCCCGGTTTCTTTCCAGAATCAAGGAGAAGAATACTACCTGCAGGCAAAGGAATATTCCGAAAAAACCGCAGAACTGATTGACGCGGAAACACGGAAAATTTTGTCTACTGCTTATCAGAAAGCAGAAAGCCTGTTAAAGGAAAATAAGGACAAAATGGAGCAGTTGGCCACTTTTTTATTAGAACACGAAAAGATTGATGGCCCCGGCTTTGAAAAATTGATGTCTTCCAAATAAAATAAAGCAAAAGGCGTTGCCTTCCTTCTGTGGGAAAGCAACGCCTTTTTTCAATCAAGCATCTTGTACTTCGGCCGACTGAACAATGCCCATAATAAACGGAACCACTTCGTCTTCCGTAATTTCCAGAACAGTAGCAAATTCTTCATAAATCAGTTTTTCTGCATGTTTCATGGCCGTTTCATCTACACTCCAAAGCTTTTTACCTTCTTCTTGTCTTGCCTGGCGATGCAGATGTAATGATTTTAACAGTAACAACAATTCTCGGCTGTCTCCGCGATCAAAAATTTCCCGGTACATTTCATTCCGAATTCGGTTATCTTCTATCCATTCAAAGGAGTCTCCGGAAACAGAACGAATCAGATCTAAAATTTCTTCCTTGGACAAAACAGTTCGAATTTTGGAAAGTAAATGTTCATTGTCTACCGGCACATAAAAGGTAGATGCTTCATGGTTAGCCGGCTTCAGAATGTAATATTCTTTAAACTGTCCGGCAAATTTTTCTTTTCTTTTGTCTACAATCTGGCAAACTCCATTATCTCCGTAAACGACAAAGGTATTTTTTTCTAACATAATTCCATCCTACTTCTCTTCAAAAACATGTCTTTCGGTGTCTTTCAATGCACGAAAAAATGGCCACACAGCCTTGCGACTATGCGGCCATTATAGCACAAATCAGGATAATTTTCCAGTTACCCTTATAAGGTGCAGGACAGTGCAATCAACCAAAGACCAACAAAATAGGTCCCGCTATTGGTCCGGAGCACCGCCTTGCTTTCCTTATATTTGAACTTGTGAAGAGAAATAAACCAGTCACTGATCATGAAGAGAATACTACCGACAAACAGTAATACACTCTGCGGATCCTGCAATTGGAACAGTGCTGCAATACTTAACGTACCGTGCAGCATAACGGAAAACAGGTACAGATACATTTTGTTTTCATATTTGCCAAAGTCAATCCAACCAGATTTTCCAAGATAGACCCAGATTCCGTTGAATAAAGCCATAGGAATCAGGAACCACCAATAAGCAGAAAATGGAATTCCGTTTCCGGTCAAATAAACCAAATAAGCGGCAAAAAGGAACACATTACCGAATCCGAAAGAGAATCCGCCAAGGCTGAAACTCTTAAGCAACAGGACATCTCCCAGTGCACTGAACAAAAGACCCAAAGCAAGTAAAATACCATAAGCACTTGCAATAACACCGGAATCTAACAATCCACCCCAGCCAATGGCAAGAAACAGCGCCGCCAAGAAGCATTTGTTAACAACACGTCTTTCATAATTACCGCTGGTTTCAGAAAAGAAATAAGAAAGCAGGCCGCCAAGATAAAGGACGGTCAATAGGATAAGGGTTGCTGACATAAAACTCTCCTTAGCGATATTTGTTAAACCAAGCCGCAGTTTGGTCTCCGGCGCGTTTGCCATATTTAGAATCCGGGAGTGCTACCGGATAAACATGCCCCAGCTTTGGATTTAACTGAAAATCCAATTTACAAGCAATGCCTCTGGCCTGCAAGTCCTTAGTTGCACGAACCGTTTGCCAATTGGCAACTACGTCAAGCAGTGAGGTAAATAAAATAACCGGAGGATATCCTTTAACAGCGTCCAAGCAAACATCCAGGTTACCATAATTGGTATACATGGCATATTCATATCCTTCTGGGCGAATGGCGGCTGTATAAACATCATATATGCCGCCCACATTCAGATACGGCACCCCGGAAATCAGAGCAATGGCTTTTATGTTCAAGCCTACCCGTTCTATTTTATAAGCAGCACAGATTTCATCCGAAAGGTTGGCTGCAGCCAGATGCGCTGCTAACTGTCCGCCGGCAGAGTCTCCAGCTAAGTAGATACGGTTCGGATCCATTGGATATTGATCCAAATTGTTCTTCACCCAGAGCAGAGTAGCATTGCAATCTTGCATTTGATCCACAATATTATATTCCGGGCAAAGACGATAAGAAATATTAACTACAGCAAATCCACGTTCTGCCAGATGAAGACAGTAATTCTTATTCAATTCCTTGTCTCCGTAAGACCAACCACCACCGTGAATATCAATAATTACCGGTAGATGATCTGTGTCTTTTGTGCCCTCCGGGACATAAATGTCCAACAGGTGCATGGGGTTCCCGTCCTCCAGATACGGAAGGTCCGTATATTCCTTCAGTGTCGGATACACCTGTTTGCTGAGGCGCTTCTGGTCATTGGGGCCGCACATGGCTCGGAAGCTTTTTAGCAAGGTACTGGAAATGCTTTTCTTAACGTCCATTTCGCTTCTCCTTTTCTGCGATTTAGTCTTTATGATCCTCTGCAATACTTTCTTTTACTGCAGTTTCGTCTACCGCAACTTTCTTCCGATTCTTTGGCTTTTCATCCAAAAGGCCTGCTTTGTACATGATCAGGGCACCTGCCATGGAGATGGCAATGGAAATGAACATACCATAGGCAAGCGTAATTCCCGGAACAAACCAGTACAGAATGGCCATGGCCAACATAGGCAGTTCCCAAAGCTTCGGATTTTTTACACAATAAGGAACCAAAATAGCACCAAACAGTGCCGGCAATACCTGCTGGAAAGCAGGATAGAACAAGCCGTTTTCATTGGTCAGCATAGGAATGACCGGCGTCAGTGCCACACAGAAAATGGCAATGGTCAGACAAGTAACAATGGAAGAAACACAAACGGCAAGGGTTGCCAATACTTCCCCTTCATCAGAGTGAATATCTACGTCTGCAGATTCTACAGCCGCAACGGTACACGGAAACTTCAGGTTGGCAATATTTCCGGTTAAAAAGGAAACATAAGTAGCACTTGGGCCAATTAAGGTAGTATACATTAAATCCTCCCCGATACCACCGATTCCGGTAATAATATACAGGGAAGCTGCGGCTGCAAAAGCAGCTGCTGTTGGCCAAGCATCCAGATGCAGACTTAGGGACAAAGGAATCATCATAAAGACAATTAATGCAACAACGCCCCAAATTCGACCATATACATGAGTCCGGTCATTATATTTCTTTTCAATGCCGGTTACACGCTCTACTCCGTTTTCATCAACAGTAATGGCGGAGGATTTCTTTTTTGTCTTACTCATAGCTTAATACCTCCATTCCAGTGTGGCAAGATCCGTTGGCAAAATCTGACCTAAAATCATAACAACCAACATGGCACTAAACATGGCAATTGGCATGGCCAAAGACTCCAACCAGTGATTTTGCCATTTATTATTCAGTTTCACCAGCAAGTACATAACACCCATAGAAACAAGAAGGGCTGTTACAGACATGATACCTGCACCGTCTCCCAGAACGGCTTTGTCACCGACACCGGTAATGGATTTTGCTGCAAATGCAATCATTAAGCCAATGAATGCAGATCCTGTCAAGGTAGAGCTGACAAAATTATTCTTAGAAGCAACGCTGCTGACACCGGTTTGAATGTACTTAGTGGCAATTGGTACAAATACCAACGGAATAATGGAGCCGCAAGTCATAATCCATGCAGCAGTTACAAAGGCCTGCTTATCCGTTACTTCGGAGGCAAGTCCGCCTTTTACACCAACTGCTTCCAATGCAGTTACAGCGGCCGGTACTTCATAGGTTACCGAGCCAATAACGGAAAGACGAATCCAAGGAAGTACAATTCCCAAGGCTCCGGAAAGAGCTACAACCGTCATTACAACGGAAATGGCAGCCGGAAGACTAAAGAGACCGGATTGTACCATAACACCTTTCATAACGGATTTGTCCATTCCCAATTCCTTGCCGCGACGATACGCCCGAATCAAGAAGAAAAGGGAATCTGCCATGACGAATAAAACGACAAGGGCAGCCACACAATAGATAAAAGTATCTGTTTTAAAATCCATTTCACTTCTCCTTTAAAAAAATGATGTTTAGATTTTATCTTAAATTTGTTCGGTTTTCAACAAATATGCTGATGTTATTGGGCTTTTGTTGACTTTTTAGACAGGCGTCTGATACAATTTCACCCGATAATCCAAAGAGGAGGCTTTTGGCATGAAAAATCAGCATTTAAATAAGGTTTTAGAAGACGTACAGCTACGTAATCCCGGCGAAACGGAATTTATCCAAGCCGTTACAGAAGTATTTGAATCTTTAGATGTTGTAGCTGAAAAAAGACCGGATTTAGTAGAAGCCGGTATTTTTGACCGTATTGTAGAACCGGAACGTCAAATTATTTTCCGTGTTCCTTGGGTAGATGATCAAGGCAATGTTCGCGTAAATCGCGGATTCCGTATTCAGTTCAATTCTGCCATTGGCCCATACAAAGGCGGACTGCGTTTTCATCCATCAGTTAATGCATCCATTGTCAAATTTCTCGGTTTTGAACAGACCTTTAAAAATTCGTTGACCGGGCTGCCTATGGGCGGCGGCAAGGGCGGATCTGACTTTGACCCCAGAGGCAAATCCGATTTGGAAATTATGCGTTTTTGCCAAAGCTTTATGACGGAACTTGCCAAGAATATTGGTGCTGATACGGACGTTCCTGCCGGAGATATCGGTGTTGGTGGCCGTGAAATCGGCTTCCTGTTTGGTCAGTATAAACGAGTACGAAACGAATTTTCCGGTGTTCTTACCGGAAAAGGTGAAGCTTACGGCGGTTCTTTAATTCGTCCGGAAGCAACCGGTTACGGCGCCACTTACTTTGCACAAGAAATGATGAAGGTTAACGGAGAAGAAATCAACGGAAAAACCTTCGTTGTTTCCGGATACGGCAATGTGGCCTGGGGCGCTGTCAAAAAGATCACCGAACTGGGCGGCAAAGTCCTGACCATTTCCGGATCCGCCGGTTATATTTATGACGAAGAAGGCGTTGGCTCCTCTCAGGAAAAAATTGATTATATGTTGGAAATGCGGGAAAACAGCAATGGCGGCATTCAGGACTATGCTGAAAAATTCGGTGTTCCGTTCTTCCCAGGAGAAAAGCCATGGGGTGTAAAAGCCGATGTTGTTATGCCATGTGCAACGCAGAATGAAGTTAACTTTGAAGATGCCACTCATATTGTAGCAAACGGCACTCGTTACTATGTTGAAGCCTCCAACATGTCCACTACCCCACAGGCTATGGAATATCTGAAAAAGCAGAAGGTCAGCATAGGACCGGCCAAAGCAGCCAATGCCGGCGGCGTTGCGGTATCCGGTCTGGAAATGTCCCAGAATTCCCTTCGTTATAACTGGACGAAGGAAAAGGTTGATGCTAAACTGAGACATATTATGGTCAATATCTTCCAAGCTTGCAAAGAAGCTGCGGAAGAATATGACCTTGACGGTGACTATTGCGCCGGTGCAAACATTGCCGGTTTCATGCGTGTTGCCGAAGCCATGAAAGCACAAGGTGTTGTTTAATGAAAAATTTGTATTTACCGGAAGGATATCAATCTGCGCTGTCCCTGTTGGAGACACAGGAAGCCACAGCTGTTACCAGAGATTTGTTTCAGCAAGAACTTGGAAGCGCACTCCATTTAACTCGTATTACTTGTCCCCTGTTTGTGGCAAAAGGCAGCGGAATTAATGACGACTTAAACGGAATAGAACGGAAAGTTGAATTCACAATGTTAAATGTGGACGGAACTGCTGAAATTGTTCAGTCCCTTGCTAAATGGAAGCGTATGGCGCTCTATCGTTACCACTACCCTTCCGGATCCGGTATTTATACCAACATGTCCGCTATTCGCAGGGACGACGACTGTGACTCCCTGCATTCTATTTATGTAGATCAGTGGGACTGGGAAAAGGTTATTACCAAAGAAGATCGCACTGAAGCCTATTTGAAAGAAACCGTCTGCAAGATTGTCAATGCATTGGTAGATACCAAAGAAGAAATCAATCGCCGTTATCCGCAGTTGAAAACCACATTACAAAGAGAAGTGGCCTTTGTTACTACACAGGAACTGGAAGATCAATATCCGGATCTAACTGCAAAAGAACGGGAAAATGTCTTTGTAAAAGAACATAAAACTGCATTTATCATGCAAATTGGCGGCAAACTGAAAAGTGGACAAAAACACGATGGGCGCGCTCCGGATTATGATGACTGGTCTTTAAACGGAGATATTTTCTTCTGGAACGAAACCCTTGGCTGTGCAGAAGAAATTTCCTCCATGGGCATTCGGGTAGATGCTGACTCGCTGAAAAAGCAATTGGCAGAAGCAGGCGCAGAAGAACGTCTGGCCTATCCGTTCCATCAGGGTATTGCAGATGGCACTATACCGTTGACCATTGGCGGTGGTATTGGTCAGTCACGTGTTTGCCTCCTTCTTTTAGAAAAGGCGCATATCGGCGAAGTACAGGTTTCTCTGTGGCCGGAAGAAATGGTAACACTTTGTCAGGAAAACAATATTTTCCTGTTGCAATAATAAGGATTTATATTTTTTTAGAAGCTCTTGCTTATTTTGGTAAGAGCTTCCTTTTTTGTCTAAAATTCTTTAAATAGATGTATTGCCTTTCCAAAAAATAGTGCTAAAATTGCATGGATGCGGAAACCAAAACGGGTTCCGCTCTTGCTTTACGCTTTAAAGAGAGGTCTTCCACTATGAGTATCAGTTTGCTCTATTGCATTCCTTTTGCAGGTTTGCTTCTTTCCATTGCCATTGTTCCTTTGTTTGCCGGGAAGTTCTGGGGAAAATATTATCCACTTGCCGTATTGTTTTGGTCCTTGGCTTTTATTATTCCTTCTATTATCGGCCTTGGCGGATCTTTTACGGTAGAAACTGTTTTGGATTGCATTTTCAATGACTACATGACCTTCATTATTTTATTATTTGGTCTGTACTGTGTATCCAGTAACATTACCATTCACTGTCGACTGGCCAGCACACCAAAACTGAATACTATTTTCTTAGCAATCGGGACCCTTCTTTCCAGTGTAATTGGAACTACCGGTGCTTCCATGCTACTGCTGAAGCCTTTACTTCGTATCAACACCAGAAGAGGAAAGAAAACCCATCTGGTTGTCTTCTTTATTTTCTTAATCTCCAACATGGGCGGTTGTCTTACTCCGATTGGTGACCCGCCACTCTTGATGGGCTTTTCCAGAGGCGTTCCGTTCTTCTGGGATTTGAAGATCTTCCCTATTCTAATTTTGAATATGGCCATTCTTCTGACTGTTTTTTATCTCTTTGACTCCCACCTTTACAAAAAGGAAATGACCCCTGTTTTGGATCACTTGCAGAAAGGTAAAAAATCCCTCCGTTCCATTACTTCTAATATCCACGTTTCCGGAAAACACAATCTGATTTTCCTGTTAATCATTATCTTTGCAGTTATTCTTTCCGGGTATCTTCCAACCTTATCCCTTTTCCAGGATGCTTCCGGTGCCACGCTGGGACTCCACATTTATAAGGATGTCATGATTTCTTATCCGGAACTGATTGAAGTGGCCATGATTCTTTTAGCCGCTCTTGGCTCTCAAAAAACCACCAAAAGAAAAGTGGAAAAAATTAAAGTCTTCAGTTGGGATCCCATCAAGGAAGTTGCCATCCTGTTTGTTGGTATTTTCATTACCATGCAGCCGGCCCTGATTATCCTGAAGGGCCTTGGAGACTCGTTAACTATTACCCATCCATGGGAATTCTTTGCCTTGACCGGCGCCCTGTCCTCTTTCTTGGATAATACACCAACTTATCTGGTCTTCTTTACTATGGCTTGCTCTATGGGCTTTACCACCGGTCTTACTACTACAGCAGGAATTATCCCAGTTGTATTCCTTAAGGCTATTACCTCCGGTGCTGTATTTGCCGGTGCCGTTACCTACATTGGTAATGCACCAAATATGATGGTTAAGAACATTGCCGAAGAAAGAGGTGTTAAAATGCCATCCTTCTTTGGCTATATGGCCTGGTCCGTCGGCATTCTGGTTCCTGTCTTTGTACTGGATTGCCTTTTGTTCTTCCGTTAACCATACCAATTCGAAAAAGCGCAATAAAGGCCCGTTACAGCAGTCAACTGCTGTAACGGGCTTCTGTTTTAAGAATTATTGAATTCTTCCAAACTGCTTTTCCAAATCTGTACGAGTCATTTCAAATAAAATGGGTCTTCCGTGTGGACAATAACGTATTTGGCGATGAGAAAGAAGATAAGATACTAGCCGTTCCTGCTCTTCCGGTGGTGTATGATCTCCTGCCTTAATAGCGGCACGACATGCCATATTACAGTAAATCCACTCCAGCTTCTCCGGCTCTGCCCCACGATGATTCAGTAAATATCCGGCCAGCTCTTCCAACAATGCTTTGGGGTCCTCCCCTTCCAGCATTACCGGCACTTCGCGAAGCAGAACTGTGCCAAAGCCAAAATCATCCACTCCATAGCCGGATTGGGATAGGAATTCCCGATTGTCCAAAATGACAGAATATTCCTCTTTACTTAAGGAAACAGCTATTGGAGTTAAAAGCAACTGAGACTGAATGGGCTCTCTTTTAGCCTTCAGCTCTTCAAACAAAATCCGTTCGTGGGCCGCATGCTTATCCACCCATAAAATAAGATTTCCGGTTTCTACTAAAATATAGGTTTTAAATGCCTCTCCTATAATCCGAAATTCCGGTACTTCCTGCTGATCTGCATAAGCTACCGGGGCCGGTTCCGGCGTGCTGATAGTCTGCTCTGCCGCCTGCTCTACAATCTTTTCTACGGCACGTTCCGCAAATGCCTTTACCTTTTCCGGAATAGGATTTACCGGATTTCTCTGCGATTTAGGAACATACGGAACTGCCGGCTTCTTACCGGATGAAGCTGATTTATATTGCTCTTTGCTTTCTTTTGGTAATTCTTTAGCCCAAAAGCCTTCCACTTTTTTGGGAAGATCCGGATCTCTTTTTTTCAGCTGTAGCTGATCTCCGCTTTCTGCGCGAAACTGTTTTTGGCGTTTGGCTTCCATCCGGCTTAGATCTACCCGATTGGGAACATCTTTTTGTTGAATGGCATTCTTAGCAGCGTAATAAACTGCATCAAATACCACCCGTTCATTTTCAAAACGAACCTCCGTTTTGGCTGGATGGACATTGACGTCCACCGCCTCCAACGGCATTGTAATATGTAAAACGCAGGATGGAAAACGTCCTACCATAATGGCATTTTTATAGGCCTGTTCCAATGCTGCTGTTGCCGTTTTACTCTTGACCAGACGACCATTCAAGAAGAAAAACTGCATGGAGCGGTTGGAACGGGAATAACTGGGCTTAGAAACCAATCCGGAAACCTGTACCCCATTTAGTTCGTAATTGGTTTCCACCAAACCACCGGCAAAATCAGAGCCAAAAACAGAATAAACCGTTGCCTGAAGTCTGCCGTTTCCCGGAGTGGCCAGCTGTTGTCGATCATCCCGAATAAAGCGAACCGATACTTCCGGATGAGATAACGCTATACGGTCTACCACACCGGCCACACTATTCCCTTCCGTAACATCCTTTTTTAAGAACTTCATGCGGGCAGGCGTGTTGTAAAACAAGTCTTTTACAACAATAGTGGTTCCGGCAGGACAACCGGCATCATCCAGTAGGACTTCTTCGGAGCCTTCCATTTTATAAACGGTACCAATGGTTTCCTGTTCCGTCCGCGTTAACAGATCTACTTTTGACACGGCGGCAATGGAGGCTAATGCCTCCCCGCGGAATCCAAGAGTTCCGATTTTATGAAGATCTTCTTCCGTTACCAATTTACTGGTGGCATGGCTTTTAAAGGCAGTTTGCACGTCTTCTCTGGCAATTCCGCACCCGTTATCCGTAACCCGGATTAACGTTATGCCGCCATGTTTAATTTCCACCGTAACGGCAGTAGCGCCCGCATCAATGGCATTTTCCATCAGCTCTTTGACTACGGATGCCGGTCGTTCTACCACTTCGCCGGCAGCAATTAAATCTGCCATATGCTTTGGCAACACATTAATTTTCGGCATGCAGACCCTCCGCTGTTTATTCCTCCAGATCCTTGGCAGAGCTGCAAAGCTGATACAGCGTTTGCATGGCTTCAATCGGTGTTAACGTATTTACGTCCAAGTTCTGCAGGTCTTCAATAATCTGTTCTTTCTTACCGGAAGCAAAGCTGATTTGCATTGCAGCTGTTTCTTCCGGATCTTCTTGTGCTATAGAGCTGTACTCAGTGTGAACAGAACGCACATCATCCAGCTTGCTTTGCAATGCGGCAATGTGTGCCAGCACTTCTTTGGCACGTTTCACTACCGTATTGGGTACACCGGCCAGTTTTGCAACTTCAATACCATAACTACCGTCTGCCGCACCCGGTACAATGCGCCGCAGAAAGATGATATCATCTCCCCGCTTTTTGCAGGCAATATTGTAATTCTTAACGGATGGATTTTCCGCTTCCATTTCCGTCAATTCATGATAATGGGTGGCAAACAGAGTTTTGGCACCCAATTTTTTCTTGTTACATACATATTCCAGAACGGCCTTGGCAATACTCATTCCATCATAGGTAGAAGTCCCGCGTCCAATCTCATCCAGAATAATTAAGCTGTTCTTTGTGGCATTTTTCAAAATGTTGGCCACTTCAGACATTTCCACCATAAAGGTGGATTGTCCGGAAGCAAGATCATCACTGGCTCCGACACGGGTATATACTGCATCGCAAATAGAAATGCGAGCAGAAGAAGCAGGAACAAAAGATCCGATTTGCGCTAAAATGACAATCAAGGCTACCTGGCGCATATAAGTAGATTTACCTGCCATATTTGGCCCGGTAATCAGCGCTACCTGTCGACTGTCTTCGTCAAGAAACGTGTCATTTGGTACAAACGGATTTCCATCCAGCATTTTTTCTACAACAGGATGACGGCCGTCTCGAATTTCAATGACGCCATCCTCTGTAATTTCAGGACAGACATAATTGTTTTCTACGGCCACCTTGGCAAAGGAACAAAGTACATCCAGCGCCGCTACAGCATGGGACGTGGTTTGAATCCGAACCAATTGTCCGGCAATCTGCTCTCGAACGCCGGCGAACAGGTCATGCTCCAGCTTTACAATCCGCTCTTGTGCCCCCAGGACTTTAGATTCTAATTCTTTCAGCTCTTCGGTAATGTATCGTTCCGCATTGGCTAAAGTCTGTTTGCGAATATAGTTTTCCGGTACATGTCCCGAAGCAGAGTTCGGCACTTCAATATAATAACCGAATACGCGATTATAGCCGATTTTCAACTTGCTGATGCCGGTCTTTTCCCGTTCGGCAGCTTCAATGGAAGCAAGGAAACCACGACCATCATTGACAATGTTTCGCAGTTCATCTAATTCTTGATGATACCCTTCTTTTATCATACCGCCCTCTCTGATAGAAAACGGCGGTTCCTCTACAATGGCACCGTCAATTAGCGTTAAAACGTCCTCCAACGGGTCTATTTGCTGTTCTATTTGTTTCAGCAATTCCGTAGGTGCTTCCGCTAAAAGGGCCTTGATGGGCGCCAGGCGAGTTACTGTTTCATACAAGCTTCTCAGTTCTCTTGCATTGGCAGTTCCATAGGAAATACGGGTAATCAGACGTTCCATATCATGAACAGGAATCATATATTCTGCCAATTCATCCCGCAGCTGCATGGAATCAGTCAAATAAGCCACCGCATTTTGGCGGCGAATAATAGCAGCCGGCGAAATTAGCGGCTGTTCCAAGTAAGAACGCAGTAGGCGTTTGCCCATGGCTGTTTTGGTTTTATCCAAGACCCAGAGCAACGTACCGCGTTTTTCTCGGTTTCTGAGTGTTTCCGTCAGCTCCAGATTGCGTCTGGCGGAAAAATCCAGCTTCATATACTTAGAATCTGTGTAATAGTTGATATCCCGCAGATTATCTAAGGAATTTTTCTGTACTTCATACAAGTAGCTCAACGCCGCACCAAGAGCACAAATGGCATTTTTTCCGGTCAGATTCAGCTCATCCGTAGTAGAACCAAAATGTTCTTCAATTAAGCCGGCACAGTTCTCGGGATCAAATTCGGTTCGGCTTCGTTCTTCCAGACTGGAGCCTTCTTGCTTTTCCCGGTATTGTCGAAGACTTTTCAGCTTTCCGGCTTGTGCATTGACCAGTAATTCTCTGGGAGAAAAGCGTCCCAGTTCGTCCAAGGTTCGCTCTCCCTCTGCACTTTCCTCTACTTCAGTTACAAAAACAGAACCGGTAGAAACATCAATAAAGCAAATGCCGGTACTGCCCTCTCCATGGCAAAGACAAGCAAGATAGTTGTTTTTCCCTTCGTCCAACATGTTGCTTTCAATAACGGTACCCGGTGTAATAATCCGGACTACTTCTCTGGAAACCAAGCCTTTTGCCAACGCCGGGTCTTCTGTCTGTTCACAGATTGCCACTTTATATCCGTGCTGTACCAGTCTGGCTACGTAGTTATCCGCGCTGTGAAACGGAACGCCACACATAGGGGCGCGTTCCTCCTGTCCGCAAGCCTTTCCGGTTAAGACCAGATCCAGTACGGACGAAGCAAGCTTGGCATCCTCAAAGAACATTTCATAGAAATCTCCCAGTCTGTAAAATAGGATGCAATCCTGATACTCCTCTTTTATTTGCAAATATTGTTTCATCATTGGAGTATATTCTGCCACGGTTTCACCTCTAACTACGCGTTATTTTTGATTCGTTACAATGACTCTTATTCACCACAGCCACAGTTGCCGCCGCAGCCACCGCCACAAGAGCCGCAGTTACCACCGCATTCGTCCTGAGACGGCTCACAAGTTGCCGGGTCTTCTCCATTGGCGCAGAGATACAAAATCTGTGTCATATAAGACATCAGACCATTCAACTGATTGCGCGCATCGGTCAAAGCAGCCATGGATTCGGCAGCCATGATTTCCTGATATAAGGACTGGAATTCCTGATCCATTTTTTCCATGCCGGACTGATCCGGTTCTTCCTTTGCCATTTCTGCCTGATACGCAGCCTGCAAAGCCTGCAGGGTCTGCATTTTAGCATTAACAGCTTCATCTGCTTCTGCCACCTTGCTGGCAGCTACAAAGTTCTGATAGGTTTCGTCGTCCTGCAGAGCAGCACCCAGTGCTCTGGTCATTTCAATTAGGTTCATAGTAATCTCCTTTATTGGGCGAGTCAGCCCATTTTTTATTCTGCAAGTGTTCCCTTTAAAATCCAAGTTAACGGTTCTGTTACGGTAACGTTGCAAAAAGTTCCAATGATTTCTTCCGGTCCGTCAAATTCAATCATAACATTGCCGGAAGTCCTACCATTAATTTTGCCCTTCTTTCCGCGGCCTTCTGCCAGTACACGGAAGGTTTGCCCTTTGGTTGCGGCCGTTCTTTGACTTGCAATTTGTTCTTGCGCAAATTGCAGCTCTTCAAACCACTGTTGCTTTATTTCTCTGGTAACAGGGTCCGGCATTTTTGCACCCGGTGTTCCGACGCGTGGACTATAAATAAAGGTATAAAGAGAGGTAAAGCCTACTTCCTGTATCAGAGAAACCGTGTCTAAAAATTCTTCGTGGGTTTCTCCGGGAAAGCCAACAATTACATCGCTGGTCAAAGAAAGATCCGGCATAATCTGCTTAGCATAGTGAACTAAGTCCAAATAATGTGCGCGGTCATAATGGCGATTCATGGCTTTCAGCACGCGGTCATTGCCGCTCTGGAAGGGCAGATGCAAGTGACGCTCTACTTTTTCACATTCGGCCATGGTATCTAACAAGGTATACGAACAATCCTTCGGATGGGATGTCATGAAGCGAATCAGGAAGTCTCCCGGAATGTCGTTGATTTCTTTCAGAAGCTTGGAAAAAAGATCTTTTTCTCCAAAGTCATTGCCGTAAGAATTGACATTTTGCCCCAGTAGCATAATTTCCTTATACCCTTGAGCAACCAAATCCTTTGCTTCCTGCACTACCACATCATAGGCACGGCTGCGTTCCCGTCCGCGAACATAAGGAACAATGCAATACGTGCAAAAGTTGTTGCAGCCATAGGAAATAGGCAAAAACGCCTTCAATTGGTTGGTGCGCTTCATGGGAAGACCTTCTGCAACCGTATTGTTTTCATCCAAACAGAAAACACGGTCTTCTCCGGTATATAAACGGTAAATAAACTCCGGCAAACGGTACTGTACAAAGGTTCCGAATACCAAATCCACATAACGGAAATTGCGTTTTAAGCGGTCCGCAATATGCGGTTCCTGCACCATACAGCCACAAACCGCAATAATTAAATTCGGGTTCTGTTCTTTCAGTTTTTTCAGTCGTCCTAAATTACCGAAAACGCGTTCTTCTGCGTGTTCTCTGACACAACAGGTATTATATAAAATGAAATCGGCTTCTGTTGGATCATCCGTAAATTCATAACCGATTTCCTGTAAAATGCCGTCAATTCGCTCTCCTTCTGCCACATTTCCCTGACAGCCGTAAGTATGGGTCATGGCTTTCGGAATCTTCCCGCCTAAGCGGTCTTGAAGCAATTGTTTATCCCGCGTCATGTAGTCAAATTGCAATGCAATTTCTGCCTTGGCAATAGCCAAAAAGCGTCCCTCCTCCGCTAAAAATTCGGAAAATATTTTACCATACGGGTAGTTATAAGTAAAGGAAACGGCCCGCCTGTAATGGTTTAAGATTCCTTTAAGAAAACTTCAAGGAAAGCTGTTTATAATGTGTTTTGTATTAAAAACGCAAAAAAGGAGATGTTTTTTTGTATACCAACAAGTATCCGTTTATCTTCATTCACGGCATGATGGGCTGGGGTGAAGAGCAAAAAATTTATGCTGCCATGCCCTATTGGGGAATGGTTTGCGGTAATTTGGTAAAACAGCTTAGAAGCGAAGGTTTGGAAGCGTATGCTCCTCAAGTCGGACCTCTTGGCAGTGCTTGGGACCGTGCCTGTGAATTGTATGCACAGTTAACCGGTACCCGTGTAGACTACGGTGCAGCCCATGCCGCAAAATATCATCATGAACGCTTTGGCCGTACCTATGACAAACCTTTGGTAGAAGGTTGGGGTCAGCCAATGGAAGACGGCGGAATCAAGAAAATCCACCTGCTGGGTCACAGCTTCGGCGGTGCAACCATGCGCATGCTGGTAACCCTTCTGGAAGACGGTGCCGAAGAAGAACGTGCTGCAACCCCAAATGATCTTTCCCCTCTCTTTGCCGGCGGTCACGGCGCATGGGTACAAAGTCTGACTTCCATTTCTGCTCCGCATGACGGTACTACTTTTGTTCATGCCTTTGAAGGCTTTATGAAGGTTCTGAAACCGGCCGTTGTCTGCTTAACGGCAGTTCTTGCTAATCTTGGCGGCGGACAATATTATGACATTCATATGGAACAGTATGGCATGAATGAAGACCCGTTCCATGCATCCGGTAAAAAGCACTTCCTGTTAAGCGCTAAGCAGTGGAAAGGCCTTGTCAACATTTGCAAATATAAAGACAATGTCTTTGATGATCTCCGCATAGATCAAGCTGCCGATATGAATCAGCGCTTACACCCTTGCAAAGACACCTACTACTTCTCTATCGCCGGCAACGGCACCAATGCAAACCGGTGGCATCCGGAATGCCAAGTACGTGCTCCTATCATGGTTTTTGCCTTTATTCCGTTTGCAAAGGTCATGGGCAAATTCCCGGTTTGCACCATCAACGGTACCGTTGTGGACGAAACCTGGCGGCCGAATGACGGTCTGGTGCCCCTGGCTTCTGCCCGGCACCCGCAGCGGGAACCCTTCGTTCATTTTGAAGATGATCCGGAAATGAGAAAAGGCATTTGGCATGTAATGCCGGACTATGAAGCCGACCACGGCACCGTCATCGGCGGTTCCATCTCCTACATCGGCCCCGGCAAGAGTAAACCTTACGCCAAATATTGGCGTGCACATCTTGCCATGCTGCAGGAGCTGGAAGACTAATCAGTTTCAGAAAAAAAGCACTGCGTGTTACGCAGTGCTTTTCTTTATCATAACTTCACAACAACTTCTTTTTCAACAAAAGGACCTGCGCAGTTGCGCAGGTCCTGTGTTTTTTAATAAGATACAGTTTTAAACTGTTGCTTATTCATTGATGCCGGTAACAACGCCGGAACCAACAGTACGGCCACCTTCACGAATAGCGAAGCGAAGACCTTCTTCAATAGCGATCGGAGTAATCAGTTCAACGTCCATTTCAACGTTGTCTCCAGGCATGCACATTTCAGTGCCTTCCGGAAGAGAGATAACACCGGTAACGTCAGTGGTTCTGAAATAGAACTGCGGACGATAGTTGTTGAAGAACGGAGTATGACGGCCGCCTTCGTCCTTGGTCAGTACATAAACCTGGCCGTGGAACTTGGTATGCGGATGAATGCTGCCTGGTTTAGCAAGAACCTGGCCTCTTTCAATTTCGTTTCTCTGAATACCACGAAGAAGGCAACCAATGTTGTCACCAGCTTCAGCGTAGTCAAGGATCTTACGGAACATTTCAATACCGGTGCAAACGGTCTTGGTCTTTTCTTCCTTCAGACCAACGATTTCAATTTCTTCACCCATCTTGAGCTGGCCACGTTCTACTCTACCAGTAGCAACGGTACCACGACCGGTGATAGTAAATACGTCTTCTACCGGCATCAGGAACGGAAGGTCAGCCTTACGGTCCGGAGTCGGAATGTATTCGTCAACAGCATCCATCAGGTCCCAAATTGGCTTCAGAACAGGAGCGTCAACGTCACCACCGTCATATTCAAGAGCCTGCAGTGCAGAACCGGCAATGATCGGGCATTCGTCATCAAATTCATACTCAGCAAGAGTTTCACGAACTTCCATTTCAACCAGTTCCAGAAGTTCTGGGTCGTCAACCTGGTCAACTTTGTTCAGGAAAACGATGATTGCAGGAACGCCTACCTGACGAGCAAGCAGAAGGTGTTCTTTGGTCTGAGCCATAGGACCATCAGTTGCAGCGATAACCAGGATGGCACCGTCCATCTGAGCAGCACCGGTAATCATGTTTTTGATATAGTCGGCGTGGCCCGGGCAGTCAACGTGAGCATAGTGACGATTTTCAGTTTCATACTCAACGTGAGCGGTATTAATAGTAATACCACGTTCTCTTTCTTCCGGAGCCTTGTCGATTGCGGAATAATCTTCGAACTTTGCCAGACCCTTCATTGCAAGAGTCTTGGTAATTGCAGCGGTCAGAGTGGTCTTACCATGGTCTACGTGACCGATGGTACCAATGTTAACATGCGGCTTAGTTCTGTTAAAATGTTCTTTTGCCATGGGGATGTTCCTCCTTTAAAACTAATAGCAAATATAGTCTAAAATTCTTTGATATTGTAACAAATACAATGCCTTTAAGCAAGCACTGAATCAGTTCTTCTTGGCACGGTCGGAAATAATGGATTCCGAAATACTCTTTGGTACTTCCGTGTAATGAGACGGTTCCATAACGTACTGGGCACGGCCCTGTGTTTTGGAACGAAGATCAGTAGCATAACCAAACATGGAAGCCAGAGGAATCTGTGCTTCAATCTGGGTAGCACCATTGACGTCTTCCATACCCTTCATGTTACCACGGCGAGAGTTGATATCACCAATAACGTCACCAACATATTCGTTAGGCGTAATGACAACAACCTTCATCATCGGTTCCATCAGAACCGGAGAAGCCTTCCGCATGGCATCCTTGAATGCCATAGATCCGCAGATTTTGAAGGACATTTCAGAGGAGTCAACTTCATGATAAGAACCATCATAAAGAGTAACCTTTACGTCTTCAACTGTATAACCGGCCAGAACGCCATTGGTCATGGCAGACTTAATACCGGCTTCGGTCGGTCCAATGAATTCCTTCGGAATGGCACCGCCGACAACAGCATTGACGAATTCGTAACCCTTTCCTGGGTTCGGCTCAATTTTGATCTTAACCTGAGCGTACTGACCGGAACCACCGGACTGACGCTTATATTTGCAATCTACGTCGGCCTGAGCAGTAATGGTTTCACGATAAGCAACCTGTGGCTTACCAACGTTGGCTTCTACCTTGAATTCACGAAGCAGACGGTCAACAATGATTTCCAAGTGAAGTTCACCCATACCGGCAATAATGGTTTGCCCGGTTTCTTCATCGGTGTAGCACTTGAAAGTCGGGTCTTCTTCTGCCAACTTAGAAAGGGCAACGCCCATCTTTTCCTGACCGGCACGGGTCTTCGGCTCAATGGCAACGCGGATAACCGGATCCGGGAAGTCCATGGACTCCAGAATAACCGGATGTTTTGGATCGCAAAGAGTATCACCGGTGGTGGTATTCTTAACGCCTACGCAAGCTGCAATATCACCGGCGTAGCATTTTTCCAGGTCCTGTCTATGGTTAGCATGCATTTGCAGAATACGGCCCATGCGTTCGCTCTTATCCTTAGTGGCATTCAGAACGGTTGCACCGGCATCTACTGTACCGGAATAAACGCGGAAGAAGCACAGCTTACCTACATATGGGTCAGTTGCAATCTTAAATGCAAGAGCAGCAAACGGACCGTTGTCTGTAGATTCACGAGATTCTTCTTCATCTGTATCCGGATTTACGCCTTTAATAGCAGGAATGTCAACCGGGGCCGGCATATAGTCAACAATGGCATCCAACAGAGGCTGAACACCCTTGTTACGGTAAGAAGTACCGCAAACAACCGGAACCAGGTCATTGTTAATGGTTGCCTTACGGATGGTCTTCTTCAGCTCTTCCAGCGTCAGTTCGTCTCCGTTGAAGTATTTTTCCATTAAATCATCATCATAGGAAGCAACTTCCTCAATGAGTTCATCGTGATACTTCTGGGCAATTTCTTTCATGTCATCCGGGATATCTTCGTCACGGATGTCATTACCGAGGTCATCATAATAAACTTCGGCACGCATGGTCAGCAGGTCAATAATTCCGCGGAAATTGTTTTCAGCGCCAATTGGCAACTGAATAGCAAGCGGATTGGCCTTCAGACGTTCACGGATCATGTCGAGTACGTGATAGAAATCAGCACCCATAATGTCCATTTTGTTAACGTAGATCATACGAGGTACGTTATATTTGTCAGCCTGACGCCATACGGTTTCAGACTGCGGTTCAACACCGCCCTTAGCGGAAAGGACAGTAACAGAGCCGTCCAATACACGCAGGGAACGTTCTACTTCAGCAGTGAAGTCAACGTGGCCCGGGGTGTCGATAATATTGATTCTGTGTTCTTTCCAGAAACAGGTAGTTGCAGCAGAAGTAATGGTAATACCACGTTCCTGCTCCTGTGCCATCCAGTCCATGGTGGCAGCACCCTCATGAACTTCACCAATCTTATAGTTAACACCGGTGTAGTACAGGATACGTTCGGTAGTGGTAGTCTTACCAGCGTCAATGTGCGCCATAATACCGATGTTTCTGGTCTTTTCCAAAGAAACCTGTCTTGGCATTCATTTCCCTCCAATAAGTTACCAGCGGAAATGTGCAAAAGCCTTGTTGGCTTCTGCCATCTTGTGGGTATCTTCACGCTTCTTGTAAGCAGAACCGGTCTGGTTTACAGCATCCATGATTTCGTTTGCAAGTCTTTCCTTCATGGTTCTTTCACCACGCTGACGAGCGTACAGCGTAATCCAACGTAAACCGAGGGTCTGTCTTCTTTCAGCACGAACCTCAATTGGAACCTGGTAAGTGGCACCACCAACACGGCGAGCCTTTACCTCTAATACAGGCATAACATTTTCCATGGCCTCTTCAAATACTTCAAGAGGATCTCTGCCTGTCTTTTCTTGGATGATTTCAAAAGCGCCGTATACGATTTTCTGAGCAACGCCCTTTTTACCATCCAGCATAACACTGTTGATTAAACGTGTTACGAGCTTTGAATTGTAAAGCGGATCTGGCAAAACATCACGTTTTGCAATCTGGCCTCTTCTTGGCACTTCGCTTCCCTCCTTCATAATAATGATATCATAGGTACTCGAGTGACAACATTCCCGTGGCGCCAATGCGGAGGCGTATTAGCAATATAAATACACCCTTACATTGTTACGCAGAAGACTGCGCAGCCTGCAAGAAGATTGTTCTCTTTACACTTCCATTTTTAAGTAAATGGATTATTTTTTACCGGCTTTCGGCTTCTTGGCACCGTACTTAGAACGGCTCTGCTTTCTGTCGGTTACGCCCTGGGTATCCAATGTACCACGAATAATGTGATAACGTACACCAGGAAGGTCCTTTACACGTCCGCCTCTGATCAGAATAACGGAGTGTTCCTGAAGGTTGTGGCCGACACCCGGAATGTAAGCGGAAACTTCAATTCCGTTGGTCAGACGTACTCTGGCAATCTTACGAAGAGCGGAGTTCGGCTTCTTTGGCGTTGCGGTTTTAACTGCTGTGCAAACACCACGCTTTTGCGGAGAAGCATTGTTAGTCATTACGTTCTTCTTGGAGTTCAGTCCTTTTAAGAGTGCTGGAGCCTTAGCCTTCTTTTCAGTTACCTTACGGCCCTGACGAACAAGTTGGTTAAAGGTTGGCAATCTGTTTCACCTCCTGCGAAATAATGTAAAAATGTAATTATATTGCTATAGGAGAGCTTTCCACAATTCTGTGGAAAGTTCTCCAAATAGTAACCTAGAATTTACCGGTTGCACAACACGGCAAGTTAGCATTTTAAACTAAGCTAAACGGTTTGTCAACAAGTTAGATTTCTGTAAATTCCATTGGAAGAGAGATATCTTCAATAAAGAGTTCCGGATCAATGGAATTAAATTCTTCATGCTTGCGTTCTACCTGTACGTCATTGTAAACCTTCATGCCGGTACCGGATGGAAGCAGTTTACCAATAATAACGTTTTCCTTCAGACCGTGCAGCGGGTCAACCTTACCCTTAATAGCGGCATCGGTAAGAACACGAGTGGTTTCCTGGAAGGATGCAGCAGACAGGAAGGAGTCTGTGGCCAAAGAAGCTTTGGTAATACCAAGCAACATGGCTTCTGCCTCTGCCGGATTGTAAACCGATCCTTCTTCCTTGGCCTTGGCAGCCAGAGCATCATTGGCATCTAAGAAGTCGGATTTTTCAACAACAGAGCCGACTAAGAAGTCAGTATCTCCGGCATCGGTAATGCGAACCTTCTTCATCATCTGACGAACAATAACTTCAATGTGCTTGTCGTTAATATCTACACCCTGACGACGGTAGGTGCTCTGTACTTCACGAATCAGATAATCATGAACGGCATCTACACCCATAATTTCCAGCAAGTCATGCGGGTTAATGGAACCTTCTGTCAGTGCGTCGCCCTTGTTGATACGAACTCCATCTTGGATGGCCTGACGCAAGCGCAAACCGTAAGGAATCAGATATTGCTTCTCTTCTCCCTCTTCGGCATTGGTTACCACAACGTACTTGCTCTTCTTGATTTCCTGAATGGAAACCACACCGTCAATTTCAGACAGAATGGCAAGTGTCTTCGGCTTCCGACCTTCAAACAGTTCTTCAACACGTGGAAGACCCTGTGTAATATCGGCTGCAGATGCAACACCACCGGTATGGAAGGTTCTCATGGTCAACTGGGTACCAGGTTCACCAATGGACTGTGCAGCAATGATACCAACTGCCTCGCCGACGGTAACAGGTCCTCCTGTTGCCAGGTTGCGTCCGTAGCACTTGATGCAGACACCATGATGTGCACGGCAAGTCAACAGCGAACGAATGCGGATTTCTGCTCTGGTATCGTCTGCTACTGCGCCGCTGGCAACATCAGCTTCGTGGGTTGCCTTAACGTACTTATCTACTTTGGCAGCAGAATCTTCGTCCATCATTTCATCTGCGGACTGAATCAGTTCACCGGTTGTGCGATCTACCAGATCTTCTACCAGGTAGCGTCCTACCAAGCGTTCCTGCAGCTCTTCAATTACTTCATTGCCGTCCTTGATGTCATATACAGCAATGCCTTCCTTACAGCCGCAATCTTCTTCCCGAACAATGATTTCCTGAGAAACGTCAACCAGACGTCTGGTCAAGTAACCGGAGTCAGCGGTACGAAGTGCGGTATCGGCCAGACCCTTACGGGCACCACGAGAAGAAATGAAATATTCAATGATATTCAAGCCTTCACGATAGTTAGCACGAATTGGAATTTCAATGGTTTCACCGGATGTGTTGGCAATCAAGCCACGCATGCCGGCCAGCTGACGCAACTGAGAGTCAGAACCACGAGCACCGGAATCAATCATCATGAAGATTGGGTTGTACGGACCGAGGTTTTCTTTCAAACCGTTGGAAACCAGCTTGGTGCATTCATCCCATACCTGAATGATATGACGTTTGCGTTCCTTGTAGGAAAGCATACCTCTTTGATACAGTTCCTCAATCTGATCAACCTGCGCTTCAGCAGAAGCAACCAGGTCATACTTTGTTTCCGGAATCTTGGCGTCCGTTACTGCAACGGTAATACCGGACAACGTAGAATATTTATAACCCTGTGCCTTAATGGCATCCAGCATAACAGAAGTCTGCTGTGTTCCATGAACACGAATGCAGCGGTCAATCAGTTTACCAAGGGTCTTCTTGGTAACCAAGAAGTCAGCCTCCAGCTTGAATTCATTGCCTGGAATGCTTCTGTCTACAAAGCCAAGGTCCTGTGGTACCGGATTATTGAAGATGATCTTACCTAAGGTAGTATCTACCAGAGCAGACTTCACTTCGCCGTCAATTTCCTTGGACATTCTGACTTTGATCTTGGAATGCAAGGTAATGGAGCCTTCTTCATAGGCCATGGTTGCTTCATCAACATCACGGAATGCGCGACCTTCACCAGGTTCGCCATCCTTGTCCAAAGTCAGATAATAGGAACCAAGAACCATGTCCTGCGTCGGAACCGTTACCGGGCGACCGTCAGATGGCTTCAGCAAGTTGTTGGCAGCCAGCATTAAGAAGCGGGCTTCTGCCTGTGCCTCTGCAGACAGCGGTACGTGAACTGCCATCTGATCACCGTCAAAGTCAGCGTTAAATGCGGTACAAGCTAGCGGGTGCAACTTAATGGCACGGCCGTCAACCAAAACCGGTTCAAACGCCTGGATGCCCAAACGGTGCAATGTTGGTGCACGGTTCAGCATTACCGGATGGTCTTTGATAACTACTTCCAACGCATCCCAAACTTCGTCTTTGGAGCGTTCTACCATTTTACGGGCCGACTTGATATTACCGGCTACTCCGGTTTCTACCAAGCGCTTCATAACAAACGGTTTGAAGAGTTCCAGAGCCATTTCCTTCGGCAAACCGCACTGATACATTTGCAGTTCCGGACCAACAACAATTACGGAACGTCCGGAGTAGTCAACACGTTTACCAAGCAGGTTCTGACGGAAACGACCCTGCTTACCTTTCAGCATATCAGAAAGGGATTTCAGCGGCCGGTTGTTCGGACCGGTTACCGGGCGACCACGGCGGCCGTTATCAATCAGAGCGTCTACTGCTTCCTGCAGCATTCTCTTTTCGTTGCGGATAATAATATCCGGTGCACCCAGATCCAATAATCTTTGCAGACGGTTGTTCCGGTTAATAACTCTTCTATACAGGTCATTCAAGTCAGATGTGGCAAAACGACCACCATCCAACTGAACCATTGGACGAAGATCCGGCGGAATAACCGGAATGACGTCCAGAATCATCCATTCCGGTTTGTTGCCGGAATTCTTGAATGCGTTTACCACTTCCAAACGTTTCAGAAGACGAGTTCTCTTCTGACCGCTGGCATGATTCAATTCCTCTGTCAGCTGTTCGGAAAGGGCTTCTACATCAATTTCGGAGAGCAATTTCTTAATGGCTTCTGCGCCCATACCGGCGTCAAAGTCATTTTCATATTTTTCTCTCATGTCCTGGTATTCTTTTTCCGTCAGGGTCTGATATTTCTCCAGCGGAGTCATACCCGGATCTGTAACAATATACAGGGCAAAATACAGTACTTTTTCCAGATTTCTTGGGGAAAGATCCAGCATCAAACCGATTCTGGACGGAATTCCCTTGAAATACCAGATGTGGGAAACCGGTGCGGCCAGTTCAATATGACCCATCCGTTCTCTGCGGACCTTTGCTTTGGTAACTTCAACACCGCAGCGTTCGCAGATTTTTCCTTTATAGCGGATTCTTTTGTACTTTCCGCAGTAGCACTCCCAGTCCTTGGTCGGTCCGAAAATTCTTTCACAGAACAAGCCGTCCCGTTCCGGTTTGAGAGTTCTATAGTTAATGGTTTCCGGTTTTTTAACCTCACCATAAGACCACGCACGAATTTCGTCTGGGGATACAAGACCAATACGAATGGAATCAAATTCCAGCTCGTCGGTGGTATTAGTAGTAGTCTGAATGTCAGTCATTTGGCGACCCCTTTCCGATTAAAACTCTTCGTTGAATGTTTCTTCTTCCGGATCTTCGGCCGGAGCTTCCACTTCTGGCTCCCCTTCTGCAGTCAGCAGTGTGTAACCTTCTGCGGTAGCGGCATCATTGACCTGACGGAAATCTTCGTTTTCCACCAGACGGAAGCCGATATCATCGGTTTCATAGTTCTGTCTGAGGTCAATTTCTTCTCCGTCCTTGTCAAGAACCTTTACATCCAGAGCCAATGCCTGCAGTTCCTTAATCAGGACCTTGAAGGATTCCGGAACACCGGACTTCGGAACACTTTGTCCCTTTACAATGGCTTCGTAAGTCTTAACACGTCCTACAATGTCGTCGGACTTTACAGTCAGGATTTCCTGAAGAGTATAGGCAGCACCGTAAGCTTCCAGTGCCCAAACTTCCATTTCACCGAAACGCTGGCCACCAAACTGTGCTTTACCACCCAGAGGCTGCTGCGTTACCAAGGAATAAGGTCCGGTGGAACGAGCGTGAATCTTGTCGTCTACCAGGTGATGCAGTTTCAAATAATACATGACACCAACGGTGACACGGTTATCAAACGGCTTACCGGTACGGCCATCCGTCAGCTGAATCTTGCCGTCTCTGTACTGATAGGCATCCTCAACCAATTTCAGATCTGCTTCTTCTGTCAGATTCTTCTTCAAATAAGCAACCAGTTCCAGCAAATTGAAGCCGTTCTTTTCATTTTCGTCTTCATATTTCAGAACCAATTCTTTTACTGCGTCTGAGCCCTGTGCAAGCAACATGGATTCTGACAGGAAGTACTGGATATCTTCTTCGTGTGCGCCGTCAAAGACCGGTGTCATAACCTTCCAGCCCTTAGAGCGTGCAGCCATACCCATATTTACTTCCAATACCTGTCCGATGTTCATACGAGAAGGAACACCCAACGGGTTCAATACAATGTCAAGCGGTGTGCCATCCGGCAGGAACGGCATGTCTTCTTGCGGCAGTACGCGGGAAACAACACCCTTGTTACCATGACGACCTGCCATCTTGTCTCCGACCTGAATTTTTCTCTTCTGGGCGATGTAGCATCTTACTACCTTGTTAACGCCCGGAGAAAGTTCGTCAGAATTTTCTCTGGTAAAGACTTCTACATTTACAACAATACCGTATTCTCCGTGCGGTACCCGAAGAGAAGTGTCTCTGACTTCTCTGGCTTTTTCACCGAAAATGGCACGCAAAAGACGTTCTTCTGCGGTCAGTTCGGTTTCGCCCTTCGGTGTAACTTTACCAACTAAGATATCACCGGAGCGAACTTCTGCACCAACGCGAATAATACCTTCTTCATTCAGGTTGGCCAGAGCATCATCACCCACATTCGGGATATCTCTGGTAATTTCTTCCGGTCCAAGCTTGGTGTCCCGGGCTTCCAGTTCATATTCTTCAATATGAAGAGAAGTATAAACGTCGTCTCTTACCAAATGTTCATTTAACAGAACGGCGTCTTCGTAGTTATAACCTTCCCAAGTCATAAAGCCAATCAGGGCATTCTTACCAAGGGAAATTTCTCCGTTGGAAGTAGCAGGGCCATCGGCAATTACCTGTTTTTCCGAAACTTTCTGGCCACGGGAAACAACCGGGCGCTGATTAATACAGGTACCCTGGTTGGAACGCATGAACTTAATCAGTTCATAGGAATCTATGCTACCATCTTCGCATTCAATCTTAATGTGAGAAGCATCTACATATTTTACTGTACCGGCGTGCTTGGCAATGATAACAGAGCCGGAGTCAACTGCCGCTTTATATTCCATACCGGTGCCGACAAAAGCAGCTTCGGTAACCATCAGAGGAACGGCCTGCCGCTGCATGTTGGAACCCATCAGTGCACGGTTTGCGTCATCGTTTTCCAGGAAAGGAATCATGGCAGTTGCAACGGAAACCAGCATTTTCGGAGAAACGTCCATGAAGTCCGGCACGCTGCGATCTACTTCTGCAAATCCGTCACGATACCGGATGGTAACACGATCATGAACAAAATGACCATTTTCATCCAACGGTTCATTTGCCTGCGCAACGCGGTAGTTATCTTCTACGTCGGCTGTCATGTAAACAACTTCATCCAGAACCTTTCCGGTCTTTTTATCAATTCTGCGGAACGGTGCTTCAATGAAGCCGTAAGTATTGATCCGAGCGAATGTAGCCAAATAGGAAATCAAACCGATGTTTGGACCTTCCGGCGTTTCAATCGGGCACATACGACCATAATGGGTATAGTGAACGTCACGAACTTCAAATCCGGCACGGTCACGAGACAAACCGCCAGGTCCCAAGGCGGACAGACGACGTTTGTGGGTCAGTTCTGCCAAGGGGTTGGTCTGATCCATGAACTGAGACAGCGGAGAAGAGCCGAAGAATTCACGAATGGCAGCCACAACCGGACGAATGTTGATCAAGGCTTGCGGAGTAGCTTTTTCCGGATCCTGTGCTTGCAGGGACATCCGTTCCCGAACCACACGTTCCATCCGTGTAAAACCAATCCGGAACTGATTTTGCAGCAATTCGCCGACCGAACGGATCCGGCGGTTGCCAAGGTGGTCAATATCATCTGTAGTGCCAACATGGTTGCCAAGGCAGTTGAGGTAGTTAATGCTGGCAAGAATGTCGTCAATAATGATATGCTTCGGGATCAGGTCATCACAATGTTCCCGAAGAGTAAAGAGGAATTCATCCTTATCCTGAATATCCTCTTCTAAAATTTCAGCAAGAATGGAGAAGCGGACCTTTTCATTGATACCGATATTTTCCAGTTCTTCCGTTGTCAGATTGTATTCGGTAATAAATGGAGCAATATCTACCATGCCGTTGCCGACTACTCTGACTTCTTTGCCTTCCACATCCAAGTCAAGGGACATGATACCGGCCTGCTCAATTTCATAAGCCTTTTCTTTGGTTATAACCTCCCCTGCTTCGGCAAGCACTTCACCGGTTGCCGGGTTAACCAAAGTGGCGGCCAGCTTATTGCCGACCAGGCGTTTGGAAATGGCAAGTTTCTTATTATATTTGTATCTGCCTACACGGGACAGGTCATAACGATGTGCATCAAAGAACAAATTGTCTAAGTGCTGTTGTGCAGATTCCAGTGTTGGAGGTTCGCCCGGACGAAGTCTCTTATAAACTTCCAAGAGAGCTTCTTCTGCATTCTTCGTGGTATCCTTTTCCAAGGTGGCCATGATCCGTTCGTCACCACCAAAGAAATCTAAGATTTCCTGGTTGCTGGACAGACCCAGAGAACGAATGAAAGTGGTAATGTAAATTTTGCGATTCTTGTCAATGCGGACATAGAACAGGTCATTTTGATCGGTTTCATATTCCAGCCAAGCACCGCGGTTCGGGATAACGGTCGTGGTAAAGAGCTTCTTACCGGTCTTGTCATAGTTCATTCCGTAATAAACACCCGGAGAACGAACTAACTGAGAAACAATGGCACGTTCTGCGCCATTGATAACAAAGGTGCCGCTTTCCGTCATCAACGGGAAATCACCCATGTAAACGTCACTTTCTTTGACTTCACCCGTCTCCTTATTAAAGAGACGTGCTTTTACACGGATAGGAGCAGCGTAAGTGGCATCTCTTTCCTTGCATTCTTTAACAGAATACTTGGGTTCTTCGTCCATAGTGTAATCTACGAATTCCAACACCAGGTTGCCGGTGTAATCCGTAATTTCACCGATGTCTCTGAATACCTCTTTCAGACCGACATCAAGGAACCACTGATAAGAATTCTTCTGTACCTCAATCAGGTTCGGCATCTGCATAACCTCATTGATTTTGGAAAAATTCATACGGGTGGTGGTGCCAAGTTGTGTTGCTTTCACATTTACCATAGGCCGTAATCACTCCGTTCGTTAGTTTGAAAACGCCGGTTTTTGGTGTAACCATGCGGTTTTCTTGTATTTCGGAAAGACGCTACTTTCCGTTATAAAGTAGCATATATTTTAAGGATTTTGCCCCACTGCGTCAAGTGCTATCGTCAAAATAGTCAGTCCCAGTCGAAAAATAAGTTATAAGCGCCGCCGGGTGTTTCTTTTGCGTATAAAAAAGATGGTCTCCTTCCCTTTCTACAGAGTTGGAGACCGTTCTTTTTGTCTTTTTTTCGGCGAGTCAGCAACCGCCTTTTTTTATAGCTTAATCCAGGAAATCCTTCAGCTTTTTAGAGCGACTTGGGTGACGCAGCTTCCGCAGCGCTTTGGCCTCAATCTGACGAATTCGTTCCCGGGTAACATTAAATTCCTTGCCAACTTCTTCCAGTGTGCGCGGGTGACCGTCTTCCAGGCCAAAGCGAAGAGAAAGGACTTTTTCTTCTCTTGGTGTCAACGTCTTCAGCACATCTGCCAGCTGTTCTTTTAAGAGAAGCTGGGAAGCTGCGTCCGCAGGGGCCAGGGCATCATCATCCGGAATAAAATCTCCAAGGTGAGAATCTTCTTCTTCGCCGATTGGTGTTTCCAAGGAAACCGGTTCCTGGGCTACCCGCAGGATTTCCCGTACCTTTTCTACCGGCATATCAATTTCTGCTGCAATTTCTTCCGCCGTTGGATCACGACCATTCTTGTGCAGAAGCTGACTGTTCGTCTTCTTTACCTTATTAATGGTTTCTACCATGTGGACCGGAATCCGGATGGTCCTGGCCTGGTCCGCAATGGCACGAGTAATAGCCTGGCGAATCCACCAGGTTGCATACGTAGAGAACTTAAAGCCCTTCGTATAGTCAAATTTATCTACTGCTTTAATCAGGCCAAGGTTGCCTTCCTGGATTAAATCCAGGAATTGCATGCCGCGGCCGACATACCGCTTTGCAATGGAAACAACCAGACGAAGGTTGGATTCTGCCAATTTTTTCTTGGCTTCTTCATCGCCATCGGCAATTCGAATAGCAAGTTCAATTTCTTCTTCCGGCGTCAACAGAGGAACTCGACCGATTTCCTTAAGGTAAACCTTAACCGGGTCATCCATGGCCGCATTTTTACTGGCATCTGCTACCGCTCCGGTTTCGGAAGTCTTGGTAGTTTCTGCTTCAAAGTTCAAAGACTCCAGTGCTGCATCGCCAAGGTCGTCTATGATTTCAATGTTGTTATTTTCCAGCGTGTCATACAGCTTATCCAGTTCGTCAATGTCCAAATCAATTTCCACAATAGCGGAATCAATGTTGTTAGTGGACAATTTTCCCTGGGCTTTGCCCTGTTCAATCAGTCGGTCAATGACTTTTTGCTTTTTTTCGTCCATATACGTACTCCTCTTTGTTTTTGGATGTTCATCCATGATTTTTGAACAAATTCCGAAAGGCTTCGTCACTTAATGTGGCGGGATCCACGGGGGCTTCTTTCCCCTGCTCTGCCTTCAGAACACCGATGCAGTCTTTTAGCTCCTCTAGTGTGTTAGAGACTAGGATGCTATCCGTCTGCAATCCGGCCAGTTTGCTCATTTCCTCCGGAGAAAAATCCGAAGAAAGATAAATGAGGTCCAGCGGCCGTCCGCTGCTGATTCGCTCCCGAATTACTTCATAGGCCTTCCGATAAAAGGCGGTTGGGAAGTCTTCCGGAGACAAATCCTGCTGCACGCCCCGGTAAAAATCCGGATTATTAAGCAACAGGGACACTATGGTTTCTTCAGCTTTGATCGTTTTCAGACTTGCGGTTTCTGTTTGGCCTTGGGCAGCCGGATACCGGTCAAATTCGTGTCGAAGTGCGCCGAAGTCAACCCGTTCTGCCTTCCGTTTCTGCTTTCTGGTCACGTCCTTCAATTGTAAAAGAATAGCTTCTTTGCTGACGCCCAGATCTTCCGAAAGTCGGGAGGCATAAATATCCTGCTCCACCGGAGAATCCAGCTTTGCCAAGATAGGCACAGCGTTTCGCAGATATTGTAACCTGCCATCGTCTGTACCAAGGTTATACTTCTTGCGCTTTTCTAACAGTCTGTACTCGGTTTCATTTGCAGCACCGTCCAAAATAGACTGAAAGCGTTCTGCGCCGAATTTTTGAAGAATTTCATCCGGATCTTTTCCGCCAGTCAGTTGTAAAGAGCGAATGGAAAGACCGGTGCGGTCAAATTTTTCCAACGCTTTTTCTGTGGCGGCATGTCCGGCCTCATCATTGTCATAGGACAAAATGACTTCTTTGCAATACCGGGAAAGCAAGCGAACCTGTTCGTCTGTCAAAGCGGTTCCCAGACCCGCCACCGCATTGGTGAACCCGGCCTGGTGCAATGCAATGACATCCATATATCCTTCGCAGAGGATCAGGCTGTCTTTTCCGGCGCTTTTGGCAAAATTCAAGGCAAATAGGGCCTGACTTTTCTTATATACCAAGGTATCCGATGTATTAACATACTTTGGCTTAGAGTCATCCAATACACGGCCGCCAAAAGCAATTACATGACCGCGTAAATCTATAATGGGAACCATGGCACGGTTCCGGAAGTTATCGTAATAATTGATGTTCCCGTTCTTTTCGCTCCGGCGGACCAGATTGGCTTCATACAGTTCCTGATCCGAGTAGCCTTTCTTTCGCATGTAATCCCGCAAAGAATGCCATGTATCCGGCGCAAATCCCAGTCCGAAATGTTTGATGGTCTGTGGTGTCAAGTGCCGCCGATTCTGCCAATATTGCAATCCTGCCTGGCCTTGTGGACTAATTAAGCAAGCATAAAAGAAGTGGGCTGCTTCTTTGTTCATTTCCAACATCCTGGCGCGCTTTTTAGACAGAGTATCATCATAATCCTCTGTCGGCACGGACAGCCCGGCTTTTTCAGCCAGCAATTTAACGGCATCCAGATAATCCAGGTTTTCTATTTCTCTGGTAAAGGTAATAATATCTCCGCCCTTGCCACACCCGAAGCAATAGAAAGACTGTGTATCCGGATAAACGGTAAAGGACGGTGTTTTTTCACTGTGAAACGGGCATAGGCCTTTGGAAAGGCGGCCCCGCCGGCGGAGCGCAACATAACCGCCGATGAATTCTTCAATGTCCAACCGCTGACGCAGCGTGTCCAGAAATTCTTCTGTCAATCTCGGCATGACGCTCCCTCCTTTTTTATTTTTCTGCTTTTATACTTCTGCCCAGGGCTTTGGTACAAACAGGTTTTCAAATACATACAAGGCATATCGGTCCGACATGCCGGAAATGTAGTCACAGGCGGCGCGATCCGCCCCTTCGGTTTCTACAATACGCTTGTAATCCTCCGGCAATTCTTCCGGACGATCTACAAAATATTGATACATTTTTTGAATAATGGCCTGTGCTTTTCCTTCTTCTCCTTTACAAATAGGATTGGTATAGACATTTTCAAACAGCCATTCCCGTAAATTCAGATAAGCTTGCTCCACTGCCGGATCCATGTGCACATTGCGGTCCGTATTCTGAATAACCGAGCGCACCATAGTATCAATCCGTTTTCCTTTGCTTTTACCCAATGTATTTCGAATTTGACCGGGAATGTCAGATTCCGTGAAGAGTCCGGCGCGAATGGCATCATCAATATCATGGTTTAAAAAGGCGATGTGGTCACTAATTTTGACAATGCGACCTTCTAAAGTATCGGCTTCTTTGCCTTCCGTATGACACAAAATGCCATCTCTTACTTCATAGGTCAAATTTAAGCCATTTCCATTCTTCTCCAGCAGATCCACTACTCGAAGACTTTGCTCATAGTGACGAAATCCACCGGGATGCACTTCTCGTAAAGCTCGTTCACCGGCATGGCCGAATGGCGTATGCCCAAGGTCATGCCCTAAAGCAATAGCCTCCGTCAAATCTTCATTCAACTTCAAACCACGGGAAAGCGAACGTGCAATCTGTGCAACTTCCAATGTATGCGTTAAACGAGTGCGGTAATGATCCCCCATAGGGGCAAGAAAGACCTGCGTCTTGTGTTGCAACCGCCGAAACGCATTGCAGTGAATAATGCGGTCCCGGTCCCTTTGATAGGCCGTTCGAAAATCATCGTCCGGCTCCGGCCGCATGCGGCCTTTGGTATCCGTAACTCGCATGGCATAAGAAGAGAAAAACAAATCTTGATAACGTTCGGTTTCTTCACGAATGGTGGCCATGGTCAGGTCTCCTTCCTGCACTTCCTTAAAATAGAACCTTTCGGAATGCGTTCCTGACACGAAATCCGAATGGTTGCCATTGGGTTGGGCGCTACCGAGATGGATTCTCCGGCTTCATTATACATTTCTTGTACCGTAATAAAATGGGGCTTTACCCCCGGGGAAAGCACTTCCAGCTCTTCCCCCTGAAAGAACCGATTCCGCTGGGTTACGGTTAAATACGTTCCGTCGGAATCTAGGACGTTTGCAATGATATCCCAATTGCGGATATAAATACCATCGTAATAAATATTGGCGTCTTCCTCCGGCGGTCCGTAAAAGAAACCGGTACAGTAATCTCGATAACTGATTTTTTTGGTTTCTTCCACAACCCAGGGCTCCGGTTGATAGTTGTCAGATGGATTAGCCAAATAACCGTCTATGGCACAGCGGTAAGCATTGGTAACAGCTGCTACGTAAAAGGAAGATTTTGCTCGGCCTTCTATTTTGAAGCTGTTAATACCGGCATTTACCAAATCCGGAATATGTTCAATCATGCACATATCTTTACTGTTCAGAAAATAAGTGCCGTTTTCTCCGTCTTCGGTCAGTTCATAATACTGTCCCGGTCGACGTTCCTCCAAAAGGTGATATTTCCAGCGGCAAGGCTGTGCACAGTCACCTCGGTTGGAATCCCTGCCTGTCATATAGTTGGATAACAGGCAACGTCCGGAGAAGGACATACACATGGCGCCGTGAACAAAGGCTTCCAGTTCCAGATCATCCGGAATGTTGGCACGGATGGTCTCTATTTCCTTCAAAGAGACTTCCCTTGCCAAAACAATCCGTTTTGCGCCGAGATCATATAACGCGTTAGCTGTCATATAGTTTACTACGCCTGCCTGTGTAGACATGTGAATATCTACCTTAGGCGCATATTTCTGTGCTGCACGCATAACACCGATGTCTGCAATAATGAAGGCATCTACTCCTGCCTCCTGCGCTTGCATCAAAAATTCCGGAAGTGCGTTCAGCTCTTCGTTTCTTGGCAAAGTGTTACAGGTTAAATGAACTTTTACCCCTTGTGCATGACAGCCGGCAACTGCCTCTTGTAACGCTACTTGATTAAAATTAGCCGGTGCGGCACGCATGCCGAATTCCTGTCCTCCCAGGTAAACGGCATCCGCACCATATTGCAAAGCGGCGGTTAAACGCTCCGGATCTCCGGCAGGTGCCAGTAGCTCCGGTGCTTTAGATAAACTCATGAACAAACTCCTTACGAATCGTCGGAAGAGGAACTCTTCGCGGCTTTATTAACGTTGGCATTTTGCTCGTTAGCAGTACGTGCAAGATAGATGTTGCCGTCGTCATCGTGGGCAAAGAAGTAGTAACTGGTGGTTTGTGGCCACAGAACTGCCTTAATGGCATCATTACCCGGGTTACAAATAGCACCGACCGGTAAGCCCTTGCAATTATAGGTGCTGTATAGGTCTAAGTACGTATTGTATTCTGTCTCTGTTACATGCGGTTTAATGTATTCCTTTACATAGTTAACAGTGGCATCAGACTGCAGGGTCGGGAAGTTAGAAGAATTCAGACGGTTATAGAAAACGGAGGAAATATAAGCCATATTGGAGGCCTTACTGTCTTCCTTCTGAACAATAGATGCCATGGTCAGAACCTGATCCATTGTCATGTTGATTTCTTCTGCCCGTGCTTCATATTCGTCGGTCCACTTGGATTGGAAGTTAGACAGCATCTTCTTGACAACAGACTCGGCATCCTGTCCTACATAGAACTCATACGTATCCGGATACAGATAACCTTCCAGTGCAGCATAACGGGTATCGGCATTTTCCATATTCTGCAAGAAGTCAAAGTCATAATCTGTCTTGCTGCAGGCCTTCAGGAAATCTTCCTGAGAGCAAACTTTATTTTTCTCCAAGGCTTCGCCAATTTGAACCACGTTATATCCTTCCGGAACGGAAACTTCTACCGTCTCCTGGCGTTGGATATTCATGCACTGCAGCAGCATTTTTTCAATGCCCATATTTTTGGAAAGAACGTAGTCCCCTTTTAAGTAAGTAGCCTTGGTATAATCTTCGCTCCGCATACTGTCCGTTAGCGCAATAAAGACTTTACATTCTACGGAATGTTTAATAATACCGTTTCTGTCCAACTGACCAATAACCTTATTGGTGGTCATGTTATCTTCTGAAATAGTAAAGGTTACGCTGTCTGTGCTACGTCCAAAGCCAAGGATGTCATTGATAACCGAAGTCAAGCGAATGGACAAAACCAATGCTAAAACAATAATAATGACTCTGGTGGCAATTGCCTTCTTATAGGGATCTTCCTGAATTTCGGCAACGGTTGGACCAAGCTGTTGAAATCCGTATTGGATTTTTCCTTTGAGTGTTGGCGGAAGCGGCTGTTTTGGACCACGTTGCTTCTTTACCGGCGATTTATCCGTAGGCTGCTTTGTTTGTGTAATTGCGGTAGCCGCGGCAGCCTTTGATTGCTTTACAGGGTTAGACCGCTTTTTGCCTTTTGCGGTGACCTTTGCCGCTTTCTTTCCTTGGCGAGTCAGCGTCTGATCTTGTTGCAAGCGTTTTCTGGCAACACTGGCCTGTGCCTGGCGTTGTGCATAAGTAGCACTGGCCTTTTTGCTTGCAGCAGCTTTTTGTACAGGCTGTGCTTGCGCTTTAGTGACACGCTGTGTCAGAGATTTCTGTGCAGTAGCGGGCTGCTGTGCCGGACGCTGAGCAGGGGCTTGCGCCGGTGCTCTGCGCTGCGTGGCTACAGGTTGCTGTGCCGGACGCTGAGCAGGGGCTTGTGCCGGTGCTCTGCGCTGTGTGGCTGCAGGCTGCTGTGCCGGACGCTGAGCAGGGGCTTGCGCCGGTGCTCTGCGCTGTGTGGCTACAGGCTGCTGTGCCTGACGCTGAGCAGAGGCTTGCGCCGGTGCTCTGCGCTGCGTGGCAGCGGGTTGCTGTGCCGGACGCTGAGCGGGGGCTTGCGCCGATGCTCTGCGCTGCGTGGCAGCGGGTTGCTGTGCCGGACGCTGAGCAGAGGCTTGCGCCGATGCTCTGCGCTGCGTGGCAGCGGGCTGCTGTGCCTGACGCTGAGCAGGGGCTTGTGCCGGTGCTCTGCGCTGCGTGGCTACAGGCTGCTGTGCCGGGCGCTGAGCAGAGGCTTGCGCCGGTGCTCTGCGCTGCGTGGCAACGGGCTGCTGTGCCGGACGCTGAGCGGGGGCTTGCGCCGATGCTCTGCGCTGCGTGGCTACAGGCTGCTGTGCCTGACGCTGAGCAGGGGCTTGCGCCGGTGCTCTGCGCTGCGTGACTGCAGGCTGCTGTGCCGGACGCTGAGCTGTTGCTCTTGGTTGTTGAGTTCGCGTTCTATTTTGAGTTGTTTTTTGTGTTGTCTGCGCCGCAGTAGCCTGCTGCCGTGCTCTTTGTTGCGCTGCAGCTTGTTGCACTTGATACTGAGCAGAGACCTGTGGTTGCGATCTGCGTTGCTGCGCCTGACGCTGTGCGGCAGCCTGTTGCTGCGCTTGACGCTGTGCGGCAGCCTGTTGCAGCGCTTTGCGCTGTGCGGCAGTCCGTTGCTGCGCTTGACGCTGCGCGGCAGCCTGTTGCTGCGCTTGGTGCTGTGCGGCAGCCTGTTGCTGCGCTTGTCGCTGTGCGGCAGCCTGTTGCTGCGCTTGTCGCTGTGCGACAGCCCGTTGCTGCGCCTGACGCTGCGCCGCAGTTCCTTCCGCCGGGCGACGCGCAGCAACCCGACCAGAGGTTTGGTCCCCTGCAGGTGTTTGCTGATGCGTCGGTTTTGCTTTGAAAGCACTCGGCTTGTTGGAATTAGACATCATCTGTAACTCTCTTCTCCAGTCAAATTTCTTCTGCTTCTATAACATTATCCAAATGGATATTGCATTGTTTTCAAAATTTGTCTGGCTTTTTCTTCTCCTACAAATTTTGCTGCAATGGCTTCTCCGAAAAGGAGGGCCGTTCCGGCGCCATTGGCAGTAATAATTTCATTATCTGTAACTACTCCGGCAGCTTGCAAAACTGCACCCTGCAGTTCTGTTTCAAAGCCGGGAAAACAAGTAGCTTTCTTTCCGACCAACAATTTTTTGTGTCCCAAGATGGATGGAGCAGCGCAAATGGCACAAAGCAATTTTTGGTTCTGGTGACAGAAATCAATGGCTTTCTGTACCGTTTCATCTGCTTCTAAGTTCTTGGTTCCGGGCATTCCTCCCGGCAAAATAATACCATCCAGAGCATCCGTTAAAATAACTTCCTCTGTTGTCAGATCTGTCAAAAAAGTGACTCCATGAGCGCCCGGAATGGCATTCCTGCCGACGCCGACTGTTTGTACACTGATATCAGCTCGGCGTAACACATCCAACGGTGCCATTGCTTCCGTTTCTTCAAAGCCCGGGGCTAAAAACAAATAAAGCATACATTACCTCCTGTTATGACAGCGGAAAGCCGATATATGGATACTCTTTTTCTTGCAGAGCCTGTGCGCCAAGTTCTGTCATGGCACAAGCCATTCCATCCGCTTCCGGAGAAGCTTCTTTTCCGGGAAATACGCTTGCGGAAATCGGCAACCGGAATTGATAATAATCCGTATTTTCTGCTAAAAGCGTGGCCGGTAAATTGGTTTTCGTATCTGTAGAAATCCATTCTGTTACCATTACCGTATTGTCCTTTTTTTCATAAAAGGCATATCCGTCTTTGGCAACCGCAACGTGCCCGCCGGAAACCAGCTGGGTATAGAAAAAGTATTGTAATTGTTCTTTCGTATAAGAAAGATGATCTGTTCCATCTAATGCCTGTTCCCGTTGCTGTAAGCGGTCCGGCAAAGCAGTTTCAACGGAATCCTCATGCAAAGCAGAACCTGTTTCAGACAAGAACGCTTCCTGCAACTCTTGCGCAGTAAATTGCAACGTCTTATGATACAGCGCCGGTTGAAATCCAAGGTTTTCATAATAGGTGAAAAGCCCCGGTTCTGCAGGAACAAGGAAGATTAAGTCTATACCCCGTTCCGTAGCCACCTGCTTTATATATTGTATTAAAGAAGCCATATACCCACGCCCGCGGTTGTCCGGATGGGTGGCTGCTGCGTAGAAATAGTAAGCTTTGTATTCCTGCCCCTTTGAACAATACGTGCAAGGAATCAGATAGGCCATGGAAATGACTTTTTTGTCATCCTTTATGACAAAGCGATTTTCCGGCTTGCAACAATAGCGGAAGAAATCTTGAATAAACTGTGGGTCATCTCCAAAAACCTCTTGCCACAATGCCTGTAAATCTTCCTGATCAGATTCTTCAGCCAATTTCGGCTGATAGTCTATATTGCTTTTTTGCACAGCCAAATAACTGGCATACAAGCTGACCGGGTGATAGGATTCTTTTGCTTTTCTAAGGCCCGGAATGCCCATGTCCTCTTCCCTGTTCACATATTTATAAGAAGAAAGTGCATGACGTGCAAATTCACGGTTAATCATAGGATATGCACCGCGATAGGCACTATCCGCTTTTTCAATGTGGGTACAATAAACCTGGTCGTTAATAGGCTCCCCTGCCGTAAAGGCAATTACGTTTCCGTCTACCCGCAAAATACCGCCGGTAAATCCAAGTTCAAAGAAATTTTGGAAGGCAAGCTCCAAGGCGATTTGCTCTTCTTCAGTCCGTTCAGGACTTTCTTCCATCCACCGGTCTACAAAGGCTTTTGCTTCCGCAAGATTTTCTTTGGTTACTGCTTCATAAGACCACTGATAGGTCTTTTCAAAATAACTGCAGTGGTTCCGCTTCCCGTGATACTTCTTTCCGGGTAATTCGGCTAAATCTTTTACTTCATAAATATAGTTGGCATTGTTGCGGTTGTCTCGGATAGTAAAAACACCGGGAAAGGTCTGTTCCAGCCAATCTTTTTGGATATCATCCAGGCCGTGTAATTGCAAAGGTTCTTCTGCTTCGTCCAGCATCTTTTGCAGGACGGGGCCTGCATCTCCATCTCCTGCCGGAATGGTGTAACTGTGTTGGGAACGAATTACCAACATGCCATCTATTTTTCCGACGGAAACATGATAAGACGGAGACCACATAAAAATATTGCCAAAGGTAAATTCTGCGCTGTCCCTGCCGGAGTAACGGAGGGCCTGCCGAATCCAATCTTGGTCAGCCAGTGTAGCCTTCCAAAACTGTTGATCTAATAAACTCATTTTGATAACTCCAGGTGTAGACGTTCTTGTACTACAGCCCGAACTTCTGCTGCAATGGTTTCAATGGATTTCGGCTGTCCGTTCTCCGCACAGGAGATGCAGACCCAGCCCTGCTGCTTTGCAGCAAACAGTGCAGCATTTCGGCAATGCTGTAAATAGGAAACATCCTTTTCGTGAACGTCTTTTTTACTTTCATCTCCCTGATAACGGGAGGTCATTAATTTTTGGGAAACTTCCACCGGCATGTCTAAAAAGACAACTAAGGTCGGTGCCGGAATTCCCATTTTCCGATATTCAAAATCTTCCAACCACATAAGATACCGAGCCCATTCTTCCTGCGGAAGCTTGGTCATCTGATAGGAAGCGTTGGAAGTGGCGTAGCGATCTGCCAAGATCAGCGTGCCGTTTTCATAGGCCTCTTTCCAGACGGTTTGAAAACTGGCATATCTGTCTACTGCGTAAAATGCAGATGCAGCATAAGCACCTACTGCATTCGGATCCGAGCCGAAGGCACCATTTAGATACATTTGTACCAAGGTGCTGGACGGGCTGTCATAATCCGGCAGCTTGATTTGCTTTACCGGGATGTCATTTTCCAAAAGGGTCTGCCGCAACAAAGCGGTCTGTGTTGATTTTCCGGATCCGTCTAATCCTTCTAAAACCAAAAGTTGATTCATACAATCAGCCCCTTTTTCCAAATGGCATACCATCAGTGATACTATCAGCGATACAGTATTATAACAAACCGACCCCGCTGATACAAGTTTTCTAAAACAGAAAAACAGCCGGATGAAATACATCCGGCTGCTAAGCTTATTCAAAATACGCAAACACTTTTGGAAGAACGGCAATCAAGTCCGTTGCAGTCATGCTGCGGAGGGAACAATCCGATGCAGCGAACTGGGCAGCAGTGCCGTGAAGGTACGCTCCCATGGAGGCCGCCTTGAACGGGCTTAAGCCCTGGGCAAGCAGGCCTGCAATGATACCGGACAGGCAGTCTCCGCTGCCGCCCTTGGCAAGGCCTTGGTTACCGGTTACATTTACATATAACTTCTGTTTCTGCGGAGCGGCCACCAGCGTGTCGGCCCCTTTCAGTAACAGCGTCACATGATATTCATTTGCAAACTCAGTGGCAACTTGCTGTCGGTTTGCCAAAATATCAGCTACCGGCTTTCCGGTTAGGCGAGATAATTCTCCGGGATGTGGCGTCAAGACCAGCTTTGACTTAGTGGATTTCAATAATTCCTTTTGGCCGACAATTGCGTTCAGCCCGTCCGCATCCAGAACTACCGGGCAATCCGCTTCTGCCAAAATGGCAGCTACCAGTTTCTGTATATTTTCTCCCTGTCCAAGGCCGCAGCCAAGGATCACGACCGTTGCTTTTTTCAGCGCATTCCGTAACTCCGGCAAAGCAGCAGTACTGAACTGGCCGTTTGCATTTTCCGGAAGCGGAAGCCGCATAGCTTCCATTGGAAGTTGTGCGCCAAAGGCACTGTAAGCACTTTTCGGAAAAGCCGCAGTCAAAAGACCGGCTCCACTGCGTAACGCTGCACCGGCAGCAAGGCAACCGGCGCCCGGCATGCGCAGGCTTCCGCAAATGCTGAGCACATGGCCAAAATCATTTTTGTGTGCCGTTCTGCTCCGTGGCGGAAGTAAATGACGAACCTCTTCTTCCGAATAGGTCATTTGCTTTGGGCTGACATCAGCAAAAGATTCCTCCAAAATGCCAATATCCAGCACCAAAGTTTCTCCACAATAACCACAGGAAGGATATAAAACGTGGGCCGGCTTAAGGCAGGTCAGGGTCAACGTCAGGTCTGCTTCTACCGCAGCCCCTTCTACTTCCCCTGTGTCCGTATTTACGCCGGACGGCACATCAATGGCAATGACGCTGCCGGCAGAACGGCTGATCAAATCAAAGATATAAGCCTGCTCATCATTTGCGGCACCGTGAAAGCCGATGCCAAACATGGCATCTACCACAACAGCGGCTTTTGCAATTAATTGGTCCGCAAAGCCATGATCCGGATAAGACGGAATGATAGGGATACCGGCATCCATGGCCTTTTGGTAATTGATAACGGCATCTTCTGCAGTTGGCTCTCCAAACGCCAGGACAATGCTGACATCATAGTCCGCGTTGTGCAACTTTCGGGCAATAACAAACCCGTCACCGCCATTTTTCCCTTTTCCGCAAACAACGGCAATACTGCCGACATCCTTCGAAAAGTGATTCATGATTACTTCTGCACAAGCCGTTCCTGCCCGACTCATCAATTCCAGAAAATGAGTTCCGATTTGGTTTTCTTTTTCTTCCACAGCTCTGATTTCAGCAGCAGTCAGAATATCCAAGGTTATCCCTCCTCTATGGCCACCACAACAGCCATAGCCATTGTATCTGTATGGGTCAGACTGACATCCATTGACCAGTTCCCAACCTTCTTCTGCAACTCTTCTGAAAGAGACAGATACGGTTTATCCAATTCATCATGCAGCACTTCCACATCACGCATGGCAAACCCGCGAAACCCGGTTCCCATGCACTTGGAAAAGGCTTCTTTTGCCGCCCAGGCGGCTGCTACACTTTCTACAGGGAACCCTTTTTCCTGATAATAGGCATATTCCTGTTCCCCTAAAATATATTTGGCAAAAGATGGAGATTCCATAGATTTTTGTATGCGAGTCAGCTCTACGGCATCTAATCCGGTATGTATTAACATCAAACCCTTCCTCTCGTGTTCGGTATCCACAGTTTAGCACAAAACAAGGGACTTATAAACATGAGAAAAGAAAGAATTCCATGCTTGAAATACACTTTCTTCTTTGCTAGAATACTACCGATATTAGGAAACGCATTGACGGAGTTTACGTAAGGTTTCAGACACTCCGGTCCAGAGAAAGTCCGCCATCGGCTGGAAACGGACTTACCGGACTGTAACCTGAATTTCCCTCCTGAGCGGTTGTTTCGAACAGCGCTGACTCGCCCAGTAAAAACAAACGGAAGGCTGCCGTTATCAGCATTGAGTGCCCACCAAACCGGTGGGAATACGGGTGGTACCGCGGAGTTGCTTCGTCCCTTTACGGAACGAAGCTTTTTTATTTTTACACTCTTCCCGCACTCAAAGTAATCAAGAAAAGGAAGGTACAAAGTATGAACCAGAAAGAACAACTGGAACAGATCCGTGCAGCGGCCAAAGAAGCCCTTGCCGGAACCGAAAGCCTTGCCGATCTGGATGCTATCCGCATCAAATATCTCGGCAAAAAAGGTGAACTTACCTCGGTACTGAAGACAATGGGTTCCCTTTCTCCGGAAGAACGCCCCGTTGTTGGACAAATTGCCAATGAGGTACGGGAAAAGATTACCCAAAGCTTGGAAGAAAAAACCACGGAATTAAAAGAGAAGGCGCAGGAAGCTAAGCTGCTGTCCGAAACCATTGACGTTACTCTGCCGGGGCAAGCCATTGAAATGGGTCATCAGCACCCTCTGTCTATTGTCTTGGACGAAGTAAAGGAAATTTTCCTTGGTATGGGCTTCAACGTTGCCAGCGGTCCGGAAGTAGAATGGGACTATTACAACTTTGAGGCGCTGAACATTCCGGCAGACCACCCTGCCAGAGACACCCAGGATACCTTTTATATTACCCAAAAAATGCTGCTTCGGACCCAAACCTCCGGTTGCCAAATCCGTTACATGGAAGAAAATCAGCCCCCGTTCCGCATGATTGCGCCGGGCCGTGTTTACCGCAGTGACGCCGTAGACGCCACCCACTCTCCTATCTTCCATCAAATTGAAGGCATGGTAGTAGACAAGGGAATTACCATGGGTGACCTGAAGGGCACCCTGGAAACCTTTGCCAAAAAATTATATGGCGAAGATACTCGAATTCGTCTCCGCCCGCACCACTTCCCATTCACCGAACCGTCCTGTGAAATTGATATTTCCTGCTTTAAGTGCGGCGGCAAAGGTTGTCCTATGTGCAAGAATGAAGGCTGGATTGAAATTCTCGGTGGCGGCATGGTTCATCCGAAGGTGCTCCGCAACGGCGGCATTGACCCGGATCAGTATAGCGGCTTTGCCTTCGGCATTGGGCTGGAACGAATTGTTATGTTCCGCTTTGGCTTAGACGACATGCGTATGCTCTATGAAAATGACATGCGCTTCTTGGAACAGTTTTAAAGGAGGCGAAGAAAATGGATTTATCAAAAAGATGGTTACAGGACTACGTTGATCTGGAAGTAGATGACCACGACTTCGCCGAGGCAATTACCCTTTCCGGTTCCAAAGTAGAATCCTATCAAACAGAAGGGGCCGAGCTCTCCAATATTGTAGTCGGCCGCGTAGAAGAAATTGTCCACCACCCCAATGCTGACACCCTTTGGATTTGTCAGCTGAACGTAGGGCAGGAAAAGAATATTCAAATTGTCACCAGTGCGCAAAACCTTTCTGCAGGGGATTATGTTCCTTGTGCCCTGCATAAATCTACCGTTGCCGGTGGGCATCACATTACCAAAGGCAAAATGCGCGGTGAAGTTTCTGAAGGCATGATGTGTTCCGTTGCCGAGCTGGGCCTGACCGTACATGATTTTCCTTATGCCATTGAAGACGGCATCTTTGTACTGGGAGACGACTGTAAAAAAGAGCTTGGCATGGATATCCGTGAAGCCATCGGCCTGACGGATACCATTACCGAATTTGAAATCACCTCGAATCGCCCGGACTGCCTGTCCGTCATTGGCTTAGCCAGAGAAGCAGCAGCCACCTATCAGTTGCCGCTTCACGTTTCTGAGCCGGCAGTAAAGCCGGGTCACGGCGACGTGAACAGCTTCTTAAAGGTAGACATTGAAGTACCGGAAACCTGTTATCGTTACAGCGGTGCCGTAGTAGAAAATGTTCGTGTGGCTCCCTCCCCTCTGTGGATGCGGGAACGTCTGCGCGCATCCGGCGTCAGACCCATCAATAACATTGTAGATATTACCAACTTTGTTATGTTGGAATATGGCCAGCCAATGCACGCCTTTGACCTTCGCTTCTTAGAAGGGAATCACGTTATTGTACGCAATGCCAAAGTCGGTGAAACCATCACTACGCTGGACGGTGTAGAACGGGAACTGAACGAAAGCATTATGGTTATTGCCGATGAAAAGAAGCCGGTTGCCGTTGCCGGTGTCATGGGCGGAGAGTACTCCGGTATTATGGATGACACCAGTACCATCGTTTTTGAATCAGCTTGCTTCAACGGTCCATCCGTCCGCAGAGCCGCCAAAGCACTTGGTATGCGTACCGAAGCTTCTTCCCGTTATGAAAAAGAATTAAACCCTGACAGCTGTGATACTTGCTTACGCCGTGCACTGGAATTGGTACAGGCACTGGATGCGGGCGATGTAGTCAACGGCACCGTAGACGTATATGCCAATCCAAAAGAGCAAGTTACTCTGCCTTTTGATCCGGAATGGACGAACCGTTTCATCGGCATCAATCTTTCCGCAGACGAGCAGAAGACCATTTTGGAACGCATAGGCTTTGAAATTAAAGACGGCACCATTTATGTTCCGTCCTTCCGTATTGATATTGCTTCTCAGGCGGATATTTCCGAAGAAATTGCTCGCTTCTATGGTTACAACAACATTCCGGACAGTGAAATGCGTGGTGTAGCCGAAGCCGGCTTAACGGACCGTCAGAAATTCAATCGCTTAGTGGAACAAACCGTCAGAGCAGCCGGGCTGTCTGAAATTCAGACTTTCTCCTTTATGAGCCCGAAGAACTACGACAAAATCCGCCTGCCGCAAGATTCCAAGCTACGGAACAGCATTGTTATCAGCAACCCACTTGGCGAAGATACCAGTATCATGCGTACTACCTCTATTCCGACCATGATGGAAGTGCTGGCGCGAAATTACAACAACAGAAATGAAAAAGTTTGCCTGTATGAACTCTCCACCATTTATCTGCCAAAGGAATCGTTGGAAGAATTGCCGGATGAAGATCAGCAATTGGTTATGGGAATGTACGGTCCACAGCTCAGCTACTTCTCTCTGAAAGGCGTAGTAGAGAAACTCTTGGAAGTTGTTGGTATTACAGACTTTGACGTAGAACCGGTTCATGACAATCCTACATTCCATCCGGGCAGAACTGCTGTTATTCTGGTAGATGGTGAAGAACTTGCCATTCTTGGTGAAGTGCATCCTGCCGTTTGCGCAAACTACGGAATAAATACTCGTGTTTATGTTGCTACGGTAAATCAGGAACTGCTCTTTGCAAAAGCCAACCTGAATCGCACCTACAAACATTTACCGAAATATCCTGCCACCTCTCGTGACCTTGCCTTTGTAGTAGACAGCACCCAACCGGTTTTGGCTTTGGAAAAAGCCATTGCTGCTGCAGTAAAAGGAAATATTCTGGAAAACATTGATTTGTTTGATGTTTACGAAGGAGAACAGGTTGGTCACGGTAAGAAATCCGTTGCCTTCTCCCTGCGCTTCCGCTCTGCTGAGCGTACCCTGACAGATGAGGAGTGTAATCAGGCAGTAGAAAAAGCCATTAAAGCCATTCAGAATTTGGGCGGAGCACTTCGTTCTTAAGAAAAAGTCCGACAGTGTGTTGTTTTCCATTACTAGATGCCTTATAATGATTATCTAGTATAAGTTGGAGGTGGTTTCATGACCGATAAGACAATCCAGTTTTCTTTAAAGGAAGATTCTGATGCTGAAATGCATCAAATCCTGACACAGGTTTACAACGCCCTGAAAGAAAAGGGGTACAATCCTATCAGTCAGATTGTAGGATATCTGCTTTCGGAAGATCCAACCTACATTACCACTCATAACAACGCACGTAGTCTTATTCGCAAGCTGGATCGGGACGAATTGTTACAAACCCTCGTCAAGGACTTCCTTGATAAATAAGGCTAAAACCTGTTGAAACGGAGTGAATCCATTGGCTGAAAACAAATTCCTCACCTACAAGGGCAAACCACTTGTCAGAAAAGGAAATACTCTTTATTACGGCAACATGTATGATCCCTATGTGGTTATGCTGACCATTAAAAGCACAAAGCAATTTCAGGATATGGAAATTGCCGACAAGGTCACCATTCAGTTACTGAATACCGATCCTACCGCTTCCCCGGCAGATATGGTAAAAAAGAAAGGTGAAAAAGTCGGACTTTATCCTGCTTTGGACATCGGCGCCACTTGGTTGGAACGTGCACTTGCAGAATAAAAGAAAACAAACAAGAAAACCTGTTGCAGAATAGTCTGCAACAGGTTTTTTGTTTTCTTTTCATGTCAATCTATGGAAATTGGAACAGCCCTATAACAGTCTCCGGTTATTTTCAGCTGAATTTTTCCGGAGGAAAGGCTGCTGAGATCTTCTGACAAGCCAGCCACTGCGGTTTCCGGCAACTCCAGAGGAACAGTGACCTTATCCGTGAAAGTGGCCTCCTGCGGGCGGGCATCCCACTTTGCCAAGAGGGACGGAACGCGGCCGTAAAAAGGATAGTCGCATTGGAAAACGGCAGTTTTACAGAGTAGCATAGTAACCACACCGGCCGCTTGCAGTCCCAGTACGGCACTGTGGGAATACGCCCGCACCAGGCCGCCGGCCCCCAGGAGAATGCCGCCGAAGTAGCGGGTTGTAACCAGGCAGACATCCGTTACATCGGACTTCTGCAATACATCCAGCGTCGGCATTCCTGCGGTGCCCTGCGGCTCTCCATCATCAGAGAAGCGCTGTGAGCCATCCCGTAAGCGATACGCATAAACATTATGTCTTGCATCCCAGTATTGACTTTTCTGTGCATCAATAAAAGCAGCCGCTTCTTCTGCGGTCTGCACCGGAATAACATGGGTCAGAAACTTGGAATGCTTTTCTTCAAAAAGGGATTCCCCGGATCCGGCCACGGTTAAATAAGAGTCCATGCTTTTCTCCTATAAAACAAAAAGGCGGTACAAACTGTACCGCCTTGTCTTCTTAGCCAGTCAGGCTTATTTTGCCTGTGCTTTGCCGTAACGCTTGTTGAATCGGTCAACACGTCCGCCGGTATCAACAAGTTTTTGTTTACCGGTGAAGAATGGATGACAGTTGGAGCAGATATCTACACGAAGATCACCTTTGGTAGATGCCGTTTCAATAACAGCACCGCAAGCGCATTTTACGGTTACAGGGCCGTAGTTAGGATGAAGTCCCTCTTTCATTCGTTTCACCTCTTTCACTGGTTTTGGCACAATGTGTGCCTTGATTGCTTAGGTATTCTACCATGTGGCATAACAAAATGCAATAGAAAAACTCAGACTTTTCTACAAAAAAGTACCATCCATAGTGGACGGTACTTTTTCTTTACTTTCTTTCAAAAACAGCTTAATTACGGTTACCGAAAATATCATCAATAGCATCAAAGTAACCGTCGTCCATGCCAAAGCCGAAGTCTCCGGAAACGGAATCATTGGAGGAATCATCCGCAAACAGAGAAGACGTACTTGTACCGGAAGAGCTATTATCAGCAAAAACTGCCGGATTTACCGGAATGTCTGTGCCAAGGTCATCTCCGAAGCCCGGAACATCAAGGTCAATCTTTGGAGCATCATATTTTATGGCTGCATCGCCAAAACCGGTGGCAATAACAGTAACAATGATTTCATCATCCAAAGTATCATCAAAAGCAACACCCCAAATAATGTTTGCATCCGGATGTGCTGCATTTGCAATCAGCGTAGATGCAGTTTCTACTTCTTCCAAACCAATGTCCGGAGAAGAAGTAATGGAAATAATAACGCCGTGTGCTCCATCAATGGAAGTCTCCAGAAGAGGGCTGGAAACAGCAGCCGTAGCAGCCTGTTCAGCCTTATCTTTTCCGCTGGCGCGGCCTACGCCCATGTGGGCATGTCCGGCATCACGCATAACGGCACTGACGTCTGCAAAGTCAAGATTGATAAAGCCAGGCACTTTAATTAATTCAGAAATGGATTTTACGCCCTGACGAAGGATGTCATCTGCGGCATCAAAGCCGTTAGCCAGAGTAATCTTTTCTTTAGAGAAGAATTTCAGACGATCATTCGGAATAACAACTAAGCTGTCAACATTGGCAGCCAGTTCTTTAATTCCGCTTTCAGCCTGATCCATCCGGTGCTTACCTTCAAAGGCGAATGGCTTCGTAACAATACCAACAGTCAGGATACCCATATCTTTAGCCAGCCCTGCAATAACAGGAGCTGCGCCGGTACCGGTACCACCGCCCATGCCGGCAGTAATGAATACCATATCGGTTCCCTTCAGTGCATCGGAAATAACTTCCTTGCTTTCTTCTGCGGCACGCTGACCAATTTCCGGTCTGGCACCTGCACCCTGTCCCTTGGTTACCTTTTCACCAATTTGGATTTTATGGGTTGCCTGAGACTGAAGCAAAGCGGACTTATCCGTGTTAACAGAAACGAACTCTACGCCTTTAACATCAGAACGAATCATGCGATTTACGGCATTTCCGCCGCCACCGCCGACACCAATTACTTTTATTTGAACAACGCTGTCAAAATCTGCAGACATTTCAAAACTCATTGAGGCATCCTCCTAATGTCTAAATGTTTATACTGATACGTTTTAAATAGTACCATGCAAGCCGGAAAAATTCAATTTATTTTTGGCTTACCATAGCCTTTTTTCAAGATGTTGTGCTACTTTCTGAGATTTCTGATACCGCAGAAGTCTCCTCTGCCACTTTCGTGGTTACCAAAGGTTCTGTTTCATCGGAGAAATAAGCTCTTCCGCTGATAGTCAGATCTATGGTTCCGGTCAATTCTGAGCTGACCGCATTTTGCTCTTCTAAGACCTTTTCCGCCAATTGGAGTTTTCGGTTTAATCCGGATGCAGAACCGAGTTTCAGAATGATTCGTTTTTCATATTCCATTCGAACATCAGACGAGTTACTGAAATCCAGACCTGTTACGCCGGTAAACTCTTCCTCTTCCAATGCTTTTGTCACGTCCTGATAGGCCGTATATGCCGCATTGTTTTCAAAGGTTATCTTCTTGCCGGTTTCCGCTTTGCTGACGGTCAAGCCGGAAATCATAATAATCTGACTTTTGGCAGCCTCTACTTCTTCATCCGTTTTTGTCTGCGATGCAGTATCCACAGTGTCTTCCGTGTTGTTTTCCGTTTGCGTTTCCTCTGTCGTTGTTTCCTCTGCAATATAAAGTTGCTGGGCCACTAAGGCATACAATTCCTCTTCTGTGGAAACTGTTGCCAGGACCTTCTGATCTTGATTTAGAAGCGCATATCCGTCTTCATAGACCACTGCGCTACTTGGTACAGAATCCGTTACTTGAATTACAATTTTATTAGGAAAAGAACGCTTTACCGTAATTTCTCCCGTAAAAGACAATGCACGGCTGATTTTCTCTGCTACACCAGTCTTTTTTATTAAAAACAGATTATCTCCGGTATCTACACCGCAAACATTTAAAATACTTTCTTTACTGTATTGACTGGTTCCGGTTACTTCTATGGTATTGATTTTAAAGAAAACAGTTAATGACAGAATCACGCCAATGACAACAGCAGCCAAAACCAGCATACAAGTGGTAAACCGCCGTTTTCTCTTTTGCTGTCGTTCCCGTTTTAACCGAGCTTCTCTGCGGAGCTCTTCTCTGGACTTCTGCACCGGCACTCCCTGCCTTTGTCCACTGCCACCTCTATGTTGTGCTGTTTTTCTCCGTGTGGCAGAGGCCCGTCCCTGCGTGGCAGAAGTACGTCTCTGTTGTGCCATAGTGTCTCCCCTATCAGTCTTCCTGATCCGGCACCAGGCGTAGCAGGTTCTCCACAATTAAATCTGTGGCATTTAAAATAGCCATTGCTTTGGCATTTTGTTCCATTTCTTTCAGTCTGGCCGGATCCTCTGTCAGTTCTTCTACTAACGAAATCAGGGCTTCCCCTGTCAGATCTTTTTGTTCAATCATACAGGCGGCATTCTTTTCCACCAATTCCATTGCGTTATGGTATTGGTGGTTTTCTGCTACATTCGGAGACGGAATCAGAATGGATGCCTTCCCCAGCGCTCTGATTTCATATAAGGAAGAGGCACCGGATCGACAAATAATCAGATCCGCAGCAGGCATACAAACATCCATGTCATGAATATACTCCCGCAAATCCAAATTGGCTTGCGTTTCCGGATCCACACCCCGTTCTAAAAGCGCATCTTTCATTTCCAAGCCATATTGGCCCATAGCATGAATGAAATAAAGATTTTTCTTGTCTTTTTCTGCCACAATCAGTTCGGTCATAGCTTCATTAATAGCGTCTGCACCCAAAGAGCCGCCCATGGAAAGTACCAGCAGTTGGTCATCCGACAGGCCAAGCTGTTTCCGACAAACTGCGCGGTCAGCCCGCAACATAGAGCCGCGGACCGGTAGTCCGGTAATGACCGGCTCATTCTTGCAATCAATCCGATCTTTGGCAGCTTCAGAAGTCAACATGACCAGATCTACTTCCTTGGCAAGTGCTTTATTGGTAATACCGGGATAGGCATTCTGCTCATGAATAGCGGTTTTTACACCTAATTTGTGGCAGTCCCGGATGACCGGTCCGCTAACATAACCGCCGAACCCGATGGCCACATCCGGATCAAATTCTTTGATAATTTTCTTGGCTTCCACACTGGAAGTAAACATTTTAATAAAAGCAACGGCATCTCGCTTTAAATTGGTCCAATTCAAGCCACGGTAAAATCCGCGTACATCTACTGTTTTAAAGTCATATCCGGCTGCCGGAACCAATTCCGCTTCCATATGCGTTGGGGTACCAACGAACAAAATTTCCGCCTTATCTCCATAAGTTTCGCGGATTTTACCGGCCACAGCCAGCGCCGGATTGATATGGCCGCCGGTTCCGCCGGTAGCAAATAAAATCTTCATTTTCCGTTTTCCTTCCTATCATTCTTCCGGTAAATTTTCTTCCGGCAGTTTCTTCATGGCAGCGGACCGAGAAATAGAAAGCACAATGCCCATTTCCACAATCAGCATAACCAAGGACGTACCGCCATAACTAAAGAACGGAAGACTGATGCCGGTGTTTGGGAACATATCCGTTACAACCGCAATATTCAAAGCTGCTTGCAGGCCTACCTGAAAGCTCAGACCAATGGCCAGCAAGGAACCAAATTTATCTTTTGCATGAAGGCCAATCATGAAGCCTCTCCAAAGAAGCAGAACAAATAAAGTAATAACTGCCATGGCACCGACAAAGCCCAATTCTTCACAAATAATGGAAAAAATAAAGTCATTCTGCGGTTCCGATACGTAAAGCTGTTTCATTTTAGAATTGCCAAGCCCTACTCCAAAGAGTCCGCCGGAACCAATAGCATAAAGCGCATGGTTGGTTTGCCAGCGTACACCCAACGGATCATAGCTTTTGTCCCGCCAGGCAGTAATACGAGACTGCGCATGGGTCGGCAAAATATCCGGATTGTAAATAACAACAAAGACAAGGATAACTACAAGAGCTATTGCAACCAGGAAAGTACGCTTATTGTATCCTGCCATCCAAACCATCATAAAGAATAACGCAAACAAGATGACAGCACCGGAAACGTGATTTTCCTTATAAACCAAAGCGCACATGGAGCCGGCTATAAGCGCATAGAGCAAAAAAGAAGTATGCTTTTCCTGTATCATAAAGCGCGGGTGCTTAGCATTCCAATTCAAAGTCCAGCCTGCTCGGGATGGTACTTTCCGTGTAATATACGGATAATTTTTCCCTATGTGCTGTGCTAAGAATAAGATCAATGTAAATTTGGCAATTTCCGACGGCTGAAACGTAATAAAACCCAAGTTAATCCAACGATGGAACTCTTCATATCCCGCCGGCGGTGTCACAAACAGAACTAAAACCAATAACCCATAAGAAATTACCAAAAGCGGAACAGAAAACTTTTGCCAAATATGATAATCCACGCGAGACACCACAAACATCAGGAAAACTCCCATAATGGCAAAAATCAATTGTCTCTTAAAATAATATAGGCTGTCTCCGCCCTGATTATAGTAGCTGTAAACATAACTGGCAGAGAACAGCATAATCAGGCCAAAGGTAATCAGCGCCAAAACAACAGCTAAAAACGGCACATCAAACGCACCGTCATTCCAAATGGCAGAGTGCTTCCGAGAGGAACTCCGCACCGTTTGGCGCTTGGTTCTTCTCTGCGGACGCTGCTGCGCCGGGCGTCCTGCCTGACGCCGAGATGCTGTTCTTCCTGCCATGAGTTATCCTTTCTTACTTTCTTACTGTCCAAACGCTACCAACAGTACTGCAATGGTAGCACCAATCAAGCCAACCACAGAAAAGACAACGCAAATCTTTTCTTCCGACCAGCCACACTTTTCAAAGTGATGATGAATGGGAGCCATTTTAAAGAGCCGTTTACCGGTGGCTTCCGGATCTTTCCGCTGTGCAATCTTCTTCGTTACTTTAAAATACAAAATCTGAATGACATCCGAAGCACCTTCTGCAACATAAACAATGCCAATAGGAAGCAGAATTAAAGGGCAATCCAGTGCATAGGCCAGTCCTACTACGGTTCCGCCCAGGAACATAGAGCCGGTGTCACCCATGAAGACCTTTGCCGGATGATGATTCCATACCAAGAAGCCGGCACAAATTCCCACCAGGATGCACGCCCACATGGCCACACCATAATAATTCATTAAATATGCAACAGCAACAAAGCCGGCACCTGCTACCAAAGTAACGCTGGAGCACAAGCCGTCAATGCCGTCCGTAAAATTAACTGCGTTAACGGCAGCATACATAACAACAAAGGTAAAAATGCTGTACAGCACTACACTGCCGCAATAATCCCAACGTCCTGCAAACGGAATAACCATATAGGTATTGTGAGACAATACCATCGTGGCAATATAAGAAGCACAAAGAATAACTTGCAACAAGGTCTTTTGCAATACCGTTAAGCCTTCGTTTTGTTTCTTCTTTACTTTAATGTAATCATCTAAGAAGCCAATCAGGCCAAATCCCAATGCCATAATAAAGCCGGCCAGGATTTTTACCTTTTGTGCATAGGAAACGCCATAAACATTTCCTCCGGCACTGAGCAAATCTCCTCCGCAAAGCGCATCAACAATGGACAAAACCGCAAATACAATAACAGCGGTGCCAATCATCATAATGCCGCCCATAGTTGGGGTTCCCTGCTTCTGCTTATGCCAGCTTGGGCCAATATCCAAAATAGTTTGACCGAATTTCAGCTTGTGCAGCCAAGGGACCACTTTAATTCCTAAAAGTCCTACCATTGCACCGGAAAGTAAGAAGGCCAGAATGCTTGCTAACGTGGTGTTCATTGTGTTAACTCCTATCCAAAGATTCGTATACTTTTTGAATGACTTCTTCCAATTCCATACCCCTGGATCCTTTGAAGGCAACTACATCGCCCGGATGAAGGAGTGAAATCAGTTTTTCTGTTAAATCTTCTTTTTTATCAAAATCAAAGACACGGACCATGCCATGTGCTTTGGCTTCTGCTGCAGCAAACTTGGAATTTTCTCCATAGGTCATCAGAAGGTCTGTCCCGGCGTCTGCCATGTATCCACCTGCCTGGCGATGTGCTGTTTCACTGTAATTTCCCAGTTCCAACATATCAGCAATAACCGCAATTTTACGCTTTCCGTCTCCCATGATAGACAGCGTGGTGGCTAATGCTTTCATGGAGTCCGGACTGGCGTTGTAACAATCCTCTATGAAGGTAATGCCGCCTTTTTCTACAATGTGTTCCCGCATGCCGGCCGGAATGTAATTTTCCAGCGCTTTGGCTGCCTGCTCCAGCGGAATATCCAGCGCCAAGCCAACAGAGATGGCTGCAAGCGCATTGTATACATTATGTTCTCCGGTAGTAGGAAGCGTAACTTGACAGCTTCCGACCGGGGTAACCGCAGTAAATACGGTGTGCGCCGCCTGATAGTCCAGATCTTTGGCCATTACCTCTGCCGGATGGTGCAGGCCAAAATAATGAATGGCAAAGTCCTTCCTGGAAACCGTACTTAATAAATCATTATCTGCATTTAAAAACAACGGTGAACCCGGTTTCATACCATCCAGCAATTCCAGTTTAGCAGCCAAAATGCCTTCGCGGCTACCCAAATTTTCAATATGAGACACACCGATGTTAGTAATGACACCAATGTCCGGTTCCGCTATTTTTGAAAGGCGAGAAATTTCTCCTTTGTGATTCATTCCAAGCTCAATTACCGCAGCCTCATGCTCCGGGGTAAGGCCCAGAAGAACCTTCGGAAGCCCGATTTCATTGTTCCAGTTTTTATAAGTTTTGTGCGTATTATACTTCGCACTTAGCACACAGGCAATCATTTCCTTTGTTGTTGTCTTTCCGACACTACCGGTCAGTGCCACAAAAGGAATGGAAAACTCTTCTCTGTAATACCGTGCCAAATCTAAAAATGCCTGTGTGGTATCCTGCACTTGCACCGTTGGAACAGTGCAGTCTACCGGCTTATGGCACATTACCGCAGTTGCACCGGCTTCTACTGCGGCCGGAATAAAGCGATGTCCGTCCAGTCGTTCCCCTTTAATGGCAATAAATAAACTGTCTTTTACTACTTCTCGGTTATCTATTACCACATTGGTAATGACCGCATCTCCATTGGCAACGCCATGAGTGGCCTTTGCAATTTCTGCTGTGGAAAAAGGTCTCATGCGGGCACCTCCTTTTAATCTTCATATGCCGTATCAGCGTCATTGGCTTCATTGGCAGTTTCCTTATTACCGGTTTCCATATACGAAACGGTAATGACACTGCCCTTAGCCACCTTCGTTCCTTGGCTGACGCTTTGTTTATAAGAACTGCCGGTTGTGTTTCCGGAGATCTGCAAATTTAATCCTACCGAACTTGCGGCAGCTTTTGCCTGGCTGGCTGTCATACCGACAAAGTTCGGCACGGTTACCTGCTCCGTTTCTTCTTTGCTGCCCGTATATAGTACCACAATTCCCTTTTGCGGGATTAATTTTCCGCTGTCCGGTGTTTGATTCAGCACCTTACTTCCGGAACCGATAACCGTTACGGTTAAGCCGGCATCCTCCATTTTCTTGGTGGCGCTGTCCACGCTAAGTCCTACTGCATTCGGTGTGGAAACATCCTGATTGGCTTGTTCCTCTTCCGTATATTCCGGTTCCACGTTCAAATATTGTAAGGTTTTTTGAATTACTTCTGCAGCTACCGGTGCGGCAGTGGTACCGCCAGTGTAGCGTCCGGCTTTCGGTTCGTCAATAATAATCAGAACTGTAATTTCCGGATCATCGGCCGGTGCAAACCCGCAGAAGGAACCAATATAATAGCTGCTACTGGACGCCAGCTTTTCGGAAGTACCGGTCTTGCCGGCTACATTGTATCCCGGGACATAGGCATTGGCAGCGGTTCCGCTTTCTACTACTGCCGTCATCATTTTGGTAACGGTATCCGCAGTTAACTTGGAAACCACTTGCCGCTTTACCTTTGGTTCCGCCTGCATAACCGTGTTGCCGTCGGAATCCAGATAAGAATCCACAATATAGGGTTGTACCAAAAGTCCGTCATTGGCAATGGCATTAATAGCGGTAATCATTTGCACAGGTGTAACTTGGAACGTTTGACCAAAAGAAGAAGACGCCAATTGAACCGAATGAATATTCTCTAAGGCATAATAGGTAACCCCTTCTGCAGGTGCTGCTTCCGCAGGCAAATCCACATCCGTAGACTCGGTCAGTCCAAAGGCTTCAAAGTACTTATAAAATGTCTTGGCTCCTAAGCGCTGTGCTACCTGAATAAAGATTGGGTTACAAGAATTGGCAAGCGAGGTAGTAAAATCTTCCACCCCATGGCCGCTTCGATTAGAACAGTGGTATGTCCGGTCTTCTACCTGATAACTACCGGTACAATTGAATTCTTCTTCTGTACTAACCACGCCTTCTTCAATGCCGGCAGCAGCCGTAACGCACTTGAAAACGGATCCGGGTTCATAGGTGTCGGTAATGGTCCGGTTACGCCATTGTGCATACAAGGCATTAGAAGTGGCCTCTGCACGCTCATCGTCATCTTCTATTTTATCCAGTTCCTCTTTTACCGATTCACTGGCAATGGTATACGGATTATTCAAATCATAGTCCGGTTGGGAACTCATAGCATAAATGGCACCGGTTTTCGTATTCATGACAATTCCGTAGCCATAGGATGCTTCTAAATTTTCAACTGCATCTGAAAGAGCAGAATCCAAATAATATTGAATGGTTTGGTCTAGCGTTAATTTTAAGCTGTACCCGTCCTGCTCTGCATAATAAGTCTGATAATCGGAAGAGATCAGGCCTTTTCTTGCATTCTTGGCAGAAATGGAGCGTCCTGCCGTACCACTTAAAACATCATTGTAATAATATTCAATACCGGATAAGCCATTTCCGGAATCTCCGGTAAAGCCAATTACCGTAGATGCAAAATTATCATAAGGATAATATCTTGTTACGTCATCTTCAAAGCCGATAACTTTTGTGTATTTATTTTCCTTTCGGAAGCTTTCTACCTTTTGTTTGGTTTCATAGTCAATTTTACTGGCAACCACAACGTATTTTTTTTGTGATTGCTTACATTTTTTCAAAAGCTCTTCATAGTCTGTATCCAACAGCTTGCTTAAGCCCTGCGCTATAGCTTCTGCCTCCGTATCATCACTGATTTGGGAAGGATCCAAGTATACCTTATAGGCATCTGCACTTTGCGCCAAAACATTCATATTACTGTCATAAATGGTGCCGCGCTGAGCGCTTACCGTAGTGTCAGACAGCTGTTCTGATTCTGCCTTTTGCTTGTAGGTGGACCCGTTAATCAAGCCGACATTTACCAGACCAACGACACCAATTCCAAAGCCAAAAACAACCGTTACCAAAAACGCCATTGTTGCCCGACTTTGTAATAGCTTTTTCATTTTTCTTTGAAAACTTGCCTGGGATTTTGCCATGATTTCCTCCTGCTTTGGGGTCCCCTTTATACGACGTTGAGAGTTACGAAGTGCTTCGTAACTCTCAGCGTATTTTTATTACTTTTTCAATGCAATCTGCAACCGTTGCCACAGCGTCTGATGGGTTTTACCCCCGCTGACTTCTACTGTGTCTCCGTCGGACAGATTCAGATAATTCACTTGGTAGTTTTGAACCTTCACCATTCCCAATTCATTTACTGCATAATCTTCCACCTTATCCAACGAGGCGCTGGCATTCAGGTCCATCTTCAATTTGGTGTTTTCACTCTGCATTACGCTGATAGAGGAATTAGTTGTTTCTATCTGGCGATTCAGCTCTTCTACTCTTACGTGACTGTAAATTTGAAAACCAAGCACTAAGAACAGTACGGTGGCAATGGCCATCAGTTTAATTGCCTGTGCTCTTGCCCGCCGGGTTTCGCGTTTCTGTGCGGCCCTGCTTTTGCGGACCACTTTCGGTCTTGGCGGTACTGCTTGCGGAATTGGACGGACTTTTGGAGCAGCCGTCCCGTAATAATTTCTCTGTTCTGCATATGCCGCTCTGGCTGCCATATTAAAAGTCCCTCCTCTCGTAAGCTTTTATCTTTCGGATGGCACGCAGCTTGGCACTGCGGCTCCTTGGATTTTGTTGTAATTCTTCTTCGGATGCGCTACGGAATTTAAAGCAAAGTGCACCGGCAGGTGTTCTGCCGCACACGCAAACCGGAAACTCCGGCGGGCAAATACAGCCTTCACAGAATTTAGCAAAGCGCTGTTTTACCATGCGGTCTTCTAAGGAATGAAACGTAATAACGGAAAGAATGCCATCCGGATTTAAGCAATCAAACATATCATTCAATGCGGTATCCAAAACATCCATTTCACCGTTTACGGCAATTCGTAATGCCTGAAACGTTTTTCTGGCAGGATGCTTTGCTCTTCTGGCTTTGGCCGGAACAGCGGATGCAACCAAGTCGCTTAATTGCAAAGTACTTGTAATGGGTGCTTCCTGTCTGGCACGTACAATGGCGCCGGCAATAGCCGGGGCATATTTTTCTTCCCCATAGGTATACAGAATTTGCTTTAATTCCTGCGCACTTAATGTATTGCAAAGATCTGCAGCAGTTGGTCCCTCCTGACTCATCCGCATATCCAACGGTGCATCTGCATGGAAAGAAAAACCACGTTCTGCAGTATCTAATTGATGGGAGCTAACCCCAAGGTCGGCAAGAATGCCATCTACTCCTGAAAGAGACAGCAAATCCAATACCTGTTTGATATTTTTAAAGTTATCGTGGACAACGGTAACTCTGGCATCTGATGAGAAGCGTTTCGTCAGAATTTGAATGGCATCCGGATCTTGGTCAAGGCAAATTAATCTGCCTTCCGGGCCAAGGTGGTTTCTGATTTCAGAAGAATGCCCTCCGCCGCCTGCCGTGGCGTCCACGTAAATTCCATTCGGTTTAATCTGTAAGGAGTCAATGGTCTCCTGCAGAAGAACCGGGATATGAGAAAATTCCAATTCCGGCATTAGAAAACAACCTCTATGTTCAATTCGTCTGCTGTCTTTGTCAGGCCGCAGTCTTCTTCATAAGCTTCTGCACTCCAGAGTTCAAACTTGTTGCCGGCTCCGGCAATGACAACTTCTTTGGATAATCCGGCATATTCTGCAAGTTCTGCTTTAATGGTGAATCTTCCTTGACTGTCCAATTCCACCATATCTGCATTTTTAAAGAAGTCCCGTTTATAACGGCGGTACTCTTCTGTACCCGGCAGTGACTTTACCTGTGCAGCAACCGGTCCCCATTCTTCCTGGGAATAGATGTAAAGGCAGTGGTCCGGCGCTTTGCATACAACAAATCCGCCCGCAAGAGCATCGCGATACTTAGCAGGAATAAAAACACGCTTTTTGGCATCCAAGTTATGGTTATAGATTCCTAAAAAATCCATGTTCTTTTTCCTCCTTTCGCTCCACTTTGCTCCTTTTTCAGACACCTTGCCCCACTTCGTTGTTTTTAGTATAGGCTAGCCCTCCGCCGGGTGCAAGCCCTCTTTTTCGCACCCTGGTGGAACAAAAAGACGAAACCACTACATATTGTGGTTTCGTCATAATTTGTTAAAAAAATTTTAAACTTTCTTTCAGAGAACCCTGTTGTACAACAATATCTCTTCTTATATAATGATCACGTATTACAAAAATGCCAAAGTGCAAAAAGGAGAAAGAAAATGAAAAAGCTATTAAATGAATTTAAAGAATTTATCATGCGTGGCAGTGTCATGGATATGGCAGTCGGTGTTATTGTCGGCGGAGCTTTCACTGCTATCGTCAACTCCCTGATGGACGATATTTTGAACCCCATTATTGGTCTGTTCAGTGTAGACGGCTTTGAAGGCTTGAAAGTTATGATTGGCGGAACCGCATTAAATTACGGAAACTTCATTTCCGCTATTTTAAATTTCCTGATTGTTGCCTTTGTTATCTTCAACATTGTCAAAGGGCTGAATCGCCTGTCTTCCCTATCCCATCTGAAGAAAGAAGAAGAACCGGAAGAAGAACCGGCTGAACCGGAGCTGACCAAAGAAGAAGAGTTATTAACCCAGATTCTGGAAGAACTCCGTGCCGGGAAAACGGAGTCTGCCGTAAAGCTTGCTGAGTCTGCCACAAAAGAAGAAAGCGCTGAATAAGCATTTTTCATAGGAAACAGCAAAAGAGCCGATACAGAATTTCTGTATCGGCTCTTTTGCTTGTATTTTATCCCATTTCGTTTATGCAAATATTTGGCGAATGCTGTCATAGTGAAGAAACATTCCCTCCGCACCGAGGGCTGCAATTTCTTCGGCAGTGGCAAGCTTCCACTGTTTGGTTTCCCGCAGCTGAAGATGCACTTCCTCCGGATTGACATTTCGCTCAAAGCAATAGACATCTACAAAATAGTTGTCTTTTTCCTCCGGATTTATTCGTTGATAGGTAAACACCAATCCGCCTTTTGCCTTGCTGATATCTAATCCGGTTTCTTCCTGTACTTCGCGGCAAATTGCTTGGAAGGAGCTTTCCCCTGCTTGTACACCGCCGCCGGAAATTTCCCATTGGCCCGGTGCCCACGCTTTATCTTCTGCGCGTTTCGTTATCAGGAACTTACCGTCCGGTGTCTTAATACAGCCAAGAACCGTTAAATGAAACTCTCCCGGTTTCATGTTCCAATCATTCCGGACCATAGTTCTACCGGTCGGCTTTTTATTTTCATCATAAATATCCCAAAGTTCCATTCCTATACTCCTTTATAAGAGGGACACTGTTCTCGAACCTGTTTCACCCTGTCCGTGTCTATCGAAACTGCCAGCATGGTTTCTGTTGCACCTGCTTCGGTAAGGACTTTTCCGGCCGGATCTACGACAAGGGAGTAGCCCAACGTATCCGGTCCGCACTGGTCGCATGCCAAAACATAGGCCGCATTTTCAATAGCACGAGCACGAACCAGCACACGAAATTGCTCTTTTTTCTGTGGGCCCTTGACCCAAGCAGTTGGCATAATCAACAGGTCAGCGCCACCTTTCGTCAAGGCACGTGCCACCTCCGGATAACGCAATTCATAACAAACAAAAACGCCAAGCGTGCCAAAGGGTGTAGAAATTGGCTTAAAGTAGGTATCGCCCGCCTGTACAACATCAGATTCTCGGAAAGAGAAAGCGTCATAAAGGTGCACCTTACGGTAGGTATCTACTAAACATCCGTTGTTATCCACGATAACAACCGTATTATAATGGCGTTTTTGTTCCGCCAGTTCCCGCATTCCGAAAATCAGCCAGACCTGTTCCTCTTTCGCAATTTTTTTCATGCCTGTAACAAACGGTCCGTCTAATGGTTCTGCAGCGGCTTGCACCGTAAACGGATCCGTAGAGAGCGGATAATGAGATTGATATACTTCCGGAAAAACAACCACATCAGGATGATATTCCTGTACTGCTTTTTCTACCCATTGTTCTGCGCGCTGTAAGTTAACAGAAGGCTTTCCCTCCTGCTCCGTCTGACATAAAACAAAGGTGCTTTTCATACTATCAGCTCCTACTACAAAACGGTAATGTGACAAGATGCTTATCTAACAGCTTCTGCAAAGACATCATCACACCCAATTTAGCATGAGCAAAAGTCAGTCCGCCCTGATAATAGACCGCATACGGCGGACGGATTGGGCCATCGGCGGAAAGTTCAATAGAGGAGCCTTGCACAAAGGCGCCTGCCGCCATAATGACCTGGCTTTCATAGCCCGGAATGGGAGACGGAATAGGTGCAAAATGCGCATCTACCGGAGCTGCTGCCTGGATGCCTTCACAGAAGGCACACATGCGCTCCGGAGATCCAAGCTCTATGGATTGAATAATATCGTGCCGATCTTCCGTCCCATTCGGGCGAACCGGAAAGCCCAATTTTTCATAAACATTTGCCATTAAAATGGCACCTTTCAGGGCACCGGCCACCACCGTTGGCGACAGGAAGAAGCCCTGATAAAATTGCGTATTAACCATTAAACTGGCACCAACGTCTTGGCCGATGCCCGGCGCACTCAGGCGGCAGGCACAACGGTCAATCAAGTCCTTACGGCCGACAATATATCCGCCGATGGGAGCCAGTCCGCCGCCGGGGTTTTTAATTAAAGAGCCGACCATCATGTCAGCCCCTACATCGCTTGGTTCAATCCGTTCTACAAATTCTCCGTAGCAATTGTCTACCATGACCAGGACATCCGGTTTACAGGATTTACAAAAGCGAATTAATTCACCAATCTGTTCTACACTGAACGTAGAACGAGAAGCATATCCTTTGGATCGTTGTACGGTAATCAGTTTGGTCTTGTCATTAATAGCTGCCTTAATACCGTCCCAGTCAAAGGTACTGTCTTCCAGCAGATCCACTTGTCTGTAGGAAACACCGTATTCCTTCAAAGAGCAGACCGAATCCCGAATGCCTATTACTTCTTCCAACGTATCATAGGGTGCCCCATTCGGAGAAAGTAGTTCGTCTCCCGGCAACAGATTGGCAGAAAGAGCCACTGCCAAAGCATGGGTTCCACAGGTAATCTGCGAACGCGCTAAAGCTGCTTCTGTATGAAAGCAGGATGCATAAACAGCTTCTAAAGTATCTCGTCCAAGGTCGTCGTGACCGTACCCGGTAGTACCGGCAAAACACCCGGCAGTTACTTTATTATCCTGCATGGCTTTAATAACCTTCATCTGATTGTATTCTGCGGTTTGGTCAATAGCGTCAAACCGAGGTTGCAATTCCTTTAGTAAGGCTTCTGTGTAGGCTGCCGTTTCCGGGGAAATTCCCATTTCACAATACAGGTCTTGTAATTCCATTATTTCTTCCTTTTATTCCGTTGTTACACTGCTCCCGTCTGTAGATCCGGGTTCTTTTTGTATCAGCTCTTCCAGGGTATGCCAACCAAGTACGGCACACTTTACACGAGACGGCATGTGCGAAATATCTTGTAAGCAGGATGCTTCTTCCAGTTCATCCAATTCTTCTTCCGAAATTTCACCTTTAATCATCCGCAAGAACAGGTCCGCCAGGTGCAAAGCCTCTTCCTTGGTTTTACCTATAATCAGGTCCAACATCATGTCTGCCGATGCCTGAGAAATGGCACAACCGTCCCCGTTAAAGGAGCCGTCCTGGATTTTACCGTCTTCCGACAGCTTCAATTGCAATACAATGTCATCTCCGCAAGAAGGGTTTACTCCTTCCAACGCCAAGTTGGCATCTTCTAAATTATATTTATGGCCCGGATGAATATTATGATCCGTTAAAATTTCATTGTAAAAACGATTAATCGGCATAACCCATAGCTCCTCTGATTTGGGAAAGAACCGCCAGGAAGCGGTCTACTTCTTCCTCTGTATTATAGAACATTAAGCTGGCCCGTGTGGTACTTGGAACGCCAAGCAAAATATGCAACGGTTGTGCGCAATGATGTCCGGCGCGTACTGCCACCTGTTGATCTGCAAAAATAGCAGCCACATCGTGCGGATGTACACCATCAATCTGAAACGTCATAATACCGTGATGATCTTCCGGGTCATCTGCTCCAAGAATATGAACATGAGGAACTTTTCTGGCACCGTCTATCAGTTGGGTGGTTAATGCTTTTTCCCGTTCCTGAATGGCGGCAAATCCTCCAATTTGGTTGATATAACGAATGGCCGCTTCCAAGCCAACCGCGCCGGCCGCATTTACTGTGCCTGCTTCAAACTTATGAGGTAACTGTGCCAACGTCATACGGTCCTTAGCAACCGATTGGATCATCTCTCCACCGGTTAAAAACGGAGGCATTTGTTCCAGCAATTCCTTTTTTCCATACAAAGCACCAATCCCCATAGGGGCCAACATTTTGTGACCGGAAAAGACAAGAAAATCCACGTCTAAATCCTGTACATCTACTGCCATATGAGGCACGCTCTGTGCACCATCGCAAACCAGGTAAGTTCCATTGGCATGACAAATTGCAGCAAAGTCTCGGATGGGATTTTCCCGGCCAAAGATATTGGAGACCTGTGCTACCGCAAAAATGCGGGTATGCTCTGTCAATTTGGCTTTGACCATTTCCGGCGTAATTAAGCCGGATGCGTCCATATCCAGGTATTTTACAGTGGCGCCATGCCGCTCTGCGGCAGCCCGCCACGGAAGCATGTTGCTGTGGTGCTCTGCAGTGGAAACAAGAATTTCGTCTCCGGGGCGGAGCACTAAATCGCCGAAGGAATAGGCAAGCAAATTCAAGCTTTCCGATGCATTACGGGTAAAAACAATTTGGCAGTCTTCCGGCGCATGAAGCAATTCTGCCACAGCATGACGTGCATTTTCATAGGCATCTGTAGCGCGCGTGCTTAAGTCATAAATACCGCGAAACGGATTTGCATTGGAATCCACATAGAATTGATATTCCGCATCTAAAACGCACTTCGGCTTTTGCGAGGTGGCAGAGTTATCCAAATACGCCAGCGGTTGGTCCGTAAAGAAAGGAAAATCCTTCCGAATTTCAGTTACATTCAGCATGGACAATCCTCCTCCGTTTCTATAAACTGCGCTACCGTTTGTTCATCCGGGATCATCTTGATGACAGCATCCAGCCTTGCCTGTGCCAACATCTCATAAATGGCAGCTTCCGGAATGCCGCGACTTTCCAAATAAAAGAGCAGATCTTCCCGCAATTGGCCGATAGAGGCGCCGTGGTTTCCTTCCACATCCTCTTCTTCACACAGAATCAGCGGTACACTCTGGTTTACAATGCCATCCGACAATAACATGACATCTTCCAATTCGTCTCCGGATGAGCCGGCACAACCGCGTTTAAAGTCTAAGGTATCTCGCATGGTTTTCCAGGCAGTATCCCGCAAAACGCCTTTGGCAGACAAATCCGAGCGAGTTTGTTTTCCATAAACCGGGATATTGTAATTCATGTCCAAGCGATGATCTTTTTCCACCAAATAGGCAGTATGAATATCTACTACGCTCTTGTCCCCTTGCAATGCAACTTCTGTGCCAATCATGGTATGCTTACCAGACAAAACCACATGAATAATTTTTGCTGTGGCACCTTCCTGCACTTGCAAACCGATGTCATTTACCAAAGTGAACTGGTTTCCGCAACGATGAATTTGCACTAGTGTCAGCACAGCATTCTTTTCCAGAACAGCTTTGGTTTGTATGCCGGCAGATCCGCTTGTTTCCGCAGAGGTAAAGTCCATGATAATCACCCGCTCTGCGTTTTCCTGCAGCTGGAATCCGTAGCGATTCAGCGTGTTTTCGGCAGAGAAGTGCATTGGCAAACGAAGAGGCTCTTCTGTCTTTCCTTCTAACGTTTCCACAAAGGTATTTGCCTTTGTCATATATTGGTTAAATTCCTGTCCGGCACCAGTGGAAATTCCGTCAAAAGCAGAATAATCTGCGGTAACTTCCGCAACCGGAGCTTCCGGAAAAGAAACTTTACAGTCATTGACTTTCAGCCATCTCCAGGTAGGAGAAGGCAGATGGTTAATGCTTAATTCTACTGGTTGCATTTCTGTTCTCCTTTCCTTTAGCCGATTGCGCCCTTCATTTCCAGGCGAATCAGGTTGTTCATTTCAACAGCATATTCCAGTGGCAATTCTTTGGAAATGGAATCTGCAAAGCCGGATACAATCATGGCTCTGGCGTCTTCTTCCGAAATGCCTCTGGACATCAGATAAAAGATGGCATCATCGGAAATGCGGCCAATCTTGGCTTCATGTCCAACGTCAGCATCATCCGTACGAATGTCCATGGCCGGAATTGTGTCGGATCTGGAACGATCATCCAGCATTAAGGAAGTACAGGATACGGTTGTTTTGGCATGCTTTGCCTTATTCCCGATAACAACAGAGCTTCTGGTAATGGAAGCACCACCATCTTTAGAGATAGACCGCATATTTACGGAGGAAGTGGTATTGGGGGCATTGTGTTGTACCTTCATGCCGGTATCCAATTCCTGTCCCGCTCCTGCAAACGTAATGCCGGTATATTCCATGCTGGCACCATTACCGTTTAATACAGTCATAGGATACAGATAGGATGTATGGGATCCAAAGGATCCGGAAACCCATTCCATATGCGCACCCTCTTCTACCAAAACTCGTTTGGTGTTCAGGTTATACATGTTCTTTGACCAGTTTTCAATGGTGGAATACCGCATTTTGGCATTCTTTCCAACAAACAGTTCTACACAACCGGCATGCAAATTGGCAATGTTATATTTGGGAGCAGAGCAACCTTCAATGAAATGAAGATCTGCTCCTTCGTCCACAATAATCAGGGTATGCTCAAATTGGCCGGCACCGGGTGCATTCAAACGGAAGTAAGACTGTAACGGAATTTCCACCTTTACCCCTTTTGGTACATAAACGAAGGATCCGCCGGACCATACGGCACCGTGCAACGCTGCCATCTTATGGTCCGTTGGCGGAACCAATTTCATAAAGTGGCTCCGAATCATGTCGGCGTAAGGTCCGTGCAGTGCACTTTCCAAATCGGTATAAACAACGCCAAGTGCGGCCACTTCCGCCTTTACATTGTGGTATACCAGTTCGGAATCATACTGTGCACCCACGCCGGCTAAAGATTTTCGTTCTGCTTCCGGAATACCCAGACGTTCAAAGGTATTTTTGATATCTTCCGGTACATCTTCCCATTTGGCACTCATATTTGTTTTAGGACGAACATAAGTAACAATATGGTCCATGTCTAATTCATCCGTACTGGGACCCCAGTTTGGCATATCTGTATGATTATATATATCCAGACAGTGCAAACGAAAATCATGCATCCATTCCGGGTCATTCTTTTCCTTAGAAATCTGATCCACAATATCCGGAGTCAGACCACTGTCTACTTTATAGAAATCCTCTTCGCGTTCTTCGTCTTTGAAATCATATAGATCCCGTGGGACATCAGCAACGTAAGTTTTTTCTTTCATTAGATACCCTCCTTACTCTGCGTCTGCGTTATTCTGCTTCGGCAGCAGGAATGTATTTTTCAAAGCCATGTTCGTTAATTTCTTCTACCAGAGACGCATCTCCTGTTGCTACAATTTGGCCATTCACCAATATGTGCGTGTAATCTACATGCAGAGCTTCCAACAATTTTGTACTGTGTGTAATAATCAGCAAGGATTTGTCGGCCTCTTTCTGGAATTCTGCAACCCCTTCGGATACGGTGCGTACAGCATCTACATCCAGGCCGGAGTCCGTTTCATCCAGAATAGCCAATTTGGGGTCCAGCATTAGAAGTTGTAAAATTTCAGACTTCTTTTTTTCGCCGCCGGAGAAGCCTACATTCAGATCCCGATCGGAATAAGATTCATCCATTTGCAGCAGTGCCATTTTCTTCCGAATATTCTTCCGGAAATCCCAAAGACGTACCCGCTCTCCGGTTTTCTGTTCCAAAGCAGAACGGATAAAATTAGACAAGGTAATGCCAGGCACTTCCAGCGGATTCTGGAAGCTCATGAACAGACCTTTCTTGGCACGGGTATCCGTGCTGTCTTCCAAAATACTCTGTCCTTCCAAAAGAATATCTCCGGCTGTAACCTGATAGGCCAGATTGCCCATAATGGCGTTTCCGAGTGTAGATTTACCGGCGCCGTTCGGTCCCAGTAAAACATGTGTTTCTCCCGGCTGAATGGTCAAATTCAGTCCGTGGAGAATTTGTTTATCTTCTACGTTTACATGCAGGTCAGAAACCTTCAGTAACTCTGGCATAATAAAACCTCCTGAAGAAGTGTCATAACACATCATAATTAGTAAAGTTTAAAATCCCACTAAAATAATAGGATTTCCACCGTCGATAAGTATATTACTTTAAATAAGCCATTTCAACTGTTTTCCAAAATATTCCTACCAAATCGGTATGACTTTATTTTTTGCGTAAAAAAGGCCCGTTGCAAGACATTCATTTTGTCCGCAACGGGCCTTTCAGACTTCCAATGCTTAGGCCAAATCGGCCTTCAGTTTTTCCTTGTATTCTTCCAGATATCCTTTAATGATATCCATCTGTGCAATATACTTTTCTTCGTTTCGAATCAGCCAAGGATCCGGTACCGGTTTATAAACACCTTCCGCTGCCTGCGTCAGGGTTTTCATCTTCTTCCAGAAGATAACCGGCGTCCAAAAGTAATGACTGCGCGTCATGCAAATAATAATGTCTGCCTGCCGAAACAGTTTCCAGTCCTTTTTGCGATAAATGTACCCGGGCTTATGCTGTTCCATGAAAGACGGATCTACTCCTTCTTTCAGGAGTGCTTTTACTGTCAACGGATCAATTTTGGTTCCGGGTGACATTACGGCAGAAGAGTGTACTTCCACTTTTCCATTCAAGTCCGGATCTTCCGCAACCATTTTGCGAAAGAGGTAATCACAGTATGGACTGCGACACATATTCTGAGAACAAACAAATAATACTTGATACATAAAAGAAATTCCTTAGCCGTTCAGCATGGCAAATGCTTTCTTATTATTCTTATATAAGGTCTTGAACACTTCAAAGTGATGATCATAAATTTCTTTATTATCCGGATTCGGAATATAGGTATGGGTTGCCGGAATAAAGTTTCGAACATCTTCCAGATCCTTGATCAAACCAATACCAACGCCAACTACAGCGGCAGCACCTACAGCACCTACATTCTGCGGATCGGCAACGGTTTCAATCTTGCGTCCGGTAATATCTGCCAAAATCTGGCAAGTAACCGGAGACAGTGCGCCACCGCCAACAAAGCGGATTGGATCAGAGGTTGCAGTCTTCTTGGAGGACGCTTCCAGCATCCAGCGTTGGTGATAGCAAACCCCTTCTACTACGGCACGGAACAGGTCAGACTTTCCGGTGTCAATGTTCAGGTTGAAGAACATGCCGGCAGCATTCGGATCTTCAAACGGACAACGGTTACCGTGAAGCCACGGAGTAAAGATAACGCCGTTGGCGCCAGCCGGAACACCGTCAATTACCTGGCTCATGTAGTCATACAGGCTGGTATATTCCGCTTCATAGTTTTCATTGGACTCGGTAACATCATGCTTTTCCAGATAAATGCCAACTTCATCAGCAGCAATGTGATTCTTGCACCAGTCTAAGCACTTGCCGGCTGTTTCCATTTCGGCAAAGTAGTTAAAGTAACCCGGCTGTGCGCCAACAATAGCGGCAATCATTGCGGTAACATCTACCATCTGCTTATCTACAACTGTGGAAACCCAACCGGAAGTACCGGAATAAATGTGGGTATCGCCTACACGAACACTACCCGCACCAACGCCGATCAGGGAAGCGTCTCCGCCGCCGCCAAAGACCGGAGTGCCTTCTGCAAGGCCAAGGTCAGCTGCTGCTTTGGCGGTCAAGCCGCCAACTACTGCAGTAGAGTCCACAATTTCAGCAAGGTGATCCATATTAATACCCATCATCTTGCAAACCGGTTCGCACCAACCCTCATGACCTTTCCGTGTGTCATAGAGTAACTCGCCGAAAGCGGAGTCCGGTGTCATAATGAAGCGGCCGGTCATGCGGCCGATCAGATATTCTTTTACGTCTAAGATCTTGTAAATTTTAGCAAAGATTTCCGGTTCATGGGCTTCAATCCATTTGTATTTCCAGATAGGATCCTTTACGGAGCTGGAAACTGCGCCGGTATAATGCAGGTAAGGAAGTAACTTTGTAATGTTGGCGCCGGCAACCTGAATGCCGTTGGCAATTCCCTTTTTAATTTCTTCTTTTGCACGCTGGTCCATGTAGGACATCGGCCGACGAAGGGCGTTTCCTTCTTTGTCAATGACAATTAAGCCCTGCATCTGAGAACAGAAAGAAATTCCTTCAATTTTTTCCGGATTAACGCCGGTTTTGTCCAGAATTTTCCGGGTGGTTTCTGCCATGGCACCCCACCATTCTTCGGCATCCTGTTCTGCTCCGCCGCCTTCTACTAAATAGAGGCCATAGCCCATGGATTCGCCGTCCACAAGTTTAATAGTCTCATCAATTTCGAAGAGGCAGGTCTTAACCCCCGTGGTACCAATGTCATAAGCAATTACATATTTGCCCATACGTTTGTGTCTCCTTTACCTTTTTCAAGAATCATTTTCCAAATTTTTTAACGTCTTCATGTTCAAACGTGAAGGCGGATTCTAAGAATTTCATGATTTCGCGGATTACTCTTTCATCATCATCAAAAACATCTTCTCCGCAAAAAACTTTCATACGTTCTTTATAGTAGTCACAGCTGTAAGAAAATTGCAGCGTGGTAATAATGCTATCAAAGAAAAAAGTAAAAGCGTCAAGGTCACAATCAGCGCGAATCTGGCCGGCATCTCTGGCATTTTGCAAAACGTTGACATAAATATTATGAGAAATGCTTTCAATCCGCTTGGAATAATGCTCGGCGGCATCTGCAGAAGAAAGCTTGGTAATTTCATTATATAGTTTCAGATACTTTTCATTTTCCCGTGAGGTCTTTTGCACCGTGCGAATCAGCTGTTCCAGCATATCCATTAGTTTGCCGTCTGTAGCTACAATTTCATTCAATGCATTGTCCATAACAGAAATAGCCTCGTCCATACAGGTAATGAACAAGTCTTCTTTGGTTTCAAAATATTTGTACATTAAACCGACGCTCATCCCGGCTTTTTTGGCAATTACATTGATGTTGGCATTTTCAAAACCATAGGTGGAAAATTCATCAATTCCGGTTTCAATAACCGCTCTCCGGCGAGCCGGTTCTGCATTGTCAAACGCAGGCTTGTGGTGAACTTCAGACATAAAACTACTCCTTAAACCCGAGGATAATAACGCTTCTATTATACGGATATCCGAAAAAAGTTGCAACAGCACAAGATTTTTTAACATATGTGCTGATCTAAACTTTCTCTTTCCTTTTCTGTAGAAGAGTGATAAAATGAGTTTTGTAATAGGCGTGAGCTGTCACTCACACCTTCCACCCAGATGCAGGGAAATTCAATTTTGGAGGTAAATTATGGACACAAGATTCGCAATCAGTGAATACCCAGACGCCGTCGCTATTAACAAACAGCTTGACGAGCTGAAATGGGCTCCAATTTATTCAATCAAACGGGACAAACTTGCCGAGTATGAATCCGAATACTACGGAAAGAAATGTGCCAAATCCAAGGAAATGATCGACATCGCCAAGGAACGTATTCCGGGCGGCGTTCAGCATAACCTTGCTTTTAACTATCCGCATCCGTTGGTTTTCACCAAAGCAGAGGGTGCAAAGCTGTATGATATTGACGGCAATGAATATTATGACCTTCTTCAGGCCGGCGGTCCAACCATTCTTGGTTCCAATGACCCTGTTGTAAAGGAAGCTGTAAAAGAACTTCTGGACACCTGTGGCCCATCCACCGGTCTGTTCCATGAATATGAATACAAACTGGCCAACAAGATTGCTGAATCTGTTCCGTCTGTTGATATGTTCCGTATGCTTGGTTCGGGTACTGAATCTTGCATGTGCGCTGCTCGTATTGCTCGTCTGGCAACCGGTCACCAGAACATCATCAAGATGGGCGGTGCTTATCATGGTTGGTCTGATCAGCTTGCATGGTGCATGCGTGTACCGGGCACTCTGAACACCCAGTCTCACGGCGTTCCAATGTTCGTCTTCAAGCACACGCAGTCCTTCTTCCCGGGAGACCTGGAAGACCTGGAAAAGAAGCTGTGGATTAACAAGCACTTCTATGGCGGAACCGCTGGTGTTTATATTGAACCGATTGGTCCGGAATCCGCAACTCGCCCGGTTACCAAAGAATTTGTTAAGGGCGTTGAAACCCTCTGTCATAAGTACGGCGCACTTCTCATCTGCGATGAAGTTGTTTCCGGTTTCCGTATCGGCATGGCCGGTGCACAGGGCTACTATGGCATTGACCCAGACCTGACCATCTTCGGTAAGATTGTTGCCGGTGGTTATCCGGGTGCCGGCGGTGTCGGCGGTCATAAGGACGTTATGGCTCACCTTGGTGCCGGCATTGACGCTTCCGGTAAGAAAGTTAAGAAGGCTATGTGCGGCGGCACCATGGCAGCTACCCCAATCTCCTGCTGCGCCGGTTACACTACCCTTTGCGAAATTGAAAAGAGAAATGCTTGCCAGGTTGCCGGTCAGGCTGGTGATCGCCTTACCAAGGGTATCCAGGATAGCATCAAAAAGTACAACCTGCCGTTCGTTGCATTCAACGTTGGTTCTGTTTGTCACTTGGATACAGTTGCTACCATGCAGCATGAAATTGACTGGTCCAAGCTTTGGAAGGTTCCTTCTGTTCTGGACGAAACCAAAGTTCGCCAGGAAGAAATGCAGTACATGGGCGCTGCTTACATGGCAGAAGGTCTTGTTACCCTTGCCGGTTCTCGTCTGTACACTTCTGCAGCATATACTGACGAAATGGTTGACGACTGTATTGCCCGCTTTGATCGTGTTCTTGCCAACTGCGCAAAGATTGACATGCCGACCAAATAAATAATTCAACTGAAGGGGAAGTTCTGCACTTCCCCTTTTCTATTACTTACAAGGAGGTACACCCCATGGCTTATGAAGTAAAGGAAGCAAAAGAGTTGGTCATTAAGGCCGGTCTTGAGCTTATGGAAAAAGGCTTGATTGCCCGCACTTGGGGCAATGTTTCCGCACGAATTTCCGATACGCAGTTTGTTATCACTCCGTCCGGAATCCCGTACGAAGACCTAACCCCGGAAAAAATTGTTGTTGTTAACATTGCTGACTGTGAATATGAAGGCGATGTAAAACCTTCTTCTGAAAAAGGCGTTCATGCAGATGCATATCGTCTGCGTCCGGACGTTAATTTTGTTATCCACACACATCAAACGGCCGCTTCTGTTGCCAGCATCCGTTCCAACAATATCAGTAACCTTCCGGAAGAATGCAGCGTTGTAATCGGTCCTATGATTCCGATTGCCGAATATGGAATTTCTTCCACTAAGACGCTTCGTGAAAACGTTGCCAAAGTTGTTGGTTCTTACAATGCTTGCAAAGCGGTTCTCATGAAGCACCACGGTGCTGTTTGCCTTGGCAAAGACTATGATGAAGCCTTTGCTGTTGCAGATGCACTGGAAAAAGCTTGTCAGGCTGATATTGCCAAGGCTGTACAGGCTAAGGGCGGCGCAGACAAAGGTTATGCCGACCTGGCTGACGTGTTTACAGAAACCGTTGTTCCGGAAGCGGACAGATCCATTGCGTTGCAGGACTTAGGCTCTTCTAAGCGAACTGCAGACGGTTTTGTTCTGACCATGAAAGACGGCAGCACTTATGACTGCACCCCATACGGTAACGCAAAATCCGGCATTGCTCCGCGCTGCGCCGCCGTACATGCGGAAATTTACAGAAACACTGATGTTAAGTTCATTTCTCAATATACTGCTCCGGAAGCTGTTGCAGTTTCCAAGGAAGGCGTAGATGAACCACTTTATTTTGATGACTTTGTTCAAATTGCAGGCTTCAGCGTAAAGAACTGCGGTTGGGACAAATCCTCTTACCGCAAGCAGGCCATTGCCATTGGCAAGGCTGCTCGTGGAACCAACGCTGTTTTTGTAAAGGGACAGGGTGCTCTTTGCACTGCTAACAATGAATACGATGCCAAGGCAGTAGAACTGGTTTTGGAAAAAGAATGTCGTGCTCATCTGCTGGCCGGTCTGGTGAATGACGCTGATACCATTGCTAAAGTAGGTGGTATTTTGGAACGCGTTGTTTACGTTGCCAAATACAGCAAGCAGGCTGACAAATAAAACCTACTATAAAAGAAGGGGACCTCACGTTTTACGTGAGGTCCCCTTCTTTTATTTCGTTTATAAATCCAACGCACCCATAATGGCAATACCCACTACAATGACGCCAATCATAACATAATGCTTCCAAGACAGCTTTTCTTTCAAAAAGATCCGTCCCCAAACAACTGATGCTGCGCAGTAAGAGGAAATCATGGGAGCAGACATTGCCAAGTGTGCCGTATCAGCAATCGCATAAATATAAGCAAACTGCCCGGCAGTTTCGCAAACGGCACCCACATATTTTGGTGCTTCCATTTTCGGAACCAGACGGTCTTTTTTGATTAATACAACATAAACAAAGCAAACCACTGCTGCCACTAAGAAGGTCAGTTCATAGGCACAGTTGGCGCTATCTTCATCCAGCGTTTCCAGAACACGGTTATCCGCAAATGTACCAATGGCATCCAACAGACAATAAGCAACCGGCAATGCTAAAGCAAGAAAGCTCTTTGCATATTTGTAATTGCTCTTTTCCTGTCTTGCCGCACGCAGTTCCGGATCTTCCCGTGCATCTACTACACCAAGCCCAACGGCGCCACAGCAGACCAAAGCAATCGCAATATAAGCCAGTGGAGAATAATCTTCTGTTCCCACAAAGAGCAAAGTCAATACCGCTACCAACGCTCCGGAAGAGTTACAGATTGGAGAAGAAACAGAAAGTTCAATATAACGAAGACCAAAATATCCTAACGCCATAGAGCTGATATATAGTAAAGAAACCGGCAAATAGGTCCAAATAACAGACCAGCTGATTTCCGTACCGCCAATTAAAATTTCATAGGCCGCATGTAATCCCATTACAACGCCAACTGCAATAACCATCTTTAAAGGTGCATATTTGTCACTGCTGTCACGACAACCAATTTTTGAAAAAAGATCACTGCCGCTCCAGCAAAGTAATGCAATCAGGGAAAGCCAAAACCACATTCGTAAAATTCTCCTTTGTAATCTATAAATTAAGACACGCCATTATAGCAAATCTTTCCCTTTCATACAATGAAAAATGGGAATCCGGCATATACCGAATTCCCATTAGAATGCGTTTGGTTTACGCTTCTTCGTAATCTAATCCCTTTTCATCAAAGAGGTATACCGCTTCCAAAAGAGTGCTGATACCGGCTTCAATGGTCTTTGGATCCAGATTATCTTCCGTATCCAGACGGGTATGATAATACCGTGCCGGTGTCGGATCCATGGCAGCCAGGCAGCAAGCCTTCATGCCGCCCTGGGTCAAAGCTGCGGCATCGGAAGAACCAAAGAATACGTTGGCATACGGTAGATCTAAACCAGCTGTCTTAGAAGCTTCCCGAACCAAACCGGCAACCTTAGCATCCAGTTTAACAGTACCGGACATATCTTTGTTGTAAATGCCCATATCGTCAAAGTCACGCAGGGTATCCGTACAAATGGCAATGGTTTCCACACCGCTGTCATCATATTCTTTTGCATGTGCTGCAGCAAAGGCTTTGGCACCACGAAGACCGGCTTCTTCACAAGCCATAGAAATGGAAACCACTTCTGTATTTTCAAAGCGAATGTCATTGTCAACCAAATATTGCATTACTGCCATGGAAGCAAAGATACCAGTCAGGTTGTCATTGGCACCCGGCACAACCAGTTTCCAGTTAACAAAGTTAATAATCAGAACCATAACCGGAAGAGACAGGAACAAGAAAATCAGAACCAGTACTTTCAATGCGGTAATTTCTGCAATTCCCGGGATGGCAAGCATCAAAATAGCAATCACCAAATCTGCAACCAGGCAAACAATGCCGGAAGCAATAACAGCAGTCAGGCAACGGCCACCGCCAAGGAAGGTGTAACGCCATTCATAAGCAGAGTCAATATGACCGGAGAGAATAATTCTTCTCTTGGTCTCCCCTGTTGCCTTTCTGGTGCAAATAACATTGCTGGAATCCCGTTCCGGGAACAGCGGATCCAGTAATTCCTTGTAAAACAAGAATTCACCCAGAATACAAACAACAGAAACAATTGTCAAAATCAGAGCTACAACAACAGCCCATGTACCAAAGCCGGGAACAGAGAAGAAGCTGAGGAGCATTAAAATAGATGCTACCAACATGCAGATACCGTCAATCAGAACCCAGCCCATAAATGCTTTCGGATGCAGTTTAAAGCCTTCCCGTTCTACAGTATCAGCTGTTCCGGTCATATGTTCTACAATATAGTCCTGGGCTTTCCGTTCGGAATCTTCCCCGGATTCTCGTGGACCAACCGTGCCGATGACAGTACGGATTTGCTCTTCTACATAAGCAGTATATTTTTTTAGCTGCTCAGAGAAGTTACTTACAGAGTCTTTTGCATACATGATGAAAACCTCCTAAAAATAAAGCGGCGCCACTACGGTTTTGTAGCGGCGCCGTTGATTACGCTTTTTCAGCTACAATGAAAGACCTGTGATTATTCAAATTCACCGTTTTCAATGTGCTCAAGGCATTTTACAGAAGCAGCATAACAATCAGCAAGACCTTTCAGATCCATATTGTCATAGCTATCTCTTCTGGTGTGATAATAATCTTCCAGTTTGTGGTTCAGACCGGTAATGTCACCGGCACGGAAACCGGCCTGGGCAAAAGCTGCACCATCTGTTGCGCCACCAAGCGGAGGAACCATACCCTTCTTTACGAAAGTGCCGGTTTCTTCACAGGACTGCATGAAGAGGTCATTCAGCGGAGCATCGGTCTTTACGGTACCGTTTAAATCACGGTAGTTAGCAAGCAAGTATTTCGGATCATGAATGGTATCATAACCATAAATATAGGTTGGGATACCGTCATTGAACTTAGGATCATCCTTGTGGGCATCACACCATGCTTTTGCACCGCGGAGACCAGCTTCTTCCGAGCCGGAAAGGATGACACCAACTTCAGTGTGTTCCATGTCAATGTTGTTTTCTTTCAGATACTTCAGAATGGCAAGACCCATGTAGCAGCCGGACAGATTGTCATTGGCACCGTCTACAATGTGACGTTTGTCTTTCTTCGGATCCCACCAGGACCAGATAAAGTTCATGCCACACCAGAACGGTAAGAACAGAAGGCCCCATTTAGCCATGGCAGACAGGAAGCCAAGTGCCGGATTAACCAAATACATAATGGCAATGGCCATGTAGTAAAGAACGCCAATAACCGTAATAATGATGTGGCCTTCAAAACCTACACCACCAAGAGCATAATTAACAGGCCATTCCCAAACAGCATCCATGTGGCCATTGAAATAAACGCGTTGTTTTACTTCTCCGGTTGGCAGCTTAGAAGCCCACATGTTATGGCCCATCTTCTTTGGATAAAGTTTATCTACAACCTTCCAATACAAGCCGAATTGCAGCAGTGCAAGAGCCAGACCGCAAACCATAACCACAAGAGCAATTACACTCAGTGCCGCAGAAGCAACTGCGCCGACAGCATTTAGGAAAATCAGTACCAAACCGATAAATTCCAGTGCCATGGTAATCCAGATCCATCCCATGAAGGACTGTGGATGTTCTTCAAACTCTTCTACATAGGCTTCATTGCAGTCATACTCATTCAGACACAGGTCTTTAAAGTATTCAGCAGCAGCAAGTTCGCCTTCGGAACCCGGGTCACGTTTTGGCAAAGTGGTGCAGACTTTTTTAATGTCATCAATCATCCACTGTGCCGCAGTTTCGCGCTCATTAATGAGTTTATCCAGTTTCATTAATCTCTCTCCTATACAAAAAGATTTTTAAGGCAGGTTGTCCTGCCTTTTTAACACACTACCATTATAAAGTGAATGTTAACTCGTGGTCAATCTTCGGGGCTCCTTACACATGTAAAAAAAGTGCACGAAAATTCGTACACTTTTCTCAAAAAAGCAGAGTTACTGCTTTTCCTTTTTCTTGTATTTGTCTAAAAGTTCCAAATAAATTGGCAAAGCCGGTTCAAAGTTAACCCCATACCAGCAGGCCTTTTCATCGGCCATGCTGGAGCGAATGCAGGCCAAGGTATAGTCAACTGCCACGGTTAAGGCGTCTCCGGTGGAAAGGCCGTTTTGCTTGGCGCCAAACAGAGACGAGGCAAAAACATCTCCGGTTCCATGGAAAGAAACAGGAACCTGTGCATTGTAATATTCAAAAAAGCTGTCGGTTTCTGCATTATAGGCCATGGCCCCCAGTTTTCCTTCTTCAAAGGAAACGCCGGTCAGGGCCGCCTCTTTGCAGCCGAGGTCTGTCAGGCGCCGCAACGTAGTTTCTATATAAGTGCGGTCATATCCGCTTGGGATATAATCCTGGCCAAGTAAATAAGCGGCTTCTGTCAGATTTGGCACAATTAAGTCTGCTTCTCCGCAAAGACTTGCCATGGCTTTGGCGAATTGCTCTGAAAAGCCGGGATACAGCTTCCCGTTATCTGCCATTGCCGGGTCTACTAAATAAAAAGAGTCGTCTTGTTTATAATCTTGAAACAGTTCTTTTACCAAACTGATCTGTTCTTCTGAGCCAAGATAACCGGTATAAATGGAATCAAAGGTAATTCCTTCCTTTTTCCACTGGGCGGATATCCCGGGGATATCTGCTGTTAAATCATGAAAGGTAAAGCCCTCAAATGCAGTGTGATTAGACAGTACTGCTGTTGGCAGAACCGCTGTTTCCACTCCGGCTGCAGAAATGATTGGTAAAGCCACTGTTAAAGAGCATTTCCCGACACAAGAAATATCCTGAATAGTCAAGATTCGTTTCATAGAAAGTTACCTTCTTTATGTTGGTTTTGTTTTTGTATGCAGGTGCATTGCTGCATTTCTATTTTCCGGAACGCAGTTTTTGTTTTCCACTCTGCAACAAAGAGCCAAGCGGAATTTGAGAAAGGATAACAGCCGCAAAAACAAAGGCACAGCCAAGGTATTCTCTACCGCTCAGGTACTCTTTCAGCACTACGGCCGATGTCAAGACAGCAAATACTGACTCCAAGCTCATAATTAGGGAAATCAGCATGGGATTAGCACCCTTTTGTGCAAGAAATTGTAAAGTATAGGCAAGTCCGCGGGACAGTAATGCCACATAAAGCACGGACCAAACAGTTGCCGTACTGCCAAAGAACTGACTCCAATGGAAGTCGGCAAAAAATACAGTAGCTAAAGTACAAACGATGGCGGTAACTAAAGATTGCATACAGGACAGCTTCAGTCCGTTCCCGTCTTGACCAAAATGATGAATGGCCAAGATTTGAATGCTAAAGGTTATGGCACAACCTAATAGGAACCAGTCTCCTTTTTGAATATGCAAATCCGTTCCCGGTTTAATGCACAAGAAATACAAACCAAGCAAAGCCATTAAAACAGCCAGCCAAACACGCCGTGGTGCTTTTTTCCCAAGGAAAATGGAAAAAATCGGAACAAAAACCACATATAATGCAGTAAGGAAGCCACTCTTTCCTGCCCCGGATAAACTAATTCCCTCTTGCTGTAAAATAACAGCTACTGCCATGGGAACACCACAGGCAATACCGCCCTTTACTGCATTCCCTATTTTTTGCTTTTTTTCTTCTTTGCTCAGCTCTTGCAATGTACCAGCCTTCTTTTGCTGCTTACGGAGAACTAAATCCGCCGCAATGGTACAGGGAAGTAAAAAAAGAAAAGCCAGCCAGCTGACGACCATATTCATGGAAATGGCATCCATAGTCTGCGATGCAATTTCCTGCGGAACAAAAGCAGTTCCCCAAAAAATAGTGGCAATCAGCGGAATAATCAGATGCCGTACCCAGTTCATAAAAGTGCTCCTTTTCCCGTTTGCTCAGTCCATTCTAATGCTTTTGTCAGGATTCGGCAAGCGAGTTTCTTTCATGCCTTTCAGAATCAGGCTTCTGGCCCAAAGTGCTTGTTCTTTTGTGGCAGCCGGAACACCTTTCAGTGCATAAGGCAGGCCCAGTTTTTCGTATTTGACAATGCCTGCCGTATGGTATGGCAAAACATCTAACGCTTTCACACAATGGTATGGTCCCAAATACCGTCCCAGTTCTAAAAGTGCATCCTCCTGCAAAGTCAAGCCCGGCACCACAACGTGTCGAATCCAGGTAGGAACTCCCTTTTCTTCCAGATAATCCAGAAAAGCCAGTGGATTTCGATTTGGCTGTCCCGTCAATGCAAAATGCTCTACCGGATTAATATGCTTAATGTCCAGCATAACCAAATCTGTAACCTGCATAAGAGCTTCATATTTGGGCATAGAAGCTGTATCGCCGGGGGTAAAACAAATACCCGACGTGTCCAGGCAAGTGTGAATTCCCTGCTTTTTGCATTCGGTAAACAATTCCAACAAGAAGTCCAATTGCAGTAAAGGCTCCCCGCCGCTGACGGTAATCCCGCCATTTTTCAAAAATTCTTTGACGCCGTTGTATTCTGCCAGTAACTCTTCTACTGTCCGCAACGTCCCGGCCCTCATCTCCCAGGTATCCGGATTATGACAGTATTGGCAACGCATAGGACAACCGCATAAAAAAACAACAAACCGGATCCCCGGACCGTCTACCGTGCCCAGGGATTCGGTTGAATGAACGTAACCTTGCAAAATTACAGGGTTTCGTGGAACGTACGGGAGATGACGTCGTCCTGCTGTTCTTTGGTCAGCTTAATGAAGTTAACTGCGTATCCGGAGACACGAATAGTCAACTGTGGGTACTTTTCCGGATGGGCTTGTGCGTCAAGTAAAGTTTCCCGATTCAGCACATTTACATTCAGATGGTGTCCGCCTTTTTCGGCATAACCGTCTAACATATCAATTAAGTTGTCTACTTGTTGATTGGTTATCATGATAGTCTCCTCCTTTTAATATACAGTGGTTTCGCAGCAACCTTGGTCCAGGCCAAGATCAATGTCCAGGTCACCCATAAACACTTCATCTTTTCCTAAGGCATTCGGGATAATGGAGAAGGTATTGGAAATACCGTCCTGCGCATATCGGAACGGAAGCTTGGAAACAGAAGACAGTGAAGATGCAGCACCGTGCGTGTCCCGGCCGGACATTGGGTTAGCACCCGGAGCAAGCGGAACGCCCTGTTTTCTGCCGTCCGGTGTATTACCGGTGTTTTTACCGTACGTTACGTTAGAAGTAATGGTCAGTACGGACATCGTTGGGAAACTGTTGCGATAGGTGTGGTGCTGACGAATCTTATTCATGAAGACCTTAACAATATAGGAAGCAATTTCGTCTACACGGTCATCATTGTTTCCGTATTTCGGGAAGTCCCCTGTTGTTTCATAGTCTACCACAATGCCGTCATCATTGCGAATGACCTTTACCTTGGCATATTTAATGGCACTGAGCGAGTCAGCTACTACAGACAGACCGGCAATACCGGTTGCAAAGTAGCGTTTAACGTCTCTGTCATGCAAAGCCATTTGCAGGCTTTCATAGTTGTATTTGTCATGGGAGTAATGAACAATATTCAAGGTGTTGACATACAATTCAGCCAGCCAGTCCATCATATCTTCAAACTTTGCCATAACGTCGTCATATTCCAGATAGTCCCCTTCTACCGGACGATACGCCGGGCCGACTTGGGTACCAAGGATTTCATCTCTACCGCCGTTGATGGCATAAAGCAAGCACTTAGCCAAGTTGGCACGAGCACCAAAGAATTGCATTTCCTTTCCAAGTTTCATGGAAGAAACGCAGCAGGCAATAGCATAGTCATCTCCGTGGATGCCGCGCATCAGGTCATCATTTTCATACTGAATGGAAGAAGTCTTAATGGACATCTGTGCGCAATACCGCTTCCAGTTAATGGGAAGACGCGGAGACCAGAGTACGGTCATGTTTGGTTCCGGTGCCGGGCCCAGGTTTTCCAGGGTATGCAGATACCGATAAGATGTTTTGGTAACCAGAGACTTTCCGTTAACGGAAACCCCACCGATACTTTCGGTTACCCAGGTCGGGTCACCGGCAAAGATCAGATTGTAAGACGGGGTGCGGGCAAATTTTACCATCCGCAATTTCATAATGAACTGGTCAATCAATTCTTGGGCTTGCTCTTCCGTCAGAAGGCCATTTTTCATATCTCGTTCAATATAAATATCTAAGAAGGTGGAAGTTCTTCCCAAAGACATGGCCGCGCCGTTTTGCTGTTTTACAGCAGCCAGGTATCCAAAATACAGCCACTGAATGGCTTCCTTGGCATTGGCAGCCGGTCTGGAAATATCAAATCCATAAATACGGCCCAATTCTTTCAGCTCTTCCAAAGCACGAATCTGTTCGGTCAGTTCTTCCCGAACCAGCATGTTTTCTACTGTCATTCTGGTTTTGGCATGCAGCTGTTCATCCTTCTTTTTCAAAATCAGGTTGTCTACACCATACAGAGCTACCCGACGGTAGTCACCGATAATACGGCCGCGGCCATAGGCATCCGGGAGGCCCGTGATAATGTGTGCATGACGAGCCAGACGCATTTCCGGTGTATACATGTCAAATACGCCCTGATTATGGGTCTTGCGATATCTGGTAAAGATATCTGTAATTTCAGGATCTACGGTATATCCGTTGGTTTCGCAGGCATCACAGGCCATGCGGATGCCACCGAATACCTGGAGGGACCGCTTCAGCGGCTTGTCCGTCTGCAAGCCGACAATCTGCTCCAAGTCCTGATTAATATAACCGGCGCCGTGAGACGTAATGGTGGATACAATTTTGGTATCCATGTCCAGCACGCCGCCGTTTTCCCGTTCTTTTGCAAACAAGTCCAGCACTTCGTCCCACAGCTTCTGGGTAGCCGCTGTCGGTCCCACCAGGAAGCTTTCGTCACCTTCATAAGATGTTACATTGTGCTGAATGAAGTCGTTTACGTCAATGGCTCCTACCCATTCGCCAGGAATGAAGCCATCCCATTGAGTGTCTACTGAGAATTTCATTATTCGCCAAGTCCTCCAAAAATACTTTCTCTTCTGCTGCCCTTGCTGAGGAAAACGCGAACGTCGAAACAAAGGTTCTCCAACAGAAGTCGTTAAGATATTAACAAATAGAATATTCTGTTTCAAGGGATTTCCTTCGGCTTTCACACTGGTTATTTTTTTGCAAAAAAACATACAAAAAATAAGAAAGCTTACTACAATTTGTAGTAAGCTTTCCCGTGTCTTATTAGAACATTGGACTATACCTTTAATTGAATTAGGTGTTAATTACGAATGTTTTAATTCAAATTAAATTGTACTTTGGACTCACCCATTTCTAATTACTTTTGATTTGGAAGTCAAGTTAATAAAACTTTCGGACTCACCCCTTACCATTCGTGCTCTTTATTGAATGTCTTCCATACACGTTGGAAGAATTTTGTTTCACTTTTTAGATTTTGCCGATCCTGCTTTCTTACTACACATTGTTTAGACACACAGGTTATTCTGTTGTCACCAGAAGTTGGTTGTACTTGAATAAGTTTAGTAGGATTGTTTTGAAAAACGAATCTATATGAAACTTTAAGATTTCCGTAGCCTTAAAGTTTCGTTTATAACTGATCTTACTTAGGTCTTTACTGATTTGAAACTTTAAGGCTACAGGAAATGCACCTCATCCCGGATCATTGGACTCATTCCTTTCTTCCGCCTCTTGGCTTTCTTGTTTACTGAGATTGTTTTCTCTTTCTGTCTATATCATAGCATGAACCTTCTGAAATGCAATATTTCTAAGCATATTTGATAGATTTTTCCACATCTGTGAGTGTTTTTATTTAATTTTAACTAAGTTGTTTACAATTATCAGAAAAGTGCTACACTTAAGGTGTTGGTCACCTTCCGACAGAAAAAGCAACTTAATACGGAAGAAAACAAAGAAAGACGCCCTGTTCAAAGCAATGCTTTGAACAGGGCTTTTTGCGGTTTTACTTTCCAAACGTTTGCTCTATGTAAGAGTTACACACTCTGTGCATTTTGGATGCTCTGCGTACCTTGTGTGCCACTTGGCGGAGTCGGGGCAGCTGACTCGCCCGAAGTTTCACCAGAGCCTGAGCTTTCGTTCATTCCGCCCGGTCCGCCTTGTGGAGCTTCCCCGCCCTGACCGCCTGCATTGTTATTCATGGAACCCATGTCACTAATTTGTAAGTTAGAGGCATCTACAAGCGTACTACTGTCCTGCGTATCAGAGGTAGAACCGATGGTTCCATCTAACTGACCACTAATGCTTTGTGCACGTAACAGGCAGAATTCTTTCAAGGTGCTGACACCGGTTTCAAATTCCTCATAAGTACAGAATTTGGTCGGATCCTGCTCTACATAAGGTGCAATCATGGAAGACACGCTGTCCATCATCTCTTCAAATTCGCCACTGTCAAAATAGGTTGACAAAAACTCGGAAAAATACTGGTGATACAGGTTAGTATATTCCTCGTTGGCAAAAATCCAGGCAAGCATGGGTCGCTCTGAAACGTCCCCACCGGATACCGGTGTATCAATCGGATAATTCACCAGACTGGTGGCATCTGCTGCGGATTCAAATCCTCCGAAGGCCAGGTTATAGTCCCAAGGGATCATCTGCATCTGCCCGTCTTTTTCGTACAGATAGTAATTGTGAATCATAGAACCCGTATAACTGTCAAAGTTCAGAACAAAATTGTGAACCACAAAATAGCGGATTACTGCATCCACATCCACAGTGTTCTCCAGGTCTTCCCCTTCCGACAGATTTTTCAAAGACGCAATTAAGCGAGTTTTATCTGCATCAGAAATATCCGTTTTGGCATTATCAAAAATATTGGCGTAACTGTCGGCATCATCGTTGATATATTTCAGTAAAACATCGTCACTGCCATTTTGATTGTCCGGAGATCCGCCATCCGGGGAACCGCCATCCTGTGAACCCCCATCCGGGGAACCGCCATCCTGTCCGTTACCATCCGGAGTGCCACCTTCCGGAGCATCACCTTCCGGAACGCCACCTTCCGGAGCATCACCTTCTGGTGCACCACCCGCCGGAGCGCCGCTCTCTGAGCCTTGTGCATTGCTATCAGAATTCGGCAAATCTGTGGATGGAGGCGTCTGCGAGTCAGCCTCAGATGAATCTGCAGACGCATCGCCACTTGCAGCAGTGTCGCTGTCATTGTCGGAATTCATTTCAAAGTCTTTGCCGTTTCCACGACCGCCGCCCATGCTTTGGCTGTCCGGTTTATACAAAGAGCCGTAGTCTTTTCCATAATTTCGTTGCAGGAAGGATTCTTCCACACCCTCTACCGCAAGGTACAGACCCCAGTCTTCTCCGTTCACTGTAATATAAACATAACTACATAAGGGAGATGCTACCCCCATCTCATTCATCATCTGATAACAGAGGTAATCCTTCATATAGGTGTTATCCTGAATGATATTGTTTAAGCACAGCTTGTCTAAGCCATAATAGGTATTAGAACTGTCGTAATGGTCAAATTCAATTTTAAAGCTGTAGCGATTATTGCCGTATGATGCCACCTGGGTTAAAGATGTATTTCCCTTCCCACGGATGGCAACATTTTGATAAGTCTCATCGTCTATGACAACGGTGCATTCAGCATATTCTTCGCTCTGACAATTTTCTACGAAGCTGTCCCAGTCATCCATGACTATGTTGATGGTATGTACCTTAGAAGTATCAAACAATTTGCTTTCATATCCCATGACTGAGGAAGCCTTTTTTAAGCCAAGGCTTTCCCCATTCAGGAAAAGAACCGTCAGAAGCAAGGTCAGAGCAAGCACCACACAGCAGATTTTATCAATTGCCTTATGGGTTGACATACGCTTGCCTCCTTATCCCATATATTCGCCGTTGTAGCTAACCAGAACGGCACTGTTCACCTTTTCCATAGAAGATAATTCATTCACAAAATCAGTATTATCTTCCTTCAGACGGACTTCCAGGTTCAGCTCAATTTGATCTTTGGTTACGGTCTTGCTTTTCACAACACATTTCTTCACTTTAGTCTTCAAATAATCCATTGCGGCCTTTTCCGACGCGGAATCTGTGCAGGTAAGAACTACAATATACGGATTCAAGTGTGGTTTTTTGTTCACAAAGACCAGCAAAATTACGCCAATGATGATACTGCCGATAACAGCCAGTGGGATTAAACCTGCTGCCAAAACAATGCCGACTGCAATAGACCAGAACAAGAACGCAATATCAAGCGGTTCTTTGATGGCCGTGCGGAACCGTACAATGGAAAGTGCACCTACCATACCTAAGGACAGAACCACATTGGAGGTTACCGCTAAAATAACAACTGTTGTAATCATAGTCAGCGCAATTAATGTAGTACCAAAGCTGGAAGAATACATGACCCCTTGGTAGGTTTTTTTATAAACGAAGAAGATAAAGACGCCCAGTCCAAAGGCCAAAGCCAAAGCAATGGCCATATCCGTGAAGCTGACGCTGGTTACATTTTCCAGAAAGCTGGATTTAAAGATATCATTGAATGTCATAAATAATTACTCCTTTTTTGTTAGCCGTAGACTCTGCAAGCGGCATATTTTGAATAAGCTTCTGTTCTGCAATTCGGAAGTTGCACTACATCGCGGATAAAAGAGGGCAAAAAGTTGTCCCACTTTACTTCCAAGATAATGGGCGCATTTCTTACCGGAACCGTGACACAATGCGGATTCAGAAAATCTGTGCATTGCAATCCGGTACGGATGTTGTAGTCCAGCGTAACCCGGACATTTCCCGGAGCAAAAACATAGGGTTCTCTTTGGTAGTCCACAATGGTCTTCGGTGCAAGACCTTGCGTTTGCATCTTCCTATAAAGTTCCTCTAGGAGCGGACTGCCGCAGTCCTTCATCCAAGCTACCGTGCCGTCTACAATAGCTTGCGCCTGCTTTGCGGTCAGCAGAGCGTTTTCTTTGCTTCCCAGTCCGTTTCGCTTGCTTTTCTTTTCCAGATGTAGCGTGCTTAGGTCCCCGTTGTAGTAACGGATGCGAAATTTTTCTCTGACATTCACACCGTCTATTTTCTCTTGCAGTGCCTTATCTGCCGCATTGTCAAAATACAAACTGCGAACCAGATAGCTTCCGTTTTCCGCATGGGAATCCGGCGCCATAACAGCGGAAAGCCGACTACGCAGAGTCAATAAATCCGCGTAGGTAATCTCATGCTTCCATTCGTGACGATATTGCATAAAAAACCTCCTGTACTTGATTGATTGCATAGTACAGGAGGAAGATTGAACTTTTATTGAATTTGTTTAAGCTTCATTTTTTCTATTGGGAAGGCGCACTTGAAATTCCACCAGATTATCATGGCAAAGAACCGTTATGCTTCCTTTATGCGATTCAGCAATTGCCTTTGCAATGGCCAACCCCAAGCCGTAATGTTGCCCCTCTCCGTTTCGCACTTCATCCAGGCGAGAAAAGCGTTCAAAGATTTGCTTCTTCTGATTTTCGGAAAGTGCCGGACCCACGTTGGTAACAGACAGCAGAGCCGTTTTCCGTTCCTTTGTTAGTGTCAGGGAAACCGCTTTCCCATCCGTGCCGTGTTGAATAGCATTGTCCAGTAAAATGGAAACCAGCTGTTTTAGCTGGGCGCTGTCCCCTTCCACTGTAATGCCTTCTGATACGGTGCTGTCAATACGCATGCCTTTTTCAAAGGCCACACTTTCAAATGGAAGAATTTCACCGTCCACCAAATGGCTCAGATTTAAAACTTCCTTTTGTGGTTCTACCGTTTCCGTACGGGCCAAGGTCAGCAGCTGACCAACCAAAGTGCCCATTCGTTCATTTTCGTATTGAATATTGGAAAGCCATTGATTATTGCCGATTTCCCGTTCCAGTAGCTCTGCATTAACGCTGACAACGGAAACCGGCGTTTTTAATTCATGACCGGCATCCGAAACAAATTGCTTTTGCTTTTGGTAGCTTTCTTCCAGTGGTTGCACAATCTTATGAGCAAAATAAACCGAAAGGAAGAAGAAGATTAGCAATGCTGCAGCACCGTAAATCAGAGTATACCGAAGCAGCGTGGAAGCACTGTCATTAATCAGCGTATTGTCTTTAAATACCACTAGGGTATAGTCATTCTTCTCTGCTTTATAGTAAGCCAAATTATCCTTGGTTCCGGTGATTTTACTGCCATTGATAATTTCTTCTGCCAGCGTTTGCAATTCTTCGTCTGTGTAAACAGTTGAGGATTCATTTTCTATTTCCAAAATTTCTCCGGAAGCAGAAACAGCTACCGTATAAAAGTGAGACAGCTGAAATTCCGGAGAATCTGCTTCTGCAGGTTCTGCTTTTTCCCGTCCCGGATCCGTTCCTTGTTCCGGCTTTTCCGGCTGTTCCCCTTGCTCCGGTGGAGTCTCCAGTTCCGAGGAAAGTCGGTATAAGTCCGCATGCGTTTTCAACATTTTTTCATTCTGTCTGGACATTTCAAAATAACTGGAAGCATAAATAATCCCCAATGAACCGGCCCACACCAAGACAAGGATGACCATAATAGTAGCAACAATTCGTTTTCTGGATGTTTTAAACATGGTCATACCTCAATTCGTACCCGATTCCACGCACTGCTTTAATTTCTGTTTTTGCGCCAACAAAGCTAAGTTTCTTTCGAGTAAAAGACATATACACTTCTACATTGTTATATTCGGCATCACTTTCAAAGCCCCAGATCTTTACTGCCAGTTGCTCTCGGGTCAGAATCTGGCCACCGTTACGAATCAGATATTCCAGTATATGGTATTCTTTTTCACTTAGCCGCACGGACTGGCCGCTTCCGGTGCAGGAAAGCGTTAAATTTCCTGCCGTTAAAAGAATGTCCCCGAAGGACAAGGTGTCGTCTGCAGCGCCGGTGGCACGCCGAGTTAGGGCACGCAAGCGTGCCAACAGCTCTTTGGTCATGAACGGCTTGGTCAAGTAATCATCGGCGCCGCTGTCCAGACCGGTCACCTTGTCATCTAACTCCGTTTTGGCCGTCAGCATTAAAATCGGGGTCAGGATACCGCCTTTTCTGGCTTCCCGCGTAATTTCATATCCGTTCTTTCCGGGAAGCATGACGTCCAAAACAGCAAGGTCATAAATATTGCTTTCCAGCGCCGCAAGGCCATCCGTGCCATTGGCAAAGGAATCTACTTCATAGCCCTCCAGCTTTAAAATTTCCCTTAAAGCCTGTGCCATTCTTGTTTCATCTTCTACCAGTAAGATTCGCATACAGCCGCCTCCAGTACACTCGGTTTACTTATGACTCCTATTTTATATCATAAAAGTTTAAAGAAACATTGAAAAAACGAGCCCGCCGCACAGAAAGTGCAACGGGCTTTGAATGCTTTAGATTAGATGGAAATTTCATGAGCCATGCGATAAATACCAAGGTCAATGTTCTTGGTCATCAACAGGCCTTCTTCAATGTCATAGTCTACAATTTCACCGTTCTTGATGGCCACTACGCGGCTTTCTGTTTCGGCGCCATCCCGCAACAGATGTACAGCATAGTTGCCAAGACGAGAAGCATAAACACGGTCCCGAACGGTTGGGGCACCGCCACGCTGTACGTGACCCAGGATGGTTGCACGGGATTCTACACCGGTCTTTTCTTGAATCAGCTTGGCCATTTCATTGGCATCTCCGCAGCCTTCTGCAACAATAATGACAAAGTGCTGTTTGCCGGTAGAAATGGTCTGACGCATCCGGTTAACAACGTCTCTTTCAAAATCATATTCAAATTCCGGAATCAGAATGGATGTGGCGCCGACCGCAATGCCGGAATCCAGGGCAATCCATCCTGCCTTACGTCCCATAACTTCAATGACAGAACATCTGGAATGAGATTCTGTGGTATCCCGCACCCGGTCTACCATGTCCATAACGGTATTAACAGCGGTATCAAAACCGATGGTATATTCGGTACAACCAATATCATTGTCAATGGTGCCGGGAATGCCAACTACAGGAATTCCATGGCGAGACAAGTCCTGTGCGCCGCGGAAAGAGCCGTCACCACCGATAACAACTAAACCTTCCAAGCCCATGCGGCGACACATTTCAGCAGCTTTACGCACGCCCTGTTCCGTTGTAAATTCACGAGACCGCGCCGTTCTCAGCACGGTACCACCCCGCTGAATAATATCAGAAACCGACCGGAGGTTCATTTCACAAGCATCACCGGCAAGGAGTCCTTCGTAGCCGTTGTAAATGCCCAGAACCCGCATGTCATTCTGTACACCGGTACGAACTACTGCACGGATGGCTGCATTCATTCCGGGTGCGTCTCCGCCGGATGTTAAAACACCAATGGTTTTCATAAGTCTTCCTCCAAATCATGCATTTTCGGAAAATTATTATTGCACAGCCTTTTTTCAGTGTCAATCAGTTGGAACGGAAAAACACGTTATCTGCGCCTAAAATCCGCTTTAATTCCCCTAAAAGTCCCTCAGATATCTGAATACCGCCCAACGATTTCTGGGGAACATAGGTACCGCTCTCTTTGTAATAGAAGTAGACCGGATAGGGACCTTCTGAAAAGATTTCCAATAAATTTTCTGCTTTTGGGATATGTTCATCCCGGTTATTGTCAAAACGAAGGAATAAGCCATTATGCTTGTGCTTTCCTTCTTTTTGATTTTTCAGGCTTTTTGTTGGAACAGATTCCAGTTTCATAGCCAGTAGCTTTGGCCGTTCTTCGTCTTCAATGGCAAGTCTGGCATGCAAATAAACTACGCTGCCCTCTTTTAAAAGCGGACCGGAGTCCTGACACGTCTTTGGAAAAACAACCAGTTCCATGGAACCACTTAAGTCTTCAAAAGTAGCATTGGCCATGGTGGTGCCGGACTTGGTCACGCGGAGCCGGATGGCTGTAATCATACCTAAGATGCGGACGTTGTCATTGTCATGGTACCGTGAAGTACCATCTTCTGTAGCTGCCAGCAGGTCTGAAATTGCTGCGGTACTGCAGGATTTGGCAACGTCAGCATAGTCCTGCAACGGATGGCCGGACAAATATAACCCGGTGGTTTCTTTTTCATAAGCCAGCAAATCCGCCGGTGCAAATTCCGGCAGGTTTGGTACCTTTGTACCGGGTTCTTCTGCTGCGGACATTCCGTCTAAATCAAAAAGACCAAGCTGCCCCTCCACATTATGCTTGCGGGTGGAATCCAGCTCCGCCAGCAAGTCCGGCAAAAGGGTCAGCATCTGACGGCGGTTCAATTCAAATCCATCCAAGGCACCGCATTTAACTAAAGATTCCACGGCCTTTCTATTAAAGCTTTTCCCTTGGATTCTCTTCAAAAATGTATAAAAGGAGGTATATGGCCCATTGTTTTCCCGCTCCGCCACAATGGTTTGAATCAAATTACGACCTAATCCCTTTACTGCAAGCAAGCCAAACAAAATATTGCCCTGTCTGTCTACCGTAAATTCTCCGTAACCGGTATTAATGTCCGGATTCAAAACAGCAATGCCTTTAAAGCGGCACTCTGCCACATACTCTACCGCCTTGTCTGTCCAGTCCAAAACGCTGGTAATCTGAGATGCCATAAATTCTGCCGGATAATGACATTTCAAATAGGCCGTCTGAAAGGCCAATGTGGCATAAGCAGCTGCATGAGATTTATTAAATGCATAAGAAGCAAAGGATATCATATCATCAAAAATGGAATTGGCTGCACTGACCTGAATACCGTTTTCCACACAACCGGCCACGAATTTGTTCCGTTCTTCTTCCATGACCTTGTGCTTTTTCTTAGCCATGGCACGCCGCACAATATCTGCATGGCCAAAACTGTATCCTGCCAATCTTCTGCAAATTTGCATAACCTGTTCCTGATACACAATGCATCCGTAAGTAATTTCCAGAATTTCTTTCAGTTCCGGGGTTTTGTACCGAATGTCTTCCGGATGCAGTCGGTTATGTAAGTAGGTTGGAATGGAATCCATGGGTCCCGGGCGATACAGCGATGTAAGGGCTATCAAGTCCTCCACTTTCGTCGGCTTAAACTGCATTAAAATGTTGCGTAAGCCACCGTTTTCAAATTGGAAGACGCCTTCCGTATCTCCTCTTCCAAACATAGCAAAAGTATCAGAATCTGTGTAATCAATATCGGCAACCCGAAAAGAAGGGTTCTTCTTCTGAATTAGGTTCTCTGCATTTTTGATAACGGTCAGCGTTCGCAGACCAAGGAAATCCATTTTCAGTAAGCCCAGTTCCTCCAAAGTAGTCATGGTATATTGCGTTACCACGGAATCATCTTTTTTGGCAAGTGGCACATAATGATTGACCGGTTCTGCTGTAATAACTACGCCGGCAGCATGAGTCGAGCTGTGCCGTGGCATACCTTCTATTTTCAAAGCGTTGTCTATTAATTGTTTTACTTCCGGGTCTTTTTGATACAATTTTTTCAAATCCGGATTTTGCTTCACAGCGCCGGCAAGATTTCCGGACAGAGCCCATGGAATTTGCTTGCAGACTGCGTCCGCTTTGGCATAGGCAATACCAAGAACACGGGCAACATCCCGAATGGCGGCCCGAGCCTTCAAGGTTCCGAAGGTGACAATCTGAGCCACGTGGTCGGCACCGTATTTTTCTGTAACATAGTCTATGACTTCGCCACGACGTTCATAACAAAAGTCAATGTCAAAGTCCGGCATGGAAACCCGTTCCGGATTTAAAAACCGTTCAAAGAGCAGGCCATATTTCATGGGGTCTATGTCCGTAATACCGACACAGTAGGCCACAATAGATCCCGCTCCGGAGCCCCGACCCGGCCCCACCGGGATATCCTTAGATTTGGCAAAGCGAACAAAGTCATACACAATCAGGTAATAATCTGTATATCCCATTTTGCCGACAATATCTAATTCGTAATTCATTCGGTCAAGGTAAGCCTGTGGTACCTTGTTTCCGTATCGGCGAGTCAGTCCCTTTTCCGCCAGATAGCGAAGATATGCTTCATGGCTGTCATACCCTTCCGGAATGGTAAAGTGCGGCAATTTGGTAACCCCAAATTGAATGTCGACATTACATCGCCCGGCAATCCGATTGGTATTTTCCAAGGCCTCCGGAATGGCATGGAACAGGTCCTGCATTTCCTGTTCCGACTTCAGATAAAACTCCCGGGTGCGGAAATCCAGCCCGGTATCTTCTTCTATAGTATGGTTGGTTTGAATACAAACCAGAATTTTCTGTACCTGTGCATCTTCCTTTTGCAGGTAATGCACGTCATTGGTGGCTACCATTGGAATGCCGGTTTCCTTGCTGAGTCGAATTATCTGCGGCAAAATTTGCAATTCTTCTGTCATGCCATGGTTTTGCACTTCCAAAAAGAAGTTATCCCTGCCAAAGATGGATTCATACTCCAGTGCCTCTGCTTTTGCTCCGTCATAATCTCCGGATAATAAAAGAGAATTGACGCCGCCGGCCAAGCAGGCACTGCAGGCAATCAATCCTTTTGCATACTGCCGAAGCAACTCTTTATCTACACGCGGCTTACTGTAAAAGCCCTCCGTAAAGCCGGCAGAAACCAGTTTGATCAGATTTTGATAACCCTCTTCCGTTTCGCAAAGAAGAATCAGATGATGTCGTTCTTTGGCTTCCGGTCCGGTTTTGTTAAAGCGACTTCCTACTGCCACATAAACTTCACAGCCCAAAATGGGTTTGATACCGGCAGCTTTGGCTTCTTTATAAAAATCCATGGCGCCGTACATAACGCCATGGTCCGTAATTGCCAGTGCACTTTGTCCTAAGTCCTTGGCACGCTGCACCAGCTCCGGAATACGGCAGGCACCGTCCAGAAGGCTGTATTCCGTATGCACATGTAAGTGGGTAAAAGCCATGACGGCACCTCCTTCAGCGCAGCTCTCCCGCAATTTCTAAAATTCGTTGCAGGCGATGGTTAACACCGGATTTAGAAAGGGGTTCTTTTAGATTATCCCCCAATTCCTTTAGGCTGTAATCCGGATTTTCTTTCCGGAGCAAGGCCAGTTCCTGTAGATCCTGTGGTAAATATTGTAATCCCTTTTCTTCTTCAATGGTACGAATGGCTTCTAATTGCTTATAAGCGGCATCGAAGGCTCTGGAGGAATTAGCATTTTCAAAATTCATGCGACGGTTTACCCGATTCCGCATGTCCTTGTACATTTTGGTTCCCATCAGGTCCAGGGAACATTCCGTAGCCCCCATCAAGGTTAATAAATCTTCTACACTTTCCGAATCTTTGAAGTAAATAATATGGGCTCCATTGCGCTGTACATATTTAGGTGTCAGATTCCATTCGGAAAACAGCTTCATAAGGTCATTACAAAGCACTTTATGGGACAACACAAATTCCAAATGATAATCTTTTTCCGGATCCGTAATGGTACCACAGGAAAGAAAGGCGCCACGCAATACAGCAGCGTGGCAACAGTCAAATTCCAGATTGGCGTGATTTAGTCTTCTGGTGACTTCTCCGGGGCCATGGCCAAATGCTGCCAAAACAGCAATTCTGTCTTCCAAGGAATCTACTGTAACGCGGTACTTGCCTGCTGCGGATTTACTTAAGGTGGGAGTATGTCCCGTCAGCTCTATAATGCCGGCGGCATACTTCTTGGCAATGGCTTCGGTTTCGGTTTTGATTCCCATATGGGCTTTACTGAAGTCCCGACAAGTCAACATCAGACCGTATAGTTCCGCATGATGACAACAGGCTTTCGGCCGTTGTTGGAACGCATCCTGATTCTGTAACAGTTCCTCTTTTACCCGGGAAGCAAAAGACACGATACCCCTCCTTTATTTCACAATATCCCGATGAAAAACATTTACCGGAATATCCTGTTCCTTCAAATATGCGTACATGGCTTCGGCAAAAGTAACGGAACGATGCTTCCCACCGGTGCAGCCAAAACAAATAACCAAACTTCCCTTGCCTTCAGCGGCATACAGCGGCAAAGAAAAAGAAATCAGATCTTGCATTTTAGCAAAGAATGTTTGAGCACTTTCATAAGACATAACGTAATCCGAAACGTCCTTATCCAGTCCGGTATGTGACTTCAATTCCGGAATATAAAACGGATTGGGTAAGCAGCGTACATCAAATACCAAATCAGCATCTGCCGGAATCCCGTACTTAAAGCCAAAAGACATGCAGGTAACCTGCAAGGTCTGCTGTAAATTACAATCAAAGATACCGGCAATACGGGCCTTCAACTGTGCAGGTTTCAGATGTGTGGTGTCAATAACATAATCTGCCATATCCCGCAGCGGTGCCATCATTTCCTCTTCTTCGGCCAAAGCCTCTTCCAAGGTATTATTGTCTTTGTACAACGGGTGTTTCCGTCTGGTTTCTTTAAAGCGATGTAGCAGTATTTCGTCTTCGCAGTCCAAATACAAAATGCGATAGTCAATCCCCTGTTCCTTTAAGGTGTCCATAGAGCTATACAGCGTCTTGAATTCTTTGCCGGCACGCACATCTACACAGACTGCGGCACGGAAGTCCTGTTCGGACTTCAGAAAAATTTGCCCGAAGGACGGCAACAGCTGTGGTGGCATATTGTCTATGCAAACGAAATCAAGGTCTTCCAGCATTTCAATGGCTTTGGATTTTCCGGCGCCGGAACGCCCTGTTACAATAAGGAATTTCATGGATCCACCCCCCTGTGGATTAGAGTATCTGTACCTCCGGTTCCAGGCTAACTCCTGTTTCTTTCCGAACAGTTTCCTGAATATAAGAAATCAATTGCAAAATATCCGTAGCCGTGGCATTTCCACGGTTAATGACAAAGCCGGCATGTTTTTCGGAAACCTGTGCTCCGCCAATGGTATATCCTTTTAAGTTACATTGTTCTATCAGGGCACCGGCAAAGTGTCCTTCCGGTCGCTTAAAGGTGCTTCCGGCACTGGGATATTCCAGTGGTTGCTTGGCAACTCGGCGTGCCATGGTCTGATCCATTTTCATTTTAATGGCATCCGGATTACCCTTTTCTAAGTAAAAGATAACCGAAGTAATAATTAGGTCCGCGCCCATATAATTGGAGCGTCGGTAATCAAATCCAAGTTCTGCTTTCCCTTGCCAAGAGCCTTTTTCACCGTCTGCATTCATGTGGTTGACCACCATGACCACGTCTTTCATTTCCCCGCCATAGGCACCGGCATTCATATAAATGGCACCACCAACGGAGCCGGGAATGCCGTAGGCAAATTCCAGACCGGTCAGGCTGTACTCCAGCGCAAAGCGGCACAGTTTGGTAACAGACGCTCCGGCTTGGGCACGCACCATATTGTTGCCGCAGTATTCTATTTTACTGAAGGAATCACCTAAGAGCAGAACTACATTATTTAGACCACTGTCCGGTACCAGTACATTGGAACCCTTCCCTAAGACCTGAGGCTTTACCCCTTCTTGTTTACAAGTTTTCAGTAAGGCAGATAACGCATCTGTACTGTTCGGTTCTACTAAAAGATCTGCCGGTCCACCAACCCGAAAGCTGGTATAGTGGCTCATATCTGCCTGTTTTGTGGCTTTGCAACCGTAAGCTTCAGCCACAGCTAAAATGGTTTCGTACATGACAGTCTCCTTAAGACAAGGTAGCTAACAGGGCAGCACCAATAATGCCGGCATCATTGCCGAGCACGGCAGCTCTAATTTCGGTTTTCTTCATGGCATATTGGGCATATTGCTGTTCATTGACTTTTTGAATGAGCGGCTGAATAAGGAAATCCCCTTCTCTGGAGATACCGCCGCCAATACAAAGGATGTCCGGTTGAAAAAGATTGATCAGATCTGTTACTCCGACCGCCAAATAATTGACATATTCTTCTACTACTTTTAAGCCTAATTCGTCTCCTTGACGAGCAGCCTTAAAGGAAGTAATACCATTTACCTTTTCCAGACTGTCGGAAATCTTCCACATCAAGCTGGTCTTGTAAGCGTCAGCTTCCATGGCTTCTCTGGTTTCCCGCACCAAGGCGGTGGCTGAAGCATATTTTTCAAAACAACCTTGGCGGCCGCATTTGCAAGGAATACCATCTTTTACAATAACCATATGGCCGACTTCTCCGGCGGCACCGTTGATGCCGGTCAAAAGCTTTCCATTCAAAATAATTCCGCCGCCAACGCCCGTGCCAAGGGTTACCGCAATAAAATTCGGTACTCCGTTGCCGCAACCGGCAAGCTGTTCCCCAAGTGCGGCACAGTTGGCATCGTTTTCAACAAAGGTCGGCTTTCCCAAGCGCTGCCGGATCATATCCCGCAGCGGCGTATGCAAAAAGCCGAGGTTCGGAGAATTTTCTACCACACCGTCTGCGTTCACCGCACCCGGTGTACCAACGCCAACGCTTTCCACATCTTGCATAAAAATTCCGGCCTTCCGAACAGCCAGCTTTGCCGCTTCGGCAATAGAGTCTGCAATTTCCTCTGCCGGGCGCGGGCAGTTGGTCTTTACGGAAGCGGTTCCAAGAATTCGGTGGTTTTCATCTACTACACCGGCAGCAATATTGGTGCCGCCGAGGTCAATTCCAATTTTGTACATTTCTGTTTCTTTCCTCTTCTGCGTTTATTTCTATTTTTTACCAGAAAATCTGATTGTGCCACGGATCTACTTCTGCCGGCTTTGGCGGAAGGAATTCATCATCTTCCATACCAAGACTTTCCAGCAGTTCCCGTGCAGAGTTGTGACCCATTGCCTTTAGACGGTTATTGATGGCTGCCACCTCAATGATGATTGCCAAATTTCGTCCGGGGCTGACCGGAACGGTAATCTTCGGAATTTCTACACCCAAAATATTGGCGGTTTCCTCCGCAATGCCCATCCGTTCATAGACTTTGTTTTCGTCCCATTTTTCCAACTCTACTACCAGGTCAATTTTAGACGTCATTTTGACGGCTCCCATACCGAACAACCGACGTGCATCTACAATGCCGACCCCACGCAGTTCAATAAAGTGACGAATGTTATCCGGAGCGGAACCGACCAATGCTTTCTTGGATACTTTTCGAATTTCTACAGCATCATCTGCTACCAGCCGATGTCCACGTTTAATCAGTTCTACTACATTTTCTGATTTTCCGACGCCGGAGTCTCCGACAATCAAAATACCTTCACCGGAAACATCTACCAAAACACCATGACGGGTTTCCCGTTCTGCCAGTTCTACATTCAGAAATTCCACCAAAGACGTGGTGGCAATAGAGGTATGGTCACTGGCTTGCAACAGCGGCACCTGATATTGTTCTGCAAACGGGACAAAGTCCTGAATCAGGTCTTTTGGCACCATAACAGAAAACACACAGGCTGCCGGTTTTTCCCGCATTAAACGATCTATATTTTCATTCCGAAGATCCTGGGTCAGGTCTTCCAGGAAAAGATATTCCGAATTTCCCAAGAATTCAATTCGTTCCGGGGTAAAGTTTTTGTCATAACGCGCCAGAATTAAGCCCGGGCGATTCACTTCCATGGAATGAATCAGAATATCATCTGCATTACACGGAAGATAAATTGGCGTGTACCCTTCTGCCGCAATGATTTTACTCAGTGCCACGGAATACTTTCCTGCCATTTGCTACACTTCCTTTTTGTTTCAATACTTAAAATATTTTAGCATAGCTTTCCCTTTACTGACAACAAAATATAGAGTGTGTTATAATTATGCAAACATTCCATTTTAAGGTGGTATTGTTCATGAGAATTAACGATATTATCCAAAAGAAGCGAGACGGCTATGAACTGTCCCAGGATGAAATCCGCCAAATTATCAATGGTTTTACCCTAGGCAAAGTACCGGATTACCAAATGTCCGCTTTTTTAATGGCCATTTGGTTCCGCGGCATGACAAAAGAAGAGACCTTTGCTATGACCTATGCCATGGCAAACTCCGGAAAGAAAGTAGATATTGGTAAAATACAAGGACCAACGGTAGATAAGCACAGTACCGGCGGCGTCGGAGACAAAGTCTCGCTGATTGCAACGCCAATTGCTGCTGCACTGGGCTGCAAGGTGGCAAAGATGGTAGATCACGGTTTAGGTTACACCGGCGGAACACAGGACAAATTAAATGCTATTCCCGGCTTCCGAACGGCATTAAATTCACAAATGTTTTTAAGCCAGGTCAACAAAATAGGACTTGCTCTGATCAGCCGGACCGAAGATCTGATTTCCGTTGATCAACGACTGTATTCCTTGCGGGATGTTACCGCCACTGAAGATAGCCTTCCACTGATTGCCTCGTCCATTATGAGCATGAAACTGGCCACCGGATGTCAAAATATCATTTTAGATGTAACCGTGGGCAGCGGTGCATTTATGAAGACCTTGAAAGAGGCCAGAGAGCTAGCTCGCCTGATGGTAGAAATCGGCAAAAGCGCCGGACGCAATGTTACCGCCATAATTACAGATATGGATGCACCGCTCGGATACGCCATCGGCAACAGTTTAGAAGTCATGGAAGCCATAGAAGTACTGCATGGCAAAGGGCCGGACGACTTAAAAGAAGTCAGCTTTTCCATTGCTTCTGCCATGTATGCTGCCGCTTTTCAGAAAAGCAAAGAAGAAGCGGACCAAGCAGTAAAAGCCGTGGTGGAAGACGGATCTGCCTTACAAAAGCTGGCGGAAATGGTCCGTTGTCAGCGCGGAGATGCTAATCTTATTTTCCAACCGGACGGATTCCCTGTCAGCAAGCATATTACGTCTGTCAAATCGCCGGTCAGTGGTTATCTTTGCCATATGGAAACAGATAAAATCGGATTTGTGGCCTGCCTGCTTGGTGCCGGCAGAGAAAGGAAAGATTCTCGTATCAATTATGCAGCCGGCATTGTCCTGCATGTCAAACCGGGAGATTATATTGAAGAAGGGCAGTCTTTAGCCAGTTTCCGTACGGATACGGACGGTATTTTCTATGAAGCAGAACAAGTCTTTCTGTCTGCGTTGGCCTTCTCTAAAGAGCCTCCCGCTCCCCGCACCTTAATCCATGAAATTATTTTATAAAGACAAAAAGGGCCGTTTCCGTTGGAAGCGGTCCTTTCTTTTTTTAATTAATCCACCATTAAGCTGGTTAGGATGGCCGAGTAAATTTTAACGGGATTTTCCAAGAAATTATCTTTCAACTTTTCCGCCTGATCTCGATCGGTAACAAAGACGGTCAGTGTCAAAAGATCGGTATCCTTTTCTGACATGCAAAAGGATACGCGATATCCGTCTTTATATGGTTCAATGCGGACATCGTTTTCTCTGGCATTCCGTTCTAAGGTTAATTGCCGTTTTGCAGAGTGAACGGCAATATCTAATACTGATTTCGGCAGATCTTCCTGTAAAACGGAAGCTGCCATTTTTCCTTCTTCTGTCAATTCAATAATTTCCTCTTCTTCAGATAATTCCGGTTGCAGCAGGCCCTTTTCCACAAGTTCAGCAATGGCTTCCTGCACCTCAAAGTAATTGGCCAGCTCTTCTTTCTGGCAAGTATTGCTAATCAGGCGAACGGGAACCGGTCCGTTTAATGCATCCAGTAAAGCACAGATGAGCAACTGGATATCACTTTTTGAGCGAAGGCCACCGGTGCCAACGCCCTCGGTAAAAGCGTCAAAAATAGGGGTTGGAAGATGTTCGCGTGCCATATCAGTAATCCCCTTCGTCGGTGTTTGCCACACCGGAAATGTCCTGACGGGACATAAACAAATATCCGTTATTGGCTAGTAGATCCAAATCCGAAAGGCACATGCCAATACCATTGGCAACGCAGTTCAGCGGGTCATCTGCCACACGTGTCTTGATGCCGGTTCGTTCCTGTACTACTTCTTTCATGCCATAAAGCAAAGCCGTACCACCGGTCAGAACTATGCCTTCTTCCATAATATCGGCAGACAATTCCGGTGGGGTTTGTTCCAATACATCCACAATAGAATCTAAAATGGAAAGAATGTGCGGACGCATGGCAAAGTAGACTTCATTGGAAGTAATTTCAAACTCCATAGGCATGCCGGTAATATAATCCTTACCTTTGGCAATCATGGCAAGTTCATTGCTTCTTTGATAGGCACAGCCAACGGTCTTTTTAATTTCTTCTGCCGTTTGTTCTCCAATTAATACATTTCGTTCCCAACTACAGTAACGAATGATATCATCTGTCAGCGTATTGCCTGCCACTTTCAAGGAAGAGGCAACCGCCATAGAGCTCATGGTAATAACTGCAACGTCCGTTGTACCGCCGCCCAAGTCAACAATCATGACCCCATGTGGATTTAAGGTTTTAATACCGGCGCCCAAAGCAGCAGCAATAGGCTCTTCCAACAAGCATGCCTTACCTGCACCACTGGCAGTAATGACATCCAAAATGGTACGGCGTTCCAGGTTTGTTACCGTACCCGGCATACAGATAATGATATTCGGCTTAAAGATTTCATTGCCGCAAATTTTCTTAATAAAATACCGCAACATGTGTTCTGCTACGGTAAAGTTGGATACCACACCGTCCCGCATAGGGCGAACCACTTCAATAGAGTCCGGTTCCTTTCCCAGCATTTGGTAAGCCTTTTTCCCTACCGCTAAGACCTTTCCGGTACCGGTTTTATAAGCCACAACAGAAGGCTCAGACATGACAATGCCCTTGCCTTGCTGATACACAATTACGTTTGCGGTTCCAAGGTCAATTCCAATGTTTAGTCCCAGCATTGCCACCCCTCCTTTTGCCTAAAGTGTTGCCTAAAGTGCCAAAAAATTCACCTTATAGAATAATGCATTTCCTGCAGAACGTCAATTCTCCGAACGGTCCTTTTCTGCTTTCTTTTTGGAACCGAAGGCACCTGTATTTCGCGTCAGTGCCGCGGAAGCAACATAAACTGCTTTGGCTCCTTGAAGGCGTAATAATACGGCTATTTCATTGGCGGTAGCACCGGTGGTAACAATGTCGTCAATCAGTAGGATAACGGCTCCGTCCACTACTTTCCGGCGATGTAGTGCATAGGAGTTGCGGATGTTTTCTCTTCTTGCTTCTGCGCCCAGCATATGCTGTGCCTCTCCGGTTTCCTTTTTTTGCAATAGTTTACAATCCACTAACGGTGGTTCCGGCAGCCAAGTAAAGCAACGTAAGTCCAGTTGTTCCACCAGCGACTCTGCCTGATTAAAGCCCCGCTCTGCAGTCTTCTTTCGCGTGGCGGGAACACAGGTAATCAGCGTAAACGGTATACCGAAATACCGCATGGCAATGGTCTGACTTAGGTACTTTCCGAAAAAAACGGCCACCTCTTCTCTACTTCCGTATTTCATACGGAGAAGGGCATCCCGAATAACATCTTCGTAATAAAAGGGCGCCGCTGCCTGTTCATAGGCATGCGGCGCCTTGCGGCATTTGCAATCAGCTAAAGACGTGCCGCAGAAGGGACAAAACGGCGGCAGGATTGGCCGAATGCGAGAAGCGCATGCGGCACAAAGCTGTTCCGTCCCGTCTGCGGGTTGCCCGCAACAGGCACATTTGCCGGGGAACAGCAGTCCGGCAACTTTACGGAAGTAAGGATTCATTGTTTTCCTCCAGGAAATAAGACAGGGCAGAAAAACGACGAATTTTTTTATCATTGGAAACCATAGCGGCAATTTGCTGTTCCCGCCCAATGGTGATCATACGGGTGCGGGCACGAGTGACAGCCGTATAAAAGAGGTTCCGGTAACAAAGCTGTGGCGGGATGTCTATTACCGGCATAATAACCGCTTCAAATTCACTCCCCTGTGATTTATGTACCGTAACAGCATATGCCAGTTCCAGATTTTTCAGATTCTCCGGCGGATAGACTGCAGTTCTTCCGTCAAAATCTATGGTTAGGATGCCCCGTACCCGATCCACTTTTGTCAGGACACCGATATCTCCGTTAAAGATACCGCTTCCCTCTTCTTTTCCCTTGGTCCAGAGCAAATTGTAATCATTTTTAATTTGCATAACCTTGTCTCCTTCACGGAAAACACGGTTTTGCAACTTCCATTCCCCTTTGCCTTTGGCCGGTGGGTTAATGGCATCTTGCAAAAGGTGATTCAGATTTATAGTACCGGTATCCCCTTTGCGGGAAGGACACAGTACTTCAATATCCTTTACCGCATCATATCCGTAGGCCTTCGGCAAACGGTTGCAATATAAATCTACAATATCTTTGGCTGTCTGAAGCCCGCTGGTACGCTCCATGTGAAAAAAATCCTTGTCCACACGATGCAGTTCCGGCATTTCTCCGGCCACTACACGGTGTGCATTCGTAACAATCAGGCTTTCCATGGCTTGACGAAATACTTCATTTAGTTCCACTACCGGAAGCAACTCAGATTGAATCAGATCATGCAACACATTTCCGGCGCCTACCGGAGGAAGCTGATCAGAGTCTCCTACCATAACCAAACGACAACCAATGGGAAGTGCATCCAGGAGAGCACTGAACAAAATGGTATCAACCATAGACAGTTCATCTACAATAACGGCATCCGCTTCAATTGGATTCCGGGCGTTGCGGGCAAAGCGCATGCGCTCTTCTCCCGTACGCTCCGCCTCCAGTAAGCGATGAATGGTCTTGGCCTCTTTGCCGGTAATTTCCGACATACGCTGTGCCGCCCGACCGGTGGGCGCAGTCAACACAACGTCCAGTTCATCTGCTTCAAATAATTCTAAGATACCGTTGACGGTGGTGGTTTTTCCGGTACCCGGTCCACCGGTTAAAATCAGTACACCCTTTTCTATGGCAGTAATAATGGCGTCCCGCTGTTTGGTTTCATACTGAATTCCGTTTCGTTGCTCTATTCGTTTAATATCCCGCTCCAGCGCCGACCGGCCTGCCGGCGGAAAGCGGACCAACATCTTTATGCGCTGTGCCGTATTATATTCCGCATCAAAAAATTCCGGCAAAAAGAGGAATTCTCTGCCGCCCAGTGGAGCACAGCGCAACTGATGCTGGTCCACTAAGGTATCTATGGCAATGTCAACCGCATCCGTATTAGTGCCAAGTAAATTGGCCGCCGGAGCCAACACCTTGTCTCTTGGCAAACAGGTATGCCCGTTTCCCACATTGTGACTTAGTACGTGCAAAATACCGGCACCCATTCGGTACCCCGGGTCCGGCGTCTCCGGCAAGGAGGCCGCCAAACTGTCGGCTCGTTCAAAGCTAATTCCGATATCCGCAAGGCACAGCAAATACGGATTCTGCTGAATTCTGGCCACGGCGGAATTGCCAAGGAATCGGTATGCACGAATACTTTCTGCCGGGGTCAGTCCCATATTGGACAAGGACATCATCATTTCCCGAACTGCAAACTGATCTTGGAACGTCTTGCCGATTGCCTTTGCCTTTGTAGCAGAAATTCCTTTAATTTCTGCCAGCTTTTCGGGATGATGAGACAATACTTCAAACGTTTCTTCTCCAAAAGCTTCTACTATTTTATTGGCCGTGGACGGCCCGATTCCTTTCACAGCACCGCTGGCCAGATACTTCAGCATTTGGGCCACCGTTTCCGGCATGCTTCGTTCACACAGCTCTGCGCGGAACTGTCTTCCGAACGTAGCATGGGTGTCCCAGTGCCCCGCTAATTTTAATTCTTCTCCGGCACTAATCTCCGGCAGCACGCCGACCACCGTAATCAGTTCTCCTTCTTCCGTAGAAAGGTCCAGTACGGTAAAGCCGGTTTCTTCTTTACGGTAGATTGTCTCTTCCGCAACGCCATATAAATATTCCAATTCTTCTTCCGACATGGTACTGCTCCTTTCCACTGGACTCCTACTCATTTTACGGTGTCGGCCGTCCGCTTTCAAGCGAAACGAAAATGCGGCAAAAAAAAGAACGCCAAAAGGCGTTCTGCGGGACCGGGCCTATAAGCCGAGTTCTGTTTTTCAGGCAACCATCTATCTTGCCGTGTCATTGCTGGCACGGTCCAGCCACCCTTCTGCTTTAAAGCGGACGAGCCATCCTATGCAAGTCGGTGTTGCTCCGGATAGGGTTTACATAGCCATGATGTCTCCACCATGCTGGTGAGCTCTTACCTCGCCTTTCCACCCTTACCTTCCAAAAGAAGGCGGTATCTCTCTGTTGCACTTTCCCTAGGGTCACCCCCGGCGGCCGTTAGCCGTTATCCTGCTCTGTGGGGCTCGGACTTTCCTCTGGCACGCAAGGTGCCAGCGGCTGCCCAACCCGGTCACCACTGGAATTCTATTCGATTTACCTGGGCTTGTCAAATTAGAAAAGATCCTTTTTTCTTAGATAATCTTAAGGTTTTAGTTGTATTATACTTTGAATGGGAATAAACTATTTATCCCTATTAAAAAGCAGGAGGCCCATTCCATGGATGATATTTATTCTGATTCTTCCCGTGTTCCGCGGAATCGCCAACAAAGCAATAACAATTTATCCTACAACGACTTTAAGCCCAATGACTCTAAGTCGCAACGGAATCGCAATTCCGATATTTATGACACTGTAGAGCTACCACCGCAGTGGCAGGATAGTCATGCCTATAACCCATATCAACAGCAGGTGCGGCAACAAGCACAGCAACAAAGAAGACAACCGCAACGCCAACAGCAAAGGCGCTCTCAGCAAGCCGGTTCCCAGCGCAGTGCCGGTGCCTCACGGCCAGCTCGTCAAGGAAGACAGCAGGCAGAAGTTCGTCTCCGTGGAGACATTCCCATGGACAAAGATACACTGGTTGAAATGCAGAACGCACAGGCAAAGAGACAAGCTGCATCGCCAAAGAAAAAAAAGAAGAAAGGCAAGTGGTGGCAGAAATTGCTCTGCATCATCCTGGTTCTGGTTCTGCTTTATCTTGGCGTCAGTTACCTTCTCTTCCATAACACGGACTACAGCACGGAAGAGCACGCCAAGAACCAATACATTTCCAGCTTGCAGCTGAAATCCAGTCCGTTTGTAGAAAATATTCTTCTGCTTGGTTCGGACGCCAGAGAAGGAGACACCGTTTCTCGTTCTGACACCATGATTTTGGTTTCCATAGACAAGAAGCACAGCAAAATTAAGCTGACTTCCTTCCTCAGAGACAGCTACGTGGAAATTCCTGGGCACGGATACAACAAGTTGAACGCCGCCTGCACCTACGGTGGCACCCAGCTGGTTATTGACACCATTGAATACAACTACAAAATTAAAATTGACAAATATGCCATGGTAGACTTCAATTGCTTCCAGGAATTAATTGACGCCATCGGTGGTGTAGATGTCAAGGTAACCCAGGCAGAAGCCAACTATTTGAACAGAACCTGGTATCGGTGGTCTTTGACCGGCAACAAACTTCATTTTGATTCCGGCGAAAGCGTACACCTAAACGGAGAAGAAGCCTTAATGTTCTGCCGAATCCGCGGACTAGACTCTGATATTAAACGAACCGAGCGTCAGCGTCGTGTCATTTCCGCTATTAAGACGCAGGCCATGTCCAGTCTTACCCCCTCCACCATCAACAGCGTTTTGAAGAATGTATTGCCGTACATTACAACAGACATTCGGGAAAATCAGCTTATGAATAAGGGCATTGGTTACCTGCTCCTGTATCGCAATTATGATATTGCAGAAATGTCAATCCCATATACCGGTACCTGGCATGACGAAACAATCAGTGGCGTTGGGGCCAGTCTGGTCTTTGACATAGACGAAAATGCCACTATTGTCCAAAACTTCATTTACAATGATGAGTACGAAAACAAGGACGCTTAAATTTTACTTTCCCTCGCTTTTTTGTTAGTATAAATGCACGAATTTAAAAGTTGGAGTTGATCCGCATGGTAAAAAACAGCATATTCTCTATTCTTTACCTTCTTGCCAACCTTGGTCTGTTAGTACTGCTGGCCTATCCTATTTTTCTCAGCGGCTTGTTTACAGATCTTGCATTGTACATTGCGGCAGGTTGCGTTCTTATCATGCTCCTTTCCACTTTTCTTCTGGCATTTCAAAAGGCCGATCGCCCCACCAAGGTTACCAAAGTTACTCTTTTTTACAATGACTTGGTTGCCTGCGGTGCCCTTGCTCTTCTGTACTATATGATGAGCCACAGTTTTGCTTATCTGTTGATACTGGTCATTCCGGTCATTCTCTTCTTTGTCAGCTTCCTGTTCCTGATAGATGACCTGGTTCACTACCATAAGTCGCCACGCCAAAAGGAGGCTGCTCCGGAAAAAGCTTTTTTGGAAGAAGATTTCCCGGAAGGCCCGGCAGAAGAGGCCTCTTCCGTAGACAGCTCTTCAGCAGAGCCTTTCTCTGAACACTCTTTAGCTGTAGATCCGGACATTTTTGAATCCGTTTCTGATGTCAAAGAACTTCCAAAAGAAGACCACGCCACCACCCCTTCCAATTCCATGTTCCAAGGTGTGGAAATGCGCTCCATCAGCTTTGATGACTTTGCAGATTATGTAGAAGAAGATGATGATGACAGCAAGTAATTTTTAGGAAAAACAACAAGCCTCTGGGATTTTCTTTTCCCAGAGGCTTGTTATTTGTTCATTCGTTTAGCAATTAAACTACATGGAATTGACTAAAAAGGTCTGTCATGGTATCCCAATTTTCTCCGCGAACGCGCAACAGTCGGTACTTCTTTCCGCTTTCAGACTGCACTTTCAGTCTATTTAGGTGGTAATTGCGGGCCGAAATGGTGGAAGCGTCAATGAAATCCAGGAAAGTCCCCTCTTCATTAAAAATCCAAATACCACGGTAATTGAATTGCAAAACATACATGGACTTTTTGGCAAACTTTTTTAGGAAAAGGAACAAGATAAAGAAGAAAAGAAAGATACCGGGAATAACAACGGAAAAAGTTTTATCGGGATCTCCGTAAAAGATAAAGCCGAAGAATGCGGCAGAAATTCCAAAGAAAAGAATTAAAGGCCAGCCGAAGTATTTCATGGTAATACCGGCATTGAAGCCACTAGTGGTAACCGCTTTATGCTCCTCGGCAAAGTCATTTTCCAGTTGCTTTGTGGTTTTGGCAACTATCTTTTGTACTGCAGTGTTTACAGCACGGGTCACTGCTGATCCGATTGCACGGGTAACAACTTGTTCTACTGCCATATTAAAAATCCTCCAATAGGGTTCCTATAATGGCGTTAGATACAAGGAACCCGCGTTCTGTCAATTTTAATGTAGTCCCGTCATAGGTTATGTATTCTGCCATATACGGAAGGTTGATTTTATTTTGCACGGATTCCGGAAGCGGTTCGGAAAAGCCTTCCGCCAGGCGCAGAGCCAGCATCAGCCGTTCCTGGAAGGAGCCGCCAGTACCGTCCGGGACAGGAGCGGCGCCGGAAAGATAAACGTCCAAGTCTCTGGGGTAATAAAAACGGAACCCGTTTAAATAGGAATGCGCCGCCGGTCCCAAGCCAAGATAGTTCTGACAACGCCAATATTTCAAATTGTGTTTGCTTTCCTTGCCGTCCTTGCAAAAATTGGAAATTTCATAGTGATGAAACCCGGCGTTCGTCAGGACACGAGTCGTTTCCTCATAAAAAGTGCAGGCGGTTTCTTCCGAGGGAAGAGCTAATTTGTTTCTGCGCCGATAAAAGTTTGTGCCCTCTTCCAGCTTCAAAAGGTAAGTGCTAAGGTGCGGCACTTCCATTTGCAGACAAAAGTCCAACGTTTGGTGCAAGCTGTCCATGGTCTGTTCGGGAACCCCAAGCATAATATCTAATGACAAATTGCTAATACCATTGTCCCGAGCAATACGTAACGCTTCTTCTACCCTAGTTCGGTCCGCCTTGCGGCCCAGCAATTGGCGTTCCCGATCCACAGCAGATTGCATGCCAAGGGAAATTCTGTTTACCCCCGCTTTCGCCACTTTGGGCAAAAAGTCTTCCAAGTTGGAGGACGGATTGCATTCCACTGTAATTTCAGCATCAGAAGCTACCGGGTAATGATCTTTTACCAGTTGCAACAGTTCCCGGATTTGCGTGCTGTCTAAGACAGAGGGCGTGCCTCCTCCAAAGTAAATGGTGTCAAAGGCATATCCTTCCTTTTCCCTGGCGATTAAGTCCTTTTTGATTGCTTCTACATATGCATCCCGCGTAGCGCGGTCCGCACACTTTGTATAAAAGTCACAATAGGGACAACGTCCGGCGCAAAACGGGACATGTAAATAAAGTCCAATTTTTTTAGTCATTATCCAGCTTTAAAACAGCCATGAAGGCTTCCTGTGGTACTTCTACGGATCCGAAATGGCGCATCCGCTTTTTCCCTTCCTTTTGCTTTTCCAGCAGCTTCTTTTTCCGGGAAATATCACCGCCGTAGCATTTGGCCAAAACATCCTTGCGCATGGCCTTGACGGTTTCACGGGCAATAATCTTGCCGCCGACGGCCATTTGAATGGGAATTTCAAAGAGCTGACGCGGAATGTGTTCCTTCAAACGTTCTGCAATTTTACGTGCCCTGCTGTACGCGTTGTCTGCGTGTAAAATCCAGGACAAAGCGTCTATGGTTTCCCCGTTCAGCATAACATCCAACTTCACCAAGTCAGACTGGCGATATCCTAAAATTTCATAATCCAAAGAGCCATAGCCGCGGGTTCTGGATTTCAGCACATCAAAGAAATCATAAATAATTTCATTCAGCGGCAGCTCATAGTGAATATCTACCCGATCCGGAGCCAAATATTGCATGTCTTTAAAAGTCCCGCGACGCTCCTGACAGAGGTCCATAATAGGACCAACATAGTCCGGTGGCGCATAAATGTGCGCATTGGTAATTGGCTCTTCCGCATAATCTATGACGGCCGGGTCCGGATAGTTGCAAGGGTTGTCTATTTCAACAACTTCTCCGTTGGTCAGATGAATTTTATAAATAACACTTGGAATAGTGGTAACCAAATCCAAATCATATTCCCGTTCCAGTCGTTCCTGAATAATTTCCAGATGTAACAGTCCTAAGAAGCCACAGCGGAAGCCAAAGCCAAGTGCGCCCGATGTTTCCGGCTCAAAAGAAAGCGAGGCATCATTCAGTTGCAACTTTTCCAATGCTTCCTTCAGCGCTTCATAGTCATTGCCATCGGCTGGATAAACGCCACAGAACACCATTGGGTTTACCTTGCGATAACCCGGAAGTGGTTCTGCTGCCGGACGGTCTGCCAAAGTTACTGTATCACCGACTCTGGCATCGGAAACGGTCTTAATGGAACCGGTAATGTAGCCTACTTCTCCGGCACGTAGACATTTGGCAGATTCTAAAGAGGTAGCTCGCATGTAGCCAACATCTACTACCGTGAATTCGGCGCCGGTAGCCATCATCCGCATGGTATCTCCACGCTTAATGGTGCCGTCCGTTACCCGAACATAAACAATAACGCCACGGTAACTGTCATATACCGAGTCAAAAATCAGAGCTTTCAGCGGAGCAGTTTCATCTCCTTGCGGCGCCGGAATATCATTTACGATCTGTTCCAGCACCTGTTCCACGTTGACGCCGGTCTTGGCGGAAATGCGCGGAGCCATTTCACAGTCCAGGCCGATAACATCTTCCACTTCGGCAGCCACCCGATCCGGGTCCGCTGCCGGCAGATCTATTTTATTGATAACCGGGCAGATTTCCAGATCATGGTCCAACGCCAAATAGGTGTTGGCCAGGGTCTGGGCTTCAATGCCCTGGGTTGCGTCCACAACCAAGACAGCTCCTTCGCAGGCCGCCAAAGACCGCGATACTTCGTAATTGAAGTCAACGTGGCCCGGGGTGTCTATCAGGTTCAGCTCATAGGTTTCACCGTCTGCGGCATGATAGTCCAATTTGACCGCCCGTGCTTTAATGGTAATGCCCCGTTCCCGCTCTATGTCCATGTTGTCCAGTAGCTGTTCGGACATATCCCGCTTGGCAACGGAATCCGTTAATTCCAGCAAACGGTCGGCCAAGGTAGATTTACCGTGGTCAATATGTGCAATAATAGAAAAATTTCGAATGTGCTTTTGATAATCGGTCAAAAAGGATCCGCCTTTCCATGGGGTACTTGTTTCTTCCGTAAATTATTTATTCCAAGGATTGTCAGAACTTGGATCTGTTGGGTCCCAGCCCCTGTTCGGACTGTTCTCCGGAATCTTTTGTGCAGACGGTTTTGCCATAGGCTCCTGTTTACTTGCGTCACTGTAAAGATAGACGCAGGTGCCAAGTTCGCAATTGTCATAAATCCATTTGGCATCTGCCACGGACAGCCGTACGCAGCCTTCGGAAGCGCGGTTACCCAGTTTGTTATATTCTTCCCATTTCAGCGAGTCAGCTGATTGCTCCTTATAAGGTACCGAATGGAACAAATACGGTCCGTCTATGCGTGTGGCATACTGTCCGTAAACATTACCGTTTAATGGACGCCAGCGATATTTAACTTTGGTATAATAAGTACCCAATTTCGTAGGCGAAGAATCCAATCCGCAAGAGGCCACAAAGGCCTTATATGGCTTTGTGTAATTTCCATCTGAATCTTTGCTGTAAACAATAACAATATTTTGCGCCGTATTAACAGCAATACAATATTTGTGACTGTTCCGATATGCCGCATCCGTTGTAAACAAGCCGGCGGTTACTTTATCTGATTTTGTAGTAGAAGTGGTAGTTTTTGCGGAAGTGGTTTCAGAAACAGATTCTGACTCCGTTTCAGACTCCGTCTGAGATTCCGTTTCCGATGCAGACGAAGAGCTGGAAGAACTGGTATCTTGATTGGTCTTACTGTCTTTGGTTACTGCTTTTCCTAAAGCTACAGCACCGGCAGAAACAAGTGCTATGCACAGTACTATAAGCAGGGTAATTTTTACTTTCTGATTCATAAAGAACCTCCGAAAACAAAAAAATTTATCCAATATTTATTGTCGAATAATTATAGTATAAGATGTTATACTTAGTCTAGATATTTTACTTAGGAGAACCGATATGAAACGAATCCTCAGTTTATTGCTTTGCCTGACCGCATTGCTGACCACTTTCTGTGCCTGTGGCAAAGAGCAGGAAGCGGAAACCAAGTCCTATGATACCACGAAATATACGGTATCCTATGCCATAGACGGAGTTGGATTCCTGTATCCTTCCGACATTACTACCAAGTTGGTTTCCTGGGACACTTATGAAGCTTCCGGTTCAGATTTACAAGAAGAAAGCTACGCTGAATATAAAACCGATGATTGCTACGCTTTTCTTAAGCCGGGACAAATTGGTATTTACTGTTTTACCTTAGGCCGTCGGAATCATCTGGAAGGGCGTACCGACATGAAAACCTTATCCAACTGGCTTGGCATCAGCCACTATATTAATTTTGCCGAGCGCGGGACGGAACAGTATACTACAGAGCACGTGGAAAATAAGTACACCAAAAATATTTTCCCGGTCACCATGAAAGATACCATCATGCAAGAAACCCTGTATGGCTACGTTGCTGTATTGAAGGATGACTCCAACAACAACTTTTACGTATATGCTGTCGGGTCCGTTTCCGAAGACGCCGAGGACTTGACTGCAGCCAAAGAAATGGCAGACTACTTCTGCTTGCATACAGCCTAAAATAGTATCTTAAAAATAGTATCTTAAAAGCCCCCAGTTAAAAACTGGAGGCTTTTCTTTGTAAGAATTATGAATTGTTTTCTGAATACTGGCCGACAATAAATTGCTCTGCCTGATCTATGCCGTCATTGGAATAGGCAAATTCCTGTTCCGTAACGCGCCCGGCTTCCTGTTCCAGTTCATAACAGCGGTCATAGTAAACAGCGGCAACCAAAACTGTGTCAATGTCATCCTTTTTCCGTGGGAAGAATTTATAACGGAACCGTCCGCAGCTCCCGGAATAGGTGTTCTTTTGGCACATATAATCAAAGCGCGGCAAGCTTACTGTCAATTGTCCTTTTTGTTGCATGCGCACTCATCCTCTTCCTTTTTATCCTGCGCACCAGAAGCGGCATCCTTGTCAGAATCCTGTTTCTTATCCTCTTCCAGATTGGCGTAACGCTTAATCTTGGCAGTGGTCGTCTTAATAAATTCATTTTCCCGGATATCAAAGTCCAAAATATTCTTATACTTCGGTAAAACCTTATTGACTTCGTCAACAATACCCTGTACAAACTTGCGCACTTCTTCCGAAGTAGGTTCTACCGTCTGTTTCAGCTTTTCGGCAATAGCCTTGTAATCCGGGAAAATTTTGGCTGCTACTACAGTTCCCTTACTATCCGTATCTTTGGCAATAACCATGGATTCGGCAATATACGGATTTTTGTTCAACAACGTTTCAATTTCTTCCGGATATACATTTTCTCCGTTTTTGGTCAGGATCATATTCTTGGCGCGGCCGGTCAATACTAAGTGATGATTTTCATCAAAGTGACCCAAGTCTCCGGTATGAAGCCATCCGTCTTCCGTAATGGTGGCCTTAGTCAGTTCCTCATTCAAATAATAGCCCAGCATAACGTTAGGACCTTTGACCATGACTTCTCCGTTACCGTCTTTGCCGGGATCTACAATTTTTACCTGAACACCCGGGATAGGATTGCCGACGGTATCCGCAGTAAATAAGCCGTCATGATTACAAGCTACCAATGGAGCACATTCCGTTAGGCCGTAACCAAGATACGTACCAATGCCAAAGGTCTTGAAATCTTTTACCACCTGTGCATCCATGGCAGCAGCTCCAACAATAAAGAGCCGCAAGGATCCGCCAAAGGTCTTAATAATTTCGGCAAAGATTTTATCCTGAATGCTAAGGCCAAACTTAGCTGCCGTATTGCTCATCCGCTTGCCCAGCTTCAATTTAAAGGTACCGTGTTTCTTTTCTGCTGCCGCTTTTTCAATTTTGGCATGGAATTTTTCCACTAAAAGCGGAACAGTAAAGATAACAGTTGGTTTGAAATCCTGCATGTTTTTAGCCAAATGCAAAAGACTGTCATTAAAGGAAATGGTACAGCCGTTATACAGTGGCAAAAGGAAGCCAAGAGAGCATTCAAACGTGTGATGAATTGGCAAAACAGAAAGCATTCTGTCTCCCGGCATGGTCTTGGCAACCGAGGAATTGGACATAACGGTAAAGCAGATATTCCGCTGCGACAGCATAACGCCCTTGGCCAAATCCGATGTGCCGGAGGTAAAAATCAGTACGCTCATAGCGTCCGGATCAATTTTTTCTGTCATATAGTAACGGTATGCATTGGCATTATCTTCCATTAACTGCTTTCCGTTTTCAAATACTTCATCAAAAGAAAGATAATCTTCTCCTCTTGGCACGGCATCCATACAAACAATGCGCAAGCCACCCGGCAGTTCATTTTGACGTTCCTTGATTTTCTTCAGGGCACGAGAATCTGCTACTAAGACGCGGGCATCGGATACCGTTAAGATGCGGTTGACGTCATCAAACATTAATTCCTTGTCTATGGGAACAATGACCCCTACCCCACTGGTAACTGCCAAATAAGTCAGAGCCCAGCGATACGAGTTATTCCCCATAACAGCAACCTTCTGTCCCTGCAAGCCCATGGCATACAGGCCAGTGCCCCAAGCGCGAATATCTTCCCGTAACTGGTGGTAGGAAATATCATAATATGGTTCACTAACCTTATTCCGCAAACGGAACGCCGGTTCATCCCGGAACAAACGGGCAGATTGGTTGATCATATCCCGGAAATCAGAAATGTTGCGCACTTCATAGAGTGCCCCATTCTCCTTCACAATACCGTAATTTGCCATATCAGTTTTCCTTTCCCGCTTTTTGGCGATACAGCTGTGCCATTTTTTTGGCAGCTTTATAAATGTCTCCGCAGCCAAGGGTAATGATTAAATCGCCCGGCTTTGCATGAGCCATGGTATACTCCACTACTTCGTCAAAGGTATTAAACCATACACTGCCGGGAATTTTTTCTGCAAGCTGTGCAGTATAAACCCCTTCTGTATTCTTTTCCCGCGAGCCCATAATTTCCGTCATGACGCAGTGGTCCGGAATTTGCAGAACTCTGGCAAAGTCATCCATCAGCATTTTGGTGCGAGAATAGGTAAAGGGTTGGAAAACAGCCCAAACCTGTCGATAACCCATTTTCATAACAGCGGTCAGGGTTGCACCCAGTTCTGTTGGATGGTGAGCATAGTCATCGGCAACCGTAATGCCGTTAAATTCCCCAAGGATTTCAAAGCGGCGACCGGCTCCACCAAAATTTTTAATATAGGTTTCAATGTGGTCCATGGAAACATTATTTTCCAAGGCAGCAGCAATAACGCCAAGTGAATTGAAGACATTGTGCAAGCCCGGAACATTTAAGGCTACATGACCCAGCGTCTGCCCTTGTTTTACTACATCAAATTCAGCAAAAGCACCACGGTTATACGTAATGTTCTTGGCAGTGTAGTCATTATTGTTAGCTGGATCCAATCCGAAGGAAACAAAGCGCTTTTTGCCACTGTGATCCGCATTGCGAATGGCAGTGCAAGTGTTGGCATCATCTCCGTTATAAATGACAAGGTCTCTGGTCATATCTACAAACTGAGTAAAAGAAGCAATTAAATATTCCATGGTTTTGAAATATTCTAGATGGTCATCATCTATATTCAAAAGAATGGTAGTATCCGGAGAAAGGGTCAGAAAATGATTGTTAAATTCACAGGCTTCCGCCACCATGGTCTGTGTTTTACCTGCGCGACCATGGGCATCAATCAGCGGAAGACGTCCGCCAATTACCAGCGTTGGATCTTTTCCGGATTCCAGTAAAATCTGGGAAAGCATAGAGGTACTGGTGGTTTTTCCGTGGGTACCGCAAACACAAATGCAGTTGTCATACATCCGGGAAATGGCACCAAACAGTTCAGCCCGTTCGTAACACGGAATGCCACTGTTTTTAGAGGCAACCAGTTCTTCGTTATCCGGCAAAATGGCGGCTGTATATACAATTAACTCCGGCTTTAACAGTGTCAGATTTTCCGCTTTTTGCCCCATAATAATTTCTACGCCCATTCCGCGCAATTTATCTATATTATCTCCGGGATTGTTATCTGAACCGGTCAATGTATATCCGTTTGCCAGCAAAATTTCTGCCAGTGGCGTCATGCCGGAGCCACCGATTCCAATAAAATGAACCCGTTTAATTTCTTTTAACACGTCATCTATAGAACGCATGGAATCCCTCCAAAAAGTCCTGTTCTGAAAAGAGAACATTAGTGGTGATATTATACTACAACAAACGGGATTTGAAAAACCCTTTTGTGACCTTATCAAGGTCCTTGAAATACGGTATAATTTGTGTAGTAAATTCAGGAGGGATTCCATGCTACATCTGGTAACAGGACGGGCCGGTTCGGGCAAAACGGAGACGGTCCGGAACAAATTGGGCAGCTTGGCCGCTGAAGGCCATACCAAGCTGCTCCTGTTGGTTCCGGAACAGTATTCGTTTTTAAGCGAACGGGCCATATTGGAGCAGTTCGGAGAGCAGACCGGACAGCACATTGAAGTACTTAGCTTCACACGACTTTCCGACTATGTATTCCGGGAACTGGGTGGTATGGCCGGTCAGTCTGCTGATGATGCCACCCGCATCATTCTTATGCTGCGGGCCATGCTGTCCGTAAAAGACCAATTGGTCTTTTACGCCCGGCAGGCGGAAAGTGTCTCCCTTGCAAAGCAACTGTTACAATGCGTCAAAGATATGCACCGCGGTGGCGTAACAGCAGAAGATTTGCGGCAAATTGCAGCCGTTCTGACCGGCCGCAAGAATCTGTCCGCCAAGCTCTCCGAACTGGCCTTAATTACAGATGCCTATGAAGCACTGTTCTTTCGCTCTTATACGGATGAAGACCTCCAAACCAGAAAGCTCTGCCAAAAGCTGGATGAAACCCGCTTTTTTGCAGGATATACCATTGCTGTAGACGGCTTTAAAGGGTTTACCGGTCAGGAACAGGAATTACTGACTCGCCTGATTGCACAGGCAGATGATGTTTATCTGACGCTTTGTACAGACGAAAGCAAAAACATTCTGTTCCAGTCGGTCAACCATACCAAGGATACGGTTCGACGCCTGGCACAGAGAAATGGTGTCGGTATCTATTCAAACAAGCTGGAAACCACCGGAATTCGCTTTTCCTGTAGTACACTTCGGCATCTGGAGCAAAACCTATTTGCCCCCGCTCCGGAAGTCTTTGCCGATAAGCCGGAAGGACTTACCCTATTTGAAGCCGAAACGCTGACGGAAGAATGCAATTATATTGCGGCTACTGCCAAAAAGTTAATGCGGGAAAAAGGGCTTCGTTGCAAAGATATGGCTGTTGTTGTTCGCCAAGAAGAAAAATACAAGCAGGAACTTTTGACTGCGTTTCGCAGATATGGCATTCCCGTCTTTGATGACTCCAGGCAGCCCATTGCAAACCAACCGCTGATTTCTCTGATGAAGTCTGTTTTGACCTTGTTAACCACCGGCTTTACTACAGAAAACCTGCTGCATTATTTGAAAACCGGTTTGTCACCGCTTTCTCAGAAAGAGGTGGCAACCTTGGAAAACTATGCTCTTCTTTGGAATCTGAAAGCCCAAAATTGGCAAGCGGATTTTACCTTACATCCGGATGGACTGGGGGTAGAAGAAACCCCGCAAAGCAAGCAACGCCTATCCGATTTGAATGCTATGCGAAAGGCCATCATCCTTCCCTTGCTGCATTTAAAAAAGCAAGTAAAAGAAACCAATGCCGAAGGTATCAGCCGCGCTTTATATGATTTTTTACAACGTACCCGTGTTCCGGACACGTTGAAAAAACTGGCAGTTTCTTATCATGAGGCCGGCTTTGCGGAATTGGCAAAAGAGCAGAACACCGTTTATGAGCTGCTGATGAATCTTTTTGACCGCCTGTCTACCGGTTGTGGTCCGGAAGTTTTGTCCGTCTCCACCTATTGCAATTTATTCCATGCCGTCGTTTCCATGGCGCAATTTGCCACTATTCCAAGCACCTTGGATGAAATTTCCATAGGTGCGGCAGACCGCGTTCGTTTGGACAATCCAAAGGTTGTCTTTGTTGCCGGTTTGGCGGAAGGCGCCTTTCCATCCGTGGTCGGCAGCACCGGTATTTTTTCTTCTCAGGATCGGGACATTTTATTCCAAAACGGACTGGAGCTGTCCCTGTCCAAGGAAGACCTGGCCAGTGAAGAGCTGTTTATTGCCTATGCGGCCGTTACCGCCTCTACGGATGCGGTCTACCTCAGTTATCACAAGCTGGACGACAATGCCGCAATGGAGCCATCCGAAGTACTCCGCAGTACGCAACGTTGCTTCGGCGGCAAGGACAACTGTCCCTTCTTAACCTCAAGCACTCTACCGAAAGCCTATTTTGCAGAAACAGTAAACAGCACCTTTGCCGCCTATGCAAAAGCTTCTTTACTGCCGACAGCGGCAGTGGAAGCTGCCAGCCTGCGTGCCGCCATTGCAGAGGATCCGCGGCTGTCTACTCTGGATGCTGCCACTAACATCCGCGACTACCGCATTGCAGACCCGGCCCTGGCCACGCGCCTCTTCGGCACAGACATGGGCCTGTCTGCCTCCCGCGTAGACGTTTACCACAAATGCGCCTTTGAATACTTCTGCAAATACGGACTAAGGGCGCAGCCCAGAAAGAAAGCCGCACTGGATCCGGCGCAACGCGGCACCGTTATCCACTATGTTTTAGAGCAAATTATTAAAAATAGCTCTATGCCGGCACTGATTGACATGACACCAAAGGAACGTCGTCTTTTAATAGACCGCTGGCTAAACAACTATGTAATGGAAAAAATGGGCGGACTGGAAGATAAACCCATCCGCTTTCAATACCTATACCACCGACTTTCCGCTACTCTGACAGATGTTGTGGAACGTCTGGTAGAAGAATTCAAAAACAGTGACTTTGTTCCTACTGACTTTGAATTAACCATTGGCCCCAAAGGAAGTGAAGATGGTATTCCTGCCTATCGGTTAGCGTTACCAAAAGGTGGTTCTCTTTCCATTTACGGTTCCATAGACCGCGTAGACACCTATCAAAAGGATGGTAAAACCTATGTTCGCGTGGTGGATTATAAAACCGGCGGAAAAGAATTTGTCTTATCTGAAGTGGTCAACTACGGCATTAATATGCAAATGCTGATTTACCTTTTTGCTATCTCCCAAAATGGTGCAGAGCGCTACGGAAATGTGGTACCAAGCGGTATCTTTTACTACCCCGCCAAGCGTGCCACCTATTCCATGGCAAGCAAGCGAGAAGATCCGGAAGCCATCCAAAAAGCAAAACAAAAACAGGATTTGGGAAGTGGCTTATTCTTAATGAACGAAGACCTACTGGAAGCCATGGAACACGGCTTAAATAAGAAGTTTCTTCCTATTGATGGAAAAAAGATTACCAACAAAAAGGGCGAACTGGAAACCGGCCTCATTACGGCCGAAAATTTGCAACGCCTGCAAGGCCGGATTAATGACATCCTGATTCAAATGGCAGAATCTTTGCAAGAAGGCATTGTACCAGCCAACCCTGCCAGAGGAAGCGGCTTTGAATCAACCTGCACTTATTGTGACTACTACCCCATTTGCCGATTAGAAGAAACCGCCTATCTGGAAAACAAGCAGCAATATAAAGAAATCATTAAATTAAAGCAACAGGAAGCCATTGCCATTTTGTGCGGAAAGGAGGAAACCCATGCCTAACTGGACACCGGATCAAGAGAACTGTATTTTGGCCCGTGGTGGTACCGTTTTGGTTTCTGCTGCCGCCGGCTCCGGAAAAACCGCTGTTCTGATTGCACGCGTTATCCAACGGCTGACGGACACAAAACACCCTTGCAATGCGGACGAACTTTTAATTGTTACCTTTACTAAAGCAGCCACTGCAGAAATGCGTTCTCGCTTGTCTCAAGCCGTTGCTGCCGCACTGGAACAAGACCCGGGAAATGGGCATTTGCAAAAGCAGCAGCTGTTAATTCCCTCCGCTAAAATCTGCACCATTGATGCCTTTTGCAGCAATCTGGTACGAGAGCATTTTGACCACTTCGGCATTGCCCCCGACTTTCGCATGTTAGATGACAACGAAGGAAAGCTGTTACAACAAGACGCGGTTTCTACCGTGGTGGAGGCATTGTATGCCGAAAAACAGGAAAGCTTTCAAAAGCTGGTGGAATTACTTTCTTCCGGTAAAGACGATATCAATTTAGAAACTACCATTCTAAAGCTGTATAACTACTCCCGCGCCTATCCTTCACCGGAAGCCTGGCTGAAGCAGAGCTTGCAATCCTATAACACACAGCTTCCACTTTCTGATACCCCTGTCTTTGCCGCTCTGAAAAGAAGCATTTCCTCTTTACTTTCCTACGCTCTTGATTTGGCCAGTCAGGCTCTTAGTCTCCTGCTTGCCAATGTGGAAACCGCTTCGTGCGATGCAGTCCTTCTCCTCCAAGAAGAATCCGCCCTTATTTCGAAGTTGCAAAACAAATTAGAGCAAGCCGATTTAGACGGCATGCTATCCGATTTGCAAAACTACCAATTTCCAAAATGGAGTTCCGGCAAAGGATTAACCAAACTGGAAAACGTCCAAAAAGCCAAAGCGTTCCGGGATATCATCAAAGACTTACTGAGCAACCAGCTTCCCAAAATTTTAGTTTCCGACATAAAAGATTGGCGCACAGATACAGACGAATTACGGCCTCTTGCAGAAATGCTGGTGGAAGCAGTCCTCCGTTTTACCAAAGAATATGGCCGATTAAAACAAGAAGCCAATGCCTTGGATTTCTCCGACGTAGAAAACTTCACCCTGCAACTGTTGGTCAAAGACCCGGCTGCAACTCCTATGGAACGAACGGACCTTGCCAAAGAACTGGGTCTTTCTTTCCGGGAAATTTTGTTAGATGAATATCAAGATACCAACCGGGCACAAGATGCCATCTTCTCTGCCCTTTCCAAAGAGGAAAATAACCTCTTTATGGTGGGAGACGTAAAGCAAAGCATTTATCGTTTCCGGCAAGCCATGCCTGAAAACTTTCTGGAACGCAAAGAGCGGTATCCGCTTTATGACCCGAACAAGGACCAATATCCTGCCACCATTACGCTCGGAAAGAATTTCCGCAGTCGAAAAGGCATTACCGATATTGTCAACTTTACCTTCCGCCAGTTAATGAGCAAAGAAGTCGGTGAAATTGATTACAATGACGAAGAAGCTTTGGTCTTTGGCGCCGATTATTATCCACCGGCAGATTTCCCGGAAACGGAATTCTTTGTACTGGAAAAAGAAAAAGAAAGAAAACCAATAGAATCGGAAGCCCGGTTTCTTGCACAATATATTCGGGAAACCATGGCAAAAGATTCATCCCTTTCTTATAAGGACTTTGCCATCTTGTTACAGGCACCCAAAAACAGTGCACCTGTCTATGAGCAAATCCTGCGTGCTGCCGGCATTCCGGTCTATGCCGGTGCAACCGGTGGATTTCTGCAGACTCCGGATATCAGTACCGTTCTCTCTTTCCTTCGCATCATTGATAATCCGTTACAGGACATTCCGCTTTGTGCCACTCTGCTTTCTCCGTTATTTGGATTTACAGAAGATGACTTAACCCGCATTCGCTTGGAAAACAAGTATGCATCTCTTTATGCAGCATTATTACAGGCATCCCGAAAGGAAGAGAACAACAAATACCGTTCCTTCTTAGAGCAACTTCGGCAATACCGCCGTCTGTCTGTCTCTATGCCCTGTGGCCAATTAATCCGACAAATTTATGAAGATACTTCCTACTTAGATATTGTTGCTGCCAAACGGGACGGGAAACAGAGAGAAGCTAACTTAAGACAATTATTGCAAATGGCAGACAGCTATGATACGCGCAGTACGTATGGTCTTTCCGGTTTCTTACGCTATTTGGATCATATGGAAGAAAACCAGTTTGACCAGGACGCTCCCACCACCCTGTCGGAAGCATCCGACGTGGTTCGTATTATGTCTATCCACAAAAGCAAAGGATTACAGTTTAAAATCTGTATTCTTGCCAATCTGGACCATTCGTTCAACAAGTCGGATCTTTACAATCCGTTAATTCTCCATCCGACGCTTGGTATCGGCCTGAAAGGGCGCAACTTTGAAACCGGTTATCCGTATCCTACGCTTGTTCATACAGCCATCCAGTTGGAGACAAACAGAGCAACCCTGTCAGAAACACTGCGTGTACTTTATGTTGCCATGACGCGTGCTAAGGAACGGCTGGTTATGCTTGGTGTGCCCGGAGGACAAAGCAGTTTGTCCTCCAAAGTAAAGAAACTGGCTCGCCCGCTATCCGCATCCGAAAAAATAGACCCCTATCCGGTAGAACAGGCCGGTTCTTTCTTAGACTGGCTTCTGATGGCATTCCTACGTCATCCGGCATTGGAACCGGCACGGAACCTGGTTGACTTCCGCATTCCGCTCTTAGCACCGGACTTCCGTTTGCACTTCCATTACTATGATTCCGGTATTCCGGAAGAATTCACCAAGTCAGAAGAAACTACACTGCCTGCCCCGGATCCGAAATTGGTAGCCGAATTGAAAGAGCGGATTCAATATGAATATCCGTATCAGGCACTGGCCACCACCCTAACCAAAAGAGCTGCCTCTACCTTGCAGGACGGTACTTTTAATCTTCGTTATTTTGCCAAGGCACAACCGGAATTTTTATCCAAATCCGGCTTAACACCGGCCGAGCGAGGCACCTGTCTTCACAAATTCATGCAATATGCAGACTTTTTGACAGCAGCCAAAGATCCACAAGCAGAGCTGGAACGGCTGGTCAATGAAGAATTTTTGACACCGACAGAAGCCGCTTCCATTTCGCCGTCCGTTGTCTCCCGTTTCTTCCGTAGCAATTTGTATGCGCGAATTGTAAAAAGTCCACAGCTGCTACGAGAAAAGAAATTTGCCATTTTGGAAGATGCCGGCACTTTTGATCCGGATTTGCCGGAGCCATTATCCAAAGAAAAGGTACTGATCCAGGGTATCGTGGACTGCGCTTTTGAAGAGGATAAAAAACTGGTTGTAGTAGATTACAAAACCGATCATATGTCTGATCCGGATCGTTTCATTGACCTGTATCAGGAGCAGCTCCTAACCTATTGCACAGCACTTTCTCGTTGCACCGGTATGGAAGTCAAAGAGGCCTACCTTTTCTCCTTTGCCCTAGGAAAAGAAATTCCGGTAAAGTCATAAACACAACTCCAAATGCACCATAAACAAAAGCCGCTCCAAGGATCCTTTGGATACCTTAGAGCGGTTTTTATATCTGTTAATTAAGCTGTGTTACTTAGCCTTTAAAGTACTTTACAGCGGCCTCAAACATACGAATGTCATAATTACCCGGCACATTCTGATACAGACCGTTGCCAATACGTTCACTGTGGCCCATCTTACCGAAGACACGGCCGTCCGGCGAGGTAATTCCTTCTATTGCATAAAGGGACCCGTTCGGATTGTAGTGAATATCGTTGGTAGCATTGCCGTCAGCATCTACATACTGAGTAGCAATTTGTCCGTTTGCAGCAAGCTTGCGAATGAGCTCTTCATCTGCCAGGAATTTACCTTCTCCATGAGAAATAGGAACATTGTAAATATCTCCTACCTGTGTTAAAGAAAGCCACGGAGACAGATTGGAAGATACGCGAGTGCGGACAATCCGAGACTGATGGCGCGCAATATTATTAAAAGTTAAGGTTGGGCAGGATTCATCCGTGTCTATGATCTTGCCATACGGAACCAAGCCCAGCTTAATGAGTGCCTGGAAGCCATTGCAAATACCACACATTAAGCCATCTCTGTGGTCTAATAGAGTGGTTATCCCTTCCTTAACAGCGTCATTCCTAAAGAATGCGGTAATAAACTTGCCACTACCATCCGGTTCGTCGCCACCGGAGAAGCCGCCTGGAATGAAGACAATTTGTGCATCCGCCAATTCTTTGGCAAAGGCGTCTACGCTTCTGGCAATTCCGTCTGCCGTCAGGTTATTAACCACCATGATTTTGGCTTCTGCACCGGCATCCTCTACGGCTTTGGCACTGTCATATTCACAGTTGGTGCCCGGGAAAGCCGGAATCAGGACTTTCGGTTTAGCTGTTTTAATGCAAGGGCTGCGTCTGGCTTTTGCCTGATAAGAGAAGGTTTCTACCGGAACATCCTCTTGAGAAATATTGCAATTATAGACACTTTCCAGCTTGTTTTCATACTGCTGTAGCAACTGACAACCGCATACCTTTTCCTCTTTATAAAGGAAGGCTTTTTCTTCTGTTACCGTACCAATTAAAGTACCGGGCAAGTCTTCTGCACTTTCTAACAGGAAAGAGCCGTAATTGGTACCGAAGATATCCTGTAAGGACAAGCTGTTATCAAAGGTAAAGCCAAATCCGTTTCCGAAACACATTTTCATAACGGCTTCCGCAATACCGCCCATGCCGGGAGTATAAGCACTAACCGCTTTTCCGGAACGAAGTAACTCGGTTACTGTATGGAACAGTTTCTTTAAGGAATCTGTAACCGGCAATCCGTTTTCGTCTGTTTCCGGTTCCAGTAAGAACAGCTTGTTTCCGGCTTTTTTGCATTCCGGAGAAATTACATGGTCTGCAGTATCTGTGGTAACTGCAAAAGAAACCAACGTTGGTGGTACATCCAGATCTTCAAAGGTACCGCTCATGGAGTCCTTTCCGCCAATGGCGCCAATACCCAGTTCCTTCTGGGCTTTGTAGGCACCTAACAGAGCGGCAAGCGGTTGACCCCAACGGGACGAATCTTTACCGGGATGTTCAAAATATTCCTGGAATGTCAGATAAACATCTTCAAAGGAAGCACCGGTAGCAATCAGTTTGGAAACACTTTCTACTACGGCAAGATAGGCACCGTGATACGGGCTCTGTTCCGTCAGGAACGGATTGTAGCCAAAAGCCATAAAAGAGCAGGTATTGGTATGTTTCTTTTCCACAGAAACCTTCTGTACCATGGCCTGGATTGGGGTCAGCTGTTTCTTGCCGCCAAATGGCATCAGAACTGTGCCGGCACCAATGGTAGAGTCAAAGCGTTCGGAAAGTCCGCGCTTAGAGCAAATATTCAGGTCAGATGCCATGGCTGTCAGGTGTTCTGCAAAGCTACCGGTAATCGGCTGTGGTTGCAGCTTTGCAGCCGCTGCCGAAACAGTAATATGCTTGTCGGCACCATTGGAATTCAAGAATTCACGGCTGACATTGACAATCTGTTTGCCGTTCCAGTTCATAACCAATCTTGGCTCTTCTGTAACTACAGCAACCGGCGTGGCCTGCAGGTTTTCCTGTTCTGCTAAGGCAATAAAGGCATCTACATTTTCTTTTTCTACTACTACGGCCATCCGTTCCTGGGATTCGCTGATGGCAAGCTCCGTACCATCTAAGCCGTCATATTTTTTCGGAACGGCATTCAGGTCAATGTTCAGCCCGTCTGCCAATTCCCCAATGGCAACCGACACACCGCCAGCACCAAAGTCATTACAACGTTTAATCATACGGCATGCGGTTTTGTTCCGGAACAAGCGTTGCAATTTGCGTTCTTCCGGTGCATTTCCCTTTTGCACTTCTGCGCCGCAGGTTTCCAGTGACTGTGCCGTATGAGATTTGGAAGAACCGGTGGCACCGCCACAACCGTCACGGCCGGTTTTTCCGCCGAGCAGAATAACAATGTCTCCCGGTGCCGGTACTTCACGGCGGACATTTTCCTGCGGAGCGGCAGCCACAACGGCGCCGATTTCCATCCGCTTGGCGGCATAGCCCGGGTGGTAAATTTCATCTACAATACCGGTAGCCAATCCAATTTGGTTACCGTAAGAAGAATATCCTGCCGCCGCGGTGGTAACAATCTTCCGCTGCGGAAGTTTTCCTTGAATGGTCTTGCTGACCGGAGTCAGCGGGTCCGCGGCACCGGTTACGCGCATTGCGCCGTAAACGTAGGCGCGGCCTGACAGCGGATCACGAATGGCGCCGCCGATGCAAGTGGCCGCTCCGCCGAACGGTTCAATTTCCGTCGGGTGGTTATGGGTCTCATTTTTGAAGAGAAGTAGCCAAGGCTCCTCTCCGTCTTCTGTCTGCACTGTAATCTTTACGGTACAAGCATTAATTTCTTCGGACTCATCCAGCTTCTGCAGCTGTCCGGTCTTCTTCAAGTATTTCACTGCCAAGGTAGCCAAGTCCATCAAACAAACCGGCTTCTTGTCTCCAAGTGCTTCCCGGTCTGCCAAATATTCTTCATAGGCTTTTTGCAACAGTTCATCTTCAAATTTAGCGTCATCAATAACCGTTAAGAATGTGGTATGACGGCAGTGGTCTGACCAGTAGGTGTCAATCATCCGAATTTCCGTTACAGTCGGATCCCGCTGCTCTGTGCGGAAATAATTCTGACAGAACGTAATGTCATCCAAATCCATGGCCAATCCCATGGTGTCTACAAAATTCTGTAACCCATCCCGATCTAAATTCAGGAAGCCGTCCAAGGTCTTTACACTTTCCGGAATCTCATATTGCAAGCGCAAGGTCTCCGGTTTTTCAAAAGTTGCCTCCCGACTTTCTACCGGGTTGATAACATATTTCTTAATTTCTGCTACATCCGACTCTGTCAAGGTTCCGTATAACAGGTAAATCTTGGCAGTACGAATCGTGGGACGTTCGCCTTTAGAAATAATCTGAATGCACTGTGCTGCAGAGTCAGCACGTTGGTCAAACTGTCCCGGAAGGTATTCTACAGCAAAGGCATAGGCTGCATCGCCCGTATCAAGGGAATCCGATACTAAGTCCAACTGCGGTTCCGAAAAAACAGTTCCGATTGCATAGTTAAATAATTCTTCCGAAATATCTTCGGCATCATAGCGGTTCACAATCCGCACCTTGGTCAGCCCGCTGATTCCAAGCAAAGAGGTGCAATCAGACCACAATGCCTTTGCTTCGTTGGCAAGGGTTTCCTTCTTTTCTGAAAAGACTCTGTAAACCATTAATTTTCCTCCCGTGCAGCCAGTGCTTTTTTGCCGATATCCTTTCTGTAAAAGGCGTTGGCAAACGAAATGGTGCTTACTTTTTCATAGGCTTGTTGAATGGCCTGTTCCAGCGAGTCAGCTGTGGCTGTTACACCCAGAACTCGCCCACCGTCCGTTAACAATTTTCCGTTTTCCTTCTTGGCTCCGGCCACGTAAACATGAGCCAGTTGCTCTTCCGGAATCGTAATTTCATATCCTTTTTCATAAGCCTGAGGATATCCTGCAGAAGCCATAATAACGCAACAAGCAGAACCGTCAGAAAAACAAACGTCCTGCTGTGCCAGTGTTCCGTTCGTGGTAGCCTGCATAACCGTTAGGAGGTCAGACTCTAATAGTGGCAAAACTACTTGGGTTTCCGGATCTCCAAAGCGGCAGTTATACTCAATTACTTTCGGTCCGTCTGCAGTCAGCATAAGGCCAAAGTAAAGACAGCCTTTGAAGGTTCTTCCTTCGGCATTCATTGCCTTTATGGTTGGCAAGAAAATCCGTTCCATGCACTCGTCCGCAATTTCCTTGGTGTAATACGGGTTGGGCGCTACGGTTCCCATTCCGCCGGTATTCAGTCCCTGATCTCCGTCCAAAGCACGCTTATGATCCATGGAAGAAACCATAGGCACTACGGTTTTTCCATCCGTAAAGGATAAGACAGATACTTCCGGGCCTGTTAAAAATTCTTCTACTACTACGCGTTCTCCGCTCTTACCGAACTTTTTATCTTCCATCAAGCTTTTGACAGCCGCTTTCGCATCTTCTCTGGTCTCTGCAATTAAAACGCCCTTGCCAAGTGCAAGACCGTCTGCTTTTACGACCACCGGTAATTTGGCTGTTTTGACATATTCCAATGCTTTTTCTGCCTGATCAAAGACCTCATAAGCAGCGGTTGGAATATGGTATTTCTTCATTAATTCCTTAGAGAAGACCTTGCTGCCTTCAATAATGGCAGCATTTGCCCGCGGGCCAAAACAGGGAATTCCTTGTTCTTCTAATGCATCTACGCAACCAAGTACCAACGGATCATCCGGAGCAACAACAGCGTAGTCAATTTGTTCTTTTACGGCAAATGCAGTAATGGCAGGAATATCTGTTGCGCTGATAGCAACACATTCGGCATCTGCTGCAATTCCGCCGTTACCGGGCAGAGCATAAATGGTATCTGCCTGTGGGTTCTCTTTCAGCTTTTTAATGATGGCATGTTCGCGGCCACCACTACCGACAACTAAAATTTTCATTTTGTCCCCTTTTCCGCCAGTAATTCTGCGCAGACTTTTTCTGCCGCAGCCGGCAATAATTCCCATTCGGCCTGTTCCATGACCCGTTTTTGTAAGATTTCCGGCGTGTCACCGTCTTCTACAGAAACTGCCTTTTGCAGGATAATTTCTCCGCCGTCTGGGATTTCATTGACAAAATGGACCGTGGCGCCCGTTACCTTAACTCCTTTTTCCAAGGCGGCTTCGTGCACACGCAGTCCGTAAAACCCTGCTCCGCAAAAGGACGGTATCAGGGAAGGATGAATATTTAAAATACGACGTGGATACTTTTTGGTAAAAGTTTCCGAAAGGATGCATAAGAAACCGGCCAGGATAATAATATCAATGTTGTTTTCTTCTAAAACAGTTACTAATTCTTCTTCAAACCGTTCCTGTCCCAGTTCTTTCCGACTGAGCCAAAGCGTCTGTATTCCGGCCTGCTCTGCACGAGTTAAAGCATAGGCATCCTTTTTGTTGGAGATAACCAATTGAATTTGCCCGCTTGGCAGACGACCTTCCTGTTCGGCATCAATTAAGGCTTGTAGATTGGTACCGCCGCCGGAAACCAAAACCGCAATGGAAATTTTTTCCTGTTTCATTTTTGCACCCTCCGAAGCATTCTTAAAAAAGCGTTTATAAAATCTGGATTTTTTCTGTTCCTTCGGTAATGGTCCCTAAAACATAGGCATCTTCACCCTGCTCCTGCAGAATGGCCAATGCTTTGTCTGCGTCTTCCGGAGCCACAACAATGCTCATGCCGACACCCATATTAAAGGTGTTAAACATATCATGTTCACTGATGTTTCCTTCTTTGGCAATCAGGTCAAAAATAGGAAGGACCCGTACATTGGCACGCTGAATGGAAGCACAAAGGCCGTCCGGAATACTTCTTGGAATATTTTCGTAAAATCCGCCGCCGGTGATATGAGAAATGCCTTTGACGCGCACTTCTTCCAGCAAAGCCAGAACCGGTTTTACATAAATTTTGGTTGGGGTCAGAAGGGTTTCCCCAAGAGACTTTCCGCCAAGTTCCGCAACCGGTTTTTTCAAGTCAGCATGGTCCACATCAAAAACCTTGCGTACCAAAGAAAATCCGTTAGAGTGCACGCCGGAGGATGGCAGTGCCAAAATAACGTCTCCTGCTTTCATGGTAGAGTTATCAATAATCTTAGACTTATCTACAACACCGGTAGAATAACCGGCAAGGTCATATTCTTCAATGGGATAAAATCCCGGCATTTCTGCAGTTTCGCCGCCAATCAAGGCTGCGCCGGACTGCACGCATCCGTCACTGACACCCTTGACAATATCTGCAATTTTTTCCGGAACATTTTTGCCACAGGCAATATAGTCCAAGAAAAACAGCGGGCGAGCACCCACACAAATAATGTCATTCACGCACATGGCAACACAGTCAATGCCGACCGTATCATGCTGATCCATTAAAAAGGCAAGTTTCAGTTTGGTTCCAACACCATCGGTGCCGCTAACCAAAACCGGTCGTGTCATTCCCGTTAAATCCAGTTCAAACAGGCCGCCGAATCCGCCGACATCGGAGCAGACGCCTTCGGTAACCGTTTTGGCAATGTGCTGTTTCATCAATTCTACTGCTTTGTAACCTGCGGTAATATCTACACCGGCTGCAGCGTAGCTATCAGACTTGGAATTTTTGTTCATTCGCCCTTCTCCTTCTTCTCTGCCTGTTCTTCTTCGTCTCGCTCTGATAATTTTCGTTCAAAGCGGCTTTTTTGTGGTGCAGACGGCACTTCAGTCGGATAATCGCCGTCAAAGCAAGCGGTACAATATCCCTTTCCCTTTACACCGCAGGCAATGCGTTTTACCGCATCTACCGAAAGATAGGCAAGGGTATCTGCTCCAATAATTTTTGCTGTTTCTTCCACCGTATGGTGGCAAGCAATCAGATGCTCTTTAGAGTCAATATCGGTACCGTAATAACACGGGTTCATAAAGGGCGGTGAAGAAACCCGGAAATGAATTTCCTTAGCACCGGCATCCCGCAGCATTTTTACAATACGGGCACTGGTTGTTCCTCTGACAATAGAGTCGTCAATCAGAACCACCCGTTTTCCCTTTACTGTGCTAATAATCGGGTTCAGCTTAATCCGAACCTTATCCGACCGACTCTGTTGACCCGGAGAAATAAAGGTTCTGGCAATATATTTATTCTTAATAAATCCAATTTCATAAGGAATTCCGGACTGTTTGGAATAACCAATGGCAGCATCCAAACCGGAATCCGGAACACCAATAACAATGTCGGCGTGAACCGGATTTTCCAGGGCCAGGTAAGCACCGGCTCTGGCTCTGGCTTCATGTACATTGCAACCGTCAATGATGGAGTCCGGGCGAGCAAAATAGACGTACTCAAAAACGCACATCCTGTGTTCTGCCTTACCGCAATGTTCTTTCATGCTGCGGACCCCGTTTTTGTCAAAGACCAGGATTTCACCGGCTTCTACATCTGCTACAAACTCAGCACCAACGGCATCCAGTGCGCAGCTTTCCGAAGCTACTACATATCCTCCATCCGCTGTTTTTCCGTAGCAAAGCGGACGGAATCCATTCGGGTCCCGCACGGCAATCAGCTTGGTTGGAGACATAATAACCAGAGAATAAGCACCCTTAATCCGATCCATAGAACGGCTTACTGCTTCTTCAATGGAATGCGCTTTAATGCGTTCATCCGTAATAATATAGGAAATGACTTCCGTATCTGAGGTTGTGTGGAAAATAGAACCTTTCAGTTCCAGTTCTTCCCGCAACTCATACGAATTAACCAAGTTACCATTGTGGGCCAATGCCATTCTACCTTTAATATGGTTTACTACAATAGGCTGTGCATTGTTACGGTCCGTGTCACCGGTTGTGCCATAACGACAATGTCCAATGGCCATGGTACCTTCCCCAAGAGCTTCAATTCGGTCCTGTGTCAGCACTTCACTGACCAGACCAATATCCTTGTAGGTGTTAAACAGTCCGTCATCATTTACGGTAATTCCGCAAGACTCCTGTCCCCTATGTTGCAGAGCAAAAAGACCATAATAAACATCTCTTGCCACATCTCTGCTGGTTGGGGAATAAACGCCGAATACACCGCATTCTTCTCTTAAATTAGACATAAGCTAACTCCAAAATTAAGATTTATCCAAAAGTACAAAAGAGCTTACTCGCCTAAAATCCGTTTCATCATTTCCTGATAGGCATCTTCTACGTTGCCAAGGTCTCTGCGGAAACGGTCTTTGTCCAGCTTTTCATGGGTACGGCTGTCCCAGAAGCGGCAGGTGTCCGGAGAAATTTCGTCAGCCAGAACAATAGTGCCGTCGGAGGTCTTGCCGAATTCCAACTTGAAGTCTACCAGATCTACGTTGATCTTCTTGAAATAATCCTTCATGACTTCGTTTACTTTGAAAGCCAGCTTCTTAATGGTTTCAATTTCTTCCTTGGTGGCCAGCTTCAGCGCAACTACATGATAATCATTGATCAGCGGGTCGCCAAGATCGTCGTTTTTATAGGAAAATTCGATGGTCGGTTCGTCAAAAACAATGCCTTCTTCTACACCAAAGCGTTTGGCAAAGGAACCGGCAGAAATATTGCGGATAATGACTTCCAGAGGAACAATGGTAACTTTCTTTACCAGGGTATCTCTGTCAGAAAGCTCTTCTACAAAATGAGTTGGAACGCCTTCTTTTTCCAGAATCTGCATCATGTAGTTGGTAACGCGGTTGTTAATAGCGCCCTTGCCGGAAATGGTGCCTTTTTTCAGGCCATTAAATGCAGTGGCATCATCTTTATAGCTGACCAAAAGTACTTCCGGATCATCGGTAGCAAAAACTTTCTTGGCCTTTCCTTCATAAAGCATTTCTTTCTTTTCCATGATAAAGTCCTCCTTAAATATCAAAACGCTTCCGACTGATGCGGAATCATTTCTGGCTGTATTCTGCAACAAGTTTGGCATCCTTTGCCAGAGCGGCTGCTGCATCCGCCTTTCTTCTTTCCAGCAGTTTTTCAGCAAGATCTGCATCTTCTACTGCAAGGATTTCCGCCGCCAGCAGGGCAGCGTTCTTGGAACCGTCTACCGCAACCGTTGCCACCGGGATACCGGATGGCATCATGACGGTAGACAACAGGGCGTCCATGCCGTCAAATGCTGCGGATTTACAGGGAATTCCAATAACCGGAAGAGTGGTATTTGCGGCAATGGCGCCTGCCAAATGCGCTGCCATGCCTGCGGCGGCAATCAGCACACCAAAGCCGTTTTCTCTGGCTTCCTTTGCAAACTTGGCCGCTTCTTCCGGCGTCCGGTGAGCAGAATAAATATGGGCTTCAAACGGAATATCCAATTCCGCCAGAAGATCCATGGCTTTTCTGACAATCGGAAGGTCGGAATCGCTTCCCATTATTAAACCTACTTTTTTCATTGGGAATTCCTCCTTTAAAAACAATCTTACAAATGATAAAAGGGCGCACCTAATTCCGTGTCAGAATCAGATGCGCCCAGACGGTCGGCAATAAAACATCCTTGCTCCTCCGCAGTATACGCTGCTTTCATCCGTCAGTTACAAGGATGCTTGTTCAATTCGGTACCTAGTATAACAAAAGGGAAAAAGAATGTCACCAAAGGACTTTCATTCTGTTATTTTTCGTCTATGTGCAGAAAAAAACTGACTCTTTTATCCTCTTTTTAGGATGCTTTTCTAAGAGCGTCCTATTTTATTTTGAAGGAATGCGGTTCTTTGGCCCGTGCCTCGCAATAAACACAGCGATACACGCCATTATCCCGATCTGTCAGCTTAAAAATATGCGGCAGATCCTGTTCTACAGAAGTAATACAACGCGGATTTTTGCACTTGATTACATTGGTAATGGTCTCCGGCAATACCGGATGCAACTTGGTAGTGCGCACCCCGTCTTCAATGATATTAACCGTAATATTGGAATCAATGTATCCCAAGATATCATAGTCAACATCAATGACTTCGTTAATTTTGATGATATCTTTTTTCCCCATCTTGTGCGATGTAGCATTCTTTATGATGGCCACTTCACTGGTAATTTCATCCAGCTTCATGTAATGATACAGAGCCATACCCTTTCCGGCCGGAATATGGTCAATTACCAAGCCGTTTACAATGCTGCCAATAATCATGCTTCTACCCCCAAGAGTTTCATAATTAACGCCATGCGAATGTATTTTCCGTTTCTTACTTGGTCAAAATACTTAGCCCGCGGGTCCTTATCAATTTCTGTGGAAATTTCATTGACTCTTGGCAACGGATGCAGGATTGCCATATCACTTTTGGCAGATTGCAGCTTATCCGTAGTCAAAATATAAGTATCCTTCAGACGAATATAATCTGCTTCGTTGAAGAAGCGTTCTTTTTGTACCCTAGTCATATAAAGGACATCTAATTCCGGCATGGCATCTTCCAAAGATGTGGTTTCTACATAAGGAATATGATTTCGATCCAAAATTTCTGTCCTGACATTTTCCGGAATTTTTAATTCTTCCGGAGAAATCAAGACAAAGCGAACACCTTCATAACGGGACATGGCACTGATTAAGCTGTGCACGGTACGGCCAAATTTCAGGTCTCCGCAGCAGCCGATGACCAAATTATCCAAATGACCCTTCTCTCTGGAAATCGTCAGCAGGTCAGTCAAGGTTTGCGTTGGATGGTTATGTCCACCGTCCCCTGCATTAATGACTGGAATTTGCACATTGGTTGCCGCCACATAAGGAGCACCTTCCTTTGGATGACGCATGGCAATAATGTCCGCAAAACATTCTACTACGCGGGACGTATCTGCCACGCTTTCTCCTTTAGAAACAGAGCTGCTGGCGGCATCGGAAAAGCCGATAGCCTGACCACCCAATTCAATCATGGCAGCTTCAAAACTAAGCCGGGTCCGTGTAGACGGTTCGTAAAACAGAGTGGCAATTTTCTTGCCTTTGCACGTTTCGGCATACTTTTCCGGATGGTCAGCAATGTCTTTGGCTGTTTGAATCAGTTCTCCAATTTCTTCCGGAGTTAAGTCCCGGATATCAAGCAGATCTTTCTTCATTTTGTGCTCCTTCTTTGGGTTTGTTTTAGTGAATCCAACTTTCGTCAGACGGATTGTCTCGGAATGCTTTAATCTTCGGTTCCCATTCCGGCGTAATATAGCCTTCTTCTACAGCGGCTTCCAAAACAGCATCCAGATTGGTCAGGCTAACATTTTTTACGTTAGCTGCACCAAGTCTGTCTACGGATTTTTGCATACCATAGGTAAAGATGCTGACAATACCAAGCACCTCTGCACCTGCTTCCCGCAAAGCGTCTACTACTTCAATAACAGATCCGCCGGTAGAAATCAGATCTTCTACTACAACAACCTTCTGCCCGGCGCTTAGTTTTCCTTCAATGCGGTTCTGACGACCATGGTCCTTATTTCCGCCGCGAACATAACCCATTGGCAGTTCCATCATTTGCGCCACAATGGCGGCATGAGCAATGCCCGCAGTAGAAGTGCCCATCAGGACTTCTACTTCCGGATACTCTTTTTTGATCAGCTGCATCAGGCCGTTTTCCACATCCGTACGCACCTTGTGGTCAGAAAGGACCAGACGATTGTCACAATAAATAGGGCTGTGAATGCCACTGGCCCAGGTAAACGGTTCTTCCGGCCGAAGGAATACGGCCCGGATGGATAATAAATCTTTCGCAATTTGTTTCTGCATGGGAATATCCTCCTATTTGGTCTGTGTTTTCTTAGTCTGTAAATTCTGCAACGCAGCGTTTCCATGCCGCCACCGGATCAGCGGCTTCGGTAATGGGGCGTCCGACTACAATGTAGTCGGATCCGATTTCCTTGGCCTTTTCCGGTGTGGTTACCCGGACTTGGTCGCCGATGTCTCCGTCAGCAAAGCGAATACCCGGCGTAATTGTCAAGAAATCCTTTCCGCAGCGTTCGTGTATGGCACCGGCTTCCAACGGCGAACAAACCACGCCGTCCAAACCGGATTTTTTGGCATTTTCTGCATAGGTCAACACCGTTTCCAACAAAGAAGCGCCAATTAGCAATTCCTGTTGCATACGTTCTTCACTGGTGGAAGTCAACTGTGTTACGGCAATGACCAGCGGGCGGCTGCCGTCCGGACGGGTTACCCCTTCTACCGCTGCTTCCATCATGGCACACGTGCCGGATGCATGAACATTAACAATATCTGCTCCCAAAGTAGACAGTACACGCATGGATTTTTTTACGGTGTTTGGAATATCATGCAACTTCAAGTCTAAAAATACCTTATGGCCTCTTTCTTTTAATTCCCGTACCATGTCCGGACCGGCAGCATAATATAGCTCCATGCCGATCTTGACAAACGGACGCTCCTCTCCGAAGCAATCAAGGAATTCCATAACCTGTTCTTTTCCTGCAAAGTCACAAGCAATAATAACGTCTTTACCCATTGTGTGCGCCTCCTATGATTTCCTTCAAGCTGGTCATGCCATATTTTTGCATGACAGCAGGAAGGGTTTCTATGATTTTCTTACAAGCAGTTGGTTCTACCAAATTAGCGGCTCCAACTTCTACTGCTGTGGCACCTGCCAACATCATTTCCAGCACATCTTCTGCCGAAGAAATGCCGCCCTGCCCGATAATGGGGATAGAAACCGCCTCATATACCTGATAAACCATTCGTATGGCAATTGGCAAAATGGCGGGACCGGAAAAGCCACCCATTTTATTAAAGATAATCGGTTTTCTGGTTTTCGGATCAATCCGCATTCCCATAACCGTATTAATCATACTGATACCGTCTGCCCCTGCTTCTTCACAGGCTTTGGCAATTGGCACAATGTCTGTTACGTTAGGGGTTAATTTGACGTAAACCGGCTTAGATGTAACTGCTTTTACAGCCTTGGTAACTTGATAAGCACTATCCGGATTGGTACCGAAGCTCATACCTCCATTGTGCACATTCGGGCAACTGATATTGACTTCTAATAAACCTATCTGTTCTTCTTTATCTAACTTTTCACAGGTATAAGCATAGTCATCTACCGCAAAGCCGGATACATTGGCAATGGCCGGTTTGTGAAAACACTGCTTCAATTTCGGAAGTTCTTCCGCAATAACCTGCTCCACACCCGGATTTTGCAAACCGACAGAGTTAATCAGGCCGGCCGTGCATTCAGCAATACGCGGAGTCGGATTTCCAAAGCGCGGATCCTTTGTAGTTCCTTTTAAAGCAATGCTACCGAGCACGTCCAAATCATATATCTCGGCAAATTCATAACCAAATCCAAAAGTTCCGCTAGCCGGGATGACCGGGTTGTCCAGTTGTACACCGGACAGTGTAACACTTAGGTCTACCATATAATTTCCTCCCGTTCTAATACCGGTCCGTCTTTACAGATGCGCTTGTTTCCATATTTGGTTTTACAAGAGCAGCCCATGCAAGCACCAAAACCACAGCCCATGCGCTCCTCAAAGCTGAATTGACCGCTGGTTTTTGCACAGCTTTCTATGGCTCGGAACATAGGGCTGGGACCACAGGTATAAAAATAGGTATAGTCTAGTTTCGTTAGGACGTCCGTAACAAAGCCGGGATAATAGCCCGGTTCCTCCCCGCCCTCTACCAGCGTAACGTATACCTTGCCGTCTGTCTCTTTCAGCAAGTCTTCAAAGGCATCCTTGCAAAAAACTTCCTGTTTGGTATTAAAGCCAAGAATAACACTTGGCTGTTTTCCTTCTTTCAGCAATTGTTTACACAGTGCATACAGCGGTGGAATTCCAACCCCGCCACCAATCAGCACCGGCTTATCACCGCTTACCTCTGTACGGTATCCATTGCCAAGCCCGGTTAATACATCCAGTGTTGCACCAACCGGCAAACGGCTCATTTGTTCCGTTCCTTTGCCGACCACTTTATAAATAATCTGAATTTGATTTTCTGTCCAATCATAGACAGAAATCGGCCGTCGTAAATACAGACCCCCTAATTTCAAATTGATAAACTGACCGGTTGCCGTACAAGCCGAAGTATCCCCTTCCAGTGCCATAAACCAGACACTGTCTGTCAGTGCTTTGTTTTCCGCGATGCGGTACATTCCCTGTTTCATGGAAACTCCTTTCTTAGTCTGTCAGTGTAACTGATGGATCCTGCCAAACTACTTGGCCGTGATATACCGTCAGCAAGCATTTTCCATATACCTTCCATCCGGTAAACGGAGTTGCCTTTCCTTGGCTTAAAAACTGTTTCGGATCAATGGTATATTCTTCTGACAAGTCATAAATACAGAAGTCATTGTCAGAAAGCGGAATGCTGAATCGCCGACGAGGGGCAAGAGCCATTAAGTCAATCAGCTTTTCCAAAGAAATAACGTCCGGTTTTACCAAGTGTGTGTACAGCAATGGGAAAGCAGTTTCCAGACCTACAATTCCGAACGGACTTTTTTCTAAGCCCCGGCTTTTTTCTTCTTTCGAGTGCGGAGCGTGGTCCGTAGCAATCATATCAATGGTGCCGTCCTGAAGAGCCTCCAAAAGAGCCTGATAGTCCTCTTTCCCACGGATGGGCGGATTCATCTTGAAACGCCCTTCTTCCTGCAACATGCTGTCATCCATAACCAAGTAGTGGGGTCCGGTTTCGCAGGTTACGTTGACCCCTTGTAATTTTGCATTCCGAATAATTTCCAAGCTTTCTTTGGCAGATACATGGCAAACATGATAAGGACAGCCTGTCTGTGCCGACAAAGCTACATCCCGCTCAATTTCTTTCCATTCACTGGCGGAACAGATGCCCCGATGACCATGGGCCTTCGCGTATTCTCCGTCATGAATATAGCCGCCGTGCAACAATTCATTAACTTCACAATGTGCCGCCAAAATTTTGCCGGAATCTTTAATTTGCTCCATGGCCCGCCGCATCATGTCTTCGTCTTGAATGCCGACGCCGTCATCCGAAAAAGCGAAACAGTGCGGTGCTAATGCATTTACATCAACCAGTTCTTTGCCCTTTTCCCCCACGGTAATGGATGCATAAGGCAAGACCGAGATGCAGGCATCCTTTTGAATGATGTCCTGTTCCACCCGAAGATGTTCCACAGAATCCGGCACCGGATTCAAATTCGGCATGGTGCAGACCCCGGTATAACCCCCGTGGGCCGCTGCCCGGCTTCCACTGAAAATGGTTTCTTTATAAGAAAAACCCGGTTCTCTGAAATGCACATGCACGTCAAAGAAACCGGGAAATAAAAATACCTGTTTCATTTTGGAAACACGAGATCCACCAAGGTCAAATCCTGCTTTATTAATTGCCTTTGCCTGGGCTAACAGTTCTGCTTTGGAAAAAGTCATGATATCCTGCTCCACATATTGTTTTTTTCTGCAGAGATTATACTTCATACCGGGTAAGTGCGTCAACGAATTTACCGTTAGAACTTCTTACAAAGTTCAGACTCTATTTCCGCAATATTTTCGGCAAAGCAGATGGACTGAAAATCCTCTTCTGAATAGAAGCCGAATACCGACATATTTTCCAGCATAGCCTTCAGGGGATCATAGTAATGATTCTGATTATAAAGGATGCAGGAACCCTGAATTAAGTGCAGATGCACATGGGAAATAATTTCAGAAATTTCTTCCAGTGTACCTACTCCGCCGGGAAGGGCAACAAAGGCGTCTCCCTGTTCAATCATTAAGTTTCGCCGTTCCGACATAGTTTTAACGCGAATCATTTCCGTAGTACCGGTATGCATCTGTTCCATATCCACCAAAAAATCGGGGATGACGCCGATGACCTTCCCGCCATGTTCCAGGCAGGCGTCTGCCACGGTACCCATCAGGCCGTTTCGCCCGCCGCCATATACTAAAGTATTTCCACTTTCGGCAATCCAGGTTCCCAACGCAGCTGCACCTTCTGCAAACTGTGGATTACTGCCCGGATTGGCTCCGCAATAGACTGTAATATTCATCATCAAGCCTCCTTGCTTTCCATTTTTCCCTGTTACTTAATCTTGTCCTGTTACTTGGTCTTGTCTCGTTCCCGTTCACGAATAATCAGGCGAACGGGCGTACCCTCCAGACCAAAGACCGCGCGAATCTGATTTTCTATATACCGCTGATAACTGTAATGGAATAAATCCTTACGGTTGACAAAGCAAACAAATGTTGGCGGACGCGTAGACGCCTGGGTCATATAGAAAATCTTTAAGCGCCGGCCGCGGTCTGTCGGCGGCTGCACGCGTGCCGTGGCATCCGCCAGCACTTCATTTAATTTACCGGTGCTTATCCGCATGGCGTTCTGGTTGTCCACCTTCACAATCATGGGGAATAGCTTATTTAACCGCTGCCCGGTTTTGGCAGAGATAAATAAAAACGGGGCATAGGACATAAAGGAAAAGTCATGCTGTAGTTTCGTTGTATATTCTTGCATGGACTTGTCATTTTTTTCATAAGCGTCCCATTTGTTGACACAAATAATACAGGCTTTTCCCATATCATGAGCCATACCGGCAATTTTGCTATCTTGCTCTGTAAAGCCCTCCAATGCGTCAATCATAATAACGCAGACATTGGCACGTTCCACTGCCATGCGGGCCCGGATAACGCTATATTTTTCAATGGCATTATCTACCTTGGACTTGCGGCGGATGCCGGCCGTGTCAATGAAAAGGAAGTCTCCATATTCATTGGATACTAAGGTATCTGTAGCATCCCGAGTGGTACCGGCCACATTGGAAACAATGGTGCGCTCTTCCCCGCAAATAGCGTTAATTAAGGAGCTTTTTCCTACATTCGGTTTACCAATAACAGCAACAGTAATCTTACTGTCATCCTCTTCTTCCCCATCTTCTTTTGGCAGATAGGACAGTACGGTATCCAGAAGGTCTCCTGTACCGCGGCCGTGAACAGAGGAGATAGCAATGGGATCTCCCAACCCTAAATTATAAAACTCATAGAAATCAGCCGGAATTTCTCCAACGCTGTCACATTTATTAACAGCCAGAACAATTGGTTTGCCTGACTTTTGCATCATGGAAGCAACTTCCATATCCGTGGCCACTACACCATCCCGGATGTCCGTTACCAAAACAATAACATCCGCCGTTTCCACGGCCAGTTCGGCCTGCCGCCGCATCTGGGTTAAAATGATATCATCTGAATACGGTTCTATTCCGCCGGTATCCACCAGAAGCATTTTACGTCCAAGCCATTCACAGTCACCATAGATCCGGTCCCGGGTAACACCGGGCGTATCATCTACAATGGAAAGTCGTTCTCCAATCAGTTTGTTAAACAGAGTGGACTTTCCCACATTCGGACGGCCGACAATGGCTACAACCGGTTTTGACATGCTTCCACCTCCTGTATCATATAAAATGATTTCTAAAACTATGATAAAAAAGAAAAATTAAGGTGGGGAAGGATTTCCTTCTCCACCTCTACCTGTCATACTGCAATCTTAAGATGCTTCGTCAGCTGCTTAGTCAACGTCAATGACTTTTTTGCCGTTGTAGTAACCGCATGCGAGGCATACTCTGTGTGGTCTCTTGTATTCGCCACACTGCGGGCACTTAACAAGTTCCGGTGCATTCATTTTCCAAACATTAGAACGTCTTTTGTCACGTCTTGCTTTAGAAACTCTTCTTGCTGGTACTGCCATTTTGATTTACCCTCCCACTTAAAATACAAGATTTATTGTCTGTCCTCCAGTAAAGACAGCAGATCTGCAAAGCGCGGATCTATTTCCTTTTGACACTGGCAGGGACCTTCATTCAGGTTCTTGCCACACTGGGGACAAATTCCTTTACAATCTTCTTTACAGAGAATCTTTGTTGGTAAATTCAACAGCAGATCTTCTGTTGCCAGGCGGTCCAAATCAAGAATCTGATCCGGGACCAGCACAAAGCGTTCATCTCTGTCCTCTCCGTTGAGCTCTGTTACAAAGGTATGCTCCATAGGAACGGAAAGCGGCAGGACCACTTCTGTAGCACATCTGTCACAAACAGTGTAAAGGTTTGCGTTGATGGTAGCGTGCAGGGAAACAACAGATGCTTCATTGCAGAACTGACCGGTCACTTTGAACGGATGTGGAAACAGAAGTTTACCGAATTCGTCAACTTCGGCACAAGTTACTTCATGATCAACGTCCAGCGTGAAACCCTCATTGAGGAACAGAGGTTCCAGTTGCAGTTCAAACATGTCAATCACCTCTCATTGTCAAGCCTGTACGGCGACACGCGGACTATATTATACAAATCTGGTTTTGCTTTGTCAACAAAAAACAGCCCCGAAAAGAGGCTTCTTTTCGGGGCCAAATACACCTAAACGAACTGCCCTATTACAGGACTTCACAAAGATCAAAAATTTCCTTTGGCAGCTCTGCTTCATCCGCAGAAATGGTAAAGGTAAATTTTGTGTCTGTGGCATCTCCAAGGTTCTTGATTTTGTCCAGGAAGGAAGCCAACTGAGCAAAATCCGTACCGCCGATTTTCAGGGTGCCGTCTCCGAAGATATCTGTGATGTCACTGTTGGAAGCGCACATTCCGGCAAGGAAACCATAGTAAGCATCATAACCGGAAACTGCATAGTCATCAGCAGCTACAAGACGAACTCTGGAGTCAATGTTGTAGGTCAGCTTTGTACCTTTTTCAACGCAAATAACATTGCCAAGAGAGGTGTCTACTGCCTGCTTTACTTCTTCTATTAAATGAGTGGTCTTGCCGGAGCCTTTATGACCAATAATAAGATAAACCATATTGTGTTCCTCCAATAAATAAAATGCCCGAAGGCTTATTTCCTGATTTCATTCTAACCTATTTGCACAAAGCAATCAAGATTTTAACCTTGGCATTTTATGAAAGTCACAAAAAAGACAATTTCCCTGAAAGCCTTGACAAAGGGTCGTTGACGTTTTCAGAACCGTTAGGCTAAAATAGTCGCGTATTTAGGCAAAACAAGTCTGAATCTATACCCTATTATTACTACGGATCCTAAAAAAATCCTTAAAGGAGGCTTCCCATGGGAATAACAAATGTGCCGGAACTGTTCGGCTCTCTGGTATTTAATGACGATGTCATGAAAGCACGCCTTCCGCAGAAGGTGTATGACGAAATTCACAACTGTGTAGACCAGAAACAGCCACTTTCTTTGGACATTGCCGACACTGTGGCATCTGCCATGAAAGACTGGGCCATTGAAAAAGGCGCCACCCATTTTACACACTGGTTCCAACCAATGACAGGTCTGACGGCGGAAAAGCATGACAGCTTCTTATGTCCGGTAGATTCCTGCAATGTTGTTATGGACTTTTCCGGAAAAGAACTGATCCGTTCAGAGCCGGACGCTTCCTCTTTCCCAAATGGCGGTATCCGCTCTACTTTTGAGGCTAGAGGATATACGGCTTGGGACCCGACATCCTACGCTTTTATCAAAGATAACACCCTTTGTATTCCATCCATCTTCTGCTCTTACGGCGGAGAGGTTTTGGACAAGAAGACGCCTCTTTTGCGTTCCATTCAGGCTGTAGATAAACAGGCCATGAAAATCATCAATCTGCTGGGAAATGAATCCGGTGCCAAGCACGTTGTACCAAGCGTAGGCGGCGAACAGGAATATTTCTTAGTAGATCGGGATTTATACAACAAACGGGAAGACTTAAAGCTCTGCGGCCGCACCCTCTTCGGTGCCAAGCCAAGCCGGGGACAGGAAATGGAAGACCATTACTTTGGCACCATTAAGCCAACCGTTAAGAAGTTTATGTCTGACCTGGATATAGAGCTTTGGAAGCTGGGAATTTTTGCTAAGACGGAGCACAACGAAGTGGCTCCGGCGCAGCATGAATTGGCCCCGGTTTACACCGAAGTAAATGCGGCCGTAGACCAGAACCAGTTGATGATGGAAACCATGAAGTCCGTGGCTATTCACAACAACTTGGCTTGTCTGATCCACGAAAAGCCATTTGCCGGTGTCAACGGATCCGGCAAGCACAACAACTGGTCTCTGACCACGGACACCGGAATTAACCTGTTCAAGCCGGGCAAAGACCCGATGCACAACCCCCTGTTCTTACTTTCCCTTGCCGCCGTTGTTAAGGGTGTAGATGAATATCAGGATTTGCTTCGCGTCTGTGTTGCCTCTCCGGGGAATGACCTTCGCCTGGGCGGAGATGAAGCCCCGCCTGCCATTCTTTCCATCTTCCTAGGCAATGAATTCGCCAATCTGGAAGATGCGCTGGAAAACGAACACGAATTCATTAAGAATGAGCGCAAGGTAATGAAATCCGGCGTTAAAGTCATTCCGCGGTTTAACAAGGATGACTCTGACCGGAACCGTACTTCCCCATTTGCTTACACCGGCGGCAAATTTGAATTCCGCATGGTGGGTTCCTCCGCCTCTTTGGCCGGTCCGAACACCATTTTGAATGCCATCATGGCAGAAGAATTCTCTATCTTTGCTGAACGTCTGGAAAAAGCAGAAAATGTAGAGCAAGAAGTGTATGCTATTGCTCACGATGCCTTTGTGGAACACAATCGCATTATCTTCAATGGCAACAGTTACTCTCAGGAATGGAAAGAAGAAGCAGCTCGCAGAGGATTAACCAATCTTCCCACCTGCGCAGACGCTTTCCCTGCCTACCTGGATGACAAGAATGTGGCCCTCTTTGAGCACCACAAAATTTATACCCGGGCTGAATTGGAATCTCGGTATGAAATCTCTATGGAGAATTACTGCCAAACCCTGCACATTGAAGCTGCCACTATGAATAATATGGCCAAAAAGATCATTTATCCGGCTGTGGTTCGATACACAACGGAATTGGCACAGAACATTCAGGTAAAGCAGTCCATTGGTGCCACCTTGCCAATGGCGTCCGAATCCAAGCTTCTAAGAGACCTTTCCCGCCTGTCTGACAGCTTGCTGCAACAGACGCACGCTTTGGCTGATGCACTGGAAAAAGCAGACAACATTCATGGCACCCAGGAAAAGGCTGATTTCTACAAGGATACTGTTTTGACCGACATGAATCAGTTAAGAGATACCGCCGATCAGCTGGAGCTCTTAACCGCCAAAGACTGTTGGCCGCTGCCGACCTATACAGACCTGCTTTACAGCGTGGTCTAACCCTATTGTCAGTTCGTGACCATCCTGACACAAAATAAAACTACGGAGTTAAAAACATGAAACAAAACAAACAGAATATTTACTATTTAACGGAAGCCGGCATTATTGCCGCACTCTACTTTGTGTTGACCCTTGTCAGCAACTCGGTTGGCCTTGCTTACGGCCAGGTTCAGTTCCGCCTTTCAGAGGTGCTCTGTATCTTGCCGGTATTCACGCCCGCCGCTGTCCCCGGCCTGGTTGTCGGATGCTTGTTATCCAACTTTTTAAGCCCCATGGGATGGGCAGACTGGGTTTTCGGCACCGGTGCCACACTGATTGCGGCGCTTGCCGCTTATTTCCTTCGGAATGTCAAATTCAAAGGATTACCGGTACTTTCCTCCCTCATTCCAACCCTGTCCAACGGACTGATTGTGGGCCTGGAAATTGCCATTTTCCTTCCGGAGGGAACCCGCTTTGTCGGCTTCGGTTATTCTTTCCTTTTCGTTGCCCTCGGCGAGTTAGTCGTTGCCACCTTCGGAGGACTCTTCCTTTACAAAGTCCTTTTGAAATATGAAGACCGCATTTTCCGCGGCAGCAACAGAAAAATATAAAGTAAATAAGCTGAACGAGAAAGGACCCAATGCAGAAATTCTGCATTGGGTCCTTTTTATTGTGTATTTATTGTTTATTCGTCTTCTGAGTCAAAGTCTTCGTCATATGCCTGCCGCACAGCTTCGGCAAGCTGATCTCCGCAGGAAGTGGACTTTGGGCCACAGGTAATACCGCCAAGGAGGGACGATATTTCTTCTACTGTGCGACCGTTGCATAACGCAGCTACTGCCTGGGTATTACCGGGACATCCCCCGATAAATTCTACGTCAGAAACTACGTTGTCATGCATATTAAAGCGTATTTGCTTGGAACAGGTGCCCCGGCAATCATAAACATATTTCATTGAAATCGTCTTTCCTTTAGTGTCTTAGTCTACATCGGTATAATCCACGTCAATAACCGTGTCATCCGTTTCGGTGGATCCTTTTAAGAAGGCAGACTGGTTTCCATTCTTCAGAAGGTTTACAGCAATGGCAATATAACCGGCACCAATCGCCAGCAGAATAATGCCCACCGGTACCGTAATCAGCGCCACGCCAAACGTACTTGCATTCTTAACGGCACAAATGCCGACAATAAACAGAAGAACATCCAGACCTAAAACCCAAAGCCAAGCTTTCTTTTCCGAAAACATTTTTTTCGTAATGGGAATAACCGGAATCATAATAACGGCTACCATAAGAATCATGATACCAAGGATAACGGCAAGAACAGGGCCAAAGCTGTCAGAATAACAGCAAAACAGGATACCGGCTACTGCATCCATAAAAGCGTTTACCAAGGCCAGCCAAGAATGAATCAAGAACTTTCCGCTGACAAAGAAAATCAGCGCAGAACCGGCAGCCGAAATCAGCAAAATGACACCAATAATGGTGGAAACCGTGGACATGGCTGTCAGCGGAGAAATGACACAGATAATGCCGCAAACAATCAAGGCAAGGCCAACCAGGCCGATGCAAATTTTAATCCCCTTTTTCATAAAAAAGGCCTCCTTATTTAGATTCTGTCGGGGTTGCTAAATTTTTAAAGTCCTCATACTGCTCCTTCACGTCTTTGACAGTTAGGCCTTCATATTGAGACTTGTCATACTTGATGATAACGTAGGTGCCATCCTGTGTAATAGATTCAATGCCTAGGGACTCATCTCCTGCTTGGTTGCTTTCTTCCAGGCCCTGAACAGCATAGCCGGCAGCTTCTTCACTACCGTAATCCACATACATTTCGTACCCTGTAATTTCGTTCCCCTCATAGTAATAGACCATGGTTGCGGTGTCAGAAACGTAGCAAAGCTTATCTTTATCCTTTACCAGTTTAACTTCCCCATCTTCCAGGGACTCCTGCTGGGAAATTACGTCATCTGTACTGTCAATGGTACCTTTTTCCGTTACGCCTTTGGTATCCGAGCTACTGTTATTCTTGCCGCAACTGCAAGCAGCAAAGGAAAATAACAAAGCAAACGCCAAAGCAATAACCAGAAGGTTTCGTTTCATGGGTCCTCCCCCCTTTCTTAACGGAACACATTATAGCACACAGCCTAAAAATTACACAAACCATTGTAATAGAATTTTGTCATCTTAAAAACTTTGTCAAAGTTTTGTAACATTAAATCGAATATAGGGGTAGAGAACTGGTTTTACCATGCTATATATGGTATATTGAAAGAAGTATTTTTAAACAATCAAGGAGGTTTTGTTCTCCTATGGAAAACACCACAATTCTTATGCAAAACCTGTTGGAGCAGGAACAGATTTCCGCGCAAATTACTGACATTCAGTGGGAACGGATCATCTGCCACATGACAGTACAGGTTTCCTATCATACAAATTTTCAGGCAGAGGAGCCGCTGGACTTTTATTTGGTTACCACTTACGGAAAAGCCAATGCAAAGTTTGCGTCAGAAGATCTGGGCGGCGGTACCTATCACCTTTCCATGAATGTTTCCAATCCGGGCTACGTCATGTGCCTGCCAACCGGATCTTATACGGTTTACATTTGCCAAGGCAACAACATCCTTTGCAAGCCGGAACTCAGCATGGATTTAGTTCCTCTGTTGGCAGATAAGTCCAGAACCTTTTTACACCATCAAAAAAATAAGGGCTACAGCATTGACTTTTCCGTAGCCGAGGATGTAGAGGATTTGGTGCCGGTTATTACCGCTCAGGAAATGAGCAGAACCGGCATACCGGTCCTGAATCCGAATCCGTTGGCGCCAAAGGTTCCAAAGCCAATCAAAAAAGAAAAGCGCAAAATTGACAGACTAAAAAAAGCAGTCTTAAAAGACTTCTATCTTTTTTGTCATTCCGCAGAAAAGACCAAGAAGAAGCTAAATCCAAAAAGAAAGCAAAATATCCTTTTTCTGTCTGAGCAGAATGAAACCATTGGTACAAACATGATGGCAGTTGCCAACCGTATGAAAGAACGCGGCATGGAGAGCCAATGGAATCTGCTCTTCAGCGGACGTTCTATTGTAGAGCATCCCGGCTATGGCATGAAAAGCTGGTTACAAGTATTCCATAAAATGGGAATAGCGGACGTCATTGTTGTAGACGACCACGCGCCTATGATGGACTGGCTAAAGCTGACAAAAGATACCAAGCTCATCCAAATCTGGCATGCCGGGGCTGGATTTAAATCTTCCGGGTACAGCCGCTGGGGCCATATCTCCAGCCCGGCGCCGGTAGGCGCTCATCGGCAGTACACCTACGGTATTTCCGGAAGCCGCAGAATTGCTCACTTCTTCTCAGAAGTCTGGGGCATTAACACAGAACAGGTACTGCCGACCGGCATGCCGCGTATGGATGAATACCTAAGCCCTGAGCATCGCCGACAAAAAGAAGCTGAATTACGGGAAGAGTATCCTATCATCAATGGAAAAAAAGTCATTCTGTTTGCACCTACCTACCGTGGCCGCAACCACAAAGATGCGCATTATCCGTATGAGCTAATTGACTTTGACCGCTTATATGATTTCTGCGGAAATGACTCTGTTATCCTCTTCAAAATGCACCCATGGGTTGCAGATCCGGTGCCGTTAAAAGAAGAACAAAAAGACCGTTTCTTAGATGTCGGTTCTTACCCCAACATCAATGACCTGTTTTACATTACAGATCTTTTAATTACCGATTACTCTTCCAACATCTTTGAATACTCTCTGAACTTAAAGCCCATGCTGTTCTTTGCCTTTGACGAAGTACAATATGCTTTTTCCAGAGGCTTCCATCGGGATTATCAAAGCTCTGCACCGGGTAAAATCTGTCATACCTTCTCGGAATTAATGACAGCATTGGAAACCAAAGACTTTGAAGAAGAAAAGGTCAAAGAATACGTAGACGTACACTTTGACCACACAGATGCCGGCGCATCCGACCGTGTCATTGACTGGCTGATTGTTGGCCCGCTACCGGAAGAATTCCAGCAAGCGTTGGATGCCAAAGCAGCAGAAAATAAACGTTTATTAGAAATGGATTTTAACTCCGTAGGAGGTTCTGTATGAATATTGCAATGATTTTTGCCGGCGGATCCGGCGTTCGTATGGGTGCCGGTATTCCAAAGCAGTTTTTGGAAATTAACGGCAAGCCCATTCTGGTGCACTCTGTGCAGCAGTTTGAATACCATCACTTAATTGACAAAATTTATATTTCCACTTTGGAAGACTACATCCCGTATGTACAGTCTTTGGTAGAAGAATACCACTTGTCCAAAGTTGCTGCTGTTATTCCGGGCGGTGCCACGGCACAGGATTCCATTTATAATTGCTTAATTAAGGGTGCAGAAGAAAATCCGGAAGACTCCGTTGTTTTGTTAAGTGACGGTGTTCGTCCGTTCATTTCCTATGATGTTATTACCCGCAATATTGAAACCTGTTTGGAAAAGGGTAACGCCATTACCACAACGCCGTGCTTTGAAACCATTCTGATTTCCAAAAACGGCAACCACGTAGACTCTGTTCCATTCCGGAAAGAAACCTACTCCGGTCAAGCACCGCAAACCTTTATTTTGAAAGACATCATTGCCGCGCATGACAAAATCCGTTCCACCCCGACAGGATATGAGAACATGGTAGACAATTGCACCATCTGTGTCTCCCTTGGTATTCCGGTTCACATGGTAGAAGGCAACCGCGGTAACATTAAAGTTACCACACCGGAAGACGTTTATATTTTCCGTGCACTGTTGCAATATCAGGAAAATGAACAGGCCTTTGGTTTTGGTATTACCAACGGCAATCGAAATCGGCTGAATCGCTACAAAAATAAAGGAAAAGAATCATGAAAACAGATCCTATTTTAGAAGAAGACATTTTGCAAGCTGCCAAGGCCATTTATCGGCCGGAGCTGAACGGCACGTGCTTCTTCATTACCGGTGCCACCGGTCTGATTGGCTCCCAACTTTGCAAAGTGCTGGTCAAATGCAATCAATTATATGACGCCAACATTACAGTGGCAGCCTATCTTCGGAATCCCGCAAAAGCCGATATGGTCTTTGCAGGATATCAGGATGGGTTAACCTACGTTGTCGGCAATTTAGATGCGGATTTATCCTATGATGGTCCGGTTGACTATCTTGTCCATGGTGCCTCCGTTACCAGCTCTAAGGACTTTGTCAATAAGCCGGTGGAAACCATTTTAACTGCCATAGACGGCACAGACCGTGTGCTCCGCTTTGCTGCAGAAAAGCAGGTAAAAAAGATGGTTTATCTTTCTTCTTTGGAAGTTTACGGAACCCCGGACGGTAGCAAAGAAACCATTTCGGAAGATGACTACGGATACATTAATCCGCTTAGCGTGCGCAGCAGTTATTCGGAAGGAAAACGCATGGTAGAAAATCTGTGCGTTGCTTATGCAAGCCAATTTGACGTTCCGGTCTGCATTGCACGTCTGTCTCAAACTTTTGGCGCCGGCGTAGAATATCATGACGGTCGCGTTTTTGCAGAGTTTGCCCGGTGTGCCATTGAAGGAAAAGACATCATTCTGCATACAGACGGCTCTACCGTACGCACCTACTGTTATACAGCAGACGCCGTAACCGCCCTGTTACAGCTGTTACAAGACGGCATTCCCGGAGAAGCTTACAATGTAACCAATCCGGACACAGCCTGTTCCATTCGTGAAATGGCGGAATTAGTTGCCGGACTGAATCCGGAACATCCGATCTCTGTCCGCATTGAAATTCCGGAAGATCTTGCTTCCTTCGGATACAATCCGCAGATGGTCATTCGTCTAAATGCTGATAAGCTGATTTCTCTTGGATGGTCCCCTGCCACAGATCTTTCCACCATGTTTCATAGAACCATTGAAAGTATGAAAAAGGAGCAGTCTGTATGAATGCTGTTGCAAAGCGGGACTATCGTTTTGATAACGCAAAATTTCTTCTGATCTTTCTGGTAGTCCTAGGCCATGTAGCCGACAATTATTGTGACTTTTATGCCGGCGTTCGCTGTCTATTCCTATATATCTATACCTTTCACATGCCGGCTTTTCTGTTTATTTCCGGCTTATTTTCCAAGCATCTGGTAAATCAGGAAAGACTAAACTGGAAACGGCTGATTCCCTATCCGGTCCTTTGTGTTTTATTAAACTTCTTCCGCAACTTCAGCCTATATCTGTTTGACCACGGAAAGAAGTTTCACTTAATGAAGCAAGACGGTGTCAGCTGGTTTTTATGGGTCCTTTTTGTCTTTTATATTCTGACTTGGCTAATCAAGGACTTTCCAAAGAAGAATATTCTTTTGATTGCTGTTGCCTTTGCCCTGCTGGCCGGATATGACAGTAACATTGGCAGTAATTTTGCACTGTCTCGGATTGCAGTCTTTTATCCATTTTTTTATTTAGGTTACTCTACCAAAATAGAACATATCAGCAAAATTCTGGATAACAAAGCGCTGAAAATCATTTCTCCGTTTTGGCTGCTTGCCTATGGAGTGGCACTGTTCTTAACTATAGATCACGGTGTCTATTGGCTTCGCAAATTCTTTACCGGACAAAATAGTTACAAAGTGCTTTTCGGAGATCATTATACCGACAGTTTACGACTGTTTATGGAAGCTCCGGTATACCGTCTTGCCACTTTAGTCATTACTTTTGTCACCCTATTTGCCTTCTTGGCACTGGTACCAAAACGTAAAATTTTTGCCCTGACCACAGCCGGTTCCAGAACTTTAGCCATTTATTTCTGGCACTTGCCTCTTGCCACTGTTTTAATGAATGTAGGAGTATTCCATCGCTTTGCCATCAGTTCTCTGAAAAATTGCTGTATCTTTATGTTGGCTGTTTCCGTTGGTTTGACTCTTCTCCTTTCTCTTCCGTGCTTCTCCATTCCTCTGGAATGGATTACCAAGCCCGGAAAACGAAAAGCAGAAAAGCAAAACAAAAGAGATGGCAAAAAAATGGTTTCTCAATTGGAATCTCAGCAACAGGAAATCAGGAAACGGGAACGATTACATGAACCGGAGCCCATTGTTGGCACTACAGTACATGCCGCTTCATTCCATCCGAACGCAGGCATTACGGTAGACCAAATTGTTACAGCAGATATTATTCTGGATTTAAAGTCCAGTGGAATACCGGAAAACATTGCATTTGCCAACACCTTACTTGCCAAGCGACTCCATATAGACCGTTTGCAAGAAGAAAATCCGGTAGCGGCGCAAAGGGCCACTGAAATTCTGAAGTCCGGAATTGCTCACTCCATGAGGCGTTTTCAAGCGCTTCAGCAGCAACCATCGGAGCAGCAGCCCAAGCAGCAGAATACTACTGCACAACAACAGCCCTCAGCACAGCAAGCAACTGAATCGCCCGAACACATATCTTCTCATACCTCTTTGGATGATTTACGCCACTTGCTTGATCTGAACAACAACTAAACAACCAAAGCAAAGCCCCGCACGACTTAAACTGTCATGCAGGGGCCAATTATTTAGCAATAGGTTTCCATGGAATTCGTTAGAAAGGCAACCTCTTCCAGCTGGTCACAAGTTACATAACCCGCCGGTGCCTTTATTAGGGACGGAAGTCGGTTTACTACCGTAGCGCAGGTGTGTTCTACAGTAGCAGGCTTTACTACGTGATATTCCACATTGGGTTCACCCGTCAGCCACCAGTCACACTGATCCCCGTCATCCGGTCCATATACCTTGCCAATGGTTTCTTCTTCTACTGTAATGCCCTCTTCCGTTTCAATGGTAACAACAGCAGACATACCAATGCACCTGCCGGCTTTTATGGTAGAGCCAAGGGTTTCACTGAACACATCATGATCCACAATACAAGGCACGTGTTTCTGGTCAATACTCTTAATTGTCAGGCCAAGCTTATTGCAAATAGCTTCACTGGCATTCCATGCATAGGATGGCTCAAAAACATCAGGATGGGCAATCTGCGCTTCAAATTCTTCGGCAGTCAAGTCACATCCATGTGCCTTTGCCAAGGCCAGACCGTATTCATCTACGTTGTAACTGTAAGCACCTTTAATCTTTTTCAAACTGTCACAACCGGCTGCTGCCAATCCAACCATGTTAATCCAGAAAATATCCTGCATACCGGAACCGGTAATAGTGCAATTGTTTGCCTTCGCAATGGCATCTAATTCCTCTATCTGCTCTTTGGCTGTGGTGCAGGGATAAATGGCTTCTTCGCACGTGGTAATAACATTCACGCCACGGGAAACGCACTGCTTCGTATGCTCATAAATATCGCTAATAAAGCTGAACAAGGTTACAATGGCAACATCTGCCTTGCTTTCATCCAAAACTTTTTCTGCATTGTCGGAAATTACAACGCCGGTCTGACATCCTAGTTCCGCAAAGTCACCGATGTCCATGCCAACCACATCCGGATTAACGTCAATTGCGCCAACCACCTCTGCTCCATGATTGTACAGATAACGAATGATATATTTAGCCATCTTTCCGCAACCATACTGTACTACTCTGACTTTTCTGTCCATAATGACACCTCCGAAACTAAAGTCTGTTTTGTTTTTTGCAATGCTTTTGCCTTGCAAGCCTACTATACTCTAGAGGGGTGTCCCTTCGTCAACCACTTTGTTAAAATTTTATCAAATGTGAAAACACAAAAAATTTCCTTCCGGCGAGTCAGTCTTCCTGCCAAGCCAAAAGGAAAATTTTAGAAAGAAATTATTTATTTTTCTGCCGGTTTTCGGTCTTTCAGCAATCCTGTAATTTTGATCTTCTGGATCAGATCAAACGGAACGCTGAACGGCTTCAGAGAAAGAATGCAGGTAACAGCAACCACAACACAGAACAGTGCAAGCAGTCCAATCCAGGAGTTACCAAAGGCTTTATACCAACCGTATTCTTCAAAGCAGCGGTAGAAAATCCGATGGAACAGATAGACAGCCAAAGTTCTGGACCCCCACTTAGAGAAAAATGTCTTACACCGGGGCACTACTGCCAGGAAGGAAAAGATCATAACAAATACCACCAGGTAAAATGCCAGGCGATACAGCCAGTACACTCCGACAGGGCCTTTCAGGTCACAGCTATAATAGGGTCGATTACACGGAAGTAAATTTCCCGGCATATTCCGGTATAGGCAAAACTCCACAACAAAAATAATAAGAAGTGCTGCCCATGCACCTAGCTTTACCTTGGGCTGATTTAGTTTGTCTAATCTGCTTTTGTCTGTATAGTAGCCCGCCATGAAGAATGGCAGGTGAACCAACACCCGAGAAAAGCTGAGATAATCATTTACCTTAGGGTCATATCCAACTGCCAAAGCAATTACAATGGCTCCGCCAATCATATACTTTGGCTTTACCTGATCCAGCATAGGAAGCAACAGATACCAGATGATCAGGCACTGCAAATACCATAAAGAACCTTCCGCTTTGAAAATGCTGACGGTTTCCGAAGCAGGATCAGCTGACCACCAGAACGTTTCGCACAAGCTGAACAGAAGCTGTGCAAACAGATAAATCAGAAAATAGGTAAACGGCTTTTGCAGGGTATACCCCTTTTTTACAAACCGTTTGGCCAGATAACCGGAAATAAAAATGAAAGTGGCCATATGGAAGGTGTTCAGATAATTCCAAACAGCCGTGGCAATGTAGCTGACGTAAGTCACATCTGCATGTTTCAGCGTACCAAATAAGTGCGCCATAACAACAAAGAAAATCAGAATAAACTTGGCATTGTCCAGGTAATATTCCCGTCCGTGCTCATCTGTCAGCAAAGACTTGTTGTAGATGAGATTTTTCATTTGGTCTCCTCTAAGAAAGCACAAACTTCATGATAGATCCGTTCACAGTTGTTGAAATCATTGAAATAGAAGAAATCATCTGCCCGTTTTACATATTCTTCCGGCATCTTGCATCCGTTTTCCATGTAGGTACAAAGGGTAGATACTACACTTTCATGATTCTTGCAAATTGGACCAAAGCCCATGGTGTCATAAATCAGGCCGCCTTCTTCATAATGGGGCGGAAGACTGTCCGGATGGTAATATACAATTGGCTTTCTTTGATAGGCAAAGTCAAACTGTACGCCGGAATAATCCGTTACCATTAAAGAAGATTCGGTCAGGATCTTTTCGTAGCTCATGTCACCGGTAGCCTGTACAATTTCTACAGCATCATTCTTGTCAAAGTCTTCTGCCTGAGAACTCATGGCCGGATGCAACAGATAAATTAGTTTGTATCCGGTACGTTTGGCACAGTCAATCAGGGTCTGATCATTAATCAAAGAATTATAAATCCGGAAGTATTCACTGTTTTTAAAAGTGTCATTGTGGCTCTTTTTGACAAAGGCAATGCTCTGATTAACAATATTTCTGCGCCAAGTCGGTGTAATCAGAATCTGCTTCTGATCATTGCTTTTCAAGCCATCATAACGGGCTAGTCCGGTCAATTTCAGTTCTTTTCCAGAATAACCATAGATTGGTTTTTCTACATTGGCCTTTTCATATTTAGAAGCCAGTGTATAAAGCCTGGTATTGTCAAAAACACGGTTTTGATACTGTGCAATCTTTTGAATGGTCAGTCCGTGCTGAATGCAGACAATAATGCCATGGAACAAGTCACGAACAAAGATGTTGGTTTTTGGTGTAAATCCAATATAGTTTGGAACAGTGGCATGGGAAGCCAGAATAACTTCACTATACAGGGCCAGCAGTTTCAGTTTCATGCAGTCCTGCGTTAGAACGTACTTGCCATGTTGCTGTTTCAGTCGTTCGTAATCTGCTGCCTCTTTATTTAAGACGTAGTAAATTTCTATTCCGTCCTCTTGCTTCCGGCAGTATTGGAACATATATTCCCCGTCATCGCCTGCTTTATACAGTTTGTCAAAGGTAATCCAAATCCGCTTCTTATGATAGGTTGGATAAACCAACCAGTAAAGCAAGCGCAAAAACAGATACTTAACAATCAGTCTTCGGGGTACCGGGGTGTTGATCATTCGGTAAGCAAAGAACTTTGCTTCCAAAAAAAAACGTTGCCCCGGTTTTTTTCTCCTTACAGTCAGACCGTGATGTTGAACGGCCAAATATTTATCGTCTCCAAGCATGCAATAAGATGCGTTGCTGTTTAACAGCTTAGAAGCCATTTTGGGGAATTGCAAATTCAGTTCATATTCCTGACCATCCAGCCGTACAACAAAGGTCAAACGTTTGTCCAGAAGATCTTCTGCAGGAATGGATGCATGGAAGGTCTTTCTTCTGTCTATGGTAAGGCCAAAATATTTCACCAAAGAATAGACTTCTGTCGGCTTTGGTTCATAGTATTTGTCGTCCCCTACTTTCAGAAGCAATTCGTAATCCGAAGTTTCCAGTAAATAGGTAACCACTTCATAATCCAGTTCAATTTTTCCGTCAATATAATCCAATACCATAATGCGAACATTCTGGTTTTGAATTTTACCCATAGTGCAAAGATCCAACGCATCTGCACGTTCTTCAACATGCCGCAATGCGTTTGCATCATAAGTATGATACACGTCATTGTTCAAAACCAACTGGTTTTCAAAGGCACCATCCGGAATAATGATGGCATTGCACGGTTCCATGCCAAGATGTTTGCACTTTCCTTTGTAGAAGAGCATTTTCAGCTGTCTTGCCATGGTGTAATTGCACGGAATATCCTGAAAAATAACATTATCATTAATGTAGCTTAAGAATTCACAAGTGGCATTGTAAAATTCTTCTGCTTCTTCCTTGGAAAGCACTTCGCGGTCTCGGTCAAAGAAGTTGCAATTATATTTGGCCCATACCAGGTAAAGAGTGGCAATTTGTAAAAACAGCGGTGCGGTTCCGTTCGCCTCTTTCAGGCGATGCAGGAACGGCGTATAAAAGTTTCTTACTGCCGGGGTATACCAATCCTTATCTCTTGCAAAATCACAAGAAGAGGCACTGTTTTCCAGTAAAACAGAATAGGTATAAGTCTTGCTCTGCAAGGAATAAACTACATAATAATTAGCCAATACATTCAGCAGGTAAGCATGCACTGCAGTAGAACCAAGTTCCGATTCAAAGCTGACACTTTTAGCCAATGCGGACTCTATAAAATAGGATTGCAAAATCAGGTTAGTCTGCGCCGGTTCAAAACGAATGTTGCTAAATCCATGCTGCTTGGCCTGCATTTTGTAATTTACTTTACTTCCGGCATTATTCACATTGTTGATGCCTTTAGCACGAAGCGCAACCAGCCGCGCCGGGGCGCCGGTAGAATCCTTTTTCCGCATGGCGCGCAAAGCGGCATCCAGTGCGCCCCGTGACAGCACGGAGGATCCTAAAGTAAAGTGGATTACGTCCCCGGTAGCTTTGTCCAGGCCCGTTTGGTACGCCTGGCCTACAGAAGCCCCTTCCAAAGAAATAATTTCTGCTGCAGAAGCCTCTTTTACCGCGGCGGCTGATTCCGCCGTGCAAAACGGGTCAACAATCAGAAGCTGCGTGGAAGCAAAACAATGGTTCTGCTTCAGCGCAGCAATTGCCTGTGCGGTACTTTCACAATGGTCCATATACAAGATAACTGTTAATTTCATATTACACGCCTTCTCCAAAAGCATATGATTTCCAGCACATTATACTCCAAGAAAAACCGCTGTGCAATTGACTTTATTCGCCCTCTTTGATACAATTTGTAGGCTATCCGGAGACGTATCGAAGTGGTCATAACGGGGCGCACTCGAAATCATGTGATTAGTCCCCAAAAGTGAATATTTATACATGGAAGCGTATCGAAGTGGTTGTAACGAGCTGCACTCGAAATGCAGTTGTCCGCAAGGGCACGTGGGTTCGAATCCCACCGCTTCCGCCATCAAAGCCTTGAAAACTCTATGTTTTCAAGGCTTTTTCTTTTGCTCGGGCAGCATCTGTTTTGGGGAAAACAATTCAAATGGTGCCTTTGGTGCCCCGCTTTGTGGTGCCCGGCTCATTCCGCATCATACACACTATACAAGAAAGATGTATACTGTGGTGCCCCAATGGTGCCCGGAACTGCTAAAAAGCTATGAAAAGCAGCGCGGAGCTATAAAAAGATATTGCTGTTATAGCTCCATTTCGTTGCTTTTCTTTTTCGCTTTCTTCGATGTTTCTTGCCCTGCTTCTTTTCCTGTAACAGTTGTTTTCGGTTGCAGTGCTTTATGATAGGTTTGCAGTACGCTTTGTTTTCTTTCAAGCCGCACATCAACATACTGTGCCGTTACCGCTTCAAGGTTTGTGGAAATACCAAGGGATATACCAATGCCCTTTAATGTATGCCCCAAAATCTCGCCAACGGTGTAGAAGTCGCCTGTCAGTTGGTGCATATTGGTAGCTGCCGTATGACGTAAATCGTGGAAGCGGATATGCGGCATTTCAAGGTGTCGGATAAGTTGTCCGAAGTTTGCCGACATTCTATCTCTGCGCTGCGGCGAACCGTCAGGCTTTGCAATAAAGAGCTTATTATCATAGTACACCCCACCGCCCGCCTCAGTCAAAGCCTTTTGCCGCGCAATCAAATCAAATTGTCGCAGAAAGTACGGCAATGCTTCTTCGGTAATTGGCAAAATACGATCATTGGATTTTGTCGGTGCCATTTCCGTAATGGTCTTTGTTCCCGGCGGCACCTTGAAGGGCATTTGCTCTACAACGCCGAACTGCATTTTTTCAAGGTCGATGTTTGTTGTCCGCAATCCGATAATCTCACTCATACGAAGCCCATACATTCCGGCAAGCACAACAGGCATTTCCCATTCCGTACCTATCACATTGCTCATAAAGGTCTGCATTTGCTCAATGGTGTACGGATCAGGCGTTTTCGCTTGCTTGCCGAACTTTGTTATAATGTCGCGGGCGGGGTTATGTTCAATGTATCGGTACTTCCGGGCGTGTTCCATTGATACGCTCAATATGCGCTGCGCGTATCGAACGGTGCTATTGGATAAGCCCTTGTCAAATAGCTGCTGAAACATATTATCAAGCATTGCCGGGGTCAGTTGGTTAAGCTGCACATGACCGATATATGGCACAATATGATTGCGAATATGGCTCTTATAGCCCGCAAAGGTGCTTGGACGTAAGTTAGCCTTGCCGTGGTTTTCTACCCATTCCTCCAAATACTCTTTGACGGTCTGCTTGCCTTGTGAAGCAACGACCGGGCTGTAAATGGGATTGGCGAGCTTTGCTTTCATTTCAGCTTCATGCTGCGTCGCTTCTTTTTTGGTTGCAAAGCCCTTTTTTGCGTAGGATTTCTTTTTCCCGTCCTGCCCGGTGTATTTAATGTTTACGTCATAGACGGTACCTGCCTTTCCAGTCAAAACACCGTTGCTGTCGCGCTTATTCTGAACTTTTCTTGATGATACCGCCATAGCTACTTACCTCCCTCCTGGTTTTGGGGAGCTACCTTTCGCTTTGCCCTCTCGTACCAGTCCCAAATAGCAGCGTCGGCAAGCAAACGGCGGTTTCCGTTTTGTATATATTCAAGCTCGCCGCTGTCCATCAGCTCGCGCAGCTTGTTTTCCCCTATGCCGCTGATCCGGCTCATCTGCTCAACCGTTTTGAGCATGGGAAGCACAGGCACAGTGGGATTTGATGTTTCCTTTTTTGCCAATGAGATAACCCCCTTTCGTGGTAATGGCTAAAAGGTCTTGGTTCATAAATGGGGCTTTAATCGGACGGTTGATAGCGCAACCTCACGGGAGTTTCACCCCTGCATGGTTCTCATGCAGCCCTACCCATTGCCTGCGACGCTTTGAACGCTCGGACTGTGGCTGTAAGGGAGTATCATTATGTATTTCTGCGCGTCGTTGCCCGCAAGCTGCCAGCTTACTTTGCGGCGTCGGTGTTAGTCGCTCGTTCTCCGATGGGGAAGTCATGGCGCACCCGCCGTATGGCTCGGCGCAAAAGGAACGTATCCGATTTGCCCTATGCTGCGCCGCCGTTATCTTGCGGTGCTTTCTTTGTCAAGGAGCAGTGTCAAGGTCAGATTGAACGCGCAAAGCGGAAAGGGGGACGCTTTGCATTTTGCGTTAATCTGCCTCGAAGTTAAGGACAGCCCGCATGAGCTTTGCTTGCAGCCGCTCCCGCAAGTCCTCATCTATGCCCCAATAGGTATTGCCGCTTTCGTCGCGGATTTTCTGCATAGACAGGTGGGCTATGTAGCTTTGGTAATGCTGCAAGACAAGTTTCATAGCGTCGGGGTCGCCCTTCGTCGCGGCTAAAATGACCGGGTAAGGTAATAAGCCGCGTTCATCGGAATTGTTGCTAATCGTTCCATTCATCGGCTCGTTCCTCCAAATATCGTTTCAGCAGTTCAAAAGAGCTTGTGCGCCGATACTGTACTGTGCTGCGGGGGATCTTCATCGCTTCCGCAATTTCAACGTCGGTCATGTTGAAAAAGTAGTACAGCAATACGGCTTGTCTTTTTTCGTCCGGCAGGGTGTGCAGAGCTTCGGCAAGCAGTTTTGCGGTAATCTTCAAGCCTCCTGCGCAAAAGGCTTCCTCGTTGCCGTCTTGAAAATACTTGTCAACGGTGTAAAGCTGCCTTTCTTCCTGCGGGGTCAGGTCTGAAAAGATCACTTCGCGGAGTTGCCTGCGCTTTCGCTCTCGGCAAGCGTCAATCAGTTCATTTCGTAAAGCGCGTTTGCAGTACGCATTAAACTCACATCTCGTTTGCCATTCCAGCCGATTAGGGTAATCCATGTTCTCACCCCCTTTCGTCCCGGGGGCGGGTTAGTATTTATCCCCTTTCGGCAACCCTCCACGGCGAAGCCGTGAATATGCCAACCGAAAAAGAAAACTTTTTCAAAAAAACCTTTGGAGAAGCAAAATGCGCCCGACTGCAAAATGCAACCGGGCGCTATAAAGGAAGCATATACCGCTATATGGTGATATGTGTGTTCATCTGCACAGTCAGAAACACCCCATAACGGAAAGACACTTTTTTTGAGAAATATCCCCGCTTGTTAGGGGCTATAATGATAATGCAACATGGCGGCAGCCTCCTTTATGCCGCCATGTCTTTAATGTCGTCGCATGACAAAACGCGGCGGCTTTGATTTCTCAAAACCGCCGCGTTATCATTGGGGCGTGAAAAGATGTCTGCTGCACGACGGTTTTTTTCTTTTGCCGTCGTGCGGCAGATTGCAGAACATTTATTTGATATTTGACCCTATTGGCGTTCCTCTCACAGCGCAATGTGCCGTGTGGCGCAATCGCTCACATAGGGATCATGTGTCACAACAACAATGGTTTTCCCCTGTCGGTTCAGCTCTTTGAGAATATCCATCACATAGCTGCGGTTGCGCTCGTCCAGACTGCCCGTAGGCTCATCCGCAAGGATAATGTCGGGGGATTTTGCAATAATTTTTGCCAGCGCCACCCGCTGCTGCTCACCGCCGCTCAAGGTGTAGACCTTACGACGCTCATAGCCCGAAAGCCCCACCTGTGTCAGCGCATCCGCGATGCGTTCTTTCTCTGCCTTGCCCTTTGCTTTACCGAACCGGGTGGCGAGCTTCATGTTGGCTTCCACGGTGTCGGTGTCCACCAGTCCGTAATTCTGAAACAGGTAGGACAGCTTGTGCCGCCGCAGATGAACCGCAGCGCGGGAGGAAAAGGACGGGTTTCTTGCGCCGCAGAGGGTGACGCTGCCGCTGTCCGGCGTTTCCAGCAGTCCTATGATGTTCAGGAGAGTTGTTTTTCCGGCTCCGCTTTCGCCCTTGATGGCGACAAACTCTCCGGCTTCAATATGCAACGAGTAATCCCGAAACAGGACTTTTTCCCCGAAGCGTTTATTGATATTGGATAACGTAATGGCAGTCATGCTTCCGCTCCTTTCACAATCTGATAGAGGTTTTTCCGGGCAATGCTGCCGCAAGCAAGCAGCGTGATCAGCAGCTCCGCGAGAAACGTACCCAGCAGGATATTGTAGTCAAGCTCGATGGCGAGCTTTAAGAGCAGCAGCCCTGCCGCTACCGCCCCATAGTACAGCACCGTCAGCACGAGATGGGTGCGGATACAGCTTAATAGGGAATGCCCTTCAATCAGACGACAGGCGATCCTGTCCCTGTAATTGTCGCAGTAGAGCCTTGCGCCGAATAAGATCAGGCAGAACAGCCCGATCAGCAGCACCAAAGCCTGTACGCCCCAAATCATCAGCATATAGGTCAGATGATGGAGCATTTTATCAAAGGTGGCGGCGACGGTCGGTGTGGAAACGGTCGCCGCGTCAATCCCCGTTTCCCGCAGGATAGGTAGCAGCTCCGCATACGGATCATCGGTGGGAACATAGAGGAAATACGCCCCCTGTGAACACCATGCTTCGATGAAAAGCCCGTCCAGCAGGTCACCTTCCTTGACTACAAGGATGGGCGCGGGCAGAGCGCCGTTTCCCCCAAGCCCTGTGCTGGCGTTATAGGAGTATATGTCAGACGCTTTATCATCGTAGAGGACAATATTCACATCCCCGGAATTTCCCCAGCTCGCGCCGCGCTCCCGTACCTCATCCCGCCTGTATTCCTTGGACTTCGGAAGCAGAATATTCACATGGGTATCGGAAAGCAGAGCGTCACCGATCTGCTCCCCGTCCGGCGCATAGATGGGGTTGAACGCAAGGTAGTTTCGGTTGATGTGGGCATAATCCTGACCGTATGCCTCTCCCAGCATTTTCCCTTCAAACAGGTCGTAATTAAAATCGTTGGCTGCCATGAGTATTCCATTGTAGCGATCCACTGTGGCATAATAGAACGCCAGATAATCCGCGCCCTCCGGTGCTCTGCCGGAATTAACATTGTTCAGAGGGACAGTCACATAGCCCTTTGTCTTTTGCGAACAGAACTCCGCCGCATGGAAGGTGTTGTAGATCTGCGTGATGTTCCGCACGGCGATGGTGAGAGAGAACAGAATGAAGATCAAAAAAGCTGCTTTCGCAAGCGTGTTTGTGATATAGATCCCGCGCTTTGGAACTTTGCCCTTCACATACTCCGCGCTACGCTGCCCGGAGAGGAACAGCAGGGAGAGCAGGATGCCCAGTATCAGAGGAACGAGCAGCCACAGACAATCCCCCAGCAGGAACAGCCCAAATTGCCAGGTCGCCACCGGATGAAGCCACACGGCACAAATCATGGCGGCGGCAAAAATCAGCAGAAAGCAAATACACAAAGCAGGGGCAAAGGCTTTGATCTCCCCCAGCAGGATATTCCCCGTGGTATAGCCCTCCATTTTTTTCAGCACATTTTTCTTGCCTGCGGACAGGGTGTAGAATACGATACTGACGCAGAGCATAAAGGCAGGAATGAACAGGAAATAAAGCGGCAGTTTGGTAGACAAAAGCCTTTCGTTGGTTGCTGTTACGGAATAGCCCAAGCCTTTCAGCGCATGAAGCACCGCGTCAAGCTGTCCTTCCGCCACATACCAGGTCGCGGCGGTCAAGTTATGCTGCTGCGCCTGCATGAGTGGATAGATGGCGGTATCTTGAAACAGCGAGGACAGATGCAGCGCCATAGCTCCCGGCTGCTTTGCAGTGGAAAAGAACTCGTCCGATTCCAGCCTCACGCTCCCTTTCCCGGTAGAAACGGAAAGAAAGCTGTCGGTATGGCTGGTCTTATAGTAGCGGTACAGTGGCTTGTCCCCATCCAGCTCCGCGTAGCGGTACATAATGTCTGCGCCGATCTTTCCGAGTGCAGTATCTATCTGTCCCAAAAATTCGCGGTTGTTCAATGTCTCCGGCTTTTCGAGGATCACCGCCCGCTTATCCAGTATCATGCTTTCCTCTGCGTCCTGTGCAAAATTGAACAGGGATAGTACCGTAAGCACGGTCATACAGACGGCAAAGCAAAAGATCACAAGTTTTCTCATGGTACACCTGCTTTCCAAATGGTCAGACCGCTATTCGTTCTCACCCTCTCTTTTTATACCCCGTAGCTCTTTTACATTATAAAAAATACTCAATGCCAGCAGCATAGCGCAGTAGAACAGAACGCCGACTGCAAGGATCAGTTGAAAGTCGCGCCATTCCGAACAGGATGCAGTGCGAAAGCCCATGACGCACAGGTGCCCCAGCCCGTATGCGATAGGGATCAGGAGCAGACGCTCCACCCGGCGGCGGAATTTTTCTTTCCTGCGCAGCTTGAACCATACCCCGATAAGGATCAGGAACAGGGCGATGTTGAATAGCAGCCAATAGCCCAAAGAAAGCCCCGCCAAAGCGACCCAGCCGCCGCTGTCAGGCGCGGTGCCGTAGATGCACACCGAGCTGTCGCTGGAGCTTTCGGCGTGTCCGTTGATAAACTGCGTAAAATAAACAAGAAGCGGCTTGCCGTTCTCCGGCGCTGCGGTCACGGCCTGCGCGCCGGGTTTATGGAATATTCTGTCCCATACAGAAGTCCACACCTCCAAGTGGTAGACCGTCTGCCGTTCATCAGGGTCTTTGACCTGTTGGATCTTATAATTCGTGACCTCACTGCTGAAAGAGAGCGTTACCGCACCATTTGCTTCCTCCGTCACTGTCACCAGCTCCGGCGAATAAGCGAAGTATTCCGGCGCAGTCAGAAAGGAGATGACCGACAGCATCAGCGCCAGCAGCACCGCCGCCGTGCATAGGACGGTCTGCAACTTTTTCATAAGCAGCGCCTTTTTCAGCCGTTTCAGCGGTGCGGCGTCCATATCGGCCTGCTGTTCTGCCCACACCTCAACAGGCTCCCGCAGCTTTTCAAGCTCCGCGCGGCAGGCAGGACAGCTTTCCAGGTGCTCCTTTACGAACTCCGCCGTATCCTCCGACACCATGTTTTCCGCATACAGCGGCAGAATATCGCGGATGATGCTGCACTCATTTTTCATCTTCGTCAACCTCCATTCCTTTTTGGATCATTTTTCGTGCGCGGTGATAGGTGACGCACGCCCAGTTTTCCGTCTTGTGAAACAGATCCCCGATTTCCTTAAAGCTCATTTCGCCAAGGGTACGCCACATGAAAACCTCTTTGTACGGGTCTGGAAGCTCATGCAGCAGATGTTTTACCTGTTGGGCATTCTCGCTGCGAAGCAGCATTTCATCCGGCGATTCCTCCGCTTTCGATATAAGCTGTTCCATTTCCGCTGTATGCTCTGTCCTGCGGCTTTGTTTCAGATGGGTATAGTAACAATTCTTTGCGATCTGACACAGCCACACCCTGATGTCGCAATCCCCCCGAAAGCTGTCAATGCGGCGAAGCGCACGGAAGAAGGCTTCGCTGGTAATATCCTCTGCCAGCCGTTCGTCCCCGCCGGACAGCCGCCGCACATAGAGGAACACATCCCGAAAATAGTCTTTGTATATCTGTTCAAAGTCCGTCACCTGCTCACCTCCTTGTCCCGTTCACTTATAAGACTACGCAAAAGCGAAAACCTTACAAGAAATCTTACAAATTTTTTTGATTTTTTTGCCGCCCGTCGGCAGGCTTTTTCGCGTCTATTGGAATGAGCCACATATAGCCGATTTTTGAAACGCCGGGTATGCGGTTTTCCTCGCACAGCTTCTGTACGCGCCGCTCTGATATGCTCCATTTCTTTGCCGCTTGCGGACAAGACATATATTCCATGTTTCATACACCCTTTCACATAATTCTACAAGTATAATTATATACGGACAGCCGAACAAAAATCAAGGGACTATCTGTGAATTATATGCTCTATTTCGGTCAAGTCTATGACATGTATACTCATATCGAAATCGAAAGGTGAACAGTAAAATGTAGTAGGGTGAAATGAGATGAAAAGAGAAGTCGCAAGATTTGATTTTAAGGCTTTCGGTCAAGCCATAAAAGCAGCAAGAAAGGCAAAGGGCATATCACGCAATCAGTTAGCGGATAAGATGAACATCGCTCCCCGCTATATCGCGTCCATTGAGAATAGCGGACAGCACCCAAGCCTGCAAATCTTTTATGAGCTTGTTACGCTTTTAGATGTTTCAGTAGACCAATTCTTTTTTCCAGACAAGGAAACAGATAAGTCCACACAACGGCGGCAGCTTGAAACATTGCTTGACAGCATGGACAACAAAGATTTGACGGTTATCACCGCCACAGCGAAAGCAATACAGGAAGTCAAAAATGAAACTGCGGGGGAATAAAATCCCCCGTTTTTTCGTGCATACAACCATTGGGAACGCCGCAAATTGCGGTGTTTTTTCTTTTCTGCGTTAGGTTTTGGCATTTCCTCGTTTTTAGCGTGGAAGAAAGCAAACAGAAGAATAGCAAGCATAGGAAGCGGGTACCCACTTCCGTATTTTCGACCTCCCGCGCTCCGGCGCGTCGGTTGAAAAATGCTTGTTGGGAAGTGTCCCAAACCCTCAAACAGCAGAAAGGAGCGTGAATACATGGACGGACGGAAAAGGACGGTGCAGCTAAAGTTTCGCGTGACGGAAGCCGAGCGCGATTTGATCCTTGAAAAAATGAAGCTGATACCAACACGGAATATGGCGGCGTATCTGCGGAAAATCGCAATCGACGGATATATCATTCAGATAGACCATAGCGACATAAAGGCAATGACCGCCGAGATACAGAAGATCGGGGTCAACGTCAATCAGATCGCGCGGCGCGTGAACAGTACGGGCAGCGTCTATCAAGAGGACATAGACGAGATAAAGGGGGTGCTGAATGAGATATGGCGGTTACAAAGATTAAACCTATTAAAAGCACGTTGAGCAAAGCCCTTGACTATATTCAAAATCCTGCCAAGACAGATGAAAAAATGCTTGTGTCCTCGTTCGGCTGCTCCTATGAAACGGCAGATATTGAGTTTGCATATACCCTGTCGCAAGCGTTGGAGAAAGGCAACAATTTAGCCCACCACCTCATGCAATCCTTTGAGCCGGGGGAAGTCAGCTATGAAAAGGCGCATGAGATAGGTCGTCAGCTTGCCGACGCGGTAACAAAGGGGCAATACGAATATGTTTTGACTACCCACATAGACAAGGGGCATATCCATAACCATGTGATTTTTTGTGCGGTCAATTTCATCGACCACCGCAAATACAATTCCAACAAGCGAAGCTATTACGGCATACGCAACATCAGCGACAGGCTGTGCCGGGAAAACGGCTTGTCCGTCGTTGTCCCCGGCAGGGGCAGCAAGGGAAAGAGCTATGCGGAGTACCAAGCGGAAAAGACGGGTACAAGCTGGAAAGGCAAGCTGAAAATTGCCGTTGATACGCTTATCCCGCAAGCGTCAGACTTTGCCGATTTTCTGCGACTGCTGCAAGCTGCGGGTTATGAGATAAAGCCCGGTAAATACATATCTTGCCGCGCACCGGGGCAGGAACGCTTTACCCGTCTGAAAACTCTCGGCGCGGATTATACAGAGGAAGCCATAACGGAGCGTATCAAGGGCAGGCGCACCCGCGCCGCCAAAGCCCCGAAGCAGGATCGCGGCGGTATCTCCCTTGTTATCGACATTCAGAACAGCATCAAGGCGCAGGAAAGCCAGAGCTATGAGCATTGGGCGAAAATCCATAATCTCAAACAGGCGGCAAAGACGTTGAACTTCCTCACCGAAAACCGCATAGAGCAATACGGGCAGCTTCAATCGAAAATCGCGGAAGTGAATGCGGCAAGCGAACAGGCGGCAGGCGCATTAAAGGGCGTCGAACGGCGGCTTGCGGATATGGCGGTGCTGATCAAGCATATCACGACATATCAAAAGACAAAGCCCGTGTATGACGCATACCGCAGAGCAAAGGATAAGGCGGCATACCGCGCCGCCCATGAGAGCAGTATCATATTGTTTGAAGCCGCCGCAAAAGCGGTCAAGCCCGCGCTGATCGGCGGCAAGCTCCCCAACGTCGCCGCGCTGCAAGCGGAGTATGCAAAGCTCCAAGAACAAAAAGAAACGCTGTACGCCGACTATGGCAGACTGAAAAAGCAGGTCAAGGAGTACGACGTTATCAAGCGGAACATCGACAGTATTTTGCGGCGTGAAAGTGAGCCGGAGCGGGGTAAGGAAAATGTGCGCGGATAAATGCGGATTGTGTGGAAATCCCCGAAAAAGCATGGTATGATGAAACTATCCCAATGTAGGACTGCTGAACGCTATCCATATTTTTACGAAACAGAGGTGAGGTTATGACGCGAGGTGAGATTTGGAAAGACTTTTTTAAGAAAACGGTTTTGACCGTTCTGATTGCCGGGGTGCTGTTTTATTGGGCTACACTGGTATTCACAAAGGACGGGGCAACGAACTACTTTTATGTGTGGCTGTGCTGCGGCATCCCCTTTGGCATACGCCGTATGTTCGTGTGGCTTATCCCACGCGGCTTCGACCTTTCCGGCACGGTGGGCGTCGTTGCGCTTAACTTCATTGTGGGCGGCTTGATTGGCGGCGTCATTCTGATATGGCGGCTTGCGGTCGCGGCATGGTATATCCCTCTAACGATATATCGGCTTCTAAACGTCGGCAGGGTCGGCGTAGCAGAAATCGGCGAGGAATAAGCAAAAAAAGAGAACGGGGCGCGGCAGCCGATGATGGCCACCGCGCCCCGTCTTTTCGTGGGTGCTGCTTTGAGTGCCTGTTACGCAGTAGAACACTGTTTTTTTGGGTTTAGGCATAAATCCCTTGTCATGCTCAAGTCGTGTCTGAAAAGCGGCATGGCGCAAGGGCTTTTTCGCGCCTACTGCGTAACGCGGGCGCGTCGTTTCCGCATCCGCTCGGCGGCTTGCCTGCGGGTGATCCGCTTGCGGCAGTCCGGGCAGTATTTGACGCTGTTTGAGGTGGACGCAAACGCCGCGCCGCACTCGGCGCACCGCCGCCTGTCCTCGGCTTGGTAAAGCTCCGCGTAAAGCAGCTTGTCGGCGGGAAGTACGGCGTTTTGAAACCATTTGCAAAGAAGCGAATAGGAAATGAGCTGCGGACAAACGCACTCGTCCCCATCGTCCAGCAAAATGCAGTTCCCGCCCATACAGTTGCAGCAGGTTTTCTTGATAAGGGCGTTCGCTTTGCGGCTCTGCTGCGGCGTCAGCCGTTTCAGCTCGCTCATACTTCGTCGGCGGCAGATACGGCGAGAGCGGCAAAGTCGGCGTCGCTCATGGCGCGGAGCTTTGCAAGGGTACGCAAGGCAAGCTCGCGCATTTCGCCGTCCATATAGGGCAGCGCACCCGTCATTTCCCCGATAAGCTCCCTGCGCGTATCGGCGATGTAGATGCTGATAAGATTTGTTTCCTCAACGGTAAATCGGTTCATGTTCATACCTCCATTTCGTGATGTTTTGTTTTTGCCGCCCGCTTCGGAGCGGCTTTCTTCTTGTCGGCGGCAAGCTGCGCCCGGATAGAGGGGCGGGGCTTGCGAATATCCCGGTCGCGGTTTTCGTTCTTGTCGATCAGCGCATAAATACCATGCCTGCCCTCGATTTTGGAAAAGGTCAGCGTCTTATAAGGCAGCATGGAGAAAAGGCGGTCGGTGTCCCTGCTCGACGCAATCATCATAAACGCCGGGGCAAGCTCTGTCATGTAGTGGGTTTTGTTCGGGCTGTTGGGGCTGTACTGACGTTTCATGTCGGCAACAATGCGCCGCGCTTCGGCTTCAATCAGCCCGTCGCGCAGGGCGGCGATATGCGCCTTGAAGTCCCCCGGTGAAAGCTGCTCACGGCTGCGCCGTTCCTCTTGCAGAAGATCGCGCAAGGCTCCGGGGGCGTTTGGCTGCACCTCAAAGCGGAGAAACGCGCCATACTGCGGATCGGGTGAACCGCCAAGGTATCTATTTGTCGGCTGGCTGCGCTCGCCGCGCTCATAGAAAAGCGTTACGGTGTCTGCGGGAAGCGCCTGTTCCCGAACGTGCCGGAAATGGGTGGCATAGTCCAGCTCATAGAGGTTTCCCCGGATTTTGCCGCGCTCCCTGCCCGTCAGCTCCACGGCGTAGGCAAGGATGCGGTCGCGTGTCTGCTCCCCGTGGAACTTCCATGTGTTGTATGGGCGGGTGTCTTTGAGAAAAACGTCGCGCTCCCGGAAGCAATGCGTCCCGGACGGGCGGGAAAGCCACAAAAGCGTTCTGTCCTCACGGTCGGGGCTTGCAGCAGCCTCGTGAATGATCTTCTTGTCAATCTCAAAATCGCTTTGGTAAAAGCCGGTGTTCTGCTTCATCACCGCATCAAGGCAAGCCAATATATCCACGTTTTCAAACTTCTGCATACGATCAGTTCCTTTCCAAATCCTGCGTTTTGCTTCTTTGCGCCTTTCTTTGGGCGGTCTGCTCCTTTGCCGCCCGGAGCTGCGCCCGGATCGAGGGCTTTTCCTCTTTGCCGCGCTCCTTATCGGCATGGATGGCGTTCGCAAGGTCAATCAGGGAAATCGGCTCACCCGCCTTTGCTTTCTGCTCCAATTCCCCGACGGTGGGCGTCTGCGGTGTGTTGTTGATGATACCGTCAAAATTGTTGTCGTTTTGCTCCACAATATCCTCAACGTGCTTTAGATAATTCTGCGGCTGCAAAAACTCCGGCGTCTGTCGATAGCCGATGCTGTCAACGTAATGCGCCGTGTCCTGCCCGTTCTGATGCAGCACCACCACATCGGAAACGGAAAGGCTGTGTCCCTTAAAGTCTTTCGGGTGGTCGAGATTAAAGCGGGTAAAAATAGCTTCAAGGCTCGTACCCGGTGCAAGGGGTGCGGAATAGATCAGGTCATAGTTCGCCGGATCAACCGCGTGTCCCGCTGCGGTCAGACGGTCGTAAGGCTCAAAGCGCAAATCCCGCGTTTCGTCGCCGCGTTTGAGCTGGTAAATGGAAAAGCTGTCCCTGTCCAGCTCCTGCGCCTTTGCATAAAGTGCCTTGACCTCGCCCTGCGTCAGCTCCCCGGCGTTCAAGCTCTGCAACAGCTCCCGACATTTCTCCGGCGTCCCGACAAACAGCAAGTCGCCCGGTATTGCTTTTCCGTCCGGCTGCTGTTCATAGGCTTGCAGGAAAGAGCGGTCGGCAAGGCTTTCGCTGCGGGGATTGGTGTGCATGGTATAAATCACGTTTTTTTCTGTACGCTGCGCCGCCTGCGCCTGTGTGCGCTCCGCAAGCATATTTTCGGCACGTTGCAAAACGGCATCGCTGACGGGAAGTGCATACAGCCCGGAAGTAGAGGAAAAGCCGACGTTGTTGAAAACATAGTCCACTTCACTATCTTTTAATGCGCCCGCCGCAAAATACTTCTCCCGCGTGGGTTCTGCACTCACCTTGCCATCCGCGATGTCGTAATTCAGCCCGGTTTCGATATGGGAGCAGATGTTTCCGTCCACCGCCAGTGTCACATAGTACCATCCCATATATCCGCTGCTTTGACCGTCCGCGCCGTCGTTGAACTCAACATTGAGCAGGGTGTAGGGCTTCAAGCCCTTCTGCGCGGCAATGGCATTGTCCTTTGCTTCGCGCTCCATGAGGGAAGCGAGAGCGGCTTCCTTTGCCGCACTGACGATCTCCGGGTTGTACCGTAGCAGGGTATCGTTGACAAGCTCCCGCTGTACCGCTGCGGTCTTTGCTTTCGGCGTAAGGCGGTTGCCGAGAAACAGGGACGCGCCGTTATCAAAGCGGATGGATATATCGCTTGTGCCGCGCCATTTTCCCGTACAGGGCGACGTTTCAATCCTGCCCGCAGTACCGCCGAACGCCTGCGCAATCACTCCTATTTTCTCCTGTGTGGAAAGTGCCTCATATTTCTCTGCGATTGCGGCGGCTTTTTTCTGCAAGTCTGTAAGGGGCGGGGCGGCTTTTTCGCTCTGCTGCTCCTGCGCGGCGGCAAGATCGGGCGCGGCTTTCTCGGCTTCGTGCTGCTTTTGCAGCTCTGCGATATGTCCGTCAATGCTGTTGATGATGTCTGCGGCGGCAGAGCGGATCGTTTCAAGGGAGCTTTTCAGCTCCGCAAGCTCCCGCCCGCTGCTCCACCCGGCAACATAGCCGAAAGAGTAGTCCGACGTATCAAGCCCATAATGCTGGCAAACGGTGTAGGCGACGCTTTCCGCTTCCACCTCGCGGGTGCGGCGGTCTACGCGGGGCTGCTGCTCGTCTTTGGGAGCGTTCAGGTCAATATCGTGCAGCTTTGCGTGGGCGATTTCGTGAATGGCGGTTTTGAGCGTTTGCAGTTCGCTCATGCCCTCGTCAAGCGCGATGCGCTTGTCCTCCAAGTGATAATAGCCGTGTGCGCCGCCCTCGATTTTCTCAAAGCCGATGGGGACGGGAGAGGTCTTTTCAAGGGCTGTGAAAAAATCACTGTATTGCTCCACATCGCCCGTCAGCGCATCCACGGCAATATCCGGCAATTCCTTTCCCTCGGTTTGGGACACGTCAAAGACGGACACCACCTTGTAGGCGGGTATGGTGATCTCCTTTTCCTCGGTGACGGGCTTTCCGTCCCTACCGATCACGGGCTTTTGGGTCTGCGGGTCGATTTTCTCCGTTTCCTGCTTGATTTTGAACGGCGACGGGGCGATAATCTTAATGCCTTTTTCGCCTTTCTTGACGTTGCGCTGAAACTGGTTTTTCCAAGCGGTAAAGCCCGCAATAAGGGAAGCGTCGGGCTTCTGCATGGCGATCAAGAGGGTGTTGTTGAAGCTGTAATTATGAAACTTTGACATGACGCGCAGATACTCCTTGTAGCGTTCGCTGTCGAACAGTTCCGTAATGCCTTGCTCCAAGCGGTCGGTAATCTCCTTGAGCTTTTCGGCGGGCTTTTCGGCGGTAAGGTTGATAGGGATAACGGGCTGTGGCTGCGGCGGCTCTGTGGTAAGCGTCACCGCTTGCCTTGTGCCGATAGCGTCCATTTCCGCCTTTTCCGGGTCAAGGCGCGTCGGCTGCGCTGCCTGTTGGAGGGCGGTGTGCTGCGGCGGCTCACCCTCAATGGCATAACCCGGAAGCAGCAGCCCATTCACCTTGAACGGCTCCGCGTATTCTTTCGGAACGGGCGGCGCGGGCTCGGTAAACAGGCGGTCATATGCCTTGATGCGTCCGGCAAGGTATTTTTCCATTGCCGCCTTGTCTGAAAAGGTCTTGCGCTCCTGTCCGGCGATTTTTACGTTTTGCTCATGGTTTGGTCCGTTGGTGTAGACACTCCATGTCAGGCTCCATGAATACGGCACGGATTTTTGCGCCTGTCTGTCATAGCGGGTGTTTTCATAAACGTGATAGCGCATCTGATAGACTGCATTGCTGCGGAGCTGCCATTCATAATCTGTTTTCTCCCATTTGTTGGATGTGTGCTTGACGGGCGGCGTCTGCACATACTCGATGGCTTTTTCAAGAAAGCGGGTGTTGCCCGCCTGCTGCTCCCATGCGGCTGCCTCCGTTTTCAGCCTGTCAAATACAGCCTGCTCCGCCGCCGCGCTCTCCTGCCGCAGCCGTGTCAGCTCCGCAAGAGAAAGCCCGGTCAGCGCGGAAATATCCGCTTTCTCACTTTCAAAATAGATGCTCCGCTCAATTACCAGCTTTTTTGCTACTTCCAGCCTGTCAAAATCATAGCTGGAATAGTTCTTTTCCTGTTCGCTCACGGTTTTGCTCCTTTCTTTTGTTGGTGTGATGATGTCTTTTAGCGGCTGCTCCCACTTGCGCCCAAAGCCGCGCACGACGGTATCTCCCGCTGCGCCGTTTTCGCTGAACATTTGCAGGGTGGAAAACGCATTGTCAATGGCGGTGATATTGTCTGTGCCAATATTCGGGGCGAAGTGGATAACACCGTCCGGGTAGTCCCTGCCCGTGCCGATCCAGCCCCGGATAAAGCTGTCGAAAGGGGCTTTCGCCCCGCTGTCAAAGTGTTCCTCGGCATGGCTTTTGTATAGCTGCCCGCCCCTATACTGTCTGCCTAAAATCAGCTCCCCCGTCTGCGGGGAGAACATAAAGCGGCGGTTGTCGATTTCCTGCATATCAAATGACATACTGCGGGTATCAAGAAGCATCAGGGCGGCGGTCAGCTCTGCTTTCGGCTTGTTCTGCGTGGCTTACGCCTCCTTTCATCGTTACAGAGGGTTTGGGAAACTTCCCAACAAGCAAAATCCCCATTCTGCGCGTAGCGTCAGAACGGGGATTTTACGGAAAGGGTACCCCTTTCCTATGCTTGCTGCGTAAGTTCTTTGTCCCTCGCAAGCTCGATACGGTAGTTGACGTATTTCCCGCCCGTATCGGCTAACACAATGCTTCCGTCATAGGTTTTACCCGTTTTCGGGGAATACAGCCTTTTGACCTTCGCCCTGCCGCCCGCAAGCAGCGCGGCGGCGATTTTCGGGGTAAAGGCGGTTTTGCGTTCCTCGAAAAAGCGGTCGTTTTTCCACATGACAAAGGCGCAGTCCTTCTTTTCGCAGTAGTAGTTTTTCCTGCCCTCGCAGACGTTCCCGCCGCAGCGGGGGCATTTGCCGATCACCGCCTTTTCCTCTTTGAACAGGCCTTTCTGATTTTCGGAAAGAAACGGATAGGCTTTCACCAGCTCCCGCGCCATTTCTTCAATGCCCCGCATAAAGTCCTCCGGCTCGGCTGCGCCCCTTGCAATCTGCGTCAGAGCGTTTTCCCATTCGGCGGTAAGCTGCGGTGAGGTCAGCGTGTCGGGCAGAACGCAAACAAGGTTGTTGCCGTTTTGGGTTGGGATAAGCTGTTTTCCCTTGCGCTGCACAAAGCCGGATTTGACCAACTTTTCAATCACAGCGGCACGGGTAGCGGGAGTGCCAAGCCCCCGGCGTTCTGCGTCCGGGTCGGTGTCTGCACTTCCGGCGCGTTCCATAGCCGAAAGCAGGCTTGCTTCCGTGTGTGGCTTCGGGGGCTGCGTGTCGTGCGCCGTAACTCTTGCGGCTGGGCTGTCAAAGCTCTGTCCCTCGGTAAAGGTCGGCACATCTAAAATACGCTCGTTTTCCTCGTCGCCCTCGGCGTCGGGCTTTCCTTTCAGCGTTGCCCGGTAGCGTCGTTCAAGCTCTTTCCACCCGTCGCAAAGAACCGTCTTTCCCTTTGCCGTAAACTCGGTATCGGCACAGGAAAACACCGCCGTTACCGCATCAAAAATGTGCGGCTCGGCGGCGGCGAACAGCAGACGCGCCCCGGCAAGGGTGAGGATATTTCTTTCGCTTTCCGGCAGCGCGGCAAGATCTGCTTTCGCAAGCTCCATTGTCGGAATAATGGCGTGGTGGTCGGACACCTTTTTGCTGTCAAGCGTCCGGGCTATGTCCGGCGTAAACGCCGCGCCTTTCATAAAGGGCAGCTTTTCGCAAAGCAGCGCGGCGATATGCGCCGCCGTATCGCCCATATCCTCGGTGAGAAACTGGCTGTCCGTTCGCGGATAGGTCAAAAGACGCTTTTCATAAAGCGCCTGCGCAAGGTCAAGGGTCTGCTTTGCGGTGTAACCGTAAATGCGGTTGGCTTCCCGCTGCAAGCCCGTAAGGTCAAACAATCGGGGCGGCTGCTCGGTTTTCCTCTCACGCCTCACCGAAACGCACACGGCCTGCGACGCTTCGCAAGCCGTTTTGAGGGCTTCCGCATCTGCGGCGTCGGAGATCCTCGCGCTTGCCGCTTCCGCGCCGCCCACATCAAGACGGACGATGTGGTAGGTTTCTTTCTTGAAAGAGGTGATCGCCGCGTCCCGGTCTGCAAGCATTTTTAAGGTCGGCGTCTGAACGCGCCCTACGTTTAGGGTTTTGCCGTGTAGGACGGAGAAAAGGCGGGTGGCGTTGATGCCGATGATCCAGTCCGCTTTTGCACGGCATAGCGCAGACGCATAAAGCGCGTTATAGTCCTTGCCGGGTTTCAGCTCCGCAAAGCCCTTTTTGATTGCGCTTTTCTCCATAGAGGAAATCCAAAGGCGGGAAAAGGGCTTATCGCACCCTGCCGCATGGTAGACAAGACGAAAAATCAGCTCGCCCTCACGCCCTGCGTCGCAGGCATTGACAACCTCGGAAACGTCGCTGCGGCGCATGAGGTCTTTTAGGATTTTGAACTGCTTTTGCCTGTCATGGAAAACGGTATATTGCCACGGCTGTGGCAGGATCGGCAGGCTGTCATAGCTCCACTTTTTGTACTGCTCCCCATAGGCGGCGGCTTCCGCAAGCTCCGCCAGATGCCCCACGCACCATGAAATGAGGTAGCCGCCGCCCTCCATATATCCGTCCTTTTTGTTTTTTATGCCAAGGGCGGCGGCAAGTGCCGCCGCCACACTCGGCTTCTCTGCAATGACTAACCTCATTCCTCGTCCTCCTGTTCCTCGTTGCCTGCTTCCGGCTCGTCCTCGTCGTATTCGTCAAAATCAAAATCGTCAAGGTCTGTGCCGCCCTTTACGTTCTGCTTCGGCTTCAAAATCTTAAAGTAGTAGAACGCACCGCCACCTCCAAGGGCTGCCACCACAAGGAAGATCACAAGCCCGCCCGCATTGTTTTTTTCTTTCTCCGGCGGCGCATCGTCCGGTTCGGTCTGCTTTTCTGCCCCCGTACACGCCCCCATATTCACAGAGCATACCGGGCAAGCGGTATTGACTGCGCCCGCCTTGCATTTGTCCTTACAGGTGCAAACGGCGGGTGCCTGCGCCTTGCCGCTGCCGCCCTCCATGAGCGCCATCAGGTCGGCTTCGTCCACCTGATTAAGAAAATGTACGGTGTTTTCTCCCTCGGCGGCGCGGTCAACGATGATGTAAAAGTAGTTGCCGCTTTTGCTCTGCACGATGATAAACTGCTTATCCTCGGCGGCTTCTCCCTCAATGTCGTCGATCAGCGACAGATTACCGTCCGGCGTAAGGGGCTGCGGCTCGGTTTCCACGATCACGCCGCTGTCGTCGGTGGGAATGTCCCCGCCGCCGTCCGCGTAGGCGGAGACGGAAAAGCCGCCCAATAGGACAAGGGCGGCAAGCAGGGCAGCGGCTGTTTTGAAAAAGCCTTTATTCTTCATCTTCGATTTCCTCCTGTTCCATGTGGTCTGTACCTGCGGCGGCAATGCCGGGGATCGGCTCGCCGGAAAGCAGGGCGGTAAGCTCGGCGGGGGTCAGGCGCATAGAGCGCACAAGGGAAATGATTTCAAGGTTTTCTGCTTCGGTTTTCTGCGCCGCAAGCTCTTTCAGCCTATTCTGATACACGGTGATTTTCTCCCTCGTTTTCTGCATTTCCTTTTCAATGCGGTCAATTTTGCTGTTTGTCATACTGTCAAAACTCCTTTCAAATTTTAATTCCAATTCATCAGCCCATAGCCCTTGATGCAGGCGTAATCAAGAGGATAGCTTCTGATTTTGCAGGCGTCGCCGGAATTACCCTCCACGGTGTAAACGCGGCTTCCGTCTGTGCCGATTACGATACCTACATGGTCTGCGCTGCCGTCTAAATCCCAATCAAAAAAGATGGCGTCGCTGGGAGCGATATTCTCATAACCCCTCGCGCCCCACTGCCCGTGAGAGGTAAACCACGGAACGCCCTGCGACTGACAGCCCGCAAAGCGCGGCTCGGAAACGCCCGCCTGCCCGTAGCACCATGACACGAAGCAGGCGCACCAAGCCACGCGGCTTTCAAAGCCGTACCAGCTCCAGTAAGGCGCACCGCCCACGTTTCCGACCTGCCCCTTTGCAAGCTCCACAAGGGCAGCGTTGCCGGGACGGGTGCCGTTGACAAAGGCAACGCCGCTTAAATCCTCCGACGCGGAAGTGTCCGCAGAGCCGCCGCCAAAAACGAGGGGTTTGTTGCCGCTTGTTTGCAAATAGACATGGTACATTTCAAGCTGCTCCGGCGTTAGAAGCTCCGATACAAAAGAGGATATGGGTCTGTTCGTCAGCGTTACATTGAGAATGTAATAGTTATAGGGGACTTCAACGGTGTAGGTATAGGTATGGGTGTTGCCCTCTGCGTCCGTGTAGCTGCCTGTGCGCCGTTCCGTGCGGTAGCGCACCTCGATTTCTTCCGTGACGGTCAGCTTGTATTGCAGATTGAAAATGCGGTCAAGCTCTGCCTGTGCGCTCTGCGGGGTGTAGCTCTGCAACAGGGCGGTCAGGTAGGACGCTAATTCATGGGGGTTATGCCCGATGTACGCAAGGTCGTAGTGGTATTCGTCATAGCCCGGATAATCGCGCTCGATATTGTCTATCCTGCTTTGCAGATCGTTTTCCTTTGCCGCATAATTGTTTTCCACCGCTACAAGGTCGCTGTCCTCCGATGTGTAAGAGGTTCCGATTACGCCGTTGACAAGCCCCGAAAAAAGAGCAGAACCGGAGGAAATGGCGGACATCAGCATGATAAGCAGGAGCAGCGCACACCCGGCAATCAGAAAGGCTTTCCAATGCCGCCCTACAAAGGCGGCGGTCTTTTTCGTCGCTTCGGCGGTTTTCTGCGCTGCCTTACGGGTGTTTTCTGCGACTTTCCTTGCGGATTTTGCGCCGCCCGTTCGTACCGCCTTTGCATACTGCCGTTTGATCTGCTGCTTCTGCCAAAACCGGGAAACGGGGTTAGACGCGGCAAGCTGCGGGTTGTCGTGCAGCGCCTTTTGATACTGAAAATCGGCGTTTGCCTTAAATGCGGCTTTTTCCGCTTTTGTCGCCGCCCGGTATGGTTTCAGCTTGCGGCTGCGGCGGCTCTTTCGCACCTGCCGCGCCCCCGCCCGGATGCCGCGCTCGGCTAATTCCTCGCTCTTGTGCGCTCCCTCCACGCCGGAGTTGTCCTTTTCAACGGAATGTATCTTATTGTGGACGAATACGCCGACCTCCTGCACGGGGCGGGACAGGGGATTATGCTGCTGTCTGCCGCCCGGTATGGTTTTTTCATTTTCCTCAAAGCGCAGGCGGGTTTTGCCCTTGCCTGCGGCTTCGTCAAAGGTGCGCTCTTTTGTCAAGACTTTCTTCTTCGGAATAGCCGCCCGCGCTTCGTCCAAGCGGTCGGCGGCTCTTTCCGATTTGCGGATCGCCTTTTGAAGCTCCGGCGTCACCCGTTCTTCCTCGGTGAATTGCAGGCGTGAGGTCTTTGTTTTTGTCACCGCTTCCCGCAGCGCCTGTTTTATCGCCTTTTTGGACGCTGCGCGGGTATGGGCAGCGTCGATATGCTCCAAAACACGCTCGGCTGCGGCGTCGTCCCGCTTCGGGGAAAGCTCCGGGGTATGGGGACGAGCTGCCGCGCCGCCGGAGGGGTGCGGAAGCTGCTGCGCGGCTTCCTGCGCCGCCTGTTCGGGCTGCTTGGAAAAATCCGTGTCCTGCTCGCGCCCGCTGACCAGTTCGGCGGTGCCTGCGGTTTCGTTGACCTCGATAAGCCCGTCCCGGCTCATTTTCTGCGTAATTTTATCGCGGGGTTTCAGCTTTTTGCTCAATTCGTTTCACCTCCGATCCGCGCCCTTGCAAGGGTGCAATAGTCATAGTTCAGTTCAATGCCGATGTAATGGCGGTCAAGGCGTTTTGCCGCAAGCCCCGTCGTGCCGCTGCCGAAAAACGGGTCAAGCACAATGCCGCCCTTGGGACAGCCCGCCAAAATGCAGGTTTCCGCCAGCTTCGGCGGGAACGCGGCGAAATGCCCGCCCTTGTAGGGTACGGTGTTGATATGCCACACGTCCCGCTTATTCCGCGTGGTCGGCATGAGGGCTTCATCGTAGTAGCCGCCTGTCCGCGCCCGGTTGATGCCCTGCACCTTGCCCTGTCCGGGTACCTCGCCGTCGTATTTGTGTCCCGCGCTGCGCCCGCCCCGGTATCGCGCCGCCGTTGTGGGGGCGATGGGTTCCGCAATGGCGGTGGCGTCATAGTAATAGCTCTTTGACTTCGTAAGCAAAAAGACGTTTTCATAGCAGCGGCTCGGTCTGTCCCGCACACTTTCGGGCATGGGGTTGTCCTTCTGCCAAATAATCGCGCTGCGCAGATACCACCCGTCAGAGCGCAGGGTAAGGGCTAAAAGCCACGGAATACCGATTAAATCCTTTTGCTTGCAGCCTGCTGCCCGTCTTGCAAGGGACAGACTCTGCCCGTTCCTGCCTTTCGGGTTCTTCGGGTCGGTGTAGGCGCCCTTGCTGCCAGTACCGCAGTAGGTGTCGGCAATGTTCAGCCAAAACGTACCGTCCGGGCGCAGTACCCGTTTCAGCTCACGGAAAACCTCGACAAGCCTTGCGATGTACTGCTCCGGCGTGTCCTCCCGCCCGATCTGCGCGTCCATGCCGTAATCCCGCAGGGCGTAGTAGGGCGGGCTTGTGACGCAGCAATGGACGCTCTCGGCTGGCAGCTCCCGCAGGGCGCATATCGCGTCGCGGTTGATGATGGTGTCTAATCTCATGTGCCGCCCACTTCCTCCGGGCGGGTCGTCATTACCCGGTATAGCTCGGTATTTTGCGGAAAACGGTCAAGGAAAGGCAGGACCACGTTTCCGTAGAAGATCAGCCCCTCGCCCGCTTCGGTATGGGTAACGTATTTCATCTGCTGCGGGGAGATATTGAGCTGCCTTGCAAGGATTTCCCGGTCGCCCTGCGCCTGATTGAGCATGAGGACAAAATCGCTGTTCTCAAAGATATTCTCAACTTCGCGGCTGCTCAAAAGGTCTTTGACATTCTGCGTGATGGCGGTTGGGATCCCGCCCCATTTACGAAAACGCTTCCAAATCTCCACGGAATAGGCGGCGGTTTGTTCCTCTTTGAGGAGCAAATGAAACTCGTCCATGTAGTAGCGGGTGGATTTCTTTTCAGCCCGGTTTATGGTTACTCTGTTCCACACCTGATCCTGCACAATGAGCATCCCCAGCTTTTTAAGCTGCTTCCCAAGCTGCTTGATGTCAAAGCAGACAAGGCGGTTTGAAAGCTCCACATTGGTACGGTGGTTAAAGACATTCAGACTGCCCGAAACGTAAAGCTCCAATGCCGCCGCCACCCGCGCCGCTTCCGGCTCCGGCTGTCTTAAAAGCTCGTCGTAAAGGTCGCCGAGGATCGGCATTTTCGCCGGGTCGGGGGCGGCTAAAAACGGGCGGTACACGTTTCTTACGCTGCGGTCAATGACGGTCTTTTCCACGGGCATCAGCCCCTCCTTGCCGCCGATGACAAGCTCACAGAGGGAAAGGAGAAAGTCGCTTTTCAGCGCAAGGGGGTTGTCGTCCTCGCTGTAATTGAGGTTAATATCCATAGGGTTGACATACTGTGTGCTTGTGGGGGAAATGCGGATCACCTGTCCGTGCAGGCGGCGCACAAGGGGGTAATACTCCGCTTCCGGGTCGCAGATAATGATGTCGTCGTCGGTAATGAGAAAAGCGTTTGTGATTTCCCGCTTCGCCGCAAAGCTCTTGCCGCTTCCGGGGGTGCCGAGGATCAGCCCGTTGGGGTTTTTAAGCCGCTTGCGGTCACAGAGGATCATATTGCTTGACAGGGCGTTCAGCCCGTAATAGAGTGCCGCGCCCTGCTGAAAAAGCTCCTGCGTGATAAAGGGAATGAAAATCGCGGTGCTTGATGTGGTAAGCCCCCGCTGGATGGGGATCAGGTTCTCGCCCAGCGGAACAGAGGACATCAGCCCCGCCTCCTGCTGGTAGTCAAGGCGGGTGAGAGCGCAGTTGTATTTCTGCGCGATGCCTGCCGCTGCGAATATGTCATTTTCCAGCTTTCGCTTCGTGTCCGCCATATTTACCACAAGGAAAGTCAGGAGAAACATTCGCTCGTTGCGGCTCTGTAAGTCCTGCAAGAGATTTTTCGCTTCGCCGCCGAACATGGCAAGGTCAGAGGGAATGATGTCCATATCGTAGCCGCTGCGTACCGCCTTTTTCTGTTCCTCAATCTTCATTTTGTCAAGGTCGGTTATCTTGCGTTTAATGGTCTTGATGGCTTCGGTCTGGTCGATGCTCTTGATATGGAGATTGACGACGATCCCCGTTTCAAGGTCGAGAATGTCCGCAAGCATACGGTCGTTCAGCTCCGGCGCAAGGATTTCAAGGAAGCTGACCGCGCCGATTTTGCGTCCCATGCGGAAATATCTGCCCTCTCCGAAACGGAACGAGGACGGAGCGATAAAGTCCTTTGTGGTAAGCCCCGACGGGGTGAGCCAGTCCCAAGAGAAACGGAACGGCTCGCCCTCCGGGTGGAATACGCTGTGCAGGGCTTCCAGCCGTTCATAGCCCGTCATGGGGCGGGCGGCTGCGCCCAGCACCTTAAAATTATTCAGTATGTCGGTTTCAATACGGGCAAGCCGCGCCTTTGCCGCGTTCAGATTGTCCGCTTCCACGGAAAAGGTAATGTACTTTGACTTTACAAAGCCGTTGTTGCCCTTTGCAAGCTGATGTTTCAGCATATCCGCGTACTCGGTGCGGATGGAATTGAAAGCGTCATTTTGCGCGGGGATCGCAACGACCTCCTTCGCGCCGCCGCTGCGCGTTCCCCGGTTGATAAAGGAAAGCTGCACACTAACGGTCGCGTCAAAATAGTTGAGAAAGTCGCACCAGTTTTCAAAAATGGCGGTCTTATCGTCTGCCTGCGCAAGCTGATAGTTGATGTCGTCGTAGGCGATGCTCTTGGAGTATTTCTTTTCCGTAACCTTGCAGATACCGTCCGGGTACATGGCAAGATACGGTATGGTCTGCTGCGCGGTGTGCGCCTTTCCGTCGCCCTTTGCCGCTCGGATCAGGGCGGCGATTTCCTTTTTCTCGGCGCGGGTGAGCTTACGCCTGTTTCCTGCGTGTTTTGCGTTTGCCGTTGACAATAGCCGATACCTCCTTTTCAAGTTGTCTTTGCCGTTCGAGGACGGCATAAAAGTTTTCCGTCTGATAGGGTCTTTCTTTCGGACGGATAAATTTTGTCTGTATGATGTTCTTAATCAGCGTTTCAAGGGGCTGCCCGTGCTTTTCGTACATGGCGAACAGAAAGCAGGGCAGCATAACGAGGATCATCACGAACGCCGCAAGGCTTGTGCCAGTGCTGCCTTTGAGCAAAAAGAAAAGCGGCAGTCCTATAAGGAGTGCCGCCGCAAAGAAGATAAGCTGCCTTTTGGTAAGGTTAAAGGCAACCTTTGTCTTTATGCGGGACAGGTCTTTGGGAACGGGTACATACGCCATAGAAAAATCTCCTTTCGTTACATTTCAATACTGTTTGGGAGTTCGTTGCCCCATATATCCCACCCCGGCGTTTTCTGTCGGGCAAACAGCTCAATACGGGGCAAATCCCCCATAAGGGAAACGATTTTTTCCCGCGCTGCATCCGGCTTTTTGCTGTGCTGCTCTATGGGGCTGATAAGAAACTGATGTACGCCCGCCGACTGCCGCTTGGGTTTGCCCTTGGTCGCCAGCAGACAGATTTCCGCGTTGCTGCGCGTCCAGTAGCCCATACCGTAAAACCAGGACGGGCTTTTGCGGTTACGTTTGAGCCAGACGAACGCCACCGTCCGATACCGAAAGCCCCATGCGCGGATCAGCCGCAGAGCTTCGGGAAGCTGCGGAAAGGTCGCCCACAAAAACAGGGCGCAGTCCTTCGCTGCCAGCTCCGGCACGGGCAGGGCGCACAGCTCGTCAATGCTCATGGTGGGATAATGCTTCTCCGCTGCCCCCTGCACCTTGCTCCGCTCATACCTCCACGGGGGATCTGCGTAAATAACGCTGTATTTCTTAGTGATGGAAAACCTCCTTTTAATGTGCATGGAATAGTGATTTTGCCAGTGCGCCGGATTTCAAAAGGTTAAAGCAAAGCAGCACCGTATAGGCTGCGATGGAGAATATCGCGGTGTGCAGATTGTCCGCTATAACCATGTTGTTTACCAAAACCGCGTAAATGCCGACGCATATCATAATGAGGAAACCTTGAAAGCCGAGGGCAAACAGGCCTTTTAAGTAGTTGTTTCCGATTTGCCCCCATTCCCGGTTTGTCATGGTGGCGAATGGGATAGGCGATACGGAGCAGTATAGGTAAATCTCAATCATACGCCCGTACAAAACAACCGTTATCAGCACCGACATGATTTTCATGCAAAGGCTGACAAGGCTTGTTTCGAGCATAAGCAAGAGCAGTTCGGGGATTTCCATTGCGTCAAGTCCGGCTTGCATGGACGAGAGTGCGGCGGCAACATCAATGCTGGTGCTGCCGCCGATCACGCCCGCCGCGCCGGAAACAATGTGCTGCGCCATGTCGAACACCGCCATAGTGATGTCAAAGGTATGCGTGACGATAAACACCGCAACGAACGCTTTGAAAAACCACTTAAAGAACATGAACGTGTCGATGTCGTGCAGATTGTTCTTTTCCGTTACCATGCTGATAAGCTCCACGCATAGAACGTAGGTAATGACAAGCCCCGCAATGGGGACGATCACATTTTCCGATAGCGTCTGTATCATGGAAAATATGCTTGCGTTCCACCCCTGCGGGGTCTTGCCTACCTCGGCGGCAATCGTACCGACCTTTTCGTTTACGTCCCCGAACATAGTTGACAGATTTCCGTTGATCGCTCCGATCAGGATTTCCTTGATCCATTCGTTAATCGCGTCAAGTATGCTCTGCATAGGACATTACCGCCGCTTAACCGAACAGCCCTTTGAGCAGGGGAACGAGAACGCCGCCAATCAAGGCAACGCCGCCGCCCGCCATGAGCTGCTTCATGCCCTGCGATTTTGCCCCCGGATTGTCATTACCATAGCCCTCCAAGAGGTTGATAACGCCCCAGATGCCAAGCCCTGCGCCCAATGCAATCACAAGGGTCTGCAATACGTCTACTGCCGAATTGAAAAATGTCATAGATTGACCTCACTTTCTGCCGCTTTGCGGCTCTTGAATTTTTGTGTTCGTATTTTTGTGCATGAAAAAAGCCGCCCTCATCAAAAAAGGCGGCTGCGCGGGCAATGCCCGCAAGGGAATAGGAAGTGCATAGGTAGGAGCGCGTACCATGTAGCCGATGCTTACGGTCTTGATGGCGGCATCACCTCCCAAGTGGCGGTGCGGACAAGTTCGCCGCCCGCTTTAATGAGATCGAGAGCTTGCGCCCGCTGGCGTTCGCCGCCGCTTTGAAAGCTATCCAAAAGCTGCACGGCACCCCATGCCGCAAGCCCTGCGGCAAGAGCGGTGATAAGCGTCTGCATGACTTCTTCCGGTGTTTTGCAGGCGTTCGTCACGGCGTCCTCCTTTCCACGCCGCCCTGCTTGGCAAGGTAGGCGCTGTATGCGGTCAGAAAGCGGTCGATGGCTTCCTGCCGCTTTTGCTGCCGCTTCTCCGCAAGGGCGACAAACTCCCGGATCGCCCGCGCAAGCTGCTGTTTTTCCCGTTTCTTTCGGATGCGTCTGTTCATTCCGTAACCTCCTGTAAATCCGCTGCGTCAATTTCGTAATAATCAAAGACGGTATCCGGCTTGATGATTACCGGGCGTCGCTGCCGCTTCAAAAACTTCTCGATGTCAAAGGTGTTATTCTTGTCATAGTCCGAAAGGTATTTGTATTTCGGGTGCCTCGTGATGTCGTACTTGTCGGAGAAGAACGGGCGAACGCCCCGTAGCTGCAAGATACATTTCCCGCCGTCCATCACGGCAATTTCGTCCTGGCTCATAAGCTCCTTTCCGAGCTTTTGATAGTTCAGCCCATGAGAAACGTCCCGCCCCCGGTTTTCGGAAGTGTTGAAGCTGTCAATCGTTTCTTTACCCAAAACCTCGGAGATTTCTTTCAGCGTCGTTTTCTCCTTGCCGCCGAGGAAAAGGGTTGTGTCGCAATTCCCGATGATGGTGTCGGCGTGTTCCTTGTAGATGGCTTTTAGCTGGCTCTGCGCCTGCACCACAAGGCAAGCGGAGATTTCCCGGCTTCGCAGGACGCTGATTAGACGTTCCAAATTGGGGATCGTGATGTTGGCTACCTCGTCCAGCAGACAGCGCACATGAACGGGCAGCCGCCCGCCGTATTCGTCGTCGGCTTTGGTGCAGAGCAGATTGAAAAGCTGCGATACGATCATCGCCGTTACAAAGTCAAAGGTGGGGTCGGTGTCGCTGGTGATGATGAACAGCGCGGTCTTTCTGTCGCCCAGCGTGTCAAGCTCCAATTCGTCGCTTTCCATCAGCTCCCGCAGCTCCTTGATGTCAAAGGGTGCAAGCCTCGCACCGCAGGAAATGAGGATTGAGGAACGGGTCTTGCCCGCAGACAGCAGAAACTTTTTGTACTGCTTGACCGCAAAATGCTCCGGGTCTTTTTCCTCCAAGCGTTCAAACATGAGGTCAACGGGGCTTTGAAACTCGCTGTCATCCTCGCGGGCTTCGCTTGCGTTGATCATTTCAAGCAGCGTCGTAAAGTTTCGCTCTGCGTCCGGGGCTTCGTAGTGAATGTAGCCGATTAACGCACAGTACAGCAACCGCTCGGCTTTCACCCAAAAATCCTCGCCGGACTTTTCGCCGCTGCCCTTGGTGTTGGCAATCAGTGTGTTTACCAGCTTCAAAATATCCTTTTCGTCGCGGAGATAGGCGAAAGGGTTGTACTTCATGCTCTTTTTGAAGTTAATGGTATTCAGCACCTTAATACGGTACGGCTCATAGACGATCTTTCCGTTTTTTCTAACGGGCTTTCCGTCCTCGCCCAGCTTCGGACTGCCGCGCTCCAAAAGTTTGCCGCACTCAAGCAGGAGAGTACCTTTCGGGTCAGACACGAGATAGCTGCTGTGCATTTGCATCAGGTTTGGTTTGACGAAAAAGCGGGTTTTGCCGCTTCCGCTGCCGCCGACGACAAGCACGTTTTTGTTCCGTGCGTACTTCGGCTGCTTCGGGCGGCTGTTCATCATCAGCCGTTCCGTCTGTGTGAGCAGCACATTGTTTTCAAACACCGGGTCGATGTACGGGCGTATATCGTCGGCGCTGCCCCAACGGGCGCTGCCGTACTCTACGCCACGGCGATATTTCTTCGCATTTTTGCCTTTGACGTAGACAACAAGCCGGATCAGCGCTGCGCCCAAAACGCCCACAAGTAAATCTGCGGGGTGCAGGCTCGGCGCGAATGAGGAAAAGGCGGCGGCAAAGCCGTCACCAATGGAAAGCAGCTTGCCGGAGAGGTCAGCCCCCGGCGCAAGCCGCGCCGCCTGTCCCACTTTATCAAAGAGATACACAAAGAGCAGATAAGGCAGATTGGGAAGTATCAGCTTTTTCAGATTTATGCTTTTCATCGCTCAATGCCCCCTCTTGTCTGATTTTTCACCTTTTGGCGGTCAGCGTTGAGCTGCTTCGACTTGTCCTTAAAGGCAGCTAACGCCTTGCGGATCGAGGGCTTTTGTTCCTGTGTCAGCTTCTTTGCGGAAAACTCCTGAAAGGCTGCGGTCAAAACGTCCGCGTCGCGCCCCTTGAAAAACACAAGGTAGCGGGGCGGGCTTTCCGTCGCGTCCTTTTTCAGCGCAAAGTCAACGCCGTATTTCTTTGCCGTACTCTCAAAGGCTTTGATATTGCTGTCAGTGATTTCGATGCTGCTTACGCCTGCGTTCTGCTTCATAAGCTGTTTTAGGGTCTGCTTGCCGTGGTGCTGCACCGGCTTATCCAACTGCTTTTTGATTTGTGAAAGCATGAAGCGAATGGATTTTTGCAGCATTTCGGCGGTGAGCTTGGTCGTCCTTATGGATAAGGCAATGACTTTTTCGTTGATTTCATCTTGCATTTACCGTCCTCCTTTCGCGGTGATATGTGCTGCGCCGCTTTTGGGCGCAAAAAATGGGCATCCGCTGCCTGCGCCGCCCCGCTTAAATCCGCACCAGTAAGCCGTTCAAGTCCTCGGCGCGGACACCCGCAAGATACCAGTTGTCGCCGTACTCCATGCGGGTCGGCTTCCACTTGCCGCCTGTGAATACCTCCAAGCACTCGCCGCAATGCAGCCCGCCGTAGTAATCGGCAAGGTCAAAGCGGATGTCGTAGCGGTCAGCGGTTTCGTCAAAAAACAATGCGCCCTGCTTCATAGTCTTGTCCTCCTTT
>CAVFJZ010000003.1:0-174437 GCA_963623075.1 Bacteroidaceae bacterium
GCAAACAAAGCCGTAACCTCAAATTTGCCACCACAATCAAACCCCACCAAGTAGCTGATGATAAAGACCTTGCCACATCAGCTTTATTTTTTTTGATTATAATAGTCAAGTCCTTCCCCAGCAGATTTCTCCGCGTCCAGGGAAGGACTTTTGCTTGTGCTGATTCGTATGCGCTAATGCTTATGCTTGTACTTTTATCTATGTCTTTGCAAGTTGTGGTTCCAACTGATGGCTTAGCCATGGGAGGCTTAGCCACGAGAGGCCTAGCTACGGGAGGCTTAGCCACGAGAGGCTTAGCTACGGAAAGCTCTAGTGTACTCCATTATTTGGCAGTTTAGGTCCGATTCATTAAAGGCCATTAGCGTTCTGGTGGTCCAATCGGAAGGGTTTATTTCCGGGAAAAAGGTGTCGGCGTCGGCAAAGTTGGCATCTACCTGCGTCAGATACATTTTGTCGGCGTAAGGATAAAACCAGTTGTAAATGTGGCCGCCGCCGATGACGAAGACTTCGTCTTCGGAATCCCCGTAGCGTTCCAAGACCGCTTCCGGGCTGGAAAAAGCAAGGATGTCATCCGGCAGCGCCGCCGGGTTATGGCTGATGACCACGTGTGTTCTGTTGGGGAGGCGTCGGCCGTGGAAACTGTCAAAGGTTTTGCGACCCATAATGATGGTATGACCAGTTGTGGTTTCTTTAAAAAAGCGCATGTCTGTCGGCAGATGCCAAAGCAGTGTGCCACCCCGTCCAATTTCATTACCTGCGCCAACCGCGGCAATTAACGTAATCATCTATCCTTCATCTCCTTATAGTATGTTTTCCTTATAGTAAATTTTACTTATAGTAAATTTTACTTATAGATATGTTTTACTATTACAGTAAAACTGGTTATTCGCGGTGAATCGTGGTGGACTGCGGAAACCGTAGTAAAGTATGGTAACCGTGGAACCCGCGATGAAGTGCAACAAACCGTGGTGAACTGCGGAAACCGTAGTGAAGTATGGTAACCGTGGAACCCGCGATGAAGTGCAACAAACCGTGGTGGACTGTGGAAACCGTAGTGAAGTATGGTAACCGTGGAACCCGCGATGAAGTGCAACAAATCGTGGTGAACTGCGGAAACAGTAGTGAAGTGTGATAACCGTGGAACCCGCGATGAAGTGCAACAAACCGTGGTGGACCGTAGTAACCGTAGTGAACTTAGTTACAGCAATAAACTTCGGTGCAAGCTTAGTAGAAAATTAGCTGCAAAGAAAAGAATTTTTGCAAAAGAACAAGTGTAGTACTACAAAGTTGCAATACTTCAAAGTTGTAATACTAGAAAGTTGTAATACCTCAAAGTTGCAATAGCACAAAGTCATTGTGCAATGGGGAATGAAATCTTTCCCATGTGCCGGTAGTTTTCTATTTTAATGTCCTTCAAGTCAGAGGACGAGTCCAAGCTGAAGAAATCTGTTACTTCAGGATTAATCCACAGCGTTGGCGCCGGGTAATCACCGTTTTGATCAAAGCGGCGGATCTGCTCGCGGATGCCATCCACCTGGTTTACGTAGATGTGGGCATCTTTGATGCTCCAGTCCAGCGTGCCGGGCTGCAGGCCGGTGCAGTGGGCAATCAGGCACAGCAGGGTTGCGTACTGGGTCACATTGAATGGGAGGCCAAGCGGAACGTCACAGCTGCGCTGATGAACAAAAACGTTCAGTTTGCCGTCCGTTACGTCCCATTCACTGGACCAGACGCAACTGGGCAGTACGGCCGTAGGAATGTAGTCATCCTGCCAAAGGCTCATGACCATTCTACGGTCTGTTGGATTATTTTGAATACTGTCCAGCAAGTGCTGGGTCAATTGGAATTTCTTTACAATGTAGCCATAAGCAGTGCCAATGGTATGCGCCCATTCCGGGCCGAACTGCCGTACCACCTGCTGTTTCTGCAGGCCGCCTGCACCGTCCGGCACCATCTGCGATGCAGTCCAACTGCCATCTTCCGCAATTTCCCATTCGTCCCAAATGTGCACGTTGCGTTCCTGTAGCCAGCGCACATCATTGGACTGGGCTTGATAAATCCACAGCATTTCTAAAATGGCCTGGCGGAAGAAAAGTTGCTTGGTGGTTAATACCGGAAACTCTTCCCCTACATTCAACTGGAAATGATAGGACGGCACCTTAATGGTGTTGACTCCGGTGCGGTTTTCCACTTCTACGCCTTCCGACAAAATGCGCTTACAAAGCGCCACATATTCTTTATCCCACTGAGACATGGCAACCTCTCAATCGTTCCTGGCCTGCGCGGGGCAGACCGCAATAGCTTTATTCGTTAATTACGTTTACTTGGCAAACTTTCATGGCTTCCAGGGCATTGCGATGCGTCTCCGGGCTAACCCCTGCGCAACAAGAAGCATCCACCAACAGCGGTACTTCCGGCAGGAATGCCTTTGCAATCATGACATTAGAAATGACGCAAATATCCGTGCACAAGCCAACAAATTCAATACTGTCAATTGGTGTTTCGTCATTTAGTTCTGACAGCAAAAGCCCCAGTTCATCTGAGCCGAAAGTCAGTTTATCAATGACAATGTCACCCATATAAGGTTGCAGTTCGTCCCGAATTTGCCAACCGTCAGACTGATATAAGCAGTGCGGCACCGGCAAATTCCGGCCTTCTTGAGTGCTCAGATAATCATCAAAATGCGTGTCTCTGGTAAAAATGACCGTACCGTCAAAATCCTTTAACTTTTGCTCCACCTTCGGCACAATATCCTTAGCCTCTGCCGTGCCAAGTGCGCCGTCAATGAAGTCGTTCTGCATGTCCACAACTATCAAAACTTTCATATCTGCGTTCTCCTTTTCCCTGGCGAGTCAGTATTTTTCTATCCTATACGTTATATTCTACTCCAAGGGTTTCCGGATCTACCAGCGATGCAGCCATGACTGCCTTAATGGTATGCATCCGGTTTTCCGCTTCGTCAAAGACAATGGAAGCCGGGCTTTCAAAGACTTCGTCTGTGACTTCCATTGCGTCTCTGCCGAAGCGTTCACCCATTTCCTTGCCAACTGCAGTGTTATGATCATGGTAGGCCGGCAGGCAGTGCATGAATTTGCACTGCGGCCCGGCATTTTCCATCAGGGCTTTGTTAACTTGATAAGGAGCTAAATCGCCGATACGCTCTTCCCATACTTCTACCGGTTCCCCCATGGAAACCCAGACATCTGTATAAATGATGTCTGCCCCTTTGGTGGCCTTCATCGGGTCTTCTTCTAATGTAATGGTGGCACCGGTCTCCCTTGCAATGGCCCGGCATTCCTCTACCAGTGCCGCATCCGGGAAATATTTTTCCGGTGCACATGCAGTAAAATGCAGACCCATTTTGGCACAGCCCACCATTAAAGAGTTGCCCATGTTGTAGCGAGCATCTCCCATATAAACAAAGTTTAATCCTTCCAGCTTGCCAAAATGTTCCCGGATGGTCAGGAAATCGGCCAGGATCTGCGTTGGATGAAATTCATTCGTCAGGCCGTTCCAGACCGGCACTTTGGAATACCGGGCCATAGTTTCCACTATCTCCTGCGCATATCCACGATATTCAATGCCTTCAAACATGCCTGCCAGCACCCGGACCGTGTCCGCAATGCTCTCTTTTTTGCCAATTTGGGAATCCTTCGGATTTAAATACGTGGAGCCCATGCCAAGGTCATGTGCCGCCACTTCAAAGGAGCAGCGGGTCCGGGTGCTGGTCTTTTCAAAAATCAGCGCCACATTTTTTCCCTTGCAATAATCATGGGCAATACCTGCCTTTTTCTTGGCTTTCAAATCTGCGGCCAACCGCAGATAATAATCAATTTCAGCCGGTGTAAAATCCAGCAATTTCAAAAAGTCAGTTCCCTGTAAACTCATCCTGAAAACTCTCCTCAAAAATATCTTTCAACGGGTTCAAATAATGCATAAATGGTACAACACAGCGACTTCTTAGTCAATAGAACAGGCCATTTCAGGTGCTTTGACAGCTGTCCAACATTTTGCACAAAAAGCCGGTCATCTTTTTGACTTTTAGACACTTGTCTATTGTCTGAAATTATGATAACTTTAAAGCTATCAAACATGGGTTTTCGCTCATGACACTGGGAGATTTTTTATGAAGTATGATTTATCAAAAAAGCCAAATCGCGGAGTATGTAACACGTTAAATATTTTCTACACAACCATGATGAACCTGTTGCAAAAGAAACCTTTTGAAAAGATTACCGTCAACGAAGTCTGCCGCGAAGCCAATTTCCCCCGCGCAACTTTCTACAATTACTTTGATGACAAATATGACCTTCTGGAATACTGTTGGTCCGTTCTGGCAGAGCAATTTCAGATAGAAAACCTGAATAAGCCGAATGACATTACTGTGGATATGGTACTGGATCGCATTTATGATTACTTAACTGTAGAAGGCGAAAATATCAGCCGCATCATGGTCAACAACAAGGAAGACGGCTACATGCAAACCAGTCTCTTCAATTATATTAAGCGCAGCGTCTTTGAAATGTGCAAGGCAACGGAGCAACGCGTTACCTTTGCCATCCCAAAGACCTTGCTTGCCGAGCATTACAGCAACACCCTTATGCTCATCTTCAAATGGTGGTTCACGGAAGGCCACCCGCTTACCCGCGCAGAAGTCCACAATCTTTTGGACCGTCTCCTTTACGGTAAAATTTTCTAACTTATAGCAAAAAAGGCCCGCTTTTGCGGGTCTTTTCTTTTCACGTGTGGTCTGATGGTATACCATCCATTATTCCTGTTCGGACGTGCTGTCCAAATGGTGCGGTGGCTCCTTGGGCGTCAGATGTCTTGGCTTTGGCAAATCCCAATGGAAAGTGGCGGCCAATAAGCGCAAGGCTACAACCGTAAAGAAGCAGAGAACCATACACCAAATATCAGGCAAGTGGCCCCAGGTCAAGCCATAAATCAGGGCACCAAAAATGGTGGCCATAGCGTAAAAATGATTCACAAAAATGTCCGGGATTTCCCCTGCAAAGACATCTCGCAAAACGGAGCCGCCGCACCCGGTAATAACGCCCATAAAGATCATCAAATATAAGGCATGACCGGCATAAGCATATTCGTGGCCTATTTTGGCTCCGGTAACGGTGAACGAGGCAAGACCCAAAGTATCAAAAATCAAAATAACGTCTTCCCAAGTATGCATGTGGCGCATGGCAAACTTCCGTATAAAGGATAAAAAGCAAAGGAAAGAAGTTACAAGTGCCAAGATAGCATACATTGGTGTCTGAAATATGGTGGGCGGGTTAACGCCAATCAGCATATCACGGATAGCCCCGCCACCGGTGGCAGTAACCAAGCCCAAAATGCAGACGCCAAACAAATCCATATCCTTGCGCATTCCGGTCACCGCACCGGAGATGGCAAAGGCCACGGTTCCTATAATATTAATAATTAAAGTTACGGTATCTACCATGGCGGTGCTCCTTCAAACAAAATCAAACAGTATTCCTAAGCAATTATAAAGCGTAAAAATTCCGCAAGAAAGAGCTTGAAATTACAAGCACTTTCTTATATAATTATCAAGCGCGCTAAATCGGGGTGTGGCGAAGTTTGGTATCGCGCTTGCTTCGGGAGCAAGAGGCCTCGGGTTCGAATCCCGACACTCCGACCATGAAAGAAAGACCTGCAAGGTACACTAGTATCTTGCAGGTCTTTTTATTTTTACTACGGTGTCATCGGCTAAAACAGCCCTTATTTTTTAGCGGTACCCTGTGCTGCAACTGCGGCCATCTTGGCTTCAATTGCAGCTGCATCGCCAAGGTAAAACTTATTTGCAACCTTGCCATCTGCGCTGAATTCATAAACCAGCGGCACACCGGTTGGCACGTTGACACCGATAATTTCTTCCTTGGTCAGCTGATCAAAATACATAATCAGCGCACGAAGCGAATTCCCATGTGCCGCAATAATGACCTCTTTTCCACTGTTCAAAAGCGGCAGAATTTCACGTTCATAATAAGGAATTACGCGTGCAATGGTTTCCTTCAGGCTTTCTGTCAGCGGCAGTTCTTTCGGATCAACCTCTTTATACAGCTCCTGCTTTGCCGGATTCCTATCATCTTCCGGTGTCAGTGCCGGCGGCTGGACGTCAAAGGATCTGCGCCAGATTTTTACCTGTTCTTCTCCATATTTGGCTGCGGTTTCAGCTTTATTCAGCCCTTGCAACGCGCCGTAGTGACGCTCATTTAGTTTCCAACTTTTCTGAATGGGAATATCCGTTTGGCCCATTTCCTGCAGGGCCAAGTCCAGCGTGTGATTAGCGCGCTTTAGATAAGAAGTAAACGCAATATCAAAGTGGTATCCCTTTTCTTTCATCAGCTGTCCTGCGGACTTGGCCTCCTCCATGCCTTTTGGCGACAAATCCACGTCCGTCCAGCCGGTGAACCGATTTTCCAGATTCCACTGACTTTCTCCGTGTCGAAGTAAAACTAAAGTGCTCATTCTGTTTTCCTCCTTTCACGGTTAGCATCCGCTAACCGATACAAGTATAACACTATTTCCAATTTTGTCTACATCGATTTGCGGTAATTTCATTTCTAAGTTTTATTTACCATTAAAAAAGCCGGAGCAAGAATGATAGTCTATCATTCTTGCTCCGGCTTTCCTTTGCGTGGTCAAGGAAGGAGCGCCACGCAAAGTAGAAAGGCAATTATTCAGTTTCTTCTAATGGGTAAACATCTTGCAGAGCGTCATACCCTTGCTCGCCCGTACGAACTTTAATGACATTGTCTACATCATAGATAAAGATCTTGCCATCACCGATTTGGCCGGTATGCAGTACCGTTTCAATGGTTTCCACTACGGTTTCAACCGGAATCTTGGAGACAACTACGTCAATTTTTACCTTCGGCATCAGGCGAGTGTCAATGGGGGCGCCACGGAAGGATGCGCCGCGACCCTTTTGAATGCCATAACCGGAAACGTTAGTTACTGTCATGCCGGTAATGCCGATGATTTCCAAAGCTTCCTGCAACGGATACAGTTTATCCGGATTCATGATGACAGTTACTCTGGTCAACTTATTTGCTGCAGCCGTGGAGGCCGTTTCAGCCAGCGATGCAGCGGCAATCTTTGCAGCAGCAGCAGAAATTGCAGAAGTTTGTAACTCTCTTTCTATTTCTACCGGTATGCTTTCTGCAATCTTAGCCGTTTCCACTTCTTTGGCGGCGGCTTCGGCTGCAGATTCTTTCTGTGCTCTGGTGAAGTAGTGGGACGGATCCATCGGTTCGGTAGCAATCATGAAATCAGGATAGGCAAAGTTGCCGTGTTCGCCGATATCCAGACCGACGCGTTCTTCTTCAGCAGAAACCCGGATGCCAATGGTCTTCTTCAGTGCAAACCAGGTTAAGGAAGAAGTCAGGAATACAAAGGCGCCAACGGCAACAATACCAAGCAGTTCAACGCCCAGCAGGCGGAACCCGCCGCCGTGGAACAATCCGTTTACAGTGGATACTGTAGTAACCCCTTCTTTTGCAAAAAGGCCTACACAAATAGTACCAAAGACACCACAACCAAGATGTACGGAAGTGGCACCAACGGGGTCGTCTACGCCGACCTTGTCAAAGAAGCCTACCAACAGCACTACAATGACACCGGCAATGGTGCCAATCAGAAGAGACGCTTCAACGGAAACATAGGCGCAGCCGCCGGTGATAGCTACCAGACCGGCCAAGCATCCGTTGATGGTCATGCCCAGGTCCGGCTTGCCAATGACAATCCAGGACGTAACGGTAGACGTTAAAACAGCGGCAATGGCAGATGCGTTAGTGGTAAACAGAATGTGCATGACATCGGCCGGATGTTGGAAGCTCATGGTAGAACCCGGGTTGAATCCGAACCAACCAAGCCACAGAACAAACAAGCCAATAACTGCAAGGGACATGTTGTGTCCGGGAATGGCCCGCGGCTTTCCGTCTTTGCCGTACTTACCAATACGCGGTCCAAGAATCAGTGCACCGGACAAAGCGGCCCAACCACCTACGGAGTGAACTACGGTGCCACCGGCAAAGTCTAAGAAGCCGAGGTCGGACAACCAGCCACCGCCCCAAATCCAGTGGCCAACAATCGGGTAAATAAACAAGGTCAGAACAAAGGAGAAAATAATGAAGGAAACATATTTAATCCGTTCTGCAACTGCACCGGAAACAATGGTGGCAGCGGTTCCGCAGAATACCAGTTGAAAGAAGACCTTGCCCCAGAATGGAACCTCTGAAGTCAGTGTATCTGCATAAAACGAATGATCTGAAGATCCAAGGATAAACAGATGCTCCGTTCCAATAAAGGGATTATCTCCCCCAAACATCAGGCCCCAACCAAGGAAAAGGAAGCCCAAGGATGAAACGGCAAAAACAATAAAGTTTTTGGACAGGATGTTAACAGTGTTTTTAGATCTGGCAAAACCAGCTTCTACAGAAGCAAAACCCAGATTCATAAAGAAAACCAAGATAGCGGCCAAGTAGACCCAAAAGGTGTCAATGACGGATGTTACATTCATGAATACATTCCCCCTAACAAACTAAAAAGAGGCAAGGACGCCCGTTTCATAACAGACGTCCTTGCCTCTTATCTTGTCAGAAAGTTTACTTCCCTTTTTTTCAAATGTCAAGAGCCAAATTCTTAATTCGCGTATTCTTTATATGGTCTCCTACATTTTAAAAATAAGATATTCCACTAGCCGTAAAAGCAACATCACAACAAAGGCAATACCAGCACTACCCCATATCTGCTTAGGTGTTAACTGTATGTCTTCGCGGTGCTTTGCCATGGACGTTAGCATTACACCATATCCGCCAAAAAGGACAATCAGGAAAAAGGCTGCTGCTGTCCAAGCTCTCATAACAGAAGCCAGTGCAAGAATTGCTAAGCCAAGCGGAACTATCAGATAAAGATATCGTTTGCTTTCCGATAATTGCTTTCTCTTTGCCCATACACGAAGACCTATTGCAAAAACTATAGCAAGCCCAAAATACACCATCAAAAAATCTTCCGCATAACAAAATGGTTTTATATCCTGATCCACAGGTAAAAAGAATGAATAAATATCCAACGTAATTCCTTCCTCCTTAAAAAAATTTCTTCTGGTTGGGTTTCCATAAATTTGACACCACTGGATATCTGGCCATATCCACAGGACATTAAATGCCTTGGCTGCACCTAAAAGACCATTTAGATAGCCTGCATCAGAAAGATCAAGAGCGAACTTCTCTTTATCCAGATGCAATGTTTTTTTAAAGGAATACCATTCCCATAATCCATACCCGGTAAAAAAAAGAAGAACAAACATAATAATGCTATCTTCAAGACAATCTTCCAACCGATTTTCCGGTAAATTTCCAAATGGATCTTCCGGAAGGACCCAGAGAAAATCAATGGTCAGATCAAACAAAAAAACGAAAATTGTATCATAAACCACTTCCCAAAAGGAGCAATAGTAAAAGCGAATTAACCTTTTTTTGTCCGGCAGGTCGGATTGAAAAAGTTTCCGTTTCTTATAAAACAGGAACAAGGACAGTCCAAAGCCAAATAGGAGAAAGCCTACTGAAAATAATAACATGTATCCCACCTCCAAAAATTAATAATATCCAAAGGCAGTGCCGTTTCCGTATCATAGTAGTAACAGCGGTAACGGAACGGATTCAGATTTCCCAAGGTTTCATTTCCGGTAGCCGAAAGCACTTTGCCCCACGGATCATAGGTATATTCTGTTTGCATTGCGCCATTAGTATCTGCAATCCCCACAATGTCTCCTTGCATATTCAAAGCCAATCACATTGCCGTCTCCGTCATAGTAAAAATACAGGTTGTTGGTTCCGTCCTGGTCATGGTTTCTGAAGTAACATTACCATCTGTATTATACCCGTAATGATAGCTTACATTCAAACCATTTAATGTGTTTTCCAAACTGGTTACTGCTCCGGAAACCAATTGATACTGGTCTGTTCCAATGGTGGTTTTTGTTCCATTTACACTATTTGAATCCGTATCCGATTTTTCCAGTGTTTCAACTATGTAGAGATCTTTCTCGCCCTCTTTTACCGTTGTCTTATTTTCTTCCAGAATACGAACAACCTGATTTACAACCTCTGTTGCGTTGGTAGCGGTAATATCTCCGGCGCTGTCTTTTTCATAAGAAAGCTTACCGGTATCTTTAAATACCAGTTTCCCGTTTTCATCCAAGTAGCTGATGGGTTCCGAAAAAACATAGGATTGGTTGGCCTGATCATATTCCAAAATAGAAACAGCGTTATCGGTATCTACAATCTGCTTGAAATATCCCGATAACGCTTGTTCAAAATAGGCTTTGCGGCGCTCTGATTCCGTATAATCTGTTGCCCATACAGAAAACACGTTTTATGAAAATTGTCTATGATTTTTGCACTTAGCCTTTGCTCCTTGCTTTCTTCATTTTGTCTTTGATGACAGCAAGAGCGGTGGCGCAACCGTGGGCGGTGCAAAGGATGGGATGATAAAGAGCCATACGAGGGCCGGAGTAACGCATCAGTTCTTTCACGCGTTCTCTCATATCCGGTCGGTAGCAGTGGCAAGGGCATTGGGAGCAGAAGGTTTTGTCATTCCCCCAGCGGCAATGGTCCAGGCGATTTAGTGCATACTTACACAGTTCCTGACAATCCGGGCAAAGCTCTTTTCCCTTCGTGCCATGGTTGCCGTGGCAGTAGATTTCTGCCATTTTCGGAAACACTTTCTTTTCTAATTCAATCCTGTGCTTCATGATAATCTACCCCTGTATACCGTATAGGATTTATCTGCAATCTTAGCTGTAGACTTTCTGTGGGAAACCAGAATAATACTCTTTCCCTGCTTTGCTTCATTAATGGAGCGCAGGATATGGCCTTCGTTTAAGCTGTCCAAGTTACTGGTTGGCTCATCCAGAAGAATCATTGGTGCATTGCACAGGAACGCACGAGCAAGACCAATCCGCTGCTTTTCACCATCGGAAAGCAAGTCACCCAGTTCTCCGACATTGGTGTCATACCCATTCGGCAGGGTCATGATGAAGTCGTGGATGGACGTCTTCTTGGCAGCCTCCACCACCTGTTCATGGGTAGCGTTATTATCGGCAATTTTGATGTTGGCTTCAATGGATTCATTAAACAGATGCGTTTCCTGGCTAACCAGGGCCTGGTTGCTTCTAAGATTAGAGGTCTTCAGATCCTTAATGTTGGTGCCGGACATTTTCACGGCACCTTCCTGTACATCCCAGAAGCGCATCATCAGCTTCAGAGCAGTGGATTTACCGGAGCCGCTCGGGCCGGTCACGCTGATAACCTGATCCGGTTCAATCTGCATGTTGAAGTCATCCAGAATTTTTTCTTCCTCATAGGCAAAGCCAACGTGTTCGGCTTCCATGCCGTTAAAGGTTACTTCTGCACCATCTTCGTTTTCTTCTACGGCCGGAACTTCGTCCAGAATAGCCAGAACACGTTCTCCTGCCGCCAAGGTGTGCGTCAGGTTACCGGCCAGACCGGACAGAGCGGCTACCGGGCCGAAAGAGCTCATCATGGCAACGGTGGAAACCAGCATACCGTCAAAACCGATGACGCCCGCCTGATACAGGCCCAGTCCGGTTAGTAGCATGGCAATAGAGAAGAAAATAATGGCAATATCCGTAATGGAAGTACTATGTCCCTCCATTTTCTTCAGTTGACTCTGTAATCCATTCAGCTCATCTGTACGATTGTCCATTTCCGAGAGACGCTGTTCGGTGCTGTTATACCGCAAAGATTCCAGCAAGCCACGCATGCTGTCCAGAACATAACCGGACAGGGCGCCGGAGGTTTCTCTGTAGGCCATGCCGACATCCTTGTTTTTCTTAGAAGAAACAAGAGGAATCAGAACGCCGACCGTAAGGTACGCAAGACAAGCTACCAGGGCAAGCCAGCCGCTGTATCGCCCAATAAAGATCAGCATAATAACGGAGGTAATCAGGGCAATGAAAATCGGCGAGATAGTATGTGCATAAAAGACTTCCAGCAATTCAATGTCACTGGTAATCATGGATACCAGGTTACCTTTATCCTTGCTTTCCAGTTTTGCCGGAGACAGTCTGCGCATGGCACGGAAGACCTTGTCTCGAATTAGGGCAAGCAGTTTGAACGCGATAAAGTGGTTAAAGCCCTGTTCACCATAATGCAGGAAACCCCGCAAAACGGCAAACACAAGAATGCAAATACAACCGGATTTAATGGCAATGCCACCCTCTATGCCGGCTGCGGTCAACAAGGTCATAGAACCGGCAACCGTAATCTGAATGGCACACAAGAAGCCAAGTACGCCAAGCGTAATGGCAAGGCACATATAACCTGCCAACGGTTTTACTAAGACAATCAGTCTGCTCATAATTTTCAGACCGCTTTGTTTTCTTTTCATACGGCAGCGTCCTCCTTTGCATACTGTTCCAGCTGTGCCTGGGTAGAGAACATGGTGTAATACTTCCCTTTCTGTGCCATCAACGCTTCGTGCGTGCCGGCTTCGGCCAGATGGCCGCCGTCCAGAAGAAGAATTTCATCCGAGCCCACTACATTTTCCAAGCGATGCGAAATCAGGAGAACAGTTTTGGTTTTGGCCATAGTATGAATAACGGCCATAATATCATTTTCACTTTCCACATCAATGTTGGAAGTAACTTCGTCAAAGACATAAATTGGTGTATCATGCAGCAAGGCTCTTGCCAGGGCAAGGCGCTGACGCTGACCGCCGGAGAAGTTGCTTGCCTGTTGCAGCAGCTTTGTATCTAAGCCCTGTTCTGCACTAAGGAAATCCCAAAGTTTAACCGTCTTCAGAGCGGAAATCAGTTCCTCATCCGTAGCGTTCGGGTTCCCCATTAACAGGTTTTCTCTTACCGTACCGGTGAACAGATAACTGTTGAAGCTGACAGAAGTAATGTGATCCATCAGCGCAGATTCCTTGCAGTCACGGATTTCCATGCCGTCCAGCTGAATGCTGCCTTCGTAGCCCTTGGTAATACCGCAAATTAAGGAAGAAATGGTGCTCTTACCGCAGCCGGATTCACCGACAATGGAAATTAAGCTGTTTTTCGGAATGGTGGCAGAAATATTCTGCAACACCATCTTTTCTTTATCGTAAGAGAAGGAGACATCCTTCAATACAATGTCACTTTCAAAGTTTTCAGGCACCAGAGTACCCTGTTCGTCTTCCGGTGTATCCAGAAGCTTGAACAGCTTGTCACTGGCGGCCATACCGTTCATGGCTACATGGAAGTAAGAGCCAAGTAAACGAAGCGGCAGGAAGAAGTCTGCTGCCAGCATGATAATCAGGAAAGCCTGCGGTAACGTAATTACCCCGTGACTTACCTGCACAATGGCAATGACAACGCCAACGGCACTGCCTGCATAAGCAACAATATCCATGACACTGACCGAGTTCAGTTGCATTGTCAGAACTTTCATGGTAATACGTCTGAACTCTTCTGCTTTTTCGTTCATTTCTACGTTCTTGCGTTCATCTGCCTGGTAAACCTTCAAAGTAGTCAGGCCCTGAATATTTTCCAGGAAGGTGTCACCCAAGTTAACGTAAACGCCCCAATATTTGCTGAGCAGACGCTTGGCAAACTTCTGCACAGCCACAATAGACAGTGGAATCAGCGGCACGGTAATTAACAATACCAAAGCGGCTTTCCAGCTGACAAAGGACAATACGGCAAACAGCGTTACCGGAGCCAGCATGGCAAAGAAGAACTGCGGCAAATACTTGCCGAAATATAATTCCAGCTGATCTACACCTTCTACAAAAACCTGCAAAACTTCAGAGGTGGACACCTTTTCATGATATCCTGCCCCCATGCGAGTCAGCTTCTGATACATCTGCTTACGCAATACCTTCTTTACTTCAGCAGAGGCTAAGAAGGACGTTTTGGAGCTGCTTACGCCACAGGCGTAACGCACGGCCATAACGGCCACAATGCCCAAAAGGTATGGGAAAAGAGTTCCTGCAGTCAGTACGGTTCCGGCTAAAATCAGTTGCAAAATATGTGCCAAAATAAACATCATACCTATGTTGGCGCATAGTTTGATCCACTGTGCAAGAACCGTCAAAGCAATGTACTTCTTAGAAGACGGTACTTGCTCTAAAAGTCTTGTCTTAATCATTCTTTCACTCCTCAGTTTACATAAACTGTTTATTTAAATAGCGGTCTGCAAGGGCAGAGTCGCCCTGCTCCGTTATTTTTCCATGATCCATAATCAGGGCACGGTCTGCCATGGCGCCGGCACAGCGACGGTCATGGGTTACCGTTACTACGGTGCAACCAGTCTCCTGATTAATTTGATTTACTTTCGTTACAATGCGTAACAGGTTGTCATAATCCTGCCCCACCGTAGGTTCATCCAAAAACAGGACCTCCGGCTGTCCGGCGCAAATAGCTGCCAATCCGGCCCGGCGTTTTTGGCCTTCGGAAAGGGACTGCGGGTGCCGGTCTTCCAAACCGGAAAGGCCGAATGCGTCAATCATTTCCCTTGCCTTTTCTTCCGACGTGGCACGGAAGGCTACCTCGGAAAGCAAGGTCGGCATGAACAATTGATACGTCGGATTTTGATACACAAAACCAACCTTTTTAAACCAGGCCGCACCCGGCTTTTTCCGTCTGGAAGGCGGCACCAAGTGCTGTTCCAGCGTCCCTGCCGTCAGCTGATTCAGCCGGGCTAGGGTCCGCAGCAAGGTGGTTTTGCCGCAACCGTTGGTGCCTAGTAGCACCACTCGTTCACCGGGGTACAGGTCTATATCTAAATCATCTATAATGTTGCGTCCATCAGCGGCAAAGACCAGGTGCTGCCCGCGCAGGACCGGTTCTGTCCCGACGGCGTGCGGCAACGCCTCCGCCGGGATAACCCGGTCAGCGCGCCCAATGTCCTGCTTATCTGTGCTGACAACCACCTGCTTATCATGAATATACATAACCTTATTAACATAAGGCAGTACTACATCCAGTCGGTGCTCCACCAATAAAATGGCGTATCCCTTTTCTGCCAGGGTTTTCAGCACACCCAGCAGGACATGTGCGCCCGCCACGTCCAGGTTGGCCAGCGGCTCATCTAAAATAATGATTTTCTGTTGCATAGCCAACGTAGATGCCGTAATTAACCGCTGCTTCTGGCCGCCGGACAACAGACGTGTGCGGGCGCCCGGGTCCAGTTTCATTAGCGCAGTACTTTCTTGAATACGTTCTTCAATTTCCTCTATCGGTACATTTTGGTTTTCACAGCCGAAGGCAATTTCGTCTTTTACCAAGTCATATACAATCTGCTCATCCGCATTTTGTAATACCGTACCAAGGACTTTAGAACGTTCACTGACTTTCACATCATTAACCACTTGTCCGTCCAGCGTAACCGTTCCTTCCAGTTTCCCGGGAGTAATAAACGGAATCATGCCGTTGATGATGGAAAGCAAAGTGCTCTTTCCTTCTCCGGACACGCCGGACAACAAGGCAAAATCTCCATATTCCAGCGTCAGATTGGCGTCCTCAAAAATAAGGTCTTTGCTTCCGTCATAGGAGAAGCAGATATGTTCCAATTTTAGTGCGTCCATACCAACACCCCCGTTCCCACACAGGTAATCACGGATACCAGCAGAAATACCATATCCCGAGCATGCAGTTCTACTCTGCCATAGACCGTTGCCGGCGCGTCATCCAGTGTAAACGCCCTGGTCTCCAAAGATAAGGATAACGTGTCCGATATACCAATAATCCGCATCATCAACGGAATAAAGAAGGCCCGGTACAGGCTGGACGGACGGTACCAGTTTACATTTGCACCGCGAACCCGCATGGCTTCCCAAATGCGTTTTACTTCAGTAACCAGAATGGGAATAAATCGCAGAGTTACAAGCATACCAAGGGTTAAGACCCGCGGGCAATGCAGTTGTGTCATACACCGGGTCAAATTGGCCGGCGATGTAGTAACCATCGGCACCGCACACATTCCAATCAGGACAAAGCGCACCACCGTTTGCCAAAAGGCATCAAAATTATGGTTGGTAATAAAAGCCAATCCACCAATGACCAAGCCACAGGCAAGCATGCTTGCTGTCATTTTCCACAGGCCCTTAAACAAGCCGAAGCAGGAGTACAGTAAAAACAGCACTCCCGCAAAAGCAAACGACCAATAGCTTTTGGAAAATAGCATCCCAAACACCAATACCAGTAGGGATACCGCAAAAGAAATCAGCGGATAAAAAGGCTTCTTTACCTGAAAAGCATCAAGCATTCTTATCTTCTCCGTAGGGTTTCAGTTTTCCGGCCTTTTGCAGCTCGGCAGCAATCTTCATACCAAGCGCCGCACCGGCAAAACCAAGGATAACTGTACCAATGCACATGAGGACAGAAATCCACGGCTTTGTGGTCATCAGTTGCTCATAGCTCTGTCCGTTCAGCCACAAACTGAACAGAACAGAAATGGGAATAGACAACGGCATATAAATACCGGAGGTTACAAATACAGCGCTTTTTTTCTGATAGCCACGGAAAATCAGCAGCATCAGCGCTTCTGCCAAAATGGCAGAAATAAAGCTGTTAAAGAACATAACCGGAGAGAAAAATACCAGTGGAGCACCAGAGAACAAACCGATAATTGTCAATGCTCCCGGCTTTCTTACCTTCATCAGTCCAATTGCAACAAAGCACGCATAAATAGGAGCAGCTGCCAAATTGCGCAAGCCAAACAAAGTGGTGTGCATTACCAGTGGCATCGTAATTCCACCGCACAAGGTCATGGCCGCCGAAAGGATCGCTAAGAAGACAAAGTCTTTTACCTGAAATTTCTGAAACGCTTCTTTCATTGGCTCTTACTCCTTCTCCCCGTCTTTTTCGTTTGCCGCCTTTTCTTTCGCAGCCTTTTCTTTCACTGCTAAAACCGCAATAATAATTGCACCAACAACAGCAAAGCAAACAGCCACCCAAACAATGGTAGTTTTCTTTGCACCACTGTCTGCTTCGGAAGCTTCTTCTGTTTCGGATTCTACTTCTTCGCTGTCAGCGTCTACATCGCCCGTGTCTTCTGCATCCTTAGCATCGGAATCTTCTGCGTCCTTGTCTTCTGCGTCCTTAGCGTCAGCACTTTCTGCGCCTTTGTCTTTGGTATCAGAATCTTTGTCATCAGCCGACTTGGACTTATCCTTAGACTGAGAGCCATCCGAAGTGCTGCCGGAAACCAACTTTGCACTACCATAGTCAATATAAATTCGTGCGGACGGAGACATGGGCATGCCCGGTGCAGCAAACTTTACACCAACATAGGATCCGCTGCTCTTCACAGGAAACGTATACGCATTAGCATACGTGGTACCAGCAATTTTTGTTTTGCCGGAAGATTTTACTTCAACAGTATCTCCATCTACTCCACCGTTTTTGTAATACCAGAATTGCATACCATCAACATCTTCAGCAGTAGCAATTGTCAAGGTTTTACTGCCATCTTTTACTGTCAAAAGACCGGTCTGCACCAAATATTTATTACCCATAGAGGTCTTGTCTTTTTCTGCATGCATCATTGTTACGGCAACTTCGTAAGTACCATCCTTTGTCGGCGCAGATGCCGCAAAGGTAGGAATTGCCATTGAAAAGATCATTGCCAAAACGGTAATGACGGCCAAAATGAGTGTACTTTTTTTCTTCATTACAAAAACTCCCTTAAAACTACTTTTACTCCAACTTAGTTTGCTTTGTTAGTTAACTTTGTCTAGTTGACTTTGCCTAGTTGGCTTTGTCTGCTTGACTTTGCCTACTTGACTTTGCCTACTTGACTTTGCCTAGCCTTATTTGATTGTTTCACCTAGCTTTACTAAAAGTTAACTCCAAACAGTTAGCTTTGCCTACTCCAAATTAGCTTTAGCTAACTTATGGGCAAGATTATAGTATATTCACCCCCTTGAATCAAGAGCATTTCCGGATAATATCCCCAACAATTACTTCAATTACGTTGCCTATTTCTACGCTAAAGCAAAAAGCAAACCAAACTCCTTAAATGACCCAATTTGCGGCTTTTTCTAAGTCAAAAGCAAACCTCCGGCCCCTTTTTGACTAAAAGGTTTGCTTTTTATTTTCTTCACCTTTCTGAGCACTTTAATCAGTTAAAGCAAAAAGCAAACCGAACTCCTTTAAATGGCCCAACTTGCGGCTTTTTCTAAGTCAAAAGCAAACCTCCGGTCCCTTTTTGACTAAAAGGTTTGCTTTTTATTTTTTCTTGGCGGAACGCCCCTTCTGTTACAATCCGGCGGAACGCCCCTTCTGTTACGTTCCCTGGCGGAGCCCCTCCTTAGGAAAGTCAGCAGCTGTACGTAATTGCGCTCATTTTAGGTGGGTCACCTAGAAATGAGCGCAAGTATTTTCTATATTGGAAATTAGAGCAGAGGAGGCACTTTAGGGCCCTTTTACTATGGGAATGCCACCCAGAAAAACTACCATCGGTGATTCAGTTACCGCAGAAGCATGGAGCTCTGGCCAAAATGAGGTAATTGGGAAGCGGAATTACCTCAAGTTGTTGGTACAGGGCTAAATCTGCGGTAATGGAAGCAAACAAAGCAAGCTGAGGCGAAAGATACTTTCGTAAAGTACCGCAGAAACATGGAGTTCTGGCAGAAATGAGGTAACTGAGCGGCTAAGTTACCTCAAAATTGGCAGGCAGAAAACTGTCTGCGGTAACAAAAAAGAAACTACCGCAGACCGGCCCTACGGGCGCAATCTGCGGTAGTATTTTTATATTGTTTGTTTTTATTTCTTGGCAATTGCCTGCTTTGCGGCAGCCACAATGTGGTCTGCGTCCAAGCCGAAAATATGGAGCAATTCTACAGCCGGGCCGGACTTGCCATAAGTGTCTTCTACGCCAACGCGAACCATTGGAGTCGGGCACTGTTCGGAAAGGACCTCAGCAACGGCGGAGCCCAGTCCGCCAATGATGTTGTGCTCTTCCGCAGTAACAACGCAACCACATTCCTTGGCTGCCGCAATTACAGCGGCTTCATCCAGCGGCTTGATGGTGGCAACGTTAATTACTTTGGCAGAAATACCTTCTTCTGCCAGCTGTTCTGCTGCCAAATTGGCTTCGTTTACCATTAAGCCGGTAGCTAAAATGGCAACGTCTTTGCCTTCGCGCAGCGTAACTGCTTTGCCGATTTCAAACTGATAATCTTCATCAAAGATCTGCGGAACGGCCAAGCGACCAAATCGCAGATAAACAGGGCCTTCATATTCTGCAGCAGCCAGTACAGCTTTCTTTGCTTCGATGGCGTCTGCCGGATTCAGAATAACCATACCCGGAATTGTTCTCATCAGGCCGATATCTTCATTGCACTGATGGGAAGCGCCGTCTTCCCCTACTGAAATACCGGCGTGAGTAGCTGCAATTTTTACATTCAGGTGCGGATAGCCGATAGAGTTACGAATCTGCTCAAAGGCACGTCCGGCAGCGAACATGGCAAAAGAGGATGCAAACACGGTATATCCGGTCAGGGAAAGACCGGCTGCCACACCCATCAGGTTGCCTTCTGCAATACCGGCATCATAAAAGCGATCCGGGAATTCTTTCTTAAATACGCAGGTCTGGGTTGCACCAGCCAGGTCAGCATCCAGAACTACAACGTCAGGGTTGATTTTACCAAGTGCTACTAGCCCATCGGCATAACCAACGCGGGTTGCCTTCTTAATTACATCTGCCATTGTGAAACCTCCTTATGCGTTCAGAGCTGCAATTGCAGCATCTAATTCGTCCATTGCCTGCTGATACTGTTCAGCATTTGGTGCCTTACCATGCCAGCCAACTTGATTTTCCATAAAGGAAACGCCTTTGCCCTTTACCGTCTTTGCAATAATGGCGGTTGGCTTTCCTTTGCAAGCTTCGGCAGCTGTAAAGGCAGCATCAATCTGATCAAAGTCATGCCCGTCAATCGAAATGACATTCCAGCCGAAAGCGGCAAACTTTTCATCAATCGGATACGGAGAATTGACCTCTTCAATGGTGCCGTCAATCTGCAGATTGTTGTTATCCACTACGGCAACCAGATTATCCAGGCCCTTTGCAGCAGCAAACATGGCTGCTTCCCAGACTTGGCCTTCTTCAATTTCACCGTCTCCAAGAACGGTATAAACGCGGTAGCTTGCATTCTTACGTTTGGCACCTAAAGCCATACCAACTGCAACAGAAATGCCTTGGCCAAGCGAGCCAGTGGACATATCAACGCCCGGGGTTTTTCCCAGACTTGGATGACCTTGCAGATGTGAGCCCGGTTTCCGGAGGGTTTTAATATCTTCCACCGGGAAAAAGCCCTTCAGTGCCAGAGCACCGTAAAGAGCAGGTGCAGTGTGACCCTTGGAGAGCACGAAACGATCCCGGTCTTCCATGGTCGGATTTTTCGGATCTACATGCATCTTATACATGTAGAGGTACGTAATGATGTCAGCAACGGACAAAGATCCGCCCGGGTGTCCTGAGGCAGCGTTATAGGTGCCTTCAATGACACATTTTCTGACATTGGCCGCTGCAAGTTGCAGCTCCTTCTTAACTAATGCGTCCATAGTTTTTCCTCCTAATGAGTCATGCTTTTGCTTCTAAAGCATGTAATATCTTTGTGAAATATTCCGGAAGAGGAGCTTCCAGTTCTATATATTCTCCCGTTCTGGGATGAATAAACCCAATCAAGCCTGCGTGAAGACATTGTCCGTGCAATTCTGTTTGTGTATTCTTTGGTCCATAGACTTGGTCTCCTGCCACCGGATGTCCAAGATATGCCATATGTACCCGAATTTGATGCGTGCGTCCGGTCTCCAAACGGCACTTAATATAAGTAAAACCAGGATATCTGGCCAATACTTCATAATGCGTAATGGCATCTTTACTGTTCTTGTCTGTAACAGCCATCTTTTTACGATCTTTTGAGCTTCTTCCAATGGGGGCATGGATGGTGCCGCTGTCTTCCCGGAGGTTTCCGTGCACTACTGCGCGGTATTCCCTGGTAAAAGAGTGTTCTTTAATTTGTTCGGCAAGCTTTAAATGAGCAAAATCATTCTTTGCCACAATCAACAGTCCGGAAGTGTCTTTGTCTATTCTGTGCACAATACCCGGACGGAGCACGCCGTTAATGCCGGACAAAGAGCCTTGACAATGGTACAACAGGGCATTGACCAGGGTGCCGTCCGGATTTCCGGGCGCAGGATGCACCACCATGCCCTTGGGCTTGTTGACTACTAATAAGTCATCGTCTTCATATACAATGCTGAGCGGGATATCCTGTGCTTCAGCCACCATCGGTTTCGGCTCCGGTACGGTGACCTGAATTTGGTCTCCGTTGCGGAGCCGGTAATTTTTTCCTACCGGGCTTCCGCCGACTGTAACAAGGCCGTCCTGCACCAGGCGCTGCGCGCCGGAGCGGGTCAGGTCGTCTATCAATTCCGTAACTGCAACATCAATCCGCACGCCTTCCTGCAGCGGCGGAACCGCGGCAGTCAAAACCTGCTTACTCATGGTTTTCCTTTCCCTGCTTTTTCTGTTTTTCTTCTTTTAGCATGTCTATCAGCAAAAGAAGAATCAGCAAAACGGCGCCTATCGTAATACAACAATCTGCCAAATTAAATACTGCAAAGTCCATAAATAAGACTTCTATAAAATCCACTACAAAGTGACGGCACAAACGATCTATTCCATTTCCCAGTCCGCCGGAAATAATCAGCAACAAAGCCAATTGTTTTCCTCTGCCCAAATTCTTTTCTTTTACCAGAACAAGAATTAAGACCACACAAACAGCCAGAGTAAAAAGACCTAACAACCAGGAACGGCCTTCCAGCAAGCTGAAGGCCATACCCGTATTTTCCACATAACGGAATTGCAAAATCCGTGGAAGAATGGTAATTACGGTCCCGTCAGCCAGATTCTGCAATACCAAATATTTGGTTAATTGATCTGCCAAGAGCAAGAAAAATGCAAGAATAACAGATACAAAAATGGGCATGAATCAGTCCTCTTCGTCATCCAGATAGTCATTAATGTCGGACTCATCATCCGCTTCATCCAAATCTTCCGGTTCTTCTGGTTCCGTATTGGTTTTTAAATCAAAGAAAAACCGTCTGATTGGTTTTTGGGCAGATTTTGGTAGTTCTTCTTCCGGCTCTTCTTCAGCAACCACTTCATTAGCCTCTTCTACAGTAGCTTCTGTCAGCTCCGCTTCTGTTGCCGAAGCATCTTCTAAAGCTTCTTCTGCCTCCGGTACAGTTGTCTCTTCCTGCTGCAGGCTGTCAAACGTAATGTTGATTTCCGGTTCTTCTTCCACTTCTATCTTTGCAGATTCCGCAAAGCTGGCTAAATCAGCATCCTCTACTTCATCCTGATAATCCGGTGCCATTCTAAGCAGTTCCAATTGCATCTGATACGTATCTGTCAGCTTTTTCCGTACAGAAACAGCTTCTGCTTTTACTTCTTGCAACTTTTTCTTTTCTGCTTTGGCTTCTTCTACAATGGAAGAAACCTGCTGATTATATAATTCCTGAGCACGATGCATTAATTTGGCCGCATTCTCCTTTGCCAGTGTTAACGACCGTTCTACTGCAGCATTGGTTTTGGCCATAATCTGTTCTGCTTCGGTATTTGCCTTAGTAATAATTTTTTCTGCTTCTTCCTGCGCATCTGTAATCAGATGAGACGTTTCCTTATCCAAAGCATCTTTGGTAGCCTGTGCCTGTTCCGTTGCAGAAGTAATCTTTTCGGTTGCAGTCCGCTCTGCTTCAGAAACAATACTTTCTTTCAGCTTCTGTGCTTCTACCATAGCATTTCGAATGCTTTCTTCTTCCGCCTTATAATGAGAAATTTTGTCTGCTAACAAATTCAGCTTCTTAATTAACTCTGCGTTTTCACGAAACATTTGCTCATAGGATTTGTAGACTTCTTCCATAAATGTATCTACATCTGTTGCCTTATAGGCATTGCGAGCAACGGACTGGAAATCATAATTCTTTAATTGCTTAGGGGTTAGCATGATAGATTCTCCTTTGTACTGAGGCTATAGGTGTAACAAGAAAAAAGGATGGGCACGCCGTCTAACGGAGTGCCCATATTGCTTGTTCTTTATTCCTGGAAAAACATTCCGTTGTTTTCAAGTTCGTCAAGCAGGTCACCGGAAACATTCACATTATACGGGGTAATAATGAAGGTGCTATTTGCAACCCGTTTCAACTGACCGGCATTGGCATAGGCCACACCGCTTAAAAAGTCAATGAGTCGACGGGCAACATCCCGGTTTGCGGATTCCAAATTTAAGACAACGGTCCGTTTGGCGTTGAGGTGGTCCGCAATGGCAGAAGCGTCATCAAAACGTTCCGGCTTTGCCAAAACAACCTGTACGGTTTTATTCGGCATGCCAACTACATTGTTGTTTTGTGCAGCGTTTCTGGGAGCCTGTACAGGGGCAGGATTCGGGACCTTTGCAGGGATATAATCCTGTTCGTCTTCTTCATCATAATCTTCTTCGTAATCAAGATCCGGATCATCCGGTTCAAAGCCGGTAATTGCTTTCAATTTATCTACAAAATTTGCCATTCTCTTTTCCCTCCGGAAAGTAAGTTTTAGTGATAGGTGCGAGCGCCAAAAATTGCGGAACCAACCCGTACCAAATTGGCACCCTCAAGAATTGCCGGAACATAGTCGGCAGACATACCCATTGAAAGGATATTCATGTTTACATTATCCATTTTTTGCAACTTCATGTCAACATAGAGTTTCTGCATCTGCGCAAAATAAGCGCGTACTTCTGCCTCTGTTTGACAAATTGGAGGGATAGCCATCAGTCCGTCAATCTGCACATTTGGCAGCTCGGAAATTTCTGCGGCCAGATCTTTTGCTGCAGCATAAGGAATGCCGGATTTGGATTCTTCCTCCCCTATGTTGATTTCCAAAAGGACTTTCATGGTTAAATTGTGTTTGACCGCTTGCTTGGAAATTTCCTTTGCCAATTTTACGCTGTCTACAGATTGAATAGCATCTGCTTCTGTAATAATCTGCTTTACCTTATTGGTTTGTAAGTGCCCAATCAGCTGTAACTGCTTTCCTTCCAAGTGCAATTCCGGCTTTTTGGCCAGAATTTCCTGCACATAATTTTCCCCAATTAAATCAACGCCTTGTGCTAGTGCATGGTTCACAAAATAGGCATCCACCGTTTTGGTAACAGCCATTAAATGAACCTCTTCCGGCGTACGACCGCTTTTCACAGCCGCCTCGGCAACCTCATCCTGAATCCGTTTCAGATTTTCGGTAATGGAGGCACAACGTGCTTCCTGATATGCAGTTAACTCAGCTAATGATTTTTCCATCATAAAGATCCTTTCCTTCTAATATGATTTCATCATACAGGGAAACGTAGCCGCTTTCTTCATGTATTTTACTCAGAACCCAGCCACTGTCGGAGTAGATGATATCCACCTTTTTAAACTTACAGGTATTGCCGGACTTCACATAGACGCCCTTGTCTCCCTCCTCATTTACACGAATTGCCTTGGAATTAATCTTCAATCCATCCAACGTATCCATGACAATTTGTACATCTTCCTTTCGGAGCTGTGCAATGTCGGAGCTCATGTAATTACTGCGAAAAATCAGCGCCGTTTTCTTGTCTTCAGCGGAGGCATTAATGGCAACTACTTCTGCCGGAACGGAACCAACGGAGCTATATGGCATTTGAATTGTAACTTTACTGCCAACAGACAAATTACCAATTTTATTGGTATCTGCCACACAAACCAAGTACCAATCAAAGTCTTCAAACAATTTTCCAAAGGTATTTTCCGGAACGGAAGATGCCTCTGCCTTTAACAAAGCTTGTATATCATCTACTGTCAAATCAGATACCGTGTCATAGTCCACAGCGGTTTCATAGCCGTCCGTTCCACTGACATAGTATCCGGATGCATCGGAACGGATCCGTGTAAAAGTGCCGTTTTGCTTGGTCAGTGCGGAATATTCCGAGGTAATACCGGAAATAATGGAGCCCAGTGCCAGGTCTTCCCCGGTGGCAATCTGTCGGGCAATGATTTTATCCCGAACCGTATAAACTTGATCCGATAGGTTGCTCAGATCTCCGGAATCTACCGTGTTGACCAAGTCAATGACGCTGGAAGAAATGCCTTCATTTACGCTGCTGACATTAACAGCGTAAGATCCGTTTTGAGAATTCAGTCGTTGGTATCTGGCTAAATCTTCCTTTAGGCTAATCATAGTAGCGTAAGTGGCAGCGTCACTTTCTTCCGTAAAGACGGCAGCCACTTCTTCCCCTTTGGAGACTCTGGATCCATCTCCAAGGACGGAAATAATCGTGCCGTTTCCATCTGATTGCAAGTAAGATTCGTTTCGTACAACAAAAGCTGTCGTATCCACAGAGTCACTGACTGTGTATTGATAGGCCACTTCTGTGGAAAGAGTTGGAGATGCCACCAAATAAACCTGGTAACCGAAGTAAGCAAGTACCAATAACGAAAGCAGGAAAATTACGGTTGTTCGTTGGGCACGTTTAGGGCTCTGCCTTTGCTGTTTACGCATGGTCAGTCTCCTTTCTTTAGATTGTTGCACTCTGGATTATGGAACGTGGCACCTTCAAAAATACCGGCTTCCAAAACCATGGAAATTGCATCCTGATACAGAGCTTCTGCAGAAGGGTAGGTATCAATGTCCATCCAGTGGACCTCCGGATTCCGGCGGAACCAAGTCAATTGCCGTTTGGCATAATTGCGAGTAACCTGTTTTAGATGGTTTACGCAGTCTTCCAGTGTGGCGGTGCCCTGTAAATAGGGTAATAATTCTTTAATACCGATAGCCTGTGCAGCAGTGTCTCCATTGCCTTGCTCTAAAGCAATTTTTGCTTCTTCTAACAAGCCTTGTTCCAACATCAGGTCTACTCTGCGGTTAATTCTGTCATATAAAAAATCCCGATTTTCGGCAGTCAAACCAAGATAAAAAGCTTTATACGGAGACGGACAGTCATGGGACCGTGCGATTTGGTAACTCATGGTATGCCCGGTAGCTTCGTATATTTCCAAAGCACGGAGGACGCGGCCGGCATTGTGTTTATCCAGACGCGCCGCGGTTTCGGGATCTATTTCTTGGAGGCGTGCATATAAGGGATCAATTCCCTGCGTCTGCAACTGTTGTTGCAGACGGGCACGGATTTGCCCGGATTCGTCACCGTCCAAGAATTGTAAATTTTGAATAAAGGCATCCAGATATTGTCCGGTGCCGCCTACCATAACCACATTCTTACCGCGGCTGCGGATGTCTCTTACAATGCGCCCCGCGTCCTCCTGGTAGCGAGCCACACTGTAAAGATCCGTTGGGTCTATACAGCTGATCATGTGGTGAGGTATTTGTTCTGTTTCTTCCGGTGTCGGCTTAGCGGTTGCCACATCCATACCCTTGTACAACTGCATGGAATCAAAAGAAAGAACTTCTCCGTTAAACGCCTTGGCAAGCGCCACACCCAAACCGGTTTTTCCGGAAGCAGTGGGCCCTACCACAGCCAAAATTGGAATGCGTTGGTCCATTAGTGTTTCTTCCTAACCTTTGTCTGATTGCCCTGCTCATCCACCAGATAGGTGTTATTCAACTGAGCTTCCAGGTTATTGCGAATGGCCTGGATGTATTCTGAGCGAAGCAGTGCTTGTTCCTGCCGTTCTTCAGCAGTCAAGCCCTCTTCCGTGCGGGACTTCCGCGCCAATTCATTAATGCGATCAATTTTGGATTGCTCCATTTAGGATATCTCCTTTAACGCAGCAGCAGTTAATGCGCTGCGGGTATTTTCAATTTTTTCTTGCATGACTTGAAACAGTAACTGTTCCAAAAGCTGTCCGACTTTAGGGCCGGGTGGGCAACCCAATTTTTGTAGCTGGTTGCCGTCTATGGCAAGGTCTCTGATACGGTAGCAGTCCCTTTGTTCCAGCACCTTTTGCAACAGGCTCCGGAACAGGGTTACGTCTGCGCCTTGCGCCTGGTAAAAATCAGCCAGTAGATGACACCGCTCCGGGCCCAGCCGAAACAGCAGGATACGGACTGCCGCCGCATCCTGCGGCAGTGGGTCCGTCCGGTGTTGCAGCAGCGCAAACACCGCATCCTTTTCCGCATTGGACAAACGAAGATGGCAAAGTGCCGCCTCCGGGTCCGATGCGGAAGCCAGCAGCAAAGCCAGGCGCAACGGGAACTGTTCCGGAGCCCGGTCTACTGTCCGGCCAAGTTCTTCGGTAATGATAATTCCCGGAAGAGCAACCGTAAACAGTCCTGCAAACTGTTGCAACAGGCTACCCGCTCCCGGGCCAATTAGAAAGGAATGTAACTCTGCCGTAATTCGCTCAGCGGAAATGTGGCAGAGTAATGTTTGATTTCGTTCTATGGCTGCCGCAGTATCCGGTTCCACTTGAAAAGACAAAGTAGAAGCAAATCGCACGGCACGAAGAAGCCGAAGAGCATCTTCCTGAAAGCGCCGATCCGGATTGCCGACACAGCGAATCTGCTTTGCAGCCAAATCCGTTTGCCCATCAAACAGATCTACCAGGCCGGTTTCTTTGGAATAAGCCATGGCATTTACGGTAAAATCCCGGCGAGACAGATCTTCTGCCAACTTGCCGGTAAAACGCACCTGACTTGGATGACGGTTATCTTCATAAGAACCGTCTATGCGAAATGTGGTAACTTCTATTGTTTGGTGGTCTATTCGCACACCAATGGTGCCATGCTGTGCACCAATATCAAATAATGGATAATCGGCAAATACCGTTTTCATCTGTTCCGGCAGAGCCGATGTGGTCAAGTCCCAATCATGTGGCTGCTTTTGCAATAAGGAATCCCGCACACATCCGCCGACGGCATAGGCTTCAAAGCCGGCCTGCCGCAACGCGGAAAACAGCGTTTGTACCGCTACAGGTACCTGTAATTCCATGGAATCCTCCTTTGATAGGATAGACCTTAAACTTAAACTATACTTTGGACTGCCTGACAATACTGATCATAAGTAACCAGTAAATTAATGACCTTCAGCAATTGCTTCCCGGTCATGCGCTCCGGCAGATCCAGCTTCTGCAGCAGCTGCCGCCGCTTTTCTTTACTGTCCGGGCCTCCGGAAAGGCCGTCTTTATAAAAGTCCAAAGCGGTAATCTGTCTGTCCCGCTCCACCGAACCGGATTCCGGATATTCCGTAATGCCGGCGCGCCGAAAAGACTCTATTAGAACCGCATCCGGTATTCCCTCTACCCCCAGCTTTCCTTCGGCCCCGGGTTTTGCCTTGCGGCGTTCTTTTCCGTAAAGGTCCGGAATATAGACGTTGGTAATTTGCTCCTGCGGCACGGTATTTCCCAGAAAATTACGGATCAGAAATCCGGCGGAATCCGAGTCGGTCAGAACAATCAAGCCTCTGGTCTTAGCCAGCTTGCGTAATAATGCCTGCTTTTCCTTATCCTTAAAAATGCCAAACCCGTCTGTTGGCAGTACGGTGGCATCTATAATATTGGCAAGCTTAATGGCATCATACTTGCCTTCTACTACAATTACCCGATCTGTTTTCAACATGGACTTTTCCCAGCTTCCCAGAGTTCTATAAACAGCTGTTCAAAAACCAACTTGGAATTATCAAAGCGCGTTTTCAGTTTGCGGTCCGCCCTTGCCAAAATATCCAGGCAATTGCGCAAAGAAGCCATGGAATAGCGGTCACATCTCCGATACGCCTTGTCCATACGAAAAGTACTATTTTTATAGGTCCCCGGAAACAGTTCAACTACTTCTCTGGATGTATGCCCTGCCTGTTTTCCGACTTTGGCACGATATAAATCCACATAACCGGATACCATGGCACCTAAAATCATAGTCGGCTCCGTTTTGGTATCAAACAAGAGAGTCAAGGACCGATAAGCAGAATCAAAGTTTCCTTCTGCAATGGCGTCTGCCATTTTAAAAGCGGTGGTTTCCAATGACTGCACTGCCAATGCTTCTATATGTTCTTTTTGGACAACCGATCCTGAATAACTGCAAACCTTGCCCACTTCATTTTGCAAATTAGCCATGTCCGTGCCCACATATTCCAGAAAGTAGCGTGCCGTATTACTGTCTATGGTGCTACCCCATTTTTTACACTCTGAAATAATGAATTTTACCAAATCATTGTCTGTGCGAGTGGATAACGTGCTGACCAGTCCCGCCTTTTGAAATGCTTTCAGCAATTCCTTGTCTTTGTCAGTACGGGAACCGATTTCCGCAGTATCTTGCCAAAAGACAAGAACACAAGTATCCGGCAAATCAGATAACATTTCCAACAATTGATTTTTTTGTGACTCCGTTAATTCTTTAAACGGAAAATCGTGTACAAAAACGCAGGTTCTGGGGCTCATAACCGGAAGCATTTCCACACAGTCGGCAATTTCCTGAACGGAAGTTTCTTCTCCCTTCAGTTGATGTACATTGAAGGCTTCTAAGCCGGCCGGAACAACGCGTTCCAACAGAAGGTTGGCATATTTTTGTTTCAGGTACTGTTCCGTACCCCGAATTAAGTAAACCGGTTTAAACTGTTCTGTTTTAATGCTGTCCCAAAGCAATTTTTCTTCCTGAGAAGAATTTGTCTTGGAAGGATAGTTCGGACTCACCGGGTGCCACCTCCTTTTTGTGTATAAATTATAACGAACCGACCCTCCTATTTCAACAAATCATAGCTAAGTGCAGCGCCGAAAAACAAGACAAAACAAAGCAGCACGGTCAGGCGAGGTAAGGATCCTTTTTGCAAAGCGGGAATCCGATCCTGCTTCGGCAAAGAATAGTGAAAGAGCAAGGTAAATGCCACCAACAAAAGGCAACCTGCCGCAGCTAATTGCAGAGAGGGACTATCTATGGCAAGGTAGCTGAATTGCCAGGAGGACAAGATTCGACAGGAAAAATTCACATAGTGAACTAGTTCTCCTGCCACCAAAAAGCACCACGGTGTAACTAGCCGTAATCCCGGAATTCCATTCAAAGCGGCTCCTACTCCACCAAAGATAATTGCCGGAGAAGAAACCCCCGTAATCAGCAAATTACTGATTGGAGAAACTAAGGAAATACTGCCAAAAGTCAGCATAACCACCGGCAAGGTAAAGACGAAGGTGCTTGCAGATAAGGCCAGTGTGCTAAGGAGTTGTTCCAAAATTTTTCTGCCTTGCAATCGGCGATGCAGTTCCCGATACAAAATAGGATATACACTTAAAATACCAAGTGTGGCAAAGTAAGACAGTAACAATCCGGAATCTCCACCCGCAAAAGGATTCCCAATGCACAGCAAAAATCCGGCAAAGCCCAGGGAATTTAAGGAATCAACAGATAAGACAAAGGACTTTCCAAGGAAGAAAACCAGTAACATGAGACCGGCACGGATTCCGCTTTTGGAAAATCCGGTCAGTGCTATGAAAAAGATGGTGAAAAGTATGCCGCCAAAGCAGGCTAGGCGTTTGTTAAGGCCGGCTTTCAAAAGGCTACGGTACAGTAGCATTGCCCATAAAGAGGTATGAAAACCGGAGACAGCAAACAAGTGCAATATACCGGAACGACGAAACCATTCTTGCTGTTCCTCTGTTATAAGGGTCTTGTCTCCAAGCAACATGCCATCTAGTACACCGGCCAGCTCTTCCGGCAGATACTGACTGACACCTGCCAATAGATATTGCCGAAACTGCTCCACCGCATCCCGTACCGTTTTCTGCTCCTCCGTGGCAGGAGTAGTGCTGACCGCATCATAACAGTAAACGCTAAGATACGTGCCGGTGGAACGGTAATAGCGCTGAAAATCAGGATCTCCTTCCCCCAGTTCATATACTTTTCCGCGAAACGAAACTTGGTCTCCCCGCTTGGGCACATAGGTTTTAGAAATTAATTGTATCTTGGTGCCCTGCCAGTCCACCGTGCAGCGGTGGTTCCCGGAAGAAGAGTCTTTCAGCACTGCTGTTACCGTTCCGTCAATCTGCTGACGGGTACCGGCCAACGCCAGTGTTGGTTCTAACACAAAGTGCGTTTTTACCAAGAACAGACTGCAGGCCAACGCACAGGAAAGTATCACAGCAGGAACAATACCTGTCTTCCTGTGGCGGAGCTTGCAAATCAGCTCTGCCACTAAAAGGCATAGGGATGCAATAAGCAAAGCAAGCGCAAAGGCTTTGCCGGTCAGCGCCAGCAGCCATAACGTCCATAAATAAGCGGTACCAATGTAGAAAAAGGGCCGATCCATAGTATCACCTCAAGCCCAGTTTCTTCCATTTTTCAAAAATCAGCAAAAAAGAAAGCACCGCCGGGTTCTTTGCAAGAACCGGCGGTGCTTTTGCTTTTATGAGTGGTTTTTAGCCCGGAGGCCAGGTCATATCCCGTCCACCAAGGATGTGGAAGTGCAGGTGTGGCACGCTCTGCTGTCCCTGCTCTCCAATGTTGGAAACAACACGATATCCCTTGTCTAATCCGTCTTCCGCTGCAAGCTTTGGAATAATTTCAAAGATATGGGATACAATGGCACTGTTTTCCGGAGTAATGGCATCTACTGACGGAATATGTTCTTTCGGAATAACCAAAATATGCGTTGGGGCCTGCGGGTTAATGTCCCGAAAGGCAAATACCTGTTCGTCTTCATAAACTTTGGTGCTTGGAATTTCTCCGGCAGCAATTTTGCAAAACAGACAATCCATGAAACTCCTCCTTTTCTATACTAAACAAATCTTTTATCCTAACAAGTCTTTAACAATGCTTTCAGCGGCCGCCAGTGCCTCTGCAACTTTAGCAGCATCTTTACCGCCGGCCATGGCGCTGTCCGGACGGCCACCGCCGTTTCCGCCGGTAATGGCTGCTACCGCTTTGACAATTTTGCCTGCATGGGCGCCGGCCTGAACGGCCTCCGGCCCACAGGCGCAGGCAAAGCTGACTTTGCCGTCTGCCACGGAAGCCAAAATGGCTACCGTGTTCGGACCGGCCTCTTTGGCACTGTCGGCCATTTGGCGGAGCTCCCCGCCACCGACATTTTCTACTTGATTACAAATCAACTTCACCGGACCAAGGTCTATGGCATTCTTAGCCATGCCCTCTGCCTGTAAGGCGGCCAGCTCCGCCTGCAGTGCTTCTACCTGTTTTTGTGCATCCTTCAGATGCTGTGCCAGCTGCACCGCTTTGGTATCCAGTTCTGTTACGGTATTTAGCTTCAATGCCGCTGCCGCTTTCTGCAGCAGTGCATTGTTTTCTGCAATATAATTCATAACGCCGGTACCGGTAACAGCTTCAATCCGGCGCACCCCTGCAGCAACAGAGGATTCAGACAAGATTTTAAACAAGCCCAGTCTTCCGGTATTGTCCACATGGGTACCACCACAGAATTCCACAGAGAAGTCTCCGGCTTTTACAACGCGAACGCGGTCTCCGTATTTTTCTCCAAACAGTGCCATGGCACCCAGCTTTTTGGCTTCTTCAATTGGCATTTCCTGCATGGTAACCGGAATACCGTCCAGAATAATCTGATTCACCAGCGCTTCTGTCTTTTGCAACTCTTCCGCAGTCATGGCAGAGAAATGCGTAAAGTCAAAGCGGAGCACATTAGCATCCACATAAGAGCCGGCTTGTTCTACATGGGTACCAAGGACGCGACGCAAAGCAGCCTGTAACAGGTGTGCGCCGGTATGGTTCCGCATGGTGGCCTTCCGTAAAGTTTCATCCACTGCTGCATGAGCGGCAACGCCAACAGAAAGTACCCCTTCTTCTACCGTGCCGAAATGCAAGTAAACTGCATTGCCGGTTTTCTTCGTATCCTGTACGGTAAAGCGGAAGCTGTCCCCGGAAATCAGGCCGGTATCTCCGACCTGTCCGCCGCTTTCCGCATAAAAAGCAGTTTGATCCAAAACCAAAGCAATTTGGTCTCCGGCAGTTGCACTATCCACCAGCTGTCCGTCTTTTACAATAGCCACTACTTTGGCTTCTGTTGTAAAGGAATCATAGCCGACAAAGGCAGTCTTCGGAAGCTCTTGGGTCGGATCTCCGGCACCCTTCCAAGCTTCTGCCACATTCTTTTTGGCCGCGTCATCCTTGGCCTTTTGCTTGGCTTCTTTTACCAGTTCCAAATAACGGTCTTCTTCTACCGTCATGCCCTTTTCTTCCAGCATTTCTTTGGTCAAGTCAATCGGGAAGCCGAAGGTATCTGCCAGCTTGAAGGCATCTTCTCCGGAAAGCACTTTGGAATCCGAGTTTTTAATAATGTCTTCCAAAATCTGTGTGCCGGCATCTATGGTTTTGTTGAAAGAAGCTTCTTCTGCCTGAATGACACTCTTAATGAAGTCTTGCTTTTCCAATAAATTCGGATAGGCATTTTTATTTTCGGAAATAACCACGTCAGCTACTTCCGTTAAGAACGGATGGTCAATGCCAAGCAACCGGCCATGGCGGGCCGCTCTGCGTAGCAAACGGCGAAGTACATAGCCGCGGCCCTCATTAGAGGGCATAACACCGTCTCCAATCAAGAAGGTAACCGAACGAGCATGGTCTGTAATGACCCGTAAGGAAATATCATTCTTTTCGGTGGTCTTATGATATTCTATGCCGGAAATTTCCGATACTTTCTTCATAATATTCCGGACCGTGTCTACTTCAAACAGGTTTCCAACCCCTTGCATAACACAGGCCAGACGTTCCAGTCCCATGCCTGTGTCAATGTTCGGATGGTCCAGCGGCGTATAGTTTCCTTTGCCGTCCCCTTCAAACTGGGTAAATACGTTATTCCAGATTTCCATGTAACGGTCGCATTCACAGCCAACCTTACAATCCGGTTTGCCGCAACCGTGTTCCGGACCGCGGTCAAAATAAATTTCTGAGCAAGGGCCGCAAGGACCTTCGCCATGTTCCCAGAAATTATCCGCTTTTCCAAGACGCACAATGTGGTCCATAGGAACGCCGACTTCTTTATTCCAGATTTCTACTGCTTCATCGTCTTTTTCATAAACGGAGCAATACAGCCGATCTGCCGGAATTTCCAACTCTTTGGTCAAGAATTCCCAAGTCCAGGGAATGGCTTCATGCTTAAAATAGTCTCCAAAAGAGAAGTTGCCCAGCATTTCAAAATAGGTGCCATGGCGATCCGTGTGCCCTACCTCATCAATATCCGGGGTACGAATGCACTTTTGGCAAGTAGTCACTCTTGTTTTGGGCGGAGTCACTTCTCCGGTAAAATATTTCTTCATTGGTGCCATACCGGAGTTAATTAAAAGCAAGCTTTTGTCTCCTTGCGGCACAAGCGAAAAGCTCTCCAGACGCAAATGGTCCTTTCCTTCATAAAAACGAAGGAAGCGTTCCCGCAGTTCATTCAGTCCTGTCCATTCCATGAACCTGTCTCCTTACTGTCGACGTAATTTCTAAAAGATTCGCAAAATATTTTACTCTCTGCCCCTTTTAAAGTCAACGAAACGGGCAGAGAGTAACAGGGTTTTCAAGCTTATTGTAATTCCTTTAAACAGCGTGCTAAGGCATCTTTCCAATCCGGCAGGCGATGAAATCCCGAACGGTCCAAAGAGTCCTTTGCCAATACAGAGTTGTGTGGCCTTGGGGCCGGTGCTCCATAGGCATCTGAGCTAATCGGCAAAATGCGTAATTGCTTTCCGGATTGCCGCACAATTTCTTTGGCAAATTCGTAAAAGCTGCACTGCCCTTCATTGGTAGCGTGATAAAATCCGTACGCTTCCGTTTGAATCATTTCCAGCAGAAGCACGGCCAAGTCCGGCGCATACGTAGGGGAACCAATCTGATCCGTTACCACATTGATTTCTTCTTTAGTATCTGCCAAATGAAGAATGGTTTTAACAAAGTTGTTGCCGTGGGCACTAAAAACCCAGGACGTACGAACAACAAAGAAGCGGTCACAGCAAGCTTCTATGACTAACTCGCCCAGGTATTTGGTTTCCCCGTATACATTCAGCGGATGGCATTCATCCACGTTGTCATAGGGCAAGTCCAGGCCACCATCAAATACATAATCTGTGCTGACATACAGGATTTTAGCGTTCAGTCGGGCAGCACATTCCGCCAAAACTTTGGTGGATTCTGCGTTGACCGCCCGTGCCACCTTCGGTTCCTCTTCCGCCCGGTCCACAGCCGTATAAGCCGCACAGTGGAGTATGGCGTCCGGAGCCGCATTCATTACGGCCTGTTGCAAGGCTTCCTTATCTTGCAAGTCCAGTTCTTCCCGAGTCGGGGCTACCACTTCGTGACCTGCTGCAAGGAACACCTTCTTTACTTCCTGTCCAAGCTGTCCGGTAACTCCGGTAAGAAAAATTTTCATGGACACCTCAAAAATCTAAATTCAGATCCTTCAGGAAAGGAGCGTTGCAATCCTTTTCCGAAAGAATAGGGTCTGTAATGCCCCAGTCTACACAGATATCCGGGTCATTATAGCGAATGCCTCCGTCATATTCCGGAGCATAAAAGGCGTCGCATTTATACATGATTTCCACGTTGTCCGTCAGGGTAACGAAGCCATGTGCAAAGCCCTTTGGAATGAATAACTGTTTTTTATTGTCAGCCGTCAGTTCTACCGACACCCATTGTTTGTAGGTAGGGCTGGCCTTCCGCAGATCTACAGCAACATCCAAGATGGCACCTTGCAAACAAGTCAATAATTTGGCTTGCGTATAGGGCGCACGTTGAAAGTGCAATCCACGGATAATACCTTTTTTGGCCGAGAAAGACCGATTGTCCTGTACAAAATCTGCGTTAATGCCGTACTCTTTCAGGTCCCGGGCGGAATAGGTTTCCATAAACCAGCCACGGTTGTCCCCAAACAGCTTCGGAGTAATAATTTTTACATCCGGTAGTTTCGTTTCTTCAACGGTAATCAATCAAAGTTCCTCCTGTCTTTGCCCCAAACCGGCCGTTCGCCCGGTTTGCCGCCATATAAGACTTTGCCTTCCGCCACACGGCGCAAGTGATCTCCATAAATAGACTTACCGTACAGTTCTGCGGAGGCCATCAGTTGTTCTTTGGTAATCCAGTCCATGTTATAGGCAATTTCTTCCGGTGCGGAAATGATAATTCCCTGCCGTGTTTCAATGGTACGGATAAAATCTGCACAATCAATCAGTGCATCTACTGTGCCGGTATCCATCCAGGAAAAGCCGCGACCCATTAATTTCACTTCCAGGTCTCCTGCTTCCAGATACATGGTATTCAAGTCCGTAATTTCCAGTTCCCCGCGTGGAGACGGTTGAATCTGCTTTGCAAAATCCACAACCCGATTGTCATAAAAGTACAAACCGGTAACAGCAATGTTAGATTTCGGATGCTCCGGTTTTTCTTCTATGGAAATAACGTGACCATTCTCATCAAATTCCACTACGCCGAAGGCTTGCGGATTTTCAACATAATAGCCAAACACAGTGGCTTTTGACTGCTCTGCAACGGCTGCCGCAGCCGCCTGTCTAAGTAAATAGCCAAGTCCGGAGCCATAAAAGATGTTGTCTCCCAGTACCATAGCCACACTGTCACCGTCAATGAAGTCTTCCCCAATCAGGAAGGCTTCCGCCAATCCGTTCGGATTCTCCTGCACTGCATAGGACAGCTCCAGTCCGAAATTGGAACCGTTCCCCAGCAAGTCTTCAAAGCGGGTAATATCCGTTGGCGTGGAAATAATCAGAATTTCCCGAATGCCGGCCAGCATCAGCATGGACAGCGGATAAAAGATCATCGGTTTGTCATAAACCGGCAGTAACTGCTTAGAAGTTACTTTTGTCAGCGGATATAATCTGGTACCAGAACCGCCGGCCAAAACAATGCCTTTCATGATTGATCCTCCAAATATCATTCTTTTCCAAGGTATAAGCATTCTCAATATACTCTCATTTGCTGTTTTCGTCAAAAAAGATTATACTTGAGCTACATTTGAGTTACGTGCAAAACCCGTGCAGGCAGGGTTCCGCTTGGTCCCTGCAACGTAATCTGCTTTCATTTGAAAGGAGTCTGAAACATGAAAACAATTGCAATTCTGGGCGGTGGCGCTTCCGGTCTTGCGGCAGCGGTTACGCTTGCCCGTGAACTTCCGGACGCAACCGTTCTTCTTTATGAAAAAAATGCGGAGCCCGGCCGCAAGCTGTTAGCTACCGGAAATGGACGCTGTAACCTTAGCAACCAGACCATTCGTCCGTCTGATTTTCATGGCGATACAGCTCTGATTTCCCTTTTAACAGACTCTTTTGATACGGAAGATTGCCTGGCCTTCTTCCGCAGTATCGGATTATCCACGTTAGCGGAAGAAGGCCGCATTTATCCAAGGACCATGGCAGCCGCCACTGTGCGAGATGTACTGTGGGCCGAAGTACGCCGACTGGGTGTACTTGTCAAATGTAACACACCAGTCACCTCTCTTAGCAAAACAGAAACCGGCTTTTTGATTAACGGTACCGAATCCGCTGACATGGTCCTGCTGGCTGTAGGCGGCAAGGCCGGCTCTAAGTTTGGCACCGACGGAGAAGGTTATAAACTGGTAAAAGCGCTCGGCTTAACCTATCAGCCAATTTCTCCGGCCCTGGTGCAAATGAAAATTCGGGAAGATATCAGTTCCCTGCATGGACTGCGGGTCCGTGCAGGCATCACCCTAAAAGACCATAAGGGCCAAGAATATGGCCGAGAAATTGGCGAATTACAATTTTCCGGTGACACGTTATCCGGCATTGCCGCCATGCAATTGTCCGGAACTGCTGCCGTTCTGGCAAAGACCGCTTGGCCCACGATCCATTTGGACTTTTGTCCGGAATGGACCGCGGACAACGTACTGTCCTTCTTGCAAGAACGGCGCACAGTGGCAGACCATTCTGCCGACAAACCGCAGGAAACCGGATACAGCTTATGCCAAGGCTTCCTGCATCATAAACTAATTCCTGTGCTGTTCCGGTTTTGCGGCCTGTCGGCAGAAGCTCCTGCCTCTTCCCTGTCAGATTTGGAGCTGACTCGCCTGGCAGAAACGGTAAAAGATTTTCCGTTAACTGTACTTGGCACCAAATCCTATAAAGATGCCCAGGTAACCCATGGTGGCATTGGAGCAGATCAATTGAAGACCGGATCATTGGAAGCTAAAACCGTACCGGGGTTGTTTCTTGCCGGTGAATTATTAAATGTAGACGGTCTCTGCGGCGGGTACAACCTGCACTTTGCCTGGGGAACTGGAATTTATGCTGCAAAGGAGATTATCCGTGCTCAGAATCAATGAAATCAAACTTCCTTTGGATGCACCGCAGGAAGACTTACTATCGGCTGCGGCCAAAGTCATGAAAATAAAACCGGAAGACATTCAGGAACTGTCTATTTATCGGCGTTCCATTGACTCCCGGCACAAAGACAATATTCAATTTGTCTACGCTGTAGACGTCATTACAGCTGCGGACGAACAACGCATTTTAAAGCGTTGTGACAAACGCCGGGTACAGCAAACGGAAGTTTATGAATACGAAATGGTAGAAAACAAGCACCGTTCCGCCCTTCGCCCGGTTATTGTCGGATTTGGTCCGGCAGGTATGTTCTGCGCTCTTATGCTGGCGCGTGCCGGTCTTCGCCCCATTGTCCTGGAGCGCGGCCATGACGTAGACACACGTACCAAAGATGTGCAAGAATTTTGGTCGGAACGCAAATTAAATCCGCAATCCAACATCCAATTTGGAGAAGGCGGAGCCGGCACCTTTTCCGACGGAAAACTGACCACCGGCATTAAAGACCGCCGCCAACGCAAGGTTTTTGCAGATTTTGTCAACTTCGGCGCACCGGATACCATTCTTTACAGCAACTATCCACACATCGGAACAGATCATCTGGTACTGGTCGTAAAAAATATCAGAGAAGAAATTAAACGTCTTGGCGGAACTGTTCTGTTCGGTTCCCGTTTGACAGACCTCATTATTTATAATCATTACATTCAAGGCATTACCTATGAAACAGAAGACGGTGCCACACACGACTTAGAAACTGATACCGTAGTACTGGCACTGGGTCATTCCGCCAGAGATACCGTAGAAATGCTTTATCAAAAGGGCTTAACCATGATTCGGAAGCCCTTCTCCGTAGGCGCCCGCATTGAACACCCACGGGAATTCATTGACAAAGCACAATACGGTTCCTTTGCCGGACACCCGGCCCTTGGCGCGGCCAATTACAAGATGGCATTTCACGGTGCCCATGAACGCGGATGTTACACCTTTTGCATGTGTCCCGGCGGAACCGTAGTCAATGCCGCCTCAGAGGAAGGCGGAATTTGCGTTAACGGTATGAGCACCTATGCCAGAGACAAGGAAAACTCCAATTCTGCTCTACTGGTAAACGTCAATCCGGAGGACTTAGACGGAGACAATCCGTTGGAAGGTTTCACCTTCCAACGGAAGCTGGAGCAAACCGCCTTTGCGCTCGGCGGCAGTGACTACACTGCCCCTGCCCAACTAGTCGGAGACTTCTTAAAAGAGCAGCCCAGTGCTCACTTCGGAGCCGTCCATCCCAGTTGCCCTACCGGCACTACCCCCGCAGACCTGCGTGCCGTCCTGCCCAAAAAGGTAACTGATACCATGGCAGAAGGCATTGTCCTAATGGACGGAAAACTGCATGGCTTTGCCATGCCGGAAGCAGTCTTAACCGGGCCGGAGGCACGCTCCTCCTCGCCGGTTCGCATTCTTCGGGACGACTTTTATCAATGTTACTTACAAACAGAACCGCTCGGAGGGGTTTATCCCTGCGGAGAAGGTGCCGGCTATGCCGGTGGTATTGTGTCCGCCGCCGTTGACGGCATCCGCACCGCGGAAGCCGTCTTGACCGACGAACACGCTTTTTAAAAGCTTTTTAAAGGAGGAAGCAATATGCTACGCTACTACCTTGACAAACAGCTCCTTCCGGAAACGGAAACTGCATCGCCCGAACATAAGCCCTATGTAGAACTTCTTTCCTTTGCAGAAATTCAAGAGCGCAAGGACCCGTTGGAAGTTCCCAATATTACTTCTATCCGCCGCTGCAAAGCCGAAATTTATGAAAATGAAGTGGCTGCCACCCTGCATATACCGGATTTTTCGGACGAAGATAAAAGTATATGCTCCTGCCTGTTTTACCTGGAAAAGAACGCTCTTCTTTTAGTCGGCAACGTTGCCCTATTGGAAACAGAGCTCCAAAAAATAGGCAACTTGAATCGAAACATCCGCACGCCGGGTCAGCTGCTCTTTGCCCTTTTGGAAGATTTCATTCGCAATGACGAAGACCTGCTGGATGAAACGGACAATCAGCTGGACGAAATGGACGACCAAATGGTCAAAGACGCCATGGAAGATGACTTTGAAGTACGGCTTTTGGAATATCGCAAGCTGATTTCCCGTTTCAACCGTTACTACCAGCAGCTCCTGGAAATGCTCTCTGCCCTTGCTTCCTGTCCATTCCCCTTCTTGGACAAAGAAAGCAAGCGCATGTTCAACTATCTTTACAACAAAGTAGACATCTACTACATGAAATCCCAAAAGCTGAAAGAGCAGCTGGACTCCCTCTTTGACCACTATCAAATGATGCATAACGAACACCAGGAAGAGGCCGTTCGGTTTCTGACCATTGCCACCTCTATCTTTATGCCACTAACCCTTTTAACCGGATGGTACGGCATGAATTTTACCCACATGCCGGAACTCTACTGGAAATACGGCTACATTGTTGTCATTGCCGTAGCCATCCTTATCCTCCTTCTGGAGCTTATCCTCTTCAAAAAGAAGAAGTGGCTTTAAGGTGGATTCGCTCCCAGCTGACAGCACCAATAAAGAAATGCCCACTCGGCATGCCGAGTGGGCTTCTTATTTATAATTATTTTGCAGTACCTTTTTTCTTCCGAACCGCAAATACAATGCCAATTGTACCGCCTACAGCAACAACAATAAGGGCGGCAACGCCAATCCACAATCCAACCGAGCTTTTTTCAGACGCTGTATATCCGGTTTCCTCAGCTGAATGAAGCGTTGGTGCTCCATACAGCAACTCCGTACTTTTATCCTGCATCAGCTTATCATAGGCAATAGTTGAATTAACTGCAGTTGCAAAAGTATTCAACGTTGGTTCCTTACCGATTGCATATGATTCTAAAGACTTCTGAACGTCTTCGTCTACCGCCTGCACTTTTATTTCATTCTGGTCCTGATAGGCAAAGAAATAACCTGTTCGGAATTGCAACAATGCCACATAATCTTTTCCATATTTTTTGATCAATCGGTTTGCCGTGGATAAAAAATTATCCTCCAAGCCACCATAACCAATCAATGTATATTTTTGGTTTTCATAGCCAATTTCCATCATACCAAGCTGCTTTCCGTTTGCTTCTATAACAAACAGCCATTCATCAGAATCTGACGTATCTTCAACTATAGAACTTAATTTTTTATTAGACCCATTTTTTATGTTTTCTCCGGTAACCACATTTACCTTAAAGCCTGGGCCCAATTTCATATTCTGCACTGTAATATTCGCATCTTCTAATTGAAAAAGATCTGCATTTTGCAGGAAATAATTTCCCACCATTTCAAGATTTCCTTCTGCAACCGTTTGAACCTCTTCCGGAATTGTTTCTCTCAAAGACACACTATTCTTCGCTGAAGCAGACAAGCAAAATGAAAATAGCAATAATACTGTCGTTAACACAGCAGATATTTTTTTCATAAAGTACACCTCCATTATTTATTTATTTTTCCCAGCTTCAATGTATCATGTTTTATTTTTTTAATCAACTTACATTTATGTCACTTTCGTCTATTGTTTTGATATTTTTGCAATTATTTTATGCGAGTTATACATATTTCCCTTTATGTCAAAGGCTCTTTTTCAACTTTGTGAAAATATAATCATTCTTCTTGCAAAGTATCTTATTTCCGCTAAAATAAATGCTACAAAAAGTTGATAGCACGTTTGGAACCCCAGATATTTCAAATGTGTTGCTTTAATGAAGGAGCCTCCCAATAGGGAGGCTCCGTTCTCTTTTTATGTACTGTTTATGCGCGGTCTCCGCGGATGACCTTCAGCAAGGACTTAATTTCTTCTCTGGTATAAACCTTCTTGTTCGGATAAACAAAAATTTCAACCATGATAGAATCCGCAATTTCGTCCAGATCTTCATCCTTAATTTCCGGAATATACGGGTCAATGCCGTATTTCTGATCAAAGTCACGAACCCACTGAATAAAGGCCTTAGATGCTTCTGTATCAGACATGCTTGGAGCAGCAATGCCGGTAGCACGAGACATTTTAGCCAGTCTCTTTTCTACCACAGAGCCGTAATCTTCCAGAATAATAGGAAGAACGGCACCAATGCAACGGCCGTGTACCAGATTATATTTAGCGCCAATCTTATGGCAGAACGGATGAACATAACCCGTGGTTTCCATGTTCAAAGCCTGTCCACCGCAATAAGCAGCCATGCAAAGATTCTGTCGGGCTTCCAAATTGCTTCCGTCGGTAATGGCAGCATCAACATTTTCTACTACCAGTCTGGCACCTCTGATTGCCCATTCGTCTCCGCGCGGATTGTGAGCATAAGACAGGAATCCTTCTACGCAATGAGACAGCGCATCAACAGCGGTAACTGCCGTAGTATACTTCGGCAAACCGGTGGCAAGACCTGCATCTAAAATAACCATATTCGGACGCATGGCAATGTCAGTAATGGTATACTTCTTGTCAATTTTGTGGTTGGAAATAACAGCTGCAACGGTAGATTCTGCACCGGTTCCTGCCGTTGTTGGAATGGCAACCAGATACGGAGTTTTAGCAAAGGTTGGCAGGGTTACCGGGAAATAGCCCATTAATCTGCCCATGCCTTCAATACTCAGGTTTGGCTTTGCAACACGACAGCTAAGTGCTTTAGATGCGTCCATAGAGGAACCGCCACCGAAGCCGACAATGGAGTCACAGCGTTCTGCACGATACATTTCATATGCATCTTCCACATTCTGAATGGTGGGATTCGGTTCTACGCCATCAAAAATAGCATACGGGAAACCAACAGCGTCCATGGCATCTGTCATGGTCTTCAGCAGGCCAAGCTTATGCAGCATGGCATCGGTTACAATCAAGGTCTTTTTGGAAGACGCTCTTTGCAAGAATTCTACTGTTCTGGCAGAAGAACCAACACCTTCAATTACGTCCTGTGTCGGGATAATAAACGGGAAAAGAATGTCTTCCAGTCCGCCTGACAAAATCCCGGTTACTTTCTTTACCTTGCGGCCGACTTCGCCGTAATCCGCAACCTTTAAAATGATATCCTCCAGTTTCATTCAAACTCCTCCTTATAATTAAAAATGCACAACAATACAGGGAAAGGCACCGAATCGCACAGGCGATTCAGTGCCACCCGTTCAACACTACTATTCTATACAATAGTGTTGTTTTTTGCAATTCTATTTTGCATTTCTATGTATTCTGCAAAATTTAGTCATCCTTGCAATCTCGGTTTCCTTCACGAAGGCGTCTCTTCTGCTCTTCTGGCAGATCCAGACCGATGGTGCCACCCGGGTTCATGGTGTAATCCGGATCAAAGTAATCCTTCAGGACTTTAAAGATACCATATTCATTTTCGCCAAGGGAAGCTTCCAACCATGGAGCAAACAGCTTACCAATACCGTGATGGTGGGACATGGCGGCGCCGGACTTCTGGATGGCATCCAAAATGGAAGCGTGATATTCCTTAAAGTCAGCAGCGTTGTCACACTTAGTAATGAAGATAAAGTACAGGTTAGCACCCTGCGGATAACAGTGAGACATATGTGTGGTAACAACGGTATTCGGACGTGCATGACATACAGCACGAACATCCTGCCATACCTGCTTCATGTTGGACCAGTTTACACAGCATTCCATTGTATCAATAATAACGCCGAAATCCTGGAGCGAGTCACGCATATACGGATCATCAAAGCGACCCTTTTCCCAGCCCTTACATACAAGGCCGGTCAGAGGCAATGCATGATGCTGTAATGCAATCTTCAGGATCTTCTTGTAAACGTTCTTAGCATATCCGGTGTCACCATCTGTGAATCCTAAGAAGAGACAGCGTTCCATATCCTTATAACCAAGCTTTTCCAGCATTGGCTGCAACGGCGTTTCGTCTACATTATAAAGACGAAGCATCATGTTGGTTTCTTCCGGGTCAGACAGACGGAATACAGAGGAGAAGCCGGCTTCTGCCTGCATACATTCACGGGCAAAGTCCATGGCGTCATCCCAGTTCTTAAAGATATAAGAGAAACGATATCTGTTTTCCGGCATATATCTTCTAACCTTTAAAGTAACCTCTGTCAGTACGCCAAAGGTACCTTCTGAGCCCATCATAATCTGGTTAATATTGGGGCCGGTAGCTTCTCTTGGATACGGAGAAGTCAAAATCTGGCCACGCGGTGTAGCATATTTTTGCTGCATAACCATATCAGAAATACAACCATAATAAGTGGAATTTTGGCCGGATCCGCGAGTTACAACCCAACCGCCTACAGAAGAATATTCAAAAGACTGTGGGAAATGACCGCAAGTATAGTTGCGTTCAGCACCAAATTCAAATTTGGCACAATTCAGATGACGTTCCAAATCCGGACCGGACATACCTGCCTGTACGGTAATGGTTTGATCCGTTTCATTAAAGTTCAGGACCTTATTGAAGTTGCGTCTCATGTCCAGAGATACGCCACCCTTGACCGGTTCTACCCCACGGGTAACAGAGGAACCACCGCCGTAAACATAAAGCGGAATTTTCTTTTCAGCACAATAGGCAACGGTTTTTTCAATCTGTTCCGAAGTAGACGGATATACAACCAAATCCGGCAAGCTGTCCCATTGATGTTCTCTAACGCGATACAGATCATAGGCAGTCTGGCCAAAAGCAACAGACAAACGGTCATAATCGGACTGGGACCACTGGTCTCCATAAATGCTCTTAAAGAATTCCAAGTCTTCTTCTGCCATTTTTGGTGCATGATCCGGTCCAAGGTCAACGGTATCCAGACCCGGATCACAAACGAAGTCGGTTACGTCTTCGTCATGCAGATCAATCCGATCTTTCATCATGTTGTAAAGGCTTTCCTTCGGGAACTTAAAATGCTCCGGGTCACCCCAACGGAAAATGGAACGATAGGAATCCGCCGGAGCAGGTGTTTTAATCCATTTTGGCTCAAAGCCGCTATAAGGTTTGTATCCCATAATTAAAATCTCCTTTTCTTATTTCAACAAATCAGAAGTAGCAATGATATCGGCGTCCAGACCGAGTACATTTTGAATGATAATGTCACCACGACCAATTCGTTCAGTTACAGTAGTCTTATTAATTTCTTTCATGACATCAAAGATTTTGTCCTTTGGAATGTCGGTGGAAACACGGCACGGCAAAACCGGATGCTCCGGAAAAGCCGTTTTGACGGTGGAACAAATGGTTCTCATAGGGTGCGTCAGTTCGTTTACAGCAAACTGTTCCCCGCGCTTACAGGCGTTACCGGTTACGGTAATCTGTTGACCTTCCTGTGTTACAGTCAGCGTACAGCCTCTGGGACAGGTAATGCAAACCATGGTCTGTGTCATTTGTTCTTCACCTCTATTTCTGCATAAAGTTTGGTAGCCGGGCCAAGTTCTGCTGCGGCAAAGTCAACAATTAACTTTTCCATTTCCGGCGGACGAAGGAATGCATATTTCTTTTCTACAATGACGTTCTCTTCGTCTCCGGTCTTTGCAACAATGCGGAAGGTGGCACCGTTGACCACCTTTCTGGAGCGGAAGTAAACAATGGTTTTTTCTAAATTTCCGCCAAGGGTAATCTGCTGCGGAACAATATAGGAAACACCTTCGTCCGCCGTCAGTGGAATCCGCTGTTCCGGTGCCTGAGCTGCAGCCACATAGGCCGCTGCGGAGGCACCCGCAATTTCTGCGGATTCAGAAACATAATCTACCAGGTCATTTACATGAAGAGCATTACCGCAGGAGAATACGCCCGGCACAGAAGTCATTAAAGCTTCGTTGCAAACAGGGCCCTTCGTCCGTGGGTCAATTGCTACACCCAGTTTTTCTGCAATTTCATTTTCCGGAATTAAGCCAACGGAAAGAATTAAAGCATCACAGTCAATGACTTCCTCCGTTCCCGGAATCGGCTTCAGTTTTTCATCTACTTGTGCAATCTCTACTGCCGTCAGGCGGTCTACACCAAAAACGCGAGTAACCGTATGAGACAAATGAAGTGGAATATTGTAGTCATTTAAACACTGATGAATATTTCGGGTCAGTCCGGACGGTGTCGGCATGACTTCATAAACGCCGACCACTTCGGCGCCTTCCAAGGTCAGACGTCTGGCCATAATCAGGCCAATGTCTCCGGAACCAAGGATAACGCATTTTTGGGTTGGCATTTCCCCCATCAGGTTAATGAAATGCTGTGCCGTACCGGCGGTGAACACGCCTGCCGGTCGGGTTCCGTGAATGAAGACCTGCTTTGCGGTCCGTTCTCTGCAGCCGGTAGCCAGAATAATGGCTTTACAATGTAATTCTGTAACACCTTCCGTGTTAACCAGAAGTACCTTAAAGCCGTCAGCCACCTTTTCTACCGAGGTAACAAAGGTTAAGGTCATGGACGGAATACCAAGGCTGTTGAATTCATCTATAAAACGCTCTGCATATTCCGGACCGGAAAGCTTTTCTCCAAACCGAACCAGACCAAAGCCATCATGGATGCATTGCTTCAGGATACCGCCCAAGCGTTCTTCCCGTTCTACCAGCAATACATCGGCACCTTTTTTGTGGGCTTCAATTCCGGCAGCCAGACCGGCAGGGCCACCGCCGATAATTAAAACATCCGTTTGCATCATGCCTTGTTTTCCTCCTTCGTCTGACCGTACAGAACAACGGATTGCTCATTGGTCTTTTTTACCTCTGCCAGATTGCAGCCTTCATGCTCCGCAATAATTTTGGTTACCAGCGGACTGCAAAAACCGCCCTGACAGCGTCCCATGCCCGGACGAACCCGCTTCTTAATGGCATCAATAGTTGGTGGGCAATAGGGTGAATTCAAAGCATCCAAAATTTCACCTTTGGAGATTTCTTCACAACGGCAAATAATAACGCCATAATCCGGATTTTGTTGAATCAGTTTTTCCCGTTCTTCCGGGGACAATTTGCTGACTTCCGGTATGCCTTTGCGATTCGGATTCCAATCCGTCTTTTCAGTAGCCTTCATTTTGGACGCTACTTCTTTTGCAATATCCTTAGAAAAAGCAGGAGCGGCTGTAATGCCCGGAGACTGGATGCCGCCGGCGTGGTACAGATTCTTGCACTTTCTACCCCATTCAAGAACAAAGTCTTCTTCAAAAGTCGGGGCCCGAACGCCGGTAAAGTAAGTAATAATATCCCGTTCATTGGCGGCAGGAACCGTTTGCTTTTGTTTTTTATAAATGGCGGCAATAGACTCCGGATAGGTTGCCCAGTCTTCCTTCTCCCGGATTTCTACGGCGTCCGGGCCGGCAAGGATATTGCCGTGGACGGTTTTCATAATTCCTCCGCCCTTAGAATGACTTTTCAGCTGTTCTTTGGTAATCAGCTGAATGGAAGCTACTGCATCTATAATCTTACCGCTTTTCACATCTTGGATGGTATCCGTTCCGCGGCGCGGATGAATGCTGTAAAACCGATCCCCGGCATACTCTGCAATGTCATCTGCAAACACACCGGCGGCATTGATAACCATCTTTGGATAAATGGTTCCTCGGTTGGTAGAAACCGCTTGAATTCTGCCGTCTTTTACATCCATACCGGTTACCATAGTATTCAAGGACATTTTAACGCCGTTTTGTGCCGCATTTTCTGCGTAAGCAATGGTCAGATTATACGGCGATACAATTCCGGCAAGGGAATTGTACATGGCAAACTTAAAGTCAGGGTTAAAGGTGGGATTCTCCTTCAACAGTTTCTTTTTCAGTACCACTTCGGCATCTGTAACACCATCATGGTGCTTACGCCAAGCCACCAGGGCACAAACCGGCAGGAACAACCAGGCTTGCGTAAAGCCGGCGTACTGGCCGATACGGCGGAATGGCACATCCAGTTCTTTACAGATCTGGTCATACATATGATTCCCTAATAAAACATATTTCTGCTTCAGGCTACCCTTGGACAGATCTACTCCCACGTGAACTTCTCCGTCATTCCGGCCGGAGGCCTGCATGGCAAAATCCGATTCTTTGTCTACCAAAAGAATATCCAAATTGTACTTGGATAGCTCTCTGGCAATAGCGCATCCGGAAATGCCACCGCCGATAACCAGTACGTCCGGCGTTGCGCCTTCCAAAGTGGTATCCTTCACCGTCGGCGTACGGACCGGTACGGGTTCTGCTCCGCGCAGGACAATGTCGTTCACCACGTGCACCTTACTTTTCTTGGAAGCACACATGGAGCAGGCATTTAAAATATCCTGCCAGGTGTCCAATTCTCCGGTGACGCGAAGAAGGTCATCCTCCAGCGTAACGTGAACCCGGTCCCCGTACGCCTGGGAAAGCTTCTTTTGAAGCTTTTTGACGTTGCTCATGTACAAACACCTCTACTTAAACTTATGTCTACTCTAAAAGTGAAAATCACTTACCAATTCAAAAAGTTTTTAGAGTCGGTCAGTTGACCGACTGCAAATATTATAGTATACTGTCAGTGGAAAGTCAATTCACCAAAACAACTGAAAACAGGAAGGATCTTTTGACATGGCCGCTCCCCGCAAGGATGACGTAAAATCCATCATCATGGACACCACTGAACTGCTCTTGCAAACCAATTCCATAGACAACATTACCTTGGCCATGATTGCCAATGCAGCCGGTATTTCTAAGGGCACCTTGTATTATCACTACAAAAACAAGGAATCCATTCTTATAGATATCACAGACCGCTATTTATCGGACCAAAGAAACCAACTCGCCCAGTGGGTGGAAAACAAAAGCAAAGACACCTCGTTCCACCGTTTGTTAAAATATGTCATTGAACGTAACGTCTATGAAACCGGTCCACGTCTGCATCTGCTTTATAACGCCTGCATCGGGAATGAAGAAATCCGCAGTATGATTGTAGAACGGTACCAGGAATTCAGTGCCTATATTGCCCACCTGATTTCTGAGCGAGTCAGTGGTATTAGTCCTACCTACCTGTCCTGGCTCCTTTTACTTCTTTCTGACGGATTAATTTTGCAGTCGGAATTAAAGACCCCCGGCTTTGATGTTCAGAAATTTATTTCCGATACGGCAAAATATGCACAAGAACTACAAAATGTGACAAATTGCGAATTATAATTGACAAATCCTTTCTATTCAGTAGATAATGGATAAAGTCTCATTTGCAAGCGTTGCAACAAATTAGGAGGTACCCTATGTCCAAGCGCGAAAATTCTCCTACACTTTATGCGTATGTCAAAAACTACATCATGAAGCTGATTATCTCCGGAAAATATCCGCCAGATTCCAAGCTTCCCACCGAATACCAATTAATGGAAGAGTTGAATGTAGGCCGAGCCACGGTTCGTGCCGCTCTTGCACAACTAGAACAAGAAGGCACCATTTACAAGCACCAGGGCGTTGGCACTTTTGTCAGCAAAAGAAGCAAGCTCTACGGGTTGGAACCGTTCATGTCTCTGTCTTTTGCTCTGAAGCATTTAGGATTGGAAGAAAACAATCAAATTTTAGAGCAAACCAAGATGAAAGCTTCCGGAGATCTTCTGACCAAGCACTGGAAAGAAGAAACCGAAATTTATCGGATTCTCCGTCTTCGGAAAACCGGAGAAACTGTCTTGGCTTTGGAAGATAACTACTACTCTCCCTATTCTTATTCCATGTTAAATGAGCATGATTTGCAAAAATCTCTGTCCCACAATTTGCTGACTTATCTGGAACGGCCCATTAACCGGATGGATTATACCAACTTAGTTCGGATGCCTACCCAGGAAGAAGCAGATTTATTAGGAATCCAAGTATCAGAAAAGATCATTGAAATTCTTCGTTGGATGTACATCGAAGAAGAAGAGGAGCCGGTAAACTTTGCCCATGTTCTCTTCCCTTCTCATGTTTTGGAATATCCATTCCTTGGCTAAGAAAATGTAAACAAAAGCAAAACCCCTCACGTTACCGTGAGGGGTTATCTTTGTTTAGAAAAGATTATTTAGAAACATAGTTGTACGGGTTACGAGCTGCAGCAGCACGGCTGGAACCATCGTTAACACGGATTTCAAAGTGAAGGTGTGGACCAGTGGAATAACCGGTACAACCAAGAATACCTACGGTTTGTCCTGCACTTACGGTCTGGCCTACACTAACGGTAGATTTATACAAATGGCCATAATAAATATGAAGACCTTGACCGTTATCAATTACTACCATGTTGCCATAACCACCGTTACAGCCACAAGAGCTGGACTTTCTGTAGTTGTGAGAGCAAGCGTTAGAAGAAGTAATAATGGTGCCTGAGTCTGCTGCTACAACGGACACAGTATAGTTGCTGGCATGACCGCAAGTAATATCCAGGCCATAGTGTGTGTAGGTTCTGCCGTTCAGAGTACGTGTACCATAACCGGAAGAAACATAACTGTCAGAGCACGGAACCGGCCATACCATAGTACCGTTGCTTTTACCGGAGCCGGTAGAACCGCTACTGGAATTCTGCTTTACTAAAGCGTTCATCCAAGCCTGTTTTTGCTGTTCAACTTGTGCAATGTAGGCCTGCTTTTCATCATTGTCATCTTCCAAGTTGTCAATGTAGGTGTCCAGTTTTTTCTTCTTGGCATCTACAACAGCTTTATCAGCGGCAATATCGGATTTTTCAGACTCCAATTCCTGTTTGGAAGATTCTACTTCCTGTTTGCTGGACTGAATTTCAGCTTCTTCTGTAGCCATCTGCTCCTGTTCTTCTTTTACAGAAGAAATTTCTTTTTCCAGCTTATTAATCAACGCCTTGTCATTTCTGGTAACGCGGGCAATTAATTCAATTCGGTTTAAAAGCTGTCCAAAGTTGTCTGCTTCCAGAATTAATTCCAAATTGGAAATGTTACCGGACAGATACATGGCACGCATCCGGTTTGCAACCGCAGTCTGCGTTTCTTCAATGGTATCTTCCTGTTCCTGAATAGAGGCCTGCAGTTCCTTAATGCTGGTTTCCAATTCGGTAATCTTGGAATTCATGTTATTAATCTTGGTGGTTAAAAGATCAATTTTGGACTGTACTGCATCAATCTTGGTCTGATAAGCATCAATTTCTTTTTGAATACCGGAAGCAGTTTTTTCTGCATCTGCAATGTCTGCATTGTTGGCATCAATTTCTTTCTGCGCCGCTGCAATTTTTTTATTCAATTCAGATACTTTACTGTCTACTTCTGACTGGGTAACAGCAGAAGCGGTGAAAATTTCCGGAACGATAGGAAGTACAGCAAGAACCATGGCAAATGCCATAACTAAGGAAAGGATTCTGCTGAGCTTGGCATGCTGTTTAGTTTGTTTCATCAATAACACCCTCCTGTTCTTTCAGATATCTGGACATGGAAATAATGGAACCGAGCGTACCGGCCAATACACCAACCAAAATAAAGCAGAGCAACATTTTGACGGCATAAGATCCAAAGCTGATTGGATTGTCTCCAAGGACACTAAATACGCCGCTGACTGCTTTCATGGTTAGTTCATATAAACCGTAAACCAATCCTTCCGAAAGCAAGCCTGAAATAATTCCAATAACAATTCCTTCCACAATAAACGGCCAGCGAACAAACCAGTTAGTTGCACCAACCGCCTTCATGATACTGATTTCCAACCGACGGTTGTACATGGTAACCCTGACGGTATTGGAAATAATGAACAAGGAAACAACAAGCAAAATAACAATCATACCGATGCAAACAATGGAAGCCGCATTTTTCAGTTCCCGAACCTGTCCGGCAAGATCACTGTTTCCGCGAACGCTGTCCACATTGGCAATAGACTTCAAATTTTCTACCACGTTGTCATAGTTTTCCAAGGTTTTCAGTTGCACCCGGTAAGCATCCGGCAACGGGTTTTCGGATAATCCTTCCATCAGAGCGGCATCATCTCCGAGCTCTTTCAGCTGCTCCTCATATGCCTGTTCTTTAGAAACAAAGGAAGCATCCTCTACATCGGCAATCATACGAATATCTTGTCCGGCTTTGGCCGCATCTGTTTCGGAAATGTCATCCGTCAGATAAACCATGATAACGCTCTGGTCCTGTACGGATTCCAGTGCAGCATTAATGTTGGCATATAACAAAACAGCCAAACCGATAATTAAAAGACAAGAAACCAAAACAGCTACGGAAGCAAAGGACATCATGCGGTTAGACCAAACATTATGAATGCCTTCCTTCGTCAAATAGGACACATTGAAAGAATTTCTTTTGGTTGCCGTCTGTTTCTGCGAGGTAGCCTTCGTCGGCTTTACAGCAGTTTTCTTAGCCATTGTCAGAGCCTCCCTTCTTCAGGGATTCACTCAGGTCTTCAAAATACTTTTCGTAATCAAAGGCAGGCTTGGTTACATCCTCTGTAAGATCATCTACGGTAACAGTTTTGATAGTATCAGAACTGGATTCCTTGGTATAAATACTGGTGTCAAAGGAGGTTTCTGCTTCTTGCACCTTTGGCAACGACTGTTCTTCTGCGGGCGATGCAGCTACTTCCAAAGTCGGATCTGCCGGCTGTTGCAGTGGCTGCTCCTGTGGTATCGGAGTTTCTGTCTGCGTGACCTGCGCCGACGGTGTGGCAGCATTTGCTGCCTGTTCGGCTTCGGCCAGGATGGCTGCAGACCGAATCTTCTCCGTATCCAGTGTAATGGTCTTCATGGTTGGCGTATTGCCGGAAGGTCTTTGACGCGGTGCTTGCCGCTGTCCGGCCTGCGCTTGCGGCTGTCTGATTTGACGGCTTCTGCTGCCGTGATAGTCAAAGCTGCTGTCGGCACCCGGCATATCCGATACAACCTGTCCGTTGTCTATGACAACAATGCGATGGTTGAACTGTTTTACCAAGTCATGTTCATGGGTAACCATGATAACGGTAGTACCGTTTTCATTAATGCGGTTTAACAGGTCTACAATTTCATAGGACATTTCCGGGTCTACGTTACCGGTCGGTTCATCGGCAATGATGGTATTGGCGTTGTTGACCAGTGCTCTGGCCAAAGCTACACGCTGTTGCTCACCACCGGAAATTTCATTTGGTAAGGAACGTGCTTTATCCTGCAAGCCTACCAGACTGAGTACATACGGAACCCGTTTCCGGATTTCCTTTTCGCTGGCACCAATTACCCGCATGGCAAAGGCAACGTTATCATAAACGGTCATATTTTGAATCAGACGGAAATCCTGGAATACAATGCCAAGTGTCCGGCGATAATATGGGATTTCCTTCTTCGTCATCCGCGTTAGATCATAGTTGTTAATCATGATGGTTCCGCTGGACGGAACTTCTTCTCTCATGATGGTTTTCAGGAAGGTTGATTTACCGGCACCGGATGCACCAACAATGAAGACAAACTCTCCGCGTTCAATACGAAGATTTACATTCTTCAGAGCTTCGGTCCCGTTGTCATAGACCTTCGAAACGTTTCTGAATTCAATCATGTGGTTTCTAACTCCTAGGTTTGTTTTATGTGACTTTTTTCAAGCAAAATACAAAGTTCTGTTAAGGGCATACCTCAAGTAATAAACCTTAACAGAACACATTATACCATATAAATGCCAATTTAGTTACAATTTTGTAACCCTTTTTCTGAAAAAGCGTTTTTTGTAAAAGCTTACAAAAAACGCTTTCAGGCTGTTTTAAGAGACCGACATTATTTTGTTAAATTAGAACTTAGTTGGATTGGAATCCAAGTATTTCTTAACCATAAGAGCTACTTTGAAGACAATGGCGTCATCAAATTCCCGCAAATCCAGTCCGGTAAACTTCTTGATTTTTTCCAAGCGATAAACCAAAGTATTCCGGTGAACAAAGAGTTTTCTGGAGGTTTCCGAAACATTCAGATTGTTTTCAAAGAAGCGTTGTATGGTAAACAGGGTTTCCTGATCCAGACTGTCAATAGAGCCACGCTTAAAGACTTCCTGCAAGAACATTTCACAAAGGGTGGTTGGCAATTGATAAATCAGACGGGCAATGCCCAAATTGTCATAGGAAACAATATCCCGTTCCGTATCAAAGACCTTACCGACTTCCAGCGCCACCTGTGCTTCCTTCAAAGACCGAGACAAGTCTCTGATGCCGACTACCGTAGTACCGATACCGACTTGTGCACTGCTGTAGAATTCGGCACTAAGGGCATCTGCAATACTTCTGGCCAGTTTTTCCAGGTCTCTTGGATCTACATCGCTCCGAACTTCCTTAACCAAGGCAATATCGGTTTCGGAAATATTAATAACAAAGTCTTTGTTCTTATCCGGGAACAGGTTTTGAATAATGTCATAAACTGCTGCATCTTCTCCGCCATGAACACGAATTAAAAGAACCACGCGAGTAGCGTCATTATTAAAGTGTAATTCCCGGGCTTTAATATAAATATCTCCCGGTAAAATGTTATCCAGAATTACATTCTTAATGAAATTACTGCGGTCATATTTTTCATCATAAAATTGTTTGATGCTGCGTAAAGAAACTGCCAGGATTTTGACATAGTTTTCTGCCATTTCGTCGTCCCCGTCCACAAATACCGCATATTCGTGGCTAAGGCGGAAACCAAATGCCTGATAGGTGACCCCATCTAAGCGAACCGGATCTGTAGTAGAAAAAATGTCAGTAACATTTACTTTTACCTGTTCTCCAATCCGTTCTAATTCACTACAGGAAATGACAGTACCGGTTTCGTCCACAACGCCGGTGATCCTGTCAATGGCGTCCCGCATTTGATGAATGACACCTTGAAAGAGTCTGTTGGCCATGCCGCAACCTCCTATTTCTATAGAACTTAAGGTTGCACAGTTTTGTGCAACTTGCAGTATAAATTCTTCTACATTTTACACAACTAAGCAAGAAAAAGCAATGGTATTTTGCCAACTTGCTCATAAAACTGACGAAAAAGCCAGATTTTCATGGTGCAATATACCCAAGAAAACGGCGCCTTTCCAACGGAAAAGCGCCGTAATAATCACGAAAGATGAGTAAAAAGCAGTTCCTGTTCCGCCGGAGACAGAGGGCGGCAGGAGCCTTCCGGCAAATCCGGATCTAAAGGCACATTGCCTATAAAGGTACGCCTCAGCTGTAGGACGGCGTTTTCTCTTGCAGCAATCATGCGCTTAATTTGATGGTACTTACCTTCGCAAATTTTAATTTTAATGGTATTTCCAGAAAGAGGTTCCACAGTGGCAGGAAGACACCGGGTGCCGTCCTTCAGCGTAATGCCTTCTGCTAAAGCAAGGATATCTTCCCTGCTGAGCGGATGGTCCAGCACTGCTTCATAGGTCTTTTGAATATGATTTTTTGGGGACAAAATACGATGTGCCAGTGCGCCGTCATCCGTCAGCAGGACAAATCCTGTCGTGTCTTTATCCAAGCGTCCTGCCGGAAACAGGCCCGGCCGCAACAGCTCCGGCGGAAGCAAATCCAAAACTGTTTTAGCGGATCTGTCTTCCGTGGCGCAGATAACCCCTTGCGGCTTGTTCAACATCAGATAAACAAACTTCTGATAGGTCAGTTCCTTCCCATCTACTACAATACAGTCTTGGTCCGGAGAAACGGAAAAACCGGGATCTTTCACCGGTACCCCGTTTACTGTTATTTTCCCTTTCTTTGCCAGTACTTTAACCTGCTTTCGGTCACACAGTCCCTGGGAAGAAATCAGTTTATCTAGGCGCATTCTGGGTTCCTTTAGTTTTGTTTATTTTTGATTTTGATTCTTGCGCATAGCGGCTACTTTAGCATTTGCTTTGGCCACATTTTCCTGTAATGCGTGTACTTCATTCAAGCTCTTGGAAATGCGATATTCTGCCTCCTTGGCAAGATCATCCACATATTTTCCAACACTGCCTTGCAAGTCTACAGCCCACTTTGTGGCAGCATCTACCTTTGTTTGAGCAGCATATTCTGCTTCCTTGGTAATTTTTTCAGCATTGGCCTTTGCTTCGCTTAAAAGTGTTCTTGCCTTTTCTACCGCTTCAGAGACAATGGCATCTGCCTTCTGCTGCGCTTCTGTTACTGCAACATTTGCCTTCTTCTGTGCTTCAGAAACAGCAGTATCCGAGTCCTGCTGTGCCTTAGAAATCTTACTTTGCGCATCCTGACGAAGCGCGTTGGCTGCTTCATTGGCCTCCTGCATAACGTGGGATTCCTGAATCATAGAATCGGCCTTTTCCCGTGCAGCAGTCAACATGGCAACAGCCTTATCATGGGCCTGTTGAATGGCAACATCTGCGGCACTTTGCGCCTGTTGCAAAGCGGCAGCGTTCCGTTCTTCCGTATCAGCATTAATTTCCCGAGAGCGCTTTTCCGCGGCAGCTAAAAGATCCCGACCTTTGCTTCGTGCACTGGCCAGCGTATCTTCCGACTCCCGTTTAGCACGGTCCAAGATTTCCCGACGTTCCGCGGCAATTATTTTAGCCTGCTGAATTTCTTCCGGAATATCCTGGCGTAAATCCTGAATGATAGCACGCACGGCAGACTCATCCAAGGTAACCTTGCCCCCACGGTATTTTCCGTTGTCTAATAACTCTTCCAATTCATCTAAGTAGTTTTCAATTTGTGGCATAGTCAATACCCTTTCTTATTTGGCGTTAAGCCGGCAAATAATATCTTTTGCTACTACACTCGGAACAAATGAGTCAATGTCCCCACCCATGGTTCCGATTTGTCTGACAATACTGGAACTCAAGAACATATTTTCTTCCCGGCAAGGGAGAAAAATAGTTTCTAAATTGGCAGAAATGTGACGGTTTGCAATGGATTGCTGAAATTCATCTTCAAAATCCGACACGGCGCGCAAGCCTTTTACAATATTAGTAATGCCCTTCTCATTGGCATAGGTTGCCAAAAGGCCTCCATAAATATCTACAGAGACATTGCTCAAATGGGCAGTGCTCTTGCGGATCAGCTCTGCTCTTTCCTCTTCCGTAAAGGTATAAGAGCCTATTTTGTTGTAATTGCTCATAACAACTACGGTTACATCATCAAAAAGCTTGGCAGCCCGTTCAATAACATCCAGGTGTCCGTTGGTAATCGGATCAAAAGAGCCTGGGCAAATTGCTTTACTCATGAGTATCTCCTATAGTACGAAAAAGTGTCAGTTTAATTTTGCCATAATCATATTCTTTGGCTTTTTGGAATGCACCGACAGTTTCCGGAAGAGTTTCGTCCCGTGCGGTTTCGCAAAGAATGATACCGTAATCCGACATATGTGGTGCTAACAACGGCAAAACCCGGTCAAGGATTTGCTTGTGATATGGAGGATCTAAAAGGGCAAGATCAAATGTATCTTTGGTTCTTTGCAAAAACGCAGCTGCTTCCTCTTGCCGAAGAGTAACCGGCAAACGGTCCAGTCCGGTATGAGCCAAGTTTTCTTTGACAAATTGCAAAGAACGTGCGCTGTTATCCACAAAGGTACAGGAAGCAGCCCCACGGCTTAACGCTTCCAAGCCCAGCTGTCCGGAACCGGCAAACAGATCCAAAACCCGACTTTCCGGCAATTCAAATTGCAAGATATTAAAAATGGATTCCTTCACCTTATCCGTGGTGGGACGTACATCCAACCCTTCCGGAGCAACCAGTTTACGACCCCGGGCAATTCCCGATATTACGCGCATATGTATCCTCCTGTTTAAATCACTTCATTATCCCTTATTCTACCTGTGCTGTCAATAAAACAACAGCCCTGTTGTGCGAAAAATCGGTTTATCTGCCTTTAAAATCAAAATAGGCCTTCACTGCCGCCGCATCCCTTCCGGAAATTCCGGGCAATTTTGCCAAAGTGTCTAAATCAGAGCGTTTAATGGCATCTATCGTTTTTAATTCGCGCAGCAAAGTAGCAGCCTTTTTGGGCCCAATGCCCGGGATATCCGTCAATTCACTATGGCGGGCATTTTGACTATGCTTTTCTTTATGATAAGAAATGGCAAAGCGATGCACTTCGTCTTGTATGGCAGTAACCAAGGTAAATACCTTTCTTGTCTGCGAGATAGTAATTTCTCCGCCGTCAGAAGCAATGGCGCGGGTGCGGTGCTTACTGTCCTTGACCATGCCGAAAACCGGCACTGACAGGTGCAGTTCGTCCAGCACCTGCTGTGCAATGTGCACCTGTCCCAGACCGCCGTCCATCAGAATCAGATCCGGCAAGCGGCCAAAAGCTTGGTCCGGTTGCTCTTCTGCATTCAGATAATGCCGAAAGCGTCTGGTCAGGACTTCCCGCATGGCACCGTAGTCATCACCGCCCTGCGCCTCTTTAATCAAGAACTTGCGGTAATGGCTTTTCAAAGGAACGCCATTGCGGAATACAACCATGCCACCGACCGGATCAGACCCCGCCGTATGCGAAATATCATAGCTTTCAATATATTCCGGCGGACGAGACAGTCCCAGCATTTCCCCCAATTCAATTACGGCGGTGTCTCGTTTGGTCTGGTGGTGGGTCTGTGCCAGCTTTTCATAGGCGTTGCTTTTGCAAAGCTGTACCACTTCAAATTGTTTTCCCTTCTGCGGAACCAAAATATTCACTTTTCGACCGGCTTTTTCCGTAAGCCACTGAATCAGCAGTTCTTCATCCGCACAGTTGCCATCCAAAATGACCTTTTCCGGGATGTCCTCTCGCAAAAGATAATATTGTTGTAGCATGGCACTACGCGTTTCTTCCAGCGTATTATCCAATTCTACAAAAAAATGTTCACTGTCAGTCAACGTGCCGGACTGAAACCGGAGCACATGGAAACAGATTTTTTCTTCTTCACGGGCAAGGGCAAAAACATCTTCGGTATCTGTACCGGAGAAAATAACTTTTTGCCTTTCGTTCAGGCGGCGAATGGCCCGGATGGTATCTCGGACCTCTGCTGCCTTTTCAAATTCCAGCTGTTCCGAATACTGTTCCATGCGCTGTTCCAGTGCGGCCACGTATTCTTTACTGCCACCTTTTAAAAAGGCAATGGCTTCGTCTACAGAAGCATCATAATCTGCTTTTTTGATTTTACCGCAACAGGGTGCATTGCACTGGTTCATGTGGTAATGCAGACACGGTCTGCGCCCGACGGTGCTGCACGGGAAATGTAAATTACACTGTGGTAACTTGAAAATTTTCAGTGCCGCATCCAATGACTGGGACACAACAAAAGAACTGATATAAGGGCCAATATAAGTGGACCCGTCCTCTACCTTATGATAAGTAAATTGGAGACGGCGCCACGGTTCGTTGGTAATTTTAATATAGCTGTAGCCCTTGGAATCCTTTAACAAAATATTGTAATGCGGTTGGTGTTGCTTAATTAAAGAGCATTCTAAAATGAGTGCTTCAAATTCACTGCTGGTAAGAATATAGTCAAAATCATGAACGTGCTCCACCATGCTGCGCACTTTGTTGGTATGTGTATTTTGGGATCCGAAATATTGACTGACACGGTTTTTCAAAACCTTGGCTTTGCCAATATAGATAATCTTTCCTTTGCGGTCCTTCATAATATAAACACCGGGTGCCATTGGCAGTCCCATTGCCTTTTCCCGCAAGTAGCCCATTCGTTCGTTTGCCATATCCTCACCTACTCTCTGTCTTTTTTATGCTTGATAAAACAAAAGGGCGCGTTTTACAACGCGCCCTCATTTTAGCAAACTATTTATTCAGCGAAACCGGATTCAACCAAAGCAACCAGTGCTTCTACTGCTTCTTCTTCATCAGAGCCACCGGCCATGATGCGGATTTCAGTACCGCCCATGATGCCAAGAGAAAGGACACCCAGAAGGGATTTTGCATTAACCCGACGTTCATCCTTTTCAACCCAGATGGAAGACTTAAATTCATTTGCCTTCTGAATGAAGAAGGTTGCCGGACGGGCATGGAGTCCAACCTGATTCTGAACCTTTACGCTTTTAACATACATAGTAATAACCTCACAAATATGATCATTTCAAATATGTAATCATCCGGCTGATGGGAGCCTTCGATTTACTGCCCCATAGGGCAAATCCAAAATTTCGTGTTTATTATAGTCACAAAGATTTTGAAGGTCAATGAAATTCCTAACTTTCGTCCGAGTAGTCAACTTTGGTGTTTTTTTCACTCTTATGTTTGTTAGAAATAAACAGTTTTTTCTACTTTACAAAAGCCCAATATCTTGTACTTATGAACATTTACTCACCTAGTAATTACGCTATTTATTGCGCTTCCTCCTGCAGTTCTGCAAGCAAAGCTTTTTCTGTCTCGGAAAGGCTTGCAGAAGCCAACAAATCCGGACGCCTTTGCATGGTCCTGCGCAGGGCTTCTTTCAGTTGATATCGTGCTACTTTGGCATGATCACCGGACAGCAGAATATCCGGAACGGCACGGCCGTTCCAGACCGCGGGGCGCGTGTATTGCGGATATTCCAGCAAATGCCCGTAGTGGCTTTCAATTTCATAGGCATCCTCATTGGGGAGTACCCCCGGGAGCATACGGCAGACGGCATCTGTCAGGGTGCAGGCCGGCAATTCTCCGCCGGTCAGAACATAATCTCCAATGGAAATTTCTTCGTCTACCAATTCCTCTAACACCCGTTCATCTACGCCTTCATAGTGGCCGCAAAGCAGTACCAGTTGGTCATAGGAAGCCAGTTCTTTTACCTTTTCCTGCGTTAGGGTCTGACCCTGCGGAGAAAGATAAATGAAATGTGGCTTTTTGCCCTCCTGCACCCGCGGCACAGCCGCAAAGCAATCATAAATAGGCTGGGCCTGCATGACCATGCCCATGCCGCCGCCGTAAGGAGCATCATCTACACGGCAATGCTTGTCCAATGTGTAGTCCCGAATATTGTGACACGCTATGGTAACATATCCGGCTGTACGCGCCCGCCCAATGATGCTTGCGGAAAGAACTGACTCGCAGAGCTCAGGGAATAACGTTAAAATGTCTATTCTCATAAAGATCTCCTACTTTTGCACTTCTTCTGCCGCCGTAAAAATACCCGGAATGGGCCGCACCGTAATCTGTTCTTCCGCCACATTGGCCTCTTGCAGAATGCCGGGAATCAGTGGCATATAAAAGGTTTGACCGTTTTTTCCGCGGATCTGCCAAATATCGGTAGCGCCGGTGTTGGTTACGTCTGTAACAGTGCCGTAAACTTCCCCTGTGTCTGCATCCGAAACGGTGCAGCCCAAAAGTTCTGCCACAAAATAGCGATCTTTTTCCAGTGGAGCAGCACTGCGATCCACATATAGCACTTTGTTACGCAACAGATTCGCCTGATCCATATCCGTAACACCTTCCAGCGTCAGGAGAACCATTTTTCCGTGGGTGCGCACCTTTTGTACCTGATACGGATTTTGGCCTGCTTTGCCAAGGTATACCGTTTTAAAATGCTGAAAAAACGAGGGGTCATCACACCAAGGATCCACCTTCAATTCCCCTTTCACGCCGTGCGTGCTGACAATTTTGCCCAATTCCAAATAAGAAAGACGCATGGAAATTCCTCCGATAGAAAAACGGGGCGAACCGCTTGGTCCGCCCTGTCTGTTTAGTCAATTTCGACTGCAATGCGTTCCTCATGATGATTGGCTGATGCCTTCATAACGGTACGGATTGCTTTTGCGATTCGGCCCTGTTTGCCGATAACTCTGCCCATGTCATCCGGAGCAACATGCAAATGATAAACGGTGACACCGTTTTCATTCGGTTCGTCAATTTCTACGGAAACAGCGGACGGGTCATCTACCAGACCCTGCGCAATGAAGATTAATAAATCTTGCATGGTGTCCTCCCGCTATCAGTTGATGGCGCCTGCCTTTTTCAGAAGTGCACGTACAGTTTCGGTCGGCTGTGCACCGTTAGCAATCCACTGCTTGGCCTTGTCTGCATCAACCTTGATTACAGGTGGTTCCTTGGTCGGATCATAGAAGCCGATTTCTTCAATAAAACGGCCATCCCGCGGATAGCGAGAATCTGCTACTACCATACGATACTGCGGTGCTTTCTTAGCGCCCATTCTTCTCAATCTGATTTTTACTGCCATGATAAGTCCCTCCAAAATTCAGTCAATGGTCTTGTAAAATTTTTGTACCCCTTACAGGCCCAGCTTACTCAAATCCATGCCATTCAGATTTCCACTGCCTGCCATCCGCTTCAGCGCACGGCGTGACTGCTTGTTGTTCATCTGTTTGAACATTTTTTGCATCTGCTTGTACTGGTTGAGCAACTTGTTAACGTCTTCTACCTTCTGGCCAGAGCCTGCGGCAATTCGGCGTTTCCGAGAACCGTTGATCAGTTCCGGTTTTGCGCGCTCTTCCGGGGTCATAGATAAGATCAGAGCTTGAATATGATCAAAGCCTTTCTCATCTACCTCTATATCTTTGAGCTGCTTGCCAACACCGGGCATCATCCCAAGCAGGTCCTTTACGGAGCCCATCTTGCGAATTCTGACCAAGTTGTCCAGCAGATCATTGAGGTCAAATTTGTTTTTCTTTAACTTCTTTTCCAGGCGAGCTGCTTCTTCATCGGAAAAAGATTGCTCTGCACGTTCAATGAAGGAAAGAACATCTCCCATACCAAGGATACGAGAGGCCATCCGGTCCGGATGGAAATATTCCAGGTCATCCAGCTTTTCACCGGTACCGGAAAATTTAATTGGCTTGCCGGTTACGGCTTTAGCGGATAAAGCCGCACCGCCACGGGTGTCGCCATCCAGCTTGGTCAGTACCAAACCGTCAATGCCGACTTCCTCATTGAAAGTGGAAGCCACGTTAACGGCATCTTGACCGGTCATGGCATCTACTACCAACAGGATTTCATGCGGATGTACGGCAGACTTAATGTCCTTCAGCTCCTGCATTAGTGTTTCATCTATATGCAGACGGCCGGCCGTATCAATAAAGACATAGTCATAGCCTTGATCTTTGGCATAGGCTATGGCTTCTTTGGCAATTTCAACCGGATTTCCCTGTCCTTTTTCAAAAACGGGAACCCCTGCCTTTTCTCCGACTACCTGTAACTGTTTAATGGCAGCCGGACGATAAACGTCACAAGCAACCAACAGCGGACGATGTCCTTCGCCCTTCAGTTTCTTGGTAATCTTGGCACAATGGGTTGTTTTACCGGAGCCCTGTAAGCCGACCATCATAATAATGGTGGGCGGATGCGGCGCCACGGTCAGTTTGGTCCGTGTGCCACCCATCAGTTCTACCAGTTCTTCATTTACAATTTTAATAACCATCTGAGCAGGGGTCAGACTTTGCATGACCTGTGCGCCGATGGCTCGTTCGGTTACTTTGGCGGTGAAGTCCTTGGCCACCTTGTAGTTGACGTCCGCTTCCAGCAGTGCCAGTCGAACTTCCCGCATGGCCTCCTTCACGTCGGATTCGGTCAGGGAGCCTTTACTTTTCAGACGGGAAAATGCGGATTCCAGTCTGTCGGACAAACCTTCAAATGCCATGGTTTTGCTCCTTATTCTTCATTCAGGGTTTCTGCAATAAACTTGATTTTGACGACAGCATCATTGATGTCTCTGCTGAGGCCGGTCCGCATGTTATAGGTGTTAATGACTTCGGCCGCTTCCAAGATTTCATCCAGGCCCTTCTTTACTTCCGTAAAGCGCTTAGCCAGGCCCAGACGCTGTTCCATTTCAAACAGTTGCGCTTCTGCGCGCTTAATAGCATCCCGGACACCTTGTCGGGTAATGCCTTCGTTTTCTGCAATTTCCGCAAGGGAAAGGTCATCAATGTAATAATATTCCAGGAAGTCTTTTTGGCGTTCTGTCAGCATATCGCCATAAAAATCCAACAAGCAATTAATGCGTTCAAAATCTTTTGCCAAAGTACTTCCCCCTTCCCACTATTTTCAAGAAAAACAGAAACATACGCCTGTAAAGGGCATATCTTTACAGGCACATATTATACTTTTCCTCCCCCTATTGCGTCAAGGGCGTTTTCTGTTTTTCCGTACCAAGTTTTTGACGGTTTTTCTCAGACTTTTTTGGCAGGCTTCCACAAATGGTGTAAAGTAATTATCTTTACACAAAATATAGGAAGAGTCTTATTTCAAAGTAGCAATGGTAACACCGTCTTGTCCTTCACCATAGGATCCTAAGCGATGTGATTTAATCTGCGGATGGGAATCTAAGTACTTACCGACGGCCTTGCGCAGGACGCCGGTTCCTTTCCCGTGAATAATGGTAAACTGTTCAATTCCGCAACGCACCTGCAAATCAATGAACCGGTCCAGGGTAAGGAGCGCTTCGTCCTGCGTCATGCCGCGGAGATCACATGTGGTTGTGGCCGTGGCGGTGGCGCGGTTCTCAAACTTGTTATTCCGCTGCGTACGCGTTTTTGGCCGGCTTTTTTCCCGCGCTTTACGGGCCGCTCCGCTTTCGTCCAAACGGAGACGTTCCAATGGTACGCGCGTCCGGATTAAGCCGGCAGTAACTTCTACCATTCCTTTTTTATCTGGCAATGCAGTAACCTCTGCCGGCTCCGCCAGGTCGGCCACAACCACCCGATCTCCCAGTTGTAACGGCCGCGGCAGGACGTAGTCCTCTTCCTCGGCAAGCGCCACAATCGGGTTTGTAATATCATCCAAATTGGCTTCATGTTTTCGAATGGTACGTTTGGCTTCTGACTTCAGCTTGCCGAGATCAGCGGCCGCAGCCTGTTGCTTTTTCAACTTATCTAAGTCATTCAGGAAGAAAGCCGCTTCCCGTTGGGCCCGCTCCACAATCCGTTCCGCGTCCGCACGGGCCTTGGCAACCTCCCGATCCTTCAACTCTTCAATACTATTCTTGGTGGCAATTGCTTTTTCTTCCGCTGTTCTGGCAGCCAATTGTAACTGCTGTACTTCTTCCCGCTCTTTTTCCAAAGCGCTGCGGGTTTCTTCCAGCTTTTGCACAATATCCTCAAAGCGGCTGCTGTTATCTGATACAAATTCTCTTGCTCTGTCTACCACTTCCTGAGGAATTCCTAAGTGCTCTGAGATGGCAAAGGCATTAGATCGCCCGGGGGTACCAATAATCAGACGATACGTCGGGCTTAGCGTAGCCAGGTCAAATTCACAAGACGCATTTTCCACGCCCGGGGTGCTTAAGGCATACTCCTTCAGCTCCGCATAATGCGTTGTTGCCGCAATCTTTGCGCCTTGCAAATGCAATTGTTCTAAAATGGCTTTTGCCAGTGCCGCGCCCTCTATCGGATCTGTTCCGGCGCCCAATTCGTCAATCAAAACCAGGGACTTTTCATCCGCTTCCTTCAAAATGGTAACAATATTTCCCATATGAGAAGAAAAAGTGGACAGGGATTGTTCAATTGACTGTTCATCCCCAATATCGGCAAAGACGCTGCGGAAAATGGCCATTTTGCTGTGATCGCCCGTCGGTAACATCATACCGGAAGCCGCCATCAAAGACAGCAAACCTAACGTTTTAATAGATACTGTTTTACCACCGGTATTAGGGCCGGTAATAATCAGCGAATCAAACTCTTCCCCCAATCGGATATTGGTTTTGACTACTTTGGCCGGGTCAATCAACGGATGCCGTGCCCCTTTCAAGTCAATGATTCCCTGGTCATTCAGTTCCGGGGCAGACGCTTTCATGGAATACGCCAACTGCGCCTTGGAGAAAACAAGGTTCAAATACAGGGCAGCTTCATAACTAACTTTTGTTTCTTGATAAATGGCGCCCGCCTGTTCTGACAGATTCGCCAGAATCTTCTCAATTTCTTCCTGCTCTTTTCCAAGAAGCACTTTAATTTCGTTGTTGGCTTCTACTACACTCATGGGCTCAATAAACACGGTGGCACCAGAATCAGAGGTATCCTGAACCAGTCCGGCTACCTCGCTCTTATGCTCTTTTTTTACCGGAACCACGTACCGCCCGTTGCGGATGGTCACAATGGAATCCTGTAAGGCTACGGCATAGTGTCCGGAATGAATAATGCGGTCCAGTTGCTGCCGTATTTTTTCTTCCTGGCGATGCAGTTGTCTTCGAATATCTTTCAGCTCTGCAGACGCATCATCTGCCATCCGGTCCGCCGATAAAATACACGTAAAAATCCTATCTTCCAAGTAGCGCTGCGGATATAACACTTGGAAGTGATTGGTTAAACTGGTATCTATTCCTTCACAGGAGGCGTACCAGTCATCCAGGCTCCGGATGGCACGCAGTGTTCCGCCAACTGCCAACAGATCTGCCATGCCAAGTACTCCACCGTTGGAAGCTATATATAACAAATTGTTTACGTTTTCCAATCCGCCAAAGGATGGGCCGCCAAACTTAGCCAGCAACATATGCGCATCTAAGGTTTCCTGCAGCAGACGCTGCGCATCCTGCAAATTGTCAGCCGGTTCCAGCTGCAACGCCATTTCTTTGGCATCCGGACAGGCCACAAAAGAGGCCAGGCGCTCCAAGATTTTATCAAATTCCAGTGCTTTAGTTTGTTTCTTGTTCATTCGGTGTAAGCTCCTTCAAGGATTTCAAGAAGTCAAGGGTTTTAAAATGCCGCCCGGTCTGCTCTAATGCAAAGCGTTCCGTAGCCATACCAAGTTCTGCCAGCGCCGGCGGCGACAATTGAAAATCAAATACTTTTTTTGGTTCAGAATAAATAATATACCGCATAGCCGTTACCGCACTTAAAGACAGCGCCAGGCATTTGCCCTGCCCGTGCTCCGCACAGTACAGTGCCGCGTCTGCCGGATTAAAATACATCATCGGCGTTTCATACTGCCCACACTCCCGACACGCCACCAAGTCAGGCATATATCCCGAGGTAGACAGTCCGCGAAGCTCTGCCACAGCTTTTACCAATTGTGGACTTCTTTTTTTATTGCTTAACAAATATAAGCTGTTCAAAAGCAACGACAGCAGCTCTGCTGCAGGGGCGTTTTCCGGCGCCAATTCCGAAAACAAATCTGACAAATAAAAGGCCGTACTTAAAGCATCAATGTCTTCCCGCAGTCCGAAGAACACGTTCTTCGGCTGTGCCGAATCCACCGAGTTGGCGGATTTCCCCTGATACAACACAAAGTCAGAATAACAAAGCAGCTGTGTCCCGGCCAGCAAATTGCTCTTCAAACTTTTTGCTCGGCGGACAAACGCCCGTTGCAGCCCGTATTGTCCGGTCAAGATGGTAATCAGCCGATCGGCTTCCCCCACCTGTTGTTCCCGGACCACTAATCCATCCGTTTCCAAGTGCATCTGTCCACCTCCTTGCAATTGAAACTTTTACAATATTATTCAAAAGTTTTACCCTTGATCAATTGAAGTACATTAATCATATGGTTCAATGAAATCATGCTCTCACCTCATAGATAGCGCCGCCATATGCATACAGATATAAAAGACCATTTTTATAGTTGTAGCCAACTATGTCGGAATATTCCTTTTTTATGTTTCCCTTTTGCGCATCAATTATTTGCACTGTATGAGTATCTTCAAAAGAGGAAAACGCAATGATGTTCTTATTTAGTTGAAGCAATTTTGTTGTTTCGTCTAACGTAATATTTCCAAACTTATAAGTTCCATCATGAGAAACTATGATTTCAGTCCCATCATAAAATATATCGCCATTTTGCAAATCACGTTCTTCTATTTTAATATCTTTTAATCCATCTGTTGTATCCCATGTATATAGATCAAATTTTTCATTTTCATAATTATAGGATGTGAAATGCATAATTCCATCAACTACAATTCCACTATAGGGTGGAGCTGCCAAATCAAAAGCCCCTATTTCTGACACTCCTGTTTCAGATATTGCAACAATAAAATAAGATATGTTTTTTTCGCTATCATCTGTATATTTTTCAATAGCAAAGTAGGTAATGTCATTCCTTAAATCATATGCAAAAGGAATGGCAAAGATATAATCTTCTGGGCAATTATAGATTAATTCTAAATGGGTGTCACAATTTTTAAAGATGCAGCCGTTCCCTGCATAACTATCTGAAATTGAAAAATAACTTGAATTAGCAAATTGTGAAGCATAGGTTTCCACCGACGTAAAGCTTGTATCTTCCCAACTAGATTTAATGTAAATTTGTTGGTCACTTAAATTATAATAAGACATGGACATATCAGAAACATTATACAAATAATGTCCATTTGAGCCCATATCGTTATATTCCTTCACAAAATAGTTTGAAAGCTTTGGTGACTCTGTGTCACAAGCACAATTCAACATACATAAAGAAATTATAAATACAATTGAGAAGCATTTTTTTACAAAAGATTTCATAAATACACCTCGTTATAAATGAACCCGTTATGAAATAAAAATCCATAACGGGTTCATTGTCACGCAGCAGTTGCTGTAGAATAGGTTGCCGTAACAGCCTGCCACGTTTTACTAGTAGAAGCAGATTTAGATCCACCAGCCATAGAAATGGAGGAGGAGCACTTAACCGTGGCTGTACTTGTAATTTTCAATGTGTTTGTTCCCTTTGACGGAGGATTGTGAACAGTTGAACTGCCTTTATAATTCCACTTGTTCGCATTAGATTGAAAGGAAAGAATAATGCAAATTAACTTTTTCATAATAAAACCTCCTTTATCAAGAACCGAAGTTCAATTTAGAATAATTATACAGCCATGAGCATATAATATGTTAACTTTTACTGAACAAATTTATATTTTCTGCACACTTTCAATTTTATTATCTGCCAGACTTGCTGTATCAAAAAAAGAACTACCGCAGGTCGGCCTTCATGGCCTACTCTGCGGTAGCTTAAATTTGGAATTAATTAGTCCAGTCCAAAGTTATGAATTAGCCCTTCGCGGTCCCGCCAGCCTTCTTTGACTTTAACCCAGCAATGCAAATTGACCTGGCAGCCGAAGAATGCTTCCATGTCTTGGCGAGCAAAGGTAGAAATTTTCTTCAGCATGGCGCCGTGCTTGCCAATCACAATACCTTTATGGCTTTCTTTTTCACAGTAAATGGTGGCGTCTATGTCCAACAGGTCTCTGTCGTCCCGTTCGGAGAAGCGTTCAATGCTGACAGCCACACCGTGCGGTACTTCTTCCTGCAACAGGCGAAGCATCTTTTCACGAATCATTTCTGCAGCAAGAACCCGCTCCGGTTGATCCGTCAGTGTATCGTCCGGAAAAAAATGCGGACTCGGTTGCGCCATCTTTTTTAGTTCATCCATTAATTCGTCTACGCCGTCTCCTTTGACTGCGCAAACCGGAACAATGGCTTGGAAATCAAATACGGAGCCCCAAAATGCCATGCATTCGGCAAGCACGGCCTTGTCTGATAGCATATCAATTTTATTGATTGCCAACAGCACCGGCACGCCGCCTTTTTTGCATTTTTCCAGCAATTCCTTTTCTGCAGGGCGAACTTCTTTTCCGGGTTCTACTACCAAGAGACAGGCATCTACGCCGGCAATGCTGTCGGCCACTGCCTGAATCATCTTTTCTCCAAGTTTGTTTCTGGGCCGATGATAACCCGGTGTATCTGTGAAAACCAATTGACAGTTTCCGGTAGTTAAAACACCCATAATCCGCGTACGCGTAGTCTGGGGTTTGTTGGAAACAATTGCCACCTTTTGGCCAATCATGCAATTCAGCAAGGAGGACTTTCCAACATTAGGACAGCCTAAGATGGAAATAAAGGCGGTGCTGCTTTGGTTTGCAGGATTACTTACGTTAAAATTGCTCATTAAACTTCGCTTTCTTCAATATAATATTTACCGTCCCGACGAAGTCCCAATTCATTCAGAGCCTTCTCTTCGTGTTCCCGCATCCGAACCAATTCTAATCCGCCGGATTCATGATCATATCCAAGCAAGTGAAGCATGGAGTGTACGGTTAAGTAACCAACTTCCCGTTCCAGAGAATGGCCGTATCGTTCGGCTTGATCCATGGCGCGTTCCAGAGACAAGACAATATCCCCTAATTGTGCTTCTCCGGTATCCAGATTGACATCATACTGGCCCTCTACACCAAGCGGGAAAGACAGAACGTCAGTTGCCTGATCAATGTTCCGATATTTGGCATTCAATTCGCGAATCTGTTCGTTGTCTACAATGGTAACGGAAACTTCTGCATTACTTTCAAAGTTTTCGCAAACCAAAACCGCCGTACAGCAACGGCGAATTAAGAGCCGTAGACCCTTTGGAACCTTAACGGCATTTTGTTTGTCGGTAATTACCACTTTTACTTTGTGGGCCATGTCATTTCTTCTCCTTCTTTTTCTGATAGCGGTCATAGGCATTGACAATTTCCTGCACCAGACGGTGGCGAACCACGTCTCTGGCGTCAAAACGGATGGTGGCAATACCGTTGATGCCTTTCAGTATTTTAGTTACTTCCTGCAAGCCGGATTTCTTTCCGCCAGGCAGGTCAATTTGCGTAATATCCCCGGTAACCACTGCTTTGGAATTCATTCCCAGGCGAGTCAGGAACATTTTCATTTGCTCCGAAGTGGTATTCTGAGCTTCATCCAAAATAATAAAGCTGTCGTCCAGGGTGCGACCCCGCATATAGGCAAGCGGTGCCACTTCAATAGTACCGCGCTCCAGCTGCCGCTGAAATTGGTCCGGCCCCAACATGTCAAAAAGGGCGTCATACAGCGGGCGGAGATACGGGTCTACCTTCTGTTGTAAGTCTCCGGGAAGAAAGCCAAGACTTTCTCCGGCTTCTACTGCCGGGCGAGTCAGCACAATTCTGCTGACTTCTTTGGCTTTAAAGGCTTTGACAGCCATGGCTACCGCCAAATACGTCTTACCGGTACCGGCCGGCCCTATGCCGAAGACAATGGTATTGTCCCGGATGGCCTGTACATATCTTTCCTGACCTAAGGTCTTTGGCTTAACCGGCCTTCCTTTACTGGTAATGCAAATGCAATCGGCCATCAGGACACTCAGCTTATCTTCCTGTCCGTCCGCCACCATTTGCATGACATTGCGAATGGTTTGTTCATTTAAAGGTTGGCCTTTTTGCACCATATTCAGCAAGCCTTCAATTACTTTGGCAGCTGCTTCCAGGTTTTCTCTGTTACCGGTTACTTTCAGTTGCCCGTTACGGCTTAGTACCGTTACCTCATATGCATCTTCTATCATTTTAATGTTGGAATCAAAGCCACCGAACAGTTCGGCCTGTTCTTCCATATTGTGAAATGATATGAGTTTTTCTGCCATAGTAAGTCCTTTCTGCAAACGCCTTGGGAGTCCTTCCCATTGGGGAAAAGTATAAAGCATAATAGCTAAAAATTAAATTGACAATCTAGCCAAATATCCTAGTTTTTTGTTACCTGCGTGTGAAAGAATTCACAAGTGAAAGAGGACGCGAATCGTTCGCGTCCTCTGTTCAACTAGATTTCAAATTGAGAAATTGCTTTGCGGGTTTTCAAAATGGCTTCATCGGCAACGGAAAAGACATCCAAGCCCCATAAAAGCAAGTGGTAAACCAACCGTGGATCTGCTACAAAAGCGCCACAGGCACTGACTGGTATTTTAGCGCCTTTTGCCGCATGAATAATTTGTGCAATGGCAGAGGTAACAACCGGATCCAGGCAATTATATACATGTACCTTATCACGTTCTAAGTGAAGTAAAGAGCTGGCAAGATCATTGGTGCCAATGGAGAAGAAGGAGCAGACCCGGGCCAGTTCCGGCAAGCAGGCTACGGCTTCCGGCGTTTCAATCATGGCTCCGACCGGCATACTTAAAATGGGTTTCCCTTCCCCGCGAAGTTCTACCGTAGCTTCTGAAACAATTTGTTTAACGGCAAGGACCTCCTCTGCAGAGCGCACCATAGGGATCATGATTTTTACTTTGCCATACTCTGATGCACGCAAAATGGCGCGGATTTGTGTTTTCAGGACCGAACGGTCTACCAGTCCGTCCGGTTGCATTTTACCGCGAAGAGCAGGAATGGACTTTTCTCCGCTGGTATCCAGAATACGAATTACCACTTCTTTGCCTTTCATGGCCTGTACCACGGAAGCATATGCCCGAAACTGCGTATCTTCTGCCGGGACATGGGCACGACCACGGAATAGAGACTCTGTTCGAAAAAGACCGATTCCTTCGGCCCCGTTTTCTAAGGCACGGGTTACGTCCTCCGCTTTGGAAATGTTGGCATATACTGCTTTCTTAATGCCGTTTAGTGTAACCGTAGGGCAATCTAAGAAGCGTTGCAAGGTCTTCTGTTCCAAATGAAATTGAATTTCCCGCGCCCGATAAGAAGCCAATTCCTCTTTGGTAGGATTCAAACAAACGGCTTCCTGTTCACAGTCTACCACCAATTGATCCCCTTCTTGGATTTTGGTTGTGGCATTTGGCACAGCCATGATGGCAGGAATTCCCATGGCTCTGGCCAAAATGGCACTATGAGAGGTAAATCCTCCGTTTTCAGAAACCAAACCGGTTACGTTTCCTTTTCCCAGTCTTGCCACCACGGAGGGCGTCAATTCCCGTGCCACCAAAACGGTGCCGGCCGGCAGAGTCTCATACCGAATGGGCTCCTTCCCAAGGAGCTCCATCAGAAGACTTTGCCGAAGGTCACGAACATCCGCGCCCCGTTGCCGAAAGAAAACATCTTCCGACCGGTTAAAGACTTCAATATATTTCTTACATACCCGATCCAGTGCCGCTTCTGCCGGCCAACCGGTACCAATCAAGTCCGCAATCTCCTCATGCAAATCCGGGTCTTGCAGCAGCGCAAGATGTCCACGCAAAATAGCGGCTTCATTGGGTCCGGCCCGCTGTTCCACCTTCTCTGCCATGGCAGAAAGGCGGTCCTGCAACCGATCTACCGCTTCCTGCAGACGCCGGGACTCCGGCACCATGCCTTCAAACCGGGCGGAGCTGTAATCCAAATCCACATCCGGCAATACAACCGCACATCCAATTCCGTATCCTTCTGATACAGCTACTCCTTTCAACATACTCATTTCTCCATTTCTTTGCTAAAGGAGAGGGTCCTCTCCTTCCAGCAGCTCCGCCATTCGTTTGACGGCGCCCCGTTCGTCCGGGCCGTCTGCAATAACGGTAACTTCACTGCCGTACTTAATTCTTGCGGACAGAAGGCTGATCATACTTTTGGCATTGGTTTCCGTTCCGTTGCAGGAAAGCAGAATACTGCTTTCAAAGTGGGCCGCTTCTGCCACAAAGCTGTTCACCGGGCGAAAATGCAGTCCGTTTTCCGCCAATACGGTTACTTTCCTGGAAATCATGCGTTGCCTCCTTTGTCCTTTTTTAGTCAAAGTCATTGTAACATGGAAAAGACATTGAATCTATGCTATTATTTTAAGTAACTAAATCAGAAAGAAGCGTTCTTATGCAACACATTCTTAACAAAAAAAGGACCCCGGCCTGCAAATACTGTGCCATTGGCAGAACCGCCCCAACCGGAGCGGAAATCCTTTGCGTCAAACGGGGCATTATGTGTCCGGACTCTTCCTGTAAAAGCTTCAAATATGACCCGCTGAAACGAGAACCGGAGCGCAGTCCAAAGCTAAAAACGCACTATTCTGCAGAAGACTTCAAGCTGTAAAAGGAGCATTGTATTATGGCCATTTTTAAACCATTCCGAGCCCTGCGCCCGGTTCCGGAGCACGCTGCCGAAGTTGCTGCTCTCCCGTATGACGTAATGAACTCGGAAGAAGCACGGGATATGGTAAAAGGAAATCCCTATTCCTTCCTGCACGTAGACAAAGCAGAAGTGGATTTGCCGGAAGGCACAGATCTCTACAGTAAGCAAGTCTATGAAAAAGCGGCATCCAACTTAAAGAACTTAGAGGATGACGGCATTTGCAAGCAAGATGAACATCCTATGTTTTATATTTACCGTCAAACCATGAACGGGCAAGAGCAAACCGGCTTGGTTGGCTGTGCATCCATTCAGGATTACATAGATGGTAATATTAAACGGCACGAACTGACTCGCGCAGAAAAAGAAGAAGACAGAGTCAACCACGTTACCTATTGTAATGCTAATACCGGTCCCATCTTTCTTGCCTACCGCAGCTCAGATCAAATTTCTGCCATTTTGAATGACTGGAAAGCAACGCATGCCCCGGTCTATGACTTTACGTCCAGTGAAGGAACTGTTGGAAATACGGTTTGGGTGGTAAATGATCCTGCCGTAAATCAGAAATTGGAACAGCTTTTCTCAGATATAAATGCACTTTATATTGCAGACGGACACCATCGTTGCGCTTCTGCTGCCAGAGTCGGACAGAATCTCAGAAAAGCGCATCCGGGATATACCGGTTCGGAAGAATTCAATTTCTTCCTGGCAGTTGTCTTCCCCGCCGATGAGCTGGCCATTATGGACTACAACCGCGTAGTACTTCTGCCGAACGGCATGGATAAGGAAGCTTTTTTTAACGCCATTGAAGACAAATTTGAAATAGACAAAACGCCGCGAAAAGAGCCATATCATCCGGAAGCCCCAAAGACCTTCGGACTTTATCTGGAAAATAACTGGTATAAGCTTACCGCTAAGCCGGGCACCTATCCGACAGATCATCCGGTAGATTCTCTGGACGTTTCCATTTTGCAAAACAATTTGCTGGCTCCGGTTCTTCATATTGGAGACCCGCGCACGGATCCAAAAATTGACTTTGTCGGAGGCATCCGTGGTCTTGGCGAGTTAGAGCGTCGCTGCCACGAAGACATGGACATTGCCTTTAGCATGTATCCTACTTCCTTGAGCGAATTGATGAACATTGCCGACGCCGGTCTTCTGATGCCGCCAAAATCCACTTGGTTTGAGCCGAAATTGCTTTCCGGACTGTTTGTTCATAAGTTTGATAACTAAGTAATTCATCTGCAGAAAAACAATAGAAAAGGCCTCTGTTCCCACACTTTGGGAACAGAGGCTTCCTTTTTTTATGTGTTTTTATGTATTTATTGTAAGTCTATCCGAAAGCCGGTTAAGCCACATCCGGAAGTGTGGCAAATCCGGTAGAGGAATTGTCATCCTCTTCCGCACTGGCAGCATTAACAGCTTTTGCCTTTGATTTACTGCTGCTGGTGGTGGAGGAAGAAGAAGAAGAGTTGGATTTTTGGGTTTCCGATTCCGATGCAACAGAAACAGTGGCGCTGTTGGTGGAAGAAGAATCCGATGTACTGGAAGCACCTTCCGGCAGTTCTAAGAATTCCTTGTCTATATACTTAGACAGCATATCCACAATCCACTGGTAATTAAAGTAAGAATACTTATTGCGGGCGCCGTGCTTCAGGGCTTTTGTAGCCGAGTAATCCTTTAAGAAGACGGTGTGGCAATTAGAAGCATTGGAGCCGTATACAGTTACTGTCGGAACCAGCTTCGGGTCCTGAATGGTAACAGTACCGTCTTCGTCAATGTTAATGGTACAATCCAAAACAACGCCTACCACCTGATCCGGTTTCGACTGTGTGGAAATAAAGTTACCTAAAGAATAGGCACAGAAGACCTTACGGCCGTCCGCTGCGGTAATCCAAGCGGCATCTTGTACTACATGCGGATGTGTACCAATAATCAGGTCTGCACCCCAGTCTGCCAGATTTTGGGCCAACGTAGTCTGGTCCGAAATAATGGTATGGCTATCTTCTGTTCCCCAGTGGCAACCGACAATAACAACATCGGCAATCTGATTGGCTTTTTCCACCTGTGCCTTAATGACATCTGTTTCATCTGTGTAGATAACCCGTCTGGTACTGTCTGACGGAGTACTGATGCCGTTGGTGCCATAGGTATAACTTAGGAATGCAATGGTCTTGCCCTTGTATTCATAGGTTGGAATATAAGTTAAGTCATCTTTGTTCCAGAGGCCGGAATAACAGATGTCGTCCGGCATGTCATTTTCATAAAAGTCTACCGTAGCATCCAGTCCGGTTGCACCCTTGTCATACGTATGGTTATTGGCAATAGAGAAGACACGAACATTCATGTCATACAGTGCTTCCACTGCCTGGCCCGGCGTAGAGAACGTGGGATAAGAGCTGGCCTGCAACTTGTTATTGGCCAAAGATTCCTGGTTAAACCAGTTTACTTCGTGATCCTTATAAAAATCGGCTACCTCAGCATAACAATAGGAAAAATCATAGGTGCCGTCTGTACTTCTGGCCTTGGCCTGTTCATACAAACGCTGATGAATCAGATTGTCTCCGGATGCCGTAAAGGTAAAGCTGACGGATTGTCCTTTAGCAGGTGATACCGTTTCTTCTGCTTCAGCCTTGTTATTATTGCTCATCTTATGAACAATGGCAATAATGCCAAACACCAAGCCTACCAGCACCAGTAAGCAGATCAAAATAAACGGAATCAGACGCCGAGGGTTATATCGGCGCTTCTTCTGTTTTTCCTCATGCGCCCTCAGCACCGCATCATGCGTGGTTGCAGTGGCATAACGGCCATTGTTACTGTCTACCATATCATACTGGGAAAAGCTGGAGCGAGGAATACTACCGCGCTTGGTAACACGGCGACTGTCCCGCTCTTCCTGGCGTAAGCGTTTATAATTGCGGATCCCCCGCTTTAAGCTGAATTTCTTTTTCTTCTTTTTAGGCGTAGGTTTGCGATTCGGCTGTTGTGCCGGGCGTTGCTGCTGGTTCATTTGCAAAAGGTCCCTTCCTATTCAGTACTATCATTTATCAGAAAAGTCCGTAATGTTGCAGGGCTTTGTATACCCCATCATCATGCAGATCTGTAGTTACATATTCACAGGCGTTTTTGACATCTTGGTCACCATTGCCCATGGCTATACTGTGCGGTACATAGTGTAACATGGTTAAGTCGTTGGCGCTATCCCCTATTGCGTAACAATGGGAACGTAAAATGCCGGTTTTTTGTAAGATTAAATCCATGCCGGTTGCTTTGGTATAGCCCTTTTTGACGCATTCGTAAAGCTGATTTTTTCTGGGCACTATATCGCAAAAAGATTGAATTGTTTCCAAGAAAGCAGAAAGATTGCTTCCTTCTAAGGACCATGCGGAAAACTTGTCTATGCAAAAATCCGGGTCCTCTATGCTGCGGTCTGTCGGCACCCCGGCCGCGGCAAAATGAGCACGGCTCCGCAGTGTATAATCCCGCATGGGAAGTGTGTCATCAAAATACATGGCGTCTTCACTTTCGTAAATGACTTCCATGCGGCAGGCCCTGGCCGTTTCCACCACCAAGCGAGACTGCTCTTTGGTTAGGGAATCATGCAGAAGTTCTTCTCCATGCAAAATGACGTGCATACCGCAGGAGCAAATAAAGCCATCTAAGGGCAGGGCTTTAATCCGCGGATCCACGTGCAAATACGGGCGGCCGGTGTTAATCACACACCGGCAGCCGTTTTTTCGAACCCTTCGGAGCGCTTCCATGGCAGAATCCGGGACCACATAATGAAAGTCCATCAAAGTGCCGTCTATATCTAAAAACAGCAGCTTTTGTTCCGTATTCATGGAAGCGCTCCTTCAAGTTAATTCATTCAAAGTTGGTTACTTTTCGGACAGTTTTAAAAAACGGGTTTATCTTATTCGTCAGAAGCAATGGCTACTGCTTCATCCAGCCACTCAGTATCTTCGTCTTTGCCGACTTCGCCGTGTTTAACGAAGAGCATGGCAATCAGGCCAAGGGTGAAAAGAATGGCACAGAACAGGAACATATAGTTGTAATCTTCCTTGAAAAGACCAATTAAAAGACCACAAAGGATTGGACCGGTAACAGCAGCCGAGAAGGTGGCCGTGTAATAATAACCGGTGAAGGTTCCCACGTACTCCCGTCCGCCAATGGCAAGCACCAACGGAAGGGTATTAATATTGATTGCGCCAACGGAAGCACCGCCGACAATCAAGGCAATCCAAAGAATAACCCAGGTAAAGGTGTTAACAGATCCGTCTGCCTTTGCCGGTAACAATTGCGATGCTACCAGATAAATAACAAACATAACAACAATTACAATCAGGCCGCCGATAATGGTTTTCTTTCGGCCAACCTTCCGGCCCAAAATGCCGGCCGGAATTCCGAACAGTGCCAAAGATACAGCAAAGACCGCCATCATTAACGTGGAGTAAATTGGCTGTACATGCAAGGTCGTATTGGCAAAGTTGGTAAAGTTCGGAACAATGGCTTCTGTTGCATTATTAATCAGAAACAGCGCTGCCAGCATAACCAACAGGCTGGTCTTTTCTTCTTTGGTAATAGGCAGATCCTTAATTTTAATTTTCTTAGCTTCTTCTCCTGCTGCCTCCAATTCCACCTTGGCAGAAAGGTCATGTTCCTTGTTCTTCTTGTAGAAGATGGCAAGGACCAAAAGGCAAAGCAATGCAATAATGGAAACCAACAGGAAGATAGGCGTGTAATTTACATAGGTTGGATTTCCTGCCGCATCTAAAACAACGTTTCCGGCGTCATCCAAGACTTGACCCAAATCATTGGTTTTCGCTTGCAAGGCTTCCTGCAATGCCGTAAAACCGAAAACGCCGCAGAGCAAAGCCGCAATGGTGCCAATAACAAAACCAACCATCTGTCCAATACCGCCCATAATGTTGATAACGGCATTGGCGTCCGATTGCAGGTGACTTGGCGTAAAGTCCGGCATAATGGAAACCACCGGAGAACGCCAAACTGACATGGTAAAATTAAAGCAAATGATGACCGTCATCATTAAGAGAATGCTTAAGCCGGAAGATTTTACGGTGGCAGCCATTGGAATCAGGGCATAAACAACAGCACAGATTGGCAGGCAGAGTAACACATACGGCATCCGCTTGCCCCATTTAGAGTGCGTGTGGTCCGACTTCTTGCCGAAGTATGGTTGGAAAATAACACCGAAAATGTTATCAATGGTCATAATGGCGTTTACAATCAAGGCTACAGACAGCCAGGCAAGCCAGCTGTGTCCGTTTACATAAGCGGCAAACGCACTGTCACCCTGAAATACTTCCGTCAATTTTGCGCGAAAAATAACCGGGACATAGGAATTATAAACAGACCAAAACAACATACAGGCCATAAATCCGAAGCCGATGAGGATGGTTCTGCCATAATTTAATTTCCCGGCAGACTGTTTTCCGCCAGGTTCTTTTTGGTTCATAAAAACCACTTCTCCTTTTCATTTTTTGTTTTCCGTTAAATAACCCTTTTTATTATAAACGAAAGATTTATAATAGGAAAGAATTCATGGCAGAAAAGAAGGAAAAGAAATATACCTATGATCATTGACACGCACGCTCACATTTATCCCGAAAAAATTGCCGCAAAAGCCTCCAACAACGTGGGAAACTTTTACGGCATTTCCATGGCTTATGACGGCACACTGGAACATCTTTTGGAAGAGGGCAAGAAGGCCGGTGTCACTAAATTTTTAGTACATTCCGTTGCCACCAAGCCGGCGCAGGTTGGCTCTATTAACCAATTTATTGCGGAATCCGTGGCAAACCATCCGGATCAACTGATTGGCTTTTGCACCTTACACCCGGATTCCGACAAAAGCGAAGAGGAATTCAAGTGGGCCATGGCGCACGGGCTAAAAGGCGTTAAGTTGCATCCGGATTTTCAAAATTTTTACTTGGATGAGGAAAAAGCCAAAGAAATATATGCCTTAGCCGAAGGGGTCTGCCCCATTCTGTTTCATATGGGAGACGCTCGTACCCAATTCAGCAAAGCAGAACGACTAGTCAATGTTATGCGGGAATTTCCAAACTTAGACTGCATTGCAGCCCACTTCGGCGGCTTTTCAGAATGGGCCACCGGCGCCGCGTACTTGGCAACGGAACATTGTTATGTGGATACCTCCTCTTCTACGTTCCGCTTAGAGCCGTATAAAGTACGTCAACTAGTGGACATTTACGGAGCTGACCGAGTGCTATTTGGCACAGATTATCCCATGTGGGACGCCACCGAAGAATTAGAACGCTTCTTAAAAGCCGGATTTACCGAAGAAGAAAAAGAAAAAATGTTTCACTTAAACTTGGAAAAATTATTGGCAAAGTACGAAGCGTAACTCGCCGAAGAAAAGAAAAATAAAAGGGCAGCCAGGACAATATATCCTGACTGCCTTTTTCCTGGCACGCCCGACAGGGGTCGAACCTGCAATCCCCAGAACCGGAATCTGGTGCTTTATCCATTGAGCCACGGGCGCGTGTTTCAGTCTATAACGACTGATGTTGAAACGTCAGTTCCGTATCAACGACGGAGATTATACCATATTCACCCCGGTAAAGGGAACCCGGATTGAACAGATAAATTCCATTTTCTTCAGAAAAATACGGCTGATGCGTATGTCCGAACAGCACGACCTGCCGATTTTGCTTCTTTGCGTCAAGGGCAATTAGATCATATCCCATTTTCACGTGCTGCATATGCCCATGGGTAATATAAAAGTTATATCCGCCAATGGTTTCAAATGTAGTGGTTGGCAACTGGGAAGCATAGTCACAGTTGCCCGCCACTTGGATAATACGCTTTCTTTGTACGGCCGGGAGGTCCCGCAGGACATCCATATCCCGCTCTCCGTCTCCCAGATGGATGATGACATCCGAATCCAGATGCTCATAGACAGTGGTATAAAGATATTCTTCTTTCCCGTGGGAATCCGATAATACAAGGATTTTCATAAAAGCTTACTCCCGGTTTGCAAATAGTCTGTCATAGTCCTGTAAATAATTGCCGGACAAAATATTATTTACCCAATCTTCATTAGCCAAATACCAGTTTAGGGTTTTTACAATACCTTCTTCAAAGTTGGTCTCCGGCTTCCAGCCCAATTCCTGTTCAATTTTGGAAGCATCTATGGCGTACCTGCGGTCATGTCCCGGCCGATCCGCAACATATTCAATCAGACTTTCGTCTTTGCCGACAGCCTCCAGGATTTTCTTCACAATAGTAATATTATGGCGTTCATTATTTCCGCCAATATTATAAACTTCCCCATTGGTTCCGTTATGTAAAATCAAGTCAATGGCGCGGCAATGGTCTTCTACATAAAGCCAGTCCCGTACATTCATCCCGTCTCCGTAAACCGGCAACTTTTTATCTGCCCTTGCGTTGGAAATCATGAGCGGGATTAGCTTCTCCGGAAACTGATACGGACCATAGTTATTGGAACATCTGGAAATGGTAACCGGTGTTCCATACGTGCGGTGATATGCCATAACCAGTAAATCTGCAGAAGCTTTACTGCTGGAATACGGGCTACTGGTGCAAAGCGGTGTTTGCTCTGTAAACAGCTCTTTACTGTCTATTGGTAAGTCTCCGTAAACTTCATCCGTAGATACCTGATGGAACCGACGAAGGCCGTAGCGGTTAAAGGCATCCAGCAAAACAGAAGTACCGATAATATTGGTAGTCAGGAAAACTTCCGGATGGTCAATAGAGCGGTCTACATGGGACTCCGCCGCAAAGTTTACCACACTGTCAAAGTGTTCTGCTTTGAACAGCCGATAAACCGTATGACGGTCCGTAATGTCTCCTTTTACAAAGCGGAACAGCGGGTGTTGCAGCAGCGGTTCCAGTGTTTTTACAGAACCGGCATAGGTCAGGCTGTCAAGGCAAACAATTTGGCAGTCTTCATGAGAGCGAAGCATATAATAAATAAAATTGCTTCCGATAAAACCGGCACCGCCGGTAACAAGGATCTTTTCCATGGGAAAGCCTCCTTAAAAAGATTCGTCTATTGGCATGGTGGCACGGGCGTTGAGGTCCAAACCGGCGCGAGAGCCTGCCATGTATTCAAAATATCCTTGAGCAGCAACCATGGCAGCGTTGTCACCGCAAAGATTCTTTGCGGGCAGATACAGCTGCCAGCCATTTTGCTGGCAAAGGGTGTTCATACGGGAACGCAGAAAAGAATTGGCTGAAACGCCGCCGGCTAGGACAATTTTGTCATAGCCAAGCGCTTTGGCCGCTTTTTCGGTGTTTTCCGACAGGCAGCGAACCACGCCGGTTATGACCGAAGCGCCCATATCCGGTACGTTGACCGCTTCTCCCTTTTGCTCCAAATTATGTACCGTATTAATAACATAAGTTTTCATACCGGAAAAACTGAAATCATATTCCGCACCATTGACTTTCGGATGCGGCATAGGATACGCCTTCGGGTTCCCGGTCTGAGAAACCTTATCCAAATTTAATCCGCCGGGATACGGCAGACCCAGAACCCGAGCGCATTTATCCATGCATTCCCCGGCGGCGTCATCCCGTGTCCGGCCGACAATGGCATAGGTTGTATAATCCTTTACTTCTACAATATGAGAATGTCCGCCGGACACCACAAGGGCCAAAAAAGGCGGTTTTAAGTCCGGATGACTAATATAATTTGCTGCAATATGGGAGCGTAGATGATGCACCGGAACCAATGGTTTTCCGGTGCTCATAGACAGGCCCTTGGCAAAATTGACGCCGACCAGGAGTGCCCCGATTAGACCCGGCGCGGCAGTAACGGCAATGGCTTCTATGTCATCCATGCTGCAGTCGGCTTCTTCCAGTGCTTGTCTGGTAATGGCAGAAATGGCCTCCGTATGCCGACGAGAAGCAATTTCCGGCACCACGCCACCATATAACTTGTGCTCTTCTACCTGGCTGGCAATGACATTGGAAAGGACAAGGTGTCCATCCTCCACGACGGAAACCGCAGTTTCGTCACAAGAGCTTTCAATGCCTAAGATTTTCATATAAATTCGACCTTTCCCGCATCCGCACAGCAGGGCGGCGCGGCCTGATTAAAGTGAATGGTATAAATAAAAGCATCTTCTTCCGGGTCACGATAAAACTTCTTTCGAACCCCTTCCAAATCAAAGCCTTGACTTTCATATAGGGCAATGGCCGCCTGATTAGAACGACGCACTTCCAAAGACAAGAAACTGGCAGCATTGCCGGTTGCATCTGCCACCGCCTTCTTTACCAAGGCTGTGCCAACGCCCTTCCGTCTGGCGGAAGCGGTAACAGCTACATTGTTAATAAAAGCTTCATCGCGAATTTGATAATAGCTGATATATCCCAGCACCCGGTCATCTTCTAAGCAAACAAAGAAGTGGGAATTTGGATTTCCGAAGCTTTCTTCAATAGAGTCCACAGACCAAGGATGAGAAAAGCACTCTTCTTCCAATGCATGAACTGCCGGAATAGTCAAAGCACTCATACCAATAATTTTCAATGCTACTTCCTCTTTCTGCCGAAACGTCTGCACTTAACCCTTTGCATCATACCAGCTTTTTCCGGTATGTGCATCCACTGACAGCTTAACTGCCATTGCGCAGGCATGTTCCATTTCCTCTTTTACAATAGTGCAAACTTGGTCTGCAATGTCATCTTTTGCTTCCACAATCAGTTCATCGTGGATTTGCATAATCAGCTGTGCGTCCAATTGCTCTTCCTGCAAACGATGATATACCTTCACCATTGCAATTTTGATAATATCTGCGGCCGTCCCCTGGATGGGCGCATTTCTGGCCACTCGCTCGCCAAAGGCACGAAGCATACGGTTGGATGCGCTCAATTCCGGTAAATACCGACGGCGCTGAAACAAGGTGGTTACGTAACCGTTTTCCTTGGCCTCTTCCACAACTTGCTTCATGTAAGCATCTACGCCACTGAAATTTTCCAGATAGTGGTCAATATACTGCTGCGCTTCTTTCCGCGTAACACCAATGTCCTGGGACAAGGAGAACGCGCCGATTCCGTAGACAATACCGAAATTAACGGCCTTGGCATTGGAACGCATCTGTGGCGTAACGTAATCCAGAGGCACATGAAAAACTTGCGATGCAGTAATTTTATGAATGTCTTCCCCACTTTCAAATGCCGCAATCATATTGGCGTCATTTGCCATGTGGGCAAGAACACGAAGCTCAATTTGAGAATAGTCAGCATCCACTAAAGTATAGCCCGGCTTAGCCACGAAAAATTTTCGCAACTCTGCGCCAATGGGCTTTCGAACCGGGATGTTTTGTAAATTCGGTTCTGAACTGCTGATACGGCCTGTCCGTGTTTCCGTTTGATTCAAAGTAGAATGAATTCGTCCGTCTGTGCCAATGACCTTCAAAAGGCCGTCACAATACGTGGATTTTAATTTAGATACGGTACGATATTCCAAAATATCCGCCACCACCGGATACTGTGGGGCCAGTCCTTCCAAGACTTCTGCATTGGTAGAATATCCGCTTTTTGTCTTCTTTTTGGCCGGCAAGCCCAGATCTTCAAAGAGGGCTTTTCCCAACTGTTTTGGAGAATTTAGATTAAATTCATATCCAACCTGTTCATAAACGCTAGCCGCCAGACGGTCTACCGCTTCGGCAATAACCTTGCCGTATTCCTGTAATCCGTCTTTGTCTACTAAAAAGCCAATGTGTTCCATGGAAGCAAGGACTTCTGCCAGGGAAATTTCAAGGGCAAGCAACTGCTCCTGATGATTTTCTTTTATTTGCGCCAGCAACTGATCCTTAATGCAATCCAAAGCCACTGTTTCCCGGAGAAAATCCGTGTCATACTCTGTTGCCAGCTTACCCGGCGTTGCTTTTCCGTACTCTTCCAGCAGGCGCATAGGGTCATATGCATTGGCAGATGGATTTAATATGTAGCCGGCCAAAGAGGCGTCAAAGCACAGATTTTGAATGGTAAGGTGCTGTTCAAATCCATAGTGGAACAAAGCCTTAGATTCTGCCGTAAATTTGGCAATCTGAGCATCTTTCAAAAAATCGGAAAAACCCGCTTTGTCAGCAGTTTCATCCAAATAATAGAGCGTGTCGTCTATCATAAATGCCAGCTCAGACAACGTTCCATCTTCCAGATGATAGGTAAAAACAGCCTGCTCCTGTTTTTGCAGAAGCGGAAGCAATTCTGAGAACGCTTTCAGTTCCTTTACAGAGATATTTTCTGTTGTCTCTTCCGTTGCTTCCAAGCTGACCGCTTCTTCTCGCAAGCCCAGTTTGTCAATCATGGCAAACATTTCCAGGCGAGCCAGCGTTTTGGTTGCCTTAGCATGATTTCCCGGTCCAACCACATAGTGGGCAAGCTCGGTATCCATTGGGACACTGGTACAGATTGTACCCAGTGTCCGGCTGAGATAGGCACTGTCTTTGTCCTTTTCCAGTTTGGCACGCACACCCGGCTTAATCTGGAGTTCATCCAAATGGTCATAAATATAATCAATACTATTGTAATCCGCAATTAAGGCACCGGCGGTCTTTTGTCCAATGCCGGCTACCCCCGGAATGTGGTCAGAAGAATCTCCCATCAGTGCTTTCACTTCAATCAACTGTGGCGGAGTAACGCCGTAGGTTTCCTTAACCAAATCCGGTGTATAATGCACCGTTTCCGGCTGACCATGTCTGGTAGCCGCCAGTAACACAGTCACATTATCCCGTACTAGTTGCAAACTGTCCCGGTCTCCGGTGGCAAGAAAGCACTGCGTTTCCGTGCCGCAGCTTTTTGCCAGCGTCCCTAAAATATCATCTGCTTCATACCCTTCTTGCTCTACCAGTTTATAGCCAAGATCCGTCAGCAGCTCTTTTAAAATAGGCATCTGTGAGGCCAGTTCCGGCGGCATGGCGTGCCGCCCCGCTTTATATTGGTCATACAGCTTATGACGGAATGTAGGAGCCTTTAAATCAAAGGCAATAGCTACCCCGTCCGGATTGGTTTCTTCTTCCAAACGGAGGAGGATATTTAAGAATCCGTAGATGCCGTTGGTAAACTGTCCATTCTTGGTAGAAAGCAGCTTAATGCCATAAAAGGCACGATTGACTATGCTGTTACCGTCCAGTACCAAAAGCGTCATAGTTGCTCCTCCTCTGCGTATTTTTCCTTTTTTAGCATGGTAAATTCTAGCATAATAAGGGCTCTATTGCAATCCGGACGGGAGCTTGTTAAAATATCGAAAGCTTCAAAAAAGAAGGTGTTTTCTTGCAGATTGGAAACCTCTGTTTTCCGGACCGGGCCTGCTTTTTAGCGCCTCTGGCCGGGGTCGGAGACCGCGCCATGCGGGAACTGTGTCTTGACTATGGTGCAGCAGGCATTACCACAGAAATGGTATCCGCCAAAGGCTATGTCATGGGAGATCGAAAATCAGAAGAATTGCTGTTTTTATCTCAAAAAGAACATCCGGGCTCCATCCAGCTGTTCGGTTATGACCCTGCCACACTAGGGCTGGCCGCCGAAAAAGCCATGGCCTTTGGTCCGGACATGATAGACATTAATATGGGCTGTCCGGCCCCTAAAATTGTCGGCAACGGCAGTGGCTCCACCCTGCTGAAGAATCTGCCGCTGGCCCAGGAAATTGCGGAAACCGTGGTCAAATCCGTGCCGGTTCCGGTTACTTGCAAAATCCGAACCGGCTGGGATTCCGACCACCTGGTTTGCGTTGAACTGGCCAAGCGGCTGGAAGATGCAGGAGTAGCCGCCATTACCGTACACGGCCGCACTCGAGAGCAAATGTACGCTCCGCCGGTAGATTATGAATCCATTCGGCAGGTAAAGGCCGCCGTTTCCATTCCCGTCATCGGGAACGGAGATGTAACGGACGGCCCTTCCGCTGCCAAAATGCTGGAGCTGACCGGCGTGGATGCCATTGCGGTCGGCCGCGGTGCACAAGGACGCCCCTGGGTATTCCAGCAGGTCAATGCATTCCTAACCCAGGAACGCATTTTACCGGAGCCGTCTGCTTCCGAGCGCATGCGCGTCTTACTGAAGCACGTATCCCTTTTGGTAGAATACAAAGGAGAAAAAGTCGGCATGCGCGAAGCACGCAAGCATGCAGCCTGGTACATTCGGGGCGTCCGTGGCGCCGCACAGTACCGCAATGCTATCGGCAAGCTCTCCACCTATGAGGAGCTTGCTGAACTTGCCTACCGCGTCACCCAAGCTGAAAGCACCCTTTAAGCTTCCTTCTCTCTGCACACACCTACCTATCTGCGTGCGCCTGCACACTTTATTACGAGCATTTTGATAGAAAGATATGAAAAAGCCGGGCTTACACCCGGCAAGCAATTTCTGTTTTCTTTTGAATCAGCGCAAGTCCCATTCAATGGCAATTTGGTTCGGATAAAACTGACCCGGCGGTTCGGAGAGTCCGCAGATACGCTATAAGGATGCCCTGGAAGAAATATTGAACAAGCAACAACCGTTTTCGTTGCATCTGTTAATTAAGTCCTGTGCATCCATACCCTTTTGCGCTGCAATGACTTTCGCAACTTCGGCAATATAATCGGATTGGTTGCGCTTACCGCGAAAAGGAACCGGAGCCATATAAGGACAATCCGTTTCTAATACCAGGCGATCCAGTGGTACTTCTTTGGCTACGGCTAATGGTTTTTTAGCACCTTTAAACGTAACGGCGCCGCCAAGACCAATGTACATACCCAGTTTTAAAATTTCCTGCAGAAATTCCACGGAACCACTGAAGCAGTGCATTACACCCTTCGGGCGGTATTTTTGCAGCAAAGTCAAGCAATCTTGGTGGGCATCCCGGTCATGAATAACCACGGGCATGTCCAGATCCTTGGCCAGCGCCAATTGGCGTCCAAGTAAATCCAGTTGCGTTTCTTTGGGAGGATTTTCATCCCAGTGGTAATCCAGGCCGATTTCCCCAACCGCAACCGCCTTCGGCTCTTTTTCCAGAAAATCTGCTATTAAGTCCAGGTCTCCTTTGCGTTCTTCCCCGGCTTGTTCCGGATGGTAACCCATGGCGGCATAAACATAATCATATTTTTGAGCCAGTTCTAATGAGTGCACGGAGCTGACCAGGTCTGTGCCCTGGGTCAGCACCAGAGAGACGCCGTTTTCGGGAAGAACGGATCCAAGCAGTTCGTCTCTGTCAGCGTCAAAGGCTTCGTCATCATAGTGTGCGTGGGTATCAAAAATGTTTGTCAGCATAAGTACTCCTGTGTAAAAAGTAAGGGGCGCATCTTAGATGCGCCCCTGATTTGTATTTAGCGGAAGGTTGCGCCAGTGGGGAAATCGTCTACAAAGAGAACTTTAACATCCTTTTCGCCGACGTCTGCGGCAATAATCATACCTTGTGATTCTACACCGCAAAGAGTAGCCGGTTTCAGGTTGGCTACAATAACAACCTTTCGTCCAACCAAATCTTCCGGCTTATACCACGGTGCAATACCGGAAGCTACTACGCGTCCGCCTTCCCCGTCGTCCAGCGTCAACTTTAACAGCTTCTTGGCACGTTTAATTGGTTCACAGGCTTTAATTTCTGCAACGCGCAGCTCTACTTTAGAGAAATCGTCAATGCCAATCTGGGCTACGCCTTCCAGCTCCGCCTTTACCTTGGCATTGTTGGCTTCCTCTGCAGCCTGTACTTCCTTTTGACGAGCGGAAATCTTTTCAAACATTTCCTCTTTGTCAATCCGCGCAAAGAGCGGCTTGGCTTGGCCTACTTTACGGCCGGATTCCAAACCACCGAAGTGTTCCAACGTGTCATATCCGTCTTTACCCAGGTTAGCCTGCGCAAAGATGGCGGCAGACGTATCCGGACAGAATGGTTTCAGCATGATGGCCAGATAACGGATGGCTTCCAGCAGGTTGTAAAGTACCGTGCCAAGCCGCTCCTTTTGCGCCGGGTCTTTGGCCAGCGCCCAGGGCTCCGTTTCGTCTATATATTTGTTGGCCCGCTTTGCAATGCCAACAACAGCTTCTACAGCATCTGCAATTTTATAACCGGCAAAGCACTCTTCCACCTTGGAAACGGCAGCCAGGCATGCGCTGGCCAGCTCTTCATCTACCGGTGCTTTCACTGTTGGTGCCTGAATTATACCATCAAAGTACTTATTGGTCATGGCAATGGTTCTGTTTACCAGGTTGCCGATGGTATTTGCCAGATCCGAATTGTAGCGTTCAATCATGGTTTCATAGGTAATGGAACCGTCAGATGCATGCGGCATTTCGGAAAGCAGATAATAACGGGTGGCATCCACACCGAAGAGCGTAGTCAGGTCATCCGCATAAATAACATTTCCTTTGGACTTGGACATCTTGTCTTCTCCAAACAAAAGCCATGGATGACCAAAGACCTGCTTCGGCAATGGCTGACCCAGTGCCATCAGCATAATTGGCCAGTAAATGGTATGGAAACGAACAATGTCCTTTCCAATAATGTGTACATCTGCCGGCCAGTATTTACGATACAGTTCACCGGAACCTTCCGGATCATAACCCAGTGCCGTAATGTAGTTGCTTAATGCATCAATCCAAACATAAATAACATGATTTTCATCAAACGGAACCGGAATACCCCACTTAAAAGAGGTTCTGGAAACACAAAGGTCCTGCAGACCCGGTTTAATGAAGTTGTTCAGCATTTCCTTTTTCCGAGCTTCCGGATAAATGAAGTTTTCATTGGATTCAATGTATTCTTCCAGCTGTTTCTGATACTTAGACAGTTTCAGGAAATAAGCCTCTTCCTTCGCCGGATGAACTTCTCTGCCGCAATCCGGGCACTTTCCGTCTACCAGCTGAGATTCTGTCCAGAATGATTCGCAAGGCGTGCAATATAAGCCTTCGTAATGTCCTTTGTAGATATCTCCCTGATCGTATAATTTCTTAAAAATATGCTGTACGGCTTTTTCATGATAGTCATCGGTGGTACGGATAAACTTATCATAAGAGCAATTGAGTAAATCGCAGATGCCACGGATTTCTCCAGCAACCTTGTCTACATACTCTTTACAGGTTACCCCTGCATTTTTGGCATAACCTTCAATTTTTTGGCCGTGTTCATCGGTTCCGGTCAGGAAGAATACGTCATACCCCTGCATTCGCTTGTACCTCGCAATTGCGTCGGTCAAGACAATTTCATAAGAATTGCCGATATGTGGCTTACGCGATGTGTAAGCAATGGCAGTGGTAATGTAGAATTTTCCTTTCTCCACAGATATCCTTCCTTTCTTCAATATCCTAATCAGTTTATCACAAGCCCACCTTGCAAACAAGCCGATTCTACCCATAAACATAGCCTGTAAACAGCTCTTGGTAACGGTGTTCCTTTTCCCCGGCGATTCAGCTTACTTCCAACCAGGGGCACCCACGCATCAGTCTTCATCAAGTCCCATAAAATGGATGGCAAGCAAAGTAATTGCACCAAGGGCGGCACAAATAATACTCAGAACCAACCAAGCGGTTTGACCGCCAATGAAAAATCCGATTAGGAATCCGGAAAGCACCAACATATACAAGCTGTATGCCCATTTGTGATGTTCCGCCACCTGTACCACCACAGCAGGCATCAGAAGTAGTGCGCCTACAATGAAAGCGTTTGTCAGATTGCTTACGGAAGCCACAATAGCAAATACAAATAAAGCCAGTAACAAATAGCCGGCAGTTTCCTTGCGCAAATAGGCCGATCGGCGCTCTGCCGCTTCTGCCGCCTGCTGTTCCTTCTTCTTTTCCTGTTGTTTTTTCCACAGCTTGCTCAGAAAGTGTTCTTCTTTTACTACGTAAGTTTTCTTCATAACAGTCCTTTCTTGTTTTTCGGCTCTTATTCAGCAGTCATAGCTCTGGTATAACGTTTAAAGAAGGTGACCGCCTGTTCCAGCTGATCCACCGGACAGTGTTCATTGGTGCTATGTGTAGTCAGCATCAAGTCAATCGGCACACTAAACGGAGAAAAGCGATAAATATTTTCACATACCACTTCGTAATGCTCCGCATCCGTGCCGGCAACCAACAAGTACGGTGCAATCAAGTTCTTCTTATCATACAGCTGCGCTGTTTTCTTCAAGGTCTGGTATGCACGGGAGTCAGACGGAGACGTAATAGAGGCTTCCTTCCCCTTTACCAATTCTATCTTTGTGCCTTTTCCGCCCATGCACTTTTCTACGTGCTTTAAGACGTCATCTACTGTATCGCCCTGAATAATGCGGAAGTTAATGGTGCAATTGGCGGAAGTCGGCAAGACGTTGGCGGCCGGGGAGCCTTCACACATGGTTACTGCATGCGTAGTGCGTACAAACGCTGCACCGGTAACATCTGCTGCCATGACAGTGGTCAAAAGCTTTGGCGCTTTTAGAATCAGTTTTGGAAATACACCAAGTCCCAGAGGCAAAGCATCTGACAATGCCAGCATCAAACCGCGTAGCGTTTCCGTCATGTGCGGTTCCATTGGACTGGCTTCCAGGTTGTGAACCTTGTCCGCCAACAAGCCTACCGCCGTATGCTTCGGCGGGCGGGACGAATGGCCTCCGGTGCCGTCTACGGTTACTTTTACATCGGCATATCCTTTTTCGGATACACCAACGCCGCCAAAGGAGAAGCCAAGGCCCATTGGGCCTTTGACTGCCATCATGGCGCCGCCTTCATCAATCAAAGAGTCCAAATGCACTCCACGCTCTTTCAGCAACGCGGCCATGTCCCGCGCGCCGTTGGTGCTGCCGGCCACAATTTCTTCATTGTGGCCCAGCAGCAAATAAATGCCGCGTTTCGGAGTATATCCTTCCTCTAAAAGCAATTCCATTGCTTCCATCATACAAATTAAATGGTTCTTCATGTCAAGAGAACCGCGGCCCCAAATATATTTTCCGTCATTATATCCGGAAAACGGCGGATGCTCCCAGTCCCCCTCGGTTCCTTCTGCAATGGGAACCACATCCTGATGCCCTAAAAAAGCAATCGGATCTAAGGTTTCATCGGTTCCTTTCCAATAAAACATCAAGCTGGCTTTGCCCACCTGTTCCAGTGTCAAATTTTCATGAACCAACGGGAATTTTTCTTTCAAAAATGCGTGGAACTCATCAAATTTGCTCCAATCCGTCTCCGATTCATCTTCGTGGGAAACCGTTGCAATGGCAACTGCACCGGATACCTTTTCGGCGATTCGCTTCACATCCACATGCTCTGACTTTTTATCTGTTTTCATAGTTAGAACCTCCTTGGCAAAACAATCAAAAACAGCTTTATCTTACTCCCCTTTTTTACCCTCGTCAATTGACTTACCACTTCAAAAAAGTCGGTCTGAAAACCACTTTAAAAATCTATGATTTCACTGACTCGCCCGATAAGCGGATGGGCTTTTCCCATACCATTTACGAAAGGTTTCTGCATAATAACTACTGCTGTTAAAACCAACGGCTGCGGCAATTTCCGTTACCGTCTTATCGGTGTCTTTCAGAAGACCGGCACTCTTGTCCAATCGATATTGTGTCAAATAACGGTTCGGTGTTTGACCAATATATTTTGAAAACAACGCAAAGCATTTGCTCTGTCCTACCGCTCCTGCCGCAGCAATATCAGAAAGTTCTATCTTAGCCGTATAATTTTGCTGAATAAATCCCACCATCTTTTTTAGAGTAGAAAGGTTACTATCTTGATTTTTAACTTTTCCTTCAAAGAACGTGTTTTCATAAAGCTGGATCCAAATACCGGAAAAGAAATTTTGCGTTTTTAATACCGCAGTCGGTTCATTCCTTCCAAAATAAATTGCTTTTACCCATTCCACAATCTTTTTCTGCCAGAGAATATCCGTATGTAATTTAACATAAGCAGCATTTCTGTTTTGCAATACCGGCAAAACAAAATCCCGCTCATAAGCATAGGTTGCGCATAGCATTAGTGGGTGCAACAGGATACAGATAAAATCACACTCGTTTCTTTTGGTCGAAAAGCCAAAATGCATTTGTCTTGCATTGACAAAAACGCCCTCATTTTCCGCCAATGTAACCGTTTCGCCATTGACGTTATATTGCATTTCTCCGGATAAAACGACTGTAAATTCAATATCATCATGCCAATGGGCCGGGGCTGCATAATCCGAATAGGAGGACAGCAACGCTCTTCGTATATAAATTGGGTAATCAGGATAGTCATAGTGCACTTTTTCAGAACGATCATTCTTCATTTCCAATGGTAGCATAATAGTAACCTTCGCAGAATTGTTATTAAATTAAGAAGAATGTTGATAGATATCCTTCTTATTCAGCAATATAGTTATATTATAAACATTTTTGCTACTATGCAAGCTTAGGAAAGAGGAGGACGCTTATGTATAACAACATCAGCGATTGGGACAGAATGGTATCCGGGAAGCTTTATAATTCTTCCAGTAAGGATTTATTCAAGCAGCATGCCTTAGGCCTTACCAGATGTGACCGATTCAATCGGATTCCACTCTGGAGAATTGTATCAAAACAACTTGCTTTAATGCGCTTAATTCCATCTGCCAAAGGAAATTCCCTTGCCGTCTTTGCTCCATTTTACTGTGAATACGGAGTCAATATCCATGTTGGAAAAGGTTGCTTTGTCAACTACAACTGCACTTTTCTGGATGTTTCTCCCATTACATTGAAGGACAATGTTTGGCTTGGCGCTAACGTAACCCTTGCAACACCAAATCATCCATTCCTTGCGGAAGAGCGATTACCCGCCGATTATCCGGATGGACATCATGATCTGGAATATTCTGCTCCAATTACCATAGAAGAGAACTGTTGGATTTGTTCCAGTGCAACCATTTGCGGTGGTGTAACCATCGGTAAAAACAGTATTGTTGCTGCGGGTGCAGTGGTTACCAGAGATGTTCCGCCAAACAGCATTGTTGCCGGCGTACCGGCAAAAGTCATCCGTGAAATTGGGGAAGAAGACCGCATGAACGTATGGGAAACCTATGCCAAAAATGAGTTTCCGGTTTCCGCAAGAAAGAAAAAAGAGAAAAACCAATAATCGGCAACCAAAAAACGACAAAAAAGAACCTCCATGACTTCAGCTTTCCTGAATTCATGAGGGTTCTTGCATATTTTATCTTTCTTTACCGGTATTATCGGCGCGGCTGCCGACCGGACCGTCTTGCTTTTGGTCTGGAGGCTACGCCTTTCGGACCAAGACCGGTTTCAGTAATGTAATCCCGTTCCAGCAAAAAGGCACGCGCATCTGTTAAAATTTTCAAATCATTATCAAATTTTAAGCGCCGCATGGCATTTTCGTAGGTCAGCCATGCATAATCTTCAATTTCAGATTCTTGGATAACGGTATTCACATCCCGTGTACCGGCCACAAAAATCAGGACCGTTTTTTCCGCTCGGTTCTGAATCATGTAATTGGAAGATTCCCGGAAACCGGGGGCAATTTTAATATGAATGCCGGCCTCTTCCAGCACTTCCCGCTTCGCGGTCTGTTCATAGGTTTCCCCTGGTTCTACATGACCTTTCGGGAAACTCCAGTGGGCACTGCGCTTGTTCTTGATAACCAGGTAGCGGATTTGACCGCCAATTTCTCTGTAAACCACTGCTCCGCAAGAACATTCAAAATAACAACGGAGCTCTTCCGGCTGAAGAAAAGACAGCGCCGGTCCAATGTCATTTACAATGTATCTTTTGCTTTTAGGTGCTACAACGTAATAGAGCTTTCCTTGACGTTCAAAGGAAGCAATAATACGTCCGTCAAAGGTTTCCACCGGGTGATTTATGCCGAGAACAAACGCGTATAATTTCTCTTGTTGACGGGCTGTGACGTAATCAATTTCTCCGAAATTCAACGGATATTCCGTGTGATCTACCGTGTTTTCTGAGAACATAGGATGCGTCACCTTGACCCTGACATACTTGCCAAGCATAAATGTTCCTCCAGAAAGAGAGGTGGACTCTCAGATAACTTGGTTAGAATTATACTCTGCCGTTCTGACTGTTTCAAGGGTTGGTTTTTTCTGCCTTTTCAAAGCGTAAAAACCGTGTTCCCTGGCGATGTAGCACCCCTGTATTCCCTTCTTCCATGTCCGCATATTGCTCTTCAAAGACATGGAATTCCGCTTCGGTTCCGTCTTCTAAACGAAAGCGGACATGGAAAATGCCGCTGTCGGCGCCGGCCAGGTGCTTTTCTTTTTTTGAAAAGCGCTCTGCGCTTTTGGAAACCACCGTGGCCGGCACTGCCTCCCGCGGCGCTTGGTTGTTCTGCTTCCATTCTTGGCTGGTTTGTAAAATCTTCCGAATCAGGAAAATTAAAAAAGCAGCAAAGATAACCAGCAGCACAATCAATATAATATGGAAAAGCGTATCTGGCATAATCATTCTCCTTATCAAAACTTATACTCACTGTTTTATTTTACCTGTTACATAGGCAGAATACTATTTACAAAGGGTTACAAAAAAAAGCTGTGGGCAGAAAGAAGGGCATCCAAACGGATGCCCTTCTTCCCGAAGAATGTGTGTTTATGTCACTTAGAGAGCTGATTTTTAGCCCAGTGCTTGACTGCCGTCTGTACGGAAGCAGTGCCACCGGCAACAGCTACGCCTACTGCTACGCATTCCATGAGTTCTAACATAGTGGTGACCTCCGGGCTTTTACTTTCTCTTTGTAGTTAGCCTTTGCTAACTACAAGTTTATTGTACTGATTTTTTTGCAGAAAACAAGTCCTTTTTTAAAAAAAGAAAAGTTTTTTCAGGCAAGGTCAAACACCTTTTGCATCAATTGCACTACGGTCTGAATGCGTTCCGGGTCCCGGCTCATAAATAAAAGTCGGGAAGCACCGCCAATGCAAAAAGTAATCTTGTTTCTACGATCCGGATCTTCTTCCTCCTGCAAATACAGCTTCAACAGCTCATCCTCAAAATCCTTCAGCATACCTGAGGTATTGTCCCCATACAAAGCATGCAGGGTTTCCTCCTCTGCAAAAATGGCTCCCACCAATGCGTTGACAAAGTCTTCCATATTTTCAAAAGCCTGATCCGCCAATTCACATCTGTCCAGTAAATTCTTTACCGTTTCCTTGCAAATACTGTTATTCAGACGTTCTATTGTCTCATAGTGTGCATAGAATGTGGTTTTATTAATTAGTGCCGCACTGCATAGTTCCGTCACCTTTACCGGTGCGGTCTGCTTTTTCTTTAAATCCAGATAGGTTTCTCGAATTAATTTTTCTGTTTTGATAAAACGTAAATCATTTTTATTTGCCATAAATACCCACCTATTTTCCAAGGAGGTTGGATATCCTCCTAATCTAAAAGAACGTTTCTTGAATAAGCAACTAAAGTTGCTTACAATCCTATCATGCACTCTTTAAAAACACAAGGAGTCCCTTATGAAAATAGAAAAAAAGAAAGATCGCATCTACGTTTTGTTGACGGATTATCCCAATAAATTATCCAGGCTGATCAAAAGCATTGGCCTGTGGGAATATTCTCATGTATCCATCAGTACAGAACGATACTTTCCCACCTTTTACAGCTTTACGGGCAAAAAGGGATTTGTCACAGAAGATTACCTGCTGCATCCCACCTATAAAGGCGAAGAAGTTCCTTGTGCTCTTTTTGCCTTGCCGGTTACAGCATTGGAGAAAGAAAAGATTGAAGAAAAAATAGAGCAGCGTAAGTCCCGCGCAGATCTTTTCAAATACAGTGTTGGTGGCCTAATTCTTCTGTACCTGCACACGATTCCCAAGCAGTATAAGAAAGATACCTGCGTTGGTTTTGTGGCTCGCACCATCAGTGAATGCACCTCTCTTGTTTCCAATTACAAGAAGGAGCTTTATAATCCCAATAAATTTAAATTCCGCTTTAAAGAACATCTGGTTTTTGAAGGCCCACTGAGTCATATGTCCAAGAAGAAAAAAGCGTATTACCGTTAGTGCAGAAAAAGCCGTAAAAATTTTTGCACTTTGACGGAAAGTGCAAAAAACAAGGTGCCTCATTTTGATTAAAACGCAGAAAAAGCAAGCTAAACTTTGCACTTTTGTAAAAATGCAAAGTTTAGCTCTTGTTAATTCTTTAACAGTAGGGTATGATGTTGCTTGTAAGAATTATTCACCCCCTATTCATTACTATTTCAGGAGGCAATAAAAACATGTATACCATTAAAGACATTAAAACCGATTTTTACGACATTGGACTGATTGACGTTTATGCAGTAGAGCTGACCTTGGCGGACGATGCCGGTGAAACCTACTATGTTCTGGCTGACCGCTTTGCCAACGAAACCCATTGCACCGTTTCCAAGCAGGCCATGATTGAAAAATACAATGACCGTGAAGCTTATGACAAAGCAGTTCACGTTGATGCCATGGAACGCTACAACTTTGGTAAGGGCCTGAACGTAGACGCGCTGGTTCACACTAAGTTCCATGCTGCCATTACTGTTGCCGGTCTGGCTCTGGAAGATTATTGCATTGTTGCGGACCGTGAAGACAAGGTTTATGACGTTATTACCAAGTACATCAACCAGAAACTGTCTGATCAACCCTGCATTCTGTAATTATAGTACAGACAGTACAGAAAGAAGCCCTCACAGTAGTGAGGGCTTCTTTTATTGCTGCTGATCATTGCTGCAAACAGGCAATTAGTCTTCTTTTTTGCTGAAAATGCCGGAAAGTTTATCTGCTACATACGGAACAATGTCATTTACGGCAATGTCCTTCAGGCTTTCCAGAACAGTGGGAAGAAGCTGGTCCTTTGCAAAAGAAATAACCATAGGAAGGAGCTTGTCCTTACCAAGAGAAATCAGTTTTTCTTTTACCAGTTCAACCAAAGATTCTTCTTTTACTTCGGTAACAGTATTGTTTTCGTATTCCATATTGCGGTCCTCCTACAGACTGAATTTTGTTTTATTATAACCCATTCTATTCGGCCCTTCAATTGCTTATAGGAAGCAATCCGGACAAGGCGTATATCCTTTTTCTACCAGGTCTCCGTAATTGCCGTAATAAATGGTATATCCATCCGGAACGCGTCCACCTTCGTACCAGTTTGTTGATCCAATCCAATGGAAAATCTTGGCGTCCTCTTCAATCAGATAGTAATACTTCGGTGCCTCTGGTTCCGGTTTTGTGTGCGATTCAGTGGTACTTTCCGTTGTAGAACCGGTAGTAGCGGACGTAGTACTGGTAGTAGTACTGGACGTAGTGCTTGATGTAGTAGTTGTTGTGCTGGTGGTGCTTGAAGTTGTGCTTTGGGTGGTGCTTGCAGTGGTTGTTTCTTCAGAAAAATTCGTTGTGTCTGGTACAACGACATCAGATATTACGCGGATTTCTTGCCTTTTCGTAGTGCGATGAAGGATATGTGCACTAATCCAAGTTTGTACGTTGGTAGAGGATTCCGTTTCAGAGGATTCTTCTGAAGAGACGTCAGAATTGGTTTGAGCAGTAGTCTTTGTTTGACCAAGGTCGTATTCATATAACGTATGGGGCCGACTTTCCGAATTCAGATCCTGCAAGTGATTATGTACCAACAAAGTGGCACCGGCACAGAAGACACTAAAACTTAAAATCATGGCAATAATTGCAGATGGTTTCATTGTCTCCCGCTCCTTTCACTTTCATTTTCTAAAATAGGATGGATTTTTAAAATCCAAATAACGACATCTGACTGGATTCCGGTAGTCCTTCCAGAGCACCAAGACTCCGAAGAGATTCAATAACGGCAGAAGAGACTCCGGCTCTTCTGGCAACGTCTTCTACAGAAAGGTATTCCCCTTCTCCGTCATCCTTGGCAGCTTCCAGTGCACGTGCCGCACTAATCCCCAGTCCTTTAATACTGGAGAAAGCCAGTCTTATTTTACCACATTCTATGGTAAAAGTGGTAGCTTTTGACTGATAAAGACTGATTGGCAGGAATTCTATGCCGCGGGCCAGCATTTCCTGCACTACCTGCAAACCGGTAAATTCGTTTTGCAGGGTGGCGCTGGCATCTCGGCCCAAGGCCTTGATTTCCTGCATACGGCCGCGTACATAATCCTTGCCCGCCAGGATGGCCTGGGCATCCAAATCTTCTCCACGAACCGTCAGGAAGGTAGCATAATATTCCACCGGTTTGTAAATTTTAAACCAGGCCAGCCGCAGGGCTGCGCTGACATACGCGGCCGCGTGGGCTTTCGGGAACATGTATTTAATCTTAAAGCAGGAGTCCACATACCACTGCGGAACATTGTGCTCTTTCATGGCGTTAATGTGTTCCTCCGTTAAGAGCTTGGTGGCTTTTCCCTTACGGGTAATTTCCATAATTTTAAAAGCCATGTCCGGCTCCAAGCCATAATGCATTAAGTCTACCATAATGGAGTCACGTGTACCAATAACTTCAGAAATAGTACAGGTACCGTCTTTAATCAGCTCCTGTGCATTGCCAAGCCAAACATCAGTACCATGGGACAAGCCGGAAATCTGCAACAGGTCGGAGAAGTTCTTTGGTTTAGATTCAATCAGCATGCCGCGTACAAAAGGCGTACCCATTTCCGGAATACTTAAAGTGCCGGTTTCACAGTCAATGTCTTCTGCTGTAATACCCAGCGGTTCCGGGCTGGTGAAGAGCTTGTAAATTTCCGGATCACAGATATCTACATCCATAACGGAAAGGCCTGTCATATCTTCCAAATACTTATACATGGTAGGAACATCATGTCCCAGATTATCTAACTTCAAGATAGTGTCATGCAGGAAATGGAAGTCAAAGTGTGTTGTCTTCATTCCCTTATCGGGGTCATCGGAAGGATATTGCACTGCTGTAAAGTCCGTTACATCATAACTGTTTGGCACAACAACCATACCACCCGGATGTTGTCCGGTAGTTCGTTTTACGCCCGTACAGCCGTTAACCAATCTGGAGATTTCTGCGCTGTTGGCAGTAATTTGCTTTTCTTCCAAATATTTTACAACATATCCGTAAGCGGTTTTGTCGGCTACCGTGGCAACGGTTCCTGCCTTGAACACATGGTCTTCACCGAACAGCTCAATAGTATAGTGGTGGGCCTGGTTCTGATATTCTCCGGAGAAGTTCAAGTCAATATCGGGACTCTTGTCCCCTTTAAAGCCGAGGAAGGTTTCAAAAGGAATATCGTGTCCGTCCCGCCACATTGGAGTGCCGCATTCCGGGCAATCTTTTGGCGGCAAGTCATAGCCGGAGCCCACTTCCCCATGCAGGAAAAATTCCGTATGTTTGCAAGCCGGATTAGTACAGCGGTAATGTGGCGCCAACGGATTTACTTCCGAAATACCGGACGCATGTGCAACGAAGGAGGAACCAACCGACCCACGGGAGCCGACATAATAACCGTGCTCTTCCGAGTTGGCTACCAACTTCTGTGCAATCATGTACAAAACGGCAAATCCGTTTTTAATAATAGAGTTTAATTCTTTTTCCAGACGTTTGGAAACATATTCCGGGACAGGATCGCCATAAAGCTCTTTGGCCTTATTCCAACAAAGCTCTTGCAATTGTTCTTCCGCTCCGTCAATGGACGGCGGGAAGCTACCGTTTGGCACCGGGCGAATCCGTTCCACCTGATCTGCAATCAGATTCGGATTGGTAATAACCACCTTTTTTGCCAATTCTTCTCCAAGGTAAGAGAAATCCTGCAGCATTTCTTCCGTAGTTTTCAAATACAATGGTGGTTGCCGATCCGCATCTGTAAAGCCCTGTCCGGCCATGATAATGGCACGGTATTGGGCATCTTGCGGATCCATAAAGTGTACGTCTCCGGTGGCAACTGTTAACTTGCCGCGTTCCTCCGCCAATTGCATAATTTTGCGGTTAATAGCATGTAAATCTTCTTCGGAATTCAGGCGAGGCGGCATCATTTTCAGTTCCTTGCTGGCCTTATCTTTCACATAATAAGGGCGCAACAGGAATCCGTTATTGCCATCCGGCTGAATTTCCATATAGTCATAAAAGTCGGCAATTTCCGCCAACCGTTCTTCCGATTCTCCTGTACGAACTGCCGTAAACAATTCTCCGGCTTCACAAGCTGTACCAATTAACAAGCCTTCCCGATTAACAGCCAAATCCGATTTCAAAGTAACCGGCTTCCGATAAAAATGCTCCGTATGTGCGCGAGAAACCAGTCCATACAAATTCTTTAAGCCAATATTGTTGGTTACCAAAATGATAATGTGGTAATATCGGTCTTCTTTGTTTTTCAGTTTGGTCTGAATGGTTTCCCAATCCGTTTCTCCGGATTTCATGTCATCATAGACATATCCTTCTACGCCATAAATAACCTTTATTCCGGTGGCTTCCGCTGCCCCGAAGGCAGCCGGATATCCCTGCAAAACACCGTGGTCTGTAATAGCAACTGCCCGGTGTCCCCAGGAAGCGGCCCGTTTAACCAATTCTCCGGCATCTGTCATGGCGTCCATCATAGACATATTGCTATGCAAATGTAACTCTACTCGTTTTTCGCCGTCATAGTTGTCCTGGCGATTGATTTTTTCCACCTTGGCAATGTGCTGTGCGTCCAATACGTTTTCACTTTTATATTTATCATACATGACGTCCCCACGAATAATGAGTGTCATGCCATTTTTCAATTGCTGTAATAGATTTTTTACAACGTCTGCACGTTGGAACAGTTTTACCGGGTAAGCTCCGGTATTGTCCATAATGTTAAAGGTAATGATTCGGCTGCGACCGTCTCTGGTTTCTCTGATATCCAGGTCAAAAACATCACCCCAAACAACCACTTGGCCGTCATCCGCTTGTACCTCTTTAATCGGCTTTGGTAATTTTTTTACGGCAGTACCGTAAATAATTTTAGCCGTTTCCAAATAGAGCGGAATGCCGTCTATTATCTTATGCTCTTTGGGCCTCTTTTCTTCATGAAATTCTTCTTTAGCCTGCTCTTCACCCTGTTTTTGTAATTCTTTAAAAGACTCTTCTTCTACTGAAATTTCAGTAACGCCATCAAAAACAACCTGTACTTGCATGCCATAATCTCTGGCAATAATTTTAGTAATAGCGGTATCGGCACCAATGTTCTTTAAGATATCTGCGCCACCATGTGTCAGGTGAATTCTCAGTTCCTTCTGTTCTAAAGAAAATCCGCTTCCGGTTAAAAATCCGTTCGTGGCAGGGACTTCCTTTTTCAGAGTATCCAGCACCTGTGGCATGGCAGACAATTGAAATCCGGATTCTGCAACGCGGACTTGCAGTAAGACCTGATCCAGATGCAGCTGCTTTGTCAGTTGCGTCTGAAACAAAAGCTGTTCCGCCTCTTCCACCGGCTGATCTGCCAACAGGGACAGTTCTAGGGTACGGGATGCTTTATATAATTTAATTTGTTCCACTTTAGCTGCTTTCAAAGAATTGGAAAACAGCCCTGCATCCGGGAAAGAAAACAGTTCTGCAACACAACGTTCTGACAACTTTATAACCTCTCTATTTCTTCCAACAGTGCGGGTAGAAGCTCCTCTTCCGGAACCTTCTTCAGCACTTTTCCTTTTTTAAAAATAATGCCGATTCCATTGCCGCCGGCAATACCTATATCGGCCTGTGCGGCCTCTCCGGGTCCGTTGATGGGACAGCCCATAACGGCCACCGTTATCTTTTTTTGCACCTTTTTCAGTTCTTCTTCTACGGCCGACGCCAAAGCAATCAGATCAATTTGCGTACGTCCGCAAGTCGGACAGGAAATAAACTGTGGCGCATCCGGCAACAGGTCCAGCGCCCGCAAGATATCCTTTGCGGCTTTGACTTCTGCCACAGGATCCTCCGTTAACGAAACACGGATCGTGTCACCAATACCATCCGCCAGCAAGGACCCAATGGCAATGGCAGACTTAACACTGCCCTGCTCGGCGGTGCCGGCTTCGGTCAGCCCTAAGTGCAACGGGTAATCAGATTGGTCCGCAACCATACGGCAGGCCTGAATCAGCGTTCGAATATCCGAAGATTTCGGAGACAGAATAATATCATGGAAATCAAATTCTTCCAGAAAAGCAGCACATTGTAAAGCTGACTGCGCCAGGGCTTCCGCCGTGGCACCGTCGTATTTTTTCAGTAATTCCGGTTCCAAAGAACCGGAATTTACACCAACGCGGATAGGAACCTTTTGTTGCTTACACTTTTCCACTACTTCGGCCAATTGCGCTCTGGTGCCGATATATCTTGGATTAATTCGTATTTTATCTATGCCGGCGTCTATAGCCAGCAGGGCCAGGATGTGGTTGTGCTGAATGTCTGCCACCAGGGGCACCTTAATTTCCTGTTTCAGCGCCGCAACGGTATCTATATCTTGCATTCCGGAAACGGAAAGGCGAATTAACTGACATCCGGCTTCTTCCAGCTGTTTTGCCTGGCTGAGATTAGAAGGAATGTCCCCCTGTGGCGCATTCAGCATGGATTGCACCACAATCGGGGCCCCGCCGCCGATTTGTAATGATCCAACCTGTACTGCTCTGCTCATGAAAGACGCTCCTTTTTCTTGCTTGTAATAAACTAAAAGAATTTTTTAATATCAGAAGCGGTTACCACCAGCATGAGGCCAAGCAAAGCCACAATGCCAATAAAATTCAATGCCGCTTCCAAGTTTTTAGATGGTTTTCTTCCGGTAACAGCTTCAAAAGCAATCAACCAGAAACGTCCGCCATCCAATCCCGGGAAGGGAAGTAAGTTGAAAACACCAAGGTTAATGGCCAACAATGCCAGCAAGTACAGCAACGAACTGTAATCTGTACTTTTTACGGCGGAAGTTGTAGTTTGGGCAATAACGGAAACAGTCCCAACCGGACCGGATAAATCTGATATTTGATATTTACCTCGTGCCAGATCAAACAAGCTGTCCCAAACCATACGGAAAATACTTAAGGAATTTAAGAATGCATATTTGGGAACTGTGGCAAAGCTTGGCTTTACTCCTTTTACAGTAAAGTCATATTGTAAGGACGAAGTCCCATCTTCGCCCTCTGTCATGGCAAATTTTACACGGTCTACCGAAACGGTTTCCCCGTCTCTTTCTACTACAAAATCAATTACCCCGTCGGCATCTTTGGCCAAGAAATAGGCTAGATCCATACTGGTTAAAATTTTATTTCCGTTTACACCGACGACCTTGTCTCCCACTTGAAGCCCTTGGGATTCCGAAGGTGCATTCTCTGCAAAAGAAGAGATAGTTGTAGTTCCGATTTTGCTAAATGTGCTGACCAAAATAACCATAACCAAAAAGCCGGTTAACAAATTGACCGTGGCACCGGCCAAGATAATCAGGGCCCGTTTCCACGGTTCTTTGGCGTTAAAAGAGCGGGAGTCATCTGAGTCTTCAGACTCGCCTTCCATGGCGCAATAGCCGCCAACCGGAAACAGACGTAAGTTATAATCGGTCTCTTTCCCGTGAATGCCAAACAGTCTTGGCCCCATTCCAATAGAGAACTCGTTGACTTTGACATCAAAAATACGTGCAAGTAGAAAATGACCCAGTTCATGGGTCAGAATCAGGAAGCCGAAGCATAAAATGGCAACAATGATACCAATAGCTGTGGTCATAGTTAAAATACCTCTTCCGGTCTCCATCCGGCTCTGTCATTTACCGTTTCGCGGGCTTCCCGGTCCACGGCCAGAATATCAGATAAGGTGAATGTTTCCTGGGAATGGCAAGCATCCATGGCTTCTGCCACCAATTCTCCAATTTCCAAGAAGGAAATCCGACCGGCACGGAACAGACTGTTAGCCTGTTCATTGGCAGAATTGGCTGCCGCCGGATACAGTCCGCCACGGCGAATGGCTTCCCGACAAATGGCAAGGCAATCAAAGGTTTCCATGTCCGGTTTTGCAAAGTGCAACGTGGCAAGTTCTGTTAAATCCAGCTCTGCGGCAGGACTTGGCAAGCGTTCCGGATAGGTTAGGGCATATTGAATAGGGATGGCCATATCCGGTACCCCTAACTGTCCAATAACCGCATTGTCTTCAAATTGGATGGCACTGTGCAAAATACTTTCTCTGTGCACCAACACCTCTATTTTGTCTTCCGGAACATCAAAAAGCCAACAGGCTTCTATAATTTCCAAGCCTTTATTCATTAAGGTGGCGGAATCAATGGTAATTTTTGCACCCATACTCCAATTGGGATGTTGCAAAGCCTGCTGCACAGTAACCTGTTCCAGTTCAGCACGCGTCTTCCCAAAAAACGGTCCGCCACTGGCAGTCAGCAAGATTTTCTTTAAAGCACGGCCTTGCTTTGGTGCGGCTTGTAAGCACTGCCAAATGGCAGAATGTTCAGAGTCTACCGGCAAAAGCGGCACACCCCGTTGCTGTACGGCATCCATAACCAATTGCCCACCGGCCACCAAGCTTTCCTTGTTGGCCAGGGCAATTTTTTTGTCCGCATGAATGGCGTCCAGCGTCGGAACCAGACCGGCAATGCCAACAATGGCATTGCATACTGTGTCTGCTTCCGTGTCCGCAGCGCATTCACAAACTCCGGAAATGCCGGACAGCACCCGGGTGTCCGTATCTGCAATGCGGATCTTTAAATCGGCAGCAGCGGTTTCATCCAATAAAGCCGCTTTTGCCGGATGAAATTCTCGGATCTGCTGTTCCAGCAAGTCCGTGTTGCGGTTTGCCGTCAGCGCGGCTACCGGCAGGTTACGTGCCCGGCAAACCGCCAGCGTCTGTGTACCCACAGAGCCGGTAGACCCAAGAAGGGATAAGGTTTCAGTCATAATACGAAAAGTTCCTTTGCTTACAGCATATAAAGGACTACTGCTACATACAAAGTAGGAGCAACCACCAGTACAGAGTCAAAGCGATCCATAATGCCACCGTGACCCGGAATCAGATTAGAGTAGTCTTTTACACCGTAGTTGCGCTTGATAAGGGAAGCCATTAAATCGCCGAACATGGAGAGAATGGAAAGTGCAATGGTAATCAGAATGAACATTCCCCAGCCCATAAACATCGGCTTTAAAGCAAACCAGTGCACAAAAGCAGCTCTGGTCAGGCACATAAAGGCCACATTACAAACTACGCCGCCAATGGCGCCTTCCCAAGATTTCTTCGGGCTTAACACCGGCGTCATCTTATGCTTGCCAAATTTAGAACCGACAAAATAAGCAAAGACGTCTGTAAACAGCGCTGTGGCCACACCCATCCATAACAAGAACGCATTTTCATGCTTATCAATTTCCGGATATACCTTGTAAAAATCAGAAATCAGCGGAATGGTTGCAAATCCAATTGGCACAATAAAGGAGGCATAAATGGTAACCGCAAGATCCTGGAACGGAATATGTTCAAAATCAATGACGGTCATAACCACCAGTACCAGTACATAAATCATGCAAAGAATGCTGATTGGAAATTTGCTCATATAAACCAAGCCCAGCGGCAACGCGCAAGAAAAGGCAATGGAAACAATGCGCAACGGCAAGCTCTTCACTCCCGCTACTTTTGTAATTTCATAACAGGCGCCGGCCGCCAGCAGAGCCATAATAATATCTACTACCGGCGTATACATGCCAACCCATACACCAATTAAAATAATGGCAATTAAGATGCCGGAAAGAATACGTGTTTTCATACCGTCATAATTTCCTTTTCTTTGGCTTCGGCAATTTCATCAATCTGCTTGCCGTATTTGTCAGTCAACTTCTGCACCTTACCTTCTGCATCTTTCAAATCATCTTCGGTAATTTCTTTGGCTTTCAGTTGTTTTTTCAAGTCATCCATAGCGTCCCGGCGCACATTGCGGACAGCCACTTTGGCTTCTTCTGCTCGCTTGGCAATGCCCTTTGCCAGTTCCTTACGACGGTCCCCGTCCAAGGTTGGGAAGGTCAAGCGAATCACGCTACCGTCATTCTGTGGATTAATTCCAATATCGGAAGTCTGGATGGCTTTTTCAATTGCTTTCAGCAAAGACTTGTCCCACGGCGTAATCACCAGAATTCTGGCTTCTGCAACAGAAACAGAGGCCAACTGATTTACCGGAGTCGGGGTTCCGTAATAGTCTACGGTTACTCTGTCCAAAACGTTTGGATTGGCTCGACCGGCACGGATTTCCGCATAATCTTCTTCCAGTCTGGCAATGGCTTTCTGCATTCTGCTTTCGGCTGCATCATAATTTCCCATAAAAGTCACCTCTTATATAGTTTCGTTTTTTTCTTATTTCTTAGACATTCATTACTTGGAAGAAACCAAAGTTCCAATTGGCTCTCCACTGACAGCGCGCACAATATTTTTAGGATCATTCAGGTTGAATACCAAAATATTAATGCCGTTGTCCCGGCAAATGGATGCCGCTGCAGCATCCATAACGGAAAGGCCTTTGTTTAACAGATCCGTTTGTGTCAATGTGTCAAATTTAACAGCATCTGCAAACTTATTCGGATCCTTGTCATAGACACCATCCACATTGGTAGCCTTGAAAATAACTTCGGCCTCCATCTGTGCGGCACGCAGGGCGCCGGCTGTGTCAGTGGAAAAGAACGGGTGGCCGGTTCCGGCCCCGAAAATGGTTACCGTTCCGGCAGCCAGGGAATCCCGTACTTTTACGGTATCAAACAATTCTGCAATCGGCTCCATGGCCACTGCGGAATAGACCTTGGCCGGAACCCCTTTTTGAATCAGCGTGTCAGCAAAGCAAATAGAGTTCATAACCGTACCCAGCATACCGATGGAATCAGCTGCCACCCGGTCCATAGTTCCGCTGGAGCGGCCGCGCCAGAAATTGCCTCCGCCAATAACAATACCGACCTTCACGCCCATGTCGGTAATTTCTTTAACGGCGTCGGCAATTGGCTCAATGACAGTAAAATCAAAGCCATGGCCCTGTTCACCCGCCAACACTTCGCCGGACAATTTCAGCAAAATTTTAGAAAACTTTGGTTCCATAAAAACCTCTTTCCTCTGCACGGAAACCATGCAGACTTCTACCTGTAAATCATTCAGTTTATTCTACCGTAAATGTGGGTGCTAGTAAAGCTGAAAACAGGCTGAATCGCCCGGCGGAATCCGGCAAAAATTTGGGAGCACCTCTTTCTAATTTGTGATTTTTTCTAAAAAAAATGACTCTTGTGCATTGTTTTTAAGATTTTTTTCAGATTACACTCTTTTAATAGGTATGAGGAGGAATGCTTTATGCAAAAAACGTTACGTAAAATGCTCGGGCTGACACTCAGTCTCAGTATGTTCGGTAGTATTGCCGCTGTGGCCGCCAATGCTGTGGAAGCAGAAAGCATGCACTACCAAAATTATACGGTTATGGGTGACAGTATTGCTTCCGGGTACGGAACAGACAATTATTTTGGAGGAGAACAGGAAAAGATCCAAGATGAGCGAATTGTGGAAGGAACTTATGCGGATTTGGTATCTCAGGGAGTAAAAGCAGACAGTACCATTTCCGTTGCCCACAGCGGATGGAGAACCACAGAAATCTTGCGGGTTCTGAAAGACGATTACACGTTGGTGGACGACACGCGGATTTTGCAAGACATGAGTGACTTCTATCTCCGCGCGCTGACCATGCTTCCCAAAGAACAATTTTATTATAAAGACAGCAAAGGTGAATGGGCGCAGGATGAGAATCATATGTACTTAATTCAGCCGTCCATCAAGCAGCGTATCAAGGACAGTGTCCGCTCTGCCGATCTGATTACCATTCAATTCGGTAGCAATGATATTTATTCCACCGCGTTGTCCACCACCTACAATAAGTATGAACAAATTCTGGAAAAGACCGGATTGTTTGATTTGAAGATTGAAGGACAGGAAGATTTAGAGCACGCCTTTTCCGTTTTGCTGGAAGTAGCAAAGGTTTCCGGTCAGTTTTCTATGGTATTAGCGGATTATTTCAAAGAATTGGAAAATGGCTTTGCCACCTACAAAAAGAATATGCCAATGGTTCTGGAAGAAATCCGAAAACTGAATCCGGACGCCAAAATTCTGATTGTCGGCGTTGCTAACCCCACCAGCATTACCGGGGATTTACCACTGAAGATATGGGATTATTCCGAACTTTATGCCGCACGCATTAATGGATGGACCAGTGCTTTCTGTAAATCCAATGATTGCCTTTTTGCAAAATGCGACACCATTGATTACTACGGCATTGCCGCTTTAGATACAGACAAACTGATCCCATTTGACGAAGACATTAAATATTCCGCCGTTAAGATGATGCATCCGACTGAAACCGGTCATCAACAGATGGCGGAAGAAATTCTGGGTGTTTTACAGGATGACTGGAATACAGAGGTTTCCGAAACGGTGACCGATATAAAAAATCAGTCCAAAAAGGTTACTGACACGCAAATTCTAGTGTCCCTAGCTTCCCTGATTGGATAAGGAGGTAATCTTTATGAAGAAACTGATTTCTCTTTTACTAACCCTCTGTCTTTTAAGCGTCCTTTGTGTTCCTGCAATTGCCGCCGAAAAAGAGTCAGATCAAACTTTTCATTATGTTACGTTAGGCGCTTCCAACACCAACGGTTACGCCCTACATGGCTACCTGACAGAGGACCTTTATGCCAACCCCGTCTTAAAACCGGAAGACGGTACCCCGGGTATTTCCGGATATCGGACCGTAGTTCCTTATTCCTATCCTGCCCTGGTGGCCGATTATTATCGGGACAAAGGTTATACCGTAGACCATGCCCAATTGGCCCAAAGTGCCATGCGAGTAGAAGAACTCCGCTTCCTGTTAGACGAAAGCTTCACCACAGACGAATACATGCGTTGGCGTTTTTATGCAGAAGATAAACCGTCCACCTGGTGGTATAGCAGTCTGGATGAACTGCGTAAGGATTACAAGCAAAGCATTGCTGATGCAGATTTAATTACTTACGACATGGGCCTGAACAACTTTGGCGTCTATCTGACCAACCGTCTGCTCAGTGGAGACTACGGCAATGACCTTTCCTATGTCATTGGTTCCGAATATGCTTCTCGGTTTTATAAAATCCGGGCAGAATTGGAAAAGGGCGTTACTTCCCTTTCCCTTGGTTTGGTAAAGCAGGATGATCTAGACACTCTGGATAATTTACTGGATACCATTGCCTATGCCTTACTTGGCTATTGTGTCAACTTTGATGCCACCATGAAGATTATCCGCGAGCTGAATCCGGATGCTACCATTGTCGTTTTGAACGTGCAAAATATTATGGACAGCTTAGATGTCAGCTACAAAGGAATTCCTATTCCATTAGGTGACATTATGGGAATTGCAGTCAACATGGCAAACTCTTACACGTCCCTGGCATCCCCATACAAAAATGAGTATCTGTATGCAGATGCTATCCAAAACGGGCGAGTTACTTGCTTTATGGATCAATTAGCGGATTACAATGGTGACCCGTCCACCATTACCCAGGATATGAAGGATTGCTATAATGTCTATGACACCTCTCTTCCGCTTTACTTAAAGTTCCGTGTAGCTGCCAGAATCTGTGTTGCCAAAGGCTATTGCCCGGCCACCTGGACCATCAACGAAACCGAATTCAAAAAGCATCTACCGGAGTTTGTTTCTCTGTGTGAAAAGAATTGTCCGGATTTCTACGATCAGGTTATGACAGCCGAATATGATGTCATGACTACGCTCTTCCAAGCCGGCCTTTCTACCAATCCGGTTCCGGTAGATGATGTTCTCAGCAGCGGAGATATTTCCAAGCAAGAGGATGCTTTGGTTAGTGGTATTTATGATGTCATGAATCAAGTAACCGACACCTATCTTGCCGGGGGCACTTACAGCGAAGAACAGTGCCAGACTGCCATCCAAAAGCTACTTGCAACAGACGACATGAAAGCTGTTGCCGCCATTGGTGTCCGTGCCTCCATCGGCAACACCTTCTTCAGTCACCCCAATCGTCAAGGGTGCCAAGAGCTTTATGAAGCTGTTGTTTACGCCATTGAGCACGGTTCAACCGGAACGCAAGTTGCATTGAAAGAAGCACCCAACGTTTTAGTAAAGAAGCCGGTTAACACCTTGCTCCGATCTTTAAAAAACTTGATTGGCTGATTTCCCGCCGTTTTGACGGCAGAAGCCCCCGAGTCAGGACAGAATCTTTTCTGTTCCTCCTCGGGGGCGTAATCATACTTTATTATAATAAAAAACCAGCACAACCGGTGCTGGTTTTAGTGGAGGCACCACCCAGATTTGAACTGGGGCATCAAGGTTTTGCAGACCTCTGCCTTACCACTTGGCTATGGTGCCAGATAAAAAATGGAGCGGATTACGGGGCTCGAACCCGCTACCTCCACCTTGGCAAGGTGGCGCTCTACCAGATGAGCTAAATCCGCAAATGATGGTGCTTCCGGTCGGAATCGAACCAACGACACGAGGATTTTCAGTCCTCTGCTCTACCAACTGAGCTACAGAAGCACAAAATGGCGACCCGAAACGGGCTCGAACCGTCGACCTCTAGCGTGACAGGCTAGCGTTCTAACCAACTGAACTACCAGGCCGTAAAAAAATGGTGGGCACAACAGGGCTCGAACCTGTGACCCTCTGCTTGTAAGGCAGATGCTCTCCCAGCTGAGCTAAACTCCCACATCAGACCGCCGCCGGTCTGTATCGGCGACGTCTTATAATATACACTACATCGGCTTTCCTGTCAACAAAAAAACGGTATTTTTTCAGACTTTTTTTAAAAGACTCAAACTGACGTAGTTACGCACATTTCATCTAATTGCTGCAGCCAAAATATTCTTTATTTCTATCTTGTTAAAATGGTATTTTCTATTACAGAAATGACAGGTTACTTCTGTGTCTTCATCCTGAGCCATTTCCTCCAAATCCTTTTTGCCAAGAGAAATTAAGGCAGTGGTTACTCGCTCTTTGGAACAGTTGCAACGGTAGTCTGTGGACTGGGTATCCAACACTTCCAAAGGAAAGTCCGGAAGGGCTGCACGGCAAATTTCTTCCGGGCTCAAGCCCTCTACCAGCATTGTGGTAATCGGTTTTAAATTCTGCAAGCCTGCTTCAATTTTGTCTATAGTATCTTCTGTGGCTGTCGGCAACAGCTGAATTAGAAATCCACCCGCAGTAATAATGTCCTTCGTTTCCGGAGCACACAGCACTCCTAAAGCGCAAACAGATGGAATCTGTTCACTGACAGCAAAATAATTGGTTAAGTCTTCTGCAATTTCACCGGACACAATAGGAACCTGTCCAATGTACGGCTCTTTCAGACCTAAGTCCTTCATAACAGTTAAGGTACCGTCGGTACCGACGGCGCCTTTTACATCCAACTTTCCAAGCTCATTTTTTGGCAGGGATACATCCGGATTGGCAATATAGCCACGGACATTTCCTTTCCAGTCACTAACTGCAATAACAGCACCGGCGGGGCCGTCTCCGTTCAGTCGTAAGGTAACGGAATTGTCTTCTCCTTTTAAGGAGGCGCCCATCAGGGACGCTCCGGTCAAAAGACGACCAAGTGCAGCAGAGCAGACATTGCTTGTGCCATGAATGGCATGCGCTTTCCGTACCAGTTCAGTGGAATCTGTTGCCATACAAGTCAGCTGTCCGTCCGCGGAAATCATTCGTACTAAATTATTTGTCATGTTGTTTCTCTATTCTTTCAAAAGCAATGTCATAGCCGCCTTCCCCATAGCTTAAGGAACGGTTTACGCGGGAAATGGTGGCAGTAGAAGCCCCGGTGGCAGTGGCAATGTCACTGTATACCCGATTTTCCTTCAACATTTTAGCCACAACTACCCGCTGAGAAATGGATTGCAGTTCATTGACTGTGCACAAGTCTGTAAAGAACTTGTCACACTCTTCCTGGGTTTCTAATGATAAGATAGCATCATACAAAAAACGGATATTGTCCGAATTATGCTGCTTCTGCATAAGAAAACCTCCCTATTCCAATTTTTGTTTTCAGTTTTTCTTTATTCTATCATCCCATTTTCGCATTGTAAAGCATTGAAGTACGCCTATTCTTTTAACACCCACTCATTTAAAATTTAAATCCGGAATTCCCGGGTCCTTCGGAAATATCACCTTTCATGACAAACGCCGTCTGCCCAGTAAGGTAGACGGCGTTTTCTATCCTTGCAAACAATTTTACAAGATTCTTATAGACGCTTTCCTGTTATTTGATGGCATTTTCCATATAGGTACGAATGGTGTCTGCACCGGTACCTTTGGTAGCAGAAAACGGCACAATGCCCATAGGACCAAAGGCAGCAATTTCATCTGTGCGTTCCGCAAGACAGCGTTGAAATTCTGTCTTATTGAGCTTGTCACACTTGGTCAAAGCAACCACAAAATGTGCATTACATTGGAACAGATAGTCCAGCATTTGCAAGTCGTCTTTGGTAGGTGCATGACGCATATCAATCAACTGTACAATCAGCTTGATATTTCGCCCGTCAGAAAGATATTCATCAATCATCTGTCCCCAACGGTCTTTTTCCGCCTGAGAAGCTTTGGCATAACCATAGCCAGGCAAGTCAACCAGTTTGAAACCATCTCCTTGAAAAAAATTAATAGTGATGGTCTTTCCGGGCTGCCCGGAAACCCTGGCCAAATTTTTGCGATTCAGGACCTTGTTGATGAGAGAAGATTTTCCCACGTTAGAGTGTCCGGAAAAAACAATTTCCGGTACGGTAGAAGCAGGAATTTGAGCATAGACTCCGTAGGAAGCCTCAAAGCTTACATTGTCCAGTCTCATGGATTAATGCCTCCTTTAACGGCACGCTTCCAGACTTGATCCAGCGCACTGACCGGAAGAAATTCCAGATGCTGTTTTACTTCCGGATCTACTTCTTCCAAATCCGGTACATTGTCAGCCGGAATAATAACTGTCTTCATGCCGGCTTTGTATGCTGCCATCGTTTTTTCCCGGAGGCCGCCGATGGGCATGACGCGGCCGGTCAAGGAAATTTCTCCGGTCATAGCTACCTTGCTGTCCACCGGCTTTCCGGTTAATGCAGAAAGGAGGCTGGTAGCAATGGTAACACCGGCGGAAGGGCCATCCTTTGGTACCGCGCCTTCCGGCACGTGGATGTGGATATCGTTTTCTTTGTAGAAATCTTCCCGGACACCCAACCGGTCTGCATTTGTCCGCAAGTAGCTGACTGCAGCCTTGGCCGATTCTTTCATGACATCTCCAAGCGATCCGGTTAATTGCACTGTTCCGGTTCCTCTCATAACAGCAGCTTCTACCTGTAACAGTTCGCCGCCAACGGAAGTCCAGGCCAGCCCATTGGTAACACCAACCTGGTCCTTACTCGGATGCATTTCCTTATATTTCGGGCTGCCAAGCAGCTCTTGCAAATCTGCAATTTTTACATTCATCCGGTACTCCGGATCTTCTACTACGTGCATGCAGCACTTCCGGCAAAGATCATTAATCTTCCGTTCCAGGAGGCGCACACCGGCTTCTCTGGTGTACTGGCTGATGATATGATGCAGGGCCGCATCGGTAATCTTCATCTGCTTTTTGGTCAGACCATGTTTTTGAATGGCCTTCGGCACCAGATGCTCTTTGGCAATATGGAATTTTTCCTCTTCCGTATAACTATAAAGATCAATGACTTCCATACGGTCCAAAAGCGGTGCCGGAATTTGGCTTTTATCGTTGGCAGTGGTAATGAACAGCACCTTAGAAAGGTCAAAGGGAATTTCAACATAGTGATCCGCAAAGGTCTTGTTCTGTTCCCCGTCCAGTACCTCCAGCATGGCTGAGGCAGGGTCTCCGCGCATGTCGGATGCCATTTTGTCAATTTCATCCAGCAAAATCAGTGGGTTATTGGATCCTGCGTCCTTCATGGCCGCCATAATCCGGCCGGGCATAGAACCAATATAGGTTTTTCTATGACCGCGGATTTCGGCTTCGTCATGAACGCCGCCCAGCGCAATCCGTGCGTAATTACGCCCCATGGCGCGGGCCAAGGATTGCGCAATACTGGTCTTTCCGACGCCCGGAGGGCCTGCCAGACAGATAATCTGTCCGGTAATGTCCGGGGCCAGCTTACGAACTGCCAGTAGCTCTATAATCCGGTCTTTGACTTTTTCCAGACCATAATGGTCTTCATCCAAAATACGGCGAGCTTCTGTCAGATCTAAAGAATCTTCGGTTGCTGTATCCCATGGAAGGTCTAAGACAGTATCCAGATACGTACGAATAACAGCCGTTTCAGCTGCCGCCTGATTGCCCATTTTGGCCAAGCGGTCTACTTCCTTCATCAGTTTCTTCCGATCCCGATCAGAAAAGGCTTTGACTGCATTAATTTTGGCACGGTAGTCGTCCAATTCGGTCTGTTCGTCATTGCCATCCAATTCTTCGGAAATAACACGCATCTGCTCCCGCAGATAATATTCCCGCTGATTGTCATCCATGCTCTTTTCTACTTTGGTAGAAATTTCTTCCTGCAATTGCAAAACGGCAATTACTTCTGTCAGAGCATCATTCATCAGTTCCAGGCGCTTCGTGGTGTCATACTCTGCCAGAATATGCTGTTTGGCTTTGTATTCCAACGGCAATACACTGGCAAGATAGTCAGCTAATACGCCCGGTTTATCTTCTGTTTCTACACGACGAACCACATCCGGCGGTGCGTTGGTAGCATTTAATTTATTAAATTGTGCAAACAAAGCTCTGGTTTTTTGCACCAAGGCTGCCGGATACCCATCATAGGCCTCCCGGTCTTCCGGAGCTTCTGTAACGCAAAGATCCGCCTCCAAAAAATCATGGTGGGAAAGATGACGGATTTCAGCCCGTCGGTCCCCTTCCACAATCACTCTGAGATTATGGCCGTCCGGAAGGTTAATGACCTGGCGAATATCGGCCAACATACCCATCAGATAGAGATCCGTTACATCCGGATCATCTACATCCGGATCCTTCTGGCAGGTCAAAAAGATCTGCTGTCCGGTAGAAATTGCGGTCTCTATGGCTTTAATGGATTTGGTTCTTGCAACATCAAAGTGCAGCACCATACCGGGGAATACAACTAATCCACGCAGTGCTACGGTCGGAATTGCATAAACAAGATCATCCATTGACTGTCTTCCTTTGCTTTTCTTTTTTACGAACCAGTAACGGTTCGGCATGATTTAATACGGTATCTTCCGTAATAATAACCTTTTCAATGCCTGCATCTGAAGGGCACTGATACATAATGGGTTGCAATACATTTTCCATTACGCTACGCAGTCCTCTGGCGCCGGTTTTCTTTTCCAAGGTTTCTTTAGCCATGGCCTGAAGTGCTTTGTCTTCAAAGTCCAATTCTACATTGTCCATGTGGAACAATGCTTGATATTGTTTGGTCAGGGCATTTTTCGGTTCCCGTAAAATACGAACTAAGGCGTCCTGGTCCAAGTCTTGCAGCGCAGTAATCACCGGGATACGGCCAACCAATTCAGGAATTAGCCCGTATTTTACCAAGTCCTGCGGAATAACTTCTGCATAAGCTTCCGAAAGCTCCATTCCCTTGGCATTCTTCAATTCAGCACCAAAGCCAACGCCGCCTTTGCTTTGACGTTTACCGACAATTTTGTCTATACCGTCAAAAGCACCGCCGCAAATGAAAAGGATATTGGAGGTATCTATCTGAATAAATTCCTGCTGCGGATGTTTCCGCCCACCTTGTGGCGGAACATTGGCAACGGTTCCTTCCAGAATTTTTAATAGAGCTTGTTGCACCCCTTCCCCGCTGACATCACGTGTAATGGATGGATTTTCGGATTTCCGGGAAACCTTGTCAATTTCATCTACATAGATGATTCCCATTTCCGCCTTTTCTACATCAAAATCAGCAGCCTGAATCAGGCGCAGTAAAATATTCTCTACGTCTTCTCCGACATAACCGGCTTCTGTCAGAGTCGTGGCATCTGCAATGGCAAACGGAACATCTAAGGTTTTGGCTAAGGTTTGCGCCAGCATGGTCTTCCCAACACCGGTTGGGCCCAACAGCAATACATTAGATTTTTGCAGTTCTACATCCGTTTTGCCGCTGTAAAAAATCCGCTTGTAGTGGTTATATACCGCCACTGCCAGCGTGCGCTTAGCCTGATCTTGACCTATTACATACTCATCCAGAACGGCCTTAATTTCTTCCGGTTTCAGCAGGGTTTTCTTTTCTGCCACTTTTTTCCGGCTCTTGGCAGGAGGAAGCACCATTTCTTCATAAAGCATGTCACTGCAGAGCTCTACACATTCGTCACAAATATAGACGCCGGGTCCTGCAATCAGCTTCTGTACTTCATCCTGGGTCTTGCCGCAAAAAGAGCAGCGAAGTTTGTTGTCTTTAGGCAACACTAACACCTCCGGTGGAATTTATCTGTTTTGAATAACCTGGTCAATCAGGCCATAGTTCATTGCTTCTTCTGCGGTCAGCCAATTATTACGGTCTGTATCCCGCTCTACTTCTTCAAATGTCTTTCCGGTATTTTCGGCCAAAATCCGATTCAGTCTATCCTTGCTGCGTTGCATATTCTGTGCAGCAATCTGAACGTCAGAGCACTGACCGCCAATGCCGCGATCTCCGCCGATCAGCGGCTGATGAATCATAATTTCCGCATTTGGCAGAGCAAAACGCTTGCCCTTTGCACCGGCAGACAGCAGAAACGCACCCATGCTGGCGGCAAGTCCGACACAAATAGTAGAAACATCACATTTCACATATTGCATAGTGTCATAAATAGCCAAGCCATCGGAAACAGATCCGCCCGGGCTATTAATGTAAAAGCTAATATCTTTATCCGCATCCTGGCCTTCCAGATAAAGCAGTTCTGCTACTACAATGCTGGCAGTGGCGGAATTGACTTCGTCCGAAAGAACAATAATACGGTCATCCAACAAACGGGTAAAAATATCCATGGAACGTTCTCCACGGCTAGTGGTTTCAATAATATTCGGTACTAATGGCATAGGAAATCCCTCCTTAATTACAAAAAGCGGCGAGTATAAACCCGCCGCCCTCCATTTGGTTTCTTGGTTACTTATTCTGCTGCTTCAATAGCTTCAATCATGGCAGCCTTGGTCATGGAAGCTTTTACTTCAACGCCTTTTTCAGCAGCATACTCCTGCAGCTGTGCCTTTGTCATAGAGGAAAGGTCAGCGTCTGCGGAGTCAGCTTTTTCTGCCTTCTTGGCATCCTTTTTCGGAGCGGCCTTCTTTGCTGCGCTCTTCTTTTCCGGCTTGGCTTCTTCCAGTTTAGCAGCATCCTTTACAATCTGCAGTGCCTTGCTGTTCTTCAGATCAGCAGCAACATCTTCAGCTGTAACGAACTGTTTAATCTGTTCTACTTCCATGCTGTAGTCTGCAGCCATTTCATCATATTTAGCAGCAATGTCTTCGTCAGAAACTTCTACTTTTTCCAGTTCGGCAATCTTTTCTAAAGCCAGACGACATTTTACTTGCTTTTCAGCCTGATCGCGGAATGTTTCACGAAGCTGTTCTTCGCTTCCGCCGGTGAAAGAAAGGTATGTCTTCAGGTCAATGCCCTGAGCCTGCATGGAATAAGAGAACTCATTAATGGAATCATCAATCTGACGTTCATACATGCATTCCGGAATTTCGCCTTCCACCAAGTCTGCAAGGGCTTCATAAACACCATTGGAAACAGCAGTTTCAGCGTCTTCTTCCTTATTCTTAACCAGGTCTTCCTTCGTATGCTTCTTCAGTTCATCCAAAGTGTCATATTCGGAAACATCCATGGCAAATTCGTCATCCAGTTCCGGCAGTTCCTTTACCTTAACTGCGTGCAATACGCACTTAAAGGTGGCATCTTTACCAGCCAGTTCCGGTGCATATTCTTCCGGGAAAGTAACGTTAACATCAAAGTCTTCGTCTACCTTCTTACCGACAATCTGTTCTTCAAAGCCAGGGATAAACTGGCCGGAGCCCAGCTGCAATTCATATCCTTCGGCCTTACCGCCGTCAAATGGCTTACCGTCAGTAAATCCTTCAAAGTCAAGAGTAACCATGTCTCCGGCTTCAGCGGCACGGTCTACTTCCACAAATCTGGCCTGGCGATCCAGCAAAGTCTGGATTTCCTTGTCTACATCTTCATCAGTTACTTCCGTGGACGGCTTGGTAACAGCAATTCCCTTGTAGTCCTTTACGGAAACTTCCGGTTTCGTTGTGCATACAACGGAGAAGGTCAAACCGTCTTTGCTGATTTCGGAAACTTCAATATCCGTCGGATAAGTAACAATTTCCAATTCGGCTTCTTTAATGGCAGCTTCTACTGCATCCGGATAAAGTTCTTCAAAAGCATCATTCCAGAATGCGCCTTCACCGTAATAACGTTCTACCATACCAAGGGTAGCTTTGCCCTTACGGAAGCCCGGAACCTGAATATTCTTCTTCTGTTTGTTGAATACTTTCTGAATGGCGGCCTGGAAGGTGGCACCGTCTACTTCGATTTCCACCTTATAGCTGTTGGTGGCCAGTTTTTCTGTGGATTTCAAACTCATGTTACGAGTCTCCTCTCAACTAACTATTAAAGCTATGACATTATATCAGACTTTCTCTGATTTTTCTACTGCTTTTTCTGTCTCTTTTTTCTTATTCATCCGATTCTAAAAGAAGCGGACAAAAATGCAAGGCATCCGCGGAGACAAGCCGAAAAACCATGCCGTCCCGCTCCCCTTGAAAAGCATGTGGAATGACATTCCCATGCAAGTGAGCATAGTAGACTCTGCGGACACCGCTTTCCCGTAGCACATCCATAATAGGAGTACATTCTTCCCGTTGTGTAACAGGCGGATAATGGAGAAAGACCAGCGGCTCTTTTCCGGTTCCTTTGGCGGCGGCAATGGCTGTTTGTAATCGTCCTACCTCGCGATTCAGTACTTTTTCGCTGTGTGGTGTATCGTCGTCAAAAAACCAGCCGCGTGTGGCACAGATAGCATAATTGCCAACGACATAGGCATTGTTATGCAAAATATGCAGCGTTGTGAATGCGTTTTCTGCAAAAAACGCATTCATTTTGGTAACCGTGGTCCACCAGTAATCGTGATTTCCTTTACTGATGAGTTTGGTGCCGGGCAGACTGTCTAAAAAAGCAAAATCTGCTTTGGCATCTTCCAAGCTCATGGCCCAGGAAATGTCTCCGGGGAGAACCACTGTATCGCCCGAGGTAACGAGTCGTTTCCAGTTTTCTTCAATCCGTTCCTTGTGGTGCTCCCAACCCGGGAAAATGTCCATGGGCTTGTTTAGACCGATGGCAAGGTGGGGATCACCCAGGGCAAAGAGGGACATAACAGCCTCCTTCTATGCTTTTATTATGGTTATACACCAAGCATGGTGTAAACCTGCTCTTCCATAGCAGGGATTTGGCAGACAGTGGTAAAACGAACCGGTTTATCTTTCAAGCCCAACAATTGTGCCGGGGCCTGTGTATCAGTTACCTTTGCCAGTTCTTCTGCCATATCAAATTCGTCCACATCCGGTGCCTGGCCAAGCAGTGCGGTCAGAACGCTCTTCGGGAATTTGTATGGAGATGCAGTGGATGCAATAACGGTCGGCGTTTGATCTCCGGTCTGTTCCCGATAAGCTTTATATACGTTAATGGCAACCCCTGTATGGGTGTCAGCCAAATAATGATCCTTTTCAAAGGCAGCTTTGATAGAACCTGCAGTCATCTTATCATCTGCGCAACCGGCGGCAAACAGGGACTTAATTTCTGTGGCGATAGAGGAAGAAACCGTATACTTTCCGGTGGTGTTCAGTTCCTGCATCCAGTCACGGATTTGCGTATCATTGTCTCCGCTGAGGTGGAACAAAAGGCGTTCCAAATTGCTGGAAATCAGGATATCCATGGATGGAGAGGTAGTCATGTAGAACGGACGGTTCTTATCATAGGTACCGGTGGACAGGAAATCTGTCAGGACATTATTGGCGTTGGAAGCACAAATCAGCTTGCCAACCGGAACGCCCATGCGCTTAGCATAATAGGCTGCCAGGATGTTACCAAAGTTGCCGGTCGGAACTACTACGTTCATTGGTTCGCCCGGTTTTACAACGCCTTTTTCCATCAGGTCACAGTAAGCAGAGCAATAATAAACAATCTGTGGTACCAGACGACCCCAGTTAATAGAGTTGGCAGACGAGAACATCATGCCGCCCTCTGCCAAACGTGCCGCAACGGCAGGATCCGTAAAGATCTTCTTAACGCCGGTCTGGGCATCATCAAAGTTACCCTTAATGGCACAAACTGCAACGTTGTCTCCTTCTTGGGTAGCCATCTGCAGCTTCTGCATAGGAGAAACGCCATTTTCCGGATAAAAGACCAAAATACGGGTCTTCGGAACATCTTTAAAACCTTCCAAAGCAGCTTTACCGGTATCTCCGGAGGTAGCTACCAGAATTACAATTTCCTTGTCCGGAGCAGCCTTTCTGGATGCAGTGGTCAGCAAATACGGGAGCAACTGTAATGCCATATCTTTAAAAGCGCAGGTTGGGCCGCGGAACAATTCCAGAACCTCTACCCCGTCTTCTAACGTAACCAGCGGAGCCACCTTTTCCGAGCTGAATTTTCCGGCTTTATAAGCGCCTTCCACACAATAAGCAATCTCTTCCTCCGTAAAATCCGTCAAGTAAAGAGAAAGCACCTTCTTGGCGCGTTCAATATAAGAAAGCGGCATCATATCCTGCAAAAATTGCAAGCTGATTTGCGGAATTTCGCAAGGAACAAACAATCCGCCCTCTTCGGAAATTCCACGGGTAATGGCTTCGGATGCTTCCACTTTCAAAGTCTTGTCTCTGGTACTTGTGTACAGCATGGTCTTCTCCTTTAAAATGCATTTTTCATTAGTACTAAACCACATGGCAGATTCCGCTCGTCAGCGTAGACTTCAATACAGTCAAAACGGGGTTGTTTGTTTTGTCCCCGCCCTCCTGCGATGTAGTATTTGGCTGTTTGGACCAGTTTCCTTTGTTTTTCGGCAGTAACCCATTCTGCCGGTCTGGCAAGGGCCCCATTTCCTCTGGTCTTAACTTCTACAAAGCAGAGAAAACCATCTTTCTCTGCAATCAGGTCCACTTCTCCGAAACGACAATAAAAATTTCGTTTCAGAATCTGATACCCTTTGTCCTCTAAAAAATAAGAGGCCACTTCTTCGCCCAACACACCAAGTGCTTTTTTATTCACCGGTGGTCTCCTTTTCTGCTTCCTGAATCCGCCGAATATTGGCATCCAGCGTTTTTAAGAAACTTTTTCTATGAATTTCGGATACGCCATACTGCGCCAGCATTTGATAGTGCAGCTTGGTGCCGTAACCCTTGTGTTTTTCAAACTGATATTCCGGATACAACTGTGCCATTTCTAACATATAACGGTCCCTGGAAACCTTGGCCAGGACCGATGCAGCCGCAATAGACATGGAGCGGGCATCTCCTTTGACTACGGTCTTTTCCGGGAAGGAAAGACCGGGCTTTCGGTTGCCGTCAATCAGTGCCATGTCCGGCCGGACGGACAATCCGTCCACCGCACGGCGCATGGCCAGAAAGGTAGCTTCCAAAATATTCAGTTCATCTATTTCCCGCTCCGATGCCGAAGCAACGCTACAGGAAATGGCTTTATCCAAAATAACATCAAACAGTTGTTCTCGTTTTTTGGGGCTAAGCTTTTTAGAATCATTTAAAACCGGAATGTCACAATCCGGCGGTAAAACAACTGCAGCGGCAAATACGGGCCCGGCCAAGGGTCCCCGACCGGCTTCATCTATGCCGCAAACGCAAGCATATCCGCTGCGGTAACAAGCGTGTTCCAGCTCATAGTCCGGAAAGGTTTGTTCAGCCATATTAAGTATCCTTTCGTGGAGCGTCCGACTCCGGACGTTCCAGCGTCAGTTTTCCAAGCTTTCCGCTACGGTATTCATCCATTATGGTATTGGCTGTTCGTTCGGTATTGATTTCACCGCCGCGGATCAAAAAGCCGCGTTTGCGGCCAATGATCTCCAGAATTTCATAGGCTTCTTTGCTACAATCCTCTTCTGTCAACTTATAGCGTTCCTGCAGTCGATCCGGATAATCTTCCTTTAATACTTCCAGCAAGCGGACAGCAATGGTTTCCATATCCATAATTTCATCTTTAACGGAACCGATAAACGCAAGTCTGTCTCCAACCACAGGGTCTTCAAATTTGGGCCAAAGCACACCGGGCGTGTCCAGTAATTCTATACCGTTGCCGGCTACCACCCATTGGCTGGTGCGGGTAACGCCGGGTCGGTCTGCCGCCTTTAAACGGTTTTTCCCGGCCATACGGTTAATAAAGGTGGACTTTCCGGTATTGGGAATTCCAACTACCATCAGGCGAAGGGCGCGTCCCGGCATTCCTTTTTTCTGATTGGATTCTATCTTTTCCTGCAAAGTCTTTCGAACCAAAGCATCAAAGCCATTTAATCCTTTTCCGGTCTTGCAGTCGCAGGGTAAAACAGAATACCCTTTTTGCTCAAAATATTGTTTCCAGCAATGGGTAGCATTGCTGTCCGCAATATCAGCTTTGTTTAATAAAATAATCCGTGGTTTTCCGGCTGTCAATTCATCCAGCTCCGGATTACGACTGCTGTATGGGATTCGCGCATCTACCAGTTCCACCACGCCGTCTACCAGCGGTAAATTTTCTTTGATTTTCCGGCGGGTTTTGGCCATATGGCCGGGAAACCACTGCACGGTCTGTTTTTGAAATTCCGGCATGACTGCCTCCTTTTTAATACCGCTGTATTCCGTCTCCGACGGAGAATTTGACTTTTCCTAAAATATATTCATTCCGGATACACCCGATTAAAGAGCTGCGGCTGTCCGTACTGTCATTGCGGTTGTCACCCATAACAAAGACATATCCTTCCGGAACCGTTAACGGAAATGTAACGCCGTCGTCAAAATTCAAATAGGTGGGTGCTGCCGTGTACGGTTCTGTTAATGCTTTTCCGTCTACGTAAACCACACCGGTATCAAAATTAATATCCACAGTTTGACCACCGGTGGCAATGACTCGTTTAATAATAACTTCGTCTAGGCCATTAGGTTGGGAAACAACTACAATGTCTCCATACTCCGGCGTATATTCCATACCGACTTGGCTTAAAATAACCCAGTTTCCGTTGTGCAAAGTCGGTTCCATGGAACTGCCAACCACGCCGGCCATCCGCGCCAAGAAGGTAAAAATAACTAAAATAATCAGTGCAGCTGAAAGCAATACAGAGGCCACTTCATAAGCAAATGGCACAAAGCCCTTTTCCTGTACGCCGTCTTTCTGCGGATCTTCTGTTACTGCCAATTCCGTGCCATCTGCATCTATGGCTGCAACAGGCAGCTTTTCCGGTTCTTGCCGTACCGCTTTTTTCTGTGGCGCAATCGGCTTTTGCAATGCAGCTTTCTCTTTCTGCTGTGCCTCGGCCTGCTGCTGTAAGTATTCCGCAACTGTTAACTTGTTCCGTTTCAGCCGTCTTCCGGCGGAATTCTTTTTCTTCATAAAAAGCCTCTTATCTTTATTTGCTGTCATTCATTGCCGTCAGCCTACGTAGTGGCCGAAGTTCCAAACCATTTTTCCTATGATGGATTGTACCGGAACGAAACCTACTTGTCCGCTACGACTATCCAGAGAGTCATTGCGGTTGTCTCCCATAACAAAGGCGTATCCGGTAGGCACGGTTACAGGGAAATCAGGGCCGTCTCCGTAGCTTAAGTAAGTAGGCGCGGCAACATAGGGTTCTTGTAGCAGTTCTCCATTTAAGAACACCTGCCCTGTTTGGAAGTTGATATCAATAGTATCTCCTTCCATGGCAATAATCCGTTTAATCAAGGTCTTTTCTGAGCCCCGACCAATGACCACAATGTCTCCACGCTGGTACTTGTTTGTTAAATTGACAATCAACAATTGATCCTGATCCGAAAGGGTCGGGCTCATAGACTGTCCGGAGACCCGGGCACTTTTCCCGACAAAACAAACAACAATACCTAGAATCAGAATGGTAGCAACAAACGTGGTGATAATATCATATAGCCAGGCAGCAGCACTGCGGTACTGCGCCGAGTCGGCTGTATCTTGAAATTCCACGTAGCGGTACTTCATGTCTGGAAACCCTTTCTGGAGCTGGAATCACTTCATTATACTATCAAATACCTTAAAACAAAAGAAAAAGAGACAAGCTTTTGCTTGTCTCTTTCGTGCGTTTTGTTTAAACAGTGCCCTTAACCTTAGCAGCCTTACCAACGCGGTCACGCAGGTAGTACAGCTTGGCTCTGCGAACTTTACCGCCGCGAACCTTGGTAACCTTGGTTACGTTCGGGGAATTAACCGGGAAAACACGTTCTACACCAACGCCGTAAGAAACACGACGAACGGTGAACGTTTCGGAAACACCGGAACCGCGCTTTGCAATAACAGTACCTTCAAAGGCCTGAATTCTTTCACGGTTGCCTTCCTTAATTCTTACGTCTACCCGTACGGTATCACCAATGCTGATTTCCGGCTTGTCTTCTTTGACCATGCCTTCTGTAATAACTTTGAGTGCGTCCATTCTAATATCCTCCATTCTTTTTCAGACCGTTCATACACGTAATACGTCAGAGGACCGCTCCGCTTTAACTCCGGCTTTGGCCGGACCTTAAACCCCTTGCCGGGACAGCAAGGAACAAATGCTTGACTATAGTATCAGATTTACCGCTTCCTTGCAAGTGTTTTTTCCAAGAAAAACGCCTTAGAGAGGGCTCCTGCCCACATTGAGTTTCCCCTTCGCTTGTGCTAAAATGAAACCACTTTTACGTAAGGAATTTTGAATTATGCGAATGCGTCATAAAAAGAATCTGGTAACTCGCCTGGAAGCAGTTTCCGATTGGTTGTTGGATTGTACAGAGCAGGATTTGAATACAGAAAATAATGACGAAAACCTTCGTTATTATAATTTAGAACAAATCTTCGGCAACGCCAATCCCGTTTATCTGGAAATTGGTTGCGGCAAGGGCCAGTTTATCAGAGAACTAGCTGCCCGACATCCGGAGAACAACTATATTGCCTGTGAAAAGGTAGCCAACGTCATTGTTACCGCTGCGGAGCACGCAAAGGAAGACGGCTTAACCAACGTCCGGTTCATGAAATGCGGTGCAGAATATCTGCCACGGTTTTTGCCGCCGGCTTCCATTTTCGGCATCTACTTGAATTTTTCCTGTCCCTACCCGAAAAATTCTTACGCTAACCATCGGTTAACCAACGAACGGTACCTGAAATCTTACCAAAAATTCATGGCACCCGGAGCAGAAATCTACCAGAAAACGGACAATATGCATTTCTTTGAATATTCCATTGAATGCTTTACCGCTTGTGGGTTTGCACTAAAGAATGTTTCCCTGGACCTGCATCACTCCGACTTTACAGACAACATTGTAACGGAATATGAAGCTCGTTTCTCGGCACAAGGCTTTCCTATTTATCGGTTGGAAGCCTATCTGCCAACGCAGCAGTCCAAGGAGGAAACCACATGATTGCACCCATTATTGTAACTGTCCTTTTGCTTGCCGCCATCATTGTACTGGAAATTTTTGCCTGGAAAAAGGAAGATAAGCTCTACTGGGTCGGCACCTTCCTTCTGGATGTAGCCGGCAACGTAGCACTCCTGATTTTTGCCATAAAATACTATAGCCGCTACTTGCAGCTGGAGCTTGGCAACCTAACCATGATCAGTCCTCCGCCCTATACCACTTATGCAATCATTTGCCTGTTCTTGTCTTTCGTCTTCTTTGTCAGCACGGTCATTTCCATTGTACTGTGCGTTGGACGGCACGCCATTGACAAGCAGGAAAGGCCGAAAGTGTACTAAGACTCTTTTTTCTGGCGATGCGGCAGTTTGGCTTTGGCAGAGCGGACACCGGATTTCAGCTTTTGGTGGCGTTCCTTTAAGCGCTTTGTTCTGCGCGAAGCTTTGTCCATTTCACCGGAAAGGTAAATGGCGGTACCGGCAGCGCCAAGGCTGACTTGCCCCAGTTCCTTTAAGTGGTGGCGCAAGAGTTCTTTCCAGATTTGATCATAATCTACGGAAGCCAACATATTGTAAATCTGGTCACCGTAATTTTTGCTAAGATAATGCTCCACTTGGCCCTTGCCAACGTAACGGTCATACAGGCCGTCTATTTTTTCTTCCATTACCGGACGAGGCAGGTTCATTTTAGTATCTAAGAAGTACGGCAAAGTCATGTCTTCCAAATGCTCAATAGCATCAAAAAGACGGTTCACCATTTCATTGCCGAACTCAGTGCTCATGAATTTTTCTACTACATTAGAGACGGTTTCCTCAATTACCTTCAACAAATGCGAGCTGACCAAAACGGAAGCAATTGGACCGGAAACAAGCGCACGCAGACCGGCAATAATATTGTCGGTCAGATTGTTAACAAAGGTTTCTCTGTCTTCTTCACTGTTTAGAACGCTGTAAGCCCAGTCCCGAAAGGCAGCCGTAAACTTGTTGCGGTCTAAGAAAGAAGCCTTTTCAAAGAATCTGGTAAAAAGGTCATTTAACGAATAGCGGTCTGCTTTTAAATAAACCGCATCCAGGAAATGATCTTTCAAAAGCTGATAAATTTTAATCTTTTGCAGCAATTTGTCCCCCAGTGTCATCATATGGGGAACTGTTTCATTTAAGAAATGGCGCGCTGCTCCGGCAATTGGTTTTTGAAATGCCGGAAGAAGACCCTGAACGGTCAGTTTCTTTCCCTTTGGAAGGGGAATTTGTTTTTTAGGTGCCAAAATTAAGGCTTCTACCGCCACGCTGAGCAGGGCGGCACCGGCACCGATTTTTAATTCGGAAACCGTGTATTTCCGGATATTCTTTCCCAAGGGAAAGCACCTCACTTTCATCCGTTTTATCCTAGCAGAAAAGCGGTAAAAGGGCAATAGAAAGGGCGGCTGCCGAAGGCTTCGGCAGCCGCCTTACTTTATTATGTGCAACTTATCTTCTGCCGCCTCTGCCACGGTTTCCGCCGTGACCGCCGCGGTATCCGCCCTGACGCGGACGGCGTGCCGCTTCTTCTTCGGCAAGATCATTTTCCGGAACAGCGCCCTCTACTTCAATCAGAGCATCTCTTCTGGAAAGATTAATGCGGTTTTGGTCATCAATTTCTAAGACCTTAACAATGATTTCGTCTCCAACGTTAACAACATCTTCTACCTTGTCGGTATGTTTGATGTCCAGACGGGAAATGTGAACCAAGCCTTCCTTGCCCGGTGCAATTTCAACAAAGGCACCAAAGCTCATTAAGCGGGTAACAACGCCCTTATAAATGGCGCCGATTTCCGGATCATTGGCAATGGTTTCTACCATAAAGATGGCGCGTTCGGCATCCGCCTGATCAATGGCAGATACGAATACCTGGCCTTCATCATTAACGTCAACTTTACAATTGCATTCTGCGCAAATCTTTTGGATAACTTTACCCTGCTTACCAATAACATCACCAATCTTTTCCGGATTAATGGTGGTAGTCAGCATTTTCGGTGCATACTTAGACAGCTGCGGACGAACTTCCGGAATAGCCTTCAGCATGATTTCATCCAAAATATAATTTCTGGCCTTTTTGGTCTTTTCAAAAGCTTCCTTAACAATAGCTGGAGTCAGACCGTGAACCTTCAAGTCCATCTGGATGGCGGTAATACCTTCGTGTGTGCCGGCAACCTTGAAGTCCATATCTCCGTAAAAGTCTTCCAGGCCCTGGATATCAACCATAGTCATAAAGTCTCCGTATACCCCTTCATCGCCTGTAATCAGGCCACAAGAGATACCGGCTACCGGTGCTTTGATAGGAACACCGGCTGCCATCAGGGACAGCGTAGATGCGCAAACGGAGCCTTGAGAAGTGGAACCGTTGGAGGAAAGCACTTCAGATACAACACGGATGGCATACGGGAAGTCTTCTACACTTGGGATAACCGGAAGAAGAGCCTTTTCTGCCAGTGCACCGTGACCGATTTCACGACGGCCCGGTCCGCGAGGTGGCTTGGTTTCACCTACAGAGTAAGACGGGAAATTATAGTGGTGGATATACCGTTTTTCGGTATCTTCGTCAATGCCGTCCAGCTTCTGAGAATCAGAAAGCGGAGCTAACGTAGTTACGGAAAGAACCTGGGTCTGTCCACGGGTAAACATGGCGGAACCATGCGCACGTGGTAACAGATCTACTTCTGCATTCAACGGGCGAATTTCATCAATGCCACGACCGTCTACACGCTTATGTTCATTCTTCAGCCAGTTGCGAACAACATGCTTCTGAATCAGATACATAATTTCGTCCAGCTTACCTTCCTGGCCTTCAAACTGTTCGTCATACTTTTCATGAACCATGTCATAAATAGGAAGCAGAGCTGCGTCACGAACTCGTTTGTCATCGGTGTCCAGCGCTTTCTGAACGTCCGGGGTAACCCATTCTTCAATTTCAGCAAGAATGCCCGGTTCCGGATCATTGGAGGTAAATTCAAACTTCGGCTTGCCAATTTCATCTACAATACTCTGGATGAAAGCAACAATCTTCTTGTTTTCTTCATGTCCGGCCATGATGGCATCAAACATAACGTCTTCTTTAATTTCATTACCGCCGGCTTCAATCATGGCAATCAGGTCAGCAGTGGAAGAAACCGTCAGTTTTAATTCGGAAACAGCACGCTGTTCCAAGGTCGGGTTGATGACAATTTCACCGTCAACCAAACCAACATTTACGGAAGAAATAGGACCGGCCCACGGAATATCGGAAATGGCAATGGCACAAGATACGCCGATGGCTGCGGCAACTTCCGGGCTGCAATCCGGGTCTACGGACATAACGGTAGCCACTACGGATACATCATTTCTCATGTCCTTCGGGAACAGCGGACGAATAGGACGGTCAATGCATCTGGAAGCCAGGGTGGCTTTTTCAGAAGCCTTTCCTTCTCTTCTCTGGAAGGAACCCGGAATGCGGCCAACAGAATACATCTTTTCTTCAAAGTCAACGGAAAGCGGGAAGAAATCAACGCCTTCACGCGGCTTGTCAGAAGCAGTTACTGTACACAGTACAGCAGTTTCTCCATATCTGGCCATAACGGCGGCAGAAGCCAGCTGTGCCATTTTGCCGGTTTCCAGTTTTAACGGACGGCCGGCCAGTTCGGTTTCATAAACCTTGTAGTCTTTAAAAAACATAGACAACCTCTCTTTACAAGTTTTTATTGTACGGGAGGTCTTGGCTTAGCAATAAATCAAAAACCCGGCTAAATCCGGATACTTGATTCACTGCTAACCCGAAAAGGTCCCTCCCGTTTTTACCTGAAAAACGAGCAAGAGGCAGACGGCCTGAGCCGCCTGCCTTAGCGTTTTCTTACTTACGAAGACCCAGCTTCTTAATGAGTGCTCTGTAGCGTTCAATGTCTTTCTTCTGGAGATATGCCAGAAGGTTTCTTCTTTGACCTACCAGCTTCAACAGACCTCTGTTGGAGTGGAAATCATGCGGATGCTCTTTCAGATGAGCATTCAGGTCATTAATTCTTTTGGTCAGTACAGCAATCTGTACTTCCGGAGAACCGGTGTCTCCTTCGTGGGTAGCATATTCGGCAATAATTGCCTGTTTTTCCTGCTGTGTCATATTCTTTCACCTCTTAATAAATTGCAATTCTCTTAGGGGAAGGTCGGTGAAGACTCCAGCCTCCAAGGGAAAAGCTTACAGTATATTATCATAAACCGCTACGGAAGTAAAGGCGCTTTTCAGTCCGCTTCTTTGGCAACGGCAATGTCCTTTTGAATTTGCGCTTTCAATGCATCAAAGCTCTCAAACTTTTGTTCCGGACGCAAAAATTGCAGTAAAGAAATTTCCGGCTGCGTACCATACAGGTCTCCGGAAAAACCAATAACAAAGGTTTCTGCAGAAAGGGCTTCCCCTTCCCGCACTGTTGGCCGTACGCCAATATTGGTTACCCCTTTATAACGTGTCCCATGCAGGCAAACACCAGAAAGATAAACGCCTTTTTTAGGGACCACTAAGTCTTCCGGATATAGCTGATTGATCGTCGGAATTCCCCAGGTGCGACCGCGGCCGTCACCGTGGGTTACCGGGCTTTCAAAAGAGAAGTCTCGGCCCAACATTTTAGTTGCAAGGGATATCTTTCCCTGTTCTATAGCGGAACGGATAACGGTGGAACTGACGGTAATGCCATCCAACGTCTTTGCGGGGACTTCAGAAAAGGCAATTCCGTTTTCCCGGCAAAGTCTTTCCAACAGTTCCGGCGTTCCCTTTCCACCTTCCCCAAAGGAATAATTGAAACCACAGCAAACTCCTTTTGCGTGCAGTTGTTCCAACAAAACGGTTTGAAAAAAAACTTCCGGACTCTGATCTTTAATTTCCGCAAAGTCCAGGAAGTAAACGTCTAATCCGCTTTCCTGAAAAAGGCGATCCTTTACAGCGCCCTGAAAAAGGGACGGCGGAGCCTGTCCGGTTAACACCTTTAACGGGTGTTCTTGGAAAGTACAAAGGACCGGTTCAGCATGCAAGTGCTGTGCCAGCTCTTTTGCCGCATCCAGCACAGCCCGGTGACCCAAGTGAAGGCCGTCAAAGCTGCCCAGTGCCACCACCGTTCCGGCAGTGTCATTTGTTTTCAAATTGATTCACCTTCCTACAAAAACCCGTTTAACAGTTAACGTGCCCATTTCCGGATCAGCATTTCCTAGTCCAAGAAAGGTCCCGTCAGGGTCAAAAACACGGAGAAGCGTATCCGATTGCGGCGCTTTTGTTCGAAATGCAGGAATCCGATCCAAATTAAGCTCTCCGCCGTTTCGGAACCGGGTAGCTTGAGCAGGGCTGACCGTAACAGCCTGTAGCCGTTGTAATGCATCCGGAACCGAAAGGATCCGTTCTTCTAATTTTTCTTGTTCTGCGGCCTGCTCCAGTTCTTCCAGTGTAACCGCTTGCTCTAGGAGAAAATCTCCTACCTGCGTGCGCACCAGTTGTGTCATGACCGCTCCGCACCCCAGTGCGGTTCCAAGGTCATCTATCAAGGTGCGAATATACGTTCCGGCAGAGCAAGTCACATCCAGGCAATATTCCTGTTCCGTCAGCGGTTGCAATAGAACCCCCACTTTCTTTACCTGCTCTTCCGTTTTCAATTCCAAAGCATAAATGGTAATGGGTCTTGCTTCCCGTTCCACTTCAATTCCCCGGCGAGCCAGGTCATACATCCGCACACCATCCTTCTTGATGGCAGAGTACATCGGCGGAATTTGTAGTTGTTCCCCTTGAAAAGAGGTAAGCGCCTGTTCCACATCCGCACGGGTACAGGTTACGTCCTGTTTCTGCAGTACCGTACCGGTACTGTCTAATGTGTCGGTCCTGACCCCCAGGCGAAAAACGGCAACATACCGTTTCGGACTGGTTGGAAGAAATTCCAAAAAGCGAGTGGCACCACCCAAAAGGATAGGTAAGACACCGGTTGCCATAGGATCCAGTGTGCCGGCGTGACCGGCTTTCTTTTCTCCCACAATTCGTCTGACCCGAGCAACCGCAGAAAAGGATGTCATGTCCTGCGGTTTCCTTAGACAAATGATTCCTGTCACGTTAGGAGACCTCACAATGTAATTGTTCCGCTGTCCATTCCAACAACTTGGAAAGTGCGGTTTCTTCATCCGTTACCACTCCGGTTCCGGCTGCTCTGGCATGGCCTCCGCCACCTAAGAGTCGGCCCATTTCGGACGCGTCTAACGGTTCATGTGTCCGCAAAGAGAACTTATAGGTTCCGTCTGCGGCCTGTTTCATGGTAATTCCGGCCTTCACGCCGGCAATCTGGCGGCTCATGGGAGCAATTGCATCCAGCATATCCTCCGTGGCGCCGACTTGTGTCATCATGTCCCGGGTTACCTTAAATACGGCTATCTGCCCATTGCAATACATCCGCAACCCTGCCAATACCAGCTGTAGCAGGCGAAAATAGGCAAGAGACTTGGTTTCAAACATGCGGACGTTGATGTCGGCATGGTCAGCGCCTGCGTCCATCAGATCTGCGGCGGCCCGCATTAATTCACTGGTAGTATTGGAGTAACGGAAGCAACCGGTATCCGTTGCCAGGCCGGTGTACAAACTGGTAGCAATAGCCGGTGTTACCGCAACCTCCATTAGCTTTATTACACGATACAACGTCAGCGCAGCCGCCCCATCTGTCGGACGGCAAAGCAACTTCGTTGCATAGTGTAAATTGGACGGATGGTGATCTATGCAAAGGTCTACCTTATCGGCATAAGCAGACAGCTTATCTCCCAGTAATTTGGGATCTGCCACATCAACGGCAATGATATACTCCGGCGTAAAATCCGTTGCAACCAAGCCATTAAACAGATAGGTATACTTTTCCGGAATAACGTCGGAATTTTCTACCCGCGCTGTTTTTCCCAGGTTCTGCAGAACCCGCCACAGTGCTGTCCCGGTGCCGAGGGTATCCCCGTCCGGGCTCTTATGAGTCAGGATTAAGATATTATCTTTTTCCAGAAGGATCTCTTTGACCTGTTCTTCTGTAATCAGTTCTGCTTTCCCCTGCATTCGCTCACCTTCTTAGTCCATCTTTATTCTTCACTTAGGTCTTTCAATTTCTGTGCAATTTCCATGCCATGAGCAATGGAATCATCTGCATAGAATTTTAATTCCGGTGCTTTGCGTAAATGTAAATGCTGACCGATTTCCCTGCGGATATACCCCTGTGCACCGTTCAGCGCCTTGGCGGCTTCCTTTGCACTGTCCATTCCGGCCAAGTCAGAAACATAAACTTTGGCATAAGAGCAATCACCGGAAACCAGGACCTTAACAACCGTCAGCATCTTTCCGGCTACCCGCGGATCCTTGATATCAGAAAGAATGGAAATAATTTCCCGTTTGATATCTTCGGCAGTCCGTTCGGTTTTATAACCAGGCATAGTGCATCCTCCTGTTAGTCTTCTCTGTATTCTTCCGTAATGTAGGCTTCAAAAATGTCGCCCTCTTTAATGTCATTGAACTTGTTCAGGCCGATACCGCATTCATAGCCGCTGGCAACTTCCTTCACGTCATCTTTGAATCTGCGCAAAGATTGCATTTCATCTTCGGCAATGATGATACCGTCACGAACCACGCGGATTTTAGCGTTGCGGACAATTTTGCCATCGGTTACATAGGAACCGGCAATAGCTCCAACATTGGAAATCTTGAAGACAGAGCGAACTTCGGCACGGCCAATGTCTACGTCTCTGTACTTTGGAGCAAGCATACCCTTGATGGCGTCCTTAACATCATCAATAGCATCATAAATAACACGATAGGTACGAATTTCAACACCGTCCCGCTCCGCATTGGCAATAGCTACCGGATCCGGACGAACATTAAATCCGATAATAACGGCATTAGAGGCGTTTGCAAGCATAACATCAGAGTCCACAATTCCGCCGGCGGCACCATGAATAACGCGAACCCGTACTTCGTCATTGGACAGTTTTTCCAAGGACTGCTTCACAGCTTCTACAGAGCCCTGAACGTCGGCCTTAACAATGACATTCAGATCCTTCATTTCGCCTTCCTTCAAGGAAGCAAAGAGGTTATCCAAAGTTACCTTTGACTGCGCATTAAACTGTTCTTCCTTAATTGCCTGACGGCGCTGTTCTACCAGTTCTCTGGCCAGACGTTCATCCGAAACGGCGTCGAATACATCGCCCGACATAGGAACCGAATCCAAACCGGTAATTTCTACCGGAACAGACGGGCCGGCCTTCTTTTGCGTTTTGCCGTTTTCATTTGTCATAACACGAACATGGCCAACTGCGGTACCGGCAACAACAATATCGGATTCCTTCAGCGTACCGTTTTGTACCAGCAACGTTGCTACCGGACCACGGCCCTTATCCAGACTGGCCTCAATAACAACACCATGGGCAGCACGGTTCGGGTTGGCTTTCAGTTCCTGCATTTCGGCAACCAAAAGAACGGATTCCAGCAGCTTGTCCAGGTTCATGCCGGTTTTAGCGGAAACCGGAACACAGATGGTATCACCGCCCCACTCTTCCGGTACAATTTCATGTTCCGTCAGCTGTTGCATAATCTTATCCACGGAAGCTTCCGGTTTATCCATTTTGTTGATAGCAACAACAATGGGAATTTCAGCGGCTTTCGCGTGGTTAATGGCTTCAATGGTCTGTGGCATGATACCGTCATCTGCGGCAACAACCAAGATGGCAATGTCGGTTGCCAAAGCACCTCTGGCACGCATTTCCGTAAAGGCAGCATGACCCGGTGTATCCAGGAACGTAATCCGCTGACCATTTACATTAACGCGATACGCACCAATGGCCTGCGTAATACCGCCGGCTTCACCGGACGTAACCGAAGTGTGACGGATGGCGTCCAAAATGGAAGTCTTACCATGGTCAACGTGGCCCATAACGCAGACAACCGGATCCCGCGGAAGCAAATCTTCTTCTGCATCTACGGCGTCATTAATAATCTGATCTTCAATGGTAACCACATTTTCTCTTTCTACTGTGGCTCCCAGTTCTTCTGCCAAAATGGAAGCAGTATCAAAGTCAATGACATCATTGATGGTAGCCATCTGGCCCAAAGAGAAGAGCTTCTTAATAACTTCAGCGGCAGTCATACGCAGCTTTTCTGCAAACTCGCCAACGGTAATTTCATCACCCATCTGGATAATCCAGGTTTTCTTAGCGCGTTCTGCCTTAATTCTCTTCAGACGTTCTGCTTCAGTTTCCCGCTTTTTAGAACGAACGCCCTTCTGACGACGATACTGCTGAGACTTCTGTTTCAGCTTCTGTTTATTACTGGAAACCCGATCATTGGTTCTGGCTTCCGGATTTAAATTATCATACTTTTCATTATATTTATCCAAGTTTACATTCTGTACACGGGTATCAACGGTTCTGGCTTCTCCCTTGGTACGAGACTGCATTGGACGATTTTCTTCCTTCGGTGCCTTCTTCTGGAACGGATGCGGATCTGCATTTACCTTTGGCTTAGCCGGAGCAGCCGGTTTAGCAGCCGGTTTAGCAGCTGGCTTTGCTGTAGCACTTGCTGCCTGCTTGGCAGGAGCAGCTTGTTTTTTGCTTGGAACAGCCACCTTCGGAGCACCTTCCTTTTTACCCGGAACGGTCACCTTCGGAGCGCCTTCTTTCTTGCCCGGAACAACTACTTTCGGAGCGCCTTCCTTCTTACCCGGAACAACTACTTTTGGTGCGCCCTCTTTCTTACCCGGAATAACCACCTTCGGAGCGCCTTCCTTTTTGCCCGGCACTACTTTAGCCGGCTCCTGCTCTGCCGGAGCGGCAGCTTTTTCTGCAGGCTTTGCCGCGGCCTTCGGCTGTTCGGCAGCCATAGCAAAGTAAGCGTCAAAATTCGGCACCTCATGCTTTTTCGTGTAGTATTCAAACACTACATTCAATTCGTCATTGGTCAGGGCCGTCATATGCTTCTTGGGGTCCTCAAAATATTTGGCCAGCAGGTCTACTACCTCTTTGCTTGGCTGGTCAAAATCCTTGGCCACCTCGTGTACTCTATATTTAATCTCCATTTATCTGTCCTCCTTCGAAAGAAGCTCATTGAGCTTTGCGGCAAAGCCGTCATCATTTACGGTAAATACAGCAGTCTTTTTTCCAATGTGTATTTCCAAGTCCTTCATGCTGCAGTCCAACTCTGTCAGGGGAATAGTTCTTCCCTGATACTGCGTGGTTTCTCGGAACTCCTGTTTCAAACGGTCCGATGCATCTGCAGTCAAATAGCAGGCTTTTGCTTTGCCTTTTACAATTGACTCGAATGCGGCGTCATGGCCTCCGGAAAAGCGCCCGGCTTTCCGGCACAGACCCAATAGGTTAAAAAACTTAGGATCCATCTTTTTCCAGTTCGTCCTCCATTCGATCAAAAATTTCAGTGGGGATTTGCATGGAAAATTCTCGTTCAAAGCGTCTGGCTTTTTGCGCTTTCCGAAGACACGCTACATCATGACAGACATAGGCCCCTCGGCCGGGCGCCTTTCCGGTCAGATCCAAAGAGACTTCCCCTTCCGGACTACGGACCACCCGCACCAGCGTTGTCTTCGGTTTCATTTCCATGCAACCGCAACAACGTCTCATTGGAATTTTTTTTGCCATGCTTTCCCCTCCTTGTTTTTAAAATCAGTCTTCGTTCGAAGTTTCTACGACTTCTTCGGCCACATCTTCTGCTGCTTCTTCGGCAGGAGCCTCATAGAAGCCGCTTTCCGGATTAATATCAATCTTCCATCCGGTCAGTTTAGCGGCCAATCTGGCATTCTGTCCTTTGTTGCCGATGGCAAGGGACAATTGGGTATCCGGTACAATAACCTTGCAGGACTTTTCTTCTTCGTCCAGAATTTCCACACTAATAACGTCTGCCGGAGCCAAGGCTGCGGAAACGAACTGTGCGGGGTCTTCACTGTACGGAACAATATCAATTTTTTCTCCGTGAAGCAGGTCTACTACCTTGCTGACACGGGCACCGCGCGGACCAATGCAGGCGCCGACGGCATCTACATTTTCGTCTGCGGAATAGACGGCAATCTTGGTACGAGAACCGGCTTCGCGGGAAACTTCCTTAATTTCTACCGTACCGTCATAAATTTCCGGCACTTCGGTTTCAAACAAACGGCGAACCAGCCCCGGATGCGTTCTGGAAATCATAGCCTTCGGGCCCTTTTCCGTTTCCTTTACATCTACAATAAAGACCTTAATCAGGTCACCTTCTGCCAGCTCTTCACCCGGAATCTGTTCCCCGTGCGGCAAAAGGGCTTCACCACGGCCAATTTCCAGGGTGGCATTCCCATTCATTGGGTTAATGCTCTGTACTTTGGCAGTTACAATTTCCTGATTATGGTTCTTGAATTCCTGCATGGTCTGTCCGCGCTCGGCTTCCCGAATGCCCTGACGAATAACGTGCTTTGCCGTCTGGGCGTCAATACGACCAAAATTTTTGGTATCCAGTGGAATCTCAATAATGTCTCCCGGTTTTGCGTTGGTCTTATATTGTTGAGCGGCATCTACCAAGATGTCAGTGTCTTCATCGCTGATTTCTTCTACTACATTTTTCCGAAGGAATACGTTCAGTTCCTTTTTGTCCGGATCAATTTCACAGAAAACCACATCTTTGCCGTTATATTTTCTGCGCTCTGCAACAACAAGTGCATTGGCAATCTTTTCATATAAAAATTCTGCCGGTATTCCCTTTTCAGCAGCCATTAGGCCTACTGCATCAAAAAATTCCTGGTTCATACTTCTGGTTCTTCCTTTCCGTCGTCTTCAAAAGTGTCAAAGTCATCCAATTTTACATAGGACGCTTCTTTTCTAGAAAATACAAAGGTTTTTCCCCCATCGGTTTGGATGGTAGCATTGCCATCCGTGTAATCTAACAGGGTTCCCTTAAATTCCCGTTCTCCGTCTAGCGGGCGAATCAGCTTTACTTTGATTCTGTCACCGATAAACCGAATAAAGTGTTCCTCTCTGGTCAGTTGGCGTTCTGCTCCCGGAGAGCTGACTTCCAACGTATAGGGAACGGAGATAGGATCCGCTTCATCCAGCGGAGCATCAATGGCATGGGTCATGTCTACGCAGTCGTCAATGCTTACCCCACCTTCTTTATCAATAAAAATACGCAGGTAGTGCTCCGCACCTTCCTTTACAAAGCGAACATCCCAAAGAGAAAGTCCCAGTTCTTCCGCCAAAGGTTCTGCCAGAGCGCGCACAACAGAAACTACGTTTCCGCCCTTATTTTTGTTTGCCATAGGCCAACTCCTTCATTTTCTTCAAAAAGAATGAAGAGCGGCCCGGCGGGTCACTCTTCATACCTTACTTTCTTAACTTACCATGGTATAGTAGCACGCACGGGTCCGGAAAGCAAGACTTAATCTTATTCTACCGTAACCGATTTGGCCAAATTACGTGGTTTATCAATATCACACTTTCTGGCTTTTGCAGTGTAATATCCAAGCAGCTGCATCGGAATTACTTCCAGGGAAGCTTGGAAAAGCGGGTCCGTCTTCGGAACAAAGAGACATCTGTCTGCCACAGCCGGTACACTTTCGTTCCCTTCACAGGCAACACCAAGCACCTGCGCGCCTCTGGCCAAGACCTCTTTGGCGTTGGACACGGTCTTTTCTACCAAACGGTCACAGCAGCAAAGAGCAATTACAGAAGTCCCGTTTTCAATCAGAGAAATGGTGCCGTGCTTCAATTCGCCGCCGGCATAGGCTTCCGAATGAATATAGCTGACTTCCTTCAGCTTCAGGGAAGCTTCCATGGAAACAGCATAATCCAAGTTACGGCCAATGAAATAGGCATGTTCCAGAAAGGCAAAGGACTGTCCAATTTCCTTAATCTTTTCTTCCTGTGCAAAGATCTTTTCTACCTGATTCGGCAATTCCTGTAACTTAGCAATATATTCCTGAGAAAGTGCTTCTGAAACAGTTCCGTTACCAAGGCCCAGACGAATGGCCAACAGATATATCATAACCAACTGTGTGCTGTAAGCCTTGGTGGTGGCTACCGAAATTTCCGGGCCGGCCCAAGTATACAGAACATCATCGGATTCACTGGCAATGGAAGAACCGACTACATTAACAATGCTCAGGGTTCTGGAACCGTGACGTTTGGCCTCCCGCAGTGCTTCCAGAGTATCTGCAGTTTCTCCGGATTGGGAAATAATTACCGTCAGAGTTTTATCATCAATAATAGGATAGCGATACCGGAATTCAGACGCAATGTCACACTCTACCGGAATGCGAGTCATTTGTTCAATAACATACTTTCCAATCATGCCAACATGATAGGCGGATCCACAGCCAATAATATAAACCTTATTAAAGGAGCGAATCTGTTCATCCGTTAATTCCAGGTCATCCAGCTTAATATGTCCGTCTGCCGTTATTCTTGGCGAGATAGTTTTCCGCAGTGCATCCGGCTGTTCTTTAATTTCCTTAATCATGAAATGTTCGTAGCCGCCCTTTTCTGCAGCGTCTACATCCCAATCCACGTGGAACAATTCCTTCTGAATTGAATTTCCGTCTTCATCAAAGAAAGAAACACTGTCTTTTTTAACAAGGGCTAACTCGCCATCCTGTAGCTTATACATGTCTCTGGTATAAGCCAGAACCGCAGTAATATCAGAAGCAATAAAGTTGCCCTTGTCCGAAACAGCCACAATCAGCGGACTGGATTTCTTAACGCAAACCAGTTGGTCCGGCATATCTTGGTCCAAAATACCAAGAGAGTAAGAGCCTACCAATTGCTTTGTTGTCTTCAAAACGGTATCAAAGAAATTGCCATTGTCATTCTTGTCAAGGAGCATGGCAACAACTTCGGTATCTGTGTCACTGTGGAAGACGTAACCTTCCTTTTGCAGTTCTGCTTTCAGCTCCGCAAAATTTTCAATAATACCGTTGTGCACAACGGCAAACTTACGGCTGGCACTGTAGTGCGGATGGGCATTTTCATCTGACGGTTCTCCGTGGGTAGCCCAGCGCGTATGGCCAATGCCGATGGTTCCTTTCGGGGTATGGGTCTTGACCATTTTATCTTCCAGGTTTTTGATTTTGCCTTTGGATTTTACGATGTCAATTTCACCGTCTTCCAAGACAGCAATACCGGCGGAGTCATAGCCACGGTATTCCAGCTTTTCCAAACCATGAATTAGGAGCGGTGCTGCATCCTGTTCACCGGTGTAACCAATAATTCCACACATAAGAAAGTCCTCCATGAATCATAGGATTAGTAGGGGTCTGCCATAGTGCCAAGGTGACACTATATAGGTAGACATTTTAACATGCGCTATCTTTTCTTGCAAGAAAAGCCACTCTTCTCTACGGCAACTGCCGTAAGAAGAATGGCTTTTAAATTTAATATGCTTTTCCCCAGAGAACCATGGTTCTGGCCGGTTTGCCACAGCAAACGCAAACATCGGAAATAGATTCCTGATCAAAGGGAATGCAACGGGATCCGGCGCCGGTCAGCTCCTTCACCTTGTCTTCGCATTCCGGAGAGCCGCACCACATGGCATGAATGAAGCCGTCTCCCTTTTCCGTCAGAGCCTGATTCATTTCCTCAATGGTCTTGCAACGATAGGTCTTGGCTTCCCGGTTGGCCAGTGCCTTGTCATACATAGCGTCCCGAACAGCCTGCAATTTCTGTTCCAATTCCTCTTCCAGGGTATCTAAGGAAACGAAGGTCTTTTCGCGGTTAACGCGATCCACCAAAACACATTGATTCTTTTCTATGTCTCTTGGTCCAAGTTCAAGGCGAACCGGCACGCCCTTCATTTCATATTCTGCAAACTTCCAGCCGGCTGAGTTGTCCGAGTCATCCAGCTTTACGCGGAATTGCTTCTTCAGCCGGGCCTCCAGCTCTGCAGCTTTATCCAGCACACCCGGTTTGTGGGCGGCAATCGGAATAATAACAACCTGAATTGGAGCAACGGCCGGTGGCAGAACCAGACCGTTATCGTCACCGTGGGTCATGATAATGGCACCAATGGTGCGGGTTGTCATGCCCCAGGACGTCTCAAACGGAGCCTGCAATTTATTTTCTTTATTGGTAAATTCAATGCCGAAGGCCTTTGCAAAGCCGTCTCCGAAGTAATGAGACGTACCGGCCTGCAGCGCTTTGCCGTCGTGCATCAGCGCTTCAATGGCATACGTGGCTTCGGCGCCGGCAAATTTATCACTTTCGGTTTTGGCGCCCTTTACAACCGGAATAGCCAAGTCCTTTTCATAAAAGTCCGCATAAATGTTTAGCATGCGTTCGGTTTCTTCAATGGCCTCTTTTGCAGTTGCGTGAATGGTGTGGCCTTCCTGCCACAGAAATTCCCGGGAACGCAGGAATGGCCGCGTGGTCTTTTCCCAGCGAACAACGCTGACCCACTGATTGTAAAGGCAAGGAAGATCGCGCCAAGACTGTACCGTGTTGGCCCAATGTTCACAAAACAGAGTTTCTGACGTTGGGCGAACACAAAGGCGTTCTTCCAATTTCTCATCTCCACCATGGGTAACCCAAGCTACTTCCGGTGCAAAACCTTCAATATGATCTTTTTCCTTTTGTAACAGACTTTCCGGAATGAACATCGGCATATTTACATTTTGATGGCCGGTAGCTTTGAAATACCCATCCAGCAAGCCCATGATGTTTTCCCAAATTGCGTAACCGTACGGTCGGATGACCATGCAGCCTTTGACGCTGGTATATCCGACCAACTGTGCCTTCTTAACAATGTCGGTATACCATTTGGCAAAGTCCACATCCATGGAAGTAATATCGTCTACCATCTTTTTCTGATTTGCCATAAGATGTTCTCTCCTGTTTGTTACTTTATAAAGTTTATTTGTTCCGTATAGCGGATATAGCGCAAAAAGTATAGCGCAAAAAGGGACCCGCGTCAAACAAGCGAGCCCCATTCTATAAGGTTTTTAGATGTTTGCTTCAATATAATTAACGGCATCGGCAATGGTAGTCATATTTTCCAAAGCTTCATCTGAAACTTCAATGGAAAATTCGTCTTCAATTGCCATAACCAGGTCTACTACGTCCAAGCTGTCTGCGCCCAGGTCATCCAACAGACGGGAGTCCATATGAATGCTGTCCGGATCCAGATCTAACTGTTCTGCTAAAATATCTCTTACTTTTTCAAATACCATAATTCATACCTTCTTCGGTGTTAATTTCTACCATTATTTATAAATAAAAAAAGTACTTTGTCAATATGAAAAACACAAGAAAACAAAAGAAAAAGGACAAGTGAAAACCACTTGTCCTTTTATTGTCGAGAATAGGGTTAAATTAGTCAGCCTTACCGAGAAGCTTCATAACCTTATACAGGCCGCCTACAAAGTACTTGTAAGCCGGATCAAGAATGCAAGCCGGAATTGGATCCATGAGGCCAAGATACCAGGTGTTCTTAATCTTGTAATTTCTCTTCGGGTGTTTGGCATAAATAGCATCCATAACACCGTCAACCAAGTACTTCTTGTCATGTGCAGAACCCATGGCAATGGTCATAAGCGGGCTGAGTACGGACAGAACCGGCTTGTAGTACTTAGTGGTAGCAAGAAGCTTTGCATAACCGGCGTTAGCCTGGCCGTGCATACCGGTCTTAAAGGAGCCCGGCTGAATCTTGATTACCGGGATGTCTAAGAAGAGCAATTCGCGACGAAGACCGATGGTATAACCTTCAACGGCCCATTTAGTAATGGCATACGGGCTGTTGAACGGCTGCGGCTGTTCCCAACCACATTCAGAAGAGAAGTTGATAACGCGGGAGCCCTTGCTCAGGTACGGGAACAAAGCTTCATTAACGCGAATCATACCCATAACGTTGATGTTGATCATTCTTTCCATGGTCTGAGTTGCACCCGGTTCTACCAGAGAAGCCATGGTGTGAATACCGGCAGCGTTTACGATTACATCCAGGTGATCGGTGTATTCGCCAACCTTGTCGGCAGCAGCCTTAACAGAATCTGTGTTAGAGATGTCAACAGCTACCGGAATAACGTTGTCACCGCACTTAGCAGCAAATTCCTTCAGAGCATCTTCAGCATAGTCTGCTGCAAATACAGTCCAGCCGCCGCGAGCCATGAGTTCTTCTACACAGGCACCGGCAAGGCCGCCGGCAGCGCCGGTAATAAATGCATACTTCATTTTCATTTACCTCACTTTGCAAATTTTTTAAAAATGGGTCGTTTTCATTTTCCCATAATGAACAAGCAAACGCAACTATTTTAGAGGAACTGCGGCGAATTGTCAAGAAAATAACAAACTCTGACGAACTCTGACGGTTGAAAACTGTCTTTTTTATGGCGGAAACTGAATTTTGTCCGTTTCCATGGGATGTCAGCGTATCTTTCATCACAAAAAACGGCGCATCTACCCCTTTTTTCTTCCCTCTTTTCTGCGATTTATGCTTTTTCTTTTTTCTTCTGCGCTTCTTTTGTTCTGGTTTTCCAAAAATGTAAAGGCAAACCCGTTTACCGTGTGGAAAACCAGGTCGGAATTGCGGAAAAGCCCTTTTTTCTTCGATTTTAGAAATAGAAAATTCAGAAAGCCTTCAGAAAACGTAAAGAGTTTTACTTGCATTCCACTGAGTTTTCGACAATAGTTCCAAATCAGAAAAATAATTCATTTTTCTAAATAAGAAAATAAATTGCTGTATCGTCAATAGTTTTTCTGTGGAAAACTTTGTCAAAACCGTCAGCAACTTTTTAAGTGGACGCACTGCTTACAAAAAAAGGAGCCTGCTGCAACCGCAGCAGGCTCCATCTGATTACACCAGATTATATTACTCTACGTTTTTCTTCAAGGTTTCCAGGCAATCATACAGTTCCTTCGGAACGGTGTTGCCAAGGCTTGCATAGAATTCTTCAATGCCCTTTGCTTCTTCTTTCCAAAGGTCTTTATCTACGTTCAACATGGCGCTGAGCTTTTCAATATCAACTTCCCCTTCCAGGCCTTCCAGGTTGATATCTTCGGCCTTCGGCATATAACCGATTTCGGTTTCAACTGCATCTACTTCGCCGTCACAACGTTTGATGATCCATTCCAGAACACGAAGGTTGTCACCGAAGCCCGGCCACATGAAGTGTCCTTCATCATCCTTACGGAACCAGTTAACATTGAAGATCTTCGGCGCTTTGTCCGGATCCAAAGAAGCACCAATGTCAAGCCAGTGCTGGAAATAAGTACCGCAGTCATAACCAATGAACGGACGCATTGCCATCGGGTCACGACGAACAACACCTACTGCACCGGTAGCAGCTGCTGTGGTTTCAGAAGACAGTGTAGATCCGATGAATACACCGTGGTTCCAGTCTCTGGACTGATATACCAACGGAGCAAGCTTTGCACGACGACCACCGAAAATGAAGGCACTGATTGGAACACCTGCACCATTTTCAAATTCCGAGCTCAGGCACGGGCAGTTCTTGGCAGGAGCCGTAAACCGGCTGTTCGGATGAGCACCCGGAGTGGTGGCAGTTTTGCCGTTCCAAGGCTTACCGGTCCAGTCAATTGCGTTTTCAGGCGGATTCTTGTCCAATCCTTCCCACCATACGGTGTTGTTGTCCAAATTCAGGCAAACATTGGTGAAAATAGTTCCTTTTTTAGTGGAAGCTAATGCATTCGGGTTAGACTTATCATTGGTACCCGGTGCTACACCGAAGAAGCCGTTTTCCGGGTTAACAGCATACAATCTGCCATCCGGACCTTTCCGAATCCAGGAAATGTCGTCACCAACGGTCCACACCTTGTAGCCTTTGGATTTATATCCTTCCGGTGGAATCAACATGGCCAGGTTAGTCTTACCGCAAGCACTTGGGAATGCAGCGCAAACATACTTGGTTTCACCCTTCGGATTTTCCAGACCAAGAATCAGCATATGTTCTGCCTGCCAGCCTTCTTTCATGGCCTGGTAGGAAGCAATACGAAGAGCAAAGCATTTCTTGCCAAGCAAAACATTTCCGCCGTAACCGGAGTTAACGGAGTAAATGGTATTGTCCTGCGGGAACTGGCAAATGTAACGCTTTTCTTCGTCAATGTCACACTTACAGTGCGTACCGCGAACCCAGTCGTCGGAATCTCCAAGAGCATCCAGTACAGCCTGACCCACGCGAGTCATAATGGCCATATTTTCTACTACGTAAATGGAATCGGTTACTTCTAAGCCGATCTTAGAGAACGGAGAACCTACCGGGCCCATGGAATACGGAATGATGTACATGGTGCGGCCTTTGTAGCTACCGCGCGCAATGTCATCCAGCATCTTATAAGTAGCTGCCGGTTCCATCCAGTTGTTCAGAGGACCTGCCTCTTCTTTGGTCGGAGTACAAATGAAAGTACGTGCTTCTACACGAGCAACGTCATTGGTTGCAGTTCTGTGAAGATAGCAATCCGGAAGCAATTCATCATTTAATTTGATGAGTTCTCCGGTGGAGCAGGCTTCCGCCTTTAAAGCATCCAGCTGTTCTTTAGAACCGTCAATCCATACCACTTTGTCCGGAGTTAACAGAGCAATCCGCTCGTCCAACCACGAAAGCACAGACTTATTGGTTGTGTAGTTTTCCATGGGAAACTCTCCTTTATTTTTAGAATTGTGACAAGCAAGCTTGCCACTGTTTTTACCACAAATTAGCAATTGCGAACCGGTAAAAGAAATCCTCCTCTACCGCTTACCGATTATACTATCAATCCACAGAAAAGTCACGATACAGAACCGTCTTTTTGTTTATTTCAAGTACTATTGACGAGATGCAGTATAATGTTAGAAGAATGTCAGTTTTATTATGCAAATACACCATAAAAACAACTAAAGCAAACTGAATTACAGGAGTTATCTCATGAAGCTTTCCCTTATTATCCCTTGTTACAATGAAGAAGGGAATGTACAACCCATGTACGAAAAGGTTGTCAGTACATTTTCCGATAAAATAAGCAGTTATGAATTTGTCTTTGTCAATGACGGAAGCTCGGATGCTACCGCAACAAAGCTAAAGGAAATTTATCAATCGGCAGAGCGGCCGGTTAAGGTCATCAACTTTTCTCGCAATTTCGGAAAAGAGGCCGCTATTTATGCCGGATTGCAGCACGTCAGCGGAGATTACATTTCCATTATTGATGCTGACTTACAGCAAGATCCGGCCTATGTTTTGCAAATGGTAGATTTTTTAGAAGAGCACGAAGAATATGACAGCGTTGCCGCTTTCCAAGAAGAGCGCAAAGAAAGTGCGTTCATGGCCAAAACCAAAGACGCCTTTTATAAAATTATCAACAAAATTTCCGATACCGAATTTGTCAGCGGAGCGTCTGACTTCCGCACCTTCCGCAGTCGAGTCAAAGATGCCATTTTGCAAATGTCAGAATATCACCGCTTTTCCAAAGGTATTTTCTCCTGGGTCGGCTTTCAAACCTACTATATGCCGTATAACGTAGATGATCGACTGACCGGAACCAGTAAATGGTCCTTCTGGAAGCTAATGAAGTATGCAATTGAAGGCATTGTGGCCTTTACAACTGTGCCATTAAAGCTTTCTACATGGGTTGGCTCCCTTACGTCTTTAGCCTCCCTGATTTACATTATTGTTGTCATCATCCAAAAGCTGGCATATGGCATTGATGTTCCGGGATATGCCACTATTGTTGTACTGATTTTGTTCTTAGGTGGTATGCAATTGTTGGCTCTTGGCATTATTGGAGAATACCTCTCCCGCACCTATATTCAATCCAAGCATCGGCCAATCTACTTGGCTCGTGAAATACTGGACAACCAAGTAGAGCACTAAAAAGAGCAAAAAGAAAAAAGGCGGACTGTTGCCAAGCGGCAACGTCCGTCTTTTTTAGTAGATTTTAAGCGGCAGGATTTGGTCTCCTTAGTCGGCAAATAGTGTGCGGGCGCGCTCGGCGCGGTATGCATCCCGCTTTTGCCGTTCCATATCTACACCGGCGGCAGCATTCAACGTGGCCGGTTGCAAAGTGAAGATCATTTCGTTGATCTGCTCCATGTTGCCTGGGATTTCCCCGGAGGCAACACCGATGCGGACCATAGAAATGGCTTCCATGAATTCTTTGAACGTCATGACTCTGGCATTCTTCAGGGTGCCTAGTGAACGGTACAGTAAATCCTGAAAACGAAGATTTTCCAGCAAGGCCTTTCTGGCCTGTTGTTCCTGTTCAATCAAAGAAAGGGCAATGTTGTTTAAATTCTGTAGTGCCATTTCTTCAGAAATACCTAAGGTGACTTGGTTAGACAATTGATATAAGCTACCCGGCGGGTTGGCTCCCGCTCCGAAGGCACCGACCAGAGTCAGGCCAAGCTTGGAAACCGTGTTAGCCAAATGATGCAAGCGGCCATGAATGTGCAACGCCGGCAATTGTAAAAGAACAGAAGCCCGCATGGCGGTACCAATATTGGTGGGGCACTGGGTTAAATAACCTAATTTTTGATCAAATGCGAAGTGCAAAGATTCATCCAAAAGACTGTCTAAGTGATCTACTAATTCATATGCTTTAAAAGGCTCTAATCCAGGGAGTAAAGCTTGTAGCTTTACATGGTCTTCTTCGCAGATCATCATGCTGAGTGTTTCATCCGGTGTCATGGCAAGTGCTCGTCCTTCGGAAGCACTGACAAACTCCGGAGAGACTAAAAACCGCTCAGCTAGTGAGATTGCCTGGCTTTGTGTCAGATCTGACATGGTAATCATTCGAAATTTTCCGGGCAATTTTTCCTCTAAAACGGCCTGCACTTGTTTGGCTAATTGCGCCCGTTCCGGCAAAGAAAGGTTGACTGTAAAGACCTTTCCCTTTACATTTCTTGCCAACGCAATTTTGGTGCAGACAACCACATCATTCTGGGCTCCGGCAAGTTGATACCATTTGCTCATACCTGGTTGCCTCCCTTCAGTGCGTTCAGCTGATCTCGAATTTCTGCAGCGCGTTCAAAATTCTGTATTTTGACTGCTTCGTCCATTTCCTTTTGTAAAAGCAGGACTTGTTCCTGCAGATCTACACTGTGATCCACAGACGCCGCTTTTTTTCCGACGTGTGATGCCCGTCCGTGAATACGATTCAAAGACGGCCGCAGTTTTTCATAAAACACGCTATAACAATCGGCGCAGCCCATCATGCCGGTATGCACAATTTCAGAAAAAGTGCATCCACAGGTAGGACAGCGTTCTTCCTCTTTCGGTTCCGCTTCCGGCATGGCTGCCGAAGGGAAAAATTCCTGTAAAAAACTACTTAAATTAAAGCCTGTTCCGGAGAACAGATCTGTATATCCCAAATGAGCTGCACAATTATGGCACAGATGCAAAGAAACCCGTTCTCCATTGGCAATTCGTTTGATGTGGGTGGTTGCTTCATTCTTTCCGCAATTTTGACAAAGCATACAAACACCTCCTCTGATTCCTTATTTTAGCACTCCCCTACAGCGACTGCAAGGCGTTGAAAGCTGTGGTTTTATTCATTGGTTCGCAATCCTTCTATTGATAAAAACTTGTCATGATTTTTCCCTGCTTTTCCCCGGTTTTCATTGAACAGAAGAGCATTTTTTTATATAATCAGTGGGATGTGACTTGCGGTTACTATAATGTAATAAACAAGCTGTTCCGGAGGTTCCTTATGACACAGCAAAAAAAGAAATATCTCTTTTGTTTTCTGGCAATCCTTCTGGCAGCGCTTCTGATTGTAGGTATTATGGTGTCTTATCATAGTGTCCATCGCCAGGGCATCAAACATGAATATTTATCCATGGGGACCACGGTTTCTGACCAAATTTATGCAAAAGAAGAAAGTGCAGATGCTGTTTCCGAATCCATTCAAAACCGGCTCAGCATACTGGATGCCAATGAATTATCTTGGCGAATCAATGCTTCCTATGTTGCCAAGCTCAATCAAGACGGCTCTGTAGCCGTAGATGACAGCATGGCCGGTTGGGTGCAAACCTGCTTGGATGTTTCCAAACAATCCGGCGGTATCTTTGATATTACCGTCGGCAGCCTGTCCACCTTATGGGGCATTGGAACAGAAGAAGCACGGGTTCCTTCTGACAAAGAAATTCAAGAAGCCAAGAAAAAAATCGGATGGGAGAACGTTTCCATTCAGCCGCTTGCACAAGCGGAAGGCAAAAAGACGAAAGAAATCAGCATTCAAGAAGGGCAATTTGTAGACTTGGGCGCTGTTGGAAAAGGCATTGCGTGCGATGAAGCCTATACCATCCTAAAAGAGTCCTCCGTAGACAGTGCCATTGTTTCCGTTGCCGGCTCCGTTTTACTGTACGGAGAAAATCCGAATTCCTCTGACGGTACCTGGTCCGTCGGCATTCGAGACCCGCAAGGAACCGCCAATTCCTACTGCGGCATTTTAACGTTACCGGAAGGTTTTGTTTCCACCTCCGGGAATTATGAAAAAGTATTAGAGGCAAATGGGAAGAAATACCATCATATTCTGGATCCTCGTACCGGATATCCGGCAGAAAGCGGATTAACCAGCGTTACTGTGGTAGCTCCAACCGGACTTTTGGCGGATGCACTTTCCACTGCTTGTTTTATCCTGGGCTATTCGGAAGATAGCTTGCAATTATTGGAGCATTATCAAGCTTCTGCAGTTTTTATTACCTCAGACGGAACGGTCTATACCACAGGGAACCTTAGTTCCTGCTTGCAATTGACCGGAACTGCTTACACCCTTGGAAAGGAGTCTACCTGACATGGGCAAGTTTGTCCGGAAAGCAGATGTTCTTCTTCTGGTCGGTCTTCTGATTTTATGTGCAGCCATCCTGTTGCCGTCTTATTTTGCAGCTTCTTCCAAAAAAGACCTAACTGCCGTTGTCATGCAAAACGGAGAAGAAGTCAAAGAAATTTCCCTTTCTAAAGTAACAGAAGCATACACCTTTACGTTGGACACCGACCCTTCTGTTACCATTACCGTAGAACCGGGCTGCATTTATTATGCTTCTGCGGACTGCCCTGATAAGGTCTGCGTTAAAACCGGCAAACTGACGAAGGCCGGTGACACGGCGGCCTGCCTTCCCTCCAAAACACTGATTGTTATCAGAGGTACGGCGGAAAAAGGACAGCCGGATATCTTAACTTATTAATCTGACAGGAGTTTACCATGAAGAAGGATACCGTTTCCGCCCGTACCAAGCGGATTGCCCTGCTTGGCGTTTTGGGCGCACAAGCACTGGTACTTTCTTTCTTGGAAAACCTGATTCCGGCCATTCCCGGTCTTCCGCCGGGCGCCAAGCCGGGCTTATCCAATATTGTTACCATGTTTGCCGCCGCAGCCATGGGCCCGGTAGACGCTTTGCTGATTGCCGTCCTGAAGGCAGTCTTTGCAGGGCTGACCCGCGGTCTAACAGCCGGGCTAATGAGCCTTTCCGGCGGTCTCCTCAGCACATTGGTCATGGTATTGTTGCTTCGCTGGAAGCACAATCCCTTTGGCATTTTAGGAGTTTCCATTGCCTCTGCCGTTGCCCACAACGCGGGTCAATTGCTGGTAGCCTGCCTGCTGTCCGGCACAGCTTCCTTGCTTTGGGGTTACGGGCCCCTGTTGCTGCTCTTTGGCATTGCAGCCGGCGCCCTCACCGGCATTTTCTTAAAATTGCTCTTACCGGTTCTCTTAAAGCAGAGCCGTTACTTTGGATTCCAGATTAACCTACAACAATGAAATTGTTGTGTTAATACATAATCTTAGGGGCTCAGGCCCGTTAAGGAGTTGAATGAATGACGAACACATTTATGGCACAGGCTCTGAAGCCGGTTGCCAAGGGACACGGCGGTGCTCATGTACAACACCACAAGAACACAGCCGGCCTTGCGGTAGAACGCATCCCTTGTCCTGCTTCTGTTACCATTCCCATGAGCATGTGTATCGGCGCACCTTGCACTCCAACCGTCAAGGTAGGAGACGAAGTCAAAGTCGGCCAAGTTATTGGCGACACTGACAAATTTGTCAGCGCCCCGATTCACGCGTCCATTTCCGGTAAGGTAACGGCAGTAAAACCGGTCAAAGTAGCCGGTGGTGGCATGGTTAACGCTGTCACCATTGAATCGGACGGAAAAATGGAGCTGTATGAAGGCTTGGAAGTACCGTCTATTGAAACAAAGGCTGACTTTTTGAAAGCAGTTCGAAATTCCGGACTGGTTGGTCTTGGCGGAGCAGGATTCCCTGCCCACGTTAAGCTTGCTTTCAAGGAAGATGCCGGTGTAGACACGCTCATTATCAATGCGGCAGAATGTGAACCGTATATTACGGTTGACCACCGCGAAATGCTGGACCACCCGAATGATATTTTATTCGGTGTTTCTAAGGTCAAAGCCGTATGCGGCTTCCAGCATGCCTATATTGGCATTGAGCGCAACAAACCGGACGCCTTTGAGTCGCTGACAAAAGCCATTCAGGAGCATGAAGAATGGAAAGACATCCAGCTGATTTGCCTCAAGGATTCTTATCCGCAAGGCGCAGAAAAAGTTCTGATCCAGTCTGCTACCGGACGCCAAGTGCCGGAAGGAAAACTGCCTTCTGATGCCGGCTGCGTTGTTATGAACGTGCAGTCCGTTGCCACATTGGGTCGGTTCCTGCAAACCGGAAAGCCGCTGGTAAGCCGTTCCCTGACAGTAGACGGCTCCGCCATTGCAGAGCCAAAGAACCTGCGCGTTCCCATTGGTATCTCTTTCCAGGATATTGTGGACTACTGTGGCGGATTCAAAGAAGAACCGTACAAGATTCTCTCCGGCGGTCCTATGATGGGTATGGCGCTGGCAGATCTGAATATTCCTCTGGTAAAAGCCAACAACGCCTTGCTGGCCTTCTCCAAGGGTAGTCTCCCAATCAAACCGCTACGGGACTGTATCCGCTGCGGAAGATGCGTAGAAGCCTGTCCATTCTCCTTAGTACCGACTCGCCTGGAAAAAATGGCCAGACTCGGCAACGTAGAAGAATTGCAAAAGGCCCACGTAATGGACTGCATGGAATGTGGTACTTGTGCTTATTCCTGCCCGTCCGCTCGCCCATTGGTACAGTATATCCGCATGGGCAAAGCCATTGTGAAGGAGGCTAATGCAAAATGAGTGAAGCGAATAAACTAACTGTCTCTGCATCGCCTCATGTTAAGTCGGCAGAAACTACCACCGGCATTATGTTAGATGTCATCATTGCTCTGGTTCCTGCAGGAATTGCTGCCGGAATTATCTTTGGTTGGCGTGCCATTGCCATCATTGCAGTTTCTGTTGCTTCCTGCGTGCTGGCAGAGTATCTTTCCCGTAAAGCCATGAAACGTCCGCAGACCATCGGAGATCTTTCCGCTGTGGTTACCGGTATTCTTCTGGCTTATAACCTGCCGTCCACCATGCCTTTCTGGGAAGTGGTCTTTGGCGGCGTTGTTGCCATTGTTGTGGTAAAGCAGATGTTCGGCGGTATTGGTCAGAACTTCTTAAACCCGGCACTGGCCGCTCGTATTATCCTGATGTCTGCCTTCCCAAGCAGAATGTCTGCCGGCGCTTTTGCTGACACAAACCTGGTTGGTTGGGCTGTAGACACCGTTACGGGCGCAACCCCAATGGGTTACACCAGCTTGGAAGGGGTTGCAGATGGGGCTCCTACCCTTTTGCAGATGTTCCTTGGAACCACCTCCGGATGTATTGGTGAAGTTTCCTGCCTGGCCCTGTTACTTGGCGGAATTTATCTGATCATTCGCAGAGTCATTTCCCCCATTATTCCTTGCGTTTACATTGGTACTATCTTTGTATTCGTCTTCCTTGCAAGCGGATTTGACTGGTACAATGCCGTTTATCAAGTACTGGGCGGCGGCCTGTTCCTGGGTGCTATCTTCATGGCTACCGATTACACCACCTCCCCCATTACCAAGAAGGGCAAAGTTATTTTTGCTGTTTGCCTTGGTTTACTGACCTGCGTTATCCGTCTGTGGGGCTCTTTACCGGAAGGCGTTTCCTTCTCCATCATCCTGATGAACATCTTTGTACCACGCATTGAAAGTGCCACCACCCCGAAGCCGCTCGGCTACATTAAGCCGGTCAAAGAAAAGAAGGCAAAGGAGGATGCAGCAAATGAATAAAAAGCTTAATCCAAAGGAAGTTTTCATTCCTACCGTTGCCTTGTTCTTAATTGCTTTAATTGCAACCCTTTCTCTGGCAGTTGTTAACATGATTACCAAAGATAAGATTGCGGAGCAGGACCTGGCCGCCGCCGAAGAAGCCAGACAGACCGTTATGACGGCTGCTGACCACTTTGACGAAAAGAAAGCAGCTGACTTTTCTTACTATGAAGCCATTGACCAGTCCGGCAATCTGATTGGTTATGTCTTCACCTGCGTTGGTGACAGTAAAGGTTACGGCGGAGATGTTTCCGTCACTGTTGGCGTAGACACCGAAGGCGTTGTTACCGGTATTGTACCGGGAGACCTTTCCAATGAAACACCGGGCCTTGGCCAGAACGCACAGAAGGACTCCTTCAAGAAGCAGTTCATTGGCAAGTCCGGTCAGCTGGCCGTTACCAAAGACGGCGGTGACATTCAGGCTTTGACCAGTGCCACCATTACTTCCAGAGCTGTTACCAGTGGCGTTAACAAGGCTCTGTCTCAATTTGAAACTGTTACGGGAGGTGCAAACTAATGGCAGAAAAGAAAACCTCTCTTGGTCATGAATTTACCAAAGGTATTATTGCTGAGAACCCGGTTCTTCGTCTGGTACTTGGTACCTGTCCTACCCTGGCGGTTTCCACCTCTCTGGAAAATGCCATTGGTATGGGCATTGCTGCAACCATTGTTCTGACTCTGTCCAATGCCTTTATCTCTTTATTACGGAAGGTCATTCCTTCCAAGGTCCGGATTCCGGCCTATATTGTTATCATTGCTGCCTTTACCACCATGTTACAGTTATTGGTTAAGGCTTTTGCCCCGGCTCTGAATGACGCTTTGGGCATTTACCTTCCCCTGATTGTAGTTAACTGTATCCTGCTGGGTCGGGCAGAAGCATTTGCCTCTAAGAACTCCGTTCTTCCGTCTATTCTGGACGGCCTTGGCATGGGCATCGGCTTTACCGTAGCCCTCAGCCTGATGGCAACCATCCGTGAATTCTTCGGATCCGGCAACCTGACTCTGAAGGTTCTGGGTCACGGTACCACGTTAACCGATATCTTCGGTCTTGGTGAAAGCAATGTTCTGTCTGCTCTTCATATGGAACCGATTATTATCTTTATTCTGGCTCCGGGCGGATTCTTTGTTTTTGGCCTGCTGATTGCGTTGTCCAACAAATTGTCCCGTGCCATGGGCAAAAAGGAAGCTGTCAACAGCTGTGAACTCTGCGCAATGGCAGAGGAATGTTCCATAGCACAGGGCGAAGGTACCACCGATGCCTGCAAGGTTGAAGTACCGGTAGTAGATACCGAAGCAAAACCGACTCCTGTTGCAAAAGCAGAAGAAGCTGCATCGCCTGTGGCAGAAGCAAAAACAGAAGAAAAGGAGGGCGCTGACGAATGATTTATTTAACCATTATCTTTACCGCCATCCTGACAAATAACTTTGTTCTGTCTCAGTTCTTAGGCATTTGTCCGTTCCTTGGCGTATCCAAGAAAACCAATACAGCGGTCGGCATGTCCGCCGCAGTTATCTTCGTTATGGTCTTGGCATCCGCAGTTTGCTGGCCCATTAACGAATACCTTTTAGTCCGCAACGGATTTGAATACTTACAGACACTGGTATTCATTCTGGTTATTGCCTCTCTGGTTCAGTTGGTTGAAATTGTACTGAAGAAGTACATTCCTGCCCTGTACAACTCCCTGGGCATTTACCTTCCGCTGATTACCACCAACTGTGCCGTTCTTGGTGTTGTTACCCTGAACGTTTCCAACGGTTACGGCTTCTTAGCTTCTGTCCTGAACGCACTTGGCGGCGGACTTGGCTTCATGCTGGCCATGGTTATGTTCTCCGGTGTACGGGAACGCATGGAAGGCAATGACATTCCGAAGTTCTGGCAGGGCCTGCCCATTACCTTAGTGGCTGCTGCTCTGGCTGCCTGCTCCTTCCTTGGATTTACAGGCATTATTGATAACCTCTTCGGAGCTTAAGAAAGGTGGCATAAAAATGAATCCTATTGTATTAGCAGTCATTATTGTTGCCGCCATCGGACTTCTGCTCGGCTTAATGCTGGCAATTGCCTCCATTGTTATGGCGGTCCCGGTAGATGAAACTGCTGTAGCCATTGAAGAAGTGCTGGCCGGCGCCAACTGCGGTGCCTGCGGCTTCTCCGGTTGCTCCGGTTACGCATCTGCCCTTTCCAAAGGCACTTGCACCGACTGCACCCTCTGCTCTCCGGGCGGACAAGATGCCATTGATGGCATTTCCAAAATTCTGGGTGTTGCGGCTGCTGAAAGTGTTCCGCAAACTGCTGTTGTTCTTTGTAACGGCACTCACGAAAATGCAGAACAGGTAATGGAGTATGCAGGTGTTCATTCCTGTAAAGCCGCTTCTCAGCTGTATGCCGGTGGCAAGGCTTGTTCTTACGGTTGCCTTGGCTACGGTGACTGTGTTAACGCTTGTCCTTATGATGCCATTCACATCAATGACGGCGGCGTTGCCGAAGTAGACTCCCTGCGTTGCAAGGCTTGTAAAATCTGCATTAATACTTGTCCAAAGGGCATTATTGATCTGGCTCCCCTGTATCATAAGGAAGCTGTTGTACATTGCAAGAGCCACGACAAGGGCGCCCAGGTACGCAAGCAGTGCAAGGTTGGTTGCATTGGCTGTATGAAGTGCCAGAAAACCTGTCAGCATGATGCCATTCACGTAAAAGACTTTGTGGCATATGTGGATCAGTCTAAATGTATCGGCTGCGGCGACTGTGTAGAAGGTTGCCCGGCTAAGTGCATTACACTGGATACCTTTGGTCAGGTTGTTTATGTAGACAGTCCGTCTGCTGCAGCTGCACAATAAGTTTGTAATAACTGCAAAACAGTTTACGGTGCGGTTCCTGTAAGGAGCTGCACCGTATTTTTCTTGACTCTTTGTTATGAATTTGTCAATCTTTTGCGAGTTAGTCCCTATCCGACTAAAATAGTTTGTTAAATGCTTGTCAATTTGTTGACTTTCAAAATTCCGATTCACTATAATGAGTCTAACGCATTTTTGAAAAGGAGGCCGCTTTATGGCTAGAGTATTTAATTTTTCCGCAGGACCTTCCATGCTTCCCGAAAGCGTGTTAAACCAGGCCGCTGATGAACTTCTGGATTACCACGGTACCGGAGAATCCGTTATGGAAATGTCCCACCGGTCAAAAGAATTTGATGCCATTATTAAAAACGCAGAAGCCCTGCTTCGGGAAATTATGGAAATCCCGGATAATTATCAGGTGCTCTTCCTGCAAGGTGGCGCCTCTACCCAATTTGCCGCCATTCCGCTGAATTTCATGAACGGAAGTGGAAAAGCCGACTATGTGGTATCCGGCAACTGGTCCAATAAAGCAGCATCTGAAGCCAAGAAGTACGGAGACGTCAAAATTGTAGCCTCTTCTAAAGAAGATAACTTTACTCACGTACCGGAATTCAACAAAGCCGAGTTCCGTCCGAATGCTGACTATTTTTATATTTGTATGAATGAAACCGTATACGGCAATATCATCAGAGACTTACCGGATACCGGAAATGTGCCGCTGATTGCGGATGTTTCTTCCTGTTTCCTGTCAGAGCCGCTGGACGTTACCAAGTTCGGCATGGTATATGGTGGCGTACAGAAAAACATTGCTCCTGCCGGCATGGCCATCTGCATTATTCGGGATGACCTGTTAGGTCATGCACGTCCAACCACTCCATCCATGCTGGATTACACCATTCAGGCAGAAAACCACTCTCTGTACAATACTCCGCCATGCTGGAACATTTACATGGCCATGCTGGTCTTTGAATGGATTAAACGCATTGGTGGCTTAACCGAAATGAAAAAGCGCAACGAAGCCAAAGCCAAATTGCTTTATGATGCACTGGATGAATCCGATCTCTTCCATGGTACGGTAGTCAAAAAGGACCGTTCCATTATGAACGTCCCGTTTGTTACCGGAAATGCCGATCTGGATGCTAAATTTATCCAAGGTTGCACAGAACACGGGTTAATTAACATCAAGGGGCATCGTTCTGTTGGCGGCATGCGCGCTTCCATTTACAATGCCATGCCTATGGAAGGTGTAGAAAAGTTGGTAGCTTACATTAAAGAATTTGAAGAAGCAGAAAAGCAGGAAGCATAAGGAGAACCTCATGTACGAAATTTTAACGTTAAATAAAATCAGCCCGGCCGGTCTGGACCACTTTGATCCGGCAAAATATCATTACGGAGATGACATTGCCAATCCGGATGCCATTATGGTACGCAGTGCCAAAATGCATGACACTGTTTTACCCGATAACTGTTTGGCCATTGCCCGTGCAGGCGCCGGCACCAATAACATCCCGGTTGACAAGTGTACTGAACAGGGCGTTGTGGTATTCAACACTCCGGGTGCCAACTCTAACGCCGTAAAGGAATTGGTTATTTGTGCCCTGTTAATGACCTCTCGTAAAATTGGGCCCGGAATTGAATTCGTCAAAACCTTGAAAGGCAAGGGTGAAGACGTTGGTAAACTGATTGAAAAGAGCAAATCCGCTTATAAAGGCCCGGAAATCATGGGTAAAAAGCTGGGTGTTATTGGCCTCGGCGCCATTGGCGTTCAGGTGGCCAACGCCGCCCGCTCCCTTGGCATGGAAGTCTACGGATATGATCCTTACCTTTCTGTAGACGCCGCTTGGAAGCTTTCCAGTGCCATTAATCACGCCTCCAGCTTAGACGACATCTTTGCCAAATGTGACTACATTACCATCCATGTGCCTTTGACACCGGATACCAAAGATACTATTAATGCAGAAGGCATTGCCAAAATGAAGGACGGCGTCCGCATCCTGAACTTTGCACGAGGCGGTCTGGTTGACACGGCCGATTTGTTGGCGGCCTTAGGCACCGGCAAAGTAGCTGCCTACGCCACAGACTTTGTAGAAGAAGATTTAATTAATGTACCGGGCGTCATTGCCTTCCCACACCTGGGTGCTTCCACCCCGGAGTCGGAAGACAACTGTGCCAGAATGGGTGCTTTTGAACTGATTGACTATCTGGAAAACGGCAATATTAAAAACTCTGTCAATTTGCCGGCCGCCGACATGGGCCCGGTCAAAGGAGACCGCTTGTGTGTCATTCACAGAAACATCCCCAACACGATTAACCGGATTACCGGCGTCTTTGCAGACAACAACATCAGTGACTTCATGAACCGTTCCAAAGGGGAAATTGCCTATACCATGCTGGATGTAGAAAGTCCTATTACGGATGATCTGGTAGAAACCGTCAAAGGCGTAGAAGGCGTATTCCGTGTACGGGTACTGCGTCCATAAGAACTAAACTAAAGTTGCCAATGCTACCATGGACGGAATGGTAATTAAGGAAAATAGCGTTCCCACGCTGACCATCTGCGCCGCCAACTGTGAATCTCTGTTGAACAGTGCTGCAAACATGGCAGTATTGGCCGCCGTAGGTGCACTGCTGGCAATAACACAAACCAAAATTACGGTTTTGTCCAAATGCATGGGCCACATCAGCAGCAAGGTCAGGCCCGGAATGCAGATTAATTTCAGTAGCATGGAAAGATACTGCTTTTTATTTTCCACCAGGTGATGCGGCTTCAGGTTGCCTAAATAGTATCCGATAATAATCATCGGCAACGGTGTATTCAAATCTGCCATAAAGCTGATCGGTTCTTGGAATACGGCAGGCAAAGAAATTTGGAACAGAAATACCAATAAGCCGGCAAGGGTACCAAGGATACCCGGATTCAAAGCAAGCTTTTTTAAAGAGATGCTCTTTTTGTCTCCGCTCATAACGGCCAGGCCGTAGGTCCAAACAATCAGGTTAAACGCCGCAATAAAGACAGCGCCGTAAAAAACGCCATCTTCTCCAAGCAAGGCTTCTTCTATAGGCAAAGACATGAAGCCACAGTTTCCAAAAACAGCGCCAAATCGCAAAACCAATTCTTTAGATTTATCCTTGTCATGAATACAGACATTGGCAAGTACAATCCCTAAGAAGTAAGAAGCAAAGGCAACGCCCATGGTAATCAGCAAATTTCGAATCATGGTGCCGTTTGGCTCCCGTTGAAAGGCCTCTACAATAACACAAGGCGTAACAAAGTAAAGGACCATTTTGCTTAAGCCCTTTACTTCTGATTCTCCAAAAAATCCGGCCTTATTACAAATGGCACCTACCAGCATCAGCAAGAATAATACTACTACCTGCTGCCCTACCAATTGAAATGTTGCTAACATAACATCTTCCTTTGCTGCTTTTTCTTTAAAATAACCCCTGACGACTGGTCAGGGGTTATTCTGCTGTTATTTTTAAATTTTACGCGGCTTCATCATCCCAAAGATAATCCCCATCTGCGGCATCTTCGGCACCGCTGTCTGCTCCGGGAGCGCTGTCCGGATCTATAGGTTCATATCCATCATCCGATGCTGTACTCTTGGTGGTCTTATTTGTGGTCTTATTTGTCGTCTTATTACTGGAATCTGTGGTTGTCTTAGACTTTGTAGTGCCGGAAGAGCTTTTTGTAGTAGATTCCTCTTTTTCTGTAGTAGTGCTCTTCTTAGTGGTAGTAGTAGTAGTACGGTTTACTGCCGTCTTTTGTTCGTCACCCAGCGTATACTGTTCCGTGTCTTCCTTGGTCTGCTGAACGTTTAACAAATTTTGGAAGCCTTCTGCTACATTCCCGTTGTCACTCTTGAAATAGGAAACAATGAAAAGTGTTACCATGGCAAGCAAAGCTACCAAAAGAGCAATCATGACAACCATCATTCTTTTATTGCTACTGGTATCTTCATCATAGTCATCATAGTCACCGTCTTCCTGATATTCTTCATCCGGCTTCTGATTGATATCATTGTTGTAATTGGTATAAGCCTGCCCCTGTGGAGTTTCATAGTAAACTTCATTGGGGTCATTAATATACTGGGTTGGGTCATCATCTACGGACGGTTCTGTGTGTCTGGCAAAATAACTGGTCTGTTGCGGTGTGCCGCCATAGTAAGAATTATTGCTATCGGCATAGGGATTGTCGTCTATCGGTGTGTTTTCCTGTTCCGGCACACTGTCATACAGTGCATCCCGTTGTGCCTGCCGATACGCCGGCTGTTGCACCGGTTCATTATCATAAATGGTTTCCTGCGTTTGTGCCGGAATTTTGCTTGGATCTGTTACAAAGAGCCAATCCCCATTGACTTTTACCCATCCCGGGCTGACTTGTTGCTGATTTTGGCCCAGATCCGGAGACGAAGTCGGCGTAACCAGGCTCGGGAAACCATTGGTGTTTCTGTTATCCATTTTCTTTCCTCTTTCTGTTAACTGCTTTTAGAGGGTTTCTTCCTATTTCTTTTATTTTGCTTTTTCTTTGCGATTCAGTGTTTATGCTCCTGCCTGAGCATCTTGATTTTGATTAGCGTCTGGCGTAGGATCCGGTTCCGGAGCAGGCGTTGTAGTGGTAGTTGTGGTTGTGGTTGTTGTTTTGGTGGTATTTTGAACGCTACCGGTTCCACCGGAATTGCTACTGTTTCCTCTGTTACTGTTGCTTCTTCTGGAAGTATTGCTGGTAGTACTGGAGTATCTGGAAGAAACACTGGAAGAAGAGCTGCTGGAGCTACTGCTTTCCGAAGTGGACTCCGTAATAGAGGAAGATGTAATGGAAGAGCTACTGGAACTGGAGCTTTCCTCTTCCACCGGAGAAACGGTGTGAATATTACTTTTGGCAAGCACTGCAACAACAATACAGATAACTAAGGCAATGACAATAAACAAACCGGTCCATTTCCAGTTAACCTGCTTTGGAGGATTTGGCGTAAAGTCTTCTTCAAAAGGATCTTCCGGGAAATCTTCGTCCATTGGAGGAAGCGGTTGGGTATCTTCTGTTACTTCCGGCTGTACATCCGGATCAAATTCATCTAATTCAATGGTATATTCTTCAAACTTGATATTTCCTTTTTTCATGTTGAGAGGCTCCTTTACTTGTGATACTTTCCGCCGTTTTCAATCTGGAAACAACGGTAGAGCTGTTCCAAAAGCATAACTCTGGCTAATTGATGGGGAAAGGTCATTTTAGACATGGAAAGCTTTGCATTTGCCTGTTCCTTTACAAAAGGAGCCAGGCCATAAGAACTGCCGATGAGAAAAGTAAAGTTACCTTTTCCTTGAACGGCCAGGTCAGACAGTTCCTGACTAAGTTGTTCCGAGGTGCGTTGTGCACCTTCAATGCACAATGCGTACACGTAAGATCCTTTGGGAATAACATCCAAAATACGCTTACCTTCCGCCGCCAAAGCCGCTTGAATTTGGGCTTCTGAGGGGCTTCCCGGAAGAGATTCCGGAGTAAGCTCTATTATAGTATGTTTGCAAAACGGGGTCAATCTCTTTAGATACTCCTGACAGGCATCTGTCAAGTACTTTTCTTTGAGTTTTCCCAAGCAGATAATAGTAATATTTTTCATGCGCGCACCTTTAACGAAAGTCCTTCATTCCGGGGAGCCACCATAAGTTGCACATCCTGTCCAACTACGGCGTGCAATTCTTGGACTTTGGCAACAGAGCTTTGCAAAGCCAGTTCCGGCAAGTTGTTTTCCCGGCTTAAATGGCCTAAAACAATCTGCTTCGTGCCTGCTGTCAGCAAACGTCCAACCATATCCGCGGCAGTGTCATTGCTTAAGTGACCCCGGTCTCCTAAGATGCGCCGTTTCAGCGGATACGGGTACGGGCCATTTTGCAACATGGCCACATCGTGGTTGGATTCCAACAACACCGTGTCTGCTCCCAAAATACAAGCTTCCATTTCCGGCGTTATGACTCCGGTATCCGTGGCGGTGCAAACCCGTGCCCCGCTTTCCAATGTAACGGAATAGCCAAGTCCTTCGGCACAGTCATGGGATGTATGGAAGCATTCCACATGGAACGTGCCGACATCAGCATAATCCAACATCTGATAGACCGGGAAATTTCCGTCCAGATGACCTGCCGCGTCCAGTGCATCCAGGGTTCCCAGGGATGCATAAACCGGGATATGATGCTTTTTGCAAAAGACCCGCAACCCGGCAATGTGGTCGGAATGTTCATGCGTAAGAAAAACTGCTTGTATCTGCTCCGGTTGTAAATCCAAAGCTGCCAGTGCCAATGCCGTCTGCTTGGCATTTTTTCCGATGTCTATCAGAATACCGCCCCGCTCTGTGCCAATATAACTGGCATTTCCGGAACTGCCGGAATACAGGGTACAAAACCGTTCCATCTTACTGCCCTTTCTAGTCATAAGAAAAGGGGTGCATATTAGATAACGCACCCCTTCTGTTTTCTACTGTTAACCGGCGTTTGCCACATTGTTCGGGTTATCATCATAGGTTTCCCGATGGATGTCTCCGCCAATGGCAGAGAATTTTTCTACCACGTCTTCATATCCGCGTTCAATGTAGACAATGTTTTCAATTTCAGTTCTTCCAACGGCAGCCAATCCGGCAATAATCATGGCGGCGCCGGCACGAAGGTCATCTGCTTTCACGGCACAGCCCTTCAGGTGGTCTACCCCTTGAATAATGGCCACTTTGCCGTTGACTTCTATATTAGCGCCCATACGGAGCAACTGATCTGCATATTTAAAGCGATTATCCCAAACACCTTCTGAAATAATGCTGGTTCCCTTAGCCAAAGACAGCACTACAGCTATCTGCGGTTGCATGTCTGTCGGAAAGCCCGGATGTGGCATGGTTTTAATGTTGCACTTGTTCAGGTTCCGATCGGAAATGACACGAACATCATCATCTCCTTCTTCTACGGTAACGCCAATTTCCTGTAGCTTTGCAGTAATGGATTCCAAATGCTTTGGAACCACATTTTTAATTAGGACATTTCCACCACAAGCAGCGGTTGCGGCCATATAGGTGCCGGCCTCAATCTGATCCGGAATAATGGAGTAGTCACAGCCGTGCATCTCCGAAACGCCACGGATTTTAATAACATCCGTTCCGGCGCCGCGGACATCGGCTCCCATAGAGTTCAGGAAGTTAGCCAAATCTACAATATGCGGCTCTTTGGCAGCATTTTCAATAACAGTCAGGCCACGTGCTTTTACGGCAGCTAACATAATATTGATGGTTGCACCAACCGATACAACGTCCATGTAAATAGAATTGCCGGACAGATGTTCCGCTTCTGCGTGAACAATGGCGTTTTCTTCCATGGTAACGGTGGCCCCCAGCATTTCAAAGCCCTTAAGGTGCTGATCCATGGGGCGAATGCCACCAAAATTACAACCACCGGGCATGGCAACCCGTGCCTTATTGCTACGGCCAAGTAATGCCCCCAGCAAATAATAAGACGCCCGTAAATGCCGAGTCTGATTATAAGGTGCCGTATGGGACACAATATGGGTGGTATCAATTTCGTAGGTATTTTTATTGACAGCCCGAACGGTGGCACCCATGGCTTGCAGCATTTCAAGCATAATGCGAACGTCACTGATATTCGGAATATTTTCTATTCTACAGAGTCCTCTTGCAAGGAGGGTGGCCGGTAGGATGGCCACAACAGAGTTTTTGGCTCCGCTGATGGATACTTCTCCATAAAGCGGATTTCCTCCGTTTATTACATATTTCTCCAAGGTTTACACTCCCTATTAACCATTGTATATGAAGAGAAAAGGGCATAATTACCCCTTTGTTGTTTTCAATCTTGTACATTATAGCAAAGGGGCACTTTCTTGAAAAGCAAAAAGGAATAAAAATCACACCCTTTGGGTAAAGTTTAGTTAATGTGCCAAAAGGGTGTAATTGTTTTTCTTAAAATTGTGTTATTTTGTAATTGGACTTATTTTAGACACAACATCTGGTGATTTTAAGTGTTCCAACAAAGCCACAAAATCAGCAGGAAATGGCGCTTCCAGACAAATTTTCTGCCCCGTATACGGATGCAAGAAGCTTGCCTTCCCGCAGTGCAGAGCCTGATGTTGCATTTCCGGAATCGGCGTGCCATATAGGTAATCTCCAACCAGTGGCGTACCTAAGGAAGCAAAATGCACCCGAATCTGATGGGTTCGTCCCGTTTCCAATTTCACTTCCACCAGCGATTCGGTTTCTCCCGTTGCCAAAGCGGTCCAGTGCGTTACCGCATGGTCCCCGCGCGGATCCACGGTCCGGATCGTTTTAATGGAGTCCGGCCGGTAAATGGGCGCGTCTATGGTGCCGGAGCCCTCATAGCGGCCGGACGGAATAGCATAATAGGTCTTGTCTATCCGGGCCTGCAACCGCGCGGCGGCATAGGCGTTAAGGGCACAGACGACAATGCCGGAGGTGCCCTTATCAAGACGGCCAACCGCCCGGAAGACCGCCTGTTTTCCTTCTTTGGCCAGATGCGCTGCCAGCAGATTGGCCAAGGTGTCTCCCTGATGATTGTGGGACGGATGAATGGCCAAATCTGCCGGCTTGTTTACGGCAATCAGATCATCATCTTCGTATAAAATTTCCAGCGCATCCGGGTTAAAGCCTTCGGAGGAAACCATGTTCCGGTCTTCCGGCAGGTTGACCGTCAGCGTGTCTCCTGTATGAATCAGATCTATGGTCCGAGCATGCTGTCCATTCAGAAGAATACCGTTTTCTATGGTTTTTAATCGCCGAATCAGCTTAGTGGAAAGTCCCGCACTTCCGCGAAGGAAGTGCAGGACTTTTCTGTCATCATAGTCTTCCGTTACAGAGAAAGACAAGGTTCTCATAGTATCGTTCCTTTACTTGCGCCGCAACAGGCGAACCAGCTTCATTTTCCAATGCTTGGCGGTTGGCATAAGTTCCTTATAAATCCAGTACCGGAACGGTGAGCCAATCAGAATATATTCTCCAATATACTGTGTATATTTTGCGCCAAAGCTGAGTTTGAAGGAACAAATGCCTTCAAAGTTTTCTCTTGGAACCAGCTTCGGCAGTGTGCCGTCGGCCTGCAATTCCGTCGGATTTTGACAAAGCACGTAGCCAAGGTCATGGAAATTCATGCCTTCCTCTATGCTTTCACAGATTCTGAGGTAATTTAAATAATGACTGGATCTGGTCTGGTTGCGAACAATATTCTTAGTACCGCCAAAAACGCAAGAGGCATATCCGCCATAGCGAATCGTAAGGCCGCCTGCTACCACAATGCGAGCATCTGCCGGATAATCCGCGGTTTCCGCCATGCGCTCCTCATAGTTCTTGGTATTGCTTTCCAGCACTTCCAGTTCGTTTTTAATACCCTTAATTTTCTTTTCCGGCGCCGTTATTAATTTGCGAGCCAGCTCTTCTTTTTCTGCTTCCCGCTCCTGCTCCAGTTTAGTATCTAACGCCTTGTCATAATAAACCAGAGAAATATCTGTATAGTCCTTCAGGGTTTCCGCCAAAAGAGTAACATAGTCCAAATCTCTGCTGACAAAGCTGTTGCGGTCTGAGGTATCCCCCATAACCGACATAAAATCTTCTAAGTATTTGGGATTCTTTTTCAAGTCTTCCCAAGTATGACGTTCTGCTACCAAGCCACGTCCGGTACCAACTCGCACGGAATAACGAACGCCCTTTTCACAGTGCTTCAAAATGTCTTTGGCGGGAATTAGGTTTCCGTCTGCGTCCCGGAGTGGAATCATGGTCTGCACCGGATGCTTATAGGTATAGGAATCCAGATCTGTGTTCAGCCGATATCCGATGTCCGTCAGCAAATGGTGAACCTGATGGCCCTCTTCCTTGTCTTCGTCATCTACAATCAGTTCCACATTCGGGTCAATAATAAAGCAGAATGCATGGTGCTGTCTCATTTGCTCCTTCATAAAGTTGGCAAATTCCAATTGCAAAGCACCGTTTTTATAGTCACAAACCGGTCCGTACGGAGCATACCAGAGCTTTCCTGCCAACGGCAGTTTCCGTTCTAAGACCAGGCAAGTCAGAACCATTTGGTCTTCTTCATATGCACTGAAGAAATAAGGTGTCCACGCCGTTTTTACCTTTGGCCATAAAGAGCACTGCTGGTATTGTCCGTGATGTTCTTCCACAAAGCGGTCAAAGGCAGCGTAGTCCGTTTCTGTTTGAAATGAATACATAATTTATTGGTTCTCCTTTTGTTTCAGCGCTTCTAACAGAGTAGCTTTTTCATCAAAGGAATACTTGATTCCGTTGCGCTTCATAAACTTTTCATGACCTTTTCCAAGGCAGAGGAGGAAATCTCCTTTTTGTAGGATTTGCACTGCATAGCGCAGGGCCTGGTTGCGATTTGGAATGACCGCATATTTCCCGTGGCCACCGTTTTTCTCCATATAGGATGCAATTTCCGCGGCAATTTTGTCCGGGCTTTCAAAACAGGGATCATCTTCTGTAATGATCGTAAAATCAGAAATTTGAGCAGCCAGAGTGCCAAGCTCTTCCCGCCGAATTTGCGCACGGTCTCCAACAGAACCGAACAGCGTAATAATCCGTTTCGGCTGATAAGCCCGCATGGTGTCAACAATGCTTTGGAAACTGAGGCCATTGTGTGCAAAGTCAATGATAATACCGTAGTCATCCGACATGGAAACCACCTGGGCGCGGCCCGGTACGGAGACTTTGGTTAAGGACGTTTTAAATTCATCCGGTTCATATCCCATCAGCTCCGCTACCGCCAGCGAGCCCAGGGCATTCAGCACGGAGAATTCTCCCGGCTGACTGATTTCAAAAGTGCCGACCGGTTCTCCTTTCCGCAGCAAATCAAACTGAACGCCCAGGAAGGAACCGTGCTGCGTTGGTGCGGTATGGTCGGCACGGAAGTCAGCCCCTTCTCCGTGCCCATAAAAGAGCTTAGTTCCGGTAACCGCTTCCAGCATATCTGCCGAAGCCGGGTCGTCATAACAGCCGACCGCCTGCGGGCACATGCTGAAGAAGGCTTTTTTCCAACCGTAGTATTCTTCAAACGTTTTATGCTCTTTTCCGCCGATATGATCCGGCGAGATATTGGTAAACATTCCACAGAAGAAGGCAATGCCATCTACCCGATGCCATTGCACACCTATACTGGAAGCTTCCATGGCAACGGCTTTCATACCATGGTCTGCCATTTCCCGCAGAATTTTTTGAGTTTCATAACTTTCCGGTGTGGTGTTTACGGTAGGTACCTGCGTGTCTCCGTAAAAGGCCCCGTTGGTGCCAATGACACCGGTAGGACAGCCAACGCCGTTCAGCATGGTCTGCAGGATATAGGTTGTGGTGGTTTTTCCCTTGGTACCGGTAATGCCGATTACCTTCAGGTCTCCGGACGGATGGTCAAAGAAAACATCCGACATCATGGCCAGTGCATGACGCGTGTCTTCTACCGTAATAACGGTCAGATCCGCATAGCCGTCCTGTCCTACCGGCAGGTCGGCGGTCTGCTCTGACCCCTTTTGCACCACCACCATCCGGCAGCCTTGCTGCACGGCGTTGCGGGCATACCGGTGTCCGTCCGTGTCCGCTCCGACAAGGCACACAAATACCGTACCCTCTTTTGCTTTTCGAGAGTCATAGACAATGTCCTGTACTTCTGCCGTAGGAGCAGCCCCCTTGCAGGTATATTCCACATTTTCAAAAAGGCGTTCCAGTTTCATTTGATTCCTCTTTCTTTCTGAACCAATTTGATTCCGAAGATACAGTGAAATTATAGGATCTCCGCCATGGATAGTCAACAAAAGAGAGACGGGCTGAATCGCCCGGTTTATGCCACGTTTCTATTGAATTCAGCTAGGCTTAAATGTATAATTGAGCAAATTGTTTATGAAAGCAAACCGATGAAGGAGCGTGCTTTATGAAAGAGCTTGCAACAAAATATAATCCTTCTGAATTTGAAGATCGAATTTACGACTTCTGGCAGAACGGAAATTATTTTCACGCAAATTTAGATGAGCGGAAAAAGCCGTATACCATTGTTATGCCTCCGCCAAACATTACCGGTCAGTTGCATATGGGCCATGCCCTGGACAACACCCTGCAGGATATTCTGATCCGATATCATCGCATGAAGGGCTTTGACACCCTCTGGATTCCCGGTACAGACCATGCCTCCATTGCCACCGAAGCCAAAATTGTGGAAGCACTCCGCAAGGAAGGCATTGATAAATTAGATCTTGGCCGTGACAAATTCTTAGAACGTGCTTGGGAATGGAAAGCCCAGTACGGCGGCCGTATTGTAGAACAGCTGAAAAAGCTCGGTTCTTCCTGTGACTGGGAAAGAGAACGCTTTACCATGGACGAAGGATGCTCCAAAGCGGTACGGGAAGTCTTTGTCAACCTGTATGACAAGGGCTTAATTTACCGTGGCGAACGCATCATTAACTGGTGTCCGCACTGCATGACCACCATCTCTGACGCGGAAGTAGAATACGAAGAAAAGGCCGGCTCCTTCTGGCATGTACGCTATCCGTTGACGGATGGTTCCGGTTATCTGGAGCTTGCCACCACACGTCCGGAAACCATGCTCGGCGATACAGCTGTTGCCGTTCATCCGGAAGACGAACGTTACAAAGACTTAATCGGAAAAACTCTGACCCTGCCGTTAGTAGGACGGGAAATTCCGATTGTTGCGGATGAGTATGTAGAACGGGACTTCGGTACCGGCGTTGTTAAAATTACTCCGGCTCATGACCCGAATGACTTTGAGGTTGGTCTTCGCCATAATCTGGAGGTCATTAATACCTTTACGCCGGACGGCCACATGAATGAAAAGTGCGGCAAATATACCGGCATGACCACGCTGGAAGCACGGGATGCCATTGTGGCCGACCTGCAAGAAGGCGGATTTATTGTAGAAATTGAACCGTTTACCCACAACGTCGGCACCTGCTACCGTTGCGGCACCATTGTAGAGCCACGGGTTTCCAAACAATGGTTTGTTAAGATGAAACCGCTTGCCGAACCGGCCATTGATGTTGTAAAGACCCATAAGGTCAACTTCATTCCGGACCGTTACAGCAAGACCTATTATCACTGGATGGAAAACATCAAAGACTGGTGCATTTCCCGTCAGCTTTGGTGGGGCCACCGAATTCCGGCTTGGTATTGTGATGACTGCGGTGAAATTACCGTCAGCAAAGAAGATCCGACCGTTTGCGCCCACTGCGGCAGCAAGAACATTCATCAAGACGAAGATACCTTGGATACCTGGTTCTCCTCTGCCCTCTGGCCGTTCTCCACGCTGGGTTGGCCGGACAATACAGCAGAGCTGCAGCACTATTTCCCAACCAATACACTGGTTACCGGGTATGACATTATCTTCTTCTGGGTTGCCAGAATGATCTTCTCTTCCTGTGAACAAATGCAGGATATTCCGTTTGAAAACGTATTCATTCACGGTATTGTTCGGGATGATCAGGGCCGCAAAATGTCCAAATCTCTTGGCAACGGCATTGATCCGTTGGTAGTCATTGATCAGTACGGTGCAGACGCGTTGCGCTTTACTTTAGTTAACGGTAACTCGCCGGGAAATGACATGCGTTATTCCAATGAAAAAGTAGAAGCATCTCGTAACTTTGCCAATAAACTTTGGAATGCTTCCCGCTTCATTCTGATGAACCTGGACGGTTCGGAACAGCCGGCACATCTGCCGAAGGCAGAAGACCTTGCTACCGAAGACAAGTGGATTCTGTCCAAGTTCAATACGTTAGCCGGAGAAATCAACAGCAATATTGACAGCTTTGAACTTGGCACCGCCATTGCTAAGCTGTATGAATTTGTTTGGGATCAGTTCTGTGACTGGTACATTGAAGTAGCTAAAATCCGTCTGCAAGAAGGCGGTGCCGCGGCTGAAACGGCCAAAGCCGTACTGATTTATGTCATTGACGGCATTCTGAAACTGTTGCATCCGTTTATGCCGTTCATTACCGAAGAAATCTGGCAGGCGTTGCCGCATGAAGGTGACACCATCATGCTGACCGCCTACCCGGAATACAAGGAAGAGCTGGACTTCTCCGCAGATGAAACCGAGTTCAGCCGCATTATGGAAGCCATCCGGGCCATCCGGAACCGCCGCGCGGAAATGAATGTTCCGCCGAAGAAAAAGGCTGCCGTTTATGTGGAAACCGCTTACGAAGACACCTTCCGCGCGGGCATTCCGTATATCCAGCGCCTGGCTTCCGCTTCGGATGTTGTTATCGGCAAAGACCTTCCTACCGAAGGTGCCGTAAACGTAGTTACGCCGGATGCCAAAATCTACATTCCTATGGCTGAATTAGTTGATTTTGCCGCTGAAAAAGAACGGCTGCAAAAGGAAAAGGATAAGACCCAGAAGGATTTGGATTTCTTCTTGAAAAAGCTGTCTAATCCGGGCTTTGTCAACAAGGCACCGGCCGCTGTTGTAGAAAAGGACAAGGCATCTGCTGAAAAGCTGAAGGAAAAGATTGCCAAACTAGAGGAAAGCCTTTCCAAATTAGGCTGATTTGGGTGTTTCGAATTTATCTGTTTCACCTAAATCATCAGCAAAACTTAAGCAACTTTTAAGCCCCGCTTTTTGCGGGGTTTTTCCCTTGTCTACTTTCTTTTGTATCTTCATTGAAACGAATTTCTTTTATGCTATAATGAGCTGATTGAACTGGAGGTATGTGTATGCTTCTGAATAAAAAAGAACGAGTCATTATTGTCGGTTGCGGACGTTTTGGCGGCCGGCTGGCGGCTCGACTTTCTGACAAAGGTTACCAGGTTGTCATCATTGACAACCGAGAAGAAGCCTTTAACAAATTGCCGGACAGCTTTGGCGGATTTCCCATCAAGTCTGACGGTATTGAATTGGACACTCTGCGTTATGCCGAAATTGATGATGCATCTGTTTTTGTTGCCGCTACTGGAAATGACAACATTAACAGCCTACTGGCTCAGATTGCCAGTCGTGTTTTCGGCGTACCCAATGTCTATGTCCGTTTTGACGATGTAGACAAAGGAAAATTAATCAGTGGCTTTAATATCCAAGCCATTTATCCATTCAAGCTTTCCTTGGGGCAACTGGAAACCAGCCTGTTTGGTGAAGCACCGGAGGAGGATGAACTGGAATGAGAATTCTGATTGCCGGCGGCCGTACCCAGGCCGACTTCTTAATTGGACAATTAAAACAAAAAAAGCACAAATTGGTTGTCATTAATGAGGATCCGGTTTATGCCGATCACCTTGCCGCAACCCACCAGATTCCCATCATCTGCGGAGATTCCAGTAAATATTTCATTTTGGAAGAAGCCGGAATACAGAACTTTGATGTTGTAGTTGCCTTAACGCACAGAGATGCAGACAACCTAGCCATCTGCCAATATTGCAAGCGTTGTTTCGGTGTTAAAAAGTGTATTTGCATTGTAGCAAACCCGAAAAACGTGGAGCTGTTTAAAGAGCTGGGTGTCAACACCGTTATCAGTGTTACCCACATGGTTTCCCAGTATATTGCGCAGGCCACTTCTGTTGAAAACCTAATTAAGACCTTCTCTATTGAAGATGAAAAAGTAATTGTAAGCGAAGTCATGATTGAGTCTACCTATGCCTGTGTTGGACAAACCTTGCGGGATATTGAACTGCCACAGGACACCATTATCGGCTGTATTCTTCGCAAAAATAAGGGCATGACTATTCCCTCCGGTTCCACGGAAATCCGCGCCGGAGACAAGCTTATGGTACTGACCACCCCGGAAAGTCAGAAAAAGGCCATTGCTACCATTACGAGGCAAACCGTATGAAGCAAAATGAAACTGAGATGAAATCGCTTTACCAGGCCATTCTCAGTTGCCTGAGTTATGATCTGGTATTACTTGGCATCATTATTATGGTGCCGGTAGCCCTTTTACCTTTTTATCCGGAAGAACGTTCTTATGCGCATAGCTTTATTCTTCCCGGTGTTTTGTCCATTTTGGTCGGATACATGTTCATGATTCTGAGCAAAGGCTCTACCTCTCGTACTCTGAAACGAAACGAAGGGTCCTTTATTGTCCTCCTTATTTGGGTAATTTCAATTCTGGTTGGCTCTACCCCATTTCTGCTAACAGGAGGATATACCTTTTCTCAAGCAGTATTTGAAACCACCAGCGGTTTTACCACCTCCGGTTTCACTATGACAGATGTTACACAGGCATCCCATTTACTTTTACTGTATCGCTCCACCCTGCACCTCTTTGGCGGTGTCGGTTTGATTCTGATTTTAAGTACTGCTCTTTCCGAAGTTTACGGAATGCAATTATTTACGGCCGAAGGGCATAACGATGTAGTGGCTCCCAGCTTACTTCACTCCGCCCGTACCATTCTGACCATTTACATGTCCATGATTTTATCGGGGACCGTCCTTTATATTTTGTTTGGCATGAGTCCATTTGATGCCGTTAATCACTCTATTTCCGCTGTGGCAACGGGTGGATTCTCCACCCAGGCGGACAGCATCGGGCACTACAACAGTGTCCCCATAGATATCATTACCATGATTTTAATGATTATGGGCGCCACCAACTTTATGTCGTCCCTGATGCTGATCCGCGGAAAATTCAAAGAATTTTTCTGCCACGCGGAGACCTTAGTAATGACCTGTCTAATTGTCTTCTTTACCCCCATTTTGACCGTTATTTTTATGGTCAACCATATTTCGGAAGACACCCTGCACGCCATTGATGACGCCGCTTTCCAAGTAATTACTTGTGTCACTACCACTGGGCTGTCCACCGTGGACAGCACTTGGCTTACCATTGGTTCTTCTATGGTTCCTGCCCTGGTTTTAATGTTGGTCGGTGGCAATACCGGTTCCACTGCAGGTGGTGCTAAATCGTATCGTATTGCCATGGCAACAAAAGAAGTTTACTGGACCTTCCAGGACCTGATTGACACCAGTCATCTGCATCGCCAGCGGGAAATCTTGCGCTACGGCAACCGCGTCACCGTGTCTCCGAAAGAACAGCAAGAAAATAATTCGTTCCTTTTCCTGTATTTCAACATTGCTTTGCTTGGCACGCTAGGCCTTACCGCCTGTGGTTATGACTTCCGTGATTCTTTCTACGAATTCATTTCTGCCCTGTCCACCACCGGTGTTTCTATTGGCCTGGTCAGCAGAGATATGCCGGTCCCCGCCATGTGGATCATTATTGTTGGTATGCTGATTGCTCGTTTGGAAGTCTATATTATTCCATTGGGAATGTATCGCTTTGGCGCAGACATAGTAGAGCTGACTCGCCTGGGAAAAGACAAAATAAAAGAAACCTCTACCCGAAAAGAAAAAATTCGGCAAAGGCGAGAAAGGCTTCAGAAATTGAAGGAGGCAAAAACAGATGCAGGACAATAAAAAGAACATTCTGAAAAAAATCTTGTATTCCATTGCCGTTATTTTAGTCGTTTATTTATTAAGCACGTTACTTGGATACACCTTCCTAACCCATGGAGTACAGGCACCCTACCTGCTGCTGATTTACTTGCTTGGCACCGTTGTCGTGGTATTTGAAACCAGCAGTTTTGTAGCAACTATTTTTTCATCGGTGCTGTTCATTACCTCCCACGCTTTCTTGTTTGTGGAACCGCGCTACTCCTTTGTTATCCACCAAAAAAGCTTTATTTTGACTATGGTTATCTTCCTGATGGTGGCCATTTTCGTCAATATTCTGGTGGTTCGGCTGAAGAAACAAACCAAGCAGTCACAGCGGGAAGCACAAATTCATAAAGAGCTGTATCAGTCCATTGAAGGCTTGCTGAAAATTCAGGAGCGTGACCAAATTATTAAGTTTGCCAGTCGCGCCCTTAGCCAAATTGCCATGACGGACACCCAGTTCTTAGTAGACATTCCCAAGGATGAAAGTAACAAAGCCGTAAATTGGTGTTTCCGCAATTCCTCTCCGTGCGGTCACGGGGAAGCGGAATTTCCGGATAGTGACTATAAATATATTCCTATTCGCCTGAATAGAAAAACCATTGGTGTTGTATCCATTGACTGCACTTTATGTGAGCCGGATCAGGTAACCATGGATGCCATTCATGCGCTAATTAACCAGCTAACTTTGGCTTTACAGCGTTGCCGCTTGGAAGAACAAGCCAAGAAAGACGCTTCCCAATACGCACGGGAAAAAATTAAGGGCACTGTTATGAAGAGTCTTTCCCATGACATGTCTCCGCGCGTCACCACAATCCGTGACTTAGCACAGGAATTGCGGGACGAAACCGACCTTTCCAAAGAGGAAATCAAC
>CAVFJZ010000003.1:174447-201031 GCA_963623075.1 Bacteroidaceae bacterium
GATTATCTGTTTGATACGGTAGACAACATTCTGGACATTACCAATAAATAAAGCTTTCACGGTGCTTTTATACGCCTTTTGCATTCCTTTTATATGCCTTTTATTTATACGCTTTTTTTACTTGTTAAAACCGATATGTATTGGTATTATGACTGTACAAGCTGTGTAAGCGCACAGGCTTTGCAAGTGTATAGTCTCTGCGGTTGCGCATATGCTATTGTTTTGTGGTCTCTGGTCTCTATGGTAATGTCATTTTTTCAGACAGAAGCACTACCAGACAGAGACGCTATTTAAGAATTATTTTAAAAAAGGGGTTGGGATTATGCCAATTAACAGAATTGACCTCAAAGAAAAAGCAAAAGTTGCATTTAAGGGAAATTATAGTGCCAGTGTAGTTGCCGCAATTGTTTTAGTTGCAGTAACCACAGGAGCTGCCGGTGCAAGCGTTAATATCAATATTAATGGTGCCGATTCTAACGCTTCAGCTGAAATGGCCGGAGTAGCGGCATTTGTTGGACTGATTGCCGGTTTACTTAATGTATTTGTTTTCAATCCGCTTAAAATTGGAGGATGTTCCTTCTTTAAAAAGAACAATCATGAAAAAGCAGAATTAGGTGAATTAATTTCCGTATTCAAAAACAATTATGCCAATAGCATTGTTACTGTTTTGTTGACAGATATCTTTGTTGTCTTGTGGAGCTTATTGCTCATTATTCCCGGAATTGTAAAAAGTTATTCCTACGCCATGGTACCATTCCTTCTTTCCGACAATCCCGACTTACAGCCAATGGATGCCATCCGTAAATCCAGTCAAATGATGGACGGATACAAATGGCAGGCATTTGTTCTTGACTTATCCTTTATTGGATGGGGAATCTTATCTATGTGCACATTAGGAATCCTTGGTATTTTCTACGTTAGCCCATATTACTATCAGACAAAAGCTGAATTATATGAGTTCCTGAAATATGAAGAAGCACAGAAGTCCACTACTGCCACCGCGTAACAATGTAGCGGCAGTGCACTGGATGCGTGCCGCTCTTGAAGTATGCAAGAATTTTGCATAAAAGCGCGTAAGAAAAACGTGTAAGAAAAGCACGTGCGATGCAGAAGTGTACAGTGCGGAAGCGCACACTTGCTGTGCACTGGATGCGCAACTGAAACCTGCAAGGAACACGCGCGGAGACATACATACAGTGTGAAAGCACACACTCCAATTAAAAAGGGAAGCCCCCACGTAAACGTGGGGGCTTTAAATTAGAAACGGAATACCAATTGCTAAAAATACTAATTGCAAAAAAATACCAATTGCTAAAAATACCAATTTCAGTAAGAAGCACCATAATATCGGTGCTTCTTTTGCTTTGTGCACTGCGGTTGAGCAGTACGCTTAAGCAATGCCATTGATGGGTGGCAAATTGGCGGGCACTGCTGAATTTGCCACCCGATTTTACGTTTCGGGTGGCAAACCGAGGAGTAGAGCCAGGTTTGCCACCGGATTTGCCTTTCAGATAGAGAGCCATGGGCACGGCAGCCTTTGGCGGGTGGCAAATGGACGGCTACTGTTGCATTTGCCACCCGATTTTGCATTTTGGGTGGCAAACTGAGGAGTAGAGCCAAGTTTGCCACCGGATTTGCCTTTCAGATGGCAAGCCATGGGCATGGCTGCCTTTGGCGGATGGCAAGCCATAGGCATGACAGCCTTTGGCGGGTGGCAAATGGGCGGGCACTGCTGAATTTGCCACCCGATTTTGCGTTTTGGGTGGCAAACTGAGGGGTAGAGCCAGGTTTGCCACCGGATTTGCCTTTAGGCTTAACCAAGATACTTGTATCCGGCATCCTCTACTGCTTTTTTCAGTTTGGCTTCCTTCACGTCACCATCCAGCTGCAGATTTACTGTACCGGATTCATGGTCTGCTGTGGCGGATACTACGTGTTTAACCTCTTCCAATGCTTTTTTTACGGATGCTTCGCAGTGTCCGCACATCATGCCTTCTACTTTAATTGTTTTTTCATTCATGGTAATTGCTCCTTTTAAATCAGGCGTGTTATTCCACCTGTTTTTGCGTGGTTTATCGTGTTTCGTGTTCCGAATTTGGAACAAATTCAGCCGTAATGCGTTCATGACAACGCAGAAGCTGGACAAGCTCATGGCGGCAGCGCCAATCATCGGGTTCAGATCCAGGCCGAGGCTGTGATAACAGCCGGCGGCCAATGGGATGCAGATGACGTTATAGAAAAAGGCCCAGAACAGATTTTGCTTGATATTCCGCAGCGTCTGCCGACTCAGGCGGACAGCAGCGGAAACATCTGTTAATTTGCTGTTCATTAAGACCACGTCAGCTGCATCAATGGCAACATCTGTACCCGTTCCGATGGCGATGCCCATATCTGCCATGGTCAGCGCAGGAGCATCGTTGATGCCGTCGCCTACCATGGCAACCTTACCGTATTTCTGCTGTAATTGCTGGATAACTTCTGCTTTACCGTCCGGCAAAACACCGGCAATAACTTCATCCACACCGGCGGATGCGGCAATGGCATTTGCCGTCAGCAAATTGTCTCCGGTCAGCATAACTACATGGATTCCCATGTTTTGCAACTCATGGATTCCTTTACAGGAATCTTCTTTAATGACATCTGCTACCGCAATGATACCCAGCAATTCGCCGTCTGCGGCAAAAAACATTGGTGTTTTGCCCTGGCCGGCCAAAGCCTCCGCCTTTGCCACCACGTCATCCGGAATCGGATACGTGGTGTTCTGACGCATCAGTTCAAGATTGCCGCCAATTAAGCGTACCCCATTCAACATACCACTTAGGCCATTGCCCGGCAAGGCCGTAAAGTCCGTCAGGACATTTCCGTCTGCGCCGGCCTCATCCCCGGCAGCAAAGTTCCACGAAAGACCTTCTTCCACAATGGCCTTTGCCAGTGGATGTTCACTCCGACGCTCCAGCAGATAAGCCATCTGCAACAGTTCACCTTCAGTAGAATCATTCAGCGGAATCAGATCTGTTACCTTTGGTTTTCCTTCGGTAATGGTTCCTGTTTTATCCAGTGCAATAGCGGCAATCTTGCCGGTCTCTTCCAAAGAAACCGCCGTTTTAAACAGGATGCCGTTTCGGGCGCCTTTCCCGTTGCCCACCATAATGGCAACCGGCGTTGCTAAGCCAAGAGCACAGGGACAGCTGATGACCAGTACCGAAACGGCGCGTGTCATGGCAAAGGCGAAGCTTTGGCCAAGGAGTAGCCAAATAATCAAAACCAATACTGCAATGCCGATAACTGCCGGAACAAAAACGCCGGATACTTTATCAGCAATTTTTGCTATTGGCGCTTTGGTGGCAGCTGCATCGCTTACCATCTTAATAATTTGTGACAGCGTGGTATCCTGCCCCACCCGCGTGGCTTTGCAGCGCAGGAATCCGGACTGATTTATGGTACCGGCAGATACGGTATCCCCATCCTTTTTGTCCACAGGAATACTTTCCCCCGTCAAGGAAGATTCATCCACTGCACCGGAGCCTTCCAGCACAAAGCCATCCACCGGAATTTGTTCTCCTGGCCGTACCACAAAAATGTCGCCTGAAACAACTTGATCTACCGGCACTTCCAATTCTTGTACGGCACCGTCTACCGTTCGCTCCACAATGGCCACCTTCGGCGCCAAGGAGAGCAACCCTTTTAAAGCATTGGTTGTCTTTCCTTTAGAATAAGACTCCAACGTTTTCCCTACGGTTATCAGCGCCAAAATCATGGCCGCCGATTCAAAATAAAAACTGTTCATATACGGCATGGCCGCTGCCGACCCGCCGTCCACCTGTGCGCGCGTCATGGCAAACAAAGCATATGTACTGTACAGGAAGGACGCCGCAGAGCCCAAAGCAACCAGAGAATCCATATTCGGAGCCCTATGCCACAAACTTTTAAATCCGCTGACAAAGAACCGCTTATTAATCATCATAACCACAATGGCCAAGAGCATTTGCGTCAGCCCCATGGCAATGTGATTGTCCGTGTAAAAGGACGGCAGCGGCCACCCCCACATGTGCGCACCCATGGAGAAATACATTAAAATCAAAAGAAAGCCTACCGACCATCCAAGCCGTTTCAGCATCTTTGGAGTTTCTGTATCCTGCAAAGACTCCATTGCTTCTTCAATGAAGTAAGAAGCTGACTCGCCGGAGCCGGAGCCAATGTCACCGCGGCTGTCTACGCCAGAGCTCCTTCCCTTTTCCGACGCGCCATATCCTGCATCCTTCACTGCGCGGATAATGTCCTTCGGCTTTGCATCCCCTTCCACACCCATGGAATTCGTCAATAAACTAACTGCCACAGAAGTAACCCCCGGGACCGCACTGACTGCCTTTTCCACTCGGGCTTGGCAGGCTGCGCAACTCATCCCGGTTACATTATATTGCGTCATTTCCGTCACCCTTATTTCATCATTTTCTGCAACGTGGACAAAAGTTCATCCACTACTTCATCGTGGCCTTCACGAATGTCGTGTACCACACAAGTCTTCATATGGCTGCTTAACAGCTCCTTGCTAAAGGAATTCACCGCCGAATTTACCGCGGAGGCCTGCACCAGGATGTCCGGGCAGTAGGCATTTTCCTCTATCATTTTCTCCAAGCCCCGAACCTGTCCCTCTATTCTTCTCAGGCGATTCAGCAACGCCTTCTGCTCCTCAGCCGTCCTATACTTCCGCTTTCCGCTACCTTCTGCCACTTCAGCAGTGCCATCTGCATTTTCCACGCCAAAGCAACAACACTTTTTTGGGTTTGTATCACTCATTTTTTCTTCTCCTTTCCTTTGCGATTCAGCTTTCTTATCCATCTTGTAAGATACCCCTATGGGGTATCTCTTTTTTCAGCATCATACTATACCCCACAGGGGTATTTGTCAAGAAGAAGAAGAAATTGATTCAGCCAAACAAAAAAAAGACTGCTGATTGCCACGCCGGCAACCAGCAGTCTTTTCTTATTCTTAGTAGTTTTATTAATAAGGGCACGCGCGAACACCGCTAAGGTCAGCAACTATTTCGCCGGCAATCAGCAGGCCGGCCACCGCCGGAACAAAGGCGGTACTGCCGGGGATATCCCGGCGGTCCACGCATTTGCGCTCGGCGCCCGGCGGGCAAATGCAGTTCGTACGGCAGCTGATAGACATATCCTCTATAGGACGCGTCGGTTGCTCATCCGAGTAAACCACCTTCAGCTGCCGAATGCCCCTGCGTTTGCATTCGCGGCGCATGACCCGGGCCAACGGGTCTACTCGCGTTTCATAAATGTCCGCCACCCTCAGTCGGCCCGGGTCCAGCTTATTGCCGGCGCCCATGGCACTGATAATCGGCACTCCTTTATCTTGGCACCGTTGAATTAATTCCAACTTTGCGGTTACGGTATCAACAGCATCTACAACATAGTCATATTCTTCAAACGGAAAGGTATCTGCATTTTCCGGCAAAAAGAAGCATTGATGCATGGTCACCGTCACAGTCGGGTTGATATCCAACATTCGCTCCCGCATGACTTCTACCTTATGCTTCCCAACTGTTTTTCTTGTTGCAATAATCTGTCTGTTCAAATTCGTAAGACAAACGCGATCATCATCAATTAAGTCAAAGTGCTGCACCCCACTGCGTACCAGCGCCTCGCAGACATATCCGCCCACGCCGCCGATACCAAACACAGCCACCCGCGCATTTTGCAACCGCTCCATGCCTTCTTTTCCCAGCAACAATTCAGTTCTGGAAAACTGATTCAACATGCGTTTCCACGCCCTTCTTTTCGCAATTAATGCAGCTATTATACACCGCCTCTTAAAATTCGCCACCACATTTCTCTTTGTCCTCCGGTGCCCAGACCAGTTTCCCGGTTTTTACCGCTTCTTCATACTTGGATATTTTATAGGCGAGTCGGCTCATTGTCTCTTCAATTTGCGCCTTCTGTTCTTCCAAAGTTGTCATCTGATCTTTTAACAGCTGTAATCTTGCCGGTATGGTGGAGTCTCCTTCTTGGAACAGCCGTTGATATTCAATTAAGCTTTCAATTGGTAAACCGGCACCTCGCATACAAATGGCAAGTTCCACCCAACCAAGGTCACTTTCCTGATAATTGCGGATACCACCGGCGGTTCTGGTTACTTCCGGAATTACTTTTACCCGCTCATAATAACGAAGCGTATCCTGCGAAATTCCATATTTTTCTGCTACTTCTTTAATAGTCATATGCCTTCTCCTTGGTGAATTCTCTTTAGTCCTATTTTTAGATTTACTTTTTGATAATACTTCCTTAGCAAATACAATGTTTTCTTGGCAAAGCAATACATTTACAGCAATCTTATTTAAGCATAGCGCTTGAAGTTGACTCCAAGTCAAGTGTTTTTTCGTCGAGACTTCCTTAGATAAACTGTTTCAGCCAAAGCTTCGGCAATTGCATAGCTTGCAACTTCTGCTTATAATAGGTCAAGTTTAACGTTTAAAAAGCTCCATCCAAAAGAGCGTAATCCAACCAAAAAGGAGACGGCACATGGCCACATTAAATATTGTTTTAGTAGAACCGGAAATTCCGCAGAACACAGGGAATATTGCACGGACATGTGCATGCACAGGCGCGCATCTGCACATTGTAAAGCCAATGGGCTTTACAGTAACCGACAAACAGCTAAAACGCTCAGGTTTAGACTATTGGCACTACCTGGATTTAACATACTATGAAAATCTGGATGACTTCTTTGAAAAGAACCCGGATGGACACTTCTTTTACTATACCACTAAGGCGCTGCACAGGCATACGGATGTCCCCTATCCGGACAACAGTTTCCTGCTGTTCGGCAAGGAGACCAAGGGCCTCCCGGAGCCGTTGCTCCTTGCCCATCCGGAACGCTGTGTCCGGATTCCGATGATGGACGAGTGCCGCAGCTTAAACTTATCCAATTCAGTGGCCATCGGCGTTTATGAAGTGCTGCGGCAATGGGACTATCCGGAGCTCCTGTGCAGCGGCCAATTACATAACTACAAATGGACCGATGCAAATCTGTTGTAAAGTATAATGTACGGTACAAAAAGGTGTCGTAGCCACGGGGTTTTCCCGTGGCTTTTTTTGGCAAAAACAGAGAAACTAAAAACGCCTGTGAAAAAAGCTCGTTAACATTTTGACACTAATGTTTTTTTCGTTATAATTTACTGTGGAAACGGAGAAACTCTCTATTATCAAAGCTTATGCAGAAAGGGACTTCAATATGACTCTTAATAAGAAAACCGTAGACGATATTAACGTCAAAGGAAAGCGCGTATTAGTACGCTGTGACTTTAACGTTCCACTTAAGGAAGGCAAAATTACCGACGAAAACCGTCTGATAGCTGCTTTGCCAACCATTAAAAAGCTGGTTGCCGACGGTGGCAAAGTAATTCTTTGCTCCCACCTTGGCAAGCCGAAAGGAGAGCCAAAGCCGGAGCTGTCCCTGGCACCGGTTGCAGTCAGACTGTCTGAGTTACTTGGCCAGGAAGTAAAATTTGCCGCCGATGATAACGTTGTCGGCGAAAATGCAAAAGCTGCCGTTGCTGCCATGAAGGACGGAGACATTGTTCTTCTGCAAAATACACGTTACAGAAAAGAAGAAACCAAGAACGAAGAAGCCTTCTCTAAGGAACTGGGTTCCCTGGCCGACGTTTTTGTAAATGATGCATTTGGTACCGCACACAGAGCACACTGCTCCACCGTTGGTGTTGTAGACTATGTAGAGGAAGCTGTCAGCGGTTATCTGATTGAAAAAGAAATCAAGTATCTTGGAAACGCAGTCAATGATCCGGCTCGTCCATTCGTTTGCATTCTCGGTGGTGCTAAGGTTGCTGACAAGCTTTCCGTTATTGAAAACCTGTTAGACAAGGCCGACACCCTGATCATCGGCGGCGGCATGTCTTATACGTTTGCTGCAGCAAAAGGCTATCAGGTAGGAAAGTCCCTTCTGGACGAAACCAAGATTGACTACTGCAAGAACATGATGGAACAGGCTGCTGCCAAGGGCGTAGAACTCCTTCTCCCGGTCGATGTAGTTGTAATCAAAGATTTCCCGAATCCTATTGATGCTCCGGTAGAAACTCAGGTTGTAGATGTAGACAAGATTCCGGCTGATTGTGAAGGCTGTGACATCGGTCCGAAGACCGCTCAGCTGTATGCAGAAGCCGTTTCCAAGGCTAAGACCGTTGTTTGGAACGGACCTATGGGCGTATTTGAAAACCCGACACTTGCTAAGGGTACTCTGGCTGTTGCCAAAGCTCTTGCAGAAACTGATGCTGTAACCGTAATCGGTGGTGGCGACTCCGCAGCTGCTGTTAACCAGCTCGGCTTCGGTGACAAGATGACCCACATTTCCACCGGCGGCGGTGCTTCTCTGGAATTCCTGGAAGGCAAAGAACTCCCGGGTATTGCTGCCATGGCAGATAAAGACTAAATTACAGAGAAGAAAAACAAAGTAAATAAACTCAAAAGAGGTAGTTAACATGAATAAGACACTTCGTAAGGCAGTCATTGCCGGTAACTGGAAAATGAACAAGACTCCGGCAGAAGCCGCTGCTCTGGTTTGTGACATCAAACCGCTTGTTGCAGACGCTGACTGTGATGTTATTGTTTGCGTTCCTTATGTTGATCTGGCAAACGTAGTTGAACTGACCAAGGGTACCAACATTAAAGTTGGCGCCGAAAACGTACACTGGGCAGAATCCGGTGCCTTTACCGGTGAAATTTCCGCAGCCATGCTGAAAGAAATCGGCGTAGAGTATGTTGTTATCGGCCACTCTGAAAGAAGAACCTATTTCGGTGAAACCAACGAAACCGTACATGATCGTGTTCGCGCTGCACTGAATGCCGGTCTGAAGCCAATCCTTTGCGTTGGTGAAACGCTGGATGAACGTCAGAAAAACATTACCTTTGAAGTTATTTCTACCCAGACCAAGATTGCTCTTGCCGGTGTTTCCGAAGAAGAGCTGAAAGACATTATCATTGCTTATGAACCGGTTTGGGCCATCGGCACCGGCGTTACCGCCACCGATGATCAGGCTGAAGAAGTCAACAAGTACATTCGTGACCTGATTGCTACCCTTTACAATAAGGATGCCGCTGATGCTTTTGTTGTTCAGTATGGCGGATCCATGAATGCCGGCAATGCCGAAGGCCTCCTGGCCAAAGAAGACATTGACGGCGGTCTGATCGGCGGCGCCTCCTTGAAGCCGGCCGACTTTGCTGCCATTGTTGCCGCAGCATCCAAATAATTCATCCGATTCCGTTCAGCTCTCCGAACACGGGGAGCTGAACTTTTGAAAGGGATATCACTATGAAAAAACCAGTAGTATTATGCATTATGGACGGCTTTGGCTGGGTGCCGGACGCAACCTACGGCAATGCCATTGTAGCTGCCAAAACTCCAAGACTGGACAAAATTATGTCCGAATGTCCACATACCACCATTGGTGCTTCCGGCCTTGACGTAGGTCTGCCGGACGGCCAGATGGGCAACTCCGAAGTCGGCCACACCAATATCGGCGCCGGCCGCATTGTTTACCAGGAACTGACTCGCATTACCAAATCTATTGAAGATGGTGACTTCTTCCAAAACGAAGCCTTCCTGGCAGCTGTAGAAAATTGCAAAAAGAATGACTCTGCACTGCATCTGATCGGCTTACTGTCCGACGGTGGCGTGCACAGCCATATTAAGCATTTATTTGGTCTGCTTGACCTTGCTAAAAAGAACGGTCTGACTAAGGTTTATGTTCACGCCATTCTGGATGGCCGTGACGTGCCGCCGACCTCCGGTGCTGACTACGTTCAGCAACTGCAGGATTACATGGACAAAAACGGCGTTGGTCAGATTGCAACTCTGACCGGACGTTTTTATGCCATGGACCGTGATAACCGTTGGGAACGTGTCAGCAAGGCATACAATGCCATTGTCAAAGGCGAAGGAAACCATACAACCGATCCGGTTGCCGCTGTTAAAGCTTCTTATGATGTAGTAGATGAAGACGGCAAACATCTGACAGACGAATTTGTTCTGCCAACCGTTTGCATGGATGGCGGAAGAGTACAAGAAAATGACAGTGTTATTTTCTTCAACTTCCGTCCGGACCGTGCCAGAGAAATTACCCGTTGCTTTGTGGATCCGGAACTGGATGGATTCCCGCATCAGTATTTCCCGGTTACCTATGTTTGCATGACACAGTATGATGCCACCATGCCAAACGTACAGGTAGCCTTTAAGCCACAGGAATTACACAATACCCTTGGAGAATATCTTGCTGCCAACCATATGACCCAGTTGCGGATTGCCGAAACTGAAAAATATGCTCATGTAACATTCTTCTTCAACGGCGGCGTGGAAACCGTCAACGAAGGAGAAGACCGCATTTTGATTCCAAGTCCGAAGGTTAGCACCTATGACCTTCAACCGGAAATGAGCGCTCCGGAAGTAACCGACAAACTGGTAGAAGCTGTTCTTTCTGACAAGTACAACGTAATTATCATCAACTTTGCCAACTGTGACATGGTTGGTCACACCGGTGTCTTTGATGCCGCTGTGAAAGCGGTAGAAACCGTTGACACCTGCGTTGGACGGTTACAGGACGCCGTTGAAAAAATGGGCGGCGCCATCCTTTTGACCGCTGACCACGGCAACGCCGATAAAATGTATGAACCGGATGGGTCCGCCTTTACGGCGCACACCACCAACCCGGTTCCCTTTGCCGTTATCGGCTGTGGCAATGTAGAGCTTCGGGAAGGCGGCCGCCTCTGTGACCTCTCCCCGACCATTCTGAAGATTCTCGGCCTTCCGCAGCCTGCAGAAATGACCGGTGAATCTCTGATCAAGTAAGAAGTGTTAAAGAGCACCTAAGTAAGCCATTTTTACGGCATAGTAGAGGGCACTCTCCGCACAGGAGAGTGCCCTTTCCATATAGGTAGAAAAGCGTAGAAACCGCAAAAGCAGGAATAGAGTGACTCGCCAGAGAAAAGGCGTTACACTTTCGGCAGCAAAGGGAAAAGCAGAAACGAAAGGACGTGACGTTATGGCAGAAGCAGTCCTCAAAAATGGGGCTCCGACAAAAAAGCAACGCAGAGAACGTAGAATTGATATGCCACGCACACCGGTAAAAGAAAGAAAGTTGCCGGTCTACACCCACGGCGAAGAAGTCTTTAATATGGTTAGTCACATTGTCGGTGGCGGTCTTGGCGTTCTTGCCATGATTGGAGTCATTATTAAATGTGTGTTAACTCACAATGTCTGGGGAATGGTATCCGGCATTCTTTACTGCTTGTCCATGATTCTGGTATATACTATCTCCAGCGTATATCATGGACTGGATCCGGTGAAGGACAGATACGCTAAGAAAATTATGCAAATTCTGGACCACTGTGACATTTATACCCTGATTTGCGGAACCTACACACCAATTGCCATGGGCGCACTCCGCGAACAATATCCCGCCTTAGCTTGGACCACCTGGGCCATTGTTCATGTAGTTTGCATCGTTGGCACGGTATTCACCGCTATTGACTTCCACAAATATGGCCCGCTCTCCTACTCCTGTTACTTTGTTGCCGGATGGAGCGTACTTTCCGCCATTTGGGCGATGTGGATTGTCTACTCTCCTTGGTTCATTCTCCTGTTTGCCGGTGGTGGTGTAGTTTATTCCCTTGGCATGATTTACTTTGTTCGTCAAACAAAGGGTCATAAATACAGCCACTCCATCTTCCATCTGTTTATCTTGGGCGGTACCATTCTGCAATTTGCAGCCATTTTTGCCTTTTGCATGTAATGGACAGTGCCTGTTGTTTGCCAATTACAAATTTGCAGATTTGTAATTTTGTACAAATTCTATTTTCCTTTTTTAACAGTATTTTTCCATTACTCTTATTGCAGAAATCAAAATTGCAGACGTAAAATAAATGCGGAAACTCCGCAAAAGCAGAAAGCCCACCCTGGTCTTTCTGCTTATTTTTTAACAGGAGTTTTTTGAGAGAGGAGAATGAAAAATGTTTGACAAACTGTTAGCGTTTGTCCATGAAGTGCTTGGTGGTTTAACCACTCACCCAGGCGTTCATTGGGGCAATCTGGAAATGATGAAGCCGTATGACGAATGGTATGACTACATCCGAAATATGTTTTCTAACCTTGGTTGGGGCACCATCTTTCTGATTGTTGCCAGTGCGTTGTTATGGACCGCTGTTTACCTGATTATTATTTATCGTCTGCACAAAGACCATGCACCATCCATGCCCTGGGTCTGCCTGTGCATGAACTTCTCTTGGGAGTTCCAATTTGCGTTCTTAGTTCCGTATCCGGAACCAATTACACGCTGGGGCATTTACCTGTGGGTTGTTTTTGACGCTGTCATGTTCGTTTTGGACTACAAATACGGAAAAATGTTCTATGCCAAACGCTTTGCCGGTTATGACTGGGGTTATCCTTTCATCAAATTCGGTATGTTTGCCATTATCTTTGTTACCATTCTGATGATGAACCCGCAGTGGCCGACCCTTCCTGACTCTCCTATGTTTGCTGCCTACTTAATGAACGCCATTATGTCCGTTCTGTTCTGCCAGCATATGTTCCACAAGGAAACTGTAGAAGGTCTGTCTATTTGGGTTGCTTGGTGTAAGTTCCTTGGTACACTGGCGCCAACCTGCATTGGCCTTTATTGGATGCCGGGTCAATACTTCGTATACTGCCTTGCCGCCATCTGTGCCATCTTTGACATCTGTTACATTACCCTTCTGACCAAACGGTTCCATCAGTTCGGACTGAACCCGTACACACATAAGCCGTTGAAGGGTAAGGAAGAAGAAGCACAGAAGACTCTTGCTGCAGTGGAAGATTACAAGAAGAGAAGTAATGAATTCAAACTGAAGAGCTTCAAAGAGTGCCAAGCATTCCTTGCGCAGCAGGCTGAAGATCGCTTAAACAAGTAAAAAAACGGTCCGGCCAAAGCGCCAACTTATCACATTTGAGTACATATTCAAAGCTACCAAAGAAAATCTAAATTATTTGTTGACATTGCATGGCTCTGTGTTAAAATACTCCTAGATTTAATAAGTATATAACTTATTAAAAAAGGCGTTGACGAAGACAGAGCCTGCTTTTGTTACTTTTACAGAGAGTCGGAGACGGTGTAATCCCGATAAAGTGCTGCAGAACCTCCCATCCCTTCCGAGCCGGAAGCCCCAAAGGTTCTGACACCCAGTAGACGTTTCCCGTGTTTGCTACGTTAGTGCATAGAAGTTGCTAGACTTCAAGAGGTGGCGGACTCCTTGTCCGCAATTTGAGTGGTACCGCGAGTGAAATTGATAGCACCCGTCTCAAAGCAAGCGGCTTTGAGGCGGTTTTATTTTACCTGAAAGCTCGTTTTTAAAGCTACGTAAAGTCTCTTAAAGTAACAGAAAGGTGGAATAAGAAAATGCTATCTCTTGATCAGGTTTTTGACGCACAGTCGGTGCTCAAAAACATTGTTCGTGAAACCAAACTGGTAAAAACCTATGGTATTGTTCCGGACTGTGAACTCTACTTAAAGCCGGAAAATCTACAGATTACCGGATCCTTCAAAGTCAGAGGATCTGCTTATAAAATTGCCATGCTTTCCGAAGAGGAAAAGGCCAAAGGCGTTATTGCCTGCTCCGCAGGTAACCATGCACAGGGCGTAGCACTGGCAGCCACTAAAAGCGGCATCAAATCTCTGATTTGCCTGCCGGACAGCGCTCCTATTTCCAAAGTAGAAGCCACCAAAGCTTTTGGCGCAGAAGTTTGCCTGGTAGAGGGTTGTTATGACGACGCCTATCAGAAAGCCTTGGAGTTGAAAGAGCAAGAAGGATATACCTTTGTTCATCCGTTTGATGATGAAAATGTCATTGCCGGTCAAGGCACCATTGCTCTGGAAATTCTGAATGACTTAGACAATGTAGATGCCATTGTTGTTCCCATTGGTGGTGGCGGATTAATTTCCGGTATTGCTTATACCGCAAAGCATATTCGTCCCTCCATTAAAATTTATGGAGTCCAGGTAACCGGGGCGCCAAGCATGTACAATTCCATTCACCATGACTGCATTGAATGTCTCCCCTCCGTTTCTACCATTGCCGACGGCATTGCAGTAAAACAGCCCGGAGACAACACCTTTGAATTAGTCAAAGAATATGTGGATGAAATTGCCCTTGTTACGGACGATGAAGTATCCAGTGCCATCCTTGCACTTATTGAAAAACAAAAGATGATTGCAGAAGGTGCCGGTGCAACTGCTTTGGCCGCTATCATGTCCCGCAAGTTTGATCTGAAAGGGAAGCGTGTAGTTGCTGTTGTATCCGGTGGTAACATTGATGTTACCAGCCTTTCCCGTGTCATTGACCGCGGCCTCTTAAATTCCGGTCGCTCTTCCAGCTTCTTAATTGAGCTGATTGACAAGCCGGGTCAGTTAAAAGAAATTTCCCGCATCATTGCCGATTGCGGCGGTAACGTTACCGGTGTTCATTATGAAAAGGGTAACACCGAAAGCGTAAACGGCTGTTTCCTTCGCATTGAAATGGAAACCAGAGACTTCAATCATGTTAACCTCATTACCAAAGCCATTCAGGATGAGGGCTTCAAGATTGTATAAAACAATTTTTCCAATAACCATTCCAAATAAAATTTTATTGAAAGGGGTTTGAAGTTATGAGTAGCAAAGTTCAAACAAACCAAGCTCCGGCAGCAATTGGCCCATATTCGCAGGCCATTGTAACAGGTAATCTTGTCTTTACCTCCGGACAAATCCCTCTCAACCCGGAAACCGGTGTTCTTGAGGGCAACAACATTACAGAGCAGACCCATCAGGTCTGCAAAAATCTGGAAGCGGTCCTATCTGCTGCAGGCAGCTCGCTAACTCAGGCCGTAAAGACGGTCTGCTTTTTAAGTGATATTAATGATTTCTCCGCTTTCAACGAAGTGTATGCCCAGTATTTTACCGAAAAGCCGGCTCGCAGCTGCGTAGCCGTTAAGGATCTCCCGAAGGGTGCATTGGTTGAAGTGGAAGTGGTTGCAGAAAAGGAGTAAATAAAACCAATGATGGATTCCAGTAAATATAAAGTGGGATATTACCCGGTAGATCATAAGTACAACAAATGGGTAGAAAAAGATCACATTGAAAAAGCACCGGACTGGTGTAGTGTGGATCTGCGTGACGGCAATCAGAGCCTTGTTATTCCAATGAGCTTGGAAGAAAAGCTTGAATTCTACAAGGTACTGCTTGGTGTTGGCTTCAAAGAAATTGAAGTTGGCTTCCCCGCCGCCAGTGAAACAGAATATGAATTCCTGCGTAAGCTGATTGACGAAAATCTGATTCCGGATGATGTTACGGTACAGGTATTAACCCAATGCCGCGAACATATTATTCGCAAGACCTTTGAAGCCTGCAAAGGTGCCCCAAGCGCAATTATTCATTTTTATAATTCCGTCAGCGTGGCACAGCGGGAACAGGTCTTCAAAAAGAGTAAAGAGGAAATCAAAAAGATTGCCGTTGACGGTGCCAAATTAGTCAAAAAGCTTTCCAAGGAATACGAAGGGAACTTCCGTTTTGAATATTCTCCGGAGTCCTTTACCGGAACCGAACCGGACTATGCACTGGAAGTTTGCAACGCCGTCCTGGACGTGCTGGAACCTAGTGAAGACAACAACGTCATCATTAACCTGCCGGTTACGGTAGAAATGAGTCTTCCGCATGTTTATGCATCTCAAGTAGAGTACATGAGCGAAAACCTGAAGTATCGGGAATTCGTCACCTTGTCTCTTCATCCACATAATGACAGAGGAACCGGCGTAGCCGATACCGAACTTGCCCTTCTGGCCGGTGCTGACCGTGTAGAAGGTACCCTGTTCGGCAATGGCGAACGAACCGGAAATGTAGACGTCATCACCTTAGCAATGAATATGTATTCTCATGGTGTAGATCCGAAGTTGGACTTCTCCGACATGAACTATCTGACCGCAGAATACGAAAAATGCACTCGTATGCAGGTTTATGAAAGAGCCCCTTATGCCGGTGCACTGGTCTTTGCAGCCTTTTCAGGTTCGCATCAAGACGCCATTGCCAAGGGCATGAAGTACAGAAGAAAGAACAAATTGCATGAATGGACCGTTCCGTACATTCCTATTGACCCGCAGGATATCGGCAGAACCTATGACGCCGACGTCATCCGCGTCAATTCCCAGTCGGGCAAAGGCGGAATCGGCTATCTGTTGGAGCAAGCCTACGGATACAACCTTCCGCCGAAAATGCGGGAACATTTCAGTTACCTGTGCAAGGACGTTTCCGACCACGAACATAAGGAACTGAAGCCGGAAGAAATTCTACAATTGTTCACAGACAATTATCTGAACCTGAAAGGTTCTGTAGAAATTACCGATTTTGAATTTAGCAGAGACAACGATAAAGTCAAAATTGATATTACTTTCTTAAAAGACGGCCAGGAAACCGAAATGGAAGACGAAGGCAACGGCACATTGAATGCTATTAACCATGCCCTTCGTCAGTTCACCGGAGAAGAATATACATTGCAAGTATTTTCCCAGCACAGCATGCAGGGCGCCGGCTCCAGAAGCGTCGGTGTTTCCTACATTGGTCTGGAACGTGCTGATGGCACTCTGTATTGGGGCGCCGGCAGTGACACCGATATTCTTACTGCAAATACCAAAGCACTGTTAAGTGCCTTCCATAACATGACAAAGGCAGGTGACTAACATGGGAATGACAATGACGCAAAAAATCCTTGCCGCCCATGCCGGACTGGACAAGGTAGTTCCGGGACAATTAATCAATGCAAAATTAGACATTGTCCTTGGAAACGATATCACCACCCCGGTTGCTGTCAATGAATTTAACAAAGCAGGCTTCCAGTCTGTTTTTGATAAAGACAGAGTTGCCATTGTTCTGGACCACTTTGTTCCGAACAAAGACATTAAGGCAGCCGAACAATCCAAAACCTGTCGTGAATTTGCCGGAGCACACTGCGTCAGCCATTTTTATGACGTCGGCAAAATGGGCATTGAACATGCTCTTTTGCCGGAGCAGGGTGTTGTTACCGCCGGTGATTGCATCATTGGCGCAGACAGCCACACCTGTACCTACGGAGCTCTTGGAGCTTTCTCCACAGGCGTAGGTTCTACCGACATGGCTGCCGGCATGGCTACCGGCATGGCGTGGTTTAAAGTACCGTCCGCCATCCGGTTCAATTTGACCGGTAAGTTACCGGCAAATTGCAGCGGCAAAGACGTTATTCTGACCATTATCGGCATGATTGGCGTAGACGGCGCCCTGTACAAAAGTATGGAATTCACCGGAGACGGCGCCCATAGCCTTTCCATGGATGACCGCCTTTGCATTTGCAACATGGCCATTGAAGCCGGTGCCAAAAATGGCATTTTCCCGGTAGACGACGTTACTCTTGCCTATTTGGACGGCAGAAGTGAACGTGCGCCGAAGGTCTATGAAGCAGATCCGGATGCCGAATATGAAAAGGTCATTACTCTTGACCTCAGCAAATTGGTTCCGATTGTTGCCTGCCCGCATCTTCCGGAGAACACCAGACCGGCTTCTGATTTACACGATATTAAAGTAGACCAGGTTGTTATCGGTTCCTGCACCAACGGCAGACTGGAAGACCTGGAGGCTGCTTATCAAATTTTGCACGGCAAACACATTGCTGACGGCATTCGCTGCATTATTATCCCGGGCACCATGCAAATCCTGCGGGAATGCGTGGAACGTGGTTGGTACACTGCATTCATTGATGCCGGTGCCATTGTATCCACTCCAACCTGCGGTCCGTGCCTTGGTGGTTACATGGGTATCCTTGCTGCAGGAGAACGCTGTATCGCCACAACTAACCGGAACTTTGTCGGCCGGATGGGTCACGTGGACAGTGAAGTTTACTTGGCGTCTCCGCAAACGGCAGCCGCCAGTGCACTGACCGGCTATATTACCGAGTATAAGGAGGACTGACCAAATGAATACCAAAGGAACTGTTTTCAAATATCCGGATAATGTAGACACGGATGTTATCATCCCGGCCCGTTACCTGAATACCCCGGACGCCAAAGAGCTTGCCCTGCACTGCATGGAAGATATCGACACCGAATTCGTAAAACGCGTTTCTCCCGGCGATGTAATGGTTGCCGGTTGGAACTTCGGCTGTGGATCTTCCAGAGAGCACGCTCCCCTGGTCATCAAGACCTGCGGTACCGGTTGTGTTATTGCCAAAAGCTTTGCTCGTATTTTTTATCGGAATGCCATTAACATCGGTCTTCCTATTTTGGAATGCGAAGAAGCCGCAGAAGAAATTCAAGCAGGAGACACCGTAAGCGTAGATTTTGATACCGGAATCATCACCGATGAAACTACCGGTAAATCCTATAAAGCACAGCCCTTCCCCCCGTTTATTCAGAACATTATCAAGTGCGGCGGGCTGTTGAATTCCCTGAAAGAAGGCGAAACCAATGGTTAAGAATATTGCCGTCATCCGCGGTGACGGAATTGGCCCTGAAATTGTAGAGCAGACCCTCCGCGTTCTGGACAAGGTTGCCGCTCTTTACGGACACACCTTCCACTATACCGATGTTGACATGGGTGGCTGTGCCGTTGACAAATATGATGATCCCCTTCCTGAAGCAGAATTGCAAAAGTGTCTGCAATCCGACAGTGTTCTGTTAGGCGCTGTCGGCGGAGATAAGTGGAACCATGTTCCCGGCCCGAAGCGTCCGGAAAAAGGATTACTTCGCCTTCGTGAAGGAATGGGCGTTTATTCCAACAACCGGCCGGCCAAGATTTGGCCGCAGTTGGCGGAGGCCTCCCCGTTAAAGCCCTCTATTGTAGAACAGGGCATTGACTTCATCATTGTTCGTGAGCTGATTGGTGGCATTTACTTCGGAGAACACAAAACCGAAGGAGATACAGCCACTGACATTTTGAAATACAGCAAATCCGAAATTGAGCGAATTGGAAGAATTGGCTTTGAAACCGCAAGAAAGCGTCACAAAAAGCTGTGCTCCGTAGAAAAGAGCAACGTATTGGATTCCAGCAGACTCTGGAAAGCAACCATGCACCAACTCGCCGAAGAATATCCGGATGTAGAGCTGTCTGATATGCTGGTAGACAACTGTGCCATGCAGATCGTCAAAAATCCGGCTCAGTTTGATGTCATTGTTACCGAAAACATGTTCGGTGACATTTTGTCCGATGAAGCTTCCATGATTACCGGATCCATCGGTATGATCCCATCCTCCAGTCTGGGCGCCACCACCTGTGGCCTGTATGAACCCATTCACGGTTCTGCACCGGACATTGCCGGGCAGGATCTTGCCAACCCGGTCGGCACCATTCTTTCGGCTGCCATGATGCTTCGCTATAGTTTTGATATGAACGAAGAAGCAGATGCCATTGAGCAGGCTGTTTCCGCTTATCTGGATGCAGGATACCGCACCGCAGACATTATGAGTTCCGGCAAAGAACAAGTTGGCTGCAAGCAATGCGGAGACTTGATTCTGCAGAACTTAAGAAAGGAGTAAAGAATTATGCTTCTTTCCGGCGCAGATATTCTTGTAGAAACTTTAATTGAACAGGGCTGTGATACCGTCTTCGGTTATCCGGGCGGACAAATCATTAACGTTTATGACAGCCTGTACAAATATCAGGATCAAATTAATCACATCCTGACGGCACACGAACAAGGTGCCGCTCATGCCGCAGACGGGTATGCTCGTTCCACCGGTAAAGTCGGAGTTGTTATCTCCACCTCCGGACCGGGCGCCACCAACTTGGTTACCGGTATTGCAACTGCTTACCTGGATTCCGTTCCTATGGTAGCCATTTGCGGCAACGTACCAACCTCTCAGATTGGTACCGACAGCTTCCAGGAAATTGATATTACCGGTATTACGTTGCCGATTACCAAACACAATTACTTCGTCGGCTCCGTAGAAAATCTGGCTGATACCATCCGGCAAGCCTTTGTTTTGGCCATGTCCGGCAGACCGGGTCCGGTTCTGATTGATATTCCAAAGGATGTTCAGGTTGCCATGTGTGAATACACTCGGCGGAAGTCGGTAACCAAAGAACCTCCGCAGGCAGCCAAAGACATTCGCATTGCGGAAGCCGCAGAAATCATTAATGAAGCCAAGCGCCCGTTTGTTTACTTCGGTGGCGGTGTTACCATTTCCGAAGCACAGGACGAACTGGTTGCTCTGGCCAATAAAATTGATGCTCCTATTGGGTGCTCTTTAATGGGCCTCTCTGCTCTCCCAACGGACACGCCAAGATTCCTGGGTATGCAGGGCATGCACGGACATTACACGTCCTCTATGGCCATGCACAATGCCGACCTGATTATTTCTCTTGGCGTTCGCTTTAATGACCGAGTTACCGGAGACCGTAGCAAATTTGCACCGCATGCCAAAATTGTTCACATTGACGTGGACGGGTCTGAATTAAATAAGACCGTAAACGAAGCTTGCGGACTGCGGGGCGATGTAAAACTGACCCTTGCCAAACTGCTTCCTCTGTTAAAAGAAGACCGGAAGCCGGAGTGGATGGCAACCGTGAAAGCCTTTAAGGAAAAGGAAGATGCCATTTCGGATCATCGTACTACCATGACTCCGAAAAATGCTATTCTGACCCTGAATAAACATTTGAATGCCAACACACCGGTTTGCACCGATGTTGGACAGCATCAAATGTGGACTGCACAAAACATTCATTTGCAGCAGCCAAGACGGTTTATCTCCAGTGGCGGACTTGGCACCATGGGATTCGGTTTTGGTGCTTCCATCGGCACCGCCTTTGCCACTGGCGAACGTACTGTTCTGGTCAGCGGTGACGGCAGCTTCGGCATGTGCATCCAAGAACTGGCCACTGCTGTTACGTATAACGTACCGTTGGTTATCTTGGTTCTGAATAACGGTGTTTTGGGAATGGTTCGTCAATGGCAAACGTTGTTCTTTGACAAGCACTATTCCAATACAGTGCTGCATCGCCAGACCGATTTTGTTGCCGTAGCCAAGGCTTTCGGCGCAGACGGAGAAGCGGTTTCCACCCCGGAAGAGCTGGATGCCGCACTGGGCAGAGCCTTCCAAAGCCAGGGCCCATACATTGTTGATTGTACAATTGACAAGGATGAATTTGTTCTGCCAATGCTGCCGCCAGGTGGCAGTATGGATGATATTATTACTACGTTGGAGGTGGAATCATGACTCGTTATACCATAGCTGTTCTGGTACGAAACCAGTTTGGCGTCTTGAACCGTCTGACCAGCATGTTCCGCAGAAGACAGTTTAATATCAGCTCTATTTCCGCCAGCGAAACAGAAACTCCCGCCCTTTCCCGTCTGACCTTCAGTTTTGACGGTGATGAGGACGGTAAGAATCAGCTGATTAACCAGCTTTACAAGCTTCCTGACGTTTATTCCATTAAGGAACTGACGCCGGAAAACTCCTTAAGCTGCGAAGTTATGCTGATTAAAATTAAGAATGACTCCGCAAAGCGTGATGACATCATGGCTGCGGCAGAAGCATTTAAAGCAGAAACCAGAAACTACTCCCGTGACTCCATTGTGTTCCGTTTGGTTGGTACAGCCGCCAAAATGGAAGAGTTTATTTCTCTGATGCGGGACTTCACCATTTTAGAAATCTGCCGTTCCGGCACTGCCTCTATTGAAAAGGGCAGCTCTACGCTTCGACAGAATTTAAATTTATAACCATAAAAAATAATTATTAAGAAAGAGGTAATTATTATGGCAAGAATTTTTTATCAACAGGATTGTGATCTGCAGAAACTCAGCGGCAAGACCGTAGCAATTATCGGTTACGGCTCCCAGGGTCATGCTCATGCTTTGAACCTGAAAGACAGCGGCGTTGATGTTGTTGTCGGCCTGTATGAAGGCTCCAAGAGCTGGGCCAAAGCAGAATCTCAGGGTCTGAAGGTTATGACCTCCGCAGAAGCAGCTAAGGTTGCTGACATCATCATGATTCTGATTAATGACGAAAAGCAGGCTGCTCTTTATAAAGAATCCATTGAACCGAACCTGACTGCAGGCAAGACACTGGCCTTTGCACACGGTTTCAATATCCACTTCGGATGCATTAAGCCACCGAAAGATGTTAACGTTATCATGATTGCTCCGAAGGGCCCAGGCCACACCGTTCGTAGCGAATACCAGGTTGGCAAAGGCGTTCCTTGCCTGATTGCCGTTGAGCAGGATGCTACCGGTGATGCTTGGGATCTGGGTCTTGCTTATGCTCTTGGCATTGGCGGCGCTCGTGCAGGCGTTCTGGAAACCACCTTCCGTACCGAAACCGAAACCGACCTCTTCGGCGAACAGGCTGTTCTTTGCGGCGGTGTTTGCGCACTGATGCAGGCTGGCTTTGAAACGCTGGTAGAAGCAGGCTATGATCCTCGTAACGCTTATTTTGAATGCATTCACGAAATGAAGCTGATTGTTGACCTGATTTATCAGAGCGGCTTTGCCGGCATGAGATATTCCATCTCCAACACAGCTGAATACGGTGACTATACTTCCGGCCCGAAGATCATTACTGCTGATACCAAGAAGGCCATGAAAGAAATCCTGAAGAACATCCAGGATGGTACTTTTGCAAAAGACTTCCTGCTTGACATGTCCTCCGCCGGCGGCCAGGTACACTTCAACGCCATGAGAAAGCTTGCTTCCGAACATCCGTCTGAAGCAGTTGGCGCTGACATCCGTAAGCTGTACAGCTGGAGCGACGAAGACAAGCTCATCAACAACTAATCAACAATTAATGGAATGAACTGAAGGAGGTATCCCTATGCCGCAGAAGAAAGAATCGGTTGTAACCGGTGTACAAAATGCACCGCATCGTAGCTTATTCCATGCACTTGGACTGACAGAAGAAGAGCAGTCCCGTCCGCTGATCGGCATTGTCAGCTCCTATAATGAAATTGTTCCGGGTCACATGAACATTGACAAGATTGTGGAAGCAGTCAAACTCGGTGTTGCAATGGCAGGCGGCACGCCTATCGTTTTCCCTGCCATTGCCGTCTGTGACGGTATTGCCATGGGACACATCGGTATGAAGTATTCTCTGGTAACCAGAGACCTGATTGCCGATTCTACGGAAGCAATGGCCCTTGCCCACGGCTTTGACGGTCTGGTTATGGTACCGAACTGTGACAAAAACGTTCCGGGATTGCTGATGGCAGCTGCCAGAGTTAATGTTCCCACTGTTTTTGTCAGTGGCGGTCCTATGTTGGCCGGACGAGTTGACGGTAAGAAGACCAGCCTTTCCAGCATGTTTGAAGCTGTAGGCTCCTACAATGCCGGCAAATTGTCCGATGAACAATTGAAAGAATTTGAGTGCAAAACCTGTCCTACTTGTGGTTCTTGCTCCGGCATGTATACCGCTAACTCTATGAACTGCTTAACCGAAGCTTTGGGCATGGGCCTGCGTGGAAACGGCACCATTCCTGCTGTTTACTCTGCTCGTCTGGAGCTTGCAAAACACGCCGGTATGGCAGTCATGGACTTGGTAAAGAAAGACATCCGTCCGCGTGACATCATGACCAAGGAAGCACTGATGAACGCCTTGACCGTAGATATGGCTCTGGGTTGTTCCACCAACAGTATGTTGCATCTTCCGGCTATTGCGCATGAATGCGAAGTAGACCTGAACCTGGATATTGCCAATGAAATCAGCGCTAAAACGCCGAACCTTTGCCATCTGGCTCCGGCCGGCAGAACCTATATGGAAGATCTGAACGAAGCCGGCGGTGTTTATGCCGTCATGAACGAGCTGACGAAGAAGAATCTGCTGCACACCGATTGTATGACCGTAACCGGCAAGACCATCGGCGAAAACATTGCAGGCTGTCTGAATCTGGATCCGGAAATCATCCGGCCAATTGACAATCCGTATAGTGAAACCGGCGGCATTGCTGTCTTAAAGGGCAATCTTGCTCCGGAAGGCAGCGTGGTAAAACGCGCAGCCGTACTGCCGGAAATGCTGGTACACGAAGGTCCTGCCCGCGTATTTGACTGTGAAGAGGATGCACAAGCAGCCATCAACGCAGGTAAAATTGTTGCAGGCGATGTAGTGGTTATCCGCTATGAAGGCCCTAAGGGCGGCCCTGGTATGCGTGAAATGCTGAACCCGACCTCTGCCATTATGGGTATGGGACTTGGTAACAGCGTAGCACTGATTACAGATGGTCGATTCAGCGGCGCAACCCGCGGTGCCTGTGTTGGCCACATTACTCCGGAAGCCGCCTCCGGCGGACTGATCGGCGTGGTGGAAGAAGGAGATATTATCAGCATTAATATTCCGGAAAACACCATTGAACTGAAAGTAGACGAAGCGGTTCTGCAGGAACGCATGAAGAACTTCGTACCAAAAACCAAAGAGCTGTCCGGTTATCTGAAGCGGTATGCCGCACTGGTATCCGGTGGCGCATCAGGAGCAATTTTAAACTGATATGAACGGATTAAAAGAAAAGCTGGATACGCTCTGTATTTTCAGAGACCTGCTGACGGATCCCGTCATTTCTGCTTTAAGCGTTCTTTTAGAGGAGCCCACAAACTCGGCATATGCCGGGTTTGTGGCTGCGCTTTATCAGGCAAACGGCGGCAATATCAGCAACCATGTAAAATCCCTTTGTGATGACAGCAGTAATGTTTATGTTCAAACCATCGGGAAAAAAGAAGCAGTACCGGAATACCTCTCCTCTGCCCTTTTGACCGAATTGCAAACCTTGCAAGAAATTTCGGATTTGACCAAAGAATCCCTTTGCCGGGAACTGGGCGAAGCACTTTACAATCAGGATCTTTTGCCGGCGTTTGCCTCAGAGAAGCTGGATGTAAAGGAACATTATCTGCATCGCACGGCCAATATTGGCAAATACGGTTACGGCATCTTCGCCAAGAACCGAATGTTCTACGTAGATGAACAGGACAGAATTGTTCCGGTTCAACATCCGGATCAAACCAGATTAACAGATCTGATAGACTATGAACGGGAACGGAAAATCATTCTGGACAATACGAAAGCATTACTGGACGGAAAACCGGCCGCCAACATCCTTTTGACCGGAGATGCCGGTACCGGAAAATCCTCCACCGTAAAGGCTATCGGAAATGAATTGTACCAAGAAGGACTTCGCATTATTGAAATACGAAAAAATCAATTGCAGGCCATTCCGAAGATTTTGGATGACCTTGCAAGCAATCCGTTAAAGTTTGTTCTCTTTATAGATGACCTTTCCTTCTTAAAGGACGATGACAATTTCAACGCCTTGAAAGCAGTTCTGGAAGGCTCTGTTACTGCCAAATCCGGTAACGTGGTTATTTATGCTACCAGTAACCGTCGCCATATCATTAAAGAAACCTTCTCTGACAGAGAAGGTGATGATATCCACAGAAATGACACCATTCAGGAATTAATCTCCCTGTCAGAGCGCTTTGGAATTCACATTACCTTTTCCAAGCCAAACAAAGAAACCTTCCTGCATATTGTGCACTACTTGGCAGAAGAAAACGGCATTACCATGCCGCAAGAGGAACTGGACTTACTGGCAGAACGCTTCGCCTTAGAGCGTGGTGGCCGTTCCGCCCGTATTGCCAAACAACTCATAGACGGATTTCTGGCTGCCCCTGACAAGTCTTAAATAACACAGTAAAAAAAGCCCCACTTAGGGTAGCAGCGCATAAGACAGGTTTATAGCTTTAGAGAGAACAGCGTGGCGGAAGTCACGTTGTTCTGCCTTTGGCTGCGTGAGTGAGCATTTCGGCAATGATGCTCTCCGGCAGGAAACCAATGCGCTGAAACAGTCACTGGTGTTTTTCCCGATACTCACTGGGTGTGCTGCCGGCATATGCTTTGAACACCCTTGGAAAAATGGATCCCCCGTGCAGCGCAGGGCTCTCAGATTACAAAAAAAGCTCCACATAAGTGGAGCTTTTTTCTGTTTATTTCTCAACCTAACCCACTTAACGTGGACTTTTTTACTATGCATTTCCAACTTAATCCACTAACATGCACTCTTTTCTGTGAATTGTTCTACCTATGCGGTTTACGTGGGTCTTCTTTTCTACGAAGTTTTCCACCCATGCAGTTTTTGTTTGGCTTTTTCAGATAATTAATTTTCATTTGGTAAATGATGCGTTGCAAGACCATATCCGGTAAAACGCTCCCCCCTTACACAGGGGAACAGTGGTTTGCCATATTGTCCATCTGCTTAAAACTGCATCCGCAGAAACCCGATCAGTGGACAATGTATGGTGTCTAAGCCAGGGACGGCAAATTGGGGAATCTTCTCAATTTGCCACCCGATTTGCTTTGGGTCTGCCAGCATCCTGTCGCTGAAAGCCATCTTGGGTGGCAAATTACGACTTGCCACTCCTTTTGCCACCCAAAAGTGGAATTCGGGTGGCAAACAGGGATAACCAGGATAATTTGCCACTCGATTTGCTTTGGGTCTGCCAGCATCCTGATAGAGTCCGTATACTGGTGTAAATTGAGAAAATAAAAAAGAGCCATAAAAGCT
>CAVFJZ010000004.1:0-121620 GCA_963623075.1 Bacteroidaceae bacterium
GATAAAATGCGCTGCTGCATTGGGAAAATAGGAGAAAAAGGGGTGTGGATATGCCGCTTTTGCGGTTTCCACCATGATAAAATGCGCTGCTGCATTGGGAAAATAGGAGAAAAAGGGGTGTGGATATGCCGCTTTTGCGGTTTCCACCATGATAAAATGCGCTGCTGCATTGGGAAAATAGGAGAAAAAGGGGTGTGGATATGCCACTTTTGCGGTTTCCACCATGAAAAAAGCGCTGCTGCATGAGACGTGAGAAGTAATTTCTGTTTAAGAAAAAATTCAACTTCCTATGGTAGGCTGACATTGTAGGAAAAGGCGAATTGTTTTTGAAAGGAGTAATTAAAATGTTAGGCTTACTGGCAAAACTTGGTTGGTTCTTTGGCGTAAAGTTACCGGCATGGTTCTTATTCAATCTGTTTTTTGACTGGCCTTGGTAACTGCTTAGGATTTCCCTCACAAAGCTTCCCTTGAGTAATCAAGGGAAGCTTTGCTTTGAAAGCAAGCAAAAGAATACCACTGGGAAAAGGCAACCAAGAAAAGGCAGCTAAGAAAATATAACCTCAAAGTATACCCAAGAATTATGGATAAGAGGCCACAGGAAAAGTGATAAAACAAGTAGGAACTATTCCTATAAATATGTTATACTGAGTCCAACTTGTTAAAGGAGGCTTTCCCATGCATATTACAAATGAAATTGCCTATGTTGGCGTAAATGATAAGAACATTGACTTATTTGAAGGCTTATATGAAGTACCAAATGGTATGGCATACAATTCCTATGTTATTTTGGATGAAAAGATTGCCGTTATGGATTCGGTAGAGAAGGAGTTCAAGGAGGAGTGGTTTGGCAACTTGGATAAGGTGTTAGAAGACCGTACTCCGGATTACTTAGTGGTACAGCACATGGAGCCGGATCATTCTGCCAATATTGCTAATTTTTTGGACCGTTATCCAAATGCAACAGTAGTTGCTTCCAAGCAGGCTTTTGCCATGATGAAGAACTTCTTCGGTACAGAATTTGAAAATAGAAGATTGATAGTAGGGGACAAGGATACCTTGCATCTTGGCTCCCATGAATTAACTTTCTATACAGCTCCTATGGTACATTGGCCGGAAGTCATCATGACTTATGACAGCAAGGATAAAGTGCTATTTTCCGCAGATGCCTTTGGAAAATTTGGAGCACTTGATGTGGAAGAGGACTGGGCTTGCGAAGCCAGACGGTATTACTTTGGTATTGTCGGCAAATTTGGCGCCCAGGTACAGGCACTTTTAAAGAAACTTGGCGGTCTTGATATTCAAACCATTTGCTCGCTTCACGGGCCGGTGTTGTCAGAAAATTTGGACTATTATCTTGGCCTTTACAATACTTGGTCTTCTTATGGCGTAGAAACAGAAGGCGTTTGCATTTGCTATACATCTGTTTACGGTAACACAAAACAGGCTGTAGAATTGCTTGCAGAGGAATTAAAAAAGGCCGGATGTCCCAAGGTTGCCGTAAACGATTTGGCCCGAGAAGACATGGCAGAATGCGTTGAAGATGCGTTCCGTTACAGCAAAATTGTTTTTGCAACTACTACTTACAATGGTGGAGTGTTCCCATTCATGCATACGTTTTTATACAAGTTAACGGAACGCAATTTCCAAAACAAGACCGTTGCTTTTCTTGAAAACGGCACCTGGGCGCCAACCGCAACCAAGGTTATGAAGGCAACGTTGGAAAACAGCAAAAACCTGATTTATGCGGAACATAACGTTACTATTCGTTCGGCACTGACAGAACAAAACAAAGAAGAAATTGCAGCCCTGGCGATAGAGCTTTCTAAATAAGAAAAGCCACAAACAAAAAGGACCCAGAAAAGCAATTTAACACTTGCTTTTCTGGGGGCTTTCCAGTATAATAAATCTCGCGCTTAGAAGCGCATTCATTTGACTGTATGGAGAGTTGTCCGAGCTGGTCGAAGGAGCACGATTGGAAATCGTGTAAACCGTTACAGCGGTTTCGAGGGTTCGAATCCCTTGCTCTCCGCCATACATCCACCGTAATTTATTACGGTGGATTTTTTCTGATTTTTTCTTAGGAGGCGAAATGGCTTGGAATCTAAAATGGAAGAGAAAGAAAAATTGGTTTGCAGGGGTGAATTTGCACTTCTGTTAGCGGTTGTTATCAACAGCTTTGGAGTGGTGCTAATGTTGTATTCCGGTTCCGGAATTTCAGCCATATCCAGTGTGCCATTTGCTTTCTCAGAAGTGTTGCCCGTTTTGTCTTTGGGCACATGGACCTATTTGTTCCAAGGCTTGCTGGTTATTAGCTTAATGATTCTGCGCCGCCGCTTTGTTATTCAATACTTAGGTAGCTTTATAGTGGGCTTCGTTTTTGGCGAGCTATTAGATGCCCACGAAATGTGGATTGCCGTTTTGCCAACCGGACTTGGTTGGCGGATTTTGTACTTTGCCATCAGTTATTTGCTGATTTGCTTTGGAATTGCGCTTTCCAACCGTTGTCAGTTACCAATTATTCCGACTGATTTGTTTCCGCGGGAATTGTCACAAATACTTGGTGCCGGTTACTCCAAAGTGAAGATTCTATTTGATGTAACTTGTCTTGTAGTTACAGCGGTAATGACACTTGTTTTTTTAAAGCATCTGGATGGGCTTGGAATTGGCACCATTTTAGCTGCGTTTACCATGGGAAAAGTAGTCGGCCTGATGGGAAATCAGATGGATCAGAAATTACAATTTGTTTCGTTTTTGTCCAATCGGAAGAGGGATAACAGCAATGATTAAAATCTTATTTGTCTGCCACGGCATGGGATTAACTTGGTGATAGAAAGCTCGATTTTAAAGAATTTGGAAGATGAACAGGAAAGAATTTACAATTGATTTACAACTTTTTCAACACAAAAGATCTTTTAATGCTTTGATTTTAAGACTCTTAGCCTTAAGAGTCTTGACCACTAAAAAAAGAACCCTCCATGGAATGTCAAGCAAACACAGATGCTCTGAATGACTTGATATTCTGTGGCGGGTTTGTTATTTCAATTAGATAAAATTTTTAAATCTGTTTCTCAGAATATGTCTCATAACCGATAATCTCACCATCTTCAAAAATAGGAAAATCTTTTAGGTTCTTAGCAAAGGTGGATTCTTTCTTTTTGATTGATGTCCAATCATCGAAATGTACGAATTGTGTGCAATTTAGATGTTCTGCAAAAATATCATCAGGCATAGGACCGTAAACGAGAACAACTTCAGGTTCAAGGTATTTTAACATAGCAGCAAATCCATTCTTAAAATGTTCTTTATTTTCAGAACCTCGGATACATCCATAGGTTCCAATTGATACAATGCTATATTTATCTACACCCTGGAAGGCAAATGGCTCGGAAAATAGTTCTGTGGTGTAACTTCTTTCATCGCCCCAACGAATATTAGGAACGGAGTAAAGACCCTCTTTCCAAAATTTATAACCGACAGCACGACTCATATAGGTATTTGCTATCTGAAGTGTGAGAGGCATGTCTCTGTACAGAGAACAATCAGGATTAACGACACCAGCGAATTGACGTAGTTCATCCAAATAATCTTCTGTTGAGGTAAGGATTTCTCTAAATTTAATGTCATGTTCATAGAAGACAATAAATTCTTTACAAGAATCATGATACTTTCTTTTTGTGAACGGAATCATTCTGTCAGGAATAATGATTTCCTTTGATCCAGGCACATGGGGGATTTCGAATATTCCATCAAAATCTGCGCCTTCCACAAGATCAGGACGAAAACCGTCATCAATAATACATTTAGGTGCTTTCATAAAGTGCTCCATTCTACCACGTGGGATTTTTAAAATATGATTGTCCTGCAGACAACCCCGTGATAAAATAGACTTTGCGACAAGTGATTTTTATCACGGAGGAGAGCAGGTGGTGACTTAGGTTGCTAACTGCTTTTCTTTTTTGTCATTTTAGACATTGCTCAGCACTTTCTACAAAGGTGCGAATATTATATGTTTCACTTTCTTCTGGATACTTTTCAAGAAGAAAATAAAATGCATCGATAATTTTGCGGCTGTTAGTGGTTTCTGCAATTTCATCAAATATTTCGCTCAGCCATGAGAATTCGCTAGCTGTGCATTCGTTTCTCAGAAAAGTTATAGCGCCGTCTGTATCCTGAGAAATAATATCGAGCATTTTTTTGTGACACTGTTCAATGCCATAATCATACTCATCATTTGTATTCTCCCTTTCGAGAATTACATCTTTAAGTTTTTGTACATCCATTATTTACGTCTCCTTAATGCTGGACCTTGATTTGAATCTGGAAATACTGTGGCAATTGAGCCATTTGTCCTGATTACTCCGATACGAACGCCTTTCCAGGTGCCGTATATTGTTTTACCATCAGGAATATGACGATTGCTCTTTAATCCAGCAACATGTTCACCAGCTTGTTTAATATCTTTTGCGGTCCATGATTCTGGGAACCATGTTTGATTAGTGCCGGTACGTTTTGATTTTTTATCATGATTAGGAACATTTCCGATTCTTACTCCATTTGGAAGAGTTTTAACCACGTTATATTTGATATGGTATTTGTCTAATAAATCCATACCAGCTTGTCCATGACTGCCACTTTCGAGACGAAGTTGATTTACAACTTTACCATTAACTCTTGCCTGTGAGGTTTTAAATGTTCCTTCATTTGAGTGTACCTGAGCAAAATTTCCAACAGTTCGGCCGCTTCCTTTGGTTTTGAAGTATCGGCCACTTTTACCTGTGCCCATTTTATTATCACCTCAATTCTACCACTGAAGCTGTGGCTTTTTAAGCACCTACTTTCAAAAGATAGAATTGACTCTGCGACAAGTGATATTCTACGGAGAAGAGCAGGTGGCTTCTCTAGATATTTAATTTTATGAACAAAATTCAAATTCAACTGCTGTTATACATGAATGCCTCCTTGTTAAAATGTTTGCGTGTTCGCTAAAGTCTAACGCAAGTATATTATGAACACAAAATATTGTCAACTACAAAAATCAAAACGCAAAATCTTGTATTTTTATGTCAAAATTGCTTTGAAAAGGTATATGATCCTTGCTATTTTTATATATCAATGCTAAAATGTAAGCGCATTAGCGAACAAAGTAACGAATACAGAAAGTGTGGGATTATGACAGGAGAATTCGGAAAGTATATCGAAGAAAAAAGAAAGGCGAAAAGCATGACTTTACGCGGCTTTGCGGCAGAACTTGAAATAGCACCAGCCTATATGAGTGATATAGAAAAAGGGCACCGTTATCCACCAGACAAGGATAAGTTAGAAGCTATGGTTAGAATCCTTGATTTATCACAGGAAGAAACTGATAAGATGTATGATTTGGCTGCCAAGGAGAAGGATAATACGGTTTCTCCTGATTTACCTGAATATATCATGGAAACTGAGAAGGCAAGAGTAGCCCTTAGAATGGCTCGTGATAATGGGGCAACAGATGCAACCTGGCAGAAAGTAATCGATATGCTAGAGGCAGAGCAGGCTGTCAAGAATTCATGAGATATTACGAGTATACAGTAACTCAATTGGAAGAAAAGGCTACGGAGTTACTTATAGAATTCGATGAAGAACGCCTGCATAAAACTAAGCCCATTGATGTATATGCAGTAATAGAAAAGTGTCTGGATGTTCCTTATGATTGGAAGTATTTGACGCCGGATCAGTCGATACTTGGAGCAACTGCATTTTCTGGTGGAGTCTTGTGGGTGTGGCCTGAAAGCAAATATTATGAAGGTTTGCTGCCGTATCAGATAGAAGTAGAGCCGGGTACTATTTTGATAGATACGACTTTAACAGAGCAAGATAATCGAGGTAGAGAAAATTTTACTGTAATGCATGAAGTATTTCATCAGGTGTTACATAAGAAATGTTTTCGAACCATGCCAAAGAATTATATTCATCCTACGGCTAGTCGTACGATCGACGGACAGATAAGATATTCAAGCTATGCTCTGGCAATGATAGAAAAGCAGGCAAATGCCTGTGCTGCAGCATTTCTTATGCCGGCAGAGCTCACGAAAAATACATATAAACAGTTATACAGGGCAGCTGGGATTAATCGCTATAATCATAGCTTTGTATATAACACGATAAAAGAGATGGCTGAGGAATTTAGCGTATCTCAGCAGGCAATGTCTATCCGCCTTCAAAATCTTGGACTAATAGATGAAAACAAGGAGAATTTACTGAAATGAACCAGTCTACATATAATTCATTAAAATCATTTATCTGGGGCATCGCCAACGATTGCTTGTTGATGTATATGATGTAGGAGACTACAGAAAAATTATTCTGCCATTCTTTGTAATCAGAGGATGCAAAGGCTGGTAAAGTTACGTAAAATGATCGAAAATATAAGAAAATCGAGGCTTTAGAGTAATGATTAAAGTCCTATTCATCTGCCACGGCAACATTTGCCGCAGCCCCATGGCAGAGTTTGTCATGAAAGATTTGGTAAAGAAAGCCGGGCTGGCGGACCAATTCCGGATTGCCTCTGCAGCTACCAGTACAGAAGAAATCGGCAATTCGGTGTATCCGCCAGCCCGGCGCAAATTAGCAGAGCATGGTATTTCGTGTGACGGTCATGCAGCGCGGCAACTGACTCGCCAGGATTATGATGCCTATGATTATTTAATTGGTATGGACAGTGCCAACTTCCGCAATATGAACCGCATTTGCGGAGGGGATAAGGACGGTAAAATTTCTTTGCTGATGGACCACACTAACCGCCCCGGCAGTGTGGCAGATCCTTGGTACTCCGGAGATTTTGAAGCTACGTGGCGGGATGTGCTGGAGGGTTGCCAAGGGCTCTTAAAAGAGTTGATGGCGCAATAAAGAATTAATGCCGCAGTAAAATTAGTCGTGTAGTAAGGCCCCCGCGGCCAGATAGGCAAAGGAAGCCGGAAGGTCAAAACCACAATTGTGATATCCCGGAAAATACAGGAGTGGTGCGGAAATTTGTTCTGCTAAATCCAGATTTTCCTTGTAAAGAAAAGTATCCTTACTAAGCTCGTTTACGGATAGAATGATGGGCGCCTGTTTTAGAGCGCTCATGCAGGGCTTGTAGCGTTGCAAATCAGGTAGATCATAGCGGAAGAAGGGCTCTGCGTCAGGAAGAATGTTTTTTAGTTCCTCTTCCGTTGCCGCTCTGGCCCGGGGGTCCGGTTTGCTGAAGAAGGGAATGACCAACTGTAAAGCAGTAAGCAAATTGCCGTCTTTTGCAAGTGGTAAAGCCTCCTGAAAAGCTTGGTACATGGCAGGATCTCTGGATTCAGAAAAGTCCCATGCCGGCTCGTTTAACAGTAGCTTCTTAATTTGTTCAGGGTGCTTGCTTGCCAATTCCATGGCAACCACACCGCCGAAGCTGTGCCCGACTACAAAAGCAGGTTGGCTGCTGAAGTGGGATAGGAGGGCGGAGGCATCTTCTGCATGAGTGGTAATTGCATCGCCTGTGTTTAGGCTTCCGCTGCGAACGTGCCCGCGGCGGTTATAGCAGATAACATGGAACCACTGAGACAGAATTTCTGCGGTATCTTTGTAAAAATCCGAGTCTGTGCAAGCACCGTGTATTAACAGAAGCAGTGGGCCGGAGCCGGATTCTCTGCCATATAATTCTGTGCCGTCAAAACTGGTAAAGGTAAATTCCTGATAATACATAAGCAAGCCTCCCGCTATGGTTCCCATTTTCTAAATATCGTTTGATTATAACACAGTTTCTCCCGGTAAGCGCTTGGAAGAAACCGAAAAGTATGATAAAATAAAACCAGTCCGAAGAGAAACCCAATGAAAATATTGAGCCATCTCTACGGGCTTTTTATTTTATTGTCCAAGCCGCGTTGCAAGGGGAAAACAGTCAGCTCGGACAGGAAGGATGGTGAAGGAGTGAATCAGAAATTAAAAGAAAAATTGATTGAATCTGTATCTGCCGTTTTGCCGATTACGGGAATTGTCCTTTTAATCAGCGTATTTTTGGTGCCGATTGACCTTGGCATCTTTGGCTTGTTCTTGACCGGAGCAGCCATGCTGATTTTGGGTATGGGCTTTTTCCAATTGGGCGCAGAAATGGCAATGATTCCACTGGGAGAGGGAATCGGTGTCCAAATTGCCAAACGGAAGAAAATTTTAGTGGCCCTGGTGACAGGGTTCCTTATGGGTGTTATTATCACGGTATCGGAACCGGATTTGCAGGTGCTTGCCAGTCAAGTTCCTTCCATCCCGAACCTTGTTCTTATAATTACAGTGGCCGTTGGGGTTGGCCTGTTTTTGGCTCTGGCCATTGTAAGAATCCGTTATCGGATTAGTTTGTCTATTTTGCTTATTGTTTTGTACAGCATCATTATTATTCTATCTTGGCTTGTTCCGAAGGAGTTTTTAGCTGTTGCCTTTGACTCCGGCGGGGTAACCACGGGGCCTATGACCGTTCCGTTTATTATGGCGCTTGGTATCGGGCTTACCTCCATGCACAGTGACAAAAACGCTTCCGGAGACAGCTTCGGTCTGGTTGCACTTTCCAGTGTCGGCCCCATCCTTGCAGTTATGATTTTGGGCTGTTTCTTTCACCCGACGGATACCGCCTATTCGTTAACAGATGTAGAATCGGCCCTTACCACGCGCGATGTAGCTCGGATCTTTGCTGTAGGCCTTCCTTCCTATGCAGAAGAGGTTTTCTTATCTCTTTTGCCCATTATTCTTATGTGTGTGGCGTTCCAAGTAGTAACGCATCGTTTCCACGGTCGTCAACTAAGACGAATTATTGTTGGTATTCTTTATACATACGTAGGCCTTGTTCTGTTCCTATGCGGTGCCAATGTCGGTTTTGCTCCGGTAGGCGCTTATCTTGGAAAGGCTTTGGCTTCCTCTGCATTCCGCTGGCTGCTGATTCCAATTGGAATGCTGATTGGTTACTTTATTGTAAAAGCAGAACCCGCCATTCAGGTTTTAAACCACCAGGTGGATAGTATCACCAATGGTGCTGTTTCTGTTAAGATGATGAACCTTTGTATGTCCATTGGCGTTTCTGTCAGTGTAGGTCTTGCCATGACACGGGTTCTGACCGGAATTTCCATTCAATGGTTTGTTATTCCGGGATACCTTATTGCGTTAATTTTGTCTCGCTTTGTGCCGGACATTTTTGTAGGGATAGCCTTTGACTCCGGTGGGGTTGCCAGTGGGCCAATGGCATCTACGTTTTTACTTCCGCTCAGCATTGGTGTCTGTGAGGCACTTGGCGGAAATTTGATGACGGATGCATTCGGCGTGGTTGCGCTGGTTGCATTAACGCCACTGATTGCTATTCAATTAATGGGTCTTGTTTACAAATTCAAACTGTCCAAGAAGAAAAAGCCAACCGTTCTTGCGCTTGAGGAAGACAGTGACCTGATTGTTGACTTGGAGGAGAGTGAACCAAATGGATAAGGAAAAGAAATTGTCCTTTCGGTTGTTACTACTGATTTCTACCCCGAAGCTTGCCGAAAAGGCAACTCATTTATTTCAAAAAGACAATCTGCCGTTGCAATATCGTTTTTGTGCAGAAGGAACCGCGTCTGATGAAGTTATGGATATGCTGGGGCTTGGCGGTACCGATAAAAGTATTTTAATGACCATGCTGCGTAAGGAGCAGGCTTCTGTTCTCATGAAACAGCTGCATTCGGAGCTGAAACTGGATACGGTAAACAGTGGCATTGCGTTTACGATTCCGCTAAATGGTGTAAATAATTTAATTTTGCGATTATTATCTTCTCAAGCAGAAGGGGTTGAATTACCTCTGAACGAACGAAAGGAAAACGAATCCATGGTGGAAAAATATACTTTAATTCTGGCTGTCGTAAACAGAGGCTTTAGCGGAGACGTTATGGAAGCCGTACAAACAGCCGGCGCAAAAGGTGGCACGGTAATTCGTAGCCGCAGTATCGGAAATGATGAAAATGAAACAGACCTTTGGGGCCTTTGTGCGCAAGAAGAAAAAGAAATTGTTTTGATTCTTGCGGAATCGGAGAATAAAGTAGCCCTGATGAAATGTATTGGGGAACACTGCGGTATGCATAGTCAGGCGCAGGGAATTGTTATGTCTGTACCGGTGGATACCGCCATTGGTTTATGACCCCGAAAGCACGGTCATCAAGTAGAAAAAGCCTGAACCGAACTGCAAAACGGACTATTCTGTATGTGCTTTTGACTATTTTTGCCGCCGTGCTTTGCGGAAATTTACAGGGGGCTGCATTTGGCTTCCTTCGAGCATTGTTATATATCGGGCTGTTCTCTTATTGGGGAATTACACTATATCGCCGTGTTATCCATGCCCAAGTGCGCCGTGCGCTGACCGGCATTGCCTTCTTAATGGTGTTTTGGATTTTTGTACGTAGCTTGAAATATTTACTGCTCCAAGACCCTAATGTAACTCGGCAATTATGGTATTTATATTATTTGCCCATGTTGCTTATCCCGTTTCTGTCTGTCTTGGTTGCCCTTTCCCTTGGCGAGCCGGCTCATTACCGTTTGCCAAACTGGTCTCTGCTTTGTGGAATTCCGGTTCTTGCTTTGATTTTAATGGTTTTGACCAATGACTTTCATCAGCTGGTGTTTCAATTTCCGGAAGATGCTCTTGTCTGGACAGATTATGATAAATATACGTATGGACCGGGCTACCTTGCTGTTTTTGTCTGCATGTTGCTTTGTGCATTCTTGTCCATTGGTATTATGTTATACAAATATCGTGGTCCAAAAGAACGGCAACTGCGTTGGTCTCCTTTCCTTACGGTATTGGTTTCGGTTGTTTACAGTATTCTTTATGCTCTGGGTATGTTCCAGGCGGGATCCATTCTGGGACGAGTGCTGGGTGACCTGACTATTGTCCAATGCCTGTTATTTGCTGCCACCTTGGAATGCTGTCTGCAGAGTGGGCTGATTGCGTCTAATACCGGTTATGCTGAACTCTTTTTGGCTTCTTCGGTGGGAATGCAAATTACAGATCGTGACTACAATGTAAAATATGCTTCTGCCTTTGCCACAACCTGGCCTAAAGAAATTTTGCAAAAAACAGAAGCAGGTGAATATCGGGTGAATGAAAGCACCCTGCTGAAAGGTCGTCCTGTTCGCGGAGGACATGTTGTTTGGCAAAAGGATGTATCGGAATTATTAAAGGTAAAAGATGCCTTGGAAAGCACCCGAGAAGAATTGCAGGATAGAATTGCCCTTTTACGAGAACAATATGCCAGAGATGCCAAACGACACAAACTGGAAGAACAAAACCGACTGTATGATTTGGTGCAACGGGAAACGCAGATGCAACTGAAAGAAATGGAAGCCTTATCCGATCAGCTTCCGAAAGAATCCCATAATCCGGCCAAGCAACAGGCAATGCTTCTTCGGATTGTAGTTCTTGCCACTTATGTGAAGCGTAGAAAAGACATGATTCTTGCGGCGGATCGGTATCAGTTACTTCCGGTTTCTGTTTTGGAAAGTGCGTTGCGGGAATCTTGCAGCAATTTGTCTTTTGCCGGCACAGAAGGAAATGTTTATGTGCCGGATGGAACCGTAAGTTTTCCCATGCAAGAAGTACTTTCCGCATATGAATTTTTTGAAGAAGCTTTGGAACTGGCCTTGGATGGACTAACTTATTTTTATGTAACTATTTGTCCGGAAGACGATGGCACGTTTCGGTTTCATTTTCATTTTGAATGTACAGCTAACTTAAGTAAGTTATCAGAGAAAAATCCGGCAGTAACGCTGGAACCGGTAGACGATGGCTGGTTTGCCTCTTATCCGCTGACAGCAGGGGGGTATGTACTATGACAGGACTCTTTTCTGTCTTATGCCTCTTCTTGTTTTATCTGGTTTGGACTTTTGATCGTCACAAAAGTTTTCTGTGGGGCACAACGGCTCTCTTTACCATTGCCTTTTTTACCTTCTTTGTGCTTCTTTATAACAACACACTTTCCCAGTGGAGAAAACCGATTGTTCTTTGGCCAATCGCTTGTGTACTGGCCTGTGTTGCTTGTACTTTGCTTTTCTTAAATCTGAAGCGGGTACGGCAGAATCTTTCCGGCACCAGCATTAAAGAGGCCATGGATAATTTGCCGATGGCAGGGTGTTATTTCCTGGAAAACGGCAGGATTAAGATCTGTAACAGACAGATGTATCAGTTGGTTTTTTCAGCAACCGGTCGGGAACTGCAGTCTTATCAACAGTTGCAGGATATGCTAACGCATTTTGTTCATAAAACAGTAGATGGCTCTTATTTGTTTCCGGATCAGACGGTGTGGAACTTTGCAGAACGGCGCTTTCAGGAAAACGGTATCTCTTATATAGAAGCCATTTTGCTTAATGTAACAGATTTATATTATGCCAACGAAGAATTGACTTCCGAAACGCAGGAACTGCAACGGATTAATCAGAAATTACAGAGAATGTATGCCCGTGCAGAAGATCGGATTCGAGAACGAGAATATTTACACATAAAAATGAAAATTCACGATCAGATAGGAAAAAGTTTGACCGTGATACGGCAGTTTTTGCAAAAAGATTTGCCGGAAGAAACTATGCAAAAACAGCTGCAAAATTTGTCTGTGGCAGTAGCAACCTTAGTTTATTCTCCCGATGCAGACAGTTCAGATCCCTATGATGTTTTGCTGTCCGAGGCGGCTGATTTGGGTGTTGAAATTGTATTGGACGGTATGCTACCGTTGGAACCCATTCTGTATGATATGGTTGTTTCTGCCACACGGGAATGCTTGACCAATTGTGTCCGGCATGCGCACGGATCTACTGTTTTTCTGACTGTAAAAGGAATTCTGGGTGGTTACCAAATCGGCATTCAAAATGATGGTATTCAGCCAAAAGAACCAGTTGTAGAAGGGGGCGGCTTATCCACTCTACGGCAATGTGTGGAAAATGCCGGTGGATCCATGCAGGTTGTTTCTGTCCCGTCCTTTTTATTGCAGCTGACGTTTCTCAGAGAGGAGATGGACCTTTGAAAACGCAAGTTTTGGTAGTGGAAGACAATAAATATATGCTTCACTTTTTATCAGAGCTGATTCAAAAAGAGGAAAAGTATGCCCTGGCCGGAGAACTGCGAGATGCAGATCAAGTCCTTTCCTTCTGTGAAAGGGAAACGGTCAATCTGATCTTGATGGATGTACAAACGTTGCATGGTCACTCCGGCTTATCTGCTGCAAAAATGGTACGGGAAACCTATCCGGGTATTAAAATCCTTGTTGTTACTTCTTTGGTTGATTCGGAAATTTTGCGTTTGGCAAAAGAGTATGGTGTAGATAGTCTTTGGTATAAAGATCATGGCCAAGAGGAAATTCTGGATGTTATGGCACGGACTTTGGCAGGAGAATCTGTTTTTCCAAATCGTGCGCCCAATGTGGAAATTGGAGAAGCTTGGACGGATGATTTATCAGATATGCAAAAAAGAATCCTTCGCCTATATATTCAAGGAAATTCCTATGCTGCCATTGCCAGAAAATGTTTTATTGAAGAAGTAACTGTAAAATACCACATGGGACAGATGCTGCAAAAGTGTGGCTTTCAAACCAAACAGCAGTTGGTTGCAGCAGCCATAGACAGCACTTTGATTACCAATATTTCTTGCCCTTAACCACAAGATATGGTATCTTGAATAGGAACTATATTTTGTGAAAAGGGGTAACCGTATGAAATGTCCATTTTGCGGATGTGAAGACAGCAAGGTAATTGATTCTCGCCCAACAGACGAAGGAGAACGCATTCGCCGCCGTCGGGAATGCACTGCTTGCGGGAAGCGTTTTACCACCTATGAAATCATAGAAACAGTACCACTGATTGTGGTTAAGAAGGATAATTCTCGGGAACAGTTTGACCGCAATAAGTTGTATAACGGCATTTTGCGTTCCTGTGAAAAGCGTCCGGTTTCCGTGGATCAGATTGAACGAATGGTAGATGAAATTGAAACCACCATTCAGAACTCCTTAGAAAAGGAAGTTACTTCCAAAAAGATTGGCGAACTGACCATGGATAAGCTGAAAGACATAGACGAAGTGGCTTATGTTCGTTTTGCATCCGTGTACCGTCAGTTTAAGGATATTAATACCTTCGTAGAAGAAGTAACTAAGTTGCTGCAAGAAAAATAAACACAAACAGGCCGGTTGTCGTTGAATACAACCGGCTTTTTGTATAAAATGGATTTTATCAAAAAAGAAATTTTTTAAAGTGAGGGACAGAAATGAAATCAAGTGTAAAATGGCCAACCAAAGAAGTTAAAAATCTTGGTGAAGAGGTCAATTTGGAACGGGTTTGTGACCATCTTTCCCATGCCATTCAATTTAAGACCATTTCCAGAGTGAATGAGGATGATGTGGATTGGAATGAATTTGAGAAATTCCATGCTTATTTGGAACAGGCTTATCCGTTAGTTCATCAGAAGCTGGAACTGACCCATGTAGGAAAAGCGGGCTTGGTTTACTACTGGAAGGGAAAAGATGAATCTTTGGACCCGGTTGCTTTTCTGTCTCATCAGGACGTAGTACCGGTAGAACCCGGCACCGAAGAAGATTGGGAACACGATCCATATGAAGGGTACAATGATGGCAAAATCATCTGGGGCCGTGGTGCTTTGGATATGAAAAACCATCTGATTTGTGTTATTGAATCGGTAGAATGTTTGCTGGAAGACGGTTATGAACCGGAACGGGGTCTCTACCTGCTCTTTGGTTACAATGAAGAAATTGTAGCCGGAGACAAGAACGGTGCCGAAAAAATTGCAGAATATCTGGAAGAAAAGGGTGTGCATCTGGATTCTACCGTGGATGAAGGCGGCGCCATGATTTCCGTTAACTTTAAGCCGATTGTCAATACCACTTTGGCCGGTATCGGCGTAGGCGAAAAGGGATATGCAGATTACAAGGTAACCGTAAAAGGAAAAGGCGGCCATACTTCTGCACCGCCGGCTTCTACCGCACTTGGTAAACTGTCTGCTAAGATTGCCGAATTTGAAAAGCATCCTTTCCCGGCAAAAATCCCGCCTTATTTCTTGAATCTGATTCAGGAATTTGGTAAGAAACTGCCGTTCCCGCTTAGCTTGGTAGTTCGTTGTTTGGGCTTGGCCAAACCATTACTGAAGAAAATTCTTTGCAGCATTCCGGCCAGTGCCTGCTTTGTTCGTTCTTGCTTTGCCGTAACCATGGCAGAAGCTTCCGATACAGCTAACCAGCTACCACAACAGGCGTCCTGTGTTATCAACTTCCGTATGTTCCCTGGTCTGACTGTGGAAGGCTGCGGTAAGTATATTCAGAAGTACATGGGCAAAGATGTAGAATTGGAAGTTTTGAAGAGCAAAGAAGCTTCTGCAATTTCACCAACTGACTCGCGCGCATACAAGACCTTGGAAAAAATTACCAAGCAAATGGTGCCGAATGCCATTGTCAGTGAATTCATGGTTATGGGCGGAACGGACTCCTATCACTATGAAAATATTTGTGAAAATATTTATCGCTTTGCGCCATTTGCCTGCTCTCCGGACCTTTTAATGACCACACACGGTACCAATGAACGGATTCCGGTAGAACAGCTGGGAATTGGTGTGGCATTCTTTAAGACCTACATGAAGGAAATGACACAAGAATAAAGTGCTTACAAAGGAACTGTAGAAGAGGTGAGGAAATGGACCCGATTTATGTTACCGGCCATAAGAATCCGGATACGGACTCTATTGTTGCGGCAATTGCTTATGCAGAATTGCGAAATGCTTTAGGAGACCGGCAATTTGTTCCGGCAAGATTAGGGCATATCAGCAGTGAAACCAAGCGCGTGTTGGAACTGTTTGATGTTCAACCACCCATGCTGATTAGCAATGTCAGAACACAGGTTAAGGACTTGGCTTATGATACGCCGCCCATCCTGGACCGCAAGGTTACCCTAAGGATGGCTTGGGAAAAGTTACAGTCGGAAACCGAACCGGTAACCGCCATTCCGGTTGTGGATGCCAACCAACAGCTGTATGGTATGCTGACCTCCGGGGATATTGCCGCCTTTACCATGAAGACAATTGAAGACCTCAGTCTATATGATGTTCCTGTTTTCAATTTGCTGAGTGTATTAGAGGGGCAGATTGTAAACAAGGTTCGCGAACTGCCGGATGCTGTTACCGGGGAAGTACTGGTAGCTGTTCCGGTGGCTCGAGAAGATATGCTTTTCTCTAACCCGAATAGCATTGTTATTTGCGGACAGCAGCCGGATATGGTAAGACATGCCGTAGAAATTGGCGCAAAGGTAGTTATTGTATGTCAGGCAGACGTTACGGATGAAATGCGTAACATGAAGACAGACACTTGCATTATTTCTACACCGCTGGATGTCTGCCGTGCAGCTCGGTTAATTCATTTGGCTGTACCGGTAGAGCGCGTATGCTCTCGGAAAAATATCAAATGCTTCCACTTAGATGATTATTTAGATGATGTTAAGGGCGCCGTTTTGAAATCTCGCTTCCGCGCCTATCCTATTTTGGATGACGAAGAACATGTAGTTGGCACCCTGGGCCGATATCACTTAATCCGACCCAAACGGAAAAAGGTGGTTTTGGTAGACCATAATGAAGCATTTCAATCTGTGCCCGGTTTGAATCAGGCAGAAATTGTAGCCATTATTGATCATCATCGCTTGGGAGATATCCAGACCGGAAATCCTATTTTTGTTCGCAATGAGCCTCTTGGCAGTACTGCTACCATACTGGCTAATATGTATCAGGAAAACGGGGTTATGCCGTCTCAAAAAATGGCGGGTCTTTTGGCATCTGCTATTATTTCTGACACGGTTATGTTTAAGTCGCCAACGTGCACAGAAACAGACCGTATTATTGCTGAGCGCATGGCACACATTGCCAACATCAGCCTGGATGTCCTTGGTGGTAAAATCTTTACCACGTCTTCTACAGATAAGCCGTTGGAAGAAACACTCTTTACCGATTTTAAAGACTTTTCGGTTTCTGAAAAGAAAATTGGAATTGGACAGGTTACTACGTTGAATTCGGACGATTTTCTCAGTCAGAAGGAAGACATTCTGAAAACCATGGGGCAAAAGAAGGCGGATGGCAACTATGACCTGATTATGGTCATGATTACCGATGTGTTAAAGGCCGGTTCCACGCTCTTTTTCCTTGGCGATGAAGAGCTAATCCAAAACGCCTACGGCGTTGAGCCTTCTGACAATGAAGTATTCCTTCCCGGTGTCATGTCCAGAAAAAAGCAAATTGTTCCAAAATTGACAGAAGCATTAGATTAAATAAAGAAAACTTTATTTCATGGAATTTAATTCTTCCAACTGCTGCCGCAAAAGCTTGGGTAGCGCAAGTTGGTGGAGTTTGGTAAAGTTTTTGATGCCGTAAAAGCCGTTGTAACGGCACAAAATCTCTTCCGCAGCCGCATGTTTGTCTTTGCCCGGCTTACAGTAAAAGCCCTTTAAAAGGACGGTAATTTCCTGTGCCGGCAAAATGCGAATGGCAGAAACATCCGTTTGACTGGTAACTTCACCATTAATCCAAATTTCTTTTGCACCAAGAAGATTACGGAAAGAAAGCACGGTTTCCTTTTGCAAATTAGATGCGGTAAAGGTCAAGCAGTCTGCTTCCGTGGTAACTGTAAAATCAGTTAAGCTGTAGTTCCCGTTTAAATAATCATTGGTGACACCGTCATCATCATATAATTGAAAACTGCCGTTGCCGTTAAAAATCCAAAGCTCCAACTGTTCTTTGATGGCTCCTTCTAATGGAAGAATGGCGCCTTCTTTGGCCAATACCGGAATGCTTTCCGGGCCGCGGAACAGGGTTATCTTTTTGCCGCCGACGTAGACGTCACCGGTAAAAAGATCTGTCCAGTTCCCGGCAGGGAGCCATGCCTTTGCACCGGAAACATGAGCATGCTTGTCCAGCGGCTCTGTAATGGGAGCACAGATAAGTTCGGAACCAAAGAAATATTCATTTGGTACCGTGTATGCATTCGGCTCTTCCGGCGCGGCGTAGTACATGGGCTGAACCAGTGGGATTCCTTCGGTATGGCAACGGTAATTCATGGTGTACAAATAGGGAATCAGCCGCTGCCGGAACTGCAGAGCTTTTACGGCAAGCCGCTTAGTTTCCGGTGCATAATTCCATGGCTCTTTTCCGGCAAGGGCGTTGTTGGAAGAGTGCATCCGATTAATGGGGGAAAAGACGCCAAATTGTAACCATCTGAGGTAGAGGTCATCATTGTGAATGCCACCCCGGTGGCCACCGATATCATGACTCCACCAAGTATAACCAATATTGGAAGCAGTAGCCGTAAAATACGGTTGAAAGCGTAGCGTACTCCAATATACGGCAGTGTCTCCGGAAAAGCCAAGGGGATATCGGTGAGAACCGGGCCCGGCATATCGAGACAAAATCAACGGCCTTGCACCGCTTTTCTGGCGATCTAAGAAATGGTAATGATTTAGAGCCCACAAAGGATCAAGACCCTTCACCTGAGACTTCTTGCCTTGTTGCCAGTCAATCCACCAAAAATCTACACCATCCTGTTCGTAGCCATGGTGCAAATATTTGAAGTACCCTTCCAGAAGCTTTTTGTCGGAAAAGTCTAACGGAATGGGTTCTTTTTTTGTTTTGTCCATACCCAGAAAATCAGCATAGGCCGGATAGGCATCCTCATAAAAGCGACAACCTTTAGCGGGGTGCACATTTAAAGTAATTGCTAAATCTTGCTTTTTCAGTTCCTGCAAAAATTCCCGATAATTCGGAAACAGCTCTGTATTCCAACTGTAGCCGGTCCAGCCGGGCATGAAATCCGTTGGAGAGAGGGGCAAGCCTTTCGGTTTGGCGGCTTTGCCAAAACGCTTTGTAACATCTGTCCAGTGCCAGTCCATATCAATGGTGGCTACCGTTAACGGAATATCCTCTTTCTGAAACCGCTTCATTAAATCCAAATACTCTTCTTGGCTATAAGCGTGATACCGGCTCCACCAGTTGCCGAAAACATATTTCGGCAACAGCGGTGGCATGCCGGTCAAACGGAAGAAATCCTTCAACGCCACTTGATAGGCATGACCGTAGGCAAAAATGTAATAATCCTTGCCGCCCGCCTGCCGTTTTAAGGCTTGCTCGGCAAGCAGAGGGAAGCCGTCTTCCCGTAGCACTAAGGATTGACTGTCGTCTAAAATGGCAACGCCGTTTCGTGAAAGGATACCGTCCTCCAACGGCACCGGCCCGTAGCTCATGTCAAGCGTTCGGGCTGTGCCCTTTAGGTTTCCTCTTTTGAAATTTGTGACTGTCTTCGGAACTCCTTTTGGTTTGTCTTGGAAGACCACTTTTTCTAACTGTCCATTCTTTTTCTGCAGAACAAAGGTAACATTCTCTGTTTTCACGGTAACGGTATCATGTTTTTCTTTGACCGAAAAGGAAATGGCAGGAAAATCCCGATACCAAACGCTCTGTGTGGGAAGATCACAAAAAATAGAATCCGGTTGAAATTCTACGCGTAGGAGATGTCTGGTTAAAACACTGACTCGCAAAGAAGGAAAAATTACGGTCTGTGCCGACGGTGTTTTACTTGCGGTATGTAAGGCAAAGGTTTCTTCGTAATAGTTCATGGAAAGGCCTCAGATCTTCATGGCTATGTCCCAGGCACGCCAGATAACCGTGCGAAGGTTGCCGACTTTGTTGCAATCACCAACGTAATAGGTGTTGCCGGATTTTTTCGCGATTGGCGTAGGCGTATAACCGGTGGAATAAACCACGTTATCATACGGAATGCGTTCTTCTTTGCCGTCCTTGTCAACAACCACCACTTCAGTGTCTGTAATTTCTTTTGTTTTGGTATTCAGGTAAACCGGAACCTGATTGGCCTTGAAATAATCCCGTAGGAAGGAAGAGTTAGCAAGGCAAAGGTTCTTGATGGACATCAGGTCATCCATCATTTCTACAATAATCGGATTTTTTCCTTTGCGATGTAGATCAAATGCAATTTCGGAGCCGGTTTGCCCACCGCCAATAACCACAATATTGTTTCCGACTGCAGCTCCATTCAAATAGGTAACTGCATCCATGGCTTTTTCAATTCCGGGAATTGGTGGTACTTTGGCTTTTGAACCGGTGGCAATGACAATGACATCTGCATCTACTTGGGATAGGTCAGTAATTTCCTGATGAAAACGTACCGGAATATCCAGATTCTTTACCTGTAGACGGAACCAGTCAATCAACTGTTTGTCATTTTCTTTGAAGTCCGGTGCAGCGGCTGGAATGAAAACACCGCCAAGGACATCCGTCTTTTCATAAATAACCGGATCATGGCCACGAAGCTTCAGAACACGAGCACATTCCATGCCGCCGATTCCGCCGCCAATGATGGCCACTTTCTTTGGATGCTTTGTCTTTACAATTTTGTACTTTTTAGACTGCATTGTAGTGGGGTTGACTGCGCAGCGACACATATGCATAGAGTCATTTAAGTCTTGATCACATGCAGATTTGCCGTGCTTGGCCATGTCAAAGCAGGCATTGTGACAACAGATGCAGGGAAGAATTTCTTCTTCCTTATCTTCTATCATTTTGGTAACCCAGGCCGGGTCTGCCAGGAACTGGCGACCAACGCCCATGGCATCAATTTTGCCATCAGCAACGGCTTTGGCGGCCACGCTCGGCGTCATCCGACCGGCGCAGACAACCGGAATATCTACAAACTGGCGGATGTGTGCCACATCTTCCAGATTGCAGTTGGTTGGCATATACTGCGGCGGATGTGCCCAGTACCAAGCATCATAGGTGCCATTGTCACAGTTCAGCATGTCATATCCCACATCTTGGAAATATTTAGCGGCTTTTTCAGCTTCTTCCATAGTGCGTCCAACTTCAGTATATTCTTCTCCGGGCACGGCACCGGACTGGAATCCTTTCGTCTTGGAGACAACGGAAAAACGAAGGGAAACAGGATAGTCTTTGCCACATTTCTTCTTAATTTCTTGGCAGATTTCTACCGGAAAACGATATCTGTTTTCAAAGGACCCGCCGTATTCGTCTGTACGGTAGTTGGTATAGGGGAGAGTAAACTGGTCCAGTAAATATCCTTCGTGAACTGCGTGTACTTCTACACCATCAACGCCGGCTTCTTTACAGAGGCGGGCTGTCTCGCCAAAGGCATAAATAATGTCATCAATTTGCTTCTTGGTCATGGCCTTAGTGGTAATGTCTTCTGCCCACCGATTCGGCAATTCTGACGGTGCCGTAGTCAGATATTCCGGATCCATAATCGGCTTGGCAATGGTGCCAATGACTTTATTGTTGATCATCATGGTCATCATGGCAGAAAGGGCCATGGAACGGCCAAATCCGGCGGTCATCTGAACAAACAGCTTGGCACCGGTGGCGTGCACTTCCTCCATGAATTTTTTCAGCTGTGCAAACTTCCACTTGTGCTGATACAGCCAGGCGCCCATCATGATGTCTTTCACCGGTGCAATGCCCGGAATAATCAGACCAACATTATTTTCGGCAATGGTTTTCAGTAATTTGGCAGCCTCTTTGTCAAAATGGTTGGGTTCTGTCCATCCGAAAATGCAAGTGCCGCCCATAGGGGCCAGAACAATGCGATTCTTAATTTCACAGTTCCCGATTTTCCAAGGAGTAAACAGCGCTTCGTATTCCTGTTTCATGCAACATAACCTCTTTCTTTTGTAATTTGGAAACAACGCTTTTCTGTTAAAAAAATAACAGTTCTCTCCTCCATAGTAATCTATTTCAAGATATCTGGCAAATAAAAAGAAGGTACTTTTGGAAAGCACCTTCTATTATTGTCTTGTTGTTTTATTTCTTTTTGCGGAAAATAATCAACTTGGAAAAAATGTAGTTTAGAATAACGACAAGAATGGAAACCAAGATTTTGGCCCAAGCACCTTTGACACCGAAAATGGTTTGATCCATGCCGATACCAACTAAGAAGGGGACACCGACCCACTCCAAAACGCCTGTGGCCAGACGAGCGGTAACAAAGGTGACAATTTCTTTCCAGAAAATGGCCGGCTTCCAGGACTTGGACTCAAAGACCCAAAGCTTGTTGGTAACGTAGGCAAAGGCTACGGCAAAAATCCAAGATAAGACATTAGCAATGCTGACAGTTGTTGTAGTGCTAAGTGCGGTCTTTTCCAAAAGAAGGGCAAAGACCGCATAACTGCCCCAGCTGACAACGGTAGTCAGGACGCCGAAAATCAGGTAGGTGATAATTTCTTTATATTTTATCCAGAGTGCTTTCAGCTTTTCCATTTATGGTTCTCCATTTTTTGCTTTTATTTGTCTGCATTCAAATCATACAGGGCTTTTAATCCCTTTAACAGCAGAGACTTGTCTACCACCATGTCGTGCTTGCAATAATTGCAGATATCAGATAATCCACCGGTGGCAAGGATGGTTTTGGCCGGAGAGGGGAGCTCTGCATTCATTCTGTCTATTAATCCATCCAGCATGTCAGCTGTACCATATACCAGACCGGAACGCATACTGTCTACGGTATTTGTGCCAATGGCATGTTTTGGAACATCTAAGCTGATTTGTGACAATTGAGAGGCTCCTTTGGCCAAAGCATCCAGGGAAAGGCGGACACCCGGGGAAATGGAACACCCAAGGAAGGCCCCGTTTTGGTCTATGACGCTGATCTTGGTGGCCGTGCCAAGGTCTACCACCATTGCCGGCAAAGTATAATATGCTTTGGCGGCAATGGCACCTGCCACCAGATCCGAGCCAAGACCGGCCGGGTCATCTACTTTAATGTTAATTCCGGTTTTTAAACCCGGCCCAACCAAAAACGGGGCCGTTCCGGTGACCATTTCCACGGCTTTCCGTAACGCGGTGGTCAGCTCTGGTACAACCGAGCTGATGACCGCCCCGCGGAAGTCCGCCTTGGAAAGGCCATACATCTGAAAAATGCTTTTAAAAGAAATAGCCAACTGGTCTTCCGTCATAGTAGTATCGGTTGCCAATCTGGCTGTAAAAATTAAGTCATCTGCGTTATATACGCCAAGGGTAATATTGGTATTACCTGCATCAATTGCAAACAGCATGAGAAAAAACCTTTCTGAAAAACAGTGTTAAAAACACCGTGATTATAATACAAAAGGTGCGGAATGGCAACGAGTGTCAATTGACTTGCCCTAAGGGTACGGTATAAAATATTCCTTGAATAAAAATGCAATTAGGAGGCATTTGAAATGGCAGTTATTAAAAAAGAATTTTTCTATCCGTCCTCTTGCGGGAATTGCAATATTCATGCAATTTCCTGGAAGCCGACGGAGGAACCGAAGGCAGTAATTCAATTTGTTCACGGCATGGCGGAATACGGAAACCGTTATGAAACTATGGCGAAGTATTTTGCGGAACACGGGTATGCCTTTTATATTAATGACCACTTGGGTCATGGCAAATCCATCAATGAAGACTATGAACTTGGCTACTTCGGGGAAAATGAAAACGGTCACGTCTTTGTTGACGACGCAAAGAAATTAACGGACATTATTAAAATGGAAAACCCGGGTAAGCCGGTTGTTATTTATGGTCACTCCATGGGTTCTTTCATTACTCGCGTTTACCTTAGCAAGTATGGCAATGACGTAGACGCCGCCGTTGTCTGCGGTACTGCAGGCCCGAATCCGGCCATTGGCGTTGCCAAGTTTTTAACTTCCATGCTAAACAAGACCAGCCCGCATAAAGGCGGCAAGCTGATGAATAAATTGGCCTTCATGGGATGGAATGGTAAGACTGAAAAACGGACCACCTTTGACTGGCTGTCTGTTGACACAGAAAACGTAGACAAATATATTGCCGATCCGCTGTGCGGCTTCCTGTTTACCAATAACGGCTTCCGTGCACTCATTACCTTGAATGACTATATCAATGCTGCTGAAGTATATGAAGGCACACCAAAAGATCTTCCTATTTACCTGATTTACGGTGAAGGCGACCCGGTTGGTGCTTATGGCAAAGGTATTGCACAGGTTAAGGATGCCTATGACAAGTCCGGACATACCAAAGTATTTGTCAAGGGCTGGCCAAATGCACGGCATGAAATTCACAATGAATCCGCCATTGCAACAGACGTTTATGATGACGTAATGGCTTGGGTTGACGCCAACGTTTAATTTCTTATTTCAAAATCATCTGAGGGATTGCTATGGATAAGGATATTATCTTAAAAACCTCGTTCCGCGGGTTTAATAAAAAAGCGGTAATGGACTATATTGAAGATCTACAGAAGGAAAATCTTGCTTTAAAAGCCAGGGTTGCCGAACTGGAAGAAATGATTCTTCAAGACGACGTAGAAGTAAAAGACGACCTAAAAGACATCTCTTCCGAAAGTACAGCTGAAACTGTTGTTGACGCAGAACCGGAAGAAGAAAAAACGTCTGCTTCGGAAGCGCCCGCTGCATTGCTAAGTACTGACTCGCCAAAGGATACGGATGATTTTGACCAAATGGAAGCCCAATTGGACGAACAGTTCCAAAAACTGGTGAATGAATATGCCGGAGAAGAAAAATCGGCAGAAGAAACGGAAAAGTCGGAACCTGAAAAAGAAAAGAAGGGGTTCCGCATTCGTGTAAGAGTAAAGGACTAAGTGAACTATGGCTGAATATTCCTTAAATACCAAAGAACTACGGGAAAAGGCGCCCTTGCTTCATGCCGGGGACCGTGTTTTACTTTCGGGTACTGTTTATACCTCCCGAGATGCAGCGCATAAACGCATTACACAGTTTCTGGAAGAAGGTAAACAACTTCCCTATGATCTGAAGGATGCTACCATTTATTACTGCGGTCCAACGCCAACGCCGGAAGGAAACGGTGCTGTTATCGGCTCTTGCGGACCAACAACATCCGGGCGGATGGACCCTTATGCTCCGCATTTCCTGGATCTTGGTCTGGTAGCCATGATTGGAAAAGGGGAGCGAAAGCAACCGGTAGTAGATGCCATTATTCGTAATAAGGCAGTTTACTTCTGTGCTATCGGAGGAGCCGGTGCACTGGCGTCTAAGTGCATTACTTCTTGTAAGGTTATTGGCTTTGAAGACCTTGGCTGTGAATCTGTAAAACGCTTAGAACTGAAGGATTTCCCGGTTTTTGTTGCCATTGATTGCCACGGTGGGAATTTGTTTGAACACAAGGACTGACAAAAGATAGAAAAAGACAGTTGCAGAAGTTTTTCTGCAACTGTCTTTTTTGATTAGAAAACCCGCCGAGCCGGGATCGGTGTGTTATAACCTGCATATAAGCAGGTGGGTGCGGTCCGTCAGCTACCACGCGTCCTCCGTCCCGAAGGGGAGGCTTGCAATCCGCTTCCGAGGCATGCTCCCGTTTAAAAAGGTGTTGGGTTATAGAAACCGAAGTTGTCGAACCCGGCAGGCCTTCTGTTAGTTTAAGATTTCGTCGGTACTTTCTACGTCTTCTTCGGTAATTTCAAAGACATCCGACAGACGATCTTCAAAGATTTCCGCTACTTCATCAAACTCTTCGTCATCTTCAATAGCATAGAGGAAGGTGTCTCCGTCTTCTTCTTTCACACGCAGAGGAATGAGCTCAGCGTCTGCTTCTAAAAATTCTTCTTCTGTGTCAAAAGTGGGAAGTACAGCAATATACTTTCCTTTGTCTGTTTCAATGCGATCCAGGACTTCAAAAACGTGTTCATTTCCGTCATCATCGGAAACGGTTAATAAATCCGGATTATATTCTTTTTCTTCTGCCATGATGAATCTCCTTATGGCTTAATATGTGCGATTTACGCCACCCCTATTCTAGAATATGCGCCCTTTTCTGTCAATGAATCTTATGCTAAAATAAGCGCTAAAAGGAGGCTCTTTCATGGACCCGAAAACACGTATTACGGAACTGGTTGCTCTCTTGAATGAGTACAGCCGTCTTTACTATGATCAGGATGCTCCTGCCGTAGATGATTATGAATATGATCAATTGAACAATGAACTGAAAGCGTTGGAAAAAGAACATCCGGATCTGATTCTGCCGACGTCTCCAACCCAGCGGGTAGGAGGAACGGCCAGCAGCAAATTCAGCCCGGTAGAGCATATCGTACGGATGGAGTCTTTGCAAGATGCCTTTTCTTTTGGTGAATTAGAAGAATTTGCTGCCAGAGTGCAAGGTGCTTATCCCGAAGCTACTTTTGTGGTGGAACCGAAAATAGATGGTCTGTCCGTTTCTTTGGAATATCGTAATGGAGTCTTAACCCGTGGGTCTACCCGTGGCAACGGAGATGTAGGTGAAGACATTACAGAAAATCTGAAAACCATTGCTTCCATTCCATGGAAGATTCCGTCGGACATTTCTTTGCTGGAAGTCCGTGGTGAAGTATATATGCCACGAAAAGTGTTCTTAGACTTGATAAAAGAGCAGGAAGCTGCCGGAGAAAAAACATTTCGGAATCCCAGAAATGCGGCAGCAGGGTCATTACGTCAGAAAGATGCTGCCATAACAAAGGCGCGTAAGTTAGATATCTTTATCTTTAATGTACAACAATATGATGGACCGGAAGATTTGTCGTCGCATAAGCAATCCATAGACTATCTTTCTACGCTGGGGTTCCATACCATTCCGTCTTGTGTGTCTTGCAAGACCATTGCAGATTGTCAGACTGAAATTCAAAGAATCGGTGATGCGCGTTATACGCTTCCGTTTGATATTGATGGTGCTGTTATTAAAACAGATAATTTACAGTTTCGAACAGAACTGGGCTCCACCGCCAAGTTTCCACGTTGGGCCATTGCTTATAAATATCCGCCGGAGGAACGGCAAACCAAGCTCCTAGATGTAGAAATTGGCGTTGGTCGTACCGGCGTTTTGACACCGACTGCCGTATTTGAACCCGTTTTGGTTGCCGGTTCTGTTGTCAGCCGTGCAACTTTACACAATCAGGATTTTATTAATGAAAAGGGAATTCGTATCGGGGATACCATTACCATTCGCAAAGCCGGAGATATTATTCCGGAAGTGGTAACGGTTATTAGCCACGAAACGGAAGGAGAGCCGTATCAAATTCCATCAAACTGTCCATCCTGCGGAGGCCCGGTCACCAGAGAATCCGGAGAAGCCGCCATGCGCTGTACTAATCCGGAGTGCCCGGCGCAGCTTTTACGAATTCTGATCCACTTTTGTTCCAAAGCCGGAATGGATATTGACGGCCTTGGAGACGCTATCTTGGAACTGCTGGTAGAACGTAAGCTGGTACAAAATCCGGCAGACATTTATTCTTTGCAGGCGGAAGATATAGCGGCTTTAGACCGTATGGGAAAAAAGTCAGCCGATAATCTGATTCAGGCAATTGCCAAATCTAAAGAAAATGATTTGTCTCAGTTACTCAGTGCACTGGGTATTCGCCATGTGGGCGATAAAGCTGCTAAAGTATTGGCAGAACACTTTGGTTCCATGGACGCTTTGGAAGCAGCAACCGAAGCTGACATCATGGCCGTAGATGGCTTTGGAGAAATCAGCGCCAAATCATTGGCGGACTTTTTCCATCGGCCGGAGACCCGGGATCTGATCCTCCGGCTCCGCCTTGCCGGAGTTAATATGACTTCTTTGAAAGCCGCGCCGATAGATACGCGGTTTGCCGGTAAGACCTTTGTTATTACCGGCACGCTGTCCAAGTATAAACGTACGGAAGCGCAAGATCTGATTGAACAGCATGGCGGTAAATGCGCCGGTTCTGTCAGCAAGAAGACAGATTATCTTCTTGCCGGAGAAAATGCCGGATCTAAGCTAAGCAAAGCACAAGACCTCGGCATCCCCATTCTGTCTGAGCAGGATTTGGAAATCATGCTGACAGAATCCTAAAAGCCAAGCCGAAAGACCTACAGCAAAAACGCCCGTTGCAGTCATCCTGCAACGGGCGTTCCTTAATTTTTTTTATGAAACTGCGTTAGACATCCATTTCCAACTGTTCGTTTTCTTTTTCGGCAAGATCTTCTTTATGTTTATCCAACAGCTTATTGATGCGGGAGGTTGGGTCAAGCAAAGCACCAATAGAAACATCATGGTTAATGGCGTCAATGATAAATGCAGCAAATTTGCTCATATCTACACTCCAGAACCAGTCTCTTTCCAGAAGTTCAGGTTGTGTATAAACCAGGTTGGTACAGAAAATTTTGTTGATGATACCGTTCTTATAGTATTCATCAAACTGTGTCAGGCCGTTGCAGAACAGACCAAAGGAAGAAAAGACAAAGATGCGGTTGGCGCCTAACTCTTTCAGCTTCTTGGCAACATCTAACATAGAGTCACCGGAAGAAATCATGTCATCTACTACAATAACATCTTTTCCTTCAATGTTGGTGCCTAAGAATTCGTGGGCCAAAATGGGGTTTCGTCCGTCTACCACGCGGGTGTAGTCCCGACGCTTGTAGAACATGCCAAGTTCTACTTCCAAAGAGGTGGCATACCGGATGGCGCGATTCATGCCGCCTTCGTCCGGGGAAATGATCATCAGGTGTTCTTTATCAAGCTGAATGTCAGGAACAGCTTTTACCAGGGCTTTCAGATTTTGATAAATGGGGGATACGTTTTCCATGCCGTCCAGAGGAATGGCATTAGCCACCCGTGGGTCATGGGCGTCAAAGGTAATAATGGAATCTACACCAAGGGCTACCAGCTCTTGTAATGCTTGTGCACAGTCCAAGGATTCACGACCGCTTCTTCTGTGCTGACGGCCTTCATAAAGCATGGGCATAACAACGGTAATTCTTGTGGCTTTGCCATTGACTGCGCCAATGATACGTTTTAAATCGCAGAAATGATCATCCGGGGACATGGGAACCATTTCACCATACATTTTGTAGCGAACCGAGTGGTTGAATGCATCCATAATAATGAACAGGTCATAACCACGGACGGATTGTTCAATGGTGCCTTTGGCTTCGCCGGTGGAAAAACGAGGCGCATCATACTTTACAATGAAAGAATCTTTCTTGTAACCTTCCAAATTCAGAGAAGCAATATTTTCTTCTCTCCACTTAGAAATGTATTTGTCAATTTCAGCTACGAATTCCTCGGTACCCTTCATGGCAATAATGCCGAGTTTACCGTGCGGAATGTTAGTATAGCCTGAGTTTTCAGGAATTCCTGCTGTCATGTTGTTACCCCCAACCTGTAGTCTGTTAAATTGTAAAATCATGGAAAAGGCACAAAATACATGTGCTCCCGTAATCCGTTAAGATTCTAACATAGGTGGTAGCCTAGGGCAACTTGGGATAAAGCATAAAACTTAGCTTAAAAGCCGGATGGTTTTTGGGCTTTTTTGGATAGAACGCCAGTGAATGGAGACTCACCGAAAATGCACTTTCGTCTGCAAAAGTATTTTGGACAAATTTGAAAATTTGTTGTATTTACACGCTTTTTCATAAAAAGTGAATTTTTGGTCGGAAATCTTAGTACAACATGTGAAAAAGTTGACAAAACAACACCGCTGAAAATGCAGCTGTTTGGTGGACTTTGACAGATTTGGTTGATATAATCTAAGAGTTAGAATTGCAAAAAGAAAGGGTGAAAACAAATGGCCTCTGAAATGATTAACCAGGTTCTGCAAGCAGAACAGGCGGCGGCAGATGCAGAGTCTGCCGCTAAAAATACGGCTGCTGAGCTGGTAAAGACGGCGGAAGAGGAAGCAAAAGCAACCTCCGAAGCGGAAAAGGCAGCAGCTGCTGCCAAAGCACAAGAAATACTGGCGGTTGCCAAGAAGGAAGCAGATGGCATTTATGCCAAAGCACGTGCCAAAGCTGCCTCCGGTCAGGAAGACTTAGTCAAACTGGCTGCTGCTAAAGCGGAAGAATCCGTGGAAGCTGTTATCAAACACATTATTCCGTAATTGTAGTTATGGGATTTATGAAAATGAAATAAAGGAGGTGGTTTTGAAATGGCAATATTAGAGATGAAGCGCGTGGAACTTCTTGCAATGCAATCGGACCGGAAAGCAATTCTGGAAACCATTCAGCGGGACGGCCACATAGATGTCTCCGGTGTGGAAGAAATGGAAGGACTTACTTCCATGGATACTGCATCTTCCGTTCTTACCTTTGAAAAATGGCAAGATACTGCGGAACAGGCACTGGAACTACTGGACAAATACGCCCCAACCAAAGAAGGTGGCGGTATGCTTGCTTCCTTTGCTCCCAGACCGGATCTTTCTGTAACGGAGTTTTATGAAAAGGTCAGCAGCACCAAGGAAACCATAACCAAGTGTCAGAACATCATAGCGCTTTCAAAAGAAGTACAGGACAGCAAGGTAGAAGCACTCCAAGCACAGACCAAGATGGATTTGCTGAAGCCATGGTTAAATCTGGACATTGCGGAAACCTTTAAAGGAACAGCAACAACTGCTTGCTTTATCGGAAGCTTTTCACTCCCGATTACCCGAGAAGAAATTCTTTCCCGTATTGCACAGCAGTACCCGGAGCTGGATTGTGAAATAGAAATTGTTTCCTCCGGCAAAAACATGACCTGTCTTGTTGCTCTTTGCCATAAACAAAACGAAAAAGCTCTGGAACAGGCCCTCAGAAATCTCGGCTTTATTGCCCTGTCAGATCCTTCCAAGGAAACTCCGGCAAAACGCATGGAAGAACTGCAGAAGGAAGTAGAGGATGCCAATGCCAAAGCAACCGCAGCGCAGGAAGAATTGGCTGCCTGCGGAACTGCAAGAGCAGACATCAGATTCCTGATTGACTACCTGGTTCTCCGAGAGGACAAGTACAGGGCGTTGAACAAGCTTCTGATGAATGACCGCGTCTTTATTTTGTTCGGTTATATACCGGCAAAATATGCGGAAAAGACGTTGGAAAAGCTGGAACAGAAATTTGACATTGCCTATTCTTTGGAAGAGGCAGATACGGAAACGGAAGATGTTCCGGTTGCGTTGGAAAACGGCAAGCTGGGGTCAACCCTGGAAAACATCACCAATATGTATGCCGTTCCCAGTCAGAATGATCTGGACCCGAATTTGGCCATGACCGTGTTTTATTACTCTTTGTTCGGTCTTATGCTTGGCGATGCAGGATACGGCCTTTTAATGGTTATTGCCTGTTTGATTGTTAAGTTCAAATTCCGAATGGAGCCGCAAAAGGCACGCACTGTAAATTACGGACTGGGCTGCGGTATTGGTACCGCTGTCTGGGGTGCTTTAATGAACGGCTGGTTCGGAGATTTACCGCATTACATTGCCAACGGCTTAAAAGACGGAGACAAGCTTGACTTTATTGCCGCTAACCATCTGTATTGGTTCTCTCCAATAGACAACACTACGCGGTTCTTACTGTTGTGTTTCTTCGTTGGCATTTTGCACTTAGGCTGGGGTGTCATTGTAAACATGATAAAAGAAATCAAGTTTAACAGTGTTTTTGAATCCCTGGTCAACAACGTACCGCAACTGTTAATCCTGGTTGGTGTTATTCCACTGATTAACAGCCAGATCGGCAATGGTGCTCTGGCAGAAATTCCTTCCACCAGATGGGTTGAAGATCTGATTCAGAGTCTCTCCACACCTTTGTATATTTGCCTGGCCGCCGGAGCGGCACTGGTTGTACTGGGTCCGGGGTTGATTGCCATCAAAGACAGAAAGCCGTTTGGAAAAGTGCTTGGCGCAATCGGCGGCGGTCTGTATGGTCTGTATAATGCGGCATCCGGCTACCTTGGAGACATCTTGTCTTATGCCAGACTGCTGGCCCTGGGTCTTTGCACGGGTGTTATTGCAAACGTAGTTAACCAGCTTGCCGGAATGCTTGGTAACCCGGTCCTGTTTGTTCTGGTTGCACTCGTTGGTCATACCATTAACTTTGGTATCAACCTGATTGGTGCTTACGTACATACCAACCGTCTGCAATACGTTGAATTTTTCAGTAAATTTTATGAGGGCGGCGGCACACTTTACAATCCGCTGTCTGCAAGATCTAAAACATTTAAATTCAAGGAGGAAACTCAATCATGACTATCGGTGTATTATTAACAATTGTAGGTGCAGCCTTTGCAGCAATCCTTTCCGGTCTTGGATCCGCTAAAGCAGTAGGCCTTGTAGGTAATGCCGCGGCCGGTGCCATTTCTGAAGATCCGACATTGTTCGGTAAAGTACTTGTTCTTCAGATTCTTCCCGGTACACAGGGCCTGTACGGCTTCCTTGCCGCTTTCATGATCATGAACAACATTGCTGCTGACATGACTCTGATGACCGGCCTCGGCTACCTTGCCGCCGCCCTTCCAATCGGTATTGTTGGCTATCTTTCCGCTATTCATCAGGGCCGCGTTGCCGCTTCCGGCGTATCCGTTGTTCTGAAGAAACCGGATCAGAACGGTAAGGCCATCATTCTGGCAGCTATGGTTGAAACCTATGCAGTTCTTGCCCTCCTGATCTCCATCCTTCTCATCGGTAAGGTTCTGTAAGGAAAACTTTCTGAAAGTAAGGAGAATGGTCTATGACAGGATTGAATAAAATCTTAGACCGCATTGCACAGGACTCCCAGGAAAAGTGTGACGCCATTCTTTTGGAAGCAAAAGAAGAGGCTGACAAAATCCGGGTGGCAGCGGCCACCAAAGATCAGGCCGAAACGGCAGCTATTGTTGACAAAGCCAACAAAGAAGCAGCACAGATGATCGGCATGGCAAATTCCGGTTCGGAACAGGAAATCAAAAAGCAGCTGTTGGCTACCAAAGTCCATATTTTGGATAAGGCCATTGACGCTGCAGTAGAAAAACTGAAGAAGCTGCCGGATACAGCTTATTTTGAAACACTTTATAAACTGGTAAAACACTATGCACAGGATGCGGATGCAATCATGTACTTAGGCAAAGCAGACTTGAACCGCCTGCCGGCTGATTTTTCACAGAAAGTGAATGAAGTCGGAAAAGGTACTATTCAGGTAGCTGCAGAGCCAAGAGACATTGCCGATGGTTTCATCCTCGCTTACGGCGAAATTGAAATCAACTGTACCTTTGAAGCGCTTGTGGAAGAATCCCATGACGATATCAAAGACGAACTGTATCAGATTATATTTGCCTAAACACAGCTAAAGGAGGTAAGACAATGGGTCGCAAGAAAAACGATCTGAATTATGCTTATGCCGTAGCGCGTGTCCGGGCAAATGAGAAAACCCTTTTAACGGAAAAAGATATAGAAACGCTGATTGAAGCGGATACCTATGAAGATGCCCTTCGGAAACTCAGTGAGCTTGGTTGGGGAGAGCTGGATCAATCCACAGATTATGCAGCTTATCTGGAAGCTTATTTTGCCAAAACGTGGGACCTTTTAGAAGAAATTCTGGAAGAGGACATTCATGTTTTGGATATGCTTCTGATTCCCAATGATGTACAGAATCTGAAGGCGGCGTTAAAAGGAAAAGTTTCGGGAAACGACAGTGATGATCACTATACCCATTCCACAGTTTACCCGGAAGAGGACATCAGAAAAGCAGTAGCGGAAAAAGATTTTGCCGCACTGCCGGAATTTATGCAAAAAGCAGCGGAAGACGCCTATGGCGTTCTGACCACGACCGGCAACGGCCAGGTGGCCGATGCCATCATTGACAAGGCTGCCCTGACCCATATGCGGAAGCTGGGAAAAGAATCCGGCTCTCAGGTGCTGGCTGATTTGGCAGAACGGAAAGTGGCTGCCGCTGACATGAAAATTGCACTTCGCTGTTCTCATACCGGAAAGTCCGAAGAGTTCTTAGAACAGTCTATTGCTGACTGTGACGGACTGAAGCGGAAAAAACTGATTGCAGCTGCGCAAGAAGGGGAGCAGGCCGTGCTTGCTTATCTGGAAAAGACCCCTTACGCTATGGGCGCGTTGCAATATGAAGAAAGCACCTCTTCTTTTGAAAAGTGGTGTGATGATATTCTGCTGGAATGTGTAACCTCTGCCAAATTTACCGCACTTGGAACGGATCCGATTGTGGCATATTATCTGGCACGGGACGCGGAACTAAAAACGGTAAGAATCATTCTTTCCGCCAAAAAGAACCATCTTGATGGTGACTTAATCAGAGAGAGGGTGAGAACGCTTTATGTATAGAGTTGCAGTCATTGGAGATAAAGACTCCATCTACGGTTTTGCATCTATCGGACTGGAAATCTATCCTTGTGAAGACCCTGTGGAAGCAGGAAAACAAGTACATCGCATGTCAGAAGACGGTTACGGAGTCATCTTCATTACCGAAAAGCTGGCAGCACAGATGGAAAGCGAACTGGCCCGTTATAGGGAACTCCCTCTTCCTGCCATCATCCCAATTCCCGGTGTCAACGGAAATACCGGTCTGGGTATGAAAAATGTTTCCAAGTCAGTGGAACAGGCGGTAGGATCGGATATTCTTTCCGATGCATAAGCGCAGAAGCGTATTGAAATTTATGATAGCCGTAAGAAAGGCGTGATTAACTAAATGGCCAAAGGAACAATTACCAAGGTTGCCGGACCGCTTGTTGTTGCAGACAATATGCGGGATGCCAACATGTACGACGTAGTACGTGTCGGCAACGAACGGCTGATTGGTGAAATAATTGAAATGCACGAAGACAGGGCGTCTATCCAGGTCTATGAAGAAACTTCCGGCCTTGGAACCGGCGCCACGGTGGAATCTACCGGTGCACCTTTGAGCGTAGAGCTTGGACCGGGCCTGATTACCACCATTTATGACGGAATCCAGCGTCCGCTGGAACAAATTCGTCAATTGACCGGTAATAACCTGAAACGTGGTGTAGAAGTTCCCTCTATTGATAAGCAAAAGAAGTGGCACTTTACCCCGGTACTGAAGCCCGGAGACAAGGTCTCTGCCGGTGACATCTTAGGTACCGTTCAGGAAACCGATATTGTTCTGCACAAAATCATGGTTCCTCCTACGTTTAAAAGCGGGGAACTGAAAACTATTTTTGAAGGAGATTACACGGTTGAAGAAACCGTGGCCACCATTGAAGTAAAGGGTGGGGAAATTGAAGAAGTTTCTCTCATGCAGAAGTGGCCGGTTCGTGTAGGTCGTCCTTACAAACACAAAATTAATACCAATGTACCGCTGATTACGGGCCAGCGCGTTATTGACGCTCTGTTCCCAATTGCTAAGGGCGGTGTGGCAGCCATCCCGGGCCCGTTCGGTTCCGGTAAAACCGTTACACAGCACCAGTTGGCCAAATGGGCGGAAGCAGAAATTGTTGTTTACATCGGTTGCGGCGAACGCGGAAACGAAATGACCGACGTTCTGAATGAATTCCCGGAACTGGTTGACCCGCATACCGGCAAGTCCCTGATGGAACGGACCGTACTGATTGCCAATACGTCCGATATGCCGGTAGCTGCTCGTGAAGCTTCTGTTTACACCGGTATTACCATTGCTGAGTACTTCCGTGACATGGGTTACTCTGTAGCCCTGATGGCTGACTCTACTTCCCGTTGGGCAGAAGCTCTTCGTGAAATGTCCGGTCGTCTGGAAGAAATGCCAGGTGAAGAAGGTTACCCGGCTTACTTGGGTTCCCGTATTGCTCAGTTCTATGAACGGGCCGGTATGGTTTCTACCCTTGGTTCTGATGAGCGAGCTGGTGCACTGTCCGTTATCGGCGCAGTATCGCCTCCAGGTGGTGACATTTCCGAACCGGTATCGCAGGCTACTCTTCGTATTGTTAAGGCATACTGGGGACTGGATGCCGCTCTGGCACATGAACGTCACTTCCCGGCAATTAACTGGCTGACTTCGTATTCCTTGTATGCGGATCGTTTGGGCAAATGGTTTAATACCAATGTTGCCGATGACTGGACTGCTCTTCGCGGTCGTCTGATGACCATTCTGTCCGAAGAAGCCGGACTGAATGAAATTGTACAGATGGTCGGCATGGATGCCCTGTCTGATCCGGACCGCTTGAAGATGGAAGCAGCCCGCTCTATTCGTGAAGACTTCCTGCATCAGGATGCATTTGATCCGGTAGATACTTATACTTCTTCCACGAAGATGCACGACATGATGAATCTGGTTCTGCAGTTCTATGATCATTCTTTGGATGCCTTGAATAAGGGTGCTTCCATTAATGACATTGTTAACCTGCCGGTCCGCGAAGCCATTGGTCGTTTCAAGTATGTGGAAGAGGCTGACATTGAAGAAAATTACAAGAAGATTCTGGAGCGCCTGAACAAGGAACTGGCTGAAATTCTTGCGAAAGGAGAGGACTATTAATGCCAAAAGAGTATAGAACAATACAAGAAGTTGCCGGTCCTCTTATGGTTGTACGGGACGTAGAGAACGTTACCTACAATGAACTCGGAGAAATTGAGCTGGCAAACGGCGAAAAACGCCGTTGTAAGGTACTGGAAGTGGACGGCAGCAATGCAGTAGTACAGCTGTTTGAAAGCTCCACCGGTATCAACCTTTCCAATTCCAAGGTTCGCTTTACCGGCAGAACCATGGAACTGGGCGTATCAGAAGACATGCTGGGCCGTGTATTTGACGGCTTGGGACGTCCCATTGACGACGGCCCGGAAATTATTCCGGAAAAGCGTCTGGACGTAAACGGTAACCCAATGAACCCGGCAGCTCGTGCTTTCCCGGCAGAGTTTATTCAGACCGGTGTTTCTGCCATTGATGGTTTGAATACCTTGGTTCGCGGACAGAAGTTACCCATCTTCTCTTGCTCCGGTTTGCCGCACGCAGAATTGGCTGCACAGATTGCACGTCAGGCCAAAGTGCGCGGTACAGATGAACAGTTTGCAGTAGTATTTGCCGCTTTGGGTATTACCTTTGAAGAACAAAACTACTTTGTAGAATCCTTCCGGGAATCCGGTGCACTGGATAGAACCGTTTTGTTTACCAACTTGGCAAATGACCCGGCAGTAGAACGTATTGCCACCCCGAAAATGGCACTGACTGCAGCAGAATACCTTGCTTTTGAAAAGGGCATGCACGTATTGGTTATCTTGACAGACATTACCAACTACGCTGATGCACTTCGTGAAGTATCTGCCGCACAGAAGGAAGTACCTGGTCGTCGTGGTTACCCGGGCTACCTGTACACGGACCTTGCAACCATGTATGAACGTGCCGGTCGTCAGCTGGGTAAAGATGGTTCCATTACCATGATTCCAATTCTGACCATGCCGGAAGACGATATCACCCATCCAATTCCAGACCTTACCGGATATATTACCGAAGGACAGATCATTCTGGATCGTGACCTTCACCGGAAAGGCATTGAGCCGCCAATCAACGTATTGCCGTCTCTGTCTCGTTTGAAGGATAAGGGAATTGGCGAAGGCAAAACCCGTGAAGACCACAAGAACACCATGAACCAGCTGTTTGCCGCTTACTCCAGAGGTAAGGACGCAAAAGAACTCATGACCATTCTTGGTGAAGCAGCCTTAACGGATATTGACCTTCTGTATGCCAAGTTTGCTGATGAATTTGAAAAGAAGTACATCGCACAAGGATTTGAAACCGACCGTTCCATTGAAGAAACCTTGGACATCGGCTGGGAACTCCTTAGAATGTTGCCGCGTACGGAACTGAAACGTATTTCCGACAAGCTCTTAGACGAGTACTATGACAAGCAGTAAAGCGGGTGAATGAAGTGGCAATTCTCAATGTAAATCCTACCCGGATGGAATTGAACAGCCTGAAGGGAAAACTGAAAACTGCTACTCGTGGACACAAACTTCTGAAGGACAAAAGAGATGAACTCATGCGTGAGTTTATTGAATTGGTCCGGGAAAACAAGGAAGTACGTAGGGAAGTAGAAAAGGGCATTGAAAAGGCCAATGCGCATATGAGCATTGCGCGCTCTGTCATGAGCGATGAAGCCCTGAACACTGCTTTAATGCTTCCTATGCAGGAGATGAGCCTCCAAATTAGCGAAAAGAATGTCATGTCCGTTAACATTCCGGTCTTTGACGCTAAGTTTAAAACCGCTGATGAGAACGACATTTATTCTTATGGCTATGCATTCACTTCCTCTGACCTGGATGATGCTGTAAAAGCACTGTCTGACATTATGCCGCTGATGCTACGTTTGGCAGAACTGGAAAAGTCCTGCCAATTGATGGCAGCGGAAATTGAAAAGACACGTCGCCGTGTAAATGCACTGGAACATGTTATGATTCCAAACTATGAAGATACCATTCGGTACATTCGTATGAAATTGGATGAAAATGACAGATCCACTACAACACGTCTCATGAAGGTTAAGGATATGCTGCTGGAAGAAGCTCACCACTATAATGAGCAGTAAGTAAAAATTATAAAAAGGGCCCGGTGCTTTGCACCGGGCCCTTCTTTTCTGTAATTTTGATCAGAATGATACTTCCTTCTTTTTCCGGTTGGTGAAATAGAGGAAGAATCCAATGTTTAAGAGGATTCCAACGGTGGTGGATACCGGTGCTGCAAGACCAATGTTGGTCAGACTGGCATTTGGCTGTATGCTCATAAAATACGCCATTGGAAGGCGAACTAAAAGGGTTTGTATTAAACCTTGTATCATAACCCAAACACTTTGATTATTTCCGTTGAAATATCCAAGCATACTGAAGAGAATTGCAGTTACAATTGTTTCCGCAGCAAAGCCTTTTAGGTATTCAAACGCTTTTTGGATTACGCCTGTATCTGTTGAAAACAGTCCGGCCAGTACATCGCCCTTCAATAGGATCAGAATAAATACCAGACTGCCAATGAACAAACCAATTCCAAAGCCTACAAGCATAGACTTCTTTGCACGTTTTTGATTTCCTGCTCCCACATTTTGAGAAACAAAAGAAGCAAGAGATTGCATCAGAGAACTTGGTATTAACATAGCAAAATTTACAATTTTGCAGGCAACACCATACCCGGAAGAGGCTTCTAATCCTAAGCGATTAACGAAGGCACACAAGGCCAGGAAAGAAACCTGCGTTAAAAATTCCTGAAGTGCCAGTGGCAGTCCAATTTTTAAGAAAAGCTTACACTGTGGATTAAATCGAAAATCATGTTTGCTAATGGTAAAGGGAAGATTTTTCTTCATTAGAAGAAATAGAGCAAATACAACGCTTAGTGCCTGTGCAAAAACAGTAGCAATTGCTGCTCCGGATGCATCCATATGAAAACCGGCTACTAATACCAGGTCGCCTATTACGTTTACAACGCAGGCTACCAGTACAAAGAGAAGTGGGGAGCGACTGTCTCCAAGACCACGCATAAATGCAGATAAAAGATTATATGCTACAATGAAGAAAATACCCCCACCGCAAATTCGTATATAAACAGAGGTCTGTGTAATTGCTTCTGCCGGTGCTTGCATCAATATTGCGATAGAATGTGCAAATCCTACCAGCACAATAAATAACACGGCAGATATGATGGTAAATACAATGGTTGATCCGCCAATAACCTGCCCAATCAGTTCAGGCTTTTTTTCTCCAAGATGTCGCGCTATCAAAACGGTAGTACCCATGGCAAATTGTGTTACCACAAAAGTTACAAGATTCATGACCTGACTTCCTGTTGATACAGCAGACAGCCCTGATGTGGTGCCAAATCTGCCTACCACAAGTAGGTCTACGGCACCGTAGGCGGCTTGCAAAATAAGTGCCCCAAGAATAGGCATCATAAAATTAACAAGTTTTTTAAAAATACTACCGCTGGTAAAATCTGTTTTATCGTTTTCCATATGGTTCTTTCCTTTCTGTCATGATTTGGTAAAGTTTCTCAATGGTTTGAATCATGCAGTCTGCTTCTTGGTCAGATATTTCGGAAAGATTTTCCGCCAGATTGCTAAAGTAATCCTGATCATACTTTTGAGAAAGCTTTTTCCCTTTTTCTGTAATGGTGATATAGGTAATGCGACCGTCTTCGGAGGAGTTCACTTTTTGCAGATATCCTTTTTCTTCCATTTCCTTTACCGTTCTGGTTACACCCGGGCGAGGCAGATTCCTTGCGTCACTGATATCAGAAATTCGCACAGAGCCTTTTTCTTTTTGTAAGCTTTGAATGGTATCTAGAAACTGAATATAAGAAGGCATAACACCTTTTGGCAGAGGCGGAAGCATTTCGCGTACACGTTTTGCTTGGTAACAGGCATTAAACATTTGCTTGATTTTTTCGTTGGTCATAAAAAGCTCCTTATATAATTACCTAAGTTAATTATCAACGGTAATTATATAAAGGGCTTTTACTTTTGTCAACAGGTCTGAGTTTTGCTATAATACCGTGTGATTCTGAAAAGAAGGACTTCCTGTTGACAGACAGGAGGAAGAGTAGTACACTTTAGCGTGTTAGCACGGTAGTATGCTACTAAGTTAAAATATTCGGAGGAAATTATGACCACTGAATCGCTACTGAAAGATACCGAAAAAGCAATCTTGGAATTGCGGTCCCTTTATCGGGCTTACGGTTATCTTCCCTATAAAATGAACAAGTTTGAAGAATATGATTTTTATGCCAGAAACAAAGAATTTTTGGTTTCAGACGGCATTATCAGTTTTACGGATACCAACGGAAAGCTGATGGCCTTGAAGCCGGATGTGACCCTTTCCATTATTAAGAATTACAAAGAAGAACCGGGGTGCATTCAGCGGGTTTATTATAATGAAAATGTTTACCGGATTTCCGGTGATACCCATGAGTTTAAAGAAATCATGCAGACCGGGCTGGAATGTATGGGCAATTTGGATGGCTTCAATATTATGGAAGTCCTGACAGTTGCTTTGAAAAGTTTGCAGACTATTTCCAAAGAGTTCGTTTTGGAAATATCGCATATGGGCTTTTTGGCCAGCCTACTGAAGGAAGCAGACGGCGGAGAAGACTTTAACAAAGGCATTATGACTTGCGTTGGGGAAAAGAATCCGCACGGTGTGGAAGCGCTATGCAAGGAATATGAAGTAGAGGATGCAGTTGCCGAAAAGCTGATGAAGTTTATTGGTATTTATGGGGAACGGCACGCCGTTCTGAAAGACCTGGCAGAGTTGTCTGCCGGTTCTGCAGAAATGGAAGCAGCGTTGCTGGAATTGCAGCAGATTTCAGAGTTGCTGGACCAGTCCCGGTTTGCTGATAAGGTTCGCTTTGATTTTTCCTTGGTTAATGACATGAATTATTATGACGGGCTGGTCTTCCAGGGCTTTGTCTCCGGCGTGCCGGAAGTCATTCTGTCCGGTGGGCAGTATGACCGCTTAATGCACCGCATGGGCTATCAGTCCGGCGCCATGGGCTTTGCCCTATATTTAGATTTGCTGGATTATATCCGACCCACCGGCACCAAATATGATGTTGATGCTGTATTGCTTTATGAAGATGGCTGTAATTATCCCGAGTTGAAAGAAACGCTGCGGGAACTGGCCTCTCAAAACTACACAGTCTCTGTTCAAAGAGGTATTCCTACCGGCATCAGCTACCGGAAATTGCTGAAATTCAACGGAAAAGGGGTAGAGGTCCTTGAAGACAATGATTAACGTAGCCTTGCCGAAAGGTCGCCTTGGAGACAAGGTTTATGACATGTTTAAAGCGGCCGGCTATTCTTGCCCCGCCATGGAAGAAAAAGGTAGAAAGCTGATTTTTGAAAATCCGGAGACGGGCATTCGTTTCTTTTGGGTTAAGCCGAGTGATGTAGCCATTTACGTAGAACGCGGCGCTGCCGATATCGGCGTTTGCGGCAAGGATATCCTGTTAGAACAGAATCCGGAAGTATATGAATTGCTGGATTTGAATTTAGGAAGATGTAACATGTGCGTGGCCGCACCCACCGGTTGGCATGATGACAAAGACAAGACATTGCGGGTAGCCACAAAATTTGTTACGATTGCACGGAACTATTATCATTCCCAAAGCAGAGATATAGACATTATCAAGCTGAATGGCTCTATTGAAATTGCGCCCATTCTTGGCTTGACGGATGTCATTGTAGATATTGTGGAAACCGGGACTACCCTGAAGGAAAATAACTTGCAAGTGTATGAAACCATTTTCCCGATTTCAGCCAGATTGATTGCCAATAAAGCAAATTTCAAATTTAAGACGGAGGCCATAGAAAATTTGGTTGCTGCCATGAAAGACCAGGTGAAGACAGATGATTAAAATTTATCAGTATGGGGAAGTAGAAGCTTCTGAACTGTTTTCCCGCGCGGACGTAAAAACCGGTGTGGAAGAAGTAGTAGCAGACATTATTGCCAAAGTTCGTGCCGAAGGCGATTCAGCACTGCTGGCTTACAATGCCAAATTTGATCATAATACCAATCCTTCTTTGGAAGTAACAGAAGCCGAAATTGAAGAGGCCTTTTCCATTGTCGGAGAGTTCCGCGGTGTGTTAGAACGAACCGCTGCTAATATTAAAAAATTCCATGAAAAACAGGTTCGCCCAAGTTTCGTTATTAATGATGAAGAGGGCATTGTTATGGGACAAAAGGTAATTCCGGTGGACAAAGCCGGCCTGTATGTCCCGGGCGGCACGGCTGCGTATCCGTCCACTGTTTTAATGGATGCTGTACCTGCCAAAATTGCAGGGGTAAAAGAATTGGTAATTACTACCCCGGCCAATGCCGAAGGCAAGGTAAATCCGTATGTCCTGGCTGCTGCTAAGGTGGCCGGGGTAGACCGCATCTTTAAGGTGGGCGGAGCACAGGCCATTGCCGCCCTGGCCTATGGGACGGAAACCGTGCCCAAGGTCGACAAGATTGTCGGCCCCGGCAACGCTTTCGTGGCGGAGGCCAAAAAGCAGGTCTTCGGCGTCGTGTCTATTGACATGATTGCCGGCCCGTCTGAAATCCTTTGTGTGGCCGACAAAAACAGCAATCCTATCCACGTGGCCGCCGACCTGCTTTCCCAGGCCGAGCATGATAAAATGGCCACGGCAGTTTTAATTACAGACAGTATGGAGTTAGCCAAAGCGGTGGCAACGGAAATTGAACGTCAATTACAGACCTTGCCACGGGAAGAAATTGCTCGCTGCTCTATTGACAATAACGGTAAAATCATAGTAGCAGAGGACTTGCACGTGGCCATTGAAATTGCCAATGAAATTGCACCGGAGCACTTGGAACTTTGCATGGATAATCCGTTTGATTATCTGTCTGAAGTCCGTCATGCCGGATCCATTTTTATGGGCCGCAACTGTCCGGAAGCACTGGGAGATTATTTCTCCGGTGCCAATCATACGTTGCCGACCTCCGGCACGGCCAAGTTCTCCAGCCCGTTGTCCGTAGACGATTTTGTCAAGAAGACGCAATTTACCTATTACACCAAATCTGCTTTGGAGGAAGTTTATCAGGATATTGCAGACTTTGCTGATCATGAAGGCTTACATGGCCATGCAAGAAGTGTCCTTAGTCGTTTTTGCCCGGACGTAAATGAAAAATAATGAGAAAGTAGGAAAGCCGTATGAGCCGTTTCTTTGCCGAAAAGTACCAGAATCTGAAGCCCTATGTTCCCGGTGAACAGCCGAAAGACAAAAAGTATATTAAGCTGAATACCAACGAATGTCCGTATCCGCCTACTAAGAAAAGTGCGGCAGATGCCAAGTTTGAAGCATTGGACTGTTATTTGTATTCGGATCCGGACTGTACCAAACTGACAAAAGCACTGGCTGACTTTTACCACCTGCAGCCGGATCAGGTCCTGGTAACCAATGGCTCTGATGAAGCTTTGGATTATGCCTTTAAGGCGTTTTGCACCAAGGAAACAGAAGTTGCCTTTCCAAACATTACCTATGGTTTCTATCCGGTTTTTGCACAGGCAAACGGAATTCCGTATACGGAAATTCCGTTGCAAGAAGACTTTACTTTGAATTACCGGGATTATCTTGGCATTCATAAAAATATTGTCTTTGCCAATCCGAATGCACCTACCGGTATGGCCATTCCCAGAAGTCAGGTAGAAGAAATCCTAAAGAGTAATCCGGATAATGTGGTCATTGTAGATGAAGCTTATGTGGACTTTGGTGCAGAAAGTTGCGTGCCGCTGATTGACCAATATGATAATCTTTTGGTTACTATGACCTTTTCCAAGTCTCGCTCTATGGCTGGTGCCAGAGTAGGCTTTATTATGGGTCAGGCAGCCTTAATTGCGGATCTTAGAACCTTGAAATATGCTACTAATCCGTATAATGTAAATCGCATGTCACAGGCAATGGCTCTGGCCGCGGTGGAAGATCCGTCTTACTTCCGCAACAACTGCCGTGCCATTCAAAATGAACGAAAGTTTACCGATGACGAATTGACCAAACGAGGGTTTCTGGTATTGCCTTCCCAGGCAAATTTCCTGTTTGTACAGCATGCCAGTATTCCGGCGGAGGAATGGTATCTGCGCCTTCGGGAAAAAGGCATCCTGATTCGGCACTTTAGTCGCCCGGAAATTTCCAATTGGAATCGTATTACCATTGGCACCCAATTGGAAATGATCAAATTAATGAAAGCAATAGATGAAATTTTGGAAGAAAAGAGGAAGCACCATGAGAACGGCTGAAATTAACCGCAAAACGGCGGAAACCGATATTCAGCTGCGTCTGAACCTGGACGGAACCGGCGTATCTGTGATAGATACCGGTGTCGGCTTTTTAGATCATATGCTGACTCTGTTTGCCAAGCATGGCCGTTTTGACCTGGAAGTACACTGTGTAGGAGACATCCAGGTAGATGCACACCACACAACGGAAGACATTGGTATTGCACTTGGGGAAGCTTTTGCAGAAGCTCTGGGAGATAAACGCGGAATTACCCGTTACGGTAGTACCGTTTTGCCAATGGATGAAACTCTGGTTTTGTCTGCCGTGGACATTTCCGGCCGTTCTTACCTGGGTTATCAACTGGACATTCCCTGCGCTAAAGTGGGCACCTTTGACACAGAGCTGACGGAAGAATTCTTCCTTGGCTTTGTGCGCAAAGCGGAGTTGACCCTGCACATTCGACAGCTGGCCGGTACGAACAGCCATCATATTATTGAGGGCACATTTAAGTCTGTGGCTCGTAGCTTGAAAACAGCTGTGGCCATTGATGCACTTTATAAAGAAGAAATTCCTTCTACCAAAGGATTGCTTTAAAAATCAAAACTCCTGGGCTTTTCCCGGGAGTTTTCAAGTTGAGGTAACATATGATTGCAGTAATTGATTACGGGATTGGAAATGTTTTTTCTCTGGTTTCTTCCTTAAAAAGTTTGGACCAGGATGTGGTTTTTACCAAAGAAAAAGATCTGATCCGAAAAGCAGACCGTGTAATTTTGCCCGGCGTTGGTGCTTTCGCCGACGCTGCCGCATTGTTGGAGTCCACCGGTATGGGTCAATTGGTTAAAGAGTTGGCCGCTGAGGGAAAGCCCTTAATGGGAATTTGCCTTGGTATGCAACTGCTGTTTGACCGTTCTTTTGAATATGGAGAACACCAGGGCCTTGGCCTGATTCCCGGCGATGTAGTTCCCATGCTTGGCACAGTAGATTCCAAATTGAAAATTCCGCAGATGGGTTGGAACAGCCTGCATTTTGAAAAAACAGACTGTCCGGTATTTGCAGATACCAAAGAAGGGGACTACGTTTACTTTGTCCACTCTTATTATGCTACTAACTGTGCAGACTCTGTTGTCTGCACTACGGATTACAGCTTGCCGGTAACTGCCGCTGTTTGGAAAGACAATGTCATTGGCTGTCAGTTCCATCCGGAAAAGAGCGGTGAAGTAGGCTTACGTATTTTGAAAAATTTCTGTGAAATGGAGACCCATGCATGATTTTATTTCCCGCAATTGACCTGATTCAGGGAAAAGCAGTTCGCCTGTTTAAAGGGGACTATGCGCAGATGACGGTTTATTATGAAAATCCGTTGGAAGTAGCCAAAGACTTTGAAGCTTGTGGATGTACTCATATTCATATGGTAGATTTAGAAGGCGCAAAAGATGGTACAACACTTAACTTTGAAACGGTATGCGCTGTAATTCAAAATACCGGACTGTTTGTAGAAATCGGGGGCGGCATCCGCAATATGGATACGGTAGAACGGTATCTGCAGGCGGGGGCCGGTCGTGTCATACTGGGAACGGCTGCCGTAACAGATGAAGCATTCCTGAAAGAAGCAGTTACCCGTTATGGAAAACAGATAGCTGTTGGTGCTGACATAAAGGATGGTTATGTAGCCATTAAAGGTTGGGTGGAACAGTCTGCGTATACCTTAGACGCCTTTTGTCAAAAAATGCAGGATCTTGGTGTTACTGCCATGATTTGCACAGATATCAGCAAAGACGGCGCCATGGCCGGCACGAACCGGAAACTATATGCCGATTTAAAAGAAAAATACAACATGCAAATTACTGCATCCGGTGGGGTTTCCCATATGGAAGATATTGCAGCATTGACGGCACTTGAGTTAGATGCCTGCATTATCGGGAAAGCCTATTATACGGGTGATATCAACTTAAAACAGGCGGTAGCTATTGCCGGTCCACAGGGGGAAACAGTATGATTACAAAACGAATTATTCCTTGTTTGGATGTCCGTAACGGACGGGTAGTAAAGGGCACAAATTTTGAAGGAATTCAAGATGTCAGTGATCCGGTCAGCTTAGCTCATTTTTATAGTAATAGCGGTGCTGACGAACTGGTGTTTTATGATATTACCGCTTCTTTTGAAGGCCGCAAATTGTTTACCGATGTCCTGACAAAAGTGGCTTCTCAGGTTTTTATTCCGCTGACTGTCGGCGGTGGCATTAACACCCTTGAAGATTTTGACCGGGTGCTGAAATGCGGCGCCGACAAAGTATCCGTCAACAGCGGCGCCATCCGCAACCCGTCTTTAATTCCGGAGGCGGCTAAGAAATACGGAGATCAATGCGTTGTCCTTTCAGCCGACGTGAAACGCGTCGGTGGCGCATTTCATGTCTTTGCCAAAGGCGGACGGGAAGACACTGGCATGGATGCCATTCAATGGATTAAAAGCGGTGTGCAGAATGGCGCCGGCGAAGTGGTTCTGAATTCCATAGACACGGACGGCGTCAAACAAGGATTTGATTTGGAAATGTTGGACGCCGTCTGCCAGGCAGTCCGTGTCCCGGTCATTGCTTCCGGTGGAGCCGGTTGTCAAGAAGACTTTATTACGCTGTTCAAAGAAATCCCTGACGTGGACGCCGGACTGGCGGCCTCTATTTTCCACTATGGCGAAGTGGATATTAAAGATTTAAAGAAAACATTACGGGAAAATGATATCCTGGTACGTCTGTAAGGAGAGTAACATGGCAAAGATTGACACCGTCCCGGAGCAATTGAAATTTGATGAAAAAGGGCTGATTCCGGCCATTGTGCAGGATGCAGTAACAGGAAAGGTACTAACCCTTGCCTATATGAACCGAGACAGCTTGCAAATTTCCTTGGAAAAAGGGCTAACCTGTTTTTGGTCTCGTAGCAGACAAGAACTCTGGCTGAAAGGGGAAACCAGCGGAAACTATCAGCACATTGTCAGCATTACGGCTGATTGTGACCGAGATGCGCTGGTTGTATTAGTCAATAAAGAGGGACCTGCTTGCCATGAAGGCACGGATTCCTGTTTCCATCATCTGATGTTAGGAGAAGAGCCATCCGGCGGTTTGGAGTAAGGCAAAGGAAAACAGATATGAAATACTGTAACTATCATACACACACTACTTACTGTGACGGCGCCAACACGGCAGAAGAAATGGTGCTGGCGGCAATCCGGGAAGGATGTCCCGAATTGGGCTTTTCCGGACATTCCTATTTGTCCTTTGATCCCTCTTGGAATATGTCACCAGCAACAATGAAAGAATATCAAAAGGAAGTTCTGCGCCTGAAAGAAAAATACAAAGATCAGATTTCCATCCGCTTAGGCTTGGAATATGATATTCAATCAGATCAAGTCAATCCGGAAGAGTATGATTATCTGATTGGCGCGGCGCATTGTGTCTTCAAAGACGGTCATTATATCCCGGTCGATTTAGGATATTCCGAATTAAGTCAGGCCCTTTCCCTTTGGTACAACAATGATGTCTATGCTTTTGCAGAGGATTATTATAAAGAAGTGGCTAAGATTTATGAGAAGACCCATTGCCAAATCATTGCACACTTTGATTTAGTCACCAAATGTATAGAATGTGGCCTGGCTTTGGATATCCGGAATCCACGCTACCGCGCTGCGGCAGAGGCGGCCCTGGATACGTTGTTGAAAGCGCCGGTACTGTTTGAAATTAATACCGGAGCCATTTCTCGCGGATATCGGACTACGCCATATCCGGACGAAATGCTCCTGGCCCGCATTGCCGATGCCGGCGGTAGCGTCATTCTGGCTTCTGACAGCCATGCCACGGATACCATTACCTATGGATTTGATGATGCTACAAAGTTAGTAAAAAAGTATGGCCTAAACTTAGTTTCCCGCCTTGATTGAAACAAAAAAATGTGTTACTATACTTCACGTGCTTAAGGCCATGCTGGTGTGGCGGAATTGGCAGACGCAAGGGACTTAAAATCCCTCGCTGGCAACAGCGTACCGGTTCAAGCCCGGTCACCAGCACCAAGGAACCTGCTTTTCAGCAGGTTCTCTTTTTTTGCCTGCCTTATGCCCGAAGCTTTAAGTATGGCAAAGGTTCAGTGGGTATGGTATCATTAAGTGAATATTCTCTAGGTTTGTCTCTTCCTGTGGGAACAGGCCTTTTCAGATGCAAAGTAGAAGGAGAAAAAAGCATGGGCCTTTTTAAAAATACGGTCTACAACGGAGGCGCCCAACAGGCGGAACCGGACTTCCAGACTTACCGGGAAACCTTTGCCAAAAAGCCGGTACTGGTTATGTGTGACATGAATTATATTCACTATTTGCCCTGTGCAGAATTGCCGGCCTGTATCAAAATAACCATGGAAGTATATGTGGATGAAACGCGGCCTGATCTGATTTCCGGAGCTGAAATGTCTCATTTGTCAGATTTGCGCAGTATTCTCAGTCAGCATATCGGTGGGCGTTTTGTCGGACAGGGCATTATTGCATCCCAAAGTATGGCTTTCCTTATGTTCTACTGTACGGATCATCAAGCAAAAGCTGCCAAACGAATGTTACAAGAAACTTTTCTTGGTTCGTTCCGTCAGTCAGAAGTACAGGTTGTATATGATCCGGAAGGAAACGAATATAAGAAATTTTTATATCCTAAGCCGGTTAAGCAACGTCAAATCAGTAATGCCAAGATGGCGCGCAAGCTTTCCGGATACGGAGATGACGGCACCAAGCCCAGAAACATTACCTTCCACATGATTTTTACCAGTCGTAGCAGTGCCATGGATTTCTTTTCCAAGGCCTCTTTACATGGGTTCCAATATCAGAATTTGGAGAAGGAACCGGCACCGGCCGGAATGGTTTTGCCACGATTTCATTTGACACTTAGCAAGACCATGCCTTTTACGGTGGACTTGCTGGAAGTGGTAGATGCCTATCTGCTGGAACAGGCAGAACAGTATGAAGCTATTTATAAAAATATTGAAACAGATATTCTGAGTGAAGAATAAGATTAAAGGAGATATCATTATGGTCAATCAAACTGCAGCCCCACAGACAGGGGATACTGTTGCAACTATTAACACTACTCTTGGAACCATCAAAGTCAGATTGTTTCCGGAGGAAACACCGAAGACCGTAGAAAATTTTACAACTCATGCGCAAAACGGCTATTATGACGGAATTATTTTCCATCGCGTTATTCCTGATTTTATGATTCAGGGGGGAGACCCGGACGGCACCGGTATGGGTGGCGAATCTATCTGGGGACATTCTTTTGAAGACGAATTTGATTTGCACTTGCATAATTTGCGCGGTGCCCTCTGCATGGCCAATGCCGGCCCCAATACCAATGGATCCCAGTTCTTTATTGTCCAGGCAGATACCTGCCCTGAACAGATGCTGGAACAGATGGAACAGCTGACAGACAGAGGTTTTCCGCAGGATTGTATAGACCAGTACAAGGCTCTTGGAGGGACTCCATGGCTGGACTACAAACATACGGTATTTGGTCAGGTATACGAAGGCATGGATGTGGTAGATGCCATTGCTACCGTTCCAACCGGTCCAAATGATAAACCGTTAGAAGACGTTAAAATTATTAATTTGGAAATTGCCACTCTGTAATTATTTTGTAAGAAAGAAGGCATAGTATGAGAATCGGGCACGGATATGACGTACATCGCCTGGTAAAAGGGCGCAAGTGCATTATCGGTGGCGTGCAGATTCCCTATGAAAAGGGACTGCTTGGTCACTCAGATGCCGATGTATTGTTGCATGCCGTTTCTGATGCACTACTGGGCGCTGCCGCACTGGGAGACATAGGAAAATGGTTCCCGGATACGGACGATGCTTATCTGGATGCGGACAGTCTTGTCCTTCTTTCTAACGTTGTTTCCGAATTGGAACAGCGTGGATTTCTTGTCGGCAACATAGATGCTACTCTGTTGGCACAACAGCCGAAGATTGCTCCTTATACAGAGCAAATGCGGGAAAATATTGCCCGTGTTTGCCACATTCCCGTTACGCGGGTCAATGTCAAAGGGACAACGGAAGAAGGCCTTGGGTTCACCGGATCCGGTGAAGGCATTGCCGCCCATGCAGTAGCCTTACTTACGGAAGGAGGAGAACAGTGATAACGGATCTTACCAATTTGTTTAATCGCACTATCAGTATATTCTCCACTTATGATTTGGTAGGGGATACGCTGGACATTATCTTTCTTGCCGTCCTGGTTTACTTTATTCTAAAGCTGTTTAAGGACTCCCGAGCGTTGACCTTGGCCAGAGGCTTGGTTGTATTTGCCGTTGCCTATGCGTTGGTAAATATTTTGGAAATGAAGGCGGCCACTTATTTATTCCGTATTGTACTGGATAATATCTTGGTTATTTTGGTGGTTATTTTTGCACCGGAGTTACGGAAGGCTTTGGAAGCTTTAGGTAACCGCAGAACCTGGAGCTCTTTGACCGGCTTATTCAGCAGAACCAGCGCTGCACAGAAAACATCTGCCTATAATGAAGAGGTCAGCCGCTGTGTCAATTCGGTTTGTAAAGCGGCCAATGATATGAGTGACAAGCGCATCGGCGCCTTGATTATTTTTGAAAAAGATACTCCGCTTGGAGACATTATTGAAACCGGCACCAAAGTGGATGCCCGTGTTTCTTCTACCGTTTTGGAAAATGTTTTTTATCCTGGGGCACCGTTGCATGATGGTGCTGCCGTTGTTCGTAACAATCGGTTGATTGCTGCCGGTTGTATTTTGCCACTAACCTCTCGGAACAACGACGTGGCCAAAGAGCTCGGGACCCGACACAGGGCCGCTATCGGTATGTCGGAACAATCCGATGCCATGATTCTTGTGGTTTCAGAAGAAACCGGTGCCATGTCTATTGCCGAAGGAGGTATGCTTCTTCGGGATCTGACAGATGGAGAAATTCGGGAAACACTCTTGAATTTCTTACAGATTGGAGGCGAAAAGCATGGAAAATAATCCACGTAATTTTACTCGCAGTCTGCTGAATAACAAACGCGTATTAATGGTTTTGTCTTTGATTTTAGCCATTTTTATCTGGATTGGTTTTACCATGAATGAATCCGAGGATTCCACACGCATTATTGAAGGAGTTCCGGTTACTGTGGATACCAGTGTAGGATCACAAGCCGGATTAGAAGCCTTTGGTGCAGATGGTCTGACTGCTGATGTGAAAGTAACAGGAAAACGGTATTTAATCGGACAAAATGTACTGAGCGCTGATGACATTGAAGTAAAGGCCACTACCAGTCAGGTGGAACTGCCGGGAAGCTATACCTTGTATCTTACTGTCAGCTCAAAAAAAGAAAATGCCAATTATACATTAGAACTTAGCTCCCAAAACTATGTTTCTGTTTATTATGATCGTTCCGTTACGCAAACCGTTCCGCTGACTGTTTCGTTGAAATCGGAAAGTAATGATCTGGTTTCAACGGAATATACTACCTCAGATCCTATTTTGAATATGGAAAGCATTACGCTGACCGGCCCGGCCAGTCAAATGGATGAATTGAAAACGGTTTATGCGGTGGCCAGTACAGAGGGAAACCTAAAGAAAACAACGGTACTAAATGCCACTATAAAAGCGGTCAACGAAGATGGCGTTCAACTGAAGTATATTACAGCAGAAAATGCCGATAAGCTTACCGTTACTGTTCCGGTTTATACCGTAGAAGAATTGCCCTTAACCGTAACGGTAGAAAATCTGCCGGATGGAGTGAAACAATCAAATTTGGATATAGAAATTTCTCCCCAAACCGTGCAGGTAGCTGTGGATGTCAACGAAAGTAAGAATTTGACTGCAATCACACTGGGAACCATAGACTATGAGAGCCTGAAAGAAGGAGAGAATACCTTTACTTTCCGATCAGAAGACATTACGGAAGGACAACCGCAAAATCAAGACGAAACCTATACAGTTATCATTCGCCTGCCGGAAAATAGCTAAATCGCCCAAAAGATAAAAACAACGAAAGGAGAGCCTGACCTATGAAACGCGGTATCATACTGTTTTTTACGGGAGCACTTGCTCTCCTTTTGGTTTTGTTTGTTACCTTTTCGCAATTAAAATCGGCGGAACAGCTGATGTCACCTCCCAATAATCGTGGAGAGGATGCCAAAGTAACCCGGGCTTTAAAAGATTATCTTGGATCTGATTATAAAAAGATGTCTTTAAAATATCCCACAGAAGGTCATTATCGTACCGCTTACATTAAGCAGGATTTGAACCATGATGGCCAGCAGGAAGTATTGGTTTTTTATACGCTACAGTCGGATACCACGGTTCGTTTTAACATTTTGCAGCAAAAAGAGGATGACTGGACCGTTATGTATGACCAGGCAGGATACGGAAACAGCATTTTATCCGTGCAGTTTATTGACCTGAATGGGGATGACTTGCCGGAAGTGTTGCTCAGCTGGTCTCCTTTTGATAATTCCTCTGCAAAAACGTTAACCGTTCATTCTTGGTCAGAGGAAGACGGCTCTACTTTGAAGACCATGGTAAATCAAACCTATGCCTATATGACCCCGGTCGATTTAGATCAAGACTCCTTAGAAGAAATTCTTCTAATCAAGTCGGATTCCGCTGCAACTACAGCTTCTTCCGACGCGGGAAGTTCTTCTTCCGGGACGCCTACCGGTACCGTAGCATATGCAGAATTACTTAAGATGACTTCCTCCAATACCATTTCTCCCATTGGATCGGAAGTGGCGGTAGATGGCTCTGTTTCTGCTTATGGAAACCTGACCCTACAGCAACAGGGTGACACTGCAATTGCGTTCTTGGATGCATATAAAGGAACAGATGCAATGGTAACCGAAATTTTCTGGTGGGATGCAGAACGTCAGAAATTAATCGCGCCGTTGACGTCTCGTGACTCCTTAAATAATTCTTCCACCTTTCGAACACCTGCCATTCCGTCCACAGATTTGGATGGGGACGGATATGTAGATATTCCGGTTGGCGGAACAACCGGGAAAAGCTCTTCTGCTAACAGCACAGCTTCCGGGCAAGTGGGTTTAACTACTTGGTATAACTATACCGGAACCGATTTAGGCCCAAGATTGGAAGCGCACAGCTACGGCTTTGTAGATGAAACCAATCAATATTGTGTTCTGATTCCAATCAGCCAAAGAAATTCTCTTTTGGCATTCCGAAATACGGAAACGAATGTATTAACCATTTATTCAACGGAAGACGGAGTTTCCGTAGGGAAGCCGTTATTCAGTTTGGTTACTACCTCCAAGGAGGATTTTACTGACCAAGATGACAGCTTCTTTGTAAAAGGAAAAGATGTCATTATTTATGGCAGCCTTACCGGTGATGGAACGGCCTTTGGTTTTACCAACGAGCAAATTGAAAAATTTATCTATTTTTATTAAGGGAGGGAAGTCAGATATGAAAAAAGTATTGGTAGTGGAAGATGAATCTGCCATTCGCGAATTTATTGTAATTAATCTGAATCGCTCCGGTTATGACGTGTTGGAGGCCGGAAACGGGGAAGAGGCATTGCAATTGTATGACAGCCATGAAGATGTGGATGTTGTTTTATTGGATATTATGATGCCGGTTATGAATGGCATGGAGGCTTGCAAGGAATTACGGAAACGCAGTTCTACTGTCGGGATTATCATGCTGACTGCCAAAACAGAGGAAATGGATAAGGTCAATGGGCTTCTTAGCGGAGCAGACGACTACGTTACCAAGCCTTTTAGTCCATCCGAATTACTTGCCAGAGTGGATTCGGTGTACCGCCGTGTTTCCATGGTAAAAGGCGTTAAACCGGATCAGGATATTATTACGCTGGGAGAATTCTCCTTGGATACCAGAAGCCGCACCTTGCTTCGGAATGGGACACCAATTGAGTTGACACAGGTAGAATACCAGATATTGGAATATTTGTTTCATAGTCCCAATACGGCGGTAAATCGCACAGATATCTTGCATCATGTTTGGGGTGAAGGGTATTTTGGCGAAGAAAAAATTGTAGACGTGAATATTCGTCGCTTACGCATGAAGGTGGAAGAAAATCCATCCGCGCCAAAGCATCTGATGACCATTTGGGGTATTGGTTATAAGTGGGTAGAATAATCTTCCAAAGGTAAGAACGAAAAAAGCAGGAAAGGAGGAAGTGTAGATGGCGGAAAAAAGCCGACTGAAGCAATGGTATGAAACCACCTTCTCTGGTATTTCCGGGCGCTGGCTGAGTTATACGGTGTTGGTTTTTGCCGTTGCCTTTCTGGCATTTATGCTGACCTCTTTCTTTGTGGCGCGTACCTATCTGTACAGCGCAGTGGACAATGCACTGCAGGAAGAATACAACCAGAGTGTGGACAGTTTCTTTGCTACCTATCTTGGCCGTGGAGATGACGTTTTTTTAGATGGCGCCATTGAATATAGTTCAAACTTTTCCGATAGGGACAAAATGGACGTTTGGGTCATTAATAAGGACGGAACCATTGTGGCTTCTTCCTCCGGCTTTGCCATTTCAGATTCAGAAATGCCGGATTATCAGGAGGCGCTTTCTTCCGATAGTAAATCAGCCGTTTACAACGGAAAAAATCAATATGGAGAACATATTCGGGCAGTAACTTATATTCTCGGTTCTTCTGCAACTGATACAGGCTATGCCGTTCGTTATGTTGTTTCTACAGAGCAGATTCGGACTGAATTATTCTGGATCGTCATATCATTCCTTTTGATTTTTATGATCCTGATGTGCATGATTATTTATCCTTCCTTGTACTTTATTCGTTCCGTGGTTACTCCAATTATGGAACTCAGTAACGTAACCAAACGAATTGCCGGTGGGGAGATGAATGCCAGAGCGCATGTCGGAAATGGGAAAGATGAACTTTCTGAATTGGCTCGCAATTTGAACGCTATGGCAGAGGAGCTCAGTTCCACTGACAAAATGAAGAATGATTTTATTTCCACTGTATCTCATGAAATGAAAACACCGCTGACGGCCATTAAGGGCTGGGCTGAAACGTTGATGACGGTAGGAGACACAGATCCCGATTTAACCAAACGAGGGTTGGAAGTCATTGTAGATGAATCTTCTCGGTTAACCGGCGTGGTAGAGGATTTGCTGGACTTATCCAAAATTTCCAATGGCCGCTTAACCTTGAAATATGCCAAAATAGACATGCTGGCAGAATTAGACGACACCATTTTTGTCTTTAAGGAACGTTCTATGCGGGAAGGAATAGACCTTTCCTACAATGCACCGTCTGAACCTGCCCCATCCGAAGGCGATGCAGCTCGTATCAAACAGGTATTTGTAAACGTTTTGGATAATGCGTTCAAATATACGGAGCAAGGGGGATCTGTTACTGTTTTAGCAACCCGGATGCCTCCGGCAGAAGAGGGAGAAAAGGGTTGGCTGATTGTGCAAGTAGAAGATACCGGATGCGGTATTTCTGCAGAAGAGTTGCCTAAGGTAAAACGAAAGTTCTATAAGTCTAATATTTCTGTCAAAGGTAGCGGTATCGGTCTTGCTGTCTGCGACGAAATTGTAAAAATGCATGGTGGTACCCTGGACTTACAGTCTGAACTGGGAGTTGGCACCTGTGTTACCATTCGTCTTCCCATAGATTATGTGGAAGTGGAACCCGCTATTGTGGATGAAGCAGTTTTAGAATTGACTGGGACTGTGGAATCGGAAATGGAGAACGAAGAGATTGTCAAACAAGATTCATAAAACAAGCATCGGGGGCCAGGCCCTTATGGAAGGCATTATGATGCGTGGCCCTTTGGGCGCGGCGGTTGCTTTACGCCTTCCGGATGGCTCTATTGATGTAGAACCACAGGAAGAAAAACATTTGTCCCAGAAATATGCTGTTGCCAAATGGCCGATTATTCGCGGCTGCATTGCATTTTTTGAAAGCCTGTATTATGGCTATCGTTATTTAATGCTGTCAGCTGAAAAAACGGCCTTAGATGGGGTAGAATTGGAAGCTACGGAAGAAGATTCAAAGTTTGATCAGTGGATGGCGGCGCACTTTGGAGAACACATGATGAAAATAATTAGTGTTCTTTCCGTTGTCCTTGGAGTAGCATTAGCTTTGTTTTTATTTCTGTATATTCCTATGTGGCTGGTTGACTTGTTTGATAAGTACGTTACCGGCGGTGTTTTAGAAGCACATAATTTGCACGCTTTGCTGGAAGGCATTTTAAAAATCATCATTTTGATTGTTTATATGAAGGTGGTTTCCCGCACAAAGGAAATAAAGAGGGTCTTTATGTACCACGGAGCAGAGCACAAAACCATTGCCTGTTATGAAAACGGATTGGAATTAACCGTGGAAAATGTCAGAAAGCAGACTCGTTTTCATCCGCGATGCGGCACCAGCTTTATTTTTGTGTTGTTACTGATTGGCATCCTGTTTTATACCTTGTTGTCTTTCCTGATTCCGGGAATCGGGACACACAGAGCCCTTTGGATGCTGCTGAAACTGGTCCTCTTGCCGTTGATTATGGGCTTTGGTTATGAATTTATTAAGTGGGCCGGCAGAAGCGACTCTATCCTGGCTAAAATCGGATCAGCACCGGGGCTGTGGATGCAGCGTATTACTACAGCAGAGCCGACGGATGACATGATAGAAGTCGGTATTGCCGCATTCAATGCAGTGCGGACCGACAATCCGGAGGATGATAAGCTTTGATGACTTATCGGGATTTGCTGAAGGAAGGAACCAATCAACTGCAAATGATTTGCCCGGAAGATGCTTCTTTTGATGCACGTCAATTGTTATTACAGGCATCCGGATTGTCCAGAACCGCACTGCTTATGAATGCAGATCAGGCGGTTCCGGCAATCGTGAAAGATAGTTATATGCAATTGGTTGCGCAACGGATAGAAGGCATACCATTACAATATCTGCTTGGAGAATGGGATTTCTACGGAACGGCATTCTTTGTTGGAAAAGGCGTGTTGATTCCCAGACCGGAAACAGAAAGCTTGGTGGATTTTGCATTAGACTATATTCATCAACAGCAGGATTGGCAGAATCGGTCCTGGCATATACTGGACCTGTGTGCCGGAACCGGTTGCATTGGCATTAGCTTATTGTTGCAATTGCCAAATGCAACAGTTTATTTCTTAGAAAAGTCGGAAGAGGCCGTTTCTTTCCTTCGCCGTAACGTGGAACGATACGGACTTCAAAACCGCGCTGTCATCCGGCAGGGCAGTTTGTTTGATGGCTTTTCTGCATCTTCTTTTCCGGTGCCGGATGTGCTGCTGTCCAATCCGCCGTACTTGCGTACGGAAGAATTGGAACAGCTGCAAACAGAACTGAAACAGGAACCTGTATTGGCACTGGACGGCGGAAAGGACGGCCTGTCCTTCTACCGCAATTTGCGGGAACAGTGGCTTCCGCACCTGCCTTCCGGCAGCTTCTTTGCCGTAGAAGGAGGGGAAGACCAGGCCCCGCAAATTGCCACGTTGTTTTCCACTGCTTGTAAGCGGACGGAAATGAAACAAGATCCCTATGGAATAACCCGTTTTGTTTTAGGGATAAAATAAGTGAAAAAGCCTTTTTCCATTGACGAAAATAGGCTTTTTTAGTATCCTATTTGTATATGAATTTTTGTTTATTTTGAAAGAAAGAGAGTTGGCTTCATGCTTATTTCTGCCCTCCTTAGTGGTGACAAAATTACTATTCTTGCTTCGTTGCTTGCCAGCCTCTTTTTAATTTTCGTTGTTGTTCCGGTCCATGAATTTGCTCACGTTTGGTGTGCCACCAAACTGGGGGACAACACAGGAAAGATGCTGGGTCGTTATACCTTAAATCCAACCGCACACATAGACCCACTTGGTGCCGTACTAATTTGCCTTATCGGGTTTGGTTGGGGAAAACCGGCACCCATTAACCCAAATAACTTTAAAAATCGGAAGTGGGGCATTGCACTGACTTCCTTTGCCGGTCCGTTCGCCAATTTTTTGTTGGCATGGTTGCTCCTGTTCCTTGGTACTTTATTTGCCAATGTCGGGCCTGCTGCCGGAACCTATCTGGCTTCCTATGTTTACACTTTCTGTTATATTGCAGCAGAAATCAGTTTATATCTGATGGTTTTCAATTTAATTCCGGTGCCCCCATTGGATGGCTACGGTGTTATTGAAGGTCTTCTGCCTCCCCGTTGGTCGGAGTGGCTGAATACGCATCAGCAAGTCATTTCCATTATCTTTATTGCCTTGTTGTTTACCGGGGTCCTTTCCAGACCGCTAAGTGCACTGGCCTCTCTTATTCTGAATGGTTTGGGAACGCTTTGTGCAATACCGTTCCATTAATTAATGGGAGGCTTTATGGAAAAAGAAAAGCTTTCTTATAAGCTGGAAGTCTTTGAAGGCCCCATGGATTTGCTTCTGTCTCTGATCAGCAAGCACAAACTGGATATTTATGATATTCCTATTGTAGAACTGGTAGATCAATATCTTGCTTATGTTCGTGCCATGCAGGCGGAAGATATGGAACTGGCCTCTGAATTTCTGGAAATGGCAGCTCGTCTGGTTTATTTAAAAACCGTTTCTCTTTTGCCAACGCAGGAAGAAGCGGAACAGTTAAAGCAGGAACTGACCGGAGAATTGCTGGAATATAGAGACTGTCAAATTATGGCAGAAAAGTTAAAACAGTCTGCTGTCGGATTTGATCTTTATACCAAAGAACCGGATCAGATAGAAACCGAATCCACTTATGATTTATTGCATGAGCCGGAAGAACTGTATCGTGCCTATCGTTTGGCTTTGGGCAAAGGACGGCGCAAGTTGCCGCCACCGGTGGAATCGTTTACTTTTATTGTAAAAAAGACCGTGGTTTCGGTCTCTTCTAAAATCTCTAAAATTATGGCTCAATTCGGCACGCGGCGGCGGCAGAGCTTTCGCCAGCTGATTGCCCAGTCGGAATCTCGTTCCGATATGGTAGCCACATTTCTTGCCATTCTGGAACTGATTAAAGACAAAAAAGTAAAAACAGAAGGCACAGGAGAAGATCTTGAAATTACCCTAAAGAGGAGCTGAGCTGATGGACAAAGAACGTCTGCAGGCTGCAGCGGAGGCCGTTTTATTTGCCTCCGGCGAGCCACTTCCTATCTCTCGTCTGGCAGACGCTTTGGAACTTGACATCCCGGATGCACAGAAGATACTGAATCGCCTGGCACAAGCGCTGGATGACCGTGGCAGCGGTGTCTGTTTAAAACAGCTTGGTGACCGATATCAACTCTGCACCAGAGTGGAATATGCCGAAGAAGTTCGTTCCGTTTTAGAATCCAGACGGAATACGCCATTATCCCAAGCTTCTTTTGAAGTACTTGCCGTGGTTGCCTATAACCAACCGGTTACCAAAGCTTTTGTAGAACAGGTACGGGGCGTAGATTGCTCCGGTGTTATCAGTACCCTTTGTCAGAAGGGCCTGATTGAAGAACGGGGAAGATTGGATCTTCCCGGAAAACCAATTGTTTATGGCACAACGCCCGCTTTCTTGCGGTGCTTTTGCATATCGTCATTGGAAGAATTGCCACCACTTCCGCAATCGGAAGAAGCTGCAGAACCTGCAGAAACAGATTCTGCCAATGACGCAGAGAAAGAATCTAATGAAATGGGAGGTGTTGTTTTTTGATCATCCTGAAGATCATCATGTGGATTTTTGTCATTTGTCTGGCACTGACTCTGCTGGCTATTCTGGGAATCCTTTGTGCTTTGTTGATCAAAGTACAGCTGCACTTTGATTACGATGGAGAAGAAGCAAAGCTGAAAGTGAAATATGGCTTTATAGGCATTAAACTGCTTCCGAAAAAGAAGAAAACGGAAGAAGAAATTGCTGCCGCTAAGGCCAAAAGCCAGAAAAAGAAAAATAAGAGAAAGTACAAAATGGAACCGCATGTTCGCAAGGCCGTCAATAAGACCAAGGAATCTGTGGAAACCAAAGTTGACAAAAAGGCTGTGGAACGGGAAATCCTGGAACAGGAAGACCTGCTTTTGGAAGCCAACCGCATTGAAGAGGAAGAAGCAAGAATCAACGCAGAAATGGAACAGACGCAGGCGGAACTGGCTGCGGCAGAAGCTGCCGAACAGGCCGGAACTCCGTTGCCTGATGTTGTGGATAAATCTCGCTTCCAAAAGCTACAAAGCATTCGGGATTCCTTCCATGCACTGGACTTTGAAAAGGGCTACAACACCGTCATGAGCTTTGTTAACGGCTTTGACTTTGCTTCCGCCTTGGCTCTGATTAAATTTGCCGGAACCGAAAGTAAAGGTGCTTTCGGCAAAGTTGGCAAGCGCATTGTATTCCAAAATGTAGATATTACATTGGGTGTTCACGGACCGAACACTGCAGTTACTGCTTTGGCCTATGGCGCGGTTGATTCCGTAGCTGTACCGGCTTTGGAAAAATTTGTCAGCATAGCTAATGTAAAGAAGTCTTCCATTGATATTCATCCTGAATTCTTAGATGAAAAGGACAATGCAGAAGTACACGTAAAGGTTGGCCTTCGTCCGCTTTATGTAGTATCTCCGTTGGTACCGCTTGCCGTTAAGGTAGGAGGAAAGGCAATTCCGTTTGTGTCCAAGACCAGCAAACAAATTCAAAAGAATAAAGAGCTCTTAGAAAAGAAGACGGAAGCCAAGTTAAATCAGCAATATGCTGAAATGGATTAAAGGACAGGAATGACAAACCATGGCAAGTCAAAATCCCGCAGATCTGCTGGCCTCCAGCTTTGAAAAGATCAAGCAGGCAATCAACGTAAATATTGTTATGGGGGAGCCTTTGGATACCGGCCTTGGTATGACTGTAATTCCGGTCTCTAAAGTCACCTATGGTTTTACTTCCGGGGGCGCAAAAAGCAGTTCCCATAAAGCGGAAGAGGAAAGTGCCAGTGGTGGATTCACCATGGAACCGGTTGCTTTTCTAATTGTGCAAGATGGGAATGTTACAGTAAAGCAGATTGGCCAGTCGGACTCTTCCGGCGCTAAAGCAATGGATCTGGTTCCCGGTATGTTTGACAAAGTAACAGAGTTTGTCAAAAAGTAAGAAGTATTTTATTGCAGCCATCCGGCCTGTGGTCGGATGGTTGCATTGTCGTTCTAATGGAGTGTTACTATGGCAGCAGAACTAGTCAGATTGCAAAAATATATGGCCGAATCCGGTGTGGCTTCCAGACGCAAAAGTGAAGAACTGATCAGCGCCGGAAAAGTCAAGATAAACGGGCAAGTTGCCCACATTGGGGATAAAATTGATCCCAAACACGATAAGGTGACAGTGCACGGAAAACCAATTCAAAAGGAATCTGAGCTATACTATGTCATGTTGCATAAGCCCCGTGGCTTTGTTACCACCATGTCTGATGAGCAAAACCGCAAGTGTGTAGCAGAACTGGTAAAAGATGTGCCGGCAAGAATTTACCCGGTCGGCCGTTTGGACCGAGAATCTGAAGGTATGCTCCTGATGACCAATGACGGAGACTTTGCCAATCAGATGATGCATCCCTCCAAACACGTACCGAAGGTTTATCGGGTTACCGTTCGTCCTGCTGTAACAGAGGACATGGTAAACCAATTAATGACCGGCATGATGATTGACGGCCGACAGACCTTGCCGGCAGAAGTTCATATTGTCAGTCAAGAGCCGAATCGCGTAGTCATGGAATTAACCCTAATAGAGGGTAGAAATCGGCAGATTCGGAAGATGTGTGAAAGCTTAGGTCTGGAAGTGGCACGGTTAAAACGGATTGCCATTGGTCCTGTTAAACTGGGTATGTTACAGCAGGGAAAATGGCGTTATTTAACGCCACAAGAAGTAAAGTCCTTAAAACTGGAAGCCAAGCATAATGTAAAGGAGCGCCAGCATCGGTAAGCAGCGTTTGCCAACGGTCGGCGGTTGCAGGAACCTATAAAAGCTAGTATAATATTCAGGATATTTTATACCCTTGAAACGGAGATATAATTTATGATCAGAAGTATGACCGGCTTTGGTCGGGCACAATGCGCAACGGAAGAATGCAGTATTAGTGCAGAACTGCGCAGTGTCAATCACCGGTATTTTGAATTAAGTACTCGTTTGCCAAGACAATATTCCTTTCTGGAGGAAAAAGTAAAATCTTATCTGCAAGATCGGATTTCCCGCGGTAAGGTGGAATGTAATTTTTATATTGAACTTTATCAAGATGCCAATGTCAGTGTGCGAGTTAATCAGACACTAGCTGCCGGATATCTTGCTGCTTTGGAAGAGCTTTCGGAATCTTTGTCTGTTCCCAATAACATCAACGCTTTGAATTTAGCTAAGTTCAATGACGTTCTTTCTGTGCAGAAAGAAGAGGCAGATGAAGACGCTGTTTGGGCTTTGGTTCTTCCGGTTTTGGAGGAAGCAACCAATCGGTTCCTTGCCATGCGGGAACGGGAAGGCCAAAAGCTGAAAGAGGATGTGCTGGAGAAGGCAGATTCTATTCTGGAAGACGTTCGTTTTGTAGAAGCACGTTCTCCGGAAACCGTAAAAGAATATCATGAAAAATTGAAAGCAAGGGTACAGGAGCTTTTGGAAGATGCTTCCGTAGATGAAGGAAGATTGTTAACAGAAGTTGCTATCCACGCAGATAAAGTGGCTGTAGACGAAGAAACCGTTCGGCTACACAGCCATATAGATCAACTCAAGGCCATGTTGGAAGAAGAAGAAGCCATAGGCCGTAAAATGGATTTCTTGGTACAAGAAATTAACCGTGAAGCCAATACCATTGGTTCCAAGGCCTCTGATCTGGAAATTACAGCCAAAGTATTAGATATTAAAGGAAAAGTAGAAAAGATTCGCGAGCAAATTCAGAACATAGAGTAAGCATTTTCTGAAGTGGGGGTTTTCTCTTTGAAGTTAGTTAACATCGGCTTTGGTAACGCGGTAAATGCAGATCGGGTTATTGCTATGGTCAGCCCGGATTCAGCACCCATTAAGCGAATTGTACAGGATTGCAAGGAACGGGGTACCCTGATAGATGCTTCCCATGGCCGCAAAACGAAAACGGTTATTTTAATGGACTCGGATCATGCAGTCCTTTCGTATCTTCAACCGGAAAATTTAATACATCGGATGAATGAAGACGAAGAGGAGGCAGCAGAATTATGAGTGAAGGGTTCTTGCTGATTCTTTCCGGCCCCAGTGGATCCGGCAAAGATACCGTTATTGACTGCCTGCTAAAGCGAGACAATCAAATTGTGTGTTCCGTTTCCATGACTACGCGTAAACCACGTCCCGGGGAACAAGATGGAATCAATTATTTCTTTGTCTCCAGAGAAGAGTTTGAACAGAAAATTGCCCAGGATGAAATGCTGGAATGGGCAAAGTATGGTGAAAACTATTACGGCACTCCAAAGACGCCGATTCTGAAATGGATTGGAGAAGGAAAGACCGTTATTCTGAACATTGAAGTGCAGGGGGCCGGCAAGATAAAAGAGCAAATGCCGGAAGTACGCACCATGTTTTTAATGCCACCGTCTGTTCAGGCATTGCGTGCCCGTTTAAAGGGGCGAGGTACGGAATCTGACGAAGAAATTGAGAAGCGGATTGCCATTGCCAGATATGAAATTTCTCACGCCTATGACTATGACTATATTATTGTAAATAACCGTTTGGAAGACGCTGTAGAAGGTGTTTTGGAAGTGGTTAACCGCAACCGTGCCATGCTGCGCGGAGAACAAGTCAACAACAGTTACCTGTTTGAATAAAGAATTTAGTAAAGAGGGATTATATTATGTCTAAATACGGATTTAACCCGGAATTAACAGACCTTTTAAAGGGGGAACACGGAGAGCGCATCAGCCGTTATTCCTTGGTTAGTGCCACTGCAAAGCTGGCCAGAGAAATTTCTGATGATGCTGTTCGCAGAAAAGAAATTTTGACGGAAAAGCCGGTTTCTATGGCTTTGGAAAAGCTCCTGGATAAGGAATATACCATTGTGGAGCCGGACGAAATTAAGAACCTTTAATTCGTCTGACGGAATCAGGGGGATCCTATGGCTGAAACGGTACTTGCCGGCGTTGCCGTACAGAATTTGTCCTATTCTGCTGACAAACTCTATACCTACGTTGTGGGGCCGAAGTTTGCTGACACCATGCAGGTCGGCTGTCGTGTCATGGTTCCCTTCGGACGCGGAAACGCTTGGCGCCAGGGCATTGTTCTGTCTTTGCACCGTGCGGAACAAGCGGAAGATTATATGAAAGAAATTGCAGCGGTGCTGGATCAGGCACCGCTGCTTGACGTAAAGCAACTTTCTTTGGCTTCTTATTTAAAAGAGAGGACCTTTTGTACGCTTTTTGATGCCGTTCGGGTTATGTTCCCGCCAGGCATCAATCTGCAGACCAGAGTGGCCTATGCGCTAAAGCAGTTTCCGGAGCCGGAAGCGGAACCAAAACTGACAGCCGATCAAATGCAGATTTTGGAATATTTGCGTCACCGAAAGGGCTATGTAAAGAAAACCGCTATTTGTGCTGATCTTGGTCTGGACTCTTCTTCTGATGTGTTGGAACGCTTATATAAAGCCAACTATTTATTGCGGGACTATGATGCCATTCGCAGTGTCGGTGATGCTACGGTTCGTATGATCCGTTTGTCGGACTCCTACCAGACAGAAGAAGATTTGGAAAACTATCCGGAAAAGTTGACTGCAAAGCAAAAATCCGTGGTAGAAGAACTGCAACATTGTGGCGCCTGCTCTGTTAAGGAACTGTGTTATTTTACCGGTGTAACAGAAGCAGTGCCAAAAGCATTAATAGAAAAAGGCCTTGCCGTTACTTATGACAAGGAAGTATATCGCCGACCTTACGAAAAGGCTGTAACCAATACCACGCCCATTCTCTTAACTGGGGAACAGCAGGCGGCATTTGAAGGCTTGTTACAGAAAAGTCAGCAGGGCGGCGGGGCAGCATTGCTGTATGGCGTGACCGGAAGCGGCAAAACGCAGGTTTATTTGAAACTGATAGACGCATTGTTGCCAACCGGAAAGGGTATTCTGGTTATGGTCCCGGAAATTTCTTTGACACCGCAAACGCTGCATCTCTTTTATTCCCGGTATGGCAACAAAGTGGCTGTATTCCATAGTGCCTTGTCCCAAGGAGAACGCTTAGACGAATGGAAACGCGTCAATCAAGGAGAAGCTCAGATTGTAGTTGGTACTCGCTCCGCCGTCTTTGCTCCGTTTTCGGAACTTGGCCTGATTATTATGGATGAAGAACAGGAGCATACTTACCAAAGTGAGCAAAGCCCTCGGTATCATGCCAGAGACGTGGCCAAGTTCCGCTGTGCAAAGGATAAGGCACTGCTGGTACTTGCTTCCGCCACGCCCAGCTTTGAAAGCTACACCGCCGCCCTTTCCGGACGGTATGACTACTATGAATTGAAAAATCGCTATGGTACTGCAAAATTACCTGAGGTTACCATAGTAGATCTCTGTAAAGAGCGCCGAAACGGAAATACCAGTCAAATCAGCAAGGCGCTTTATACGGCGTTAGCTGAAAATTTAAAAAAGGGCCAGCAAAGTATTTTGTTGCTGAATCGCCGAGGATATCAGACCTTTGCAGAATGTACTTCCTGTGGTGCAGTAGCAACTTGTCCCAATTGCAGTATTTCTTTGACTTACCATCGTGCCAATCGGCGATTAATGTGCCATTATTGTGGTTACTCTATTCCTTTCACCAAGCATTGCTCCTCTTGTGGACAGGAAGAAGTACGGTATACCGGCAGTGGCACCCAAAAGGTGGAAGAGGAATTGCAGGAGTTATTCCCAACTGCTTCTTTACTCCGCATGGATACCGACACTACCATGCAGAAATATGCCTATGATGAAAAGTGGACCGCGTTTCAGCAAGGGGAATATGATATTATGATAGGGACGCAGATGGTAGCCAAGGGCCTAGACTTTGAAAAGGTAACTTTGGTTGGCGTCCTAAATGCGGACAAAGAGCTTTATAATGACGATTATAAAAGTCTGGAGCGCACCTTTGATTTGATTACGCAAGTGGTTGGGCGAGCCGGCCGTGGACAATATGCCGGAAAAGCCATTATTCAGACCTTAAATCCGGAGAACGAGGTCATTCGTTTGGCGGCAAAACAAGATTATAAAGCTTTTTATCAAACAGAAATTACCATCCGAAAAGCCATGGCTTATCCGCCATTTTGTACTTTAGTGTCTGTTGCTTTCCAAGGGAAACAGGCCGAAAAAGTACAACATGCATCCGCTTTCTTTTTAGAATTGCTGAAAGAAAAAACGGAAGCATTTCCGGAAGCAAAGCTGATTGCACTTGGCCCAATGGAAGAACGGGTTTTTAAATTGAATGGAAAATATCGATATCGCTTGCTTATTAAGTGTAAAAACAATCGATCATTCCGAAGCTTACTTTCCTCTTTGCTGTTGGACTTTTCCAAAACAAAAAAAAGCAATGGCGTGCAAGCCATTGTTTCCGTGGAAAGCTGACGTAGGGGAACTACTATATTGCAAAAAATAAAGAATACAGACAGAAACAGAGGATTCAGAATTATGGCACTTCGTAAAATTATTACCAAAGAAAACTCCATGCTGCGCAAGACCAGCCGACCGGTTACAAAATTTGATGACCGCTTAGCTATGCTGCTGGATGATATGGCAGAAACTATGTATGCGGCGGATGGCGTAGGCTTAGCTGCCGTACAGGTTGCTACATTGCGCCGTGCCATTGTGATTGATGTCGGAACCGGTCTTATGGAATTGGTAAATCCGGAAATTTTGGAAACGGAAGGGGAACAGTGCGCCGAAGAAGGTTGCTTATCCATTCCTAACGAATACTATGAAACCATTCGCCCTGAAAAGGTAAAGGTAAAAGCCCAGGATAGAAACGGCGAATGGCATGAATATGAGGGAGAAGGTCTCCTTGCCAGATGCTTCTGCCATGAAATTGATCATTTGGATGGCGTACTGTTCGTGGACCGAAAAAATCCGCATCCAACGCAACCGGAAGAAACAGAAGCTGAGGAAGACGCAGAATGAGAATTGTTTTTATGGGAACGCCGGACATTGCGGCTACTGTTCTGGAACGGCTGATTGCAGATGGCCATGACGTATGCGGCGTATTTACAAGGATGGACAAGCCACAAGGACGTCATCAAGTTTTAACGCCGCCACCGGTTAAGGTAACTGCTCAGGAGCATAACATTCCGGTTTATCAGCCAAAGACGCTGAAAAACGGGGAAGGAATGCCCGTCTTGGAGGAGCTACAGCCGGAGGTTATTGTTGTTTGTGCCTACGGATTGTTATTACGATCGGATGTCCTTGCTTTTCCGAAGTATGGCTGTCTGAATGTGCATGCCTCCCTTTTACCAATGTATCGAGGTGCAGCTCCCATTAACTGGGTTATTTTAAACGGTGAAACGGAAACCGGGATTACCATCATGCAAATGGACGAAGGCTTAGACACCGGAGATATGTTATATCAGAAGAAGATTTCTATTGATCCGGATGAAACTGCCGGAGAATTGTTTGACCGCATGGCTGCACTTGGTGCAGATGCCATGTCGGAAGCACTTGTGAAACTGGAAGCCGGAGAATTGCATCCGGTACCGCAAACAGGCGAAAGCTTTTATGCTTCCATGCTCTCCAAAAAGGATTCTCCTATTTGTTGGAACAGAACAGCACAGGAAATCCACAATCAAATTCGCGGATTATCCCCTTGGCCCGGTGCCGCAACTACCTTAAACAATAAAATCTTAAAAATTCATCGGTCTTGTTTAGGGCCAAATCCGACTGTGCGTAATGCTTTGCCTGGTACAGTCTTTGCGGAACAAGGACGCCTATTTGTTACCTGCAAAGAAGGACAACAATTAGAACTGTTGGAAGTGCAGGCACAAGGCTCTAAAAGAATGAACGCAGCAGATTACTTGCGAGGCCACGCAATTCCGAACGGAAGTCGCTTTACCTGGGAAGAAAAGGAGACAACAACATGACCCCTTATGGTTCCTATTATTTGGGCTCTTATCAATACAGCACGGAAAGCATGCTTTCTCTTTTGCTGGTTATTCTATGTGCTGTTGCTGCAGCCATTGCTTCTGCTAAGGTCAGCAGCACTTATAAAAAATATGATCGTATTCCGTCTGCCAGACGCATTACTGCAGAGCAAGCAGCTCGTATGGTTTTGCAACGTGCCGGTATTATGGATGTGCAAGTACAGCACATTCAAGGTAGTCTGACAGATAACTATAATCCAAAGACCAAAGTGCTTAGCCTTTCTGACAGCACCTATGGCCACAGTTCCATTGCTGCCATTGGCGTTGCATGCCATGAAGCCGGACATGCCATCCAACATGATCAGGGATATATGCCTATTAAAATACGCAATGCTTTAATTCCGGTTTGCAACTTCGGCACTTATACAGGTATTCCACTGGCCATTATCGGTGCCGCCTTAGGACAGGAAAGCATTGTGGTTTTCGGGTTGTTGCTGTATTCCGCCATTGCCATTTTTCAATTGGTAACACTTCCGGTAGAATTGAACGCAAGCCATCGTGCCATGGTCCAAATGCAAGAAAGCGGACTGCTGACGACAGACGAATTGAAGGGCGCTCGAAAAGTTTTAACTGCAGCAGCCATGACCTATGTAGCGGCAGCTGCCAGTGTGCTGGCCAACTTACTGCGTTATACGGTCTTGCTACTAGGCCGCAGTCGGCGGGATGATTAAAGGAGAGAATCCTATGAGCTCTGCACGTCAACAAGCCTTTACCTGCTTGCTTCACATTCAGAAAAATCAATCTTATTCCAATTTGGCTATTGCCGGTGTCCTGAAGGAGAATTCTCTTCCGGATGCCGACAAAGCGCTTTTTACCACCCTTGTTTACGGCGTGGTGGAGCGAAAGCTGACTTTGGATTATAATCTGCAACTCTATTTGAAACAGCCCCTGAAAAAATTGAATCCGAAGGCCTATATTGCGCTTCTCTTGGGTGCATATCAGTTGCTTTTTTTGGATAAAATTCCACCCCATGCGGCCATTAACGAGAGTGTAAAATTAGTAAAATCTAACGGTGCCGCATTTGCATCCGGTTTGGTGAATGCTGTTTTACGCAAAGTTGCTGCTTCAGGCTTGGTGCTTCCGCAACTGTCAGAGAAAAGCACAACAGAAGAACAGCAGAAAGCCTACAGCATTCAGTATTCGGTGCCACTTTTTTTGGTGAAGCTCTGGTGGGATGCTTATGGAAAAGAGACAACTCTTGGAATTATGAAAGCCTCTTTGGGCGCACCGCCACTATATGCCAGGGTAAATACTACTAAAATTACAGCGGAGGAACTGACTCGCCGATTAAAAGAAGAAGGGGTAACCGCCACAACCTGCAGTGCCGTAGAAAATTGCTTGTTGCTGACCGGGGCGTCTGCTGTAGAAAAATTGCCTTCGTTTCAAGAGGGCTTGTTTCACATTCAGGACTTGTCTTCGCAGCTGTGCTGTGCCAGATTGGATCCTTCCCCAGGCGATACAGTTCTTGACCTATGCGCTGCTCCCGGCGGCAAAAGCTTTACCCTGGCAGAACGCATGCAAGGGCAGGGAACTGTTTACTCCTTTGATTTGCATCCGCATCGGGTGAAGCTGATTGCCGATGGAGCAGCCAGGCTGGGACTGCCCAATGTGCAGCCCCGCCAAGGAGATGCCACCTTGTGCAACAAGAAGTTAGAACCGGCGGATAAAGTGCTGGCAGACGTTCCTTGTGCCGGCCTTGGTATTATTGGAAGAAAACCGGAAATTCGTTATAAGGATGCGGCTTCAATTGACGATTTGCCGACCCTGCAATATAATATCTCTGATGTTGCTTCCTCTTATTTGAAACCGGGAGGAAGATTGGTTTATTCCACCTGTTCTTTGAATCCGGCGGAAAATGAAAAAGTCGTGGAACGGTTTTTGCAGGAACATTCGGATTTTCGGCTGATCAGCATGGAAACCCTGTTCCCACAGACGTATCACGCAGATGGTTTCTTTATTTCAGTATTGGAGAAAATGGAGAACTGAGCTTGGAAAAACTAGATCTGAAATCCATGACTCTGCCGGAATTGCAAGAAACGCTGACTGCGCAGGGACTGCCGAAGTTCCGTGCAGGACAGATTTTTACTTGGCTACACCAAAAGCAGGCAGAATCTTTTTCGGAAATGACCAATCTTTCCAAAGACTTACGGTGTTCTTTGGAAGAACAGTATGAGCTTTACAATTGCCGGATTTTGCAAAAGCTGGTTTCTCAGCTGGACGGCACCATAAAATATCTGTTTGAACTGAATGACGGAGAAACCGTGGAAACGGTTCTTATGAAGTATAAGTATGGATACTCCATTTGTGTTTCCAGCCAGGTTGGCTGTAACATGAAATGCCGATTCTGTGCTTCCACCATAGATGGTTGTGTCCGAAATCTTCGTGCTTCTGAAATTCTGGCACAGGTTTATGCCGCTACCAGAGATACAGGAATTCGAATTTCTCATTTGGTTATGATGGGCATGGGCGAACCGCTCATGAACTATGACAACGTACTTCGCTTTTTAGAGCTGATTACAGACGAAAAGGGATACAATCTGAGTGCACGTCATATCAGTATTTCCACCTGTGGCATTGTTCCAAGAATTTATGACTTAATTCAATTGCATCCGCAATTTACGTTATCTGTTTCTTTGCATGCCCCGAATGATACCGTTCGAAATCAAATCATGCCGGTTAATAAAAAGTGGACTACAGAGGAACTGTTACAAGCTTGCCGAGATTATACTGCTGCAACTTCCAGAAGAATTTCTTTTGAGTATGCCATGATGAGCGGTGTCAATGACACAGATGCCTGTGCCAAAGAACTTGCCGGAAAATTAAAGGGTATGCTTTGTCATGTAAATTTAATTCCGGCCAATGAAGTGCGGGAAAATGATTATGTAAGAAGCTCTACAGAACGTTTACAGGCCTTTTCAGACATTTTGGAAAAACACGGTATTACCACGACCGTGCGGCGGACGCTCGGCTCTGATATCAACGCTTCCTGCGGCCAGCTCCGCAGAAAAAATAAAGGAAAGGAGGAAAGCTCATGAAAATTATTGCAAAAACAGACATTGGTAAGTCACGTTCTACCAATCAAGATTCTTATGCAGCCGGAGAATTTCGTAACGGCGTTGCATGGGTCGTGGTCTGTGACGGCATGGGCGGAAACGCCGGCGGCAACGTGGCCAGCTCCACAGCAGTCAAATATATTTCTGAACGCATTACCAGTGCTTATCGGGAAAATATGAGTTCTTCCTCTATCCGCAATCTGTTGCTGACCGCAATTACCAATGCCAATTATGAAATTTTTGATTTGGCCATGGCGCGGGAAGAATTGCAGGGAATGGGGACTACAGTAGTAGCCGCCATTATTACGGAAACCACTCTGTTTGTGGCCCATGCCGGTGACAGCAGAGCATATATCATATCCGATCAAAGCTTGAAACAAGTAACCAGAGACCACTCCATTGTACAAAACATGGTGGAACGTGGTGAAATCACAGAAGCGGAGGCCAGTACGCATCCGCGGAAGAATCTGATTACGCGGGCGTTGGGTGTGGATGAAAATTTGAAAGTGGATTTCACAGAAGAAGATACGGCTCCGGAAGATATCTTCTTATTCTGTACAGATGGTTTGACCAATTTTGTATCAGATGAAGCCCTTTTTAATTTGGTTCACAAGGATCCGAATTCGGATCTTGCCAGTAAGCTGGTAAATGCCGCCAATGAAGGCGGTGGAGGAGACAATATTACGGTTGTCATCATTGCTTACTGACTTACCCTATCGGATGACAAGGAGAGAAATTAATGGATAATTACGTTGGAAAGCGGTTAGACGGACGCTATGAAATTCGTGAAATCATTGGGGTCGGCGGAATGGCTGTGGTTTATAAGGCCTATGACAACATTGATGATCGGATTGTGGCCATTAAAATCTTAAAAGAAGAATTTTTGGCCAATGAGGAATTCCGCAGACGTTTCAAAAATGAATCCAAAGCCATTGCGGTTTTATCCCATCCCAATATTGTAAAAGTATATGACGTTTCTTTAGGGGATAAGTTGCAATATATTGTTATGGAATATGTGGAAGGCATTACCCTGAAAGAATATATTGAACAACAGGGCGTTATCAACTGGAAAGAGGCTATTCACTTCTGCACGCAAATTTTGCGTGCGTTGCAGCATGCTCATGATAAGGGAATTGTTCATCGGGATATTAAACCGCAGAACATCATGTTGCTTTCTAACGGTACTATTAAAGTAACAGATTTCGGTATTGCAAGATTCAGCCGTGGGGAAACCCGCACTATGTCTGAATCGGCTATCGGATCTGTCCATTACATCAGTCCGGAACAGGCTCGTGGCGAAATAACGGATGATAAAGCAGATATTTATTCTGTTGGTGTAGTTTTATATGAAATGATTACCGGTCGTCTGCCATTTGAGTCTGATAGTGCAGTTTCTGTTGCCATTATGCAATTGCAAAATGAAGCAACTCCGCCACGGGAAATTAATCCTGATATCCCGGTTGGCCTGGAACAGATTACCCTGCATGCCATGGAGAAGAGTACTAAAAATCGGTACCAATCTGCAGCAGAAATGTTGCTGGACTTAGATGAACTGAAACGCAATCCGGCCATTAAATTTGATTACAGCTATTTCATTGATAAGGAACCGACCAAATTTATTAATCGGGACGCAATTTATAGCGGTATGGCTTCGGAAGTATCCAAGCAACAACCGGTACGACCCATTGTTGTTCCGTCCAATAGTACCGCCGGAAAGCAAACAAAGAGTGCGGCTGACAAAGAAAAAGAAGAGCAGCAAAGAAAAGCAGAACAGAAAAAGAAAGCCATTATTGGTAGTGTAATCGGTATTTTGGCGGTGCTCCTGATTGCTGCTGTAGTTCTGATTTTGAAAGACTCTCTTGGCGGCAACAAGGTAGAAGTACCGAAATTTGTCGGCATGAATTATGCAGAAGAAGTACAGGGTCGTTATGATGACTTTGAATTTGAAGTCAATTATGTACAGTCCACCGATTATGCCAAAGGCGTAGTTTGTAAGCAGTCTCCAAGAAACGGAAAACGTGTTTCCAAAGGTTCCACTATTACACTGGAAGTGGTTTCCAATGGCCTGAGCGTTACCGTTGAAGATGTTTCCGGTAAAACAGAGTCCCAGGCTACAAGAATGCTAAAGCAGCAAGGCTTTGTAGAAATTAATGTAGAAACCGAATACAATACGGATGTAACGAAGGGAACTGTTATCCGCACGGATCCGGAAGCCGGTACAACAGCCGATACTTCAGATCCTATCGTCATTTATGTTGCCACTGACGTAAATGAAAATGAACGGGAAGTACCGGATGTGGTTGGACTGAATTATGTTACGGACCAAACTTCCGTTAAAGCATTCTTTACTGAACAGGATTTGAATATTGGAGACGTTACATATAAAGATTCCTCCAAGGCAAAAGGATATATTATTTCTACCGATCCGGAAGCCGGAACCAAGATTGATGCCGGCTCCACTGTAAATTTGATTGTCAGCTCCGGCCAGCAGTCTCTGGATATTACGGTAACGTTGCCGGTAGACATGAAGACCAGGACTTATCGGTTGTATGTAAACAATGAATTGGTAAAGGAAACTTCCGTTCTTTGTAATGGTAACAATTACACCTCTACTATTACCGGTAGTGAAGACGGTCAGTCTGTAGAGGTTGTCCTGGATGATACTACCATTTATACGGGAACTGCCAACTTCGGATCGGATCCTGCTAAAATGAGTAATGTCAGCAGAAAGAGTTATACCATTCAAAATCTCTTTTAAAGAGTACAAACGGAAACGGTGACTAAGTTGAATCTAAACCAAGTTCAAGGCACTATTATTAAAGGAATCGGCGGCTTCTACTATGTGGAAGCCGCTGAACGAGTTTATGAATGCAAAGCGCGCGGTAGCTTTCGTAAAGAGAAAATTACACCACTGGTAGGAGACCATGTTCTGATTACCTTAAGCGGAGATGATTCTTACCATGCCATAGAAGAAATCTTACCGCGAAAGAACAGTCTTCGTCGGCCTCCGCTGGCTAACTTAGACCAACTTTTTATTGTGGTGTCCAGTTGTGAACCGTCACCGAATGCTTTGGTCATTGACCGGTTAACAGCAATGGCTGTAAAAGCACAGATTGCGCCCATTATCCTACTGAACAAGGCAGATTTAAAGGCCGTGGACGAATGGAAAGACGCTTATCAAAAAGCAGGATTTCCGACGCTGGTTGTCAGTGGAAAAACAGGGCAAGGCACGGCGGAAATCCGCAAGTTGCTGGCTGGCAAAACCAGCGCGTTTACTGGCAACTCCGGGGTCGGGAAGTCCACTTTGCTAAATGCACTGGACCCATCCCTTGGACTTCCGACGCAAGCAATCAGTCAGAAACTGGGCCGCGGGAAGCACACTACACGGGAGTGTACCTTGCTTCACGTGGCGGATGGTTATGTTGCCGATACGCCCGGGTTTGCCAGCTTGGAATTTGACAAGTCAGACTTAATTTTAAAAGAGGACTTGCCGGATTGCTTCCCGGAATTTTCTCCTTATTTGGAACAGTGCCGGTTTTATCCTTCTTGTAGACACTTAAATGACAAAGGCTGTGCTGTCAGGACAGCAGTAGAAGAAGGCAAGATTGCTGCCTCTAGATACAACAGTTACCGCCTTCTTTATGAAGAAGTAAAGGATATTGCAGAATGGCAGTTAAAATAGGCCAATCTAAAAAACCGAACAAATACCTGTTGTAAAGAGGCAATATTCCCATAAATAAAGGAAAAATATTGTTCGCTTTTGCCCGGCTAATTCTTTTGACTTAGCCGGGCTTTTCTTCTAAAATGAAGTTGTATGAAGTTGTTCGGACAACTACAGATTCGAACAAAAGTGACGGTTTCTATTTTATGCAACAAATTCTAAGGAGAAAAGAAATGACAGACTACAAACAATATCTTGCGGAAGAAAGAATACCAACGGACGTGCCGGAAGACGTAGTAGATGAAAACGGAAGATTCTACCATGGTACCTATAAGCAGGAATTTGAAAATATGAATTTCCTGCATGCAGATCGGCCGCGTGGTAATCCAAATTTCTTTAATAAAAGCATTTATACCACTTGGGAAGCAGCGGAAGTTGTTTTTGATGATATTGCTATTCTGACGGCGGTATCTCCCATGTTCGGCGGAATGGTCGGCGTTTGCTTGACCTTGCTTTTTGATCGCAAAGAAGGCAAAAAATATGCTTGGATGGGACTAAGTCCCAAACCTTCGTTTGCACCTAACCTGCTGTGGAAAAATGTGACCGAAGGAAAGAATCCTCTGAACCATGTAAAATTTGTCAATGAATATGATAAGGATAAGGCTTATCTTAGCGGGAAAGGGAAGTCCGGTGCCGGATCCATTTCTTATGATTTGGAATTTACCAGAGCTTCCTTGCCTTCCAATGTACTGATTCCGTTCCATAAGAATTGTACGCTGTATAGTCAAAAAGACATTTGGTCTGTTACCGGAATGCTGAAGTGGAATGACAAGGTTTACACTGCTAACGAAGGTACTTTTGCCACCATTGATGATCATCGCGGATTTTATCCGTTCCATATGCACTATGACTGGGTTGCCACTATGGGCCGCTTAGAATATGACGGTGCACTTCGTCCGTTTGGCTTTAACCTGACACGCAACCAGTCAGTTGATCAGAATCGGTACAATGAAAACCTGATTTTCCTGGATGGGAAAACGTCTCGGTTGCCACCTGTTGTATTTGAACATGTAACAGAAAAGAAATGGCATATTACGGATGAATATGGCATGGTTGACGTGTATTATCACATTCAGGATCGACATCTGACCAAGATTCCGCTTATCATGGATTACTCCATTTTCTTTGGTACCTTGGAAGGTTATCTTTTGGATGAAGATGGCAATAAATATGTTTTAGATGGCATGTGTGGCTTGGGGGAAGACAAATCCACTAACATGTAAGGAGAAAATAAAGGCAGTCCCTGGAGCAGGTGCTTCAGGGACTGCTCTGCTTTCTCCGGAAACAGTCTTTTCTTTTTGCCTGATTTTGTTATAATTTACTTCTGTAAAATCCACGAAGGAGGGAAGCCTGTGAAGCAGTCCCGTGCGCATGTAACAGGAACCGTTTTTGGTCTGTTTTTCATTCTGCTGCTCTTACCGTTTCTGATGTTTAACTGCACCAGTCTAATAAGAGGCTATTTCTTTGAACAATCGGCAATACAATTAAGAGCATATAACTTCTTTCTGGTATCGGATACTCGTTCTTCTGATGGGATAACAGAGCTGGAAAAAGGAGATCTGGCCATGGCAAAGCAGGTGGACGTGAAAACGCTTCGCCCAGGCAATTTAATTGCGTATCGCTCCGGCAACACAACATTAGTTGGCAGGATTGCCTCTGTTAACCAGGAAACAGACAATGCCGATCCTACTTTTACAGTTAGTTCTTCAGACGGAAAAAGCACGGCTTATTTGTTGTCTACCCAGATTATTGGTGAATATGTCGGACGAAATCAAAGTCTTGGAAAGGCTGTCTTATTCCTGGATTCTACTTTGGGAACCCTTCTTTGTGTAGGCATTCCGTGCTTATTATTTTTACTTCTTTTTGCTCTTCTTGGGCAGAAAAACCGAAAGCAAACGAAAAAAGCTGACTCGCCGGAAGAACGGGAAACGGAAGAAAAAACAATGATAACTCCGCCAATTCCGTTGATTTCGGAGGAGGAAAGAAAGAAGCTGGAAGAGGCTGTTGCTTCCTTTGAAGCACTGCAAGCCGACTTGCCGCCACTTCCAACACCAACAACATTACAAACGGAAGCATCTGTTACTCCGGAAGCTCCTGCTACTTCGGACGTGCCTGAAAAAGGTACAGCAACGGTAGAACAACCGGCACCGAAATTAAAGACAACCTATGTCAGAAAAGTACAGCTGAAAGAGTTGCAGGAAAAGGAAGATCAAGTGGTTATTATCCGGAAAGGGGAACGGTCATGAAGAAGAATGTAGCACTTCGCGTGGCTGCCATAGTCTTCCTGTTGGTTATCATTAGCCTTTGCTTTGTCTGCGAGTTAATGGTTTCCAATGCCGGCCTGGAACATGGCTTTTTGCCACAGTTTGCTGTCGTTCGGCCGGAAGTTGTTTTATCCCTAGGAGGCCTTTATGCAGGATAAATTGTTACAAGATACTTTGGATCTGTGTACCAAAACCTTGGCGGCGGTTACTACAGAACTCCGAATAGAACAGGCAGAGGTGCCGCAGTCGGCATCGCATTTAATCATGGTCAATCTGTGCATGACTTCGGAACAGTCCAACGCAGATCCGGTTACGTTGCAACAGCAAATAAAGAAGACGCTGGATTTACGTGATCAGCTGTTGGAACAGGTTACTGTTAAAAATGTATTGCCGCCGGAAGTGCAATGGGCACCGGCCGGGTCGGCAGACTATGAAGAAAAGTTAAAGGAAATAGAAGAGAAAACCGCTAACAAGCAAGACGCTAATGGACTTCGTCAGTTAATTCTGTCTGCCCTGAAAGGGGTGGCACAGATTTGTTTGGCAGCCTATGATGTGGGCTATGAAGATGACGGAATTGCTCTGTTTATGGAGCGTTTGCTACTTCGGACGCTGAAATATAACCTGAGCGTCGGACTGCTGTTTAACCTGGCACTGGAAGTGGGTGGCAATGCCTATCGTGCCATGAATCTGCTGGATCAGGCTTGCCAAAGCCGTTATGGAACGGCCCGATTGGTCAATGTAGAACTGGGCGTGCGTAACCGTCCGGGCATTTTGGTGTGCGGACAAAATATTGCTGCACTGGAAGACGTGTTAAAGGCTACCGAAAATCAGGGGGTTGATGTTTATACCCATGACGATCTTTACTTTGCCCACAGTTATCCGGAATTGCAGAAATATGACCACTTTGCCGGCAATTACGGTGGTGCTCGTTTTCGGCAAAAAGAAGATTTCACTTCCTTCCATGGGCCAATTATTGTTACCTCCGGTGGCATAGAAGCACCGGAAGAAAGTTACAGGGATCGGATTTATACAATTGCTCCTGTTTTTTATCCGGGTATTCCGAATTTAACGAAGTCAGAGTATGGCAAATTGGTAGAACAGGCAAAAAACAGCGCCATTCCGGAAGCATTGCAACAAGGAGAACATATTTCCGGTTTTTCCTGTGAAACCCTGCAGCAGATGTCAGATAATCTGCTTTCCTCCATGAAAGATGGCACTCTTTCCAAACTGTTAGTTTTGGTAGGAGATGATGAACCGGCTGCCGCTTATTTTACAGACCTTTGTAAAGCATTGCCGAAAAATGCAGCAGCCATTACGGCCGGTTCCATTAAGTTCCGTACCATGGGCTTGCAGCTTGGCACTTTGCGGGGAATGCCTCGTGTTATGGATGCCGGTGGAATTGCAGATTTATATGCTGTCTTGACAGTTGCCATGAAGCTCCAGGAAGGTCTTGGAAAATTTGATATTAATGGCGTCCCGCTTGCATTCTTTGTTTCTTTGCATAGTAATCTCAGCTATGCGGCTCTGTTAGCCATTCTTTATGTTGGCTCCAAGAATGTATACCTTAGCAAATTGCCGGAATTCTTTACGGAATCAGTATTTTCTATTTTCCAGAAGAACTTTGGCTTGCATATTATTACTACACCGGAAGAAGATGCAGAAGCACTCTTTACAGTTCCTTCTGTAAAGGAAGGAAGTATTGATGTCAATATGCTGATTATTGACATTATTGAGAAATATCCGGAAGCAGCTGAAATTTTAATGAGCTGTGGTATGAGTTGTGTTACCTGCGGATCTGCGCTGTATGAATCTTTGGCAGAAGCCTGTATGGTACATGGTCTGGATCCGGAAGACGTCAAAGAAGTCTTGGATCATGAATTGGGTCTGGTAGAAGACGATGAGTAAAAAAGAAGGGCGCGTTTTGAAACGCGCCCTTTCCTTTATTTTTGAAAGCGTTGTGACCAGGCAACTGCCAATGCATCACAGCGCTCATTCTCCGGATGCCCGGCGTGGCCCTTTACCCAATGAAATTCATATTCATGTCGAGACAACTCCGTCAGGAGTTGATCCCAAAGTTCCGGATTTAATGCCGGCTTATTGTCTTTTTTGCGCCATCCGTTGGCCTTCCAGGAAGCGGCCCAGCCCTTGGTAATGCCATTTACCACATATTGGGAATCTGTGGTAATGGTTACGTGGCAAGGTCGCTTCAGGGCACGAAGGCCGCTGATAACAGCCATCAGTTCCATACGGTTATTGGTCGTTTCCGGTTCACCACCGGATAATTCTTTTTCCACGCCGGCACAGCGGAGAATAGCGCCCCAGCCGCCTGGGCCGGGATTCCCGGAGCAGGCACCGTCTGTAAATAGCTCTACTCGGGTTAATTCAGTGCTCATGAAGTACCTCTTTTTGCTTTTTTAGTTTATTTTTCGGTTGTCATTTTATCATAGCACAGGTTGGCTCTCAAGAGGCGTAAAATCGTTGACCGTACCTAGTTATTATCTTATAATATAGTATCAATGTTTAGCTCCCTACGTCGTGAAATGGCAATGTTTAGCGACCACGTACGGTGGATGAATATTGCACTGAAATAAAAAACATACAGAAAGGATTTTTTATGGCTCGAAGAAAAAAGACCCAGAAAGAACTGGTTGGTTCACCTGTCAGCATTTCGTTTCTGGGCGGCTTGAATGAAATAGGTAAAAACATGACACTCTTTGACTATGAAGGGGACATGTTTATTTTGGACTGCGGACTGGCATTTCCGGAACCGGATATGCTGGGCGTAGACTTGGTTATTCCGGATTTCACCTATGTAAAAAGGAATGCCGAAAATATTCACGGTATTGTCATTACCCACGGCCACGAAGACCACATTGGCGGACTGGCTTACTTGTTGAAAGAAATTAACATTCCGGTTTATGCAACCTCGTTGACCATTGGCCTGATTAAAGGCAAATTGGAAGAACATGGTTTGTTGGAAACAGCAGAATTGCATGTCATTAAACCGGGAGACCATATAAAGTTTGGTGCCTTTGATCTGGAGGCTATCCACGTAAACCACAGTATACCGGATGCATTGGCTTTTGCCATTCGTTCTCCGGCAGGTATCATCATCCATAGCGGTGATATGAAAATTGACACCACGCCAATAGACGGCAATATGATTGATCTGGCCCGTTTTGCTGAGCTGGGAAAGGAAGGGGTACTGTGTTACCTTGCAGACTCCACCAATGCAATCAAACCCGGTTATTCTGCCTCTGAAAAGACCGTAGGCGCTTCTTTTGAACGTCTGTTTGCCTCCGCCGGTAAGCGGCGAATTATTGTAGCAACATTTGCTTCTAATATTCACAGAGTGCAGCAGATTATTAATGTTGCTAAATCGCAAAAGAGAAAAATTGCCTTATCCGGCCGTAGTATGGAAAATGTTATGGCAATTGGTGCAGAACTCGGCTATCTGAAAATTCCGGATGGCGTTTTGGTACCTCTGGATGATATCAAAAATTACCCGCCGGAGCGGCAGCTGATTATTACAACCGGGTCTCAGGGCGAACCAATGTCTGCTCTTACGCGGATTGCCTTCGGGGAACATCGCAAGGTAAATATTACATCCAATGACTATGTCATTATTTCTGCCACGCCCATTCCCGGAAATGAAAAATCCGTCGGCAAGGTAGTAGATGAGCTTTTGAAGCGCGGCTGCGAAGTCATTTATGAACGTATGTACGAAGTTCATGTTTCCGGCCACGCCAATCAAGAGGAATTGAAGATGATGCTGGGACTGATTCGCCCGAAGTATTTCATTCCGGTTCATGGCGAACAAAAACATTTGGCCAAGCATAAGGAATTGGCAGAACAGATGGGCATCCCGTCCGGCAATATCATTATTACCGAAATTGGGCGTACTGTAGCCGTTCATGAAGCCGGCATTGAAGTGGTAGGTACCGTGCCTGCCGGCAAAGTCTTTGTTGACGGCTATGGTGTCGGCGATGTAGGTGCTGTTGTCATGCGAGATCGTACTCGTTTGGCACAGGACGGTTTGGTGACTATTGTAGTTACCATGGATCAGGAAACCGGAGAAATTATGGCCGGCCCTGACATTGTCTCCCGCGGATTTGTCTATGTTCGGGAATCGGAAGAACTGATTCAGGATGCGCAGGAAATTGCTGCCTGGGCCATTGAAAATTGCTTGGATCAGAATATTCGCGAATGGTCCACCATTAAAAGTCGAATTCGGGATGAAATTTCCCGCTTGATTTATGAACGCACCAAGCGTTCCCCAATGATTTTACCAATTATCATGGAGGTTTAAGTCTTGTCTGTTTGGGTTGTTGCTTCTGCTATTGCAGTCCTTGCTTTGCTGACCGGGTTGTTGTTTTATTACAATCTGACTGTCGGTATTGTTGCTTTGGCCTGCTCTTCTTTGGTAGCGGTAATGGCCATCAAGGCTTATTCGGATCGAAAGAAATATCTGAAAGATCAAGTAGAAAAAATTAACCTTTATTTTTCCACCCAAGGAGGCAGGCAAACCTATCCTATGCCGGTTCTAGTGGCAGATAATAAAGGATTAATTCTTTGGTATAACCGTCTTTTTGAAGAAATAATGGTGCCGAACGGAACGTTGCCAAAAGATCAGCTTTCCCAGTATTTGGGAAAAGTCTCCGCCAAAGAGATTGCAGGAAAGCAAGAAGGATACAATTTACACCTGCAAGATCGGCAATATACCGTCTATGCCAGCCGTATAGACAGGGAAGAGGAAGATCCTTCCTATGCACTGTTTTTCTTTGATAATACAGAACTAAAAGAAGCGGCTGAAAAATATAATCAGAGTAAGCCGGTTGTCATCAAAATTCGAATTGACAATTTAGACGAGGTCTATAAAAATTTCAAAAACAGCGAATGTGAAGTTATCAGTGGTGAAATTGAAACGTTGTTAGATGATTGGGCTGCACAGTTTCCTTGTCTGTTCCGTCGTATTAGTGGCGGTGGATATATCATGGTAACGGAAGAGTGTTCTTTGCAAGTCATGATGGATCATCAATTTGAAATTTTGAACCGAGTTCATGATTATCGTTACAAAGACAAGCCGCTTTCCATCAGCCTCAGTATGGGCATTGGTCGCGGGTTAAATCTGAGTCAAAATGATCAGCTTTCCAAACAAGCTTTGGAAATCAGCCAGTCTCGGGGAGGAGATCAAGTTACCGTAAATACAGATGGGCAACTGACCTTCTTTGGCGGAACCGTTGTTTCCACCGCCAGTTCCAGTCAGGTAAAGGCGCGGATGATGGCTACCACGATAGCAGATCATATCAAGGCTGTGGATGTTGTATTTGCTTCCGGACATGCCTTTTCGGATCTGGATAGTATTGGTGCTTGTGTCGGTGTTTGGGAAATGGCAAAAGCACTGGGAAAACCATGCTACATTCTTTGTGACAAGAGCAAAAGTATGGCAAAGAGTTTACTGCATCGCCTGGAGGACAGTCCTTTACATGACTGCTTTATAGACCGCACGGCTGCGCTGAATTTAATGCGAGGTAAAACCACACTCCTGGTAGTTGTAGATACGCATCGAATGGATTCGCTGGAATATCCTGAATTAACAGACGGGTTTGACCGGATTGCTATTGTTGACCATCATCGGCGAGTTGCGCATGCCATAGAAAATGTAGTTCTTTTCTATGATGAGCCAAGTGCTTCTTCTGCCTGTGAAATGGTAACAGAGTTAATTCAATATTTACCGGTTGTCATTGATCTGGAATCCAGTTCGGCAGAAGCTTTGTTATCCGGTATTATGCTGGATACCCGTTGCTTTGTTTTAAGTACCGGGACCAGAACATTCCAGGCAGCTGCCTTTTTGAAAAGCCATGGAGCAGATACTGTTGCTGTAAAGCAAATGTTCTCCAGTTCTTTAGAGGCTTACCGAGAAAAAGCCAAAATTTTAAGCAATACCGAAACCTATGAGTCTTGCGCCATTGCCGTAGTGCCGGATCAAGATCAACAGGAAATTCGTGCTATTGCTTCCCAGGTGGCGGATGAGCTCATGAATGTTACCGGCATGAAATCTTCCTATGTTCTGTTTCAGGACAATGGTTGCATTAATATTTCGGCCCGCTCTTTGGGTGAAATGAATGTTCAAATTCTGATGGAAAAATTGGGTGGGGGCGGCCACTTCACAATGGCAGCAACCCAGCTTTACAATACTACAATGACGGAAGCTGTGGACCAACTGAAACAAGTTATTCACAACTATCCGGAAAGGGTGTAACTTATGAAAGTAATTTTAAAAACAGATGTAAAAGGTCTTGGAAAGAAAGGCCAATTGGTTAACGCTTCTGATGGATATGCCAGAAACTTTTTATTTCCAAAGAATTTGGCAGTTGCCGCCGATGCGCAAAACGTAACAGAAATGAAAAATGCAGAAGCAGCCAAGCAATACAAATATGATACCGAAAAGGCGCAGGCAGAAGGATTTGCCCGTACCATTGAAGGTAAAACACTTACCTTCAAATGCAAGGCCGGTGCCGGCGGAAAGATGTATGGTTCGGTTACAGCCAAAGATGTGGCCGCCAAAATTCGCTCTGAATTCAGTGTCAATGCGGACAAGAGAAAAGTAAGCGTGCCGGAGATTAAAGCCTTTGGGACCTATACTGCTACCGTGAAGCTGTTCCAGGGTGTTACCGCTGAAGTAAAAGTACAGGTTTCAGAAGAATAAAGAAGAAAGGAAAGTAAGATGCCGGATATGACTGTTACCGACTACAATCTGCCATACAGTATGGAAGCAGAGCAGGCGGTTTTAGGTTGTCTGTTAATGGACCCGACCAGTTTAACGCTGATCCAATCCCAAGGCTTCCGCGCAGAATATTTTTATCTTCCACAGCATAAGGCCATTTATGGAGCAATTGTACAGATTGAAACCTCCGGCCGTCAGGCAGACGTTCTTTTGGTGGTAGAAAAGCTAAAAGAGCAAAAGGTCTATGATGATGCAGCTGCCAAAACCTATCTTGCTCAATTGGCACAGGTGGTTCCTACTACGGCTAACCTGGAAGCATATGCCAAAATTGTCAGAGATAAGTTTTATAAACGGGACTTGATTGCGGTTGCCAAGCAAATTGAACAGGATACCGCAAATGAAGAAGCAGATGCTGATATTTTACTTGATTCTGCAGAACAGAAAATTTATGATATTCGCCAGGGGAAGAGTACCGGGCAGGCCTCCAAATTGGGAGACATTATCATGGACAAGGTCTATGATCGCCTGAATAAATTGAATTCTCCGGATCGGGAAAAGTATTTAGGATTTACTACCGGTTGGTCTGAACTGGACCGCACCATTGCCGGGTTGAATAAATCTGACTTGATTATTGTCGGTGCCCGTCCGGCCATGGGTAAAACTTCTTTTGCTTTGAATATGGCTCGGAATGCGGCAGTTATTGCCGAGAAAAAGGTACTTTTCTTCTCTTTGGAAATGACCAAAGAACAGTTGGCTCAGCGTGTTATCAGTACAGAAGCCAGAATTTACGGCCAGAAAATGCGAACGGGTGCGTTAGACGAAAATGATTGGATACGTTTATCCACCGCAACATCTGCTCTTAGCACAGCAGAATTGTACTTTGATGATACCTCCAATATTACCGTCAATGAGATGAAAGCCAAAATCCGTCGGATGAAAGATGTGGATTTGGTAATTGTGGACTACCTGCAGTTAATGAAATCCGCAACTCGCACAGAATCCCGTGTACAAGAAGTATCCGACATTACCAGAAATCTGAAGCTGATGGCAAAGGATTTGGAAGTGCCGGTTGTAGTTCTTGCACAGCTGTCTCGTGGAACCGAAGGCAGAGGGAAAAGTCATGAACCGCAATTATCTGATTTGCGTGAATCCGGTTCAATTGAACAGGATGCAGATATTGTTCTGATGCTGTATCGGGAAGATTATTATTCCGATGGCAGTACGGATGCTGAAAGCATGGAAAAAGAAATAGATAAGGTCCAAATTAAAGTAGCCAAAAACCGTCACGGGCCAACCGGAGACATTTATCTTGGCTGGAATGCCGACTTTACGCTATTTTCTACCATTGAAACAAGACATGATGATTTCTAAGGTACAAACTTTTCTGGAGCAAGAACAGTTGCTGCAACCCGGTCAGTGGGTTATTCTTGCTTTATCCGGCGGTGCAGATTCTGTTGCATTGCTTTCTGTTTGTAAGGCATTGCAAAAGGAATATGACCTGCATCTGCTGGCCGCTCATGTTAACCACGGAATTCGTGGGAAAGAAGCGGATCAAGATGAAGCTTTTTGTCAATCTTTGTGCAACCAACTGCAGGTGGAATTGCGCATTTTACATGCGGATGTTCCTACTTTAGCTAAACAGACCGGTGTTTCCGAAGAAACTTGTGGCAGAAAAGTTCGTTACCAGTTTTTCCAGGACTTGGCAGAGGAGCTGATTGCCGATGGCGTGCCGACGCAACAGATTAAAATTGCCACAGCCCATACGGCGCAGGATGCGGTGGAAACAATGCTGTTCCACTTGGCCAGAGGAACCGGCTTAACCGGTCTCTGTGGAATTCCTGCAGCCAGAGGAAGAATTATCAGACCGCTTCTTACCTGCACTCGTGCAGACATTGAAGCTTACTTACAAGAACAGCAATTGCCCCATAGAGAAGACAGCACAAATCAGGATCTTCTGTATGCGCGCAACCGCATTCGCCACCAAGTTTTGCCGGCGTTAGAAGCTTGCAATGACGGGGCTCTCCGGAATATGCTTCGCTGTATGGAACTTTTACAACAGGACGAAGCTTATCTGGAAGAACAGGCTAAACTTCTTCGCTCCTATGCTAAAGTAGCGGGGAAAGAAGCCTATTATGCAGACCGACTGTCTGCAGCGCATCCCGCCGTTTTAAACCGTGTGTTGGCGTCCGTCCTGACTGAAATTTGCGGTCAGGATTTAACGGCCGGACACATTACAACGGCGGCCACACTGCTGACCACAGGCGGTCAAATGCAAATTCCCACCGGAGCCTATGTCCGGGTTCGGGACAATGAATTTTGTGTACTCCGGCAATTGCCGGATACCCATCCGGTATCTGACTTTGCCGTTACCGGTGCCAAAGAGGTAACATTACCTATTGGCACCTTTCGGTATCGGGTTTTTCCGAACCCGGACCGGGGGCTCCGCCCCAATGCAGCGGCGCCAAGCTATGCGTGCCGGCTGGATTTTGATAAAATCGGGCCGTTCACGCTGCGCAACCGCCGCCCCGGAGACAGGTTTTCTCCTGCCTTTCGCAAGGTGTCTAAATCGCTGAAATCCTTATTCAATGAAGCCGAAATTCCGCCAGAAGACCGATCCGGTATCTTGCTGATGGAATCGGAAGGCGAACTTGTTTGGATACAGGGATTTGGCCCATCGGAATCCGCTCGTGTTCGGACGGAAACCGAAACCATCATGGAAATTATACTGAATTAGGAGGCTCGCAATGGCAAGTGAACAGATGTCAAATGACATTGAACGGATCCTGTTATCAGAAGAACAGATTCAGGAAATTGTAAATCGTGTCGGTCAACAGATTACAGAAAATTACCGCGGCAAAAAATTAGTGCTGGTGTCCGTACTAAAAGGCTCCGTAGTCTGGATGGCAGATTTAATGCGTGCCATTGACTTGCCGGTAGAAATTGACTTTATGGTGGTTTCCAGTTATGGAAAAGGAACCACCTCCGGTCGTGTCAAAATCATCAAGGACTTGGACTTGGATTTATCCGGTCTGGATTTGCTGATTGTAGAAGACATTTTAGATACCGGTAATACGCTGTATTCTTTAATGCAGTTACTTTCCACCCGTAATCCAAAATCCATTAAAATCTGTACCTTCTTAGACAAACCGGAACGTCGGGTAGCCCCCATTACTGCGGACTATGTCGGCGCCATTGTACCGGATGAATTTGTTGTTGGTTACGGTTTGGATTATGATCAAAAATACAGAAACCTTCCGTATCTTGGCGTTTTAAAGCCTGAAGTCTACGGAAAGTAAGGAGGACCACTACATTGGACCAGAACAAAACACCAGGAAGCCCAAATCAGGATCCGAAAAAGCGCAGTAATCTGATTCAGACCATTATCTGGATTATTTTGCCGCTGCTTCTTGTGGTTTCCATGTACTTTACCTTCAATTCCAGTTCCACCAAGGATTCTAAGAAATATTATGAAGTTATTTCTTATTTCCAGCAGGGGGAAGTAACGGAATATACCCTGAACATTTCTACCGGAAGATTGTCCTATACGCTGGAAGGGGAAACAGAAGCACGCACCTATACTGTTCCATCCGTAGATTTGTTTGTCAATGATACGCATGACAGTATTATGGAATATAATGAAGAGCATCCTGATAACCCTATTAAAGTGGATTATCAGGTAACCAAGTCTACCGGTTGGCTGTCTCAATTGTTGCCGGTCATCTTCTCTACGGTACTGATCATTGTGGCCTGTATTTGGATTATGCGCCGCATGAACACGACCATGATGAACGAAAATAACCGTGCACTTGGGTTCGGAAAAGCCCGTATTAAAAAGGGCGATGAAGTTTCTGAAAAGAAAACTTTTGCTGACGTAGCAGGTGCTGATGAAGAAAAAGAAGAACTGAAGGAAATTGTTGATTTCCTGAAAGATCCGCACAAATATGATGCTCTTGGTGCCAGAATTCCGAAGGGCGTTTTATTGGTGGGCCCTCCGGGTACCGGTAAAACACTTCTTGCCAGAGCTACTGCAGGCGAAGCTGACCGCCCGTTCTTCTCTATTTCCGGTTCTGACTTTGTAGAAATGTATGTCGGTGTCGGTGCTTCCCGTGTTCGTGACTTATTTGACAACGCGAAGAAAAATGCACCTGCCATTATCTTTATTGATGAAATTGATGCCGTTGGTCGTCACCGTGGTGCCGGTATGGGCGGTGGACACGATGAACGGGAGCAGACCTTAAACCAATTGTTGGTTGAAATGGACGGCTTTGCCGGAAATCTGGGCATTGTTGTTATTGCTGCAACAAACCGTCCTGACATTTTGGACCCTGCATTACTTCGTCCAGGTCGTTTTGACCGTCAAATTACCGTAAATTATCCGGATGTGGTTGGCCGTGAAGCCATTTTGAAAATTCACGCCAAAAACAAGCCAATTGCGCCTGACGTAGACCTGAATGTCATTGCCAATGCCACGGCAGGCTTTACCGGTGCAGATTTGGAGAACCTGTTGAACGAATCTGCGTTGTTGGCCGCCAGAAAGGGCAGAAAGTCTATTACTGCTGCCGATGTTGGAGAAGCAACTGTCAAAGTTATGGTAGGTCCGGAAAAGAAGACCAAGAAAATGACAGATCAGGAAAAGAAACTGACAGCTTACCACGAAGCCGGACATGCTGTTACCAACTTCTATCTGCCGTTGCTTGATCCGGTTCATGAAATCAGTATTATTCCGCGTGGCTCTGCCGGCGGTTATACCATGAGCGTACCAACGGAAGACAAGTCTTATATGACCAAAAACACTATGCTGCAAAATCTGGTTAGCCTCTTAGGCGGACGGGTTGCTGAAGCACTTATTATGGGTGACGTATCTACCGGTGCATCCAACGATATTGAACGCGCCACCAAGATTACACACAACATGATTACCCGTTATGGCATGAGTGAAAAGCTTGGCACTATTTCCTATGGGTCTGACAGTGATGAAGTATTCTTAGGCATGGATTATGGCCGCAAACGGGATTACTCTGAAGCCACCGCTGCCGCTATTGACCAGGAATCCAAGCGCATTATGGACCATGCTTATCAAGAAGCAGAACGCTTATTGAAAGAACATGCAGATAAGCTGGATAATGTTGCTAAATTCCTGATTCAATATGAAAAGATGGATGGAACCATTTTCCGTCAGATTATGGAAAGTGACAATTTTGACATTGATGCCTTTATTCAGGAACATGGCGAAAAGTTGAAACGTCATACCATGACACCTGCTGAAATGATTCAAGCTGCCAAAGATGCCAAAGCCGCTAAAGAAGCTCAGGTACAAAAAACAGCTAATACAGAACCAACTACGGAAGAGGCTCTGTAAATTCTAATAAAATGTAAGACCTGCTGCCTATAAAGGGGAGCAGGTCTTCTTTTTAGACGAAAATTATCTTCACAAAGTGTCTAAGAAAAGTCTGAAAAATCGCATATTTATGGGCTGTTTCTTGACAGAACCCAAGATGCAGTGTAGAATTTTACGGTAAAAAAATAATGGAGGGTACTATGGCAAAGACTGCGAAATATACAAATGACAATATTTCCCAGCTGAAGGGTGCCGACCGGGTTCGGAAAAGACCGGCCGTTATCTTCGGCTCAGACGGTATTGAAGGCTGCCAACACTCTTTCTTTGAAATTCTGTCCAACTCAATAGATGAAGCCAGAGAAGGCTTCGGTAACAAAATCGTCATTACACGGTACCTTGATCAAAGTTTGGAAGTGCAGGACTTTGGTCGGGGTATTCCCATGGATTACAACGAAAAAGAAAAAGAATATAACTGGAAATTGGTTTTCTGTGAACTCTATGCCGGAGGCAAATACAATACCAACTCCGGAAACGGTATTTATGAGTTTTCTTTGGGTCTAAACGGACTTGGCCTTTGCGCCACACAATATTCCTCAGAATATATGGATGCTGAAATTCATCGGGACGGGATTTGCTACAAAATGCAATTCCGCTCGGGAAATCCGACTGGTGAATTAAGCAAAGAAAAAACATCTCATAAAGAAACCGGCTCTTGCATTCATTGGAAGCCGGATCGCCAGGTATTTACCGACATTAATATTCCGTTGGAGTATTTCAAAGACACACTACGTCGCCAGGCAATAGTCAACAACGGTTTACTGTTCCGCTTGAAAGACGAAGTGGCGCCCGGAAAATTTGAAGAGTATGAATTCTGTTACGAAAACGGCATTCAGGACTATATGAAAGAAGTAGTTGGGGCAGATGCATTCACACAACCTATCTTCTGGACTACGGAACGCGTAGGTCGGGACAGAGAAGACCTGGAAGATTACAAGGTCCTGATCAATGCAGTGGTATGCTTCTCCAATAAACAGCAATTAAAAGAGTATTATCATAACTCTTCTTGGTTGGAGCATGGAGGAGCACCGGAAAAAGCAGTACGCAGTGCCTTTGTTTCGCAGATTGATGCTTATTTGAAGGCCAATAACAAGTATACGAAATCGGATAAAAAAATTACGTTCCAGGATGTGGAAGACTGTCTGTGCGTTATTATTTCTTCTTTCTCTACCCAGACTTCCTATGAAAATCAGACAAAGAAAGCAATTAACAATAAATTTATTCAGGAGGCCATGACAGACTTCTTCAAGCACTCCTTGGAAATTTATTTCATTGAAAATAAAATGGATGCAGACCGGATTACGGACCAGGTTTTAATTAATATGCGGTCTAGAATTCGTGCTGAATCTACTCGTCAAAATCTTAAAAAGACGCTGACTGGCAATATGGACATGGGCAATCGTGTTAAGAAATTTGTAGACTGCCGTACCAAGGATGTCAGTCGCCGCGAAGTCTTTATTGTAGAAGGAGATTCCGCACTTGGTTCCTGTAAACAGGCAAGGGACTCGGAATTCCAGGCGGTTATTCCGATTCGTGGTAAAATCTTGAACTGTTTGAAGGCAGATTATGATCGCATTTTTAAATCGGAAATTATTACAGATCTGATTAAAGTGCTCGGCTGTGGAGTGGAAGTCCAAACCAAGAAAAAAGATATGAATGCCTTTAACTTGGACAACTTGCGTTGGAACAAGGTTATTATCTGTACGGATGCCGATGTAGACGGATATCAGATTCGTACCTTGGTTTTGACCATGATTTATCGGTTAATGCCGACCCTGATTACAGAAGGGAAGGTCTTTATTGCCGAATCTCCGTTATATGAAATTCAATGTAAGGACCAAGTTTGGTTTGCTTACACCGAACCGGAAAAAGCTCAGGTTTTGGAAGAGCTGGAAGGCAAAAAATATACCATTCAGCGCTCCAAAGGATTGGGTGAAAATGACGCTGACATGATGTGGCTGACTACCATGAACCCGAAGACACGGCGTCTGATTAAAGTAACTCCGGATGACGCTGAATTGACTGCTAAAACCTTTGACTTATTGCTTGGCGACGACCTTGCCGGCAGAAAACAGCACATTGCAGAAGACGGCCACTTGTATCTTGATATGACAGACGTCAGTTAAGGAGGGAAATGAATGGCTTCAAAAAAGAAAACAGGGCCGGACATTGCCCGTGAAGAAAACAACCCGAATGCGCATATCATGGGCGCCGGCGAGGTAGTAGACCAGCGTATTGTAGAAACGCTTGAAATTAACTATATGCCATATGCCATGAGCGTTATTATGTCTCGTGCCATTCCGGAAATAGATGGCTTTAAACCATCCCACAGAAAATTACTGTATACCATGTACAAAATGGGATTACTGACCGGAAATCGGATTAAATCCGCCAACATTGTGGGTCGGACCATGCAACTTAATCCTCATGGCGATGCAGCCATTTACGACACCATGGTACGTCTTTCCAGAGGATATGGTGCCTTGTTGCACCCGTATGTTGACTCGAAAGGTAACTTCGGTAAAGCGTATTCCAGAGATATGTCTTGGGCTGCTTCCCGATACACAGAGGCTAAGTTGGAAAAGCTGGCTGCTGAGTTGTTCCGGGATATTGATAAAGATACCGTAGATTTTGTAGACAACTATGATGCCACTATGAAGGAGCCGACGCTGCTGCCGGTTACCTTCCCAAGCATTTTGGTCAATAATAATACGGGGATTGCGGTCGGAATGGCCAGCTCTATTTGCTCCTTCAATTTGAAGGAAATTTGCGACACTACCATTCACCTGATCAAAGACCCGGAGTATGACATTATGGATTCTTTGCAGGCGCCGGACTTCCCCGGCGGCGGCCAAATTATTTATGACCGGGCCAAAATGCAGGAAGTATTTGCCACCGGCCGCGGCGGCATTACCGTGCGATCCAAGTATCAATATGACAAGGTAAATCACTGTATTGATATTACGGAAATTCCGCCAACTACTACATCGGAAGTCATTATTGAAAAGATTATTGAAAAAGCCAAAAGCGGTAGCTTGCGGGAAATTTCCGATATTAGAGACGAAACGGATAAATCCGGTTTGAAAATTACCATTGATGTGAAGCGTGGTACGGATCCGGACGCCCTCATGAAAAAATTGTTCAAATCCACATCTTTAGAAGAGGCGTTTCCGTGCAACTTTAATGTCTTAATTGCCGGCATGCCGCGCGTTTGCGGTCTAAAAGAGCTGTTGGAAGAATGGATTGCATTTCGTACCGAATGTGTTCGCAGACGAGTTTATTTTGACCTGAATAAGGCAAAAGAAAAGCTGCATTTGCTGCAAGGTCTGCAAAAGATCCTGCTGGATATTGACAAAGCAATCCGCATTGTACGGGAAACAGAAGAAGAGGCAGAAGTCGTTCCGAATTTGATGATTGGCTTTGGTATTGATCAAATCCAGGCCGAGTATGTGGCTGAAATCAAGCTGCGCCATTTAAATAGAGAATTTATTTTAAAGCGCTTGCAAGATGTTTCTGATTTGGAAAAGTCCATTGCCGATATGCAAGATACCTTAAACAGCAAGGCGCGAATTAAAAAGATACTGGTAACAGAGCTGGAAGAGGTAGCCAAGAAATACGGTCAACCTCGGAAATCGGAAATTATTTATGCTACAGATTTAGAAGAGGAACAGGAAGAAGAGGAAACGGTAGCAGATTATCCTTGCACTTTCTTCTTTACCCATGATGGTTATTTCAAAAAGATTACTCCGCAGTCTTTACGTATGAGCGGTTCCCAGAAGCTGAAGGAAAATGATTTCCTGCGGCAGACGGTGGAAGCCAGCAACGCAAAAGAGCTTCTGTTCTTTACTGACCAAGCGCAGGTTTATAAGGCAAAGGCTTCAGATTTTGAAGATTCCAAAGCATCTGCACTAGGCCAGTATATTCCGACAGAGCTCGGCTTTGACGAAGGAGAAAAACCGGTTTACATGGCCGTTACGGACAATTATCAAGGCTACATGATTTTTGTCTATGAAAACGGTAAAGTAGCAAAAGTGGAAATGTCTGCTTACTATACTAAGACCAATCGAAAGAAACTAATTAAGGCGTCTTGTGAAAAGTATGAATTGGCAGATGCGTTGTATTTGCAGGAAGACGCAGAATTGGTACTTCGTTCTTCCGGAGGACGGCTTTTGTTATTACATACCGGATTGCTGACTGCAAAAGCAGCAAAGAATACCCAGGGTGTTTCCATTATGCGGCTAAAAAAAGGACAGCGTGTGGAAGAAGCCAGATTGTATCAGGAAGGACAGTTTGCAAAGCCTTCTCGGTATCGGACCAAGAGCCTGCCGGCACTGGGGGCGTTTCCTGCAACAGAAGATGTGGCAGGAGAGCAGTTAACCTTAGATACCGTTACGGATTAGCCCTTGAAACTGCTTTCGTTATATGCTAAAATTTCTAAGCATTCTCTTATAGGAGGAACCAACATGTCCACTTTAGAAATGGTTTTAGCCATTGTTACTATCATTCTTGCTGTTGCTGTTACAGTTGTTGTACTCTTGCAGAAGAGCCGGGAAGCAGATGCTTCTGCTGTACAGGGCGGATCTTCCAATCAGTTCTTTGACAAGACTGCCGGCCATCAGAAGGATGATTTACTTGCCAATCTGACCAAAATTTTAGGCGGCCTGTTTTTCTTGGTAGCCTTGGCAACCGTTTTAGTAACGCTGTTTGTAAAATAAAACTGAATTATTTTATTGTGCCCTGTTCCGGCAGGGCACAATACTTTGCAAAATTCCTTGACTTTATTCCGCCTTTAAAGTATTATATACGGGCGCCAAAAAATTATATGACTCATTAGCTCAGTCGGTAGAGCACTTGACTTTTAATCAAGGTGTCCGGGGTTCGAATCCCCGATGGGTCACCAACAGACCTGAACCAATCGGTTCAGGTCTTTTTTTGCATTTTCGTCATTTTGTTTACGTAAAATTAAAGTAAAATGCTAGCTTTTTCGGAACAAGTTCGTATAGAATGAAAATTAACAGGAGGTTTTGTATTATGCCTACAACTTATACACATTACAAATTTGCTTTGGAAGTCAGAGAAGCGCTTCCAAAGGACATTCAGAAGATTACGGAGCGTCATCCGGATCTTTACTATATGGGCGCCATGGGACCGGATCTTTTGTTTTATTCCCTGCCGTCCATGCATACTTTTAACGTTTCGTCTTCAACGCACAGAAGAAGCGGAAAAGACTGGTTTTCTCTTATGGGCAAACGTCTTTTGGACAGTAATATGGACGAAAGCCAGCTTGCCTATATTTATGGCTTCTTAACACATTATGCAGCAGACCGTGCCTGCCATGCTTATATCAATCAGTGTGCAGAGGAGGGGAAGGGTTCCCATTTCTTGATTGAAGCAGAGTGGGACCGTTACTATTTGGTACGAGATGGCTTTGATCCGCTTCACAAGAAACTAACAGATCATATTAAGATCAGTTGGAAGAACGCCAAAATGATTGCCGGATATTATCCTATGTTGACGCCGGAGTGGATTTTTGCCTGTATGGTAGGCTCCCACATTCTGTTGGACGGTTTGGTTATGACCTCGGAAGTCAAACGATTTGGCCTGCATCGCATAGCGGATTTGGCAGACAAGGTAGTTCCGGGTGCCGGTGATCAGTGTAAAGATATGGCAATTGCCAAAGTACCGGTGGCTTCTTGTCAACCGGTTTGTAAAGAATTAGATGAAATGCTCTTTGGACAGGGTTTCCAAGACGCATTAGATTTCATAACGGGTTTTCTGGATACCATTCAGAATGACGAAGAGTGGGACCCTCGGTATGACATTAACTTTGAGGGTCTTGCCGAATAATGGAAAGGAGTTTCCTTTATGAGTAAGCCGAAGGAAGGTAAGTTGACTAAACTGGAAAAGAACTGGATTTTGTATGATGTTGCCAACTCTGCCTACGTTATGTTTGCCTGTACGCTGATTCCCATCTTTTTTGATTTAATCAGTGAAGATGCAGGACTTTCCGAACATCAATATTTAGCTTATTGGTCGTATGCTGCTTCCATTGCCACCATTTTATCCATGTTTGCGGGCCCGTTTTTCGGGGCGCAGGCAGATAAGAAAGGAAAGAAGAAAGGTGTTTTCTTAGGTACCCTGATTGCAGGCTGCATTGCATGTGCAGCTTGCGGATTTTCTTATCACTGGGTACTGTTTCTTTGCATTTTTATTTTAGGGAAAGTAGCATTTAACATTAGTCTGGTTGTTTATGACTCCATGTTAGGGGATATTACGGACGAAGACCGCATAGATGAAGTTTCTTCTCATGGTTATGCTTGGGGCTATATAGGCAGCTGTATCCCATTTGTTGTTTGCCTGGTAATTTACGTCCTTGCCATGTTGGAAATTGTTCCCATCAGTGAAGAAATTGCTATTTCCATCGGCTTTGTTTTGACTGCTATTTGGTGGTTTGTGGTCTCTATGCCGCTGTATAAAACCTATCAGCAAGAGAATTATATTTCCACAGAAGAAGCAAAAAAGGAAGCGAATCTTTTTACGCAACTGGGTCATAGTATTAAAGAAGCTGCCAAAGACCGTAAAATTTTGCTCTTCTTAATTGCCTTTTTCTTCTATATTGACGGTGTTTATACCATCATTGAAGAGGCAACCGCATTTGGCACATCACTTGGCCTGAATTCCATCGGGTTACTGTCTGCACTTTTAGTAACGCAGATTGTGGCTTTCCCAAGTGCCATTATCATTGGAAAGCTTTCCAAAAAATATTCCGTAGAAAAGCTGATTGTGGTCTGTATTATTGCCTATTTCTGTGTGGGCGTTTATGCTATTTTCTTGCATACCTTGGCGCAGTTCTGGATTCTTGCCTGTTGTGTTGGCATGTTCCAGGGAGGGGTACAGGCACTGTCTCGCTCGTATTTCACCAAGATTATTCCGGCAGAAAAGTCCGGAGAACTCTTTGGCCTATATGATGTATTTGGAAAGGGTGCAACGTTCCTTGGTACCTTCCTGGTTGGCGCTGTAACGCAGGCAACCAATAATCAGAATATTGGCGTTGCCGCACTGACCATCTTCTTTGTAATTGGACTGATTATTTTTATTCTTTCCACAAAGCAGGATAATTCCTCTAAAGAAGAGCAGTCAAAAGAAGAAGTTTAAAAACATTTCTTTTTTCTGCGATTCAGCTTGTTCCCTCCCGGCAAGCCTGTTACAATAGGGCATATTTTTGGATTTACCAAGGAGACAAGCCCATGAACAATATTATTCTGATTGGTATGCCTGGATGCGGAAAAAGTACGCTTGGTGTATTACTGGCTAAAAATTTAGCCTACCATTTTGTGGATTCGGATTTGCTGATTCAACAAAAAGCTGGGAAAAAACTACAGGACATTTTGGATCAGGACGGAACCGAAGCTTTTGGAAAACTGGAAAATGAAGTTAACCTGGAGCTGAATTTGCAAAACACTGTACTAGCCACCGGCGGATCTGCTGTTTATTGGGAAGAATCCATGCAACATTTGAAATCTATCGGTATTGTGGTTTACCTGCAAGTTCCCTATGAAGAGCTGAAGAGCAGAATTACCAATATGGATTCTCGCGGCATTGTCATACCGGAAGGCAAAACATTTCGGGATATTTATGAAGAACGGGAAGTTTTATATTTGAAATATGCAGATCTTGTCTTAACAGAAAAAGATGGTCAGGATTTATGGACCAATTGCTGCCGTGTAACAGACGCAATTCGTTCCTATGAAAATAAATAAAAGAGGGCCTAGCAATGAAACAATTAAAACGAGTTATGTCTCTTGTCCTATCCTTGGCTATGACAGTAGTAATTTTTTGCCTTCCGGCTTCTGCCGCGGGAAAGAAGAACTATGATAAGTACCAGGTTTATACGGTAATTGGAGACTCTGTTGCAACCGGTTATGGAGAGCTGAGCAACAATGAAAACTGTTCCTATATGCGCTTGGAAGGCGCATACAGTGACCTAATTGCCAAACGGTTGGGTAACATTAAATTGAACCCAAAGGCAGTTAACGGAGAACGTACGGTAGAGGTTCGCTATTTGTTGGATGAAACCTACCAAGGGGATGCTTACCTTGGTAAGTACATCAATTCTGTTCAGACTTTGGATGAGAAGGACCGCGCCAGTTACAGTAAAGCAATTAAAGAAGCAGATGTTATTTCTATTGGCCTTTGCTCTAATGATATTTTCACCATTCCGGCGGATGTTCTGAAGGATCGCATGAGTGACTTCACAGATACTTGGGATAAAGCAAAAGACAAAGAAATTACAGAACTATTGCAACAGAATAAAGTGCTTGAGGCCATGGAACGTCTGTTCTATTATGCCGGGGCAGCTGGTGTATTAAGCCTTGCTGTACCGGAATTTATGAAGAATATGATGGTTGGCTTGGAGCAGTTCAAAATCAACTACAACGTCATTACGGATAAGATTTATGAACTGAACCCGGATGTTACTGTTATGGTAATGAGCATGTGCAGTCCCATGGGCAAGATGCCATTATACAAGGGAGGACAGGAGCTTGGAACCATCATTAACGGTGGAACAGAGCTGATCAACCAATATTTGAAATCCGGTTGCAAAAATGCCTACAAATATACCTACGTAGACGAAATGGATATTGATTCTCCGTATCAGAACTTTGATTCCCTAATTGACTATGCTTTGGCTGACAAAGGGGATAATTATCCCGATGTAAATCATCCAAACGCATCCGGACATAAATATATTGCTGACCAATTTATGGCAGTACTTCCGGAAACGCAATTCATTGACATTGCAGATACCAAAAACTACAATGCCATTGTTCGTCTGTATAATGCAGGTATCCTGATTGGCGATGGAGCTGTTAATTTTAATCCCGACACTGAAGTAACCGGAAAGCAATTGGCGTATGCACTGTATCGCCTGGCAGGAAACAAAAAAGGATCCTATGCAGATGTTAAGAAATGGTGCACGAAGAATAATCTTTTGGATCTTAGTAAAACAGAAAATACGAAATTGACGGAAGCACAGATTTCTGCCGCTATAAAGGCTTATTCCAAGAAAGCAGGAAAGAAGACTTATTATACCTCAAAAGGTGCTTCTACGGTCACCAGGGACACTTTGGCAGGCATTCTGGTTAACTATTTGAAGTAACTTTGCTTTTTTGTAACAGAAAAGAGTAAAGCAGAAAAAGAAAAACAGCGTAGAAAGCAATTACTTTCTGCGCTGTTTTTTATAATGATAGTAAGCAAAAGGTCTTATTTGCTGAAGTTATCTTTCAGCATAACGTCATGGGATCCGCCTTCTACAATGGAGACTTCGGAAACCAAAGTCAATTTGGCCTTTTCCCGCAGCTCCGGCAGGGTCAGAGCACCGCAGTTGCACATAGTGGAACGTACTTTGTACAGGGAGGCGGTAACACCGTCTTGCAGGGAACCGGCATACGGAACATAGGAGTCAACGCCTTCTTCAAATGCAAGCTTAGTGGCGCCGCCAAGGTCATATCTTGCCCAGTTTCTGGCACGATTGGAACCTTCACCCCAATATTCTTTCATATAATTGCCGTTGATGCGTACCAGTTCGGTTGGAGATTCATCAAAACGAGAGAAATAACGTCCTAACATCAGGAAATCAGCACCCATTGCCAGGGCCAGCGTCATGTGATAGTCATGAACAATACCGCCATCGGAGCAAACCGGAACATAAATACCGGTTTCCTTGTAGTATTTATCCCGTTCTTTACAAACATCAATCAGAGCGGTGGCTTGGCCACGACCAATGCCCTTGGTTTCTCTGGTAATGCAAATAGAACCGCCGCCGATTCCGACTTTTACAAAGTCGGCACCGCAGTCTGCCAAGAAGCGGAAGCCTTCGGCGTCCACCACGTTGCCGGCACCAACACGTACCGTGTCACCGTAGGTTTCGCGTACCCAGCGAATGGTTCTTTGCTGCCATTCAGAGTAGCCTTCCGAGGAGTCGATGCAAAGAACATCTGCACCGGCTTCTAAAAGAGCCGGAACACGTTCGGCGTAATCTCTGGTATTGATTCCGGCGCCGACCACATAAGATTTATGTTCGTCCAGCAATTCCAGTTTGTTTTCTTTATGCGATTCATAGTCTTTCCGGAAGACTAAGTAGCTCAGATGGTCATGCTCATCTACTAAGGGAAGTGCATTCAGCTTGTTGTCCCAAATAATATCGTTGGCAAGCTTTAAAGAGGTGGTGTCCGGCGCCGTAATCAGTTTTTCTCTTGGCGTCATGAATTCTTTAATCTTGGTGTTCGGGTCCATACGACTGACACGGTAGTCTTTGCTGCCGACAATACCAAGCAGAAGACCGTTTGCTGTGCCGTCATCGGTAATGGCAACGGTGCTGTGTCCGGTTTTTGCTTTCAGATCCAGGACATCAGCCAGGCAATCTTCCGGGGTCAGGTTGCAGGTAGAAACAACAAATCCTTTTTTATAGCTTTTTACGCGGGCAACCATGGCGGCTTCATCTGCAATACTCTGTGAACCGTAAATGAAGGAGATGCCACCTTCTTTTGCAAGGGCAATAGCCATTTTGTCATCAGAAACAGACTGCATGATGGCAGAAACCATCGGAATATTCAGCGTAATGGCTGAAGTTTCACCCTTTTTAAAACGAACCAGTGGAGTCTTCAGGTCAACAGCATCCGGAATGCACTGAGAAGAAGAGTACCCCGGGACCAGTAAGTATTCACCAAAGGTGTGAGAAGGTTCCGAGAAAAAATATGCCATAATAACACGCTCCCTTTTGCTTTTTCTTCAAGTTATTTTTTCTTATTTTAAAGATTTCTAATAGAAAGTCAATGACTTCCGGGAAAGAAAAGAGACGGATTTTAATCCGTCTCTTTTTTTACGTTAAGAAGCTGTGGAAGAGGAGGCAGACATGTTTGCCAACGTCTTCTGAGCATAGCGATTTTCGCGGCGGCGAACTAAGTTAATGCAGTGCTTGGACTTAATTTGATATTCATCTGCATCGGCTGCAGAGTCATAGAAGTCATTGTAAGCATTTTCACCCAGTGTGCTGCGAATGGAGGTCTTCCACTGCGGTTCTGTTGCAACGGAAACACAATACATAATGTGATAACCGTATTCTGATTTTATAATGCCGCTGTCTCCGGCTTTTCTGCCATCTGCAAAGCACCAGTCAAGGAATTCCTGAACATAGCTGGAAGATGGGGTGATGTCTTCGTATAAGCCTTCATTGTCAGATACACCGGAATCTTCAGAGTGGGCTACAGCAAGTTCTTTGAAGCTGTCGTCAGTAGCATCTCCGTCTTTCCACTCCTGATAATACTGCTCTGCCAATGCTTTGGCTTCTGCATCCGTATGAGTAGTGGTAGAGCTGTCATCAGAAGAGTCAGAGTCGGAATCAGTGTCTGTATCAGAGTCATCATCCGATACCTGAATGAGCAGGTGACGGACCGTAACCGGGTAAACCTCTTTTAAGGTTGGTTCTTCGGTAACCAGAATGGCATAATACGTAGCAAGCCCGGTGGATTCGGAAATATTGGAGAAGAGTTTTTTATCTCCGGAAGAGGCTTCGTTTTCAATCCATTCGGCTGCTTCCTCTGTGAAATAAGATTTCAGGGTGGAGTCATTGGCGTCTGTCAGAGTAGAGTAGGAATCATTATCTTCATAATAAGACTTGTAAGCTTCGTCTACCACTTCATAAACCTTGCTGGTCCAGTTGCTGTCATCTGCTTCTGCAAGGAACGCTTCTGCTTTTGCTTTGGCTTCTTCATTAGCAGCCGTAATTTCTTCGTCTGTTGCATTCTCTGTATCATCTACCGTAGCACTGAAGTTGTAATACCGTAGAGAGGCAGTTTCATATTCGGCTTTGTTTTCAGACAGATAGGTATTAATTTCATCGTCTGTTACGTCAGCAGAATACTGTTCTTTTTTATCGTCAGAATAATCAGAAGCCAGCGTCTGTTTAATATAAATTTCCTGCAGCAAAGCTTTGTTCATGCCTTTTCCGTAGTTATTGCGAATATAGGCATCCAGGGAATATTCATTTTCTTCGGCGTTGCTCTTCAGTTCGTCAAAGAATTCATTCATTTCTGTGGTTTCGTCTTCGGTCATTTCGTAGCCGGCATCTACTGCCTGCTCATAAAGAGCGGTGTACAGCTGTGCCGTTTCTATTGCAGCTTGGCAGAAATAGTCGTCCCAAGTGGCGGTGTCGCCCTTGATATATTCTTCGTCTACTTGGAAATCATCCGAAGCGGAGGAGTCTGTGTCAGAATCTGAACTGGAGCTTGGCAGTTCCTGATCGGCAGGAGCCTTTGTATAATCAAAGCCGGTCAAAGAAGCACCTGCTCCGGTGCCATAATAGGATGAGTAGTAAGACTCATACTGGTAAGACATGTTGTAATAATAGTTATACATGGAACGGTAGTAATATTCATATTCTGCAACAGAAATTTTGCTGCCGTCCTGCAATTTAATGGCGGTTGTATGGCGATCATAAACACCAAAGTAGCCGAGGAAGAAAAGGACTAAAGCAAGAACAACTGCTGTAATAGGGGCAATAACGCGAATCCGCTTTTGCTTTTTCGTCAGCTCTTTCCGTTTTCTGGCTTTTTCTTCCTGTCTCTTCTGCGATTTTTCCATGTCCGCTTTTCTTTTTAAGCGGGCTTCTTCTGCCTTGGAAACGCCACCCGGGGCAATGTCATGCATTTCTTTCTTTGCCCGCTCTTTTTGCAGCTTTTCTTTGGCTTTCTCTGCTTTCTTTTCCGCTTTTGCGGCAGCCTTGGCTTCTTTGGCAGCAGCTTTGGCATCTTTGTTGGCAACAGCTTTGTCTGTGCCTCCTGCGGCAGGGGTTACTTTCTTTTCTTCATCCATAGGGAATGTCCTCCATAAGGGTTTTAAACTAACTTGCTTATTTTAGCGTATTCAGACTGGTTTTACAATGAGCTTAATGCCCTCAATCCGAACAATTTCTGCTTTGGCACCGGCCGGAATAGGATGGGAATCCTGACTTTCCAGGCGCGCTTCCCAATCTACATCATTCATAATGATGGAACCGGTGTCTGTGCAAACTTCTTTCGTCACCAGCACCTGCTGACCAATGTAGGTGTCTTTGTTGGTCTTTGTATCTGTTCCTGCTTTCAATTTCTTGATAAGCGGTTTGGTTAGCGCTAAGGACAACGCGGTAACCAGAACAAAAGCCACCACTTCAGTCACAATAGACTGGTCATGGGTAAGCAATGCGGCAATTCCACCGGCAAGCGATCCGACAGCAAACCAAATGGAAATTAACTGTACCGTGCAAAGCTCCACAACGGCAAAGAGTAAAAACAAGGCAAGCCAAACCATCCAATGAGCAAAAGGCATAGAGCTTCCTCCTCTCAGACACAATATAATTTAGGTTTTCACATTTAAATATACTTCAAAACATGTTACTATATCAACGTTAGAAATGCTTATCGAGGAGATTTTTAAATGAAAGATTTCAAAGATCAGCTGAATCGCGCACAGAACATAGCGGACGAAGGAAATAGTAAAAGGGGAAGTTACTATAATAAACCGGCCATTGCCGTAGTTACCGCTATCTGCCTTGTGATTTTAGCCATGGTTATTGTCATGCTGGTCATTTTCGGGAAGGCGTGTAATACCGCTGCGGATGTCTTGTTAGATGACAGTAGCAACAATACGTACGCGAACAACATCTATTCCGGCCAATACAGCGGATATTCCGGAAATTACCAAAGTAATACGGCAAGCCAAACAGAAAAAACCAATGCGGCACCGGCGAATTTCTCTTATGGGGTGGTTGCCGGCACCAATTATGAAAGCTCCTTTTCCGGCTTGAAGTTTTACGGACCAAGCGGATGGATTTTGCAAGACCACTCTGCTCTGGGCAGTAGTTCCAATGGGACCCTCTATGATATGGCTGCACAGAGCTCGGATGGAGAAACCAGCGTGGCAGTGCTGTATTATCCACTAAACAGCAAATATAAATCTGTTACTGCCATGTTGAAAGCCATGCAAGCCAACACAGATGGTACGGTCCTGAATGACAGTGTTTCTATTCGAAAAGGCGGGAACAGCTTTACCGGATATATTTATACCAACAATGAAAACGGAACCACAACTTATAGCGAAGTCATTGGTACGGAAGTAGACGGGTATGCTTTGTTAATTCAAGCCAAGGCAATGTCGTCCAACGAACTGTCTGCTGCCATTGCCTATTTCAGATAATCCTTTTGGATAAGAAGCGGAGGACACTTCTTTGAAAATTTGTAATTATTGCGGAACCGCAATGGACAACCAAGCACAAAAATGTCCCTTCTGCGGCCAGGATATGACCGTTCGCGGATCCATTAAATATGAAGACAATTTGCCTTTTAACGGCTCGCTGGATGTTTATTCCACCAAACATTTGCGAAAGGACCCTGCGGTAGAAGAAAAGAAGGACTGGCGGGCTGCGCTTTCCGCTAAAAAAACGCAATACAAAAACAGTACAAGCGCTGCTTATGCAGAAGGAAAGCGAATGCAGGAGAAATATGCTGCATCGCACCAGAAAACACAAAAACAGAAACCAAAATATCAAAGCAAAAAATCCGGCAAACGAAGCGGTATATTTACAGCCTTGATTACCCTCTTTGTTACCATTTCCATCATGATGGCAGTTTGTGACGACAGTCTGGATTTGGACAGCCCGTTCCTCTACAATGATGATTTAATGTATGCCGGAGAGGTAACAGATGATACCTACAGCAATACGGACTATGGAGTTGCCATTACGCTGTCGTCGGACTGGGCCATGACGGTTCCTGATTTGCCGTCGGAGGATGCCATTTGCTTTACTGATTTGGAAGGAAGCAATGCAGATTCTACGCTTCGGGTTACCTATGCGGCGGAATCAATAGACACCTACTACGAAACAGATTATGAAGATGCCGGCTAACTAGCCATTTAGGAGGAACACATGTCAATACAAGAAGAACTGATTGCAGGTCTTCAGGAAAAGGCACCCAGTGCCAAGGTATATCAAAATATCAGTCTGGATTCCAAGCGCGGAAAAGGACGAAAGGCGGACCTTTTGGTCTTACATAAAACCGGGGTTTATCCGGTCTTTATCCGCGAATATGACGGCATGCTGTATGCAGAAGAAGACAGCCGATATTGGATTCTCCGAACCAATGCAGGAGAAGGGGATTATTTTGAAAATCCTATTTTGGAAGCGGCTAAAGCGGCAGAATCTTTAGCTCTGAAATGTAGAAGTGCGGCAGACTTTATTCAACCTGTTGTCATTTACGGCGAAGCAACCAAAATAGTGGAATTAAAGCGTACCAAGGATCAAATCTTGTTCTGCGGAAAAGATTATTTCCTGGCCACCATGATGTGTAAGGAATATGAAGAGGAACTGGTTGGACCTGCCATGCGGGACACGCTGATAAAACAGTTTACCATGTTGCAAATGTTGTCCAAATAAATAATACCCCGGTTGCCGGAACAGTAGGCAATCGGGGATTTCTTTTTGCTTAGGAATGTTTTACCTGGCGAGTCAGTGTTTCTTTTTACGTAAATCTTGCCGTCGCAGTTTCCGCAGATACTGAAATCCGGCAGCTTCTCCTTGCTCTGCAAACAGTGTCAGGATTTTTTTTAAATCGGCTTCGGTTTCCGGATGCATTAACTGAGAGTAGTTATGGCGATTGGCATATTCTAAAGCCGAAGAGTCTTTATAATTTTCTCCAAGATAGGTTTTGCAGGCGGCCAAGCGGTCACAAATCATTTCAATCAGGTATTTTGTTGGCATTTTGACAGGGACCATGACATATCCGTTTGGACTGTTGTCAAACCAGTATTCAAAATGGTGCTTGTTTTTTCCTTTGTGGTGAATCCATGCATAGGAAACCCCAATGTTTTTTCTTTCCACTACATTTGGACTGAAGGTTCCCTGATAGTATTTGACGCCAACCATAAATTCCGTAGGAGAGTACTTGGATAAATCATGTACCAGACCCTGCAATGGAATACCTGCACGAAAGCAGTGGTACATAACTAAGTGACGATGATGTGTAATGGTACGGAAGTGATGGTATGCATTAGACAAATACGGTTGCAAATCAGGTTCCTTCTTTCTAATTGAATGGATTTATTGTATCATATTTTGGGAAAGGAGGACGTCAAACATGGAATGTTATCCGATTGTTTTCGTCCACGGATTTAATAATATGGGGGAAACGTTTGCCCCGGCTGCCACTTACTTAACTAGTCTTGGATATGAGGCTTATGCGCCGCATATTGCGCCCTTTACCAGTGCTTGGGATCGCGCTTGTGACTTATATGCCATGCTGTTTGGTGGCACGGCTGACTACGGGAAGGCACACTCTAAAAAAGGAAAGCATAAGCGCTACGGTTTGCATTATAACGGGATTTTACCGGATTTGGGTCAACCGGGTGCGCATGAAAAAGTAAACCTGGTAGGACACAGCTTTGGCGGAGAAACGATCCGCGTTTTACTGCATCTTTTAGCATATGGAGATGAAAAAGAACGCGCTGTAACCAAAGAAAAGGACTTGTCTCCGCTATTTCGTGGTGGCCAAGCGCAGTTAATTAATTGTATTTACTGTCTGGCTTCCCCTTTAAACGGTACTACCCTTTGCACAGACTTAAACAAAATGACCCGTTTGTTGTCATTTAGCCAACTGAAAAAAGCCAATCAATTAAGTGGCAGCAACGATCCTTATGCCGCTGTTATGTTAATGGATCAATTTGGCTTTACGTCTGCAGAAAAGAAGCATATTTACAAGCCTGTTTCTATTCTGCGTTTTCTCTTCTCCAAAGACAGCTGTTACGGAGACTTAAGTTTGCAGGGTGCAGCAAAGTGGAACGCTATTTTAGATACAGTAGATTCTGTTTATTATTTTTCTCAGCCGGCGGATATCAGTGCCAAAAAAGGTTTGCTGACGGTTCCCGCAGAAGGGGTACTGGATCGGTACAAAATTTCGGTGTCCTTTATGGGCTTTGTGCATGCAAGACAAGGTAAAGCTTGGGCTCCCAGTGACGGGCGAGTAAACACCATTTCTGAAACGGCTCCTTTTGATGAACCACAGGTAGATTATACAGAGTCTATGACCTTACAAAAGGGCATTTGGCACGTTATGCCGACGCAGGCAGTCAACCATACTTTTTACGAGGGTGAAGAAGTGCCACCGGAAGAATTTGAAGCTTTTTATCGGGAATTGGGAGCTCTTTTAGAGCGGATTTCTGATATGGAATAAAGGAGGATTTGTCTTTGTTTAATCGAATTTATTTGAATGACGACTGGACCTATTATCGGCAAGACCAACCGGAAGAACGGACTACGGTGCGCTTGCCGCATACCAACGTAGAATTACCGTACAACTACTTTGACGAAAAATTGTATCAGTTTGTCAGTGTATACGAACGGACGTTTTTTCTGCCGGAGGAATATGCCGAAAAACTGTGCTTCCTTCGCTTTGAAGGAGCCGGTCATATGGCACAGGTTTATATTAATGGAACCCTGGCCGAAAATCATTACTGCGGATATACCGAATTTAAGGTGCCGTTGAATCAGTTTGCAAACTTTGGGGATCATAATACAGTAAAAGTGGTTCTGGATGCCAGAGAAAGCTTGAATGAGCCTCCTTTTGGCCACGTAATTGATTACTTGACATATGGCGGATTATATCGGGAAGTATCTTTGGAAGTATATGAAAAGAACTACATTGCGGATGTCTTTGTAAAGTGCAAAACGGTGGAAACTTCTACCAAAACATTGGAGGTAGAAACGACCGTTCACGCAGACAATATTGATATTCGTCCGTTCCGTTTGACCTATGATATTTATGACGGAGAAACATGTATTCAGACTTACTCGGTAGAACACGTAGAGGAAGTCAACACCAATACACTTTATTGCGCCGGCCTGGAAAACTGGGATACAGATCATCCTAAGCTGTATGAATTACATGTTCGCCTGACAGAAGGACAAGAGGGCAGTACCTCTTGGGACTTTTACAAGGTAACCTTCGGCTGCCGTACCGTTGACTTCCGTGAAGATGGCTTCTATTTGAATGGGAAAAAATTGAAAATTCGCGGTTTGAATCGGCATCAGTCCTATCCGTATGTGGGCTATGCCATGCCAAAATCCGTACAGGAAAATGATGTTCATATTTTGAAAAATGAGCTGGGACTGAATGCCGTTCGGACATCTCATTATCCTCAGTCACAGTACTTTCTTGACGAATGTGACAGAGCCGGTTTGTTGGTCTTCACGGAAGCACCCGGTTGGCAGCATATTGGCAATGACGCTTGGAAGAAAAAGCATTTGCAGAATGTAAAAGATATGGTTCTGCAAAATCGAAATCATCCCTCTATTATGCTATGGGGTGTCCGTATTAACGAAAGTCAAGATGATAATGAACTGTATCGAAAAGCCAACGCAGTAGCACATCAGTATGATGATACCAGACCGACTTCCGGTGTTCGCTTTATGCAGCTCAGCAATTTGCTGGAAGATGTTTATGCTTACAATGACTTCAGTCATACCGGACAAAATGCAGGTGCGCAGAAAAAGTGGATGGTAACCGGGCGCCCGAATGCTCCGTATTTAATTTCTGAATATAACGGACATATGTATCCGACGAAATCTTTTGATGATGAAGCGCATCGCTTACAGCACGCCTTGCGTCATGCCAATGTAGTAAACGCCGCCGCGGCTCCGGATAACGGAATTTCCGGCAGCTTTGGCTGGTGTATGGCTGACTACAATACCCACAAAGATTTTGGATCCGGAGACAAAATCTGTTATCACGGTGTACTGGATATGTTCCGGAATCCGAAGATGGCGGCGGCCCTGTATGCTTCGCAGGCAGAAGACACCAATGTCTTGGAAATTAGTTCCTCCATGGATATTGGCGAATGGCCGGCCGGCAAGCTCGGTGATGTTTTTGTGTTCACCAACGCCGACTACGTCAACTTGTATAAAAACGGGGACTTCGTTCGCCGTTTTTATCCGGATACCGAAACTTGGCCAAATTTGAAACATGCTCCCATCCGAATTGATGATTTAATCGGGGAATTACTGGAGAACAAAGAGGGAATGAGCCCCGAAGGATCGCTTGCGTTCCGCAAAGCGGTCAAGGGCTTCATGACCGACGGCGTTGGTGGAGTCTTAAAACCAAATCTTCTTGCCGGCCTGGCCAAGACCTTTGTAAAAGACAAACTAACCGTAGAAAAGGTCTTTGATCTGGTCTATACCTATGTAACCAACTGGGGATCTGATGCCACTGTTTACCGTTTTGATGCAGTTAAGAAAGGCCAGGTAGTAAACACCATTACCAAAGCGCCAATGAACGAAGTTCTTCTTAAGGTAAAGGTAGATCATACAGAATTATCTGAAACTTCTTCTTATGATGTAGCTTGTGTTCGCATTGAAGCCGTTTCCAAAGAAGGAAATCATCTCTTCTATTTGAATGATCCAGTTTTGCTAACGGCAACCGGCTGCTTGGAATTGATTGGACCATCCTGTGTCCCGCTTCGTGGTGGCTATGCAGGAACTTATGTAAAGACAACAGGAAAAGCAGGCAACGGAACGCTGACAATCTCTTCTGACCGCATAGAGCCGATTACAATTCCTTTTACGGTAAAAATAGAGGAATATTAAGAGAATAAAGGAGTCTTTTCATGAAAAATACTACTCTGATTTACTTGGAGCAGGATCAAAAGTACTTGATGCTGCATCGCACAAAAAAAGAAAATGATATCAACCATGACAAGTGGATTGGAGTAGGAGGAAAGATGGAAGAAAATGAAAGCCCCGAAGAAGGTGCCATACGGGAAATTCTGGAGGAAACCGGATTGACGGTGTTGCCGGAAAACCTGCACTATCGGGGCTTGGTAACCTTCGTATCTGACCAATCGGAAGGGGAGTATATGCACCTTTTTACAGCAGAGCAATTTTCCGGAACACGGAAGGATTGTAATGAAGGGGATCTTTGCTGGGTGCCGAAAGAAAAGGTGCTTTCTCTTCCCACTTGGGAGGGTGATCAGCTCTTTTTAAACAGAATTGCTGGACCAAGCCCATTCTTTGTAATGAAGCTTGTCTATGTGGGAGATAAGCTTGTTTTTTCTTCTGTAAAAAATGTTTGAAAAGTCTGCCTGAAAACGCAGAAACTCCCTTGACATTAATGCTGTAGATAGATATAATATCCAAGTGACTTGGGAGACCAAATTGACCAATTGCGGACCATTAGCTCAGTTGGTTAGAGCAGCCGGCTCATAACCGGTGGGTCCGGGGTTCGAGTCCCTGATGGTCCACCATTTCTTACAGAACATGTAGGGGTATAGCTCAGTTGGTAGAGCAGCGGTCTCCAAAACCGCGTGCCGAGGGTTCAAGTCCTTCTGCCCCTGCCAGTTTGCTGATGTGGCACAGTAGGTAGCGCGCGTCCTTGGTAAGGACGAGGTCACCGGTTCAAATCCGGTCATCAGCTCCATAAAAACACCGTTTCGGGAACGAAACGGTGTTTTTCTTATTCTTTATTATTTTTACTGCTGCGTAGCGGGTTCGGCTTTGTGCATTTTCTGAAGTTCTTCTAAAATTAGGTTGGCAGTATATTCATCTGTAACTAATTCGTTAATATAACCGTATTTTGCGGCAAAAATAACGGGACGTACTTTGTGACTTCCTCTGGCAATACAAAGAACATGTGGGTTCTTTTGAATGTCATCTGCATTCATGCTTGTCATGCGAAACGGCTTTGGTAAGGAAAGACGCCGACCATCTTCATAATATACGTTGCCGAGTACATTGGCGTGTGGGCGACTGAATACCTTTTGGATGTTGAAGTCTTTTACCTGATCATAGAATTCAGTAAAATAGGGATAATCCAAAGCGAATTGCCCTCCGACACTGACTAAAACCGCATCCAAATGCTTAAATTCTTCCTGCATGGCATTTAATTTGGCCTTGTCTATTTCAGACAGATGATTGGTATTGGTTACCATGGAATAGTTATTGTAGTGAACTTTTCCACCAAATGCACTGGCAAGACGATCACAGATAATGGTACTTTGCAAATAGGGATTGTCTGTGCCTACATGTCCAGAAACGGCATAAAAGTCCATATTATTATCCGATGAATGGGCACTGATGTTGGCGGTGGTTTGATATAACGTTTTCCCAACGCCAACTCCAATCTTGTTAAACTTGGGTACCCACTTTTCAATATATCTGGCAGCAAAGAAGGTCAAAGCATCGTCTGCACTTTGCGAATCAATCTTTTTTAAGGGTAATTCCGGAGTAACCATAACCTGACTTAAATGAAGTTTGTCTTCCAGGCGGCGGGAAAGCTCATAGGCACGGGTACTGTCCGGGGCGGAAATTTCAATTTTGACAAAGCCTTCTTCTCGTGCAATTTTCAAGAGTCGGGAAATTTGAGTACGATGAATATTTTCCTTCAACGCAATTTCCTGTTGACTTAGTCCGTCAATGTAATAATATTTGGCAATCCGAAGGATTGTCATAACATCATAATTTGGATTCATTCTGCAAACTCCTTTCTGTACGAGTTCCATTATAAAAAGAAAATTCACATTTGTGCAAGATATCTACTTGTTTTCTTTTTAACAAAATAAAAAGGAGTGCCTATTTGTGACAGATGTGCAAAAATAGAACAATATACTTGTGCTATACCGACCGCCTGATTTATCATATAAAGAAACCTATTCTTCCCGAGGAGTCCAAAATGAGTTTAGCTAAAATTCAAAAGAAAATAGCAGCCCTGGATCCGTCCATTATGGTTACGGAAGAACGGGGCTGCATTGTTTTGCGCGGAGAAGTAGAGGATTGGGCTACTGTGGTGAAAGCCGGCAGCTTGGCAGTGGACAAAAAGCATTACTACGGTGTAATCAACGATATTCGGCTAAAAGGGTTTCAGGAAACCGTTCGTACCCCTAAAATACGTGACTGTAAATTGGATGGTGTCAAGCCGGATGTCCTGATTATAGGTGCCGGTATTACCGGTTGCAGTATTGCCAGAGAATTGTCTCGTTGGAATCTGGAAGTTCTTGTTGTTGACCGTGGATCTGATGTTGCGGCAGGTGCCACCAAGGCAAACGGCGGGGTAGTCCATGCCGGTGTCAATTTCGGAAAACATTCTCAGAAACATTATTACAACGCCCGTGGGAATGCCATGTACCAACAATTGTCAGAAGAATTACATTTTCCACTGGAGCAAAAAGGGCAGGTTATGTTGGATGTGGACAAGTGGGAACGGCTGATTGTGAAATATCTTGCCTGGAATGCCAAAAAGAATTTGGATATGCCGAGTGTGCGTTATTTAACGTTACCGGAATTGCATAAGATAGAACCCCATGTCCCTGCTTTTTTTGATGGTGGCATGTTTCTTCCCATTGCCGGTGTTACAACTCCTTATGGTGTCTGTATTGCTATGGCGGAAAATGCAGTACAAAACGGTGTGCATTTTTCACTGGAAACCATGGTGGAAGGTATGGAGGTAGAGGAGGGGAAGATTTTATCCGTTCAAACCAATCGCGGTACAATTTACCCGAAAGTGGTCTGCAATGCAGCCGGAATTTATGCAGATAAAATTGCTGAAATGGCAGAGGACCGCACGTTTACCATTCATCCACGCCGCGGTACAGATATTATTACAGATACAAAAGTAGGATACTTAGTAAAGACCAGCATGGCCAAGGCCCCGTTTGCTGTCATGCCCAATGAAAAGCCGGAAGTTAAAGGAAAGCCTTGGAAATATATCCAAAAGATTTTGTGGGCTTTGGGCAGTCATAACCACACCAAAGGCGTTGGGTTAATTCACTCTGTATACGGAAATATGCTGGTTGGACCCAATGCCACGGAAACACCGGAACGAGAAAATACAGAAACCAGAGCAGAAGAATTTCATGCCATTATGGAAATGCAACGTAAGCTGTGTCCGGAACTGCAGTATGAAGATGTCATTGCCTATTTTACCGGTGTTCGTGCCACGTTGTATGAAGAAGACTTTTGTGTTCGAAAGGGCATCTTTACAAAAAATATAATGGAAGCTGCCGGCATTCAATCTCCTGGTTTGACTGCTGCACCGGCTATTGGGCAAGATATTGCCGTCTGGAGTGTAGAATACTTAAAGCAAACAGGGGAAACAGTTTTCCAAAAGGAAAACTTTCAACCGGAACGAAAACCAATTCCTTGCTTAAAGAAGATGACTCCGGAAGAACGAAATCAACTGATTCGCCAGAATCCGGATTACGGCATCATTGTTTGTCGATGCGAAGAGGTTTCTAAGGGTGAAATTCTGGATGCTTTAAATTCCGGTCTTTGTGTCCCGACCGTAGACGGAATCAAACGCAGACTTCGGCCGGGGATGGGACGCTGCCAGGGCGGGTTCTGTACTCCGCTTGTAATGCAAATTATTGCAGAACAACAAGGCATTCCTGTTTCTGAAGTGCGAAAAGACACAGAAGATTCTCTGCTTCTTTATGGCAAAACAAAGTAAAAACCGTTACAGAAAAATTCTCTGTAACGGTTTTTTATTTATAAATTTACAGCTTTACTCTGTCATTGACGGCTTTTATGCGGGCACGGTCCATCTTTTCTACCTTGCGGTCATAGGTGACAAGACCGTTGATTTCACCTTCTACGTCAGACACCTGGGTGAAGACAGTAGCCGAAAGTCCTCTTGGAATGTTACGAATAATGCGCTTCTCAAAAATCTTTTCATAGGCACGCGTTAATGCTTCCTCTGTGAAGTACATGCGATATCCAAACAATAACTTTCGGAACATGTGACCCTTGGTCATTTTAGAGAAACCACCGAATTCATCTAACAAATAACAGCGGTCATCCTTAGGAACATAAACCGGAGTAAAGTAGATGTGTCTTGTCACAAAATCGGATTCCTTCTGGTCATGCCATCCGGAGGTTCGATCAATGGTTCTGGTTGGGTCGAATTCAGCAACCATTTCAGAAATTTTGTTGGCGTCAAATTGTCCCCAGCCTTCATTGAAAGGAACCCACATGGCAAGAGAAACCACGTTAATCAGCTGATGCATGGTATCATACAAATCTTTGATATATTCATTCCGACCGGCTTCATCAGCACGACCAAAAATTTTATAATTTTTTTCTCCGTCGTTCAGGTTGATTGTCAAGAAGGGCAGCACAGCAATTACCAGTGGATTATAAGCGGTTCCGCCGTTAACCATATCCTGCCATACAAGCAGACCTTCCTTGTCACAGAGATAATACCAGTAAAGCGGCTCAATCTTGATGTGCTTTCGAATCATGTTAAAGCCCATGGATTTCAGCATCTGAATATCATATTCCATGGCACTCTTGGTGGGAGGGGTCAGCATGCCGTCAGACCAATATCCCTGATCCAAAACACCGTTATGGAAGTAAGGCTTATTATTCAGTAGCAGACGCTGCTTGCCGTTTACATCCGGCCCGACACCGAATTTCCGCATACCAAAGTAGGATTTAACTGTGTCCTGATCTGCTGTAATTTCCAAATCATATAACTTTGGATTTTCCGGAGACCAGCATTCATATTGCTCCAGTGGAATGACAATTTCTTTTTGCCCTTTTCCTTCGGCGATACAGCTGCCTTCGTCCAATACTTTTACGGTTACTTCAGGCGCTTTGGTTTCCACCGTAATACGAACTTCATTTTTGTCAATGTCAGGTACAATGCGCAAGTCTTCAACATAAATTTCCGGTACAGATTCCATCCATACAGTCTGCCATATGCCGGATTGTGGGGTATAAAAAATGCCGGCAGGGGAAGAGGACTGCTTTCCTCTGGCATGGTAACTGGTGTCGGATGGATCTTTAACTACTAGCTCAATCATATTGTTTCCCAGTTGAATTGCTTTGCTGATATCCAGCGTAAAGGCAAAAAATCCACCTTGATGATAACCGACTTTTAAGTGGTTAATAAAGACTTCGCATTCGTAATCCACGGCACCGAAATGGAGTAGGGTTTTATCTTTTAAGAAAGACTCATCTACCACAAAATTTCTCCGGTAGTACAGAGTGTCTGTTGGAGTAACAATTTTGTTGACTCCGGACAGCATTGCTTCCGGTGAAAAGGGCACCAGAATATTGCCCTGATATCCTTGAAAGGCTTGCTCTGACGGATAAATGGCATATTCCCATGTTCCGTTCAGATTATAAAAGGAATTTCGTTCCAGCTGCGGTCTGGGATAATAATCGTCATGCGGAACGGCACCTACTTCGTCAAAAAACTTTGACTTCATCATGTGTCCCATTAGTTTTCCTCCTACAAAAATTAACAAAATAACACAAGTAAAGTATATCGAAAAAATCCCCGTTTGGATAGACTCCAAACGGGGACTGAGGAAAAAGGGTCAGTAGGAATTAATACATTCCACCGGCATTTGCCATGGCGGCAGCCTGAGCTGCTGCCGAAGCGGCATCGGCAGCCGGATCCGGCTTGTCGGCTACCAGGGATTCCGTAGTCAGCACCATGGCTGCAACGGATGCTGCGTTCTGCAGAGCGGAACGAGTTACCTTGGCCGGGTCCAAAATACCGGCATCAAACATATCTACATATTCTTCTTTTGCAAAGTCAAAGCCGTAGCCGGTCTTGCCGGAACGGGCAATGGCATCAATAATGACGGAGCCTTCCAAGCCGGCATTGGCAGCAATCTGACGAATTGGTTCTTCAATTGCTTTCAGAACAATCTTAACACCGGTCTTGACATCGGCTTCCAGATCCTGATCCAGCAGTTCCTTAACAGCCGGGATGGCATTAATCAGTGCAACGCCGCCGCCTGCTACGGTGCCTTCCTCTACGGCAGCCTTCGTTGCAGCAAGAGCATCTTCAATGCGCAGTTTCTTTTCTTTCATTTCTGTTTCGGTAGCGGCACCAACATGCAGTACAGCTACGCCGCCGGCCATCTTAGCCAAACGTTCTTGTAATTTTTCTTTGTCATAATCCGAAGTGGATTCTTCAATCTGACTGCGAATTTGGGAAACACGATTGGCAATGGCATCTTTGTCTCCGGCACCGTCAACAATGGTGGTGTTATCTTTGCTGACAGAAACTTTTGCAGCTTTACCAAGCATGTCAAGAGTTGCATTGCTAAGTTCCAGACCAAGGTCAGAAGTAATTACGGTACCGCCGGTCAGAACGGCAATGTCTTCCAGCATAGCCTTTCTGCGGTCACCGAAGCCAGGAGCCTTAACGGCAACACAGGTGAAGGTGCCACGCAGTTTGTTCAGAACGATGGTCTGGAGAGCTTCGCCTTCTACATCTTCGGCAATGATAACCAGTTTCTTGCCAAGCTTCAGAACCTGTTCCAAAAGTGGCAGGATTTCCTGAATGTTGGAAATCTTCTTGTCAGTAATCAGGATGAGAGCATCATCAATTTCAGCAGTCATCTTGTCAGTATCAGTCATCATGTAAGGGGAGATATATCCTCTGTCAAACTGCATACCTTCTACTACATCTACGGTAGTATCAGCGGTCTTAGCTTCTTCAACAGTAATAACGCCATCGGCAGTAACCTTGTCCATTGCTTCAGCAATCAGTTCACCAATGTGTTCATCTGCAGAAGAGATCGTGGCAACACGCGCAACATCAGCAGAGCTGGTTACCGGCTTAGCGGCATCTTCAACGGACTTAACGGCAGCGTCTACTGCAAGCTTGATGCCTTTCTTAACAACCATTGGATTGGCACCGGCAGCAACATTCTTCATGCCTTCACGTACCAAAGCCTGTGCAAGTAGGGTAGCGGTGGTAGTACCGTCACCGGCAACATCATTGGTCTTTGTGGAAACTTCCTTTACCAACTGAGCACCCATGTCTTCAAAGGCATCTTCCAGGGTGATGTCTCTTGCAATGGTAACACCGTCATTGGTAATCAGCGGTGCACCGTAGGACTTTTGCAGAACCACATTTCTGCCTTTTGGTCCAAGGGTAATTTTTACGGTATCGGACAGCTTGTCAATACCGGTTTGTAATGCCTTACGGGCTTCTTCACCATAAATAATTTGTTTAGCCATATCTAACAATCCTCCTTAGTCTTCTACAACCGCAAGAATATCGGATTGAGAAACGATGCTGTAATCCACACCGTCCACTTTTACTTGCGTACCGGTATATTTGCCGACAATAACTTTGTCGCCAACTTTTAAGTACATATCTACTTGATTTCCATCAACCACGCCACCGGGGCCAACTGCAACTACTTCAGAAATCTGTGGCTTTTCCTGTGCCGATGCGGCAAGGAAAAGACCGCCTTTGCTGGTCTCTTCGGCTTCTACCGTTTTTAACAGAACTTTGTCTGCAACTGGTTTTATGGTCATAACGCCTACCTCCAATATAATTAAGTATAAGATAATACGAAACTTGTATTAGCACTCATTATTCCTGAGTGCTAAATTTATTATAAGCACCTTGCAAAAAAAATCAATAGTAAATTGCTTTCTTTTTCAAGTTATAGTATTTTATAAATAATCTTTGATTTCAGATTTGTAGGAGTTGTTATGGCAACCGAAATAATTTACAAACAGAATGACTGGCTGAATCGCCTCCGATCTTTCTTTGCGGGGGACATATTCGGCTTTCTTTTGGTGCTCCTGGCTGTACTGGTAGTCTGTTTCAACCAGTATGTCTATGGGGCTGTTTTATTTGCTTTCCTGATTTCTGCTTTGCTACTACTTTGCAGTGACATTATTACCGTCTTTTTGCCGGCCATGCTTCTGATTGCCTTTGTCATTCAGGCAAAAAATTCCTATGACGCATTTATGGAAGTTGCTTGGGCCGTGCCTCCGGTAGTACTGTGTTTTTGCTTGCATCCGATTTTATATCGGAAACTGCATCGCCCGAAAAAAGGGGAGTTGTTCCTGCCAATCCTGCTGATTTCCTGCACCATGTTTCTGGGTGGACTTGGCAGCATTACGGCAGCAGAATACTTTCGGCCTATTTCGCTGGCCTATATGTTTACCCTGGGCTTTATGATCCTGTTTTTTTACTGGGATTTCGGCTCCATTATTTATCCGGGAGCTAATGGGGAGAAGGAGATTGGACAGCGAATTGCCAAACAATTCTGTTTCTTGATTTTCTTTTTGGCCCTTGCTGTGCTGGAATATTATGTGGAACATCGAAGTGAATTTCTTGCAGATCCGGGCATTTTGCCATTTCAATGGCGTAATAATGCCTGTACTATGCTGATGATAGCCATGCCCTTTACCTTTTATTTGGCGATGCAGCACTCCGTCTGTTATTTTGGCTTATCTTTAGTTAGTATGGGTACTATTGTAATGACGGGATCACGCGGGGGACTGGTTTTCGGTGCGGCAGAGTTCGGCTTGTTGCTCCTTTATTTTGCAGTGAAAGACAAAACGCATCGTAAATTCTATTTAACAATAACAGGAATTCTCCTGCTGGCATTTCTCTGTCTGATTCCGCGCATGGCAGACTTTTTAGATTACACCTTGGAACGTTTCACCAGTAAAGGCGAAAATGCAATTCGTTTGGGCTTGTGGAAACGGTCTGTGGAGGACTTTCTGTCCAACCCGCTCACCGGGCGTGGTCTTGCCTATATGGGAAATAGAGACCTTCACCATTCTGCTACGGCAACCTTGTGCTGGTACCATTCCACGGTACCGCAAATTATCGGCAGTTTCGGCATTCTGGGCATTCTTACCTTTGGATACCAATACTATATGCGGATACGCTTTTTCTGCCGCAGAAAAAGTTTGTTTTCCAGAACCGTCCTGTTTTCCTGGATTGGTTTGGAACTGATGTCTTTGGTCAACCCGGGCATTTTTGTCCCGATTTATTTACTTTATATTACGGTTCTCTTTGTCCTAGTAGAGAACTATGAAACAACACAGGAGTGATTTTTTCTTTATGGACAGTAACAGTACAGGCTTACTTATTGTACTCATTGTATGCATTCTCTTTTCTGCATTTTTCTCTGCATCGGAAACTGCATTTTCTACTGCAAACCGGATTCGTTTGAAATCCTTGGAGCAGGACGGAAAGAAAAAGGCCGGCAAAGTTTTGAAAATCTTGGATGATTACGACAGTTTGTTGTCCACCCTTTTAATCGGAAATAACATTGTTAATATCAGTGCGTCCTCAATTTCCACGGTTTTATTTATTCGTGCTTTAGGAGATATTGGAGCTACCTGGTCCACGGTTGTTTTAACGGTGGTTGTTCTGATTTTTGGCGAAATTACGCCAAAAAGTATTGCTAAAGAGGTGCCGGAAAGCTTCACCATGGCGGTTTCCGGTCCGATTTGGGTGTTTATGAAAATCTTTATGCCTTTGAACAAGGTCTTTGGTTTGTGGAAAAAATTAGTTAAAAAAGTGCTTCATTTGAACTCGGAAGATAAGATTACAGAGGACGAGTTTATGACCATGGTAGAAGAAGCCGAAAATGACGGCGGCATTTCCGAAGATGACAGTGAACTAATCAAAAATGTAATGGACTTCAATGATATGGAAGTCCAGGAAGTGCTGACCCCGAGAGTAGATGTCATTGCCATCCCGATAACGGCCTCTGTACGGGAAATTGAAGATGTCTTCCGGGAATCTGACTTTACCAGATTGCCGGTTTACCAAGAAAATTTAGATGATATTGTAGGCTACATTCATCAGAAGGACTTTGCGGAAGATGTGGTTCGTGGAAAATCCACTATCCAAGATATTTTGCAGCCGGTTCTGTATGTGGCGCCTTCCATGAAAATTTCGAAGGTATTGGAACTCTTAAAAGCAGAGCATGACCACATTGCCGTGGTAACAGATGAATTCGGTGGTACGGATGGCATTATTACCATGGAAGACATCTTAGAAGAACTGGTCGGCGAAATTTATGATGAGCACGACGAAGAGGAACAGGAACCCATTGCTGTTAAAGATGATGTTTATGAAATTGGCTGCAGTATGCCATTAGATGATTTCTTTGAGCTGTTCCATATGGATGAACCGGAATCGGAATCCAATACGGTTGCCGGTTGGGTCATTGAACAATTTGGAGAAATTCCGACGCCGGGACAGCAGTTTACGTATAAGAATTTGGAAATTACCGCACAGACGGTAGATGCCAGAAAAATTGATATGATTACCGTAAAGGTGTTGCCGGAAGATGAAGAGCATCCAGATACAGAAGAATGACGCAAATCAGCGCTTAGATAAGTTTCTGACCAAATCTTATCCGAATTTACCACAGTCCTTGCTTTATAAGTATATTCGCAAAAAACGGGTAAAGGTAAACGGAAAGCGCGCCGAAATTTCAACGCGACTTGCAGTAGGGGATCAAGTAGACTTATACATTAATGACGAGTTTCTGGAGCCTCCTGAACCGAAATATGACTTTTTGCATGCCGGCACGAAACTGCAGATTCTTTACGAAGACGACAATTTATTGCTACTTGATAAGACGGTAGGCTTGTTGTGTCATCCGGACCAGTCCGAGTATGTGGATACCTTAATTACCAGGGTGAAACGGTATCTTTATGAAAAAGGGGAATACCGTCCGGAAGAGGAGAACTCCTTTGCGCCGGCGCTGGTGAACCGGATTGACCGCAATACCGGCGGCATTGTAATGGCTGCCAAAAATGCGGAGACGCTCCGCATTTTAAATCAGAAGGTCAAGGATCGAGAATTACATAAATACTATCTTTGCGTTGTCCATGGCAAGCCGGAACAAAACGCCGGTTTGCTCCACGGCTGGTTAGTAAAGGATGAAGAGAAAAACAAGGTTACCATCCGGCACAAGCCGGCGCCCGGCGCAAAAGAAATCCGCACGAAATATCAGGTCCTCCGGTCAGAAAAGGGCTTGTCCCTTATTGAAGTAGAACTGCTGACCGGTCGGACCCACCAGATTCGTGCCCATTTTGCCAGCATTGGTTGTCCGCTCTTAGGAGACGGAAAGTATGGCAGTAACGCACAAAATAAGAAACGGGGAGGATATAAAAAGCAATTTTTATATTCTTACCGTTTGAGTTTTGACTTTTCTACGGACGCCGGATGTTTGAATTATTTAAATCAGCGCAGTTTTGAAGTGCCTTCTGTTTGGTTTGCAGAGCAGTTTCCTAATTTCTGATTTGTCTATTGCAGGGTTCCTTTTGCATAAATAAAAAAGTGCCAATAATAGACAAAAACACCCCCTGTGAATTTAGATTCAATTGGCTATTTTGTTGACTTCCTTTGGAAATAATACTATAATTTTATCCGGATACAATTTCTTTTTAGGGAAGTTGTAATCCGTTCAGATGAAATGAAAACGGGATTTCCCCGAAACCCGTTTTCGAAGATTATTATAAAGGAGGACTCCCTTTGATTGATCAAAAAGCTCTGGCCTATGTCAATGCTTACGGCGTGCTTCGCTGCCTTGAAAACGTATGCGATTTAGTCCCGGAAGCAAAAGCTGTCTGTGCCAAAATGAAGAACCCTGTTGCATTCTGTGTAGACGTAAAGAATGGTCCTTGTGTAACTTACAAGTTTGACAAGAATGGTTGCGTCTTTGTAGAAGGCGACGCAGAAGCCACCTGCAAAATGTCTTTCGGTTCCCCGAAAGCATTCAACAACCTCATTAGCAACAGTACACCGGGTATTCCTACCAAAAATCCAATTCAATGTCTTGCATTCCTGCTTGGTCCGTTTACCAAACTGACCAACATCATGAGCAAGTATCTCCAACCATCCGAATCTGACTTAAAAGATCCGGAATTCTTCCGTCTGAACACAATTCTTACCATGTATGTCATTGGCGGTGCCATTCCGGCTCTTGCCAATAATGATGAAATCGCCAAGATTTCCGCTGACGGTATTGTAGACGGCACTATCCAAATGGGTATTAAAGATGCTGTTTATGTTACCATTGTTGCCAAAGACCACAAACTTAGCCTGATCAAAGAAAAGCCGGAAAATCCAAGAGCAATCATGGAAT
>CAVFJZ010000005.1:0-116947 GCA_963623075.1 Bacteroidaceae bacterium
GTGTTCTCCCGCATACAGTCAAGGACAAACTCAATGTGGCTGCTCGTCAGCTTCAAAAACTTGCTTTTGACAAGCTCTGCCGGATAGTCGTCCCCGGCGATACGGATCGTCTTTCTTGCGGTGCAGACAGTTTCCAGTATGAGGTCAACGATTTCGTCCAGTCGGTCTTTATCCATGTGCGGGTCCTGTATGAGAATGTCGTACTCGATATTGTCCTTGATGATGTCCCGGTAAATCTCTACCGCGCTCTGCGATGTCGCTTCCGTTCCTTTCCGTTCCGGCTCTGCCGCGTCCTCTGTGAAAGGTGAGGGGTAAGGGGAAAGGATAGGAATGGAATGGGTATTTGATTTCTCTTTTTTTGATAAATCAGTTCTTGATATATCTTTATTTAATTGCATTGGATTTTCCAACGTAGGGTTTTCCAACATAGGTTTTTCCAACGTTGGATTATCCAATGTTGGATTTTCCAATGTAGGTAAATCCAATACAGGTGGCTGCGGCTGCTCGTAAATGATATAGTCTGCGCCCCGCAAGCGTCCTTTCTTGTCGCGTTCGCGGCTGCGGACGATATACCCGGCTTTTTCAAGCTCCCGTACCGCTTCGCGTATCGCGTCGATTTTCTCCCGGTTGATGCGGGACAGCCCCGCAAGGGTATAGTCCCAATCCTCCGGCAGGGACAGCATTTGCGACAATAGCCCCTTTGCTTTCAAGGTCAAGCCCCTGTTGCGTAGATGGTGGTTGCTCATTACGGTATAGCCGCGGTTTCGTTCCACACGGAAAACTGCCATTGTTCATCACTCCTTTGCTGTGGTTTTGTTACGCAGTAGAAGCGCGTTTTTAAGGGAAAAGGTATAAACACCTTACCCCGTCAAAGCCGCGTCCTAAAAGCCGCTTGCCGCAAGGCTTTTTCCTGCTCTACTGCGTAACATGGGGGCATGAAAAAAGCGGCGCTTCTGTTCTCCCTGTGTGGGATTGAGAAACGCCGCCTGTGTGCGCGTATTCTATTGTGCTTCCGCGATATAGTCTTTGATGATTTCGCCAAAATCTGCCGTAAAGGAAAAGATGAAGTATTCCAATACGTCAGGGGCGGCGTCCATCGGCTCGGCTTCCTCGGAAAAAGGCAAGCCCATAAGCCCATACAGCATTTTGATGATTTTGAACAGCTTGCCCCGGTCTGCGGTGGTGTTCATGGAAACGAGAACATCAGTAAGGCGGTTGATAGTTTCCATATCGCCGCCTGTCGTCACCCAGACCATTTCTGCGAACGGCTGCGTGATTGCTCCGGCGACAAGGTTGATTTTGTCCTTACTGATTTCGCCGGACGGGGTTATAATACCTTTGTCAAGTAGAGTGTTTTTCATCGGATTCTCCTTTTCTTCAATGGTGCCCGTGGTGCCCAAATGGTGCCCGGACGTGAAAAACAGGGTTGTAAAAAGAAAAACCGCCATAATCACAAGATACAAGAAAAGCCTTTGTTTACAAGGCTTTTCGCAGATAACCTATAAGAAGATATGCGGAAATACAGGGCGGTTTTGGCTGTTTCACGACCCTCGAAATGCGTTTGCCTTCACGGGCACGTGGGTTCGAATCCCACCGTCTCCGCCAACGGAACCCTTGAAAACCCAGTGTTTTCAAGGGTTCTTTCTTTTTGAAAATTGTTCCCCCAATACTGATTGATTGTTGGGGAACATTCTGATATGATAGTCAAAAGAATTGTTCCCCAAAAGGAGGAGCTGCAATGGCAGTACAATATAGCGAAATACAGGAATTGCTTAGAAGTCGCGCTGACCTCAATGCCAGACTGAGCTTACTGCCCTATGACGGCACGCCCGAAATCAAAGAACGCGGCGACGGGAAATACCTTTATGTGAGAAAACGTGTAGCAGGAAAACTGACATCTACTTATGTAGGTACATATACCGAAGAACTGTATAATCTGCTTTTGCGCAATGCCAGAGAAGCCCGTGAAATCAGAAAGTCGCTTCGAAGCATTGAAAAGCAACTTGCCGCAGCCGGTTATTCCGAGGATGACCTTTCCGCCGATGTTATAAACAACATTGCCTTTGCGCGTGCCAATATGAAAATGAATATCTATGATCAGGCTGTTTTGGAGGGCGTTGCAACATCTTTCCCTCAGACGGAAGAGATCCTAGAGAACAGAAAAGTATCCGGTATGACAGCTACCGACGTGCAGAAAATTTTGAATTTGAAACATGCATGGGAGTTTATTTTGGACCGTGATGTAGTTGCCAGCCGTTCTGACTATTATATGCTCAGTCATATTGCAAGGCTTGTCAATGAAGGCTTTTTTGCAGAAGGCGGTCGAATCCGCGGTGTTCCGGTTACCATAGGCGGTTCGTCTTATGTTCCGCCCCTGCCGAATGAATTGGATGTGAAAGACAAAATTCTTGAAATCATCGAAGAAGAGGACGATGCCGTTAACATTGCCATCAAACTTTGTCTTTACTGCATGAAGACCCAAATATTCCTGGATGGCAATAAACGCGCTTCCGTTATCTTTGCAAACCACTATCTTATTGCTCATGGCGGAGGTTTTTTGGTCATTCCCGAAAGCGAAGTGCCGGAGTTCAAGAAACTGCTTGTGAAGTATTATGAAGGCGAAGACTCCTCTGTTATTGCGGGCTTTATGAAAGAACGCTGTTGGAAAACAATAGAGCACTAAGCGTCATTTATTTATCCAACAACTAATTTATTGGTCTTCTTTAAGAACTTAGCCGGGATAGGTTTGTCCAGCTTCCAGGTAATATTCATTGGCTTTGAGCCATCGTGTTTTACGTAGTTGGCTGTACCAAGGTAAGTGTAGGCTGCAGCGCCACCGGAAAGACGATCTGTTTTAAACTCTCTGACAAAAAGCAGTACTTTGCTTCCACGCTCTTTATGATGAATGTACCGCTGTCCGGTTATGGAAGTTTCTGCCGTGGTACTTTGGCTTTGCCAGTGAAACAGAGTCTCATTAATGGAGTAATCCCGGTACATCGTGGTTGGAGAATAGTCTTTGTCAGATTTATTTAGCGTTAAAAAAAAGACGTCCACATTTTGTTCCGGAAGCCATTTAACACCCTCCCGTACCGTTGCCGGTTTCAAAAAATCTAAAGCGGTCAGGATTTGATCTCTGGTATAGGTGCAGTGCAAATCCAGCGGACAGTCAAAGCCAACCTCTACCGCCTCATCTATGAAATCAATACGGTTATATTGATAAGATAACAAAGCCACTAACTCGCTACAAAGAATCTGGTTTTGGCGAATTGCATGAACTCCATCCAAAAGACGTTCAAAGCCGCACTCCTCAAACGGTTTTTGCCAAACAGTAAATTGGAACATTTGCAGCATCCGTTTTTCCGCTGCGGTCTCCGGGTCCGAAATATCATCTGAAGTCAACATCTTTTGCAGGAAATTAATAAAGCGGCGTGAATCCAGGACAGCAAGGCGACCCATTGCCTTAGTCAAAACGTCTTCTAATGGCTCTGAAAAGTCTTCTAAGACCCCGGCACGGACACACAGTCTGGAAAAGGAAGAGAACTTATAAAGCTGGCGCGGGTCTATTCGGTAATAATCTAAGAAATGTGCCAATGTCAGCTCCAGTCCAGTGTCTTCTTCAAAGGTTGCAATCCGCGCAATCAAGCCGGCGCTGTTGCCGTAAGATGCCCGAATATTGTCTAATATGTACTTTGCCGCCTTCTTTTCCAGTTGAATGTAACATCCCTTCGGCACAGAAACAAAGCCATTCTTTACTTCCTTTGCCACATTTCTGGTAGTTCCGGAAAGCAGAGCTGCAAATCTATCTTCAAAATTATATTTTTTATTTGCCTGACCAATGAAGTCTAGTACGGTCAGGCATTCTTTATTTTCTGCAAGCCGGAGTCCGCGCCCCAGCTGTTGCAAGAAGACAGTTAAAGACTCCGTTGGACGAAGGAACAGCACCGTATTGATTTCCGGAATATCCACGCCCTCATTGTAAATATCAACTACAAAAAGGAACCGTATTTTGCCTGAAACCAGGCGGTTTTTGGCGTCTTTTCTTTCTTCTTCCGGCGATTTACCGGTCAAAAATCCAGAAGGAATTCCATGTTCATTAAAGTAATTTGCCATGAATTCCGCATGAGCTACGGTAACGCAGAATCCCAGTCCCTTTACTTCGTCAATATCGGTAACATAGTTCAGCAATGAAGAAATAATAAGGTCTGCACGCTTATTGGCAGCGTAACCACTTAAGGTATACAGGTTGGACAATTCGGTCTTGTCATATCCACCGGAACACCAAGTCAGTCCGTCTAGGTCCACCGTATCTGTTACGCCAAAATACTGGAAAGGACAGAGTAGCTTTCGGTCAATAGCCTCCGGCAGACGGATTTCAGCAGCAATCCGGTTGTTAAAATAAGGCAGTATGCTTTTGCCGTCCATACGCTCCGGCGTTGCGGTCAGTCCAAGCAAAATCTTTGGCCGATAATAGGAAAGCAGCTTTTGGTAGGTTGGCGCCGCAGCATGGTGGAATTCATCCACAATAATATAGTCATAAAAATCCGGAGAGGTTTTAGCCGTAAAATTCTGTGAATTCAGCGTTTGAATAGAAAGGAATAAGTTATCAAGGGTATCCGGCTTATAGTTGCCGACAAATAACTCGCCAAAATTGGCATCCTTCAACACTGCACGAAACGTGTAAAGACTCTGCCGAAGGATTTCTTCCCTATGTGCCACAAACAGCAACCGACATGGCTTGCCCGCCTGTTGCTTGCGGAAGCGCTTGTAATCCAATGCGGAAATTACGGTTTTACCGGTACCGGTTGCAGCAACAACAAGGTTTCGGTTATAGCCACGCACGGTGCGTTCGGCTTCCAGTTTGTCCAGAATTTCCTGTTGATAGGAATAGGGCCGAATATCCATGGTATAGCGTTCGGCATTGTTGGTATCAAAATATTTTTCCGCCTGCAACGCGCGGGCCAGCCGCTCTTTTTGGTCCTCTGTGTAATATTCAAACTCATTGGAATTCCAATAACTTTCAAAGGTAGCTGCTATTTTGTCTATGGTCTCCGGCAAATCTTTCTTGGTTATTTTCACGTTCCATTCCAATCCGCTGGAAATGGCAGCGTTGGAAAGATTGGAGGAACCTACATAGGCTGTGGTAAAACCGGTATTGCGGTAAAACACGTAGGTTTTTGCGTGTAAACGGGTTCGTTTTGTATCGTAACTGACCTTGACTAATGTGTTGGGTAGCTTCCGCAATTCTTCTATGGCTTTTACGTCAGTTGCTCCCATATAAGACGTTGTAATAATACGCAGCTGTCCCCCGTTTTGTGTAAAGGTAGTCAGCTCATCCATAAGCAGACGAAGCCCGCTCCACTTAATAAAAGAGACAAGCATGTCTATCCGGTTGCAAGAAACAATTTCTTTTTTCAATTCCGTAAACATCTGCGGTTCATGAATGGCACCGGTAAAAAGAGAGCTTTGTGCAATGGAGGTTTCCGGGCGAATCAGCTCTGCCTTTCCGGTCAGCGCCACGGTATTATTTTTGGTATCAAGCAGGGCTAGAAGCTGTTCCGCACGGTCTGCAACTGAAAGGGAATCAAAATCAGCTTCCTTTGTTTCAGACATAATTGTGGAAACAATCCTGTTAACCAGCTCTATCTGAGCCTCCAAGTTGCCACCGTTATCTCTTACATTAGCAAGCCCTTTTTCCACCACTTCCGACACATATTTTGCCAATACTTTCGAAGCTTCTGCGCTGTCAATCGGCGCTGTCTGAGACAGCTTATCCGTTTCAGACAGTGCGGCATCAAGGCCTTTATTGATAATCTGTTCGTAAAGTCCGTCCTGTAACATATCCGCACCTATTTTCTTTTGTTTTAACGAAGTCCTTCTGTAAAAATATGCCACAGTTTCCACCTTCTTGCAATGCAAGCTCTGAAAAGAGTTTTTGCATACAACTGACTCGCCCGGATTTTGGCCATTCCGCACATTGACGCACTTTTTTTTAGGATTACAATGAAATTGTGTGTGTTGTTATATGTTTAACAAGAAGAAGAAGAAGGAGTGACCAGTTTATGCCGGAGCAAAACAAAAAAATTATCAGCAAACATCAGGGAGACCCCAACCCTGACAAACGATATCTAAAGCTTGGCAGAAAAATTACAGACGTAGTTCCGCATAAGATTTTTGGAGTTACATCGGATGACCCGGAATATTGGGGCTTAAAGGAAGTCCTTTCCCCCGAAATGTGCGATGTAGCCAATAAAATGAAGTTGCGGAAAGACTACACCTTTGAAGAGCTGAAAGCCATGAATCCGGAGCTTAGCGCAGAGGAGCTGCAAAAGCTGTTAGATGACATGGCTGACATCGGTATTATGGAGTACGGTTACGGAGACAATTATGACCACACCCATGAGCTGAAGGACAAGCCTCGTATTCGCCAATATCGGTTACCGTTCTTTGTACCGGGTTCTGCGGAGCTGTTTAATTCCACTAAGGACCGCATTGCAAAGAATCCGGTTGTTTCCTCATTCTTTGAACGAATGACCTTTGTCCCGCTGGCCGGAATTACCCAAATGGTTCCCCCGGGAGGAGACGGCATTGGTATGCATGTTATCCCGGTTGAAAAAGCAATTAATACACAGAATGAATCCGTAGATTTAGAGCACATTTCTTACTGGTTACAGAAATATGACGGACATATTTCTGCCGGACTCTGCTCCTGCCGTGCCTCTCGTGCCGCTCTTGGGGACGGCTGTACAGATGACGCAGACGACTGGTGCATCCAGTTAGGTGACATGGCGGATTATGCCGTTGAAACCGGAAAAGCCCATTATATTGACAAAGCACGTGCTTTGGAAATTTTGGAATTGGCAGAAAAGAACGGCTACGTTCACCAGATTACCAACATTGACGGGGAAAACAAGATCTTTGACATCTGCAACTGTAACGTTAAAATTTGTAACGCTTTGCGGACCTCTATGCTCTTTAATACGCCAAACTTATCCAGAAGCTCCTTTACTGCTAAGGTAGACAAAGACAAGTGCGTTGCCTGCGGCAAGTGTGTTGAAGTCTGCCCGGGCGGTGCGGCAAAGCTGGGGCAGAAATTGTGCCATAAAGACGGAACCGAATTTACTTATCCGCAAGCTCCGCTTCCGGATAACAATATTTGGGGTGAATATGCCTGGGACGAAGATTACCGGGACACCGCCCGGCTGTCCAACACATACGCCACAGGCAGTGCACCTTGTAAAGCGGCCTGCCCGGCACATGTACCGGTACAGGCATATCTTCGGTTAGCCAAGGAAGGAAAGTATCGGGAAGCCCTTGCCATGATTAAAACCGAAAACCCGTTCCCGGCTGTTTGCGGCAGAGTTTGTAACAAGCGTTGTGAAGACGAATGTACGCGTGGTAAGTTGGATGCTCCGGTATCCATTGACGCTGTTAAAAAGTTTGTAGCAGACCTTGAACTGCATTCGGAAGAGCGTTATATTCCGGAAAAGGTTGTGCAATCCGTTTATGGTTCCTTTGATGAAAAAATTGCCATCATCGGTGCCGGGCCAGCCGGTTTAAGCGCCGCATTCTACTTGGCACAAATGGGCTACAAACCAACCGTATTTGAAAAGAATGCGGAAGCCGGCGGCATGATGACCTATGGTATTCCAAGTTACAAATTGGAAAAGGATGTTCTTGCTGCAGAAATTAAGGTCATCCAAGAACTTGGCGTAGACATCCGATGCGGCGTAGAAGTCGGAAAAGATATTACCATTGAAGAATTGAAAGCACAGGGTTACAAAGCCTTCTATCTTGCCATCGGATGTCAAGGCGGAAAGCGCCCGGGCGTTGACAATGACACTGCCAAGGGCACCCATATTGCAGTAGAGTATCTTCGCCATTGCTATGAACACAGGGAAGACACCTTCTCCGGCAACGTAGTGGTTGTCGGCGGCGGTAACGTTGCCATTGACTGTGCCCGCAACGCCCATCGCCTTGGCGCTTCCGATGTGCAGATGTTCTGCTTGGAAGACCGTGCCACCATGCCGGCTACCAATGAAGAAATCCGCGAAGCCGAAGAAGAAGGCATTCAAGTAAATCCGTCCTGGGGACCAAAAGAAGTTCTGGTCAATGAAGCCGGCCAAGTTACCGGTCTGGTTTTGAAGAAGTGCCTACGCACCATAGATCCTGCCACCAGCGCTTTCTCCCCTGCATATGATGAAAACGAAACCATGGAAGTTGCCGCAGACAAAATTGTCTTTGCCATTGGTCAGGCCATTGAATGGGGCAGCCTGTTGCAAGGTACCAAGGTTCAGTTCTGGCATGGAAATTATCCGGTTGCTGACAAATTCACCTATCAGACCGATGACCCTGACATCTTTGTCGGTGGTGACGTATACACCGGTCCCCGTTTCGTCATTGATGCCATTGCGGCCGGTCATGAAGCTGCAGAAAGTCTGCATCGCCATACCCGTCCGGATGCATCCATGACCATTGGACGTGACCGCCGTAACTTCACCCCGCTTAACAAAGAAGATCTGTCCTATCCGTCTTATGACACCGCCGGTCGTCAAGAAGCCGGCATGGACGAATCCATAGATTACAAGATGTCTTACCAAGATGCTCACCTGGATCTGACCGAAGAGCAAGTCAAAATTGAAACCGGCCGTTGCCTTGGTTGCGGCGCCTCGGTTGTTGATCCACACAAGTGCATCGGTTGCGGTCTTTGCACCACCAAGTGTGAATTTGACGCCATTCATTTGGTTCGTGACCATCCGGAATGCACTGATATGCGTCGGGGCGAAGACAAGGTCGGTGGCCTGGTAAGTTATTCCATTAAGCGTGCCGGAAAAATTATTGCCCACAGCGGTTCGGAAGAAGCCAAAGAAATGGCCAAAAAACGAAAAGCATTCAAGCAAGAACAAAAAGCCGCCAAGCGCTAATCCCTTAACAAAAGATAAGGAGCAGGTCTCATATGAGACTTGCTCCTTTGTTTTTATAATCTGCAGGGCTATATCGCCAGACTTACATAATATTTGTTTTAACTTCAATATTCTTACCGTCAAATTCAGCAAGAACCCCATTGTTGTCTGCCGTAGCATACAGATCTGCTTTTGCAACCCACTTTAGCTTGGCTCTGACATCAGGATAAATACGGTAATTGCTGTTACAAACAACGGCAATGTTCGGACACAGTGTCTTAATAAATCGGTAAGAGCTGGAAAATACATAACCGTGATGCCCTACCTTCAGCAAATCCACTTTACCAATCTTTGGAGCCAAACGCCATTCTTCGCCATCTTTGTTATTTATATCTCCTGCCAAAAATGCTTTGGTATCTCCAATGGTAAGCAAGGTTCCAACCGAGTTAATGTTTTCTCCAAATTTCAAAAGACGCTTTTTGTAAGCACCGTTGAAAAATTTAATATGGAAGTCTCCTAAATCGGTTTCTGCTTCATCAAAATTTTCAATGCGTTCCACACCATTAGCCTTCATGGCATCTAGCATCTGATTATAAATTTCCAGATTGTCCCATCTAACCCGTTCATAAAGAAAAATATCTTCCGGATGATACGGTTTGACATAGCCCTTTTCCACAACAATGTCCGGATGGTTAATAACGGTGTCAAACCCGCCGATGTGGTCTGAGTGGCAATGGGTAGCCAGTACAAAATCAAGGTGTACTTTCCCATCTTCTCCGCGAAAATGCTCCAGCAGATAGGCAACCACTTCTTCTTCATAGCCCTTCATATTCAGGTACGGTTTGTCTGCCGGATAATCATTATCTTCTGCTGCATCTACCATGGCCAAATGACCTTGGCTTTCCAAAATCATACAGTCAGAATTCTTCGTATTTAAAAAGTGAATCTTACCTTGCATTTGCTCCCTCTCCTTTATTCTTCAAATAGTGGTTCAGGATATATTGCGGGATAGAGTCATTGTTGGAGCATGCCACATGTCCGGCCTTTTGCTGAATAGCCGGACTGGCGGATCCGGAAGCCACTGCCATACCCGCAATGGCAAACATAGAAAGATCATTTCTGCTGTCACCGACCGCCATGGTTTGCTCCCATGGAATCTGCAGTTGCTGCGCCAGGGTCAAAAGTGCGTTCCCTTTTGACACGCCCCGCAGCATAATTTCAATATTGTTGTCCATGGATGTGGTAAAGGCAAGCTCTTTTTGCCTTTGCAATGCGGCAAAGCACGCTTCCCGCTCCGCCGGATCTGCAAAGAAAACATTTATGATTTCCGTGCGAGTCAGCGTTCGTGCCTTCCGGCTAAAATCCATCAGCCCAACACGTGTACTTCTGATGACATCCAAATAGTTTGGATCTATTCGATAATGCGCATAGGACCTATCATTCAATTTATTTGTATCTGTCTTTGGAATACCATCATCATAGGTTTCAATCATAGTATCATACTGTTCCAAAAGTGACAAAACCATGGACAGTACTTCCGCCGAAAAATATCTGGAAAAGATTACTTTATGCTCTTTCTTGTCATAAACAACGGCACCATCAGAGTACAGATAATATCGAATTTCCGGAAAATCCCGTAGTTCCTTCGGAATTTCATAATAGGTTCTGCCGGTGCAAAGCGCAAATTCTACTCCACTGCGTTTCATCTGCCAAATTGCAGAAAGACTCTTCTTTGCAACATGAGAATGGTCATCTAAGAGTGTGCCATCTAAATCGCACGCAATCAGGGAATAATTCATTCAGTCACTTTCTTCTTTCTGTGAATAACAAAACGGTTCAGCGGGTAAGTCCAGAGGGTGGGCACTGTCATTACCACAACCTTGGTCAGAAGAACAATGAATACACTGTCATGCCCGCCATTCTTAATTAAGGTACCAAGGAATGCACCAAACCACGTATTAAAGACAATGGTGCAAAGAACCATAATGGCATATAACACCGTAGACAGCACCGGATTGGCATCCGCCTTGAATGTCAGCTTCCGGTTCATAATATAAGCTGCCGCATAACCAATGACAGCAGAAATAAAGTAAGAATACATATATCCTTTGTATTCAATTCCCAAGAAGGACAAAATGGCATTGTCCGTCACCGGCACCTCGTTCAACGAACGGAAGATAACATACTGCAACAGCCAAAAGACTGCAAGTTCTAAAACAGAAGTAGAAGCTCCGGTAAAGGTAAATTTAATAAATTTCCAAATTTCGGTATACTTCTCGGCAAACTTCATAACCTTTTCTTTTATAGCATTCCATTTTTGATCAGATGGTTCACGGCTAAAATCATTGGAAACAACTTCGTAATCTTCGCCATAGATAAAGTCATTGTCTTGGATTACATTTTCCATAGGATCCCTTCCTTTCTTCTTCCTTCAGTATAGGAGTTTCCTTGGAAAGCTCTATCAAATCAAAGTAAAGGGAATGTAAAAATCATGTAAAAAAAGAGGAGCTACCAAAAAGGCAGATCCTCTTTTTCATTTTAAAATTCAAGTTGTTATCAAACAATGTTCTTTATGCCTTCGCAAATTTTGCGAGCCACTTGCGGATTGTTCATCGTATAAATGTGAAGTCCATCCGTGTCGTTGACAAGAAGGTCAATGACCTGGCTTAAAGCATAGGCCATGCCTGCATCAAAAAGGGCGTCCTTGTTGTCCTCATATCGATTGATAATTTTCTGGAACCGATCTGGGAAGCTTGCACCGCAAAGGCTAACCATACGCTTCATTTGAGACGCATTAATGACCGGCATGATACCCGGAATAACAGGGACATTAATGTCCGCAATGCGGCAGTCATCCACAAAATGATAAAACTGTTTGTTGTCAAAAAACAGCTGCGAAAGCAGCACCTCAGCTCCGGCATTGACTTTCTTTTTTAAATACCGGATTTCCGTAATGCGGTTTTCTGATTCCGGATGACATTCCGGGTAACAGGCCCCAAGGAAGCAGAAGTCATGTTCCGGCTTCAAATAGGAAATGACATCTGATGCATGTTGGAAATCATCTTTTTCCGGCACGTTCGGACGGCGGTCCCCACGAAGTGCCAGCACATTTTCCAAACCCTCATCTTCTAAGACGTGGGCAAATTCATCAATTTCCTGCTTATCATAGTGTAAACAAGTCAGATGCACTACCGGCTCCACGTGGTACTCATATTTGATTTTCTTAGCCAGCTCTATAGTGCGATTGCCATTGGAACTTCCGCCGGCGCCAAAAGTAACACTGATAAAATCCGGATTCAATTCGCAAAGAACTGCTAAGGTATCATCAATGTTTCGGAGTTCGGCGTCTTTCTTGGGCGGAAAAATTTCAAAGGACAACGTTCGCTTTTGATGCTGATAGAGCTCTGAAATTTTCATGTCGTTTACTCTTTTCCTGTTTTATGCGTTACCTAAATTTAGTTTTTTACTTAGGCCTCTTCCCGAATCTGCTTGGCAGCAGCAACCAGGTTACGAAGGCTGGCATCCGTTTCCGGAACACCGCGCGTCTTCAAGCCGCAGTCCGGATTAACCCAAAGCTTATCCCGTTCAATCTTGGTCAGCATGATATGCAAAGCTTTCACAATTTCTTCTACAGACGGTACACGCGGTGAGTGAATATCATAAACACCCGGGCCAACTTCTGTTTCAAAATGGTTTTCACGCAGGGAATCCAAAATCTGCAGGTTGGATCTGGAAGCTTCAAAAGTAATAACATCGGCATCCATGTTGTCAATAGCCGGGATAATATCGGTAAATTCGCTATAGCACATGTGAGTATGAATTTGGGTTTCCGGTTTGACACCACTGTGGGTCAGTCGGAACGCCGGAATGGCAAAATCAAGATATTCAGAGTACCAGTCAGATTTTCTCAGCGGCAGCTTTTCACGAAGAGCAGCTTCATCAATCTGGATAACGCGGATGCCATTAGCCTCTAAGTCAAGAACTTCATCGCGGATGGCAAGGGCAATTTGCGAGATAGACTCACTGATAGAAATATCTTCTCTTGGGAAAGACCAGTTCAGAATGGTAACCGGGCCGGTCAGCATTCCCTTCATTACATGGTCTGTCTGGGACTGTGCATAAGCAGACCATTCTACAGTAATAGGACGGTCGCGGGAAACATCGCCCCAAATAATGGGTGGTTTTACGCAGCGAGTACCATAGGACTGTACCCAAGCTTTTTCCGTGAACAGGAATCCGCCCAGTGCTTCGCCGAAATATTCAACCATGTCGTTTCGTTCATATTCACCGTGAACCAGAACATCCAGTCCAATTTCTTCCTGCCAGGCGATGCAGTCCTTAATCTTTTGTTTATTAAATGCCACATACTCTTCCTTGGTAATCTGGCCTTTACGGTACGCAAAACGAGTTTCTTTTACATCCTTCGTCTGTGGGAAGGAACCAATGGTAGTGGTCGGGAATTCCGGCAGGTTCAACACTTTCTTCTGCAAAGCCTGACGTTCACTCCGTTTTGGAAGACGCGTGTAATCAGCGTCAGTTACCTTGGACAGACGTTCTGTAACAGCCGGATTGTGGCAATCTCTGTCTCCTGCAAACAGCTTGGCATTTGCAACATACAGCGGATTTTCAGCATAACCGGCATCTTCTGCCAAGACTTTCAGCTCTGCAAGTTCAGTCAGTTTTTCTTCTGCAAAAGCAAAGTATGCAGTATATTCGGCTGCCAGCTTGGTTTCATGCTTTAAAGTATATGGCACATGCAGAAGGGAGCAAGAAGTGGAAAGCACTACCGGTACGGCCTGTGTATTCAGTGCAGTTAGTGTCTGCAGGGTCTTTTCATAATGATTCTTCCAAATGTTTTTACCGTTAATTAAACCGGCAAAGAGGAGTTTATCCTGTGGGAAGCCATACTTTTGCACTAAGGAAAGGGTCTGCTTTCCTTCAATAAAGTCCAGACCAATCCCGGCAAATGGCAAACTAATCAGAGTTTCATAAACGTCTCTGACATCTCCGAAATAAGTCTGTACCAGAACCTTCGTGTCCTTGGTAACAGACAGAATAGCTTCATACAGTTTGCGGAACAAAGCAAGGTCTGCTTCATCCATATCACGAACCAGAGCCGGCTCTTCTACCTGTACCCAGACAATCTGCTTTTCTTCTGCCTTTTTCAGCAAATCCTGATATGCCTGAATGGTGGCGTCTACATAATCTTCCGTGGTTTTGGTTCCGGTTGTTTTTGCCAATTTCAGCAAGGTATAGGCACCAATAACAATTGGTTTGGTTTCTACACCCAACGCCTTAGCTTCTTCATATTCATCAAAGAATTTAGTGCCGGCCAATTTAATTTCAGTAGCATCTTCCAGTTCCGGAACCAGGTAATGGTAGTTGGTATTAAACCATTTCTTCATTGCCAAGGCCTTTACGTCTCCGGATGTGCCCTGATACCCGCGAGCCATTGCAAAATAAGTATCCAGGGCCGGCAGTTGCAAATCCTGATAACGTTTCGGAACAATATTAAACAGAACAGCAGTATCTAAGGTAAGATCATAGAAAGAGAAGTCATTGCTGGAAATGAAGTCAATACCGGCGTCCTTCTGGGTTTGCCAGTGCGTTTTGCGCAAATCTTTAGCAACCTGCTGCAGTTCCTCTGCACTGATTTCTTTTCTAAAATATTTTTCGGAAGCAAATTTCAGTTCCCGCAGTGTGCCAATGCGCGGGAATCCGATAACTGATGTTTTCATAGTTGATCCTCCAATTGTCTTAGGTCTTATTTCGTTGTTCATTTTAATAATTTGAAACGCTTTTGCATAATATTGAAAAGCTCTTGTTAGTTATAATTTAAAACTATAACTTCATGCTGTGTAATTATGTTTGCCTTTAAGAGTTCTTTTCTTCTAGGAGCTCTTTTCTTCTTAGCCCTTATGGGTTGTTTACCACATTAACAGGGTGCCCTTCCATGTAGGCCTGCAGATTGTCGGCAACAATCTGAATCAGGCGGCGTCTGGTCTCTTTAGGCGTCCAGGCGGAATGTGGTGTAATCTTGCAGTTAGGAATACCTTGCAGCGGACAATCTGCAGGCATTGGCTCCGTGTCCACAACATCCAGGCCGGCTCCGGCCAGATGTCCGGACAGGAGCGCATCCCGCAGGGCGGGTTCGTCTACAATAGGGCCACGGGCCGTATTGATAAAGAAGGCGCCCTGTTTCATGGCGGCAAAAAAGTCTTTATTGCAAAGATGCTCCGATTCGGCATTCAACGGGCAGTGAATAGAAACTACGTCAGAGTGCTTCAATAAGGTATCCAGCGTAACAAAGGTAACATTCTTATCTGCTCTGTTTAAATAACCTTCTTGCTTGGTTACTCCGGCCTTCTCCGCTTCCAGCGCTTTTAGCGCAGAGCGGCTATAGGCCAGCACGTTCATGCCGAACGCGGTGGCAATTTGCGCCACTTTTTTGCCGATTTGTCCGTAACCGATCAGGCCCATCGTTTTTCCGTCCAGTTCCTCCGTCGGGAAAACAAGTGGACTAAAGGTACCGGATTTTGTCCAGCCACCTTCTTGCACAAAGTGGTTATAATCCCCTACTCTGGAATAAAAATCCAGCAAATAGGCAAAGGTCAGCTGCGCAACAGCATCCGTAGAATACCCCGGCACGTTGGTAACGGTAATCCCGTGTTGATTGCAATAATCCAGATCCACTACATTGTAACCGGTGGCGTTTACGCCAATGTATTCCAACTTCTTTGCGTCCTTCAACAAATCTTCATCCACAATGGTTTTGTTGACTAAAAGGACTTCTGCATCTTGCAAGGCTGCCTGTAATTCTGCTTTGCTTGCATGGTCTATAATAATGGTATCCCCTAACTTCGTAATGGGAGACGTATCTGCATCTCCCATAGTTAACGTAAAATGTTCCGGCATTACAATTTTCATTTGGAGACTCCTTTCGGTATTTTACCGTTTTGATGATACCCCAATTCGGTTTGACACGCAATTGGGCCTTGTTTATAATTGTTACACTTATTTTACTACGGAGGGAATTTATGTTTGTAGATATTGCAAAAATTTCCGTTAAAGCCGGCAACGGCGGCAATGGTGCCGTTGCCTTTCACCGGGAAAAATATGTTGCCTCCGGTGGGCCGGACGGCGGAGACGGCGGCCGCGGCGGAAACATTGTCTTCCGCGTGGACACGTCGCTTTCCACGTTGGCCGACTTCCGTTACAAGCGGAAATATTCCGCTTCCAACGGACAGGATGGCCGTGGGAACCGCTGCAACGGTAAAAAAGGGGAAGATTTAGTTATCTGTGTTCCAAAGGGAACAGTCATTCGTGAAGTGGAATCCGGTGTGGTACTGGCAGACATGTCCACGGAGGAAGACTTTGTGGCTGCCCGCGGCGGCAACGGCGGCTGGGGAAATTCTCACTTTGCCACGGCAACCCGTCAGACACCGCGGTTTGCCAAAAACGGAGCACCCGGAGAAGCCTGGGACTTGCAATTGGAATTAAAGTTGCTGGCGGATGTCGGCCTACTGGGTTTCCCCTCTGTCGGAAAATCTACACTGATTTCCGTTGTCAGTCAGGCAAAACCGAAGATTGCAGAATATCACTTTACTACCCTTTCTCCGGTTCTTGGTGTTGTTTCCATGGGGGAAGGCTCTTCTTTCGTCATGGCCGACATTCCGGGCTTAATTGAAGGCGCTGCTGACGGCGTTGGTCTTGGCCATGAATTTCTGCGCCATGTAGAGCGTTGCCGCCTACTGGTTCATATTGTAGACGTTGCCGGTTCCGAAGGACGGGATCCCATTACAGACTTCAACTCTATTAATGAAGAGCTGGCCAAGTTTAATCCGGATATGGTCAACCTACCGCAAATTGTAGCCGGCAATAAAATTGATATGGCTTCGGATGAACAGATTGCAACCTTCCAAAATTATGTAGAAGGACTTGGTTACGAATACTTCAGCATCTGTGCTCCCATTAAGGAAGGCACCAAAGAATTAATGAATGCAGTGGCGGCAAAGCTGGCCACCCTGCCTCCTATCAAACAATATGAAGCAGAAGAAATTCCGCTGGAAGTCTTGGAAAAGAAGAAAGATCGCGGATTCAAAGTAACCGTAGAAGATGATATGTATTTTGTGGAAGCAGAATGGCTGATTCCAATTTTGAATCAAATTGATTTGGACGATTATGAATCTTTACAGTATTTGCAGCGCGTCCTAAACAGCTCCGGCATTAATCAGGAACTGATTGACCGTGGTATTGAAGACGGAGACACCGTCATTCTGTACGATATTGAATTTGAATACGTTTCCTAAAGGAGCTGTTATGAACCGCTTTTTAGATACGGAGGCAGATCCGAACACACTTTCCATGCTAGACCTGGCTTTTCTTGGAGACACCGTATATGAGCTTTTTGTACGGGAAGCCTTGGTTTCTGAGGGAAAGCGTCCCACTGCGGATCTGCACAGCGCCAAAGTTAAATACGTAAATGCGGACGCGCAGCAGGCTGCGGCGGAATTACTGGCACCTCTCCTAACGGAGAAGGAGGCCGAAATTTACCGCCGGGGCCGCAACGCCAAAACGCATCATACGCCAAAAAATAAAAGCAGTGCTGCCTATCATGCTGCCACCGGCTTTGAGGCCCTGTTCGGGTATCTTTATTTGACCGGTCAGCTGGACCGCCTGCGGGAATTCTTCCAAGCCATTTATCATGGACAAGAAACTGATTCCCTTGTATAATATTTCCCGTATTTTAAACATAATTGTTAAGAATAATCCATTTTGGGGGCTAAAACGCTATGTCAGGACATAACAAATGGAGTACCATTAAGCGCAAAAAGGGTGCTAATGACGCAGCCCGCGCCAAAGTATTCACTAAGATTGGCCGTGAAATTGCCGTTGCTGTAAAGCAGGGCGGTCCAGACCCTTCTTCCAACTCTAAATTAAAAGACTGCATTGCTAAAGCAAATGCAGCCAACATTCCGAAAGACAACATTGAACGGGCCATCAAAAAAGCCGCCGGCAGCAATGACGCCGACAACTACATTGAAAACATCTACGAAGGTTATGGCCCGAACGGCATTGCCGTAATTGTAGAAACCCTGACGGATAATAAAAACCGTACTGCCGGAGATGTCCGCCATTACTTTGACAAATACGGCGGAAACATGGGCCAGTCCGGTTGTGTTTCTTTCCTGTTTGAACGTTGCGGTGTCATCTTAATTGACAAAGAAGACGAAGACGAAAATGAAGTAGACGAAGAAAAACTGATGGAAGCCGCACTGGAAGCCGGTGCCGAAGACTTCCTGTCAGATGACGAAGATGTCTTTGAAATTCGTACCGGTATAAATGACCTTGGCACAGTGCGTGACAATCTGGAATCTGCCGGCTATAAATTCTCTACCGCAGAAGTACAGTATGTACCATCTACCTATGTAAAATTAACGGATGAAGAATCCTTAAAGAACATGGCTAAAATGATTGAAATGTTCGAAGATAATGATGACGTTCAGAACGTATGGCACAACTGGGAAAACCCGGAAGATGCCGATGCACTTCTGTAAATAACCAAACAAAAGGCCCGGGTCAAAGCCGGAGCGGATAAGGGATAATTTAAAAACCATTGTCCATTCGTCTTCAAGCGGGTAAAAAAGAAACAACGGTCACATTGGGAAATCCCCAGAGTGGCCGTTTTTCTTTTTTAGAACAGCCCTTGTATTTTTGTCTGTATTAGTCCTGCCGCCAAACTACCTCCAGCATTTATCAAGAAATCCTTTAATCCAACAAGCAGGGCTTTTATTACACTTGGCTTCTTTTCTTGGGTAATTTTATCTCTGATTTCCGACAGCATTTCCAAGGCGGCGTCTTTATCCTCGCTCTGTAATTGTTCTTGAGAGATAGCGGCTTCAATTTCTGAAACAGCTGTGTTTGCTTTATCATACGAAAAAGTCACATTTTCGTTTCCAGAAATTATTTGCATTCCTTTGCTTGGACCATTTATGACATTCGTTGCCCCATAATAATTATTGACAGTCTGGGGCATACTTTTCGCCGTTTGTTTTTCCTCATCGCTGAACCGCATTCCTTCACCGAGAACGCCTTCTTCTTCGAGTTTTAGGGTCCATTCCAAAATAGTGTTTTTAACTTTTTCGACAATGTCCATTACCGAAGCACCGGAAATATGAAGAGCATATCTCATTGGCAAGGGAGAATCGAACATCCGATTAAAAAGCTCCAATTGCTCACCAGAAAATTCAGATATCAATTCATTCTCAGCATTTTTGCAAAGAGTAATGATTTCTGAAATGGAATTTGGGACTCTTTTCTCGCAGATTGCTTTCTCAAGCTCTGCGTCAGGTATTAAAGTAGGAATCCAGCCCTGATATGGATTGAAAGCCTTTAATACACCTCTGACTTTACGATATTCAGGACATGTGTCCTGATTTGGGTAACCATTTAATTCATAAGAAATCCACTGATCAAACTCTTTCAATCCCAGCTTTACAGCAATCACATGAGCGCGACGAAGTATTTTTACAACATCACACTCTGATGACGTGATTTCATTTTGAAGATCAATAACAATACTGCTCATATTTCCTCCTTACGCAGCCACTCTGTAGCGCGTGTAAACATATTCGTAAATACGCTGGCGGTATTCGGAAATGCTGATTTCGTCATAGCACTCCGGCAGTTCGGCCCAGAGCGTATCGCGGATGAGATTCTCCACAGCGGCTTTTGTTTCCTGCTTATCTGTCCAGTGATCAAGCTCCGCAATTTTAGCCTTTATCTTTTTCAGAAGGCTTGCAGCCACTTCCTTGATTTTCTTGATATCCGTCTTGGAGAGATCGTCCCGGAAAAGCATGTCGTACAGCGAAAGCTCCTCATCGCTCTCAAAGCCCTCGCGGACATACCGCTGTTCTTCCTGATCGAGACTATTGGCCAGATCCATCAGGTCCATAAAGGTTTTCTCAATGGTGGCACGATCCTGCTCACTGTTATAATCAGTGATGATCTGTTGATACCGCTCATAATAATCAATACGATCCGGATTATTGAAAAGCAGCCGGTCGAGCTTCTGCTGGATGATTTCCTCCAAATCCTTCATTACGAGGTTCTTTTTCTTCACCTTCGCAAATTCCCGGCGGAGCAAATCAAAGTCGATTGCACTGATGTCAAACCGGCGGGGCTCTTCTTTGACCATCATCGGTGCATCATCGATCTCCACATATTCGCTGATGATAGAATTAATTTCCACCATCAGATCTGTTGTATCAACGTGACGGCGCTTTTTCTGAAGCTCTCCGTAAATAGCGGCGATGGCCTCGTATTCTTTGCGCGTCTGTCCGGTAATATCGTCACGATCCGTGTATTTCATCAAACGGATCAATTCAGATGCGTATGTGGAGAAGGATTTCTTATCTTCAATAGTACCGCATACGGCATTGGCGGCGGTCTGAAGAAGAGCCAGCTTCATAAAGTCAACTGCGGCCACAAGATCGGCAAGCTCAAAATCGCGCTCACGGAGGAAGGCTTTCGCCTTTTCAATCGTATCGAGAATACGGGCTATCAGCTCGTCCTTATCAACGGTAGGATCGCCTCCGGGCGTATTTATGTTCGCGGTGTAATCAGCCAGAGCTTTGCGGAGGGCTTTTACGATGCCAATATAATCGATAATCAAACCGTTACTCTTGCCTTCGTTCACACGGTTTGCACGGGCAATGGTCTGCATAAGAGTATGTGCCTTCAGCGGCTTGTCGAGATACAGGCAGGACAGGCACTTCACGTCAAAGCCGGTGAGCCACATGGCGCAGACGAATACCACCCTAAGCGGATTGGATGCATCTTTGAACTCCTTGTCCAGCTCACGCTTTTCCATTTTCGCCCTGTGATATTTGATATCCAGATCCCATTTTTTGAAGGTCTGAATCTCATTCTGCTCCTGACTGATCACAACGGCCATTTCCGTTTCTTCCATCCATTTTAGCTTGCGCTCCAGTTCCTGCGCTTCTTGCTGCGTAGCCGTTTTAATTTTCGCTTTCAGAGCTTTGATTTCTTCTTTCCAGTACGCCTGAACGAAATTATACATACGGACACACGTGACTTTATTGAGGCACACGAACATTGCCTTGCCGCTGGTCCACAGGTCGGAATAGTGACCGACAAAATCTTTCGCTATGGATTTCAGGCGAGGTTCCGCCGTCATCAGATGGATTTCCTTAGCAAATTCCGCTTCGAGCTTATCCTGCTGATCGACGTCGATATCAGCGTTTTCGATGGCGTCAAGTATGCGGTCGGTGATCTCCGGATTATGGAGATCGAGTATCTTTTCGCCGCGATTCTCATAGTACAGCGGAACGGTCGCACCGTCCTCCACGGCGCGTTTGAAATCGTAAACAGAGATATAGCCGCCGAAGGTGCGCGCAGTGATATTGTCGCTGGACAGGAGCGGAGTGCCGGTGAAACCGATACGGGCTGCTGTCGGAAGCAGCTTCATCATGTTGTCGGCAAAGATACCGTACTGACTGCGGTGCGCTTCATCCGACATAATGATAATATCGTGATCCGGGTAAATCGGCTGTTCGTCCGACCTGTTGAATTTCTGTATCAGCGTGAATATGAAGCTCGGATTGCCTTTCAACTTCGTGACGAGGTCACCGCCGCTTGTGGCGATAAACTGTGAGGCTTTCGTTTTACCGAGCAGACCGCAATTTTCAAAGGTGTCGCTGATCTGCTTGTTCAGTTCATCGCGGTCGGTCAACACCACGATTGTAGGCGATCCGGCAAACTTGCGGCGGATCTTCTGCGCGAGAAATACCATAGAATAGCTCTTACCGGAACCTTGAGTATGCCAGAACACGCCCAGTTTGCCGTCGTTGAGCTTCCGTGCCTCGTATGCCTTGACCGCCTCGTTTACACCGAGATACTGGTGGTTACGGGCAAGGATTTTTACCGTATTGCCGCCGGAGTGGTCATACAGGATGAAATTCTCCAGCAGATCAAGGAAGTTCTCTTTTTTGCAGATGCCGCGCAGCATCGTTTCCAAAGCTACGCTGCCTTGCTCTTTTTCGTCAAGGCGCTTCCATTCATGGAAGAATTCATACTTGCTGCCCAGCGTGCCGACCTTGGCCTCGGTGCCGTTAGACAGTATAAGGAAGGCGTTATAATAGAACAGATGAGGTATCGTATCCTGATAATCGGTATAATTATCATCGTAGGCGTTCTGTACGTCTACGGTGTTTTTCTTTAATTCCACGAAAAGGAGCGGCAGGCCGTTCACAAAGCCAACGATATCCGTGCGGCGGCGGTAGAGATCGCCGTGAATCTTCAGTTCTTTGACAGCGAGGAAGTGGTTATTCTCCGGGTGGAGGAAATCGATCACGGCAGCTTTCTTTGTTTCCGTTTTGCCGTCCGGACGCTTTACTGTCACGGGAATGCCGTCGCGGATTAGGAAATACTTTTCTTCGTTAACCTGAAGGAGCGAGGCTGTGGACAGGCGTTTTTCCAAAACAGCCTGTGCTTCAAGAATCTGCGTCTCGGTGATCCAAGGATTGAGCTTTTTCAGGGCAGCACGGAAATATCGCACAAGCAGAATCTCTTTGTACGATTTCCTGCCGAAGGTGCCATCGTCGCCCAGCACCTCCGTGTTATATGCAAATTTCACTTCCCATTGGAGCTCTTCCCGGAGAAGGTTTCCGGCACTTTCCTGCACAAGTATATTTTCTGAATAATCATAGCTCATGCCGCCACCTCCTATCCTTCAACAATTTGCTTTTTAAACTCATCAAATGCTTTTTTGCGTTCTACCTGCTCTAATTCCATAAATGCAAGAAGACACATTTGATAAGTTTCGTCATACCAATGTTCTAATTCCCCCTTGTCAAGTTCGGATACGATTCGTTTATATTTTCCTTTATTTGAGGGATCAACATTGTTGTGTCGCAAATTCAAATTATTAAAGAGGAAAAACAGATCATCTTTCAAAGAAGATGAGATTTTCTGCAATTCTTTAGATTTTGCCTCAAGTATCTGGGCAAGTTGCAAAATAATATGTTTTTTCTTTTCAATGTCACCTTTAAGGGCATAATGATCATATTCCAGCACCTTGTATGATAGCTCTGCCGGAATTAGGTCGCTTTCTGATACAGCAATAGCTACAGGAGATTTTTCAACGAAGATCGTTTTTCCATCATCACTTGCAGATGTATATCCTATGGCTTCGATCACAAGTCGAATTTGTTCGAGGATAAATGGAATGTTCACTTCCATAGATACAAAGCCGCCATATCCTCCAGAAAAATTAGCCGCTTGCAGGCCGAAGAGCATATTTTGCAGATATTCACAAAATGAAACCAGATAATCAATATTAAAATCATTTGGCTCTGCTTCGAATTTGAAGCCATACTTTTGATCGAATTCTTCTATGCTAAGGCACGTCCCACGAAAATAAAAATGTGCAAAATTCTCTCCAAAAACTTCATATAAAGATTTCGTTCTATGATCAATGGCTTCTTGATGTAATATCGAATACAGCTTACGATACTCTTGTCTGATATCTACGTTGCCTTCCCTTAATACTTGTGCAAAAGACTTCCTCATATTACACCTCGATTTCGCTGCTCATCAGCTTGGGAAGCAGACGGTCACGGGCCTGTGCCGCAATTTCATTCTCCCTTTGCAATAACCGTATTCTTTCAAAATATGGGGAGACAATGCCGCAAAAAGCAGTTAGGACTCCTTCACTCGGGACTCTCAGCACCAATGCGTTTAAATCCTTGGCATAGACATGAGGTTGTGCGGATCCTTTTTGCAGAGAATTCAGTTTCATCGCATTGGTCTTCAGGAAGCAATAAACAAAAAGCAGGAATGGCGTGCTATTGCTATCAATGTAAGAGCAATCTGAGGCAAAAACATCTATATTATAGAGCCTTGTAAAACCTGCATTAGCGCCAGAAGCACTAACCGTTATAACCGGAGCAGTTGTGTTTGCCTTGTTGTGATAATATGCTGGCTCCAATCCTCCAGCTACGACAGGGATATTTCCATCTGAAACTTGAGCTTTCGTTATTGTTTTTCCACGTTTAAAGACTGCAATATCACCGAGAGTACCATCCGCCCATCCTTCCGGCACACCGTCAACGATAGGAGTATCCTCATATCCGGGGAAGCGGAGGTCGACAAACCACTCCTTATATAACCGCTGTGCCGCTTCTTCAAGCAGTTTGATTTGCTTCTGGTTGTTTTCGATGAGGTTGTCGTAGGCAGCAATAATAGCAGAGATTTTGCATTGCAGTTCGTAATCAGGTATATCAAAGGAAAATGATTTTATAGTGTCTAATGTTATGCTTGCTTGATTGGCAGCACCTCTTGCTTCGCCAATTACATGTCCTTTGAAATCATCACAGCGCAATCTGTAATACAGAAAATCCCTATCGACTCTTTCATTGGGGATTAGTTTAACTGCATTCTGATTCAATAAAGCTCCATCAAGATAATAAGGCACATGAACGACTTTGCCGACAACAGATGCAGGGTTGTACTGCCAAGATCCAACGGTTTGAACAATTATATCTTTCTCGCGTAAAACGAAGTCAGAATAATTGACTCTCTCTCTTTCAGGATAGTATTTCAAATCTTCATCTGAAATACTGTCTAATGTAAAATTTGATACGCGTACTATTGGTACTCCGGACTCAACATACAAATCACTTTTAAACGCAAACCCCTTTTTTGTTGATACCAATTCGCCTACAGTAACTCTATTCCAACTCATATCCCCATCTCCTTCATATTCATTGAGATGGTATCCATCAAATCGTTGGATTCAGCCTGAAGGGACAGAAGTTCACGGTGAATCTCCGCCATACGCTCCGCAAAATCTATACCGTCATCCTCCACGGGAGCGACGCCCACATACGCGCCGGGTGTGAGCGACCAGCCCTTTTCTTCGATTTCGGCAAGTGAGGCCAGCTTACACAGTCCGAGTACGTCAGTATAAACACCGTCACCGAACTTCTCGTAGAGCCAGTGTGCTTCCTTGGCAACGTTCAGCATGTTCTCAATGTAGGCGACTCTATCGTCATACTCCTGCTGCACGCTCTTTTTGTCACGCTTCCCGGCAGCTTCCACTTCGGCTTTTGCGGCCTTTCGTAGTGTGGAGAGCTTTTCCTTCAGCGCAGAAACGATATCGGCAAAGGATTCCTGATATACAGCCTCTTTCAAATCGTCATTTTCAGCGGCCTCGGCTTCATCGTGCAGATAGTGGTGGTATTCCTGCAGCAGAGCCGTATACTTGTCGGTCTCACCGCGATAAAGCCATACGATGGCGTTCAGGTTTTTAAGCTGCCATTCGCTCCACTCATTCAGCGTTCGGTCCACAACTGTATAGTAATTCCGGGCATCGATGAACAGAACCTTATCCCGGATTGCTTCGCCCTTCGCTTTATCGAAAAACCACAGGGAGCAAGGCAGCGATTTCGTATAGAAGAAATTATTACCGACGGAGATCATCACGTCAACGTGACCGGTCTTGATGAGCTTTTCCCTGATATCCTTATCCTTGCCCTGACTATCCGTAGCAGAGGATGCCATAACAAAACCGGCGCGGCCATGCTCGTTCAGATAGGAATAGAAATAGGAGATCCATAGGTAATTGGCGTTGCCGACCTCTTTGTTCTTGTTTACGCTCGGCAGGCCGAACGGAAGACGTCCGGCGTTCTCGCAGGATTCGGCTTTGACCTTATCTACATTAAACGGAGGATTCGCCATGATGTAGTCACAGCAGCCGTTCAGGTTATGTGCGTCATGATAGAAGGTATTTGCCTCGTCTCCGGATTTGATAACACCCGTCAGGCCGTGCACCGCCATGTTCATCAGGCAGAGCTGAGCGTTGTACTCCACCTTTTCCTGTCCGTAGAAGGTCATGGTGCTGTTGGCATTCATACCGGCGGCGTTCACAAAATCTCCGCTCTGTACGAACATACCGCCGCTGCCGCACGCGCAATCGAGAAGAACACCCTGTTTCGGCTCAATGATGTTTACGATCATTTTTACGAGAGATTTCGGTGTGAAGAACACACCGTCATCAGAGGCGATGTTTTTAGCAAATTTGTTGAGGAAGTATTCGTAGATGCGCCCGATGATATCGCCGCCGACATCGTCAAGGGCGCTGTTATTGAAAATACGAAGAAGCTCTGCCAGCAGCTCGTCAGAGAAGTCGGTATAGCTTTTCGGCAAAACACCTGTGAGCTGTTCGCTTTGGTCCTCGATCAGCTGCATGGCGTTGTTGACCACTTCACCGAGACTGTTCATCGGGTGGCCGTCTTTATTGATAAGTCCTGCCGCCGCGATATTCTCCGGCAGATTGACAAGATACTCGTACTGCGCCTCTTTCGGCAGGAACAGTGCGCTCTTTGCGGAAAAGTCGCTGGCCTCCACGGGCATTACGCGTCCGCCGCGAGAGGGACGGTCTTTCAATATCTCGGCTTCGACCTTCTTGAAGCGGCTGTACGCATAGCGCAGAAAGATGAGACCCAGCACGGGCATACAGTATTGATTCGAGGTCAGCTTTGACCCGGCACGAAGGAGATCGGCGGATTCCCACAGTTCCGCTTCCAGTTTCCGTATGTTAATCATCCTTTTTCTCTCCTTCCGGGTTATCGGGTATAAACTCCATCATATCGTTGGGGGAGCAGCCCATAGCGTGGCAAATGCTCTCTACCTTATCCAAGGCGATGTACTGCCCGTTTTTGATTTTTGTAATTATGTTTGCGGAAATGTTCGCACGGCGCATCAGCTCTGCATTGGAAATATCCCGTTCGATCATCATATGCATTAGTGGTTTATAACTCACGGCCATATCATCAGACTCCTTATCTCAAATAACTTATTCAGTATATCACACTTATGTGAAAAAATCAATAAATATATTTTGAATTTTAGACCTCCGGGAATTTCTCGGAGTTTTTTCATTTTCTTTCGTTCAAAATCGCTCCTTTTGTCCAGTGGGTAGTGGAGAGAAGAAATTTTCGGAAACCGTCAGTTTTGGCCCTCCGCCGAGGCTACCAGATGAGGGAACGAAATTTTTCTTCAAAAAAAGCGGACCACATCGGCTGTTCATGACCGGTGGGAAGTGAAGGAAAGATTTTTCTCCGAAAAAGCGGACCACTTGGATGGTTTTCCTCCAGTGGGTATTGAGGACGGGATAAGCCCTCCGGAAAGGATGATCAGAAATATGTATGAAAAGCTGCCACAGGAATTAAAAGAGCGAGGTGCTTTCTGCCTCTGGAAATATGAGGAGCGTGACGGAAACAGAACCAAGGTGCCGTACCAGACGAACGGCCTTTGTGCGGATTCCTCAAACAAGGCCACATTCACGGATTACGCAATCGCCGTCAGGCATAGGGCCGCATATGACGGTATCGGCATAGGCGTTTTCGGGGACATCTGCGCCATTGACATCGACAGCTGTGTCGAGAACGGCGTGCTGTCGGATATGACCGAGGACATCATCGTCCGGATGGATACCTATACGGAATACAGCCCGTCCGGGACCGGCGTGTGGATTCTGTTCAAAGCCTTGCTCCCGGCCTACAACAAGGATCGCTATTACATCAATAACCGCCGGATCAAGCTGGAGGTCTATGTGGCCGGGTACACAAGCCGCTTTGTCACCGTTACCGGAAACGCCATCAGCGGCACCGGCATCGAGGAGCGAACAGACGCTCTGACGGAGGTGCTTGAGAAATATATGCGGAAGGCCGAAAAGCCTGTATCCCGTGTAGCCGCTCCGGGCAGCTATCTCTCCGATGAATCCGTTCTCCAGAAGGCTTTTGCCTCCAAACAAAGCGAGAAGTTCAAGGCGCTGTGGGACGGCATCATCCCGAAGGGCCAATCGCACAGCGAGGCTGACGCAGCCGTGTGTGCGATGCTGGCGTTCTGGTGCGGCGGCGATATGGAGCAGATGGACCAGCTGTTCAGGCAATCGGCTCTGATGCGGGATAAGTGGAACCGGGATGATTACCGCACGGCCACACTTACCAAGGCCGTGGCGATGTGTACGGAATTTTACAAGCCCGTGGACAGGTCCTCGGCGGCGGACGATTTCAACGACCTCCAGCAGATCGTGGCCTCGCTCCATCCGGCGGAGAATGACCGATATCCGTGGAACGACATCGGCAACGGCAGATTGTTCGCAGACGTGTTCAAGGCCATCGCCCGTTTCGTCCCGGAGCGAAAACAGTGGCACATCTATGACGGAACACGCTGGTCTCCGACACCGGCTCTCTGAAGGCGATGGAGCTTTGCAAGGCTCTGGCCGATGCGCTCATGCGGTACGCCCTCGATATCCACGATGAGCATAAGCGCAAGAGTTACATCGATTTCTGCCGTAAATGGCAGAGCCGCCATATGCGGATCACGATCCTATCCGATGCACAGAGCGTATATCCGATCTCCATGCAGGAGTTCGACAGCGACCGTTTCCTGTTCAACTGCGCTAACGGTACGCTCGATCTCCGCACGATGGAGTTCCGGGGCCACAGTGCAGAGGACCGGCCGACCAAGATCACACCCGTGGAATACGATCCCCACGCTTGGAGCGACCGCTACAGCCGATTCATAAGCGAGATCATGAGCGGCGATACGGAAAAGGCCAAGTTCCTGCAAAAGGCCCTCGGCTACTCCGTCAGCGGCGATACCCGTTTCGAGTGTATGTTCTTCCTTTACGGCGAGACCACCCGTAACGGCAAAGGGACGCTGATGGAAAGCATTCTCCGGGTCATGGGCGATTACGGACGAGCCGTCAGGCCGGAGACGATTGCGGCTCAAGGCTGTATCAGGTCCGGCACCGGGGCTGGACGCACGAACAGGAGATTTTCGTCTGCGCCAAGTACCGTAAGCACAAAGGAATGTGTACTCCGCACCAGATCCACAATGTTCAGGTTGAGGAAATCCTGCTCCGGGAACTGCGGCTCATCACCGCCTACGCTCGTGAGCACGAGGATGATTTCATTCAGCCGGTCACACGGCACAGCGAAAAAGAACTGACCCGGCAGCTCCGTGACAGCACTCGTGAACTTGCACAGGCAGAGGAGCGCATCGGCAAGTTGGACGGCATAATTCAGCGGCTCTACGAGGATAATGTTGAGGGCAAGATCAGCGATGAGCGTTTTGCCAAGCTGTCCGCCTCCTATGAGGCCGAGCAGAATCAGCTGGAAAGCCGCAAAGTCGAGCTTACCGAGTTCATCGCTGCCTCAAAGGAACAGCGGCTGAACGTGGACTCCTTCCTCGGCATGGTGCGTAAGTACACGGACATAACGGAACTGACCGCTGAGATCATCCGATCCTTCGTGGAGAAAATCGAGGTCAAGAAACCGGAGAAGGTCCCCGGCACACGCACAAAAAAGCAAACCGTAGTTATCTACTGGAATTTCATCGGGGCCGTTGAAATCTCCGTTGAATCGCAAGAAAAGACGGCATAGCCTACATTGCTGTAAACTATGCCGTCTCCTTTTTAGAGATTTACACTATCCCTAATCCGCACGGACAAATGACCCGGGCCTTTTTGTTTGGTATATTACCTTGGATGGTTTATAACACCGGTACACATGGGCGATAGGGCACCGGGTACCAACAAAACTAAATTTAAGTAATGAGGCCTACGCTTTTGTTATGCTACAAAGGATGCATCTTGTGCATACGCCTTGCGCTGTGCATTCTGGTGTGTAGCCTGTTTTCTGGCAGCTTTTCTTTCCTCTGCCGCCTTTAAAGCAGCGGCAGCCCGGCGGTTGGATTCTGCTTCCAAGGCTCTGGCTTCCCGCTCATCATAAGGAACTTCTTCCACTACAGATTCAGAAGTAACTGTATGCTGCTGTGCTTTCTTTTGTTCTCTTCCGGAGCGAACCATGGCCAAAAGGCGATCTTCAAAAGCGATTACTTCTTTTTCATGATAAAAACCATATAACAAAGCGAAGATGGCACCCAATTCTAAAATTACTTTTATGGCAAACGGCATATGAATTACCTCCAACCGAACATTTGTTTTCTGTCTATGCTTTTATTATACATATCCCTTCTGCAATGTCAACACAAATGTTCTTTTTGAATTTTATTGTGTCCCAAAATACGGACTTTACAAAGAAAAGAGCTACATCGCCCATGAGCAAAACAGCGTTACAGAAACGAATGGTAACACGATTGTAACTACAAGTCAGAAGGAAAATCAGGTATAATTAGTTTAGGTTATTCTGTAAATTAAGGAGATCTTTATGTCATACGAAAAATTGTGCATGCGTTGTATGAAAGAGCCGGATAATAACTTCCAGCAATTTCAGCACGAATGTCCGCACTGCCATTTCCGAGAAGATAAGGCGTCTCAATTACCGCCCTATCTGCCTATGCGTTCCGTTGTCGGAGAAAAATATCTGGTAGGTGTGGCACTGGACACGAACGGGGACAGCATTACCTATATGGGCTTTGACATGTTGCAAAAGAAAGCCGTTCTGCTCCACGAATTTTTCCCGGGTCGGGTGGTTAGTCGCAGTGGCACGGAAAGTCCTTTGGAAGTTCGTAGCGGAAAAGAAACCGAATTTGCCATTTTAAAAGGATCCTTTACGGAATTATGGAGTAAATTGCAAAAGATGCAGGGCCTGTCCGCCTTGGTACAGACGCTGGATCTGTTTGAAGACAATAACACTGTTTATGCTGTTTCTGAATATGTAGATGGTTCTCAGTCTTTACGAGACTATCTGTTAAGCAGTAAAAACGGATACCTTTCTTGGAACGAAGCCCGCGTTATGTTTATGCCGGTATTGTCCACTTTGGCTAATCTGCATTCCGCAGGCATTATTCACCGAGGCATCTCCCCCGCCACGTTAATGGTTTATCCGGATCATAAGATTCATATTACAGGATTCTGTTTGCCGGAGACGCGCACCGTTAACAGCGGTCTGGCCACAGAAGTTTATCCGGGTTATACCCCAATTGAACAGCTTGGCCTGCAATCTGCCGCCGGACCATGGACGGACATTTATTCCTTTGCCGCAGTACTGTATCGTACCCTGACCGGTAAGACCCCGGTGGAAGCCTCCATCCGCATGGAACGAGACACCATGAAAATTCCGGCCAGCATTGCGGAAACACTTCCGGATCACGTTATTTATGCTCTAATTAATGCATTGCAGGTTTATCCGGAAGACCGTACCCGTTCCATAGACACCTTCCGTGCCGAACTGGACGGTTCCCGCGTAGCCACCATGGCCAACGAATTCCGCGAAGAAGAAAAAGCACGAAAGCGTCGTATGTATGCCGGCCAGGCCAATCCTTACGTTGCCTCTATGGTGGAAGATGACTCTATTTCGGAGGAAGAACAGGAAGAGCCAAGGCCCAAAAAGAAAAATACGGAAGGCAGCCAAACCGCAAAAATTGTTATTATTACCATTCTTGCCGTGCTTTTGGTCTTTGGACTGATTTTTGGCGGCATTGCAGCCTGCACCAAATATAGCGGCAACACGGATGACGAAGAGTCTGTGGAAGTTCCTAGCTTCGTTGGACAGACCTTAGATGACGTTCAATCTCAATACGGAGACTCCTTCACCTTCAACGTCAAATATAAGACAGATGATACCGCAGAGGCCGGCATTATTCTTGACCAAAGTCCAAGTCAAGGGAATACCATACAAAAGGGCGCCACTATTACGCTAACTGTTTCCAAAGGGACGGACAAAATTACTATGGTAGACGTCAGGGGCAAGACCTATGAAGAAGCCAAAGCCACATTGGAAGGACTTGGGTTTACCGTTGTTAAAGTAGAAAAGGAAAATACCGGGGATAACTCCTCCGGTACGGTTGCTTCTACCGACCTTGTTGTCGGAAAGTCTTATGACAAAGGAGCCCAGTGTCAATTACAAGTATGGGGAGAGCCGGCAACATCGGAACCTACCAGTTCTGGTGGCCTTCCTTGGGGTGGTGAAGATGATAATTATACCATCTCCACCAGCAGTACAACCGCTCCCGCAAATGCAAGCTCTACTTCCGCTTCGGAATAAGACCCCGGTTACCAGAACAGATTAAAAAAGAACAGCTGTTACAGAAAATTTCTGTAACAGCTGTTTTGCATTTTACTTTACTTTTTTGTAAGTTACTTTCGTTCTTCCATAGGAATATATTCCTTCGGACTGCCAACATAACGGTAAGCAGGACGAATAATTTTACCATGGGAAATAATTTCTTCCATGCGATGTGCGCTCCAGCCGGCAATACGGGAAATGGCAAAAATAGGAGTATACAATTCCCGTGGCAAGCCAAGCATGGTATATGCAAACCCACTATAGAAGTCCACGTTGGCACAAAGGCTCTTCTGACTCTTCGTTTTTGCCTTAACCAGATCCGGTGCCAACCGTTCTACCCGTTCGTACAGAGCAAATTCTTCCGTCATATCTTTTTCCTGAGACAGTTCTGCCACAATTTTGTGGAAAACTTTGGCACGTGGATCAGACTTGGTATAAACCGCATGTCCGATACCGTAAACCAGTCCACTGCCGTCAAATGCTTCTTTATTCAGAATCTTATTCAGATAAGCGGAAATTTCACGATCATTTTCCCAGTCACTGACGTTGGACTTAATGTCTTCCATCATGTTAACTACCTTGATATTGGCGCCACCGTGTCTAGGTCCCTTCAAAGAACCGAGTGCTGCAGCAATGGCACTGTAGGTGTCTGTACCGGAAGAAGAAACAACGCGCGTGGTAAAGCTGGAGTTATTACCGCCACCGTGTTCTGCGTGAAGCACCAGAGCCAAGTCAAGGGTTCTGGCTTCCAGTTCCGTAAATTGACTGTCTATGCGCAACATATGCAGCAGGTTTTCTGCAGCAGAGTAATCTTCTTTTGGTGCATGAATGAAGAAAGAATCTCCATCATGATAATATTTATAGGTCTGATATCCATAAACTGACAGCTGTGGAAATAAAGCAATCAGTTCCAGACATTGACGCAAGACGTTTTCTACGCTGATGTCATCCGGAGCATGGTCATAGGAATACAGCGTCAGCACACTTCTGGCAAGCGTATTCATCATGTCCTTGCTGGGTGCCTTCATAATGATATCCCGAACAAAATGCGTTGGCAGATTTCGGTAGCCGGAGAAGAGTTGCTTGAATTCTTCAAATTCCTGCTCATTTGGCAAAGTTCCAAAAAGCAACAGGTAAACCGCTTCTTCAAAGGCAAAGCGTTTCTGCGAGGAACGTTCCACTAAATCTTCAATAGCATATCCGCGATATCTTAAAACACCGTCTATTTCCGTATCCACGCCGTCTATCATGGCATGGCCCTGTACTTCGGAAAGTTCAGTTAAGCCGGTTAAAACGCCCTTTCCGGTGGCGTCACGGAGCCCGCGTTTTACATTGTATTGCAGGTAAAGAGATGGGTCAATTTCACTATTGGCAACGGCCAAAGATGCCAGATGCTCAATTTGCGGAGTAATCAAGGAATAATCCTTCGTAAAATCCATCTATCGGCTCCTCCTTTTCTAAGTTCTATTCTTGGAGCTTCCATGATATCACATTGCACGCCAGTTTTCAATAAAATAGGGGCACCACACGGTGCCCCTTCGCCATTCTGTTTGGTTTTTCATTTAACCGGCATTAGCCGATATTGCAAAGAATATCCAAATAATCTTCTACCAAGTCCTGATACGCTTCTTTCTTTTGGAACAGGCCCAGGAAAGCCAAATGATTTCGTTCTTCAATTGGCATTTGGTACCAGACACCGGGACGACAGGTATCCAGATAGTGGAAGCTGGTATATTCTTCCGTGCTGGGTGCCAGTGCACAGTTGGTTGGCATAAAGCCGTCATTGCACTGATAAACAGGAGTAACCAGCGGTGCATCCGGAAGATAATTCTTAAAGGTACCAATAAACAAGGAAAGCGGTGCTAAAATGCCGGCTTTTTTGGTAGGAACGGAGAAGTCCAACAGTTTTTCCTTTTTCTTAGTAGTAAACGGATTACCATGGGTTGCCTTCTTCTTTGGAATATAGTCATTGGCATCCTTGGTAACTTCACCGGTATAAGAAATGTAATAAACATTCGGGTTAATCTTCAGCAGCTTATTCAGCTGTGCCATGCCTTCTAAGCCGGCATCAAAGAAGATATTGTCTCTTTTGGCGGTTTCATATTTTTCCAATAAATCCTTATCCAGATTCAGGAACTTGTAGTTGCCGGAGCCATTCACAGCTACTTCCAGCACATTGCCGTATGGGGTACTTTTCGGTGTATCTTTGACCAATTCTTTAACGCTGGAAACAAGGCTTTTACCGCCCCAAGCAGCCAACGTCAGAGCCTTGGTGCACCAGGGAATATAATAGTCTGCCGCTTGGAAGAAGGTGGTACCGTCATTGTTGCCGGCAAGGGTTACTATGGCATGAATATAGTCTCCCATTTGGCCACGGAACAGCGGAGAAATGTCTTCCCCGGTTCTTTGTTCTTTTACGGAGCCATATTCAAGCAAATGTGCCAACAAACGAACAACCGGTGCGCCAAAGCCGTAGGCAACTAAACTAATTTTATTGGTGGCGTCCCAATTTTGAAGAAAACCTTCGTAAGTGGCGCCATAGCGTTCTGTGCCGTAGCGTTCAGAATGGGCCTGACCGTAGTCAACGGTTCCGCCGACAATCTGTGCGTACAATTCACAAGTTCTATCCCAAACGCCGCTGAGACTGCCGAAGGTGGCAGTATAACATTCCAATCCCTCTTCGCGAATCAGCTGGCTTGCTTTTCCGAAGTATGGCAGTACCTTGCCGAGGCCGTTTTCGCCATAAGCGCAAAGGCCGGGTACCAAAATAATTGGATATTGATATTTCTTCTCAAGCATTTTCATAACCTCCCGTTTTCTCCCATATGACTACATAAAAATATACCATTTATGGCAATGGAGTGTCAAACGGTTGCAATGAAAACAAGCCCTGATTATAATAAAGCGAACTTATGAGAAGGAGCGCCTATGAAGGTCTATTTTTACACCCTTGGTTGCAAAGTAAATCAGTATGAAACCGAGACCATGGCAGAGCAATTTGAGCAGGCCGGTTACACGGTTTCTGCGGACCCGGAAGACTGTGACATTATTGTGGTTAATTCGTGCACCGTAACCGCCGTCAGTGACCAGAAAACCCGGCAAGCGGTCCGCAGATTCAAGCGGAACCGGCCTACGGGTCTTGTTGTCCTGACCGGCTGCATGCCACAGGCCTTTCCGGCGCAGGCGGAAAGCCTTGTGGAAGCAGACATTGTGGTCGGCAACAAGGATCACCGCGGGGTAGTGGCACGCGTACAGGAATATTTTGCCAAGAGCATTGGAGACCGCTCTATTAGCATTCTGCCCCATGAAAGCGGAGAACTGTTTGAAAATTTACCCATTAAGAGCTTTGGTGGCCGCAGCCGCGTCTTTGTCAAGGTGCAGGACGGCTGCAACCGTTTCTGTTCTTATTGTATTATTCCGTATGCCAGAGGGCGCAGCCGTTCCCGCTCCTTAGAAGACTTAGAAGCGGAACTGCGGCAGATCAAAGCAGCCGGACACAGGGAAGTGGTCCTGGTCGGCATCAACTTCTGCTGTTATGGGCTGGATAACGGGCACTCCTTTGTAGACCCGATTGCCCTTGCCTGCGGACTGGGCTTTGACCGGGTCCGCATTGGCTCCTTGGAATTTGACAACATTTCGGACGAGGCCATTATGGAGCTCAGTAAGCTTCCAAACTTTTGCCCTCAATTCCACATTTCCCTGCAGTCCGGCTGTGACAATACGCTAAAAACCATGAATCGCCACTACACCGCGGCCGAATACAAAGAGCTCTGCACGAAATTGCGGAGACTCTTCCCGGACGCGGCAATCACCACAGACATCATGGTGGGTTTCCCGGGCGAAACAGAGGAAGACTTCCTTATTTCCCTCAACTTTGCCAAAGAAATCGGTTTTGAAAAGATTCATGTATTCCCCTACTCTTCCCGCCCGGGAACCAAAGCAGCAGAACTTCCGCAGCTTTCCAAAGCAGTAAAAACAGACCGCGCGCATCGCATGATTGCCGTAGCGGAAGAGCTCCGCACCGACTACCTTCGCAAGCAGATTGGGAAAGAAGTAGAAATTCTTGCCGAAGCTTTCCACGAAGACCATTTTACCGGTTACACCAAGAACTACATCCCCGTTCGCGTCACCGCCGACCATTCTTACCAGGATCAGTTAGTCACCGTCCGCATTATCGGTTCTAACGCCGACGAATGCTTCGGCGAGTTAGTATAAACACCCACAAAGCACTTTTCGTGTCTACTAAAGATAAAGTTACTCTTTTAAAGTAGGATTTTTATGAAACGCAAAGCCCTCAAAGCCGCATTCCCATATACCATTCCCATTTTTGCGGGATTTTGGTTCCTAGGATTAGCCTATGGTATTTATATGAATACCGCAGGCTTTTCTTTTGTATATCCCATGCTTATGAGCTTCCTGATTTTTGGCGGCTCCTTGGAATTTGTGGCAGTAGAAATGTTGTTAAGCCCTTTTGCCCCGTTCCAAGTATTCATTATGAGTTTGCTAATTCAAGCCAGACATTTATTCTATGGCATTTCCATGTTAGACAAATATAGAGGGACCGGCTGGAAAAAATTTTTCCTCATCTTCGGCATGTGCGATGAATCTTTTTCTATTAATTACACTGCTCAAATTCCGGAAGATGTGGATAAAGGCTGGTTTATGCTTTTTGTAACAGAGCTGAATCGCTTCTATTGGGTATCCGGCGCCACCATCGGTGGCTTGGTCGGATCCCTACTTACCTTTGATACCACCGGGATCAGTTTCGTTATGACTGCCATGTTTGTTGTCATTTTCCTGGAGCAGTGGTTAACAGAAAAGAATCATATTGCATCCCTGCTTGGAATTGGCGTTTCTGTTCTTTGCCTTCTGCTTTTTGGCGCAGACTCCTTCATGGTTCCAACCATGGTCGCCATTATTGTTTTGCTCCTTTTACTACGAAAAAAGTTGCAACCGAAAAAGACAGAGGTGGAGCAAAAGCTATGACTCAGATGACAATTGCACAACAGATCATTACCATTGTTTTATGTATCCTTGGAACCATGACCACACGGTTTCTCCCCTTTTTGATTTTCAACGAAAAGCGCACCATTCCTCCCGTTATCCAATATCTTGGCAAACTTCTGCCGGCTGCTGTTTTCGGCCTGCTAGTAGTGTATTGTTTACGGAATGTCTCCGTACTGCAAGGGAATCATGGTCTACCGGAATTCATTGCAATTTTGGTTACCGGCGCTCTACATATCTGGAAACGGCAAATGCTTCTTTCTATTGCCGGCGGAACCATTTGCTATATGCTGCTCCTCCATTTTGTTTTCTAAAAAATATACTGTCCAAGGTAGCCCCTCATATGACAGGTTTCACATTTTAAGAGAGAACAGCGTGGCGGAAGTCACGCTGTTCACAAGATCATGCAGCACGGCGGGCGTCAGTTCCTGCAAGTCGGGATATTTCTTCGCCCGGAGGATGAACTGCTTAATGCTGTCGGCTTCGTCCTCCTGCCGGTGCAGAGGGAGACATCCCTTCGTCAGCGACTCCACAGCACAGATACATTATTTACTTGCCGACGGTATATCAGAAACATATGTTTGAGTCAATAGTTTTAGCAAAAAAGGCCTGAATTTGCAGCGAGTTTCTGAGATGACGAGGAAAGGAAGAATGCGATTTGAGAGAATAGCAAGCAAATCCGACGGATACCCACACCGGAGAAACAGAGCGTTCCGGCTGACTGCCAAAACGCTCTGTTTTCATTTTTGGGATAGTCCCAAACCCTTATTTTCGTGAAAAGATTGTAGAAGCTCACCAGCTATACTCTGATAACTGGAATGTGTAGGATTCGCCGGGAGTAATGTCATAAATCACAACAGAGTCATCCTTGAACTTATCTCCAGCGCTCAGAGAAGATAGGTATATATTACCGGAGTCTACCAGATAACCCGCACTATCATACAGCTTATAACTAATCATGTCATACCCGGAATCACTGCTCCCACTCTTCTTTTCTCCGGTAATTGTAATGGTCAACTGCGGAGAATAGTCTTTGTCAAATTCAAATTCAGCTCCTTGAATTTGAATCACAGATGCCGTGCCGCCCATGAAGTCCTTCACCTTCAGATCCAGCGGAAATGAATCAAACGTCACTTGAACATCCTCAATAGGCAAGCAATACAGGGCATCGCAGTTTACTTCATCAAACCGAACCACGTTTTCCTTGTACACGGTGAAATAAACCTTCCCACTTGCGGACGTTCCGGCTCTGATCTCAGCGGCAGGGATTCTCACATTGGCAAGATACTGCTCTCCGGCAGCTTGGCTGGTATAATAGCTGAAATCATCAGTAGAAACGGACTTTGTACCAGTATAAACCTCTTCATCTTCATCATTTACGATTCGAATGTCGACATCGACATCGGCTGACAGTGGCTTATCATTTTTATCCGCCAAGCCAAAGAAAAGGCTGTAATCACTTGTTCGCTCGTTATACTGAAAAGACCAGCTTTTCAGTGTTTCAGCACGGGATGCCGACGATCCGCACCCACTTAACAAAAATGCAATTACAAGTCCCCACATAAGAAAGAATCGTTTCATTTCCGGTTTTTACATAGCGGTAGACCTCGGCACCGAACGAAACACTGTCACCAACGGCGTACTCTTCAAAGCCGGATTTGTCCATCCAGACGTGATCCTCTTTATCATCAAACATTGTCCCATCGGTGTACATTCCACTAATGAAGACCCGCTTGAAGCAAATATGTTTTGGCTTGACTTTCTCAATCTGTCCTTTGAAATGAGACATAACCGCATTGAAAAAGCAGTTTGCAAAGGACAGACGGTGTTTCTTACCCAACGACGCGAATTGAACGTCGAGATAATCATTGTAGGAGAATTTCTCTGCTCCAGCAACATTACGCTGGGAAGCTGGATCGAAAAGGATTATCCCACCTTCATCTAATACACGATCCTTTTCTCCATAGTAGAGTGCCAAAAGAGATTCTTCATCTGGATACTTGGCAATCAGCGCGGCTGATTTTTTGAGCCGCTCCTGCCGCTTTTGCCGTTCACAGCGTTCGCGCTCCTGCTGCTCCGCAAGGATGCGATCCTCTATATGTCTACTTTCGTCTTTTGTCAGCAACGGCGATACATGGTCAATGCAATCGTAATCTCCATTTTCCATGCGCGTTTTGAAGCGGGCAAGTATCTCTTTCAGCTCCTGAGCAGACAAATACCTCGCCTTGTCAATAGAGCAGCTATGATAGCAACCCGTGATTATGTTGCCACGCCCATCACCATACATAATGGCGGTATTCCATGGGCAAAAATAATGCTCTTTCTGGACGAGCCTTCCTCGTTTCAAGCCCTCCTCAAATTCCGGAAAGACAGCTGGATTGCCACAGCCTTCGTGATCCTCCACCCAAAATCCGGAAGGACCCTTGTCCACGTGTCGGATCATCACATTGATTGCATCGACCGTAGCCTTTTTCATTTGCCTGTTATTCATAACCAAAACCTCCGTTAATAAGTGCCGCCAGACAGCGACCTGACATATTAACATGGGCTTTTAGAGTATCTATGAAAATTATAGCATGTTTCTTTGTACTTGCCCATCCTACTTGCTTAGTCAGACAAGCAAAAACAGCTTTCAAATATTCAGAGGGACAAAATTATCGTTTCAGCAAACTTCTTTCTTATCCTCACAAGGTTTGGTTTAAGTGAGGGATTTCTGACTACTTTTCTGAAAGATGACATCTCAAAAATACCCTTATGAAACAGGCCGAAAATCGGTATTTAACTGACGTATGAGCTGTACTTGTGCAAAGGCATGGATGCATCATTGCCCCTGTTTTTTGCGTTGCTCACAGGCAAGCTAATTCCGGATTATCGACCTTAAATCGTACAAAATCCATCCTATCCATCTACCATCAACAAAGGCAACTGCCATATTATTTGTTTTTCAAAACCTGTTTTATGGACAGCTACCCCGGCGGAGCCCCTTTTAGGAACGTCAACCGCTGTACATAATTGCGCTCATTTTCCCTTAAAGGGGCTGGATTTGCGGCTTTTTGGACGGGCAAATGCGCTCATTTTAGGTATATTACCTGGAAATGAGCGCAAGCATTTTCTATATTGGAAATTTGTAAAAAAGCGAGAGGCTTTTCATTGCGCTCATTTTCCCTTGAACGGCTGGATTTGCGGCTTTTTGGGCAGGCAAATGCGCTCATTTTAGGTAGGTTACCTGGAAATGAGCGCAATTATTTTCCATATTAGAAATTTGTAAAAAGCGAGAGGCTTTTCATTGCGCTCATTTTCTGCATTAGAAATTACAGCAAAGAGGCCCCCTTTTATTACAGGCACGCTACGGGCACACTACCCATAAGAAGTAGAAAATGAAACGCCGGAACTATGACAAGTTAGGTAAACTTCTTGCCGGAAGACCATGCATCGCCAACTTTGTTGCCTATTACATGGTAAGCATTGTTGAACGGGTCAAAAGTGATAGGAGCCACTTTGCTGACATCCACCTTGTCCTCTGTCAGAACAGATTCATCAACGCTGACATTGACAATTTCACCTTTCATAATGCAGGTTTCCGAATCATAAGAAACCAGCTTGCACTCCATGCAGACAGCCAATTCATTGATGATTGGTGCATCTACATGACAGCTCTTGGTGACAGTCATGCCTGCTATTTCCAACTTATTTTTTATCTTATTACCGGTGGCAATGCCAAAATAGTCACACTCGGCCACATGCCCGGCATCCGCCATACTAACGGTAAATGCGTTTTTCTTTAAAATGTTCTTTGTTGACTTATGGTTTGGAGAAATACACATGGTTACTTCCGTTGCGCCGCTGATACCACACCAGGCAGCATTCATGGCACAAGGGATGTCATTTTCATCATATGAGGCGATGATAAATACCGGTTGCGGGAAGCTATACGGTTTTGCTCCAAAGTCTTTTCTACTCATTTTTATATCCTCCTTTGTTTTAACAACAGTATCAATTAATTGTAATCAATTCGTCAGAAAGCTCTGTGCCGCAGGGAAGGATGCGCGGAGTAGCAAGGTTATAAAGGTTGGTTGCACGGCATTCGTAGTCAAATACCTGCCTGGCATCCGAGCTAAGTGTACTAATTTGAGCGGATTTGGTAACAACGGGAAGACTGGCCGTCTGTTTGGCTACTTTCAGTATTTCCCGGCCGCGTTCGTTGAAGCCGAGGACGCGGATATACGGCACTTCTAATTGATTTACATCCGCTGTTAAACCAAGGTAAAGTGCCGTTATGATGCGGCGGATCCGGGAATGGGTATACCGTTTGGTCTTAATAATGTCATACAGCTCTTCCAAAGAGGTAGCTGCTTGAATTGCATTGTAAATTCTGTTTTCCAGTCCTTCGCTGATATCCGGGGCCGCCGCAATGTCCTCGGCGGAAAGCATACGCAGCCGGGACAGGATGGCTCGTTCGGATTCGTCCTGCACTACAGGGGCACGACCAACACGCTTTTGCTTTTCAAAGATTTCTATGGAAGCATCTGTCATGTAGTCATAGGCACTTTTGTCCCCGCGTTCCAAACGGATACGGAGTGCGGAAGCACTGGCAAATTCTCCGGTAATCTTTAGTGCATCGTGCTCCGCTCCGGAACGCGGCAACGGACAAAAGTCCATTTTGGATTGCAGCTTCTGTAGTGCTTTTACATATTCCAAGCCTAAAATGTTATTCGGTCCATTTAAAAATGCGGCTTGCTCTGCACCAAGAAGGGCTTCCACCGCATTTGCTCTGGCAACCGGATAACTAATGCCACCCGCCAGCTCTTCTTTCATGCGCGCATCTGTTGCAGGGTTGCGGAGCGCCTGCTCTACCAGCAGAAATTGCTGCCGGTCCGTACTTTCAGCGCCAAACTGCAGCAAATCTACACAGCCAAGGGCATTTAGCACCGAAACGCCGCCATAGGCGAAGCGTTCCGCCGTGGCAACTGCCCACGGCACCGGCAGCTCTACCACTAAGTCTACGCCACCCTGCAAAGCCGCAGCGGCACGGCTGCGCTTGTCCATAATGGCAACACTGCCCCGCTGCACAAAGTTTCCGCTCATTACCGCAACAACATGCGTAGCGCCGCCGCTGCGGCACAGTTCAATCATGGCTTCATGTCCCTTATGGAATGGATTATATTCTGCAACAATTCCGGTTACTTTCATTTGCACAGGTACTCCTTTGCATTCAAATTTACTTTCTGTCTTCAGTGTACTCTATTTTGGTGGAAACTGCATCGCAAAAAAGCAACAAGATTGACAAGAAATAAACAGCAAGAACGCCTTGTTTTCAGCCCGTTTCCCCTTTTCTTACGCCCTCCGTTATGTTAAAATCAATCGAATTTGAGATAAGGAGTTTTGAAAATGATCATTTTGGTAATTAACTGTGGCAGCTCCTCTTTAAAGTATCAGCTGATCAACATGGAAGATGAATCTGTCATTGCTAAGGGCATTGTGGAACGCATTGGAATCAGCGGTGGCCACATTAGCAGCAAGACAGCAAGCGGAAAAGCAATAGAATATGACAAGGAATTCCCGGATCATACTTCGGCTTTCCTGGAAGTAAAGAAAAACCTGACCGAAGGCGAAGTAAAAGTCATTGACTCTCTGGATGACATCAGTGCCATCGGTCACCGTATTGTTCAGGGTGGTGCCCTTTATAAGGAAAGCGTTCTGGTTACAGACGAAGTAGAAGCCGGCATTGAATCCCTGGTCGATTTAGCTCCGCTCCACAATGCGGCTCACCTGCAAGGCATTCGGGCGGCCAAGGCTGTTTTCGGCGAAAGCGTACCGCAGGTTGTTGTTTTTGACAACGCCTTCCACAGCACCATGCCGCCGAAAGCCTACATTTATCCGTTGCCATATGAATATTATGAAAAGTACCAGGTTCGCCGCTATGGCTTCCACGGTACCTCCCATCGTTTTGTCAGCGTTCGTCTTGCCAAACTTCATCCGGAATACAAGAAAGTTATTGTTTGCCACCTCGGCAACGGCTCTTCTCTTTCCGCAATCAAAAATGGAAAAGTCATTGACACCACTATGGGTCTGACCCCGCTGGACGGTTTCATCATGGGCTCCCGTTGCGGCGCCGTTGACCCGTCTGCCATTACTTATATTCAGTCTAAAGAAGGTCTGAATCCGGAAGAAACTTCCGACATGATGAACAAAAAATCCGGTCTCCTTGGTGTTTCCGGTGTTTCTTCCGATATGCGTGACGTAAAAGCCGCCGCACAGGCCGGCAATGAACGCGCTCAGCTGGCTCTTGACATCTTTGCTTACCAAATTGCCAAGCTGATTGGTTCTTATTATGTTGCCCTCGGTGGTTGTGATGCCATCTGCTTCACCGCAGGTATTGGTGAAAATGACTCTACTGCTCGCCTTTCCATCCTGAAACAACTGGAATGCCTTGGCATTTATGTGGATCAGGCAGTAAACAAGAGCATTCACGGAGAAGAGGCTAAAATTTCCACAGCAGATTCCAAAGTAGATCTTTATGTACTTCCAACCAATGAAGAACTGATGATTGCTCGGGACACCAGAGATATTGTTGAAAAACTGTGACAAAACAACAAACCTGTATACATTTGCCCAGAAATTGAGTATTATATAGTTGAGGATACACCCTATCCTTTCTGTGCAGGAGTTTCTTTCAGAAACTCAAAACGCAACGGGAAAGGAGCAACTTGGCGGAGTTGCTCCTTTCTTTTTTTATGTCCTTTTGCCCTCTTATGCCCGGTTAACAGCTCACTAAGCCAACACTTTTCCAATCCATTTTTTGTCAAATGTGCAACTGTTGGTTTGTCAGACGTGTCAAAAAGAAGGTCGTGTCTTCCCCTCTATTCCGTTCTCCACCAAGCAAAAGCGCCTATCTTTCGCCATTTTTAACCTATGCACCAAATTTCAAGGAAGCAGCGCACCCAGTCTCCTCCATATTTGTGCACGCCCCAATCTTCACAAATATTCGCACGTTTGTGCTTTCGTTATTTTCCACCCTACAGGAATTAATTAAAAAAGTATAATAACCCGGTCGAAAGACGAAGCATTTTACGCAAAGGAGCATTTCGTATGAAAAAAATGACAAACCGAATTCTCAGTACCCTTTTAGTTCTTGTACTGATTCTTTCCTTCAGCACAGTCGGTCTGAGTTCGTTTGCAACCGCCGCAAACACACCATCCACCGCCTCTTGGTTTAATGACAACAAGATTGTATTAAAATCTGGGCAATCAATTACCTACAACAAAGACGAAGATGTCATGAAGCAGGAAATCTTTGATACCGTTGTAGACCACGAGCAATCCGTCCTTCCAGAAAATACCAAGTGGGACGACTTAAGTTATCTCATTGTGGACTCTGATGTCGGCACCACAACCGTTTACCTCTGCTATGGATATGACATCACTTCTTCTGAATCCGTTACAATTGAAATTACCAAAGCTTCCATGAAGGTAGATATTCCCTTCTTCAAGAGCATTTATTGTGACGAAAAGCTGTCCAATTACATAACTGTAGCCCCAGATGACGACGCCATTTACGCCTATACCATCTTTGCCGGAATTAACAGCTCCGCCAATGTTGGGCTGTATGTAAACCTTCCCCAGCAGATTTCTTCGGTCATCGGCAACGAATACGTTGGCAAGGTTTGGTCATGGATTGATGACGATGGTTACACCTTGGAAGAACGTCTTGCCGAAGGCATGACCGTAAAGCAGTTCAAAGAATTCCTGAGCAATGAAACCTTCCTGGGTGCGCTGGAATTTGTCGGCGTGGATACCAGCGGATTCCGATCCGTTTTGAACGTTTTAAATAGCGATTTGGTTTCCTACATTATTGATGACTCCCGCGTTGCCATCGGAGTTCCTAACCGTGCCGGTGCCTATGCTGTAGTTGCCCTTGGTTCTGATAGCAATTATGAGACCGCCATGGATTATGGCACTCTGGTTGTAAAGAAGCGTTGGGGTGCAACCCTTCAGTGGAAAGACAATGACCCAACCAAAGGCGCAATTGTAATGTACAACGGCACTGCCGGTCATATTCAGGACGGTGTAAAGGTTATTTACAGTGGTCTTACCTCTGCAAACAAACCTTATATTTCCACAAAAGCACCTACCGAAGCAGGCAAATATGTTGCCTCTGCTTTCTTAGCTGGTGGTAACTACATGGCCCTGCCATTAGTTCAGTCCTTCACCATTTCCTAAGGCCATAAAAGGCTAAAACCAACACTTTTCCAGTCTGTTTTTGGACAAATGTGCAAGTGTTGGTTTGTCAAGAAGGCCACCAAACAGACAGTTGTGATAACCAGGTACAGGCAGCCTAGTTTTTCACCCTTCAGAAATGGCTATCCTTTGCCCTTCTTTAAGCTTGTATTAAGGAAAACGAACAAGCAAAATCACAAAAATGGCATAACAGCGTGAGTCGTGGCTCTCACAAATGCGCGCACATTTGTGTTTTCCCTGCTTTTGCCCTTATTTGAATTAGTTAAAAGACTATAATAAAGCTGTCAAAAGACGGACACACTTTACGCAAAGGAGCATTTCGTATGAAAAAAATTACAAGAAGAATTATCAGCACAATTTTAGTTCTTGTACTGGTTCTTTCCTTCAACATTGTCGGTCTGAGTTCATTTGCAGCTTCTGCAAAGTCTGCATCTACGGCATCACTATCCATTGCAAAAATTGTATTAAAATCGAAGCAATCTATTGTCTACAATAAAGATAAGGATGTCATGCTACAAGAAATTCTTGACACAGTAGTAGACAAAGACAGCTCTAATTTACCGGAAGATGTCTCTACCGATGACTTCACCTTCACTATGTTTGACCGCAATGTAGGAGAAAACAAGCTATTTACCCTTACCTTTAAAGCAAGAGACGGGTATATGGCCACGACTGCATCCGGCACAGTAACCGTTACCAAAGCTACCATGACAGTAGACGTTCCCTTCTTCAAGAGCGTTTACTGTGATGAAAAGCTTACTGATTATGTAACCGTAACTCCGGAAGATGACGACATTTACACTTATACCATCTTTGCCGGTATTAACAGTTCTGCTGATGTTGGACTGTACGTTGACCTTCCGGAACAGGTTTCTTCCGTTATCAGCAACAAATTGGTTGCTGATGCATGGAAATTGATTGATAAGGACCACTACACTCTGGAAGAACGCCTTGCAGAAGGTATGACTGTAAAGCAATTCAAGGAATTCCTCAGCAACGAAGCTTTACTGAAAGCCTTAAATGTTCTGGGCGTTGACACTAGCGGATTTGAAGCTGTTTTAAAGATTTTGAATAGCGATTTAGTATCCACTGTTATTGATGGTTCCCGCATTGCCATTGGCACTCCGAACCGTGCCGGCGCTTATGCTGTAGTTGCTGTCGGAACCGGCAAGAATTATGAAACCACACAGGATTATGGCACTCTGGTTGTAAAGAAGCGTTGGGGTGCAACCCTTCAGTGGAAAGACAATGACCCAACCAAAGGCGCAATTGTAATGTACAACGGCACTGCCGGTCATATTCAGGACGGTGTAAAGGTTATTTACAGTGGTCTTACCTCTGCAAACAAGCCTTACATCTCCACAACGGCTCCTACAGAAGCAGGCAAATACGTTGCTACTGCATTCTTAGTTGGTGGTAACTACATGGCACTGCCTTTAGTTCAGTCTTTCACCATTGCCTAATTTAAAACATCCCATTCAAACAAAAGTAATAAACACACACAGGAAGAGGGCAGCCGAAAGGCTGTCCTTTTTCCTTTCCGTTTTCCAAAAGACTATACTTTCGTATAAAGGAAATTACCGGATAAATTGATACAATGAACAAGTAAGAATAACCACGTGAAGTTTTTTGGAGGAAAAGCACATGAAGAAAAAACTATTTGGCATTTTACTTGCTCTTAGCATGATTCTCTGCCTATTCCCCGTTGTGGCACTGGCAGAAGAAGACGAAAACCCATATCCAAGTCCGGGACAACCGATTTCTCTTAAAATCACTCAAATTGCGGCAACTATAACCGCACCGAAATTGGGACAAGCTCCGGATTATAACCCGGTCCTTACCGCAGATCAGGAAAATAGCGTAGAATTGGATAGTGTGACCTGGTACAAAATTGCCGTGGAAGACTTTACCGGCACGTATGACGATGACTGGGCTTCAATGGAAGAGGACGAAGTCTTTGAAACCGGATATTACTACTCGTCGGACATATATGTGGAGCCGCTAGAAGGATATGCCTTTTCAGAATCTATCACCGGCACTATAAATGGATTCCCGCACGATAGCACTTATGGAGACATCTACGCTAGATCCTATGTCTATTTGTCTCATGTTTTTGATCCGCTATATGAAATTACCACCTATGAAATTCCATTCACCAAGGTGGTAAAGCAAGGCGGAAGCATTGCTCCCGGTCAAGAAACCTTTACTCTGGAACTTTTTGAAATCAGAGCCGGCGATATAGCTGATTTCCCAGACGTCAGCTACACTGCCACCGTCACCACCAATGGTGCCGGTGAGCAAACCGGAAAGATTGTCTTTACCGGACCGGAAGACCAACTCTTAGACATTCTGGTTGAAGGTTTCATGGTTCGTGAGCAAAAGGGTTCTGCAGAAGGTTGGACCTATTCAGATGCTGTATGGGGCGCACATGCTATCTTAAGTCGGGACTTTAATTGGCCAGAGTTAAAATTTGATCGGATTGTTTTCTATCCTGCTACTGACGAAAGTGCCATTACTGACAAGATGACCTTTGAAAACACTTATACCGCCAATCCGGCAGTAGAAGAACCGACAGAAACGCCAACAGAGGCACCAACTACAGCACCAACTGAGGCACCGAAGCCGGTTAAAAAAGCGAATTCTGTAAAGACAGACGACCCAAACAACTCAAGTAATATTGCGCTTTGGCTTTCGGTACTGTTTGTCGGTGGCGCAGGACTTGTAAAGATTATCAGCAAAAGGAAAGAACTGGCTGAAAAATATTAATGCCACAAGCGCCCATAAAAAGGACCATCTATAAGAAAAGAGGACAGCTACTTAGGCTGTCCTCTTTTATATCTTCTTATTTTTATTCTTAGCTTTCCGGCTTTCCTGTGGCATCCGGAATGGTATCTGTTTCAAATCCTTCTGTAGATTCCTTCATGAAAAGAACTTTGACAGTTTGGAAAATTAACTGCAGATCTGTGCTGACAGAGTACTTTTCAATATAGTCTAAATCCAGCTTCAGCTTATCATAAGCGGTGGTGTTGTATTTGCCATAAATCTGGGCATACCCGGTTAAGCCGGCCTTTACCTTTAAGCGATATTTGAATTCCGGAATTTCCTCTGTATATTTGGCCACGTGTTCCACGCGTTCAGGACGCGGACCGACAACAGACATTTCGCCCTTTAAAATATTGAAGATTTGCGGCATTTCGTCAAAGCGGGTGGCTCGGATAATCCGGCCCACCTTGGTAATGCGGTCATCGTCATTTTCGGCCGGATGGGCCTTGCCGTCCGCTTCCGCGTCCACAATCATGGAGCGGAACTTAATAATCCGAAAGACCTTGCCATCTTTGGTAACGCGGTCCTGACGGAAGAATACGGGGCCACCGTCTTCCAGCTTAATGCAAATGGCTACAATGACCATTAACCAACCGGTTACAATCAAGCCAACTAAAGCAACAATAATATCTATTATCCGTTTAAATACACGCTGTTCAAAAGACAATCCACTGTTGCGGCACAAATTTAGCGGCGTATCAAACAAATGCACTTCTTCTGAACCACTTAAAATAATGTCTGACAGCTTTGGAGTAACATAGGTCAGCTTTCCCTGTGCATAACAATATTTTAAAATGTCATTGCGCAAAGAGCCCTGGATATCGCAAATAATGGCTCCGTCATATTCGTCTATCCGCTCTTTAATATAATCCAGTCCTTGTTCTACATCTATGGCCTGACAGATATGGAACTGATCATCCCGAACAGACATTTTCCGTACCAAGTTAGTGGCGGAGTGATACGAATAAATAACCACCAGATTACGAGGCGGATACAACTTATTATACAGATAAGAGCCAAGATAAGCCCAAATAATAATAATGCCCATCTGCACAACAAACAGTAATAATAGCGGCACTATGGCCACCATTTTACGGGCAATCAGAGACATAACAAAGTACATTACTACATCTACAATGGCGGTAGACAGGCCCTGTGAGTAAACAATATTGCCTACCTTATACTGATCTATCTTCAAGGCACCATAAATGCGAGAAAACAGATATTGCAACACAAAGTACAAAACAATAATTAAGTAGTTACCTCTGCGGTCAAAGGCCCAGATAATACCGACATTGAAGTACTTAATCCAGGCGTACGCAAAGGCTACCGTCAAGGATGCCAGAATGGAAATAACTAGGAAGAACATGATCATCTTGCGAAATTCTTCCCGATTTGGTTTCGTCTTCATATTTGTTTAACCTCCGTGGCTACAGAATTCACAGCCGCAATAATCTTGGCGATACAGCCCGTGTTCTTTAGAAAGCACAATAGAACGTTTGTAGCCGTCTTTCTTCTTAAAGTCTGATGGCAAGAATGGAACTCCGTACTGGTCCCCTAAACGCTGCCCGATGACATTCAGAAGGGCAGCATTTTTGTAGGGGCTGACGGAAAGCGTGGTGCAGTACCAGTCAAAGCCTCCGGCTTTGGCGTAGATTGCTGCACCGCGCAACCGCTGTTCATAACAGACATGGCAGCGGTTACCGCCTTCCGGTTCCCGTTCCAAACCTGCAATTTTTTGCAGGTATTCTTCGTGATGATACTCCCCTTCTACAAAGGAAATGGCGGAACCGGCTGCGTTCATTTCTGTTATGAGCCGCTGCTGCTCTGCCTTGCGGTGGAGATATTCCTCTGCCGGAGCAATGCACGGATTATAGTAAAATACGGTTAAATTAAACCAGGGTTCCAAATATTCCAGTACGTAACTGGAACAAGGTCCACAGCAACTGTGGAGCAGCAGCCGCGGCTTGTCCGTCAGCCCCGCCAACACTTGCTCCAATTGCTTCTGGTAATTTATTTTTTCCATTACCCTTTTTCCTCCAGGCTTTTGTACAAAGCCAGCGTAGTAGCCGCTCTTTCCTTCAGTTTTTCTTTCATTCCCGGAGGATTCAGTATCAGCATTTTGTCCCCAAACTGATTAACCCAGTTCAGGAATCCTTCTGAGTCAGAGGCATGCACCTTTGCCACAAACCGATCTCCTTTCCGAAAGGAAATAGGCGTAGTTTGACCAAAGCGATCCTTTACCTCATCCAAGAGCAAATTGCTGCACAGGAGTTCCACCTTAACCGACTTTCCGGAGAATCCGTTAAAGTTCTGTTCAATGTAATCTACCACATCAAAGCCATCTGTATAATTGCTAAATTCAGCGCAATCCCGTGCAGGCTCCTCTAAAATTTCCACACCCACAATCCGATCTACCCGAATCTGCATGAAGTTGTCATGAGTTTCTCTGTTGCAAATGGCATAATAACGATCATTAGACCAGATTAAAGCATACGGTGTCAAGGTAAATATTCTTTTTTCGCGATGCGGTGCTTCTCCGGACACATAGCGGAACTTATAATAACTCAGCCGTACTTTTTTCTTTTGGCTGATAGCCTCTGCCAAATCATTAATGTAGTAATATGTCTTACTATTTGTGGTTTTGGTGTTTGCACTAAAGAACACCGACTCCTGTAAGAATTTCTGATCATAGACACTGAAATCTGACAGAATTTTTTCTGTCAGTGCCGTTGTTTTTTCAGCAGTAATAAATCCGGCAGAGCGAACCGCATCAATCAGCAGCCGAGCTTCCGGCAATTCAAATTTTCTGGAGCCAAGGAATACACCCTTTTTACCGGAAGAAACTTTTACAATATCATATCCGTATTCCTGCAATGCGCTCAAATCTGTATAAATAGATTTTCGTTCTGCCTTAATTCCGGCTCGTTTTACCAACTGTGCAATAATTTTGTCAGAATTCAAAGGATGGCTTTCATCTGTTAAATCCTTCAGAATATCCACCAAATATAAGAGTTTCAATTTGGTCTTTCTTTTTTCGTTATTCATCCTGTCACCCCCAGATTAATTTACCTATCCTAACTCTACCACCACGGAACTTTATTGTCCATTCTTTCGGACATTGCTTTATGTTATAATAGCCACGATGGGAGATTTACTATGTTAGAACAACTACTGGAAAACCTGGATACGCAAGAAGACAAACTCAGCTTTACCAAAATCTACAAGAAATACGAACAAATTATTTTGAAGGTTTCCTACAAGTCCTTGGATAACCCTGCATTTTTAGAAGATTGTATTCAGGAAACGTTTCTTCAACTAATCCCAGTTTATTCTACCTTTCTTGGTTTAAAGGAACCTCAACAGAAGAACTATTTAATTACTATTTGCAAACGATGTGCTTATAAACTAAACAATAAAGAACCTTCATCTTCTTTAGAAGATGTACCAGAAAAAGAACTGTATCGCTTGGAGGAAGCGTCTTTTACCAACTATAGTCAGACAGAATTAGTTATGGTCATTAAGACCTTAAACGAAAAGTACAGTCTTCCGCTTTTATTAAAATATGCAGATGGATATACCAATGCAGAAATTGCCGAATTACTCGACATTCCCGAAAATTTGGTAGCACAGCGGATCCGCCGCGGAAAAGAAAAGATCCGTCAAATCTTAATAGAAGGTGACTCTCATGACAGATGATCTGCTTTTAAGAAAAGCTTGTGTAGAAGCAAAGCACCAATTGTTGGAAGAAGAACTCCAATATCTGAATCAGCAGGCAGATGTGATATTGCCTGCGGCCAAGCGAAGAAGAATTTTAAAATCTTTAAGTCAGTTAAATGTACAACAAAAAAAACCTACATCAGTTCAGCATACCACCAGCCTCAAAAAGAATCTGAAAATGGGGTTGCTGATTGCTGTTCTCTTGGTTTTGTCAACCATTGCCGTTGTTGCCATCTCGCATGACTCTCTCATAATCAGCTTCTCTTCAACTGCGCAAACAGATTCTGTTGCATCAACTTTTACGCCACCGGATGGATTTGATTTGGCAAAAGAAGAAATGGGTAACACCAAACAAGAAGTCCTCTTCTTAAATGACAAAAACGAATTCATACGGATTACTACACAAAAAGTCGGACAAGAACATACGTTCAGCGTATCGGACTCTGTTCCCACCCAGATTATGATTGACGGACATACCGGATACTATGTTATAGAGGATAATTACATTACTTTGCTCTGGTGCACCGGCCAATATGAACATATTATTTGGGCGCCTTTAACCAGTAATTTCACAGTAGATAACGCCATCCAACTTGCTCTCTCCCGAACAGAGAAATAGACAAAGAAAAGAAGCCGCAATTGCAACGCGAAGTTACAATTGCGGCTTCTTCGTTTAATCTAATATCCACCGTCTACATATTTCCAGGTAGTATCGATTTTCGTTTTTGCCAAAATAAACATCCAATCCTGACAGGTGGTTCCGGCTTCAAATGGAGTAAATGGCGGAACTTCATTGGCAACTATAATATTCCCTTTCAAGACCATTATTTTATCATATTTTTCTGTTCCCCAGCTGCCTTTCCTATTTTTCTTATAAAACTCCTTTGTTGCCTCCTGATCATAATGTAGTCCGTCAAGGCTAAAATAAGATTCATAAAATTTATCTTCTGCCACCTGCTTGGCCTCTGCAATCTCCATATCAGAATAATTTACCTGCGGTTTGCAAATCAACGCCACAATAGTAACCGCTATTGCCACCACCAAAAAGATAACCAGAAGCAACCGTAAATAAAACTTTTTCTTCACAAGAAACCCCCTTTACACTTCTGTTCTGGAATTTGCCACTCATGCCCTGTAGAAGGGCACTCTGAAGATGAGTCCTTCTCTTTACTGGTGATACGTATAAACTCACCTGCATCATTAATCATAACAAGGTCTTGCTCTGCAGTTCTACACTCATCTTTCACAATACTATACCCAGATGGCGACGTAAAACTGGCTCGCAAAGAATCTTGGGAAGCTTCCGCTTGACCATCCTTGCAACCAGAAAGATCAAAGAGCAAGGTTACCGTACAAACTAGAAGAATTGATGACTTTAGAATTGGCATCATTTTCTCTTCCTCATCTAGTTAATAAACACGAAATGACTTTGGATAATAAGCTCTTTTATTACCAGAATATTCCTTAGCATAGCGAAATGCATTCGATGTATGTTGAGCAAACTTACCAGAAGATCCATCAACACAGATTACAGTATGATCGTACGTGCCATCTTTATCAAAGTCAATCTGCATAACATCACCAGTTTTTATTGCGCTGATTGCAATTTTTGAAACTCTTGGTCCTGGCTGACCGGTTTTCGACGACGTCATGTAATTCCAGTGAGCTGAGACACCTTCCCAACTAGAACTTCCTCCTCCAGGACCCGCATACCACCCAGTGGAATAACTACTTGTTGTTACCATTCGATAAGAGGAAAAATCTCTATAGCTTGATTTTGATCCAAAGCCATAAGAAACAGCCTGTGAAACAAAATTAGTGCAATCTCTGCTACTAGAATAGAACTTTGAATTTCCATTTTTGCAAAAAGCCTTTGCATAGGCAGCGGCGCGGGCCGCGGAATATGAATAATCCGTATACGGATACGCCATTAAATCATCCGATTCCTTTACCTGTATGTTAGTTGCTTCAGCATAGTTTTGCTGCACAAGCTCTTTATTAATAGAATCTATATCCAGTACAACCTCTTGAGACAAGGACTTCTCATACAAGATAATATCATCATAAACGTGACCAGTTATTTTCCACTGACTCCCTATCTTCTCGAGACTAAATACATTGGTTCCCAATGAAATGAAGATAGGATAGGTAGGCGTTCCTTCTGTTTCTCCGGAAAGCGTGACAGAAACAACCGCCTTGGTTTTATTGTCATCGAAAGAAATCTCATCAAAATCATAAAACAGGTCGTATTTTTCTCTGGAATCAACTTCTTCCGGTGCCGTTTTTGCGATTTGGCTCCATCTATAAACCGTGCCCTCAAGAGACGTTAAATAATTCTTCATTTGAATAGAGTTTGAGTCTATAAGGTCATCAAAGCTGTCCAATTCAAGAGTTGCCCAAGAATGATAAGAGCGATCATAATATTCTACAATTGTATTTTGTATAGCCTGCTTATCTTGTACTTCAACAGAACTTGCATGGACAGAAAGACTCGTCGTTAATAAAAGCAAAAAGGACATAGAAATTGCGCTAATCTTTTTTACCAGCATAAATATCTCCTTGTTTTTTAAGCAAACAAATTCAATTATTCGTACTTATCATATGATTATAATTAATCCAAAGGAACCACCCCCATCCTAAACATCCTCTATTTATAAAGTGCAAAAGAAAGGCAATTTTATGACAAGGGAATAACAAAAAATATGCTAAAATATTTTTAGAAATATTTGTAACAAGTGTCAAAGGAGATTTTCATGGAAGTCAGGAAAGTTCGGTATTTTAGCAAAGCATATCGGGATGTGGGAAAGCTGTATCGCCAGGCATTTCCATTCAATGAAAGAATGCCGGTCTGGCTTTTACGGGCTACTGCCTATGAAGAAACCACGGAATTACTGGCTTTTTATGATGACGGAGCTTTTCTGGGACTGGCTCATTTAACGCAGGAAGAAGACACCGTCTTTGTCATCTTTCTTGCCGTAAATCCGGAATTGCGCGGGAAAGGTAACGGTTCCCGCATTTTAGACTTTTTGAAGAGCACTTATGCCGGGCAGGAACTGTGCCTTTGTATAGAGCCACTGGACGAATCCGCCAAGAATTATGCCCAGCGAGTCAGTCGCTTACGTTTTTATGAACGTAACGGATTCCATCTGAGCGGTTATCAGGTTTTTGATCCATCCGGGCAATATGAACTGCTAAGCACCGCTGAGCTTATAGATGTCACCGGAATGGAGCTGATCTTAAAAAAAGGCAGCTTCGGACCGTTCCATTGCACAATGGAAAAGAAATAACAGAAAAGGACACACCTACTTTGGTGTGTCCTTTTTCTTTGGTGCGCCCGGCGGGACTTGAACCCGCACACCGAGGTACATGCTCCTAAAACATGCGTGTCTGCCAATTTCACCACAGGCGCATCTGCTGGGATATTATAGCGAAAAATTCTCCGTCACGCAAGACAGAACCCCGTCCTCTTTCTCAGTTTCTTTAATTGCTTTGTTCAGGCGATTCAGCACTTCTCTTTTGTTGGCGCTCCATGTGGGCGCCAACAGGATGTTCTTGGGGCCGTCCCCGGTCAGACGATGGATGACAATGTCTTCAGGAAGGGCTTTTAAGATTTCACACACATAGTGGATATAGGTATCTTCGTCTAATGGGGTGATTCTTCCGGCTCTGTATTCTTCAGCAAAAGTGGTTCCTTCTAAGATATGGAGCAGTTGCAGTTTCAGGCCCCAGGTGCCCTGCCGGCAGGCATATTGCACCGTGGCCTGCATGTCATCCAGCGTTTCCCCGGGGAGGCCCAAAATGACGTGGGTTACTACTTTGATGCCGGCGGCGTTCAAGGCATGCACCGCGTCTGCGTAAACTTCGTTTGGGTAGCCGCGGCGAATGACCCGAACAGAGTCCGGCTTGGTGGTCTGCAGTCCAAGCTCTATCCAGACCGGCTTCTTGGCCCGGAGATCTGTTAACAGTCCCATTACCTCCGGGCCAAGGCAGTCCGGTCGAGTGGCAATGGAAAGCACGGCCACCTCGGGTCGGTTGACCGCTTCGGTGTAGAGTGCTTTCAAGCGGTCAAGGTCTCCATAGGTGCCGGTATAACTCTGAAAATAAGCAATATACCGATCCGCATGGGACTTCCCGGCCACGCGGCGCTTGGCAAAGTCCAGTTGTTGATCCAGTGGCCAATCCGCAGGGGCCGCAAAGTCCCCGGATCCGCCTTCTGAACAGAAGGCGCACCCGGAAAAGCCAAGGGACCCGTCCCGATTCGGACAGGTCCCGGCACCGGACAGAGAAAGCTTATACAGCTTTTCTCCGTATTCTTCTTTTAAATACTGACTTAAAGAATAATATTCCATGTTATTCGTACAGTCTGGGAACCCGCTGGTTCAAATCACAAGCGAACTCGTAATTGAAGCGTCCGGATAGTTCTCCCAGTTCATCTAATGTAATTTCCTGATCTCCTTGTTTGCCAATCAGAACCACTTCGTCCCCAATGGAAACGTGCCTTAATGCGGTAACGTCTACCATACACTGATCCATGGTTACACGACCTAAAATAGGACATTTTGTGCCACCGATTAGAACATACCCTTTATTGGAAAGACTACGCGGATAACCGTCTCCGTAGCCAACCGGCACAGTGGCAATAACGGTTCGTTCATTCTTGGTAACGTAGGTGGATCCGTAGCTTACCGTAAACCCGGGGCCTACCTCTTTAATATGAGAAACATGGCTAATCAAGCTGAGTACCGGTTTCGGTTGAATATATTTGTTGGAAACTTCATTACTGGGACTAAATCCGTACAGTGTGGCACCAACTCGCACCATATCCAAAAAGCCGTCTTCTTTTTCCATGGTGGCGGCAGAGTTGCACATATGGCGCAAGTGGAAGTGAATTCCCCGATCCTCCAGATCCTTGATAAAATCTAAGAAAATGGCTTCTTGGTGTTCCATGCTGGTTTTATCTTTGCTGTCTGCCATGGCAAAATGCGTAAATATACCATCTATGTCTACTTGAGGAAGTTCATTAATTTCCAGAATTTGCTGCTTACTTTCCTCCGTTGGTTGGAAGCCAAGACGGCCCATGCCGGTATCCACTTTAATGTGAATTCGAGCCGTTGTCTGCATGGCAACGGCAATTTCAGAAATACGCTTGGCATCTACCAAGTTGTCTACGGTCAGCAAAATGTGATTGGTAATGGCCTCCGGCAGGTCTCGAAAGAAAACATGGCCCAAAACCAAAATGGAGTTTTGCAATCCGGCTTTGCGCAATTCCATGGCCTCTTCTACGGTGGCAACCGCAAAGCCATAGACGCCTTCTTCATTCAGTGCTTTGGCAACATGCACTGCACCATGACCATAGGCGTCTGTTTTTACAATGGCCATGACTTTGACCTTGTCACCGACATGGTCCATATTCTGTTTCAGATTATACCGAAGAGCGTTTAAGTCAATTTGTGCGTAGACTCTCATTGGTTTTAACATGATACTGCTACTTCCTTTTTTTCCTGGAACTTGTGGTATAATTCTAATCCAGGAAACTTAAAAATACAATACAGGAGGCCGTTTTATGGAGCAAATTGCGCATATGGAAACCAACCTGTCCGGCAAGTTCGGCGTACCGCGGCAAAGCGGTGTTATTTCCGCTTTGCAAGGACGAATTGTCTTTGAACCGGCATATCGGAATCCGGATGCCCTGCGCGGTCTGGAAACGTTTTCTCATATTTGGCTGATCTGGCAATTCTCAGAGGCGGTCCGTCCCGGAGAAAAGCCGCCGGTAACGGTAAGGCCGCCGCGCCTTGGCGGAAACACCCGCATGGGTGTGTTTGCCACCCGCTCCCCCTTCCGGCCAAACAACTTAGGACTAACTGTAGTAAAAATGGAATCCATTACCTTAGACGGGCCGGAAGGACCGGTCATTACCGTCTCCGGCGTAGATCTGATGGACGGAACGCCTATTTTTGATATCAAGCCCTATCTGCCGTACGCCGACGTTGTGCCGGACGCCACCGGCGGCTACACCGACACGCTGCCGGATCTGCAATTGCAGGTTGCCTTTCCAGACACCCTGCTGCAGCAGATTCCGGAGGCCTCTCGGCCGGAGCTGCTTGGCATATTAAAGCACGACCCGCGTCCGCAATATCAGCGAAAGCCGGGTCGTGTATATGGGCTTACTTATTTAGGTTATGATATAAAATTCAGCATTGACGATACGGAGCACACGCTTACCGTACTGGAGCTCATTCAGAAAGCGTAAATTTATCCGTCCTTACTTATCCCAACAAACCAAGGCCAAGGAATGCAAAATAAAGGCCATCTTTGTTAACATCTCCGCAAACGCGATCTGCCACCTTTTTTAAGGCAGCGGTTCCGTTGCCCATGGCAACACCAATGCCTGCATACTGGATCATTTCCATGTCATTGGGGCCATCTCCAAAGGCAATGGTGTTTTCTCGTGTAATTCCAACCTTTTTCAAATAAGCATCCATACCGGCACTTTTGTCTATACCGGCAAGGGTAATTTCTCCATCACAAAAACGGGACAGCTTAAAACTGGAATCCGTAATTTTAAAATATCCGCCCAGATCCTGTTCCACTTGCTCCGACGCTTTACGGCAATTGTAGTAAAGTGCCTTTTCAATGCCGGGCTGAAGCCAAGGCTCTTTTACAAAATCTACTGTTCCATAAACCTTTTCGACAGCTTCTGCATTTAATCCTTTTCCACGAAAGAGAGCCATGCCGGCCTCTTCACACCAATCGGCGGAATATAATTTCTTTTCCGACTGCAGGAAAAACGGCATCCGGTTTTCTTGAAAATACTGCACCATCTGTTTGGTATGTTCTGTTTCAAAAGTGGTAGAATAGACCTGATTTCCCGCATAATAAACGCTGGAGCCAGCTGCTGTAATCATGCCGTCTACCAAGTCTAAAGGAAACCAACTTTCCATTTGGCATAAGGCACGTCCGGTACAAATAACCATCTGATGTCCATTTGTTCTGGCAATTCGAAGTGCTTCTCTTGCCGATTCCGGAAAAACACCGTGATAATCTATCAGTGTTCCATCCACATCTAAAAAAACAACTTTGTTTTCATTCATAGGGGTCTTTTTTCTCCTTTATCAGAGAATTGCATTTCTGCAATACGGACCCATTATAGCAAATAAGTACGCAGTTTTGAGCACTTTCTCTTGTCAAGTTTTTAACGTTTCTGGTATACTGAATCGCAGAAAAGAAAGGGGTAAAAAAATGGACAGCATCCTTTATCTTTATGACGAAGACGGCAATGAAATTGCCTTTGAATTTTTAGATGAAATAGACTACCACGGCGGACAATATGTTGCTTTGCGCCCTACGGAAGGCACCAGCACAGACGAAGTGCTGATTCTGTTGGTAGAAGGGGACGATTTCTCTTTGGTGGAAAATCCAAAGACTATGCAGGCAGTCTACCAATTGTTCCAAGACTCCCACAAGGAAGAGTATGATTTCCGAGACTAAACCCAGGTGATGTAGCCAAACCACATAATAAAAGAGCTCCGGAAGAATCCACTTCCGGAGCTTTTCTTATATTGCCAAAACTTGCTTATTCCAATGTAATTTCTGCCACCGTTTTGCCATCAAAATCATAAACAGTAAAAGTATTACCGTCTAGGATTGCATAGGTGTTTGGGTTTCCGCCTTTTGGAATAGAGGTGGAGCCCGGATTTAAGTGATAGAATGTGGTGCCGTTTACGGTAAGCTGCTCCGCTTTTAGTAGGTGGGTATGGCCGTGAAGAAGTATATCGCCGGAAGAAAGAGGTGGCAAATGTTCTTCGTTGTAAATGTGGCCATGCGTAGCATAAATGGTGTGGCCGTTCAGAGAAAGCAGTGCATAGTCAGCCATGACGGGAAAGTCCAGCACCATTTGGTCTACTTCGGCTTCGCAGTTGCCGCGGACCGCATAAATTTTGCTTCTGAGCGGATTTAACATGGCAATGACTTCTTTGGGAGCATAGTCTTTGGGAAGATCATTGCGAGGGCCGTGGTACAGGATATCCCCCAAAAGGATCAGTCGTGCTGCCCCGCTCTTTTGGAATTCCTCCAGTGTTTTCCGGCACCAATAGGAAGAGCCGTGGATGTCACTGGCAATAAAATACTTACTCATGCGGATGTCCTTTCGGTTTCTTCTTTACAGATTTTTCAGATCTTCGTCTGTGTAGAAGGTAATGTCCAGTGGCTCCAAGGCCTTTTTGGCACCTTCTGTGTCATTGACCTTGATGGCAATAGAAGCACCGCTGCCGCCTAAAGACAAGCCATACATATAGGAAATGTTAATGCCGGCAGAACTAATGGCACGCAAAACGCCTTCCAAAGAACCAACTACATGCGGAATGTTAACGGCAATAACCTCTGTGGTTTTAGAGGAGATTCCGTGATCCTTCAGCACCATCTGTGCCTTGTCTACATCATTGACTAACAGGCGAAGAATGCCATATTGAGAAGTATCTGCCAGGCTGACAGAGCAAACATTAATATCTGCATTTTTCAGGATACTGAACACTTCCAGTACTCGTCCTTCGCGGTTTTCCAGAAAAACAGAAAGTTGCTTTACAAACATAAGAGAACCTCCTTTTAATACAGTTTGCGTTTATCTAATACATGCTTGGTTTTACCTTGGGAATGTTCCAGGGTGTTCGGTTCTACCAAACGCACCTGAACATTCAGGCCAATAGCAGTCTTCAAAACATGTTTTACCTTTTCGGTCAGACGTTCCAGATCGGCAATTTCGTCGGAGAAGAAGTGTTCGTCCAATTCTACAGCTACTTCCATTACATCCTGATCATTCACTCGGTCTACCGTAATGAAATAATTCGGGGTCATGCCATCAATGGTAAGTAAGGCAGCTTCTACCTGAGACGGGAATACGTTAACACCCTTAATAATAAGCATGTCGTCAGAACGACCTTTGAAACGCTGAATACGGGCGCAGGTGCGGCCACAGGTGCAGGTTTCATAAGCCAAAGAGGTAAGATCCTTGGTCCGGTAACGGATCATTGGCATACCTTCCTTTGTCAGTGTGGTAATAACCAGCTCCCCTTCTTGACCTTCCGGAAGCACTTCTCCGGTTACCGGGTCAATAATTTCCGGCAGGAAGTGGTCTTCCCAAATATGTAACCCTGCATGTGCCGGACAGTCGGTAGCAACGCCGGGCCCGATAATTTCAGTTAATCCGTAAATGTCATAACAATGAATGTTCAGTTTAGCTTCCAATCTGGCACGCATTTCATCTGTCCATGGTTCTGCACCGCAGATGGCATATTTCAGCGCAATCTTGTCCAATAAGCCTTCCCGCTCCAACGCTTCGGCAACATGCAAAAGGTAAGATGGAGTGCAGGCAATGGCTGTTGCCTGACAGTCAATCAGCATGTCTATTGTTTTTTGCGTGTTGCCGGTAGAAACCGGAAGAACCAGAGCGCCCAGCTTTTCTCCGCCGTAATGGGCACCCAGGCCGCCGGTAAAGAGGCCATAACCATAGCCAACCAGCAGAACATCGTCCTTTGTCAGTCCGGCCATGGCAAGACATCTGGCCACTACTTCAGACCAAACGTCAATGTCATGCTTGGTATAAACGGCAATTTTAGATTTACCGGTGGTACCGCTGGACGCATGCAAACGAACCCATTCACTTTTCGGCGCAGCAGCCATCCCAAAAGGATAGGCTTCCCGTAAATCTATGTAGGTGGTAAACGGAAGTTTGCTCAAATCCTCTACTCCGTGAATATCATCCGGCGTCAGACCTTTTTCTTCCATTTTTTTGCGATATGCCGGTACATTGTCATACTCCCGTTTCACGGTTTCTATCAGCCGCTGACTTTGTAATTGTTTCAGCTCTTCCCGTGGAAGGGTTTCCATTTTTTCGTTGAAGTACATAATGCTTTCCTCATTTTGGTTTTTTGCTATTTTTTAAAAAGAAAGGCGGATCATCAGATCCGCCTTGTTTGATGCTTAGGCTCAGGCTTTTCCTGCGCAGCCGAAGACTTCCATTTTGTACTTAACCATATCAACAATGGCCTGACAACCGGGAGCCAGCAGCTTACGAGGGTCAAAGCCCTTTCCTTCTTGGTCTTTACCTTCTTCAATATACTTACGGGTAGCAGCGGCAAATACCAACTGGCATTCCGTATTTACATTGACCTTGCAAACGCCCATGGAAATGGCCTTTTGTACCATTTCATCCGGAATTCCGGAACCGCCGTGCAGTACCAGAGGCACGCCCGGAACAGCCTTCGTAATGTTTTCCAGAACGTCAAAGCGAAGTCCCGGCCAACCTTCCGGATAAACGCCGTGGATGTTACCGATACCGGCAGCCAGCATATCTACGCCAAGATCAGCAATCAGCTTGCATTCTGCAGGATCTGCGCATTCGCCCATGCCGACAACGCCGTCTTCTTCACCGCCAATAGCGCCAACTTCTGCTTCCAGAGAAATGCCTCTGGATTTGCAAATTTCAGCAAGCTCTTTGGTCTTGGCAAAGTTTTCTTCAATAGGAAGAGCAGAACCGTCAAACATAATGGAAGAGAAACCTGCTTCCAGGCATTCTTTTGCAGCATCATAGGTACCGTGGTCCAGATGAAGGGCAACCGGAACGGTAATGTTCTGGTAGTCCATGCAGTGTTCCACCATATCTACTACGTTTTTGAACCCATCCATGTATTTACCGGCGCCGGCAGATACCTGAATGATAACTGGCGATTTAGCTTCTTCGCAACCTTGCAGAACAGCTTTAATCCATTCCAGATTGTTGATGTTGATTGCGCCAATGGCATAGTGGCCATCTCTGGCAGCAGTAATCATTTCTTTTGCAGATACTAACATAGGTGTTTCTCCTTTACAGAAGTCTTTTTTCTTACGGTGTATATTATGCATTGGCGAAAGCTAACTTGCAAGGAAAACCACCGTTTTTTCTCAGTTGTTCATCTTTCTTAGTTATTTACTTTATGATGCACCATGTAAGAGTCCTTGGTCATGGCCTTGAAGGTATATCCATTTGCCTGACCATATTGAATAATCTTTTCCACAGCCTTTACGCTGTTTGCCTTAGTATCATGCTGCAAGACAACAGAAACCTGATGTTTCTTCATGCCGTTGATAACATTATTGGCAATGGTGTCTACCGAATAATTCTTTCCGGAAGCGTCTTCACTGCTTACGTTCCAGTCTGTATAAAGGTAGCCCTTCTGTGTTACGGAATTCGTCAACTTGGTCATGATGCCGTTGTTATACTTTTTGGATACCGTGTTGGAGCTACCACCGGGGAACCGAAGTAAATACGCCTTTTGTCCGGTCTGTTTTTGAATGATATCATTCATTTTGTTCAAATCTTCAAAATAGGCATCTTCACTGGCATAAATTTTGGCATAGTCATGGCTGTAGCTGTGAATGGCTACGGTATGGCCTTTCTGCGCTTCAACAGCAATCATATTTTCATACTTGCTAAACTGATGCGTTACAAAGAAGGTAGCCTTTACATTGTACTTATCCAATGTGTTTAACAGATCCTGTGTATATGGACCGGGGCCATCATCAAACGTTAAATAAACCACTTTGCCGGAGCCGTCAGAAGGACCCGGTTCATTGGAACCCGCCTTGGTTGTTTCAGCAGGAGCTGTGGTTGTGGTTGTTGTGGTGGTTGTGGTTGTAGTAGTGGTAGTAGTTGTTGTTGTTGTGGATGTGGTGCTGGAGCTGGAAGACGATGTAGAATTTTTTGCTTGTGTGCTCTGTCTTCCTATTACTTCTTTGCCAACAATGACCAAAGCAAGGACAACAACCAGTACAGCTGCAACAATACCGATGATTTTTTTCGTATCTGTATTTTTCTTCATAGGAAAACCCCCTGTTCCTATTTTTTCTGCGGTTTAAGTATAACACCCATGCCAAAAAAAAGAAGTTACGATTGGTTACAAAGACAAAAAGAAACAGACTATAATGAAGTTGGCTGAAATCGTATTTGTTCAAAATCAAATAACGAAGGGAGAAAATAATGAAAAAACCGATTAGTGTCCTGTTGGCACTGGTCTTAATGCTGTCTGTCACAAGCATTGCGGCCGCTGCAACAGGCAAAAACAAGACGTATTCAGGCAAAATCACTTACACAGACGGAGAATATGATTACACCTACACGGATGACTATTTCTCCGGAGACGGATATCAATATGACAACGACGTTGCTATTGTCTGTTCTTATCTGGCTTATTGCGCACAAAACAGCACCGGTACCACCCACGAAACCTATGATTCCAATGCCCGCGCCTTTTTAACGGAATGCGGGTACAAGAACATCGAATTCAATGAAGCCTACGTCACTAAACCGGAACGTGATACTTATGGCGTCGGCATTGCTTCCAAAGAGACCAAAATCAACGGAAAAACGTATACTCTCCTTGCCATTGTACAGCGTGGCGCCGGGTATGAAGCAGAGTGGGGATCCAATGTAAAAATTGGTACCGAAGGGGACCACCAAGGCTTTGCAGAGGCCGGAGACATTGCCTATCGTTTCTTATTGGACTATCTGAAACGGCACACGGAAATTAAAGGCAATCTGAAAATCTGGACCTGCGGGCACAGCAGAGGCGGCGCTGCCACGAATATTATGGTCAGCAAAATTGACCGTTTGCTGAGCCAAGGCGGCACTTTGCGCAAAGGGGTTACGTTAAAAGGAAAAGATATTTATTGCTATACTTTGGAATCCCCGCTTTGTGCAGATGCCAAAGACGCAAAGGCCAATGCAAAAATTTACGCCAATATTCATAACATCATTTTCCGCGGCGATTTAGTCACTTACGTTGCCCCATCCAACATGGGCTTCTCCAGGTATGGTATTGACTACTATCTGCCGGCAGCCGGAGATAAGAACTTTGAAAAATACCACAAAGCGTGTTTGGACAAGTGCCCGGATGACTCCAACTGGGGACTTCGGAAACAGTTCCTTGGAAAATTCCAACCGGTTACCGTTACCCCAAACGGCACCATGGACAATCTTATCCAACGAAGTAATAACACTTCGGAAACGCAATATACCTTTTTAAACCGCGCCATGCCAACACTTGCCACCGCCCTTGGCGGACGGGACGGGTTCCAGGATTTGGAAGACGGTTTATACGAACTGCTTGGCACACTGACTTATATTATCAGCAGTGACGGCACCTATGCAGACGTGCTGGAAGACTTCATACGAAAAGTACAAGAAGATGCTCCGCAGATCTTCTTCCATCTATACTACGGAAACACAGACAGTGTAATCAGCCAGTTGGAAGAGCTCTTGAACCAGTCCCTGCAAGACAAGGGCGGTGCAACGTATAATGCTGACGAAGTGCACGACTTATTAAATGGTGCTGTTAAGACCATCCTTCCACTGGCGCAGGCCTGCCCGGATGAAGTGGCAACTCTGCTTTGCAACATCTACAGCATCCTGCTGAACCACTTTATTCAGTATGACACCGGATATCTGTATGTCCTTCCGGAAGATTATCTTGCAACTCATAATTCCGCAACCGCACTGCCGTTAACGGATGTGGAAAAGGGAGACACCTATTACAAAGCTATTTCCTATACTTATAAGAACAACCTGATGATCGGTTGCGGAAGCCAGTTCTTCCCGGAGCAGGATCTGCGCAAAGCCGAGCTGGCCGTTGTTCTGTACCGTCTGGCCGGCATGCCGGACGTAGACGTATCCAACATCAAATGGTCTGACATTACCGAACTGAATACCAGTTTGACCGTTCGTAAGGCCATTGTATGGGCCGCCGAACAAGGATATGTTTCGCCTGCTTCCTCTACCAGATATTCTAAATTTGACAGTGCCTCCGTCCGGCTTGCTACCAGCGGTCTAACGGCCGTGCTCGGCAAAGATATTGGGGCGACAGGCAACACCATCAAAACAGCGGGTACCATTTCCCGCGGGGAACTGGCACAGCTTCTGTATGATGCTCGTGCCTGACGCCCCCACCCGCTTTTTACTATGAATTTTTTTGAAAGGAGCCATTTTATGGCAAAAGCAAAATACGATAACAGCTGGTTTAAAGACCTGGTAGTTTACCAAATTTGGTGCCGCTCTTTTAAAGACAGTAACGGAGATGGCATTGGAGACTTAAACGGGGTTCTGGAAGAACTGGATTACATTAAGTCCCTAGGCGTAAACTGCATCTGGTTTTCCCCGATTTACCCTTCTCCAAATGCAGACTACGGATATGACATTTCTGACTACCGTAACATCCACAAAGACTTTGGTGACTTAACTACCTTCCAAAAGCTTTTGGACGAAGCGCATAAGCGGGATATGAAAGTAGTCATGGACTTAGTTGTTAACCACTCTTCTGACGAACACGAATGGTTCAAAGAGGGCGCCAAATCCAAAGATAACCCTTACCATGATTACTACTTCTGGCGGGACGGCCGTGGCGGCAATTCCAAAAACGGCACCAATCCCCCGAACAACTGGGTTTCCATGTTTGAAGGCGGCGCTTGGGAATATAACAAGGAGTTAGACCAATATTACCTGCATGTTTTTTCCAAAAAACAACCGGATTTGAACATGGACAACCCGAAGGTCCGGGAAGAAGTCAAAGACATTATGCGCTTCTGGTTGGATATGGGTGTTGACGGCTTCCGGGAAGATGTTATCACCTTCATTTCCAAAAAAGAGGGCTTGCCGGACGGTTTTCCGCTCCCCATTGCCTGTGGCATAGAACACTACAATAAGGGACCGCATATTCATGAATATGTAGACGAATTCCGAAATGACGTTATTAATCAGTATGATTGTTTTGTAGTAGCTGAATCGCCCATGACCAATGCCAAAAGTGCGCTGGAATTCACCGCAGGGGAAGACAGAGCCTTTGATATCATGATCAGCTTTGACCACATGACGGCAGACTGCATTGCCACAGATACCATTCATATTCCGTTTTCCCTGCGCAGAATGAAGAAAGCGTTCTCCAGCTGGCAGTATAAAATGGCCCAAGGTGGTGCATGGAATGCACTTTACATTGAAAACCATGACCACCCACGTATCATTTCTCGGTATGGGTCGGAAAAATACTGGAAAGAATCCGGAAAAATGCTGGCCACCATGTGTTACATGCAATCCGGAACTGCCTTTGTTTATCAGGGGCAGGAACTGGGTATGACGAATATCAAGCTGAAAAAGCTGGAAGATTTCAAGGACGTAGTTACCTTTAACAACGCCAAGCTTTTCAAGAAATTCGGCCTTGGCTGGTTAACACTGAAAGTAACCAACAAAACAACGCGGGAAAATGCTCGCACACCGGTTCAATGGTCTCGGGAAAAGAACGCCGGCTTCACCACCGGAACACCGTGGTTCTTTGTCAATCAAAACTATAAGAAGGGCGTAAACCGGGCAGACGAAGAAAAAGATCCGGATTCCATCCTGCATTACTATCGGAAGTTGTTCCAAATCCGCCAGGCCGACAAAGAACTGTTTGTTCATGGTGCCTACAAGGAATTTTATCCAAGAAGCCGCAAAATTTATTGTTATGAACGCACCTGCAAAGGACGTCGTGCACTGGTTATTTGCTCCTTCTCCAAGCACAAGGTAAAATTCAAGGCACCAAAGGGATATCGGCTGACCGACGGCAAACTGATTTTGCAGAATTATGACAAAGCACCGGCCTCTGCTAAGACCTGTAAACTGCGCCCCTATGAATGTCGTGTTTATCTTTATGAATCCTAAGAAAGAGCAAAGAAAAAAGATTGCTTTTTCTAAGGCTAAGTGTTATATTATTTCACTGTAACGACTAAAGGAGAGGTGCAACTATGCCTAACATTAAATCTGCTAAGAAACGTGTACTTGTAAACCAGACCAAAGCACAAAGAAACAAGTCCACCAATTCCGCACTCAAGACCGCCATTAAAAAGGCCAACATCGCCATTGAAACTGATGCTGCAGATAAGGAAGAACTTGTTAAGGCAGCCGTAAAGAAAATTGACCAGGCTCAGGCCAAGGGCATTCTTCATAAGAACAATGCTGCTCGCAAAAAGTCTGCTCTGATGACTAAGGTTGCAAAATAAGCACGCGTTGAAAAGCAAAAGCAAACCGGTGTTCCGTTTGGAACACCGGTTTTTTCTTGTTTGATTAACTTTCAGCAACTGAATTACTGGTGGTATTCGATTTAAAAACAGAATACCGGTTTAAATCCACGTTGCCTTCTATTCCCTGAATAGTACCACTATCCGTATATTGCCAAATATCATATGCCATTGGCAGATAGGCCGGCATGGTAGTACTGTAGGCTGCCACCCAAAAAGAATAACTTTTTAATTCGCTTACATTCAAATTATTGGTAAAGAAGCTGGCGTTGGAATATACTCCTGCACGATATCCGGCTGCTTCAATGGTTTCACAAAAAGCTTTCACCACAGCAGTCCGTTCTTCTTTCGTCAGGTTATCCGCGCGGCCTTTGCCACCGGTACCGGTATCCTCTACGTCAATGTAGATAGGCAATTGGCATTCCCGCCCATCTACCATTTTCAAAGCTAAGTTTGCTTCTTGTACAGCCTCCTCCGGCGTAGTTGCCTGGGAATAATAGTAAACCCCACGGTCTATGTTCAGCCGCCCACAGGCAGAGAAGTTATGATTAAACCGTTCATCTTCTTTTAGATTGCCATTGTCCCAGGTGGTAACGCCTGCGCGGATAATGGCAAACTCTGTCCTATCATATTTCACTTCAATCCAATTAATAAAGCCTTGATGAGAGGACACGTCTATACCACAAGGCGTATTTTGCTGGTACCGATAAACGGTAGTCCAGACCATAATACAAACCAAAATTAAAAGCAGAGGTCTTCCCACCAGCTTAAACACCGTTTTGTGACTATTTAAAAATTGCCACCACTTTTGTTGCCGGATCTTTTTCCGGAAGGCATTCCATTTTTTCTTCCAAGTCCCTGCTGATTTCCGTTTCCTATTTTTCTGCGTCCGCTGCGAATAGGTAAGTTTTTTTGTCAGTCTTTTTCTGGCCAGTGGTCTCCCCTCCTTTCCTATTTTGATTCTTTCCGGTTTTTCATTATATAGGATAATTCTTAAAAAACTATAAATAGAATAAACAGACGGGCCCCGACCAATTGGACGGAGCCCGAAGTCATGATGCTATCTTTATTTGATGTTGTTCGGATAAACCCCGTCTGCAACCAATTTTTGGAAAGCTTCCTTCACAATATATTTATCTTCCTGATAGGTAACCCCAAACCACTTATCTTTGGTAGGCAATACTTCTACGTCTGCCTTGCCTTCCTTTACATAGTTTCCAATGACAATAGGAACCAGATATTCGGCCTTCAAATTGCCTTCCGGCAGGTTTTTCAGGAAATCCTTAAAGCCTTCTTCCAAAGAATCAATATATTCCGGGGGACAGCCCCACATATTCATAGAACAAAGGGTATCGTCCGGGAAATAATTAATGTCGTCTCCGTTGCGCAGCGCAGCTCTACCATTAATTTTTTCAATGTCAGAAGTTTCATCCAATTGGGTCAAGAAATTACCGTCTGCCTTACATACGCCGCGAGTTACGCCACCTTGCTCAGAAAGGGTATTCTTCAGTTGGAAGCCGGCCATACACAAATGCAGCTTTCCATCTGCCGCATACGCCTTTCCGCTTTCTAAAAATTCGTGAATCAGGCGGAAGCCTTCTTTGCCATAGTAGTCATCTGCATTAATAATGGCAAATGGTTCATTTACAATGCCTTTGCAGGCAAGAATGGCTTGACCGGTTCCCCAAGGCTTTGTGCGCTGTCCGGGAGTAAAGCCATCCGGCAGATTGTCCAGTTCCTGATAGGCGTAAGCCACTTCAATCTTCTTGGCAATCCGGTCTCCAATAACTTCTCTGAAATCAGCATCCAGATCCTTGCGGATAATGAAAACAATTTTATTAAAACCGGCTTCTATGGCATCGTGGCAGGAATAATCAATAATAAGCTCTCCGCTTGGGCCAACCGGTTCCATCTGTTTAATGCCTTTTCCAAAGCGACTGCCGATTCCTGCAGCCATAACAACCAGTGTTGTTTTCATTTTTTCCACCTTTCTTTTTCTTAAGGGATTCTTCGTATTTAGCCACTGCTTCGTCTATGGTGCCGTCAAATACCAGTTTCCCGTTTTTAATATAAATACCCCTCTTGCAGAACTGCTTGGCAGTGCCGGCGCTGTGGGTAACTAAAAGTAAAGTTACGTTTTCTTCTGCAATCAGCTTGTTGACCTTATCTAAACATTTCTTCTTGAAATTTGCATCTCCAACGGAAAGGGCTTCATCCACAATCAGGATTTCCGGCCGTACATTAGAGTTAATTGCAAAACCAAGTCGTGCTTTCATACCGCTGGAATAGGAGCGAACCGGCTGATCCATGTATTCGCCAATGTCGGCGAATTCAATAATTTCCGGTTCCAGGCTTTCAATTTCATCCTTTTCCAGGCCCAGTGTGGTTCCGCGAAGGTAAATATTTTCCCGTCCGGTCATTTCCGGTTCAAAGCCTGCGGTTAATTCCAGCAGGGCTGAAACACGGCCCCGAACCATAATTTCACCTTCTGTCGGAAAGCAAACGCCGGTAATCATCTTTAAAATGGTAGACTTTCCGGCGCCGTTACTGCCAACTAAAGCAACTGCCTCGCCAGGCATAACGCTAAAGCTGACATGATCTATAGCGTCTTTTGTTTTGACTTTTAAATGTTTAAAAAAGATACTTAAGAGCCGTTGCTTGTTACCGGAATACAGCTTATACCGTTTGGAGACATCCCGAAATTCAATAATGGGTTGTCCCGGTTGCAAGATCTGTTCTTCTTTCTTTTTCTTTGCCATAGTGCGGGATCCTCCTTACAGTACATCCGGAATTTCCTTGCGCAAGCGTTTGTAGCTCCAAACAGCAAGGAAGAGCATAATGAACAGTTCCACCAGAAAAGCCAAAAGCTGACGTGGATGTTCCCAGAACCAGTAAGATCCCATAAAGGAATGGCGGATACCGTAAACCAAATAGGTAATTGGATTCAGCTTCAGAATAATTTGAATTACAGGACTCGTTATTGTTTCTACATTAAAGAGGATACCGGACCCCCAAAGCAAAGCAAATACAAGAGATTTTACCAATTGAGAGAAGTCCTGTGAAATGGCGGAAACCGGTCCCGCAAATAAGGACCAAGCTGTAAACATAACAAACGACAGGAACAAGAATAACGGAATCTGCAGCCAATATATATTCGGCATATAGCCGCGAATGGGATGCAGAATGCAAACCACTACAATCAGGACCATATTTACAGAGAAATTAGAAAGGCTGACAATAGTTGGAATGGTAGATACCGGATAATGCATTTTGGTAATCAAGTACCGATATTTCCGCATACAGTCTGTGCCACGGTTTAACATGTCTGAAATATAAAACCACGGCACCAAACCGTCTATCAGCCAGAGAAAATAATCATAATTTGTCATGCCTTTGTCAGCACGAAGTCCGATGGTCATGGCAAACCAATAAATAAAAATGGTAATAACCGGTTTGATAACGGCCCAAGACCAGCCAAGGGCCGATCCACGGTAGGTACGAATTAAATCCGATTTTGCCATTTTCAAGGTTTGTTCTTTATAGTCAGAATGATCTGTTATGATCTCTTTGATGGTTGTCAAATATCCGCTCATTCACTACCCTCTCGTTCTTTCCATAGATGTTTGTATTTTACCACGGATAAGAAAGCATAGCAAATAATGAAACTGTAACCTTCCTTTTAAGTTCATTTAAGTTGCGGCCTTTATAGTTAAGACAAGCTCAACGGGACTTCTCCCCCCGCTGAGTTGGAAGGAAAAAAGTAGAAACCCCATAACTCGCTTTTTTAATTTCATTTCTCCTATTTCAAAAGGGAAAGCCCGGACTAAGGTCCGGGCTTTTCCCTTTTCTGCTTTTTGCGTTTTTAGCCAAACTTTGTCAAAAAATAAGTGGATCAGTACATAATTAGATTAAGAATGCACATTCGTGAAAAAAGAAAACAAATTCAAAATTTTGTCTAATTTTTAAGGGTTATTTAAGGATAGTTCGGTAAACTAACGGTGTTCTCAGGTGGAGAACTAGTCACTCTCCAAAGCTTGAGACTGATAGGGGTGTTTTCCCCTACTCACTTTTTCATTTCATTTTCTCCTATTTTAAGCGCAAGCCGGATGTTCCCCCATCCGGCTTGTGCTTTTTTATTGAGTTTCTTTTTTGTTGAGCTTATAAAGATTGAAAATAATCGGCAAATGGCTTCCAATCTGTTTTGCCAACTCGGCTGTGGCTTTTCCCGAGCAGCTTGGCAGCCAGCACAAAAGCCAACGGACTCTGCAAATACAGCTTGGCAGAAATACGAACTTTTCGGTCCGGATGGTTCCGCAATCGGAACATCCGGCGTCTCATGTGGCTTTTGTGCCCGAATTGCAAAGCCTTTCCCACGGGAAAAGCCAAGGCTGCCTGCCACATAACGGACCAATAAATCCGGTTCAGGACATGCTTGCGGTATTCCGATAGGAATTCCGGCGCATGGACGGCAATAAACGGGATGTCGGAACGGAGCAATTCTATGTTTTGCAAGCGTTCCACTTTAAAGGTGGCCACTGCCGTTCCTTCCTGCAGCAAATAATAATAAAGAACGGTTTCTGTGTATACTACCCGGTCCGTTACGGACAGCAGGCGGTACAGAAAGTCATAATCTTCATAATAAGCATATCCTGTTGCAAAGCGCATCTGCTGCTTTTCCAACAGGCTTTTTTTATAAAAGAAATTATAGACTCCATATCTGGTCGGATTCTTTGCCATCTGAAACAGCATTTCCACGCCGGTCATTGTCTGTGTGCCCTGCAACGGACTTTCCGTTCCTATTTCCGGCACCTTTGCTGTACGCCAAGATTGAAAGGCAACCAAATCCGGAGATACCTCATCCAAAGAGGCACCTACACCACTTTGCGGTGCCGTCAACAGGCGGAAAGCCGCCAAGTAGTTGGCCGGAATGCTGTCATCACAATCTAAGAAAGCAATGTAGTCCCCTTCGGCCAACTCCAGGCCCTTGTTGCGGGCCGCAGACACACCGCTGTTGGAAATGCTGCAAAGCTTCATGTTGTATTTTCCGGATGCACCGTATTCTTTCAGAAGTTCGGCGCTGTTATCTGTAGAACCATCATTAATAAAAATCAGTTCATATTCTGTTGCCTCTGTAGTGGGCAACGTTTGAAACAGGCGTTCCAGGTAGGAAGCTCCGTTGTAAACAGGAATAATAATACTTAACATAGGTCCTCCTGCGGGGGAAATAGTGCCTTTGCCAAAGAAATCCCTGCCAAGAAAATCAGCGATACGCTTTCAATTTGGCGAACAGACGCACGTTCTTATGCTTTACGGCAGAAATGACTTTGCTTTCAATATAAACCGGCAACACCAGTCCCCATTTAATGGGAATCAGCATAACACGCATATAGGCAGATCTGGGGACTGCGCCAAATGCAGCTTCTCTGGTTCGTTGGTTTTTCAGAATCAAATGAATTTCTTTCATCTTCTGTGCCACGCTCAGCGGACAATCCTGATTCATAAAGTTTTCTAAGCAGCCGAATAAGCGTTCCACATGACGCCGATCCAGAAATTCCTGAATGGTTGGATTCATGAAGCCCCAGTGTTGGTACAGCTCCATCATCCAGCGGTCTTCCTCCAGTCGTTTTTCAAACATACCATCCCGATATCGGGCCGTTTCTGATTCCTGCCGTTGACGAATAAAGTGATAATATGCCTTTCCGGTAACAGCAACCCGCTCCACGTCTCGAATGACCATGAGAACAAACGGGAAATCATCCCAGAACGTTTGCGGAAAATAAATCTGATTTTCCATTAGATAATCCGCCCGTGTCAGTTTGTTCCACGGAGAATAAAGCAAATTCTGATCAAATAATTCCATGGCATTTTGTCGGAATTCTTTTTGCGATTTATAAACCGCGCTTGGGCAAGTCTGTACTTGGGTAAAGCACTGGTCTTCGTTGTAATAAGTGTCAATATAAAACCCGGATACTACCAGCTGTGCCTGCTGTTCTTCTGCCAAGGTTACCATATCTTCCAGCATATCCGGTTCTGCCCAGTCGTCAGAATCCATGAAGTAGAAATAATCCCCGGAAGCCTTGTCCATGGCAAAGTTTCTGGCACTGGGAGCACCGCCGTTTTCTTTATGAAAAACCGTAATGCGTTCATCCGAAAAGGCATATTCTTCACAGATAGTTCCGCTACGGTCTTTTGTGCCATCATCTACACAGAGTAATTCCCAGTTATCATAAGTTTGTGCCTGAATACTTTCAATGGCGCGGCCTACATAGTTTTCTACCCCATAAACCGGCATAATAATGGAAATTAACGGTCGTTCCATTTCAGTTCCTCCTGCGCCAGCTGCAACGCAGCGGCAATTGTGTCATCCATGTCATAGTATTGATAATCCGCCAGACGTCCCCCGAAAAGAAGTCCTTCTTCTTTTGCACGCGCTGCATACTGTTTGTGCAATGCTGTATTTTTGGCGTCATTTACTGTGTAATAAGGTTCCATACCCTTTGTCCATGCCGCAGGGTATTCCCGTGTAATAACCGTTTGTGGCTGGTTCTTATCATGGAAAAACTTGTGCTCAATAATACGGGTATAATCCGGACTGCGATCCGTGTAATTGACAACGGCCATGCCCTGGTAACTGTTTCGATTTAACACTTCTGTTTCAAAGCGAAGACTGCGATACTCCAAGCGGCCGTAACAGTAATCATAATATTCATCTAACGGTCCGGTATAAACAACTTTTTTGCACTGTGCTTCCAGTGCAAGCCTATCTGTTAAGAAATCTGTATTTAAGGTTACGGAGCAGCCTTCCAGCAAAGCTTTTACCAAAGCGGTATACCCCCGCTCCGGAATGCCCTGGAAGCGGTCATTAAAGTAGTTATTGTCATAGATATACCGCACCGGCAGACGCCGAATAATGCTGGGCGGAAGGTCTTTGCAGTCCCTGCCCCACTGTTTTTCCGTATATCCTTTCACCAGTTTGGTATAAACGGTACGACCAACCAAAGCAATGGCCTGCTCTTCCAAATTTTGCGGTTCTCCTTGAACTTCTGCCCGCTCTTGTTCCAAAATGGTGCGAGCCTCTTCCGGTGTTTGGATGCCAAAGATTTCCGAAAAGGTATACATATTAAAGGGCATGTCATATAACCGCCCTTTGTAATTTGCTTTTAATTGATGCACATACGGATGAAAAGGAGTAAGTGCGGTAACGAAGTTCCAAACAGTTTCATCATCTGTATGGAAAATATGCGCACCATACCGATGCACATCTATGTCAGCTACCGATTCCGTGTAAACGTTGCCGCCAATATGGTCCCGCCTGTCAACAACCAAAACCGAATATCCTGCTTTTACAGCTTCATGGGCAAAGGTTGCGCCGAATAATCCGGCTCCGACAACAAGATAATCATACATTTTACCGCCTCCCTTTCCGTCTGTTATATTGCTTCATTTTATCATAGGCCATGCCAAAACACAAACGAACAGCCCGCCTGACGGCGGGCTGTTTAAGCACTTATTTTGCATCAGAAAAACAATGAATTTTGATTTCCTTATTGCAATGCGGGCAATTGATGGTTCTCGTGCCTTTTTTCTTTTTGACACGGAGCATTTTTTTACACTGCGGGCATTTTTTATAGACGTATGTTTTCCGATCTCTTTGTTTTTGTTTTAGAAAGTGCCGCTTCTTGCGGAAGAAATCTCGAATGCGGAGAAGAAACGCATTTTCTTTCCGCCGCTTTTCCAAATTTTTGGAAAAGGCCCGGAACAGTAGCCATACTAAAACAGCCAATGCACATCCGCAGATCCAGTAGGCTCTGTAATAGGTTCCCAAAAGAACCAGGACAACATAAACAACGAACAGCAAAATATTGAGTCCGTCTATACCGTTGCGTCCTGCCATGCCTTCCATGCACTTCCGGTCCAAATCCTTGAACCAGTTGGATACCTTGCCCTTATTTTCCTTCATACTTGTGGTTCACCTTCTAAAATTGTAACTTCATTTGTTTCAGCATGATAACTGAGATTATATTTATCATACAGTTCGCTTCTCTGCTGACGGCTGTCTTGATCCTGTTGGGAATGCTGTTCATAGTAGTTACTGTCAGGCGCAGAATAACTGCTGTAATTGTCAGCATCTTGCGCATAGTAATACCGGGCGGTGCTACGGTACAGACAGGTCCGGAAAAGAACCGGGACCAGAAAGAGGATCAAATTGACAACAACCATCCAAAGCAGCCAGCGGGCACACCCGCCGCTGCGGCGGTTGGTTGTAGAATAGGTAGCGGTTCTTCTCTGGGCCTGTTGCCGTTGTTGCTCCGCCCGGTTTTGCTGGAACCACTTCCAGAATTCGTCAAAATCCTGCGTATAATATCCGCCACTGCCATAGCCGTACTGGGCATTGCCCTGTTGCGGACCGGCAGTGCGGGAAGAGTGAATTCCTACATCGCCCTTTTTAATGCGGTCATAGGCATCGTTAATTTCGCTCATTTTTTGTGCTGCAGCTTCATCGCCCGGGTTCAAGTCCGGATGATACTGCTTTGCCAGCTTCCGATACGCTTTGGTGACTTCTTCCTCTGAAGCCCCGTGCGGCACCCCCAGCACGTCATAAGGATCTTTCAAGGCCACGCCCCCTTTCGAACTGCCTTAAACTGTCTTTATCATAGATGAAATAGCTTAAAGCTACTTAAACCAAAATACCCGATCAGCACATTTCTGCACTTATCGGGTATCTTAACTGAATTTTAATTTGTACGCAAGCCTATGCCACCGGGCTTATCGGAACTGAAACATGTCACACCAAGGATTGCCGGTTCCTTCAATGTATGCCGTTTCCTGTTTTCCGTTCTTTTTTACAATAAAGGAACTGCCAAACTGTTCCTGGACGGTGTATCCCATTTCTGTCAAACAATCTTCATGGGTGTAATCCCCATCAAACTGTGTTATTACCACCTTGTAAGGAGATGTCAATCTATTATTTTTTACAATGACATAATGCTTTTTTCCTTCTCTTACGGCAGAAATACCATAAGCCACACGCACCGCATTAATTGTACCGAACTCAAGATAACTGGCTCCCATAATTGCACACAAGACAATTGCAATTGCGCAAATAATAATGTTCCTTGCTTTTGTTTTTCTTCTCATAAAGCATCCTCCTTATGATCAAGTTATATGGAAAAGTTGGATCTTCTTTCTCGCATCGAACCACGATCATCATATGCCTCTTGAAAAACCATACCATTCTCCTACTTCGTTGTTCAACTCCATTATGGAACAGGTGTGTAAACTGTGCAAGGCATAAAAAAGAAGAACCCCAGGGTAGAGATCCTTCTTTTTATGGTTTGCTTTTTGCAATTTACTTTACTTTCCCCGTGCCCCAGCTGAGAACGTAGATAACAACGTTTCGGCGGCCCCATTGGCAGCACTGTGCGTTGGTATTCATGTAGAGGTCAACTACAACGTTCGTGGTTTTGGTAAACCCACCGGTATCGGCAGCAATGGCATATCCGTATACTTGCTTACCGTCTGCGGAAACAATGTAAAGCTCAGAACCGTAAGGAATTTCCTTTGGGTCTACTGCTACATAGCCGGTCTGTGCGGTTACTCCGGTAGCACACTTGGCACCGGAAGAAGCAGAGTATGCGGTAGCGGGGCCTGTGATGGTTTTCAACGCATTGGTTGGAACGCCATCCTTCAGGGTATATTTGCTTGGAAGTGACATTTGGCTGATGGTATTGGTTGCGGTAACGGCAACTTTGGTACCCTTTGCAATTACCTGATCTACCGGTTCTTTTAAAACCTGTTCTTTCAGTTCTTCACTTTCAGCCACTTCACCGTCTACAATTTTGTCTTTGTAAGCAACGGTGCGAGCCCCGTTTTCTCCTGTTTGCAGGATTTTGGTTGTTCCGGATGGAACGGTGGAGTCAGACTTGGTAACTGTGTCGTACTCCAATGTTTCGGTTGTAACACGAATTTTGTATGTAACCCGTTCTACAACCACGGTATCACCTATGCTCAATTCCGTATCAAGGGATGGCGAAACCTCATCATTTTTACCCAGGCTAATACCCTGTCTGTCAAGGACGTCAGCTACTGTGCCTGTGGTAAATGGTACATATTCGGTTTTGCCGTCCGCAATAACTTTTACGGATTCGGAGCGGGTAATGTAGACCTCTTGGTCTTCTGTCAGAACAGTGTCAGCTGATGGACTAACAGTGTCTTTTTCACCGAGTTTTATTCCGGCTTTGTCCAAAGCATCCTGAACGGTACCGGCCACGGTGACAGTTGCAACAAGTTCTTCATCATCATAAATTTCAACAGTCTGAGAACGGTGTACTTTAATTTCGTTACCGTCCTTACTGTCTGTCCCGGCGCGGAAGTTGGTAAGATCAACTACATCATCATCTCCAACAGAAACACCGGCTTGTTCAATAATGACATCTGTGTTGCGGGCAGATGTTTTGACCGTCTTCGTGTCACCATCTGCAGTCACGTCTACCGTGTATACAGAGGCGGCTGCCGCAACCACCGCCATGCAGCAAACAGCAATTAGTGCCAGCGCTACAATCAGGCGTTTTCGAACTGCCTTTACAAATTTACGGCCGTCTTGGTTTGTAATCATCAAAAATCTCCTTTATCTTCATGGCTCCCGGCAGGCAGTCAACCTGTCTTTCTCCTATGTTTGGGAGCCACGCCATTATTATGAGTGACGTTCTTTGACCTTGACGTCAGGCATTGTAATGACGAGTTGAAATAAAGTCAAATTATTTCTGATGAAGTTTTTGTGCAAAATAACGGAGTTTTTACAGCTTTTTGGAGAAAGCTTAAAAACTTTTTTCTTTATTAGAAAAATGCGACGGCATTCTTTGTGCAAATCCCAAAAAATTACAAAAGGTTACAAAAGGGTTACAATTTGTTACTGTTTGGTAGCGTTTTTCGTGCTTGTTCTTACTTGTCCCCAGCCAATTCCAAGGTTCTTTGATAAGCAGCACTCAGTGCTGTCTTTACTACTCCGTTCAAGTCGGAATTCTGCAAACTTTTTACACCCTCAATAGTGCTGCCGCCAGGCGAGCAGACAGCAATGCGGAGGTCTTCCAAAGACGACGCACTCTGCTCGGCCAGGAGGGCGGAACCACGGCAGGTGGCCTTGGCCAATTCTGCCGCTGTTTCCGCCGGGAGGCCTAGGGCTTCCCCGGCTTTTGCCAGCGCTTCTATATACATATAAATGTAAGCCGGACCACATCCGGAAATGACGGAGCCGGAATCAATAAGTTTTTCTTCTTCTACGGAAACCACTTTTCCGCATGCGGAAAAGTCATGTATAAAGGTATGGTATTGATCATCTGTGACCAGGCTATTTCTGGTAACCAAAATAACGCCGGCACCAATAGAACATGGTGTATTGGGCATAATGCGGATAACCGGATATTCTTTTTCAAGCAGAGTACAAATGGTAGCCATTTTGGTGCCGGCCGCCATGGTAACCAGAACCGGCTCGTCATTTTCGGAAAGCGGTCCTTGTAGCTCCGGCAAAACCGCAGGAAGCACCTGCGGCTTAACTGCTAAAACGACGTAGTTACTTGATTTTGCAATGCTTTCATTGGTAGAAGCAACAGCAGAAATGCTATCCGTTAAAGCTTTTAATTTGGCAGGAGTAGGGTCTGACAGAGCAACCGTATCCGAAGGCACTTTTTGTACCAAACCGGAAGCCAGTGCGTTAGCCATATTTCCTGCGCCTATAAATCCATACTTAAACATAACATTACTTCCTTTTTGCTAATTTTCAAAAAGTTATTCCCGGATTTGACCGTTACCTTGAATCAGGTATTTGTAGGTGGTCATTTCTTCCAGGCCCATAGGGCCACGCGCATGTAACTTTTGGGTGGCAATCCCCATTTCACAGCCAAGGCCAAATTCACCGCCATCGGTAAAGCGCGTGGATGCATTTACATATACAGCGGCACTGTCTACGCAAGTGCAAAAACGGTCTGCATTTTCTTTTGTATTGGTTAAAATGGATTCACTATGCCCGGTAGAATGCTTTGCGATGTGGTTGATTGCTTCTTCCACACTATCCACCACTTTAACAGCCATAATGTAATCTAAGAATTCGGTATCAAAATCTTCCGGGCCGGCAGGAGTACCCGAAATGAATGCAGCTGCTTTCGGATCTAAACGTAATTGCACCGGCGTAAGACCGGCATCTGCCCGCTCCTGCACCAGAAGATGTTCCAGTTTTGGCAAAAAACTTGGTGCAATGTCTTTATGGACCAAGCAAACTTCCATGGCATTGCAAACAGATGGGCGTTGCGTCTTGGCATTGTTGACAATGCCAAGGGCCTGCGCTTCCTCTGCAGTTGCATCCACATAAATGTGGCAGATGCCGGTGCCGGTCTGAATGCAAGGTACTTTGGCATTCTGTACGCAACGGTTTATCAGGCCTGCGCCCCCGCGCGGAACTAGCAGATCCACCAGTTCGGTGGCCGTCATTAATTCGTCCGCACTGGCATGGGTCAGGTCGGAAACCAAATTAACGGCATCTTCCGGGATGCCGCATTCGGTTAAGGCATTCTTTAATACTGCAACTATAGCGTTAGAGGAACGGTAACTTTCCTTTCCGCCACGAAGGACACAGGCATTTCCGGCTTTAAAAGCAATTCCTGCGGCATCCGAAGTTACGTTCGGACGGCTTTCATAAATAATGGCTACCACGCCAAGAGGGACCCGAATTTTACGGATAACAAGGCCGTTCGGACGTTCTACTTGCCGTTCTACTTTTCCGACCGGATCCGGCAGTTCCGCAAGGGCACGCAGGCCTTCTGCCATACCGTGGATACGGTCCGGCGTCAGTCGGAGACGGTCTGCCATAACGTCACCAATGCCGTTGTCTTTGGCTTCCGCCAAGTCCAATGCATTGGCGGCCAAAATGGCCTCCGTCTGGGACTCCAGCTCATCTGCCATCCGTAACAAAGCCGCATTCTTCTGTTCGGTAGACAGCGCCGCAATCTCCGTGCAAATGGCTTTCGATTTTCTACAAAGATCTAACGTGGTAGAGAGCATTCCTTCATTCCTCCATTTATCACTTTTGCGCCAGAAACAGCGTTCCTATGTAGGGATTACCATCCATAATATCGTATAATGCTTTTGGCTGATTTCCGTTAATTACAATTGTATTAATACCGGCCTCCGTTGCCATTTTAGCCGCACTGATTTTAGTAGCCATACCGCCGGTACCCCGTTTGGTGCCGCTTCCGCCGCCCAAGGTCATCAGTTCCGGAGTAATATTTTCCACTTTAGGAATCAGCTTCGCGTCTGGACTTTTCCGCGGATCTGCGGTATAAAGACCATCACAGTCTGTTAGAATAATCAGTAAATCAGCCTGAACGGATTTGGCAACAATGGCACCCAGCGTGTCATTGTCCCCAAGGGCAATTTCATCCGTAGAAATAGTATCATTTTCATTAATAATAGGAATGGCCCCCATTTCCAATAGGCGATTTAACGTATTGCTGAAATTGGTATGTCGCTCATCATTCACTACGTCATCTGCGGTCAAGAGCAATTGCCCCACTACGTGGTTGTATTCACCAAACAGCTTATCGTAAATATACATTAGTTCACACTGTCCAACGGCGGCAGCGGCCTGCTTTCCGGGGATATCCGATGGCCGTTCCTTCAATGGCAGTTTTCCCACGCCCATGGCAATGGCACCGGAAGAAACCATAATAATTTCATTTCCGGCATTTTTCAGGTCCGAAAGCACCGTACAGAGCTCCCTCACCCGGCGAATATTCAGGTTCCCGCTGTCGTGTGTCAGGGTTGAAGTCCCCAGCTTGATAACAATACGCAAGAACGTTCACCTCTTTCAAAATAACTGAACCTATTTTATTATATAATTATGCTATTCTCAATAAGGATGTGGTTTTATGATGGTTTTTCTGGATCTGGACGGTACGTTGCTGAATCGCCAGAAACAGGTCAGCAAAGGGAACCAAGCGGCGTTAGAAGAGGCCCGCAAGCAAGGGCATCAGATTATTCTTTGCAGCGGTCGTCCCCTTTCTGCCATGAAGGAAACCATTCGCAGTTTGGACTTGGAAAAGCAAGGGTGCTACGTCATTGCCTACAACGGTGCCGTCATTTATGACTGTTATCAAAAGGAGTCCATTTTTTCTGCCCCTTTAACGGGCGATGAAGTTTCTTTCCTTTTTGAAGAAGCCGCCAAAATTAACCTGTATACCCAAACTTATGACAGCAATTTCCTTTTGACAAAAGAAGATTGTCCGGAAGTACGTTACTATGCCGGCATGACGCATATGACAGTGCAATTTTGTCCGGAGCTGCCGGATGGATTAACCGAAGCTCCCTATAAGGTGCTGTGCATTGACTTAAAAGATCATGACCGTTTGGAGCGTTTCCGGCAGAGCATCCTGCAACAAAGCGGCTTTCATTTAAACGGGTTCTTCTCTTGCAAGGAATTTGTAGAGTTCGTCAGAGCCGGGGTCAGCAAGGGCTCCGCTATCCAATGGATGAGCCATTATTTGAACATTCCTATGGACAAAACAATTGGAATGGGTGACTCTGACAATGACTTACCCATGCTGGACACGGCAGCAGTGGCAGTGGCAATGCAGAATGCCACTGCAGAAGTAAAGGCCCACGCTGACTATGTCACCATCCACGACTGTGATCACGATGGTGTGGCCGAAGCCCTGTATAAATTTGTATTAATATAGTATAAACGTATAAACGAAAACCCACTGCCGATTGGCAGTGGGTTTCGTTTGTAAATATTTTAATGCTAGAGCAAGCTCGAGCATTGCTCCCGAGGGTTACTCATGGAATAAGTGACTGTCCACCGGTGGCAGTTTCCCTGTCCTCAAAAAGACAAATCCATTTTCTACACTATACAACAGCTCTGTTCGTTTGTCCATAGATAAACTGTGAACTTGTAAAGTGTTTTTTCTTTACACGTTTTATCCAGGAATACAGAAATTACCAATTGTACATTCCGTGGGTTACCTGATAGGTGCCATTGCAATTCCAAGCTTTGCCGGTATAGTTGCGAACAAATCCGTTTTGGGTCAGAACCACCCAATAGTCGTTGCTCTTCTTCCACTTTCCGGATACGCTCTGGCTGACAATTCTGGTCTTGGTCAAAGTCGGATAAGTAGTGCTGCGTCTTTTTCCGGTAGGAAGCGCTGCCACAATCTGATTGAACATGTATTCATGGCCCTTCTTCGTCGGATGCGGTTCAAAACCGCCCTGAGACAGATCCAATTGCTTGGTGCCAACGTCTACCCCACTGACATCTACATAGGTGCAGTTGGAGTGAAGTGCGGCAATGGACCTCTTGTAGGCGTTAATGGCGTCATAAACCGGTCCAATCAGTTTTCCGTAACCAATCGGCATTCCGGTCAAAGACCAGGTGTCACATGGATTGTAGGAACCAACCAAGATAATGGTGCAATCCGGATTCAGTTCCAAAATCTTATTGACTACTTTGGCATAGTTAATCATGAATTCGCCGGTCCATTCCCAAACGGTTTGTGCCGTCAGTACCGGGAAGGTTAAGGCAGTACCCACAGTGTTTTCCGTCCACTGGTTTACATAATGCTTCATAGGAAGCCAGATATCATTAAATCCAACATCCAGCGTAATCAGATCTGCTGACTTTACGGCCTGCTGATAACCCTTGCGTTGATTTTTTAAGCTTTTGGTAGTGGTGTAATTGGCAGTTGCTTCCAGCATTTCTGCAGAATCCGTTAATGCATCGCCATTATAGTTATTGTCCAACAGCATCCGCACTTCTGCAGCACGGTATCCACGCTGGGCATAAGCATAGTAATAATCTGCCTGCACGGCATAGGCCAGGCGGGCACCGTAGCTGTTCGGTACAATGGTCTTCGGCGTCTGGTCATTTGGCAAACCATAGCCGGAGGCAATGCTGTCCCCCAAATTCACATAAACGGAATAATGCTTTACCGTACTGCCAGACGCCGCTGATGCACCCACAGCCAGCAGACTGCCCATCAGCGTAAATGCCAACAGCAAAGCAAGCACCCGTTTGCTTCCTTTTTTCATTTCAAATTCCTCCTTTTAAAAGAGATTCTTAAAGAACTGTAAGAACATAGTCCAGAAGCGGGCAAGAGCAGAATTGGAATTGGTTCCGCTGTTGGAATTGCCACCGGAGTTACTGTTGCTTCCATCCGTGTCAGAGCTACCATTATTTCCACTGTCTGTGGAGGCGCCGGTGACGCCAAGTTTGGCGGCATCCTCCGCCGAAATGGTATAAGAGCCCAGCGTTTGGTTGCCGTAGGAAGGAATGACAAAAGTAATATTTACGGTTAATGCGCCGTTGTTGTTCGTGCAGGTATGCGCTGTAGAGACAGACAGATTGTCCATGCCATATTGCTTCAGCGCATCTGCCGAAACAACGGCCTGAGAACCGTTATCCAGAATGAGATTGTTATTCTTAACAGAATAGGTATCCTTCTGGGACAAGGAAATCTGTTGGCCTTCGTAAGTGGCTGTACCGCTTAAGGTATACGTGCCGTCTTGATAGAAAGCCAGCGTAATTCCTTCCTGCGTCTGCGCAACCAGCGCTCCGCTGGTATCATAGCTTTCTACTTCTGCAGCCGTACCGGAGGTCTGAAAGCTGGACATGCCCATCATGGCAGCAATATCGTCCATACTGAAACCGCTTAACAGGCTGCTGATATCTGTAGTAGAATCTTCCACATCAAAGTAAGATGTTTCCGGCGTGGAGACAGCCTTCACGCCCTTGACCCCTAGTTGGTCAGCCTCTTCCTTTCCCAAATCATACTGGGCTAAGGTATACGTTTTCTCTGATAAATCCGTTCCTGTCAAGGTGACGGTCCACTTGCTTTCATAAATAACACTGGATACAGCAGATTCCCACTCCGCAGTCTTTCCCTCCGTGCTAACTTTCAGCGGATTACAATCCGTAAAGTTCAGTTTTCCGTCTGACACGGTATACTTACCGGACGTTTCATACGTGTAGGTCTGATTATCTATAATTAAGAAGCCTGCTGCCTTATAAGTGCCGTCCGCATAAAATCCGAACTGCTGTCCTCCCTGGCTCAAGCCCAAAGTTTCTGTCCCGTCCAACAGACTTACTTCTGTATTTCTCACAGAAGAAGTCTCGGAAGAATTGTCTTTTGTTTTACCAACAATCAAACTAATCAGCAACGCAATCAAGAGTACTCCAAGTAAAACAAACAGCAATATTTTGGAGCCTGTAACCTTTCGTTCTTTGGCGAGTTGCGAATCTTCTTTTTTCAGAGTCTTTTTTTTCAGAGTCTTTTTTCTTTTCATGGTTATTCCTCGGTGTGACTTTTTTATAAGTCAAGAGCTAAATCGCCCGGCTTAATCCACTTTTTCTTACGCATAAATTCGGAAATAGCAAGACAAATAGCGGCCGGCAAAATAAATTGCATGACCAGAATTTCCACCAGCGTCAGCGCCCAACCGATTTGCGGTGCCATGGTTTGGAACGTAGCAATCTGGCCGACCAGGCCGGCGGAGCCCATGCCGGACCCGATTGGAGTACTGGACATTTTCAGCACTGCAGAAGAAATTGGACCCAAAATGGCGGAAGCGATAATAGACGGCAACCACAAAATAGGTTTGCGAATCAGGTTCGGCATCTGCAACATGGAAGTACCAAGGCCCTGCGCAATCAGACCACCTGCTTTGTTTTCACGATACGAGATAACGGCAAAGCCTACCATGTTGCAGCAGCAACCGATGGTTGCTGCTCCGGCGGCCAGACCGGTAATTCCCATAGAAATACCAATGGCGGCAGAGCTGATGGGTAACGTCAAGAAAACGCCCATTAATACAGAAACAATAATACCGCCAATGATTGGGTGAAGATCTACATTATAGTTAACCAGGCTGCCAAGCCAAGACATAAAGGTGGAAATTGGCGGGCCAAGAACCAAGCCGGCGGCGGCACCGGTTAAAATGCAAACCAGTGGCGTTACAATAATGTCTACCGGCGTTTTTCCCGCAACCAGTCGACCCAGTTCCACCGCTACAATGGCGGCGCAAAAAGCGCCGAGCGGTTCACCGGGAGTGCCAAGTTTAATGGCTTCCAGCGGTGCAGAAAGAGTACCAATAGCGGGAAAAGCGCCAATCATACCGGCAACCGCGGAAGAAACAGTGACCAACGGTCCCTGTTTCAGCTTGGTTGCCACCCCGACTCCAATGCCGGCGCCGGTCAGGCTCTTGGCCACATTGGCAATTACCACTAAGTAAGCACCAAACGTACCGCCAATCAAGGTGCCAAGCTGTGAAATAATGGTGCCGATAATCAGTGTGCTGAATAAACCTAGCGCCATACCGGACAAGCCATCAATAAAAATTTCATTCAAAAACCCTTTTCCCTTTTGCAGGGTTTTCTTTCCTTTTTCTTTCATATGAATCCTACTTTCTGAACACGACTCGGGCTTCCGTGGAATGTCCGGTGTGTTCGGTTAATTGCAAAACCTGCAATCCTGCCCTTTAAATTGACTGTTATTCTACCATATTAGGCCTTGAAAATATAGGAAATCCCTCGACAAGTTTTTGCCGAGGGATTTTTCTTTTACTTTCTGGGTTTATGTTTTTCCAGGAATGCAGAAAAGCTTTCTTTCATGCTGTCCCATTCCGTCTTCCATTCTTCTTTCCAGTCCTCTTTCCATTCATCCTTCAAACCGGTAAAGTTGTTTTGAATGCTATCCATATTATTCATCATTTCCTTCAGGTAATCCGGAAATTCAATCAAGATGTGACGGGTGCGCCGGCCTTTAAACATTGCCGTAATGCGGTCTTTCATTTCAGTTACAGCTTTAGAAGCTTCTTCCGGACTAAACTTGCTGCCGGACAGCTTCTCTGCAACGGCATCTTTGAAGGACGCCATCTTGACCTGCAAGTTCCGTACATTAATGGTAGCAATGACCGTATTAATCAGGTCATACATAAAGTAAATAAAGATACCTAATGCAATAACACGGATTTGGCGGTCACTAAACATCTGGAAAATGGAAAGGCCGCTAAAGAACGGATGGATATAGCGAATAAAGACAACAGATAAAGCACCCCATTCCAAAGAATGGACAAAGTCAATTCTGCCGTTAATATTTAAGAACTTTCCGGTATAATCCCACCAATGCGCATGGAACAGTTTTTCCATCAGGAAGCTGGTTAGGTATTCTACTATATCGCACATGACAAGACCGACAATAAAAAGAAGCGGAATGCTGTCCTTAAAGTGAGACAGCGTCAGTAGCATAACAATAGTAGCTGTTCCGTAAATTGGGGTTAATGGACCATATAGGAAGCCCCGGTTATGAATGGTTAGTTTTTTGTTCTTGATGCTGTCTCCAATACCACAATATAACATTTCAATACACCAGCCAAGAACCGAATACATAATGAAATAAAGGAAGTATTGTGCAAGTGTGGTTAAGACGGTTAGCTTATCCATGATAGTTCACCGGCTTTCTTTGGTATTTTCGTAACGTTTCTTTGGTGGCACAGTACTTGTCCACAAGCGTAATAATCCAAGCTACTTTGTAGCGGGGCGGGATTGGCGTCAGCGGCCACATATGCCGGACAATGCTGTCTTCTTCTACCGGGGTCAAAGTGGTCAGTTCCCTGGCGTTGCGCAATGCGAAGCCGGGGTGCCGGTACCCGTGAAACCGATGGGACGGGTCCGGATCATGCCAATCATAATAAACCAGATCATGCAGCAGTCCGGCACGGGCCGCCGCTCGGTAATCCAGCCCCAACCGCTTACAGACACTGTAAGCCACAAAGCTGACACACATGGTATGTTCTAACAGAGTAATATCACTATGCTGTTTATATTTAGCCATTTGCTTTATGCCTTCCAAAGCCAGCAAACCGCCGACAATTTCCAGATATTCCGGATCTTGTACATGAAACGCTTCCGCGTATTTTTCTGCAAGCCACATAAAAAAAAGTCCTCCTGCCAGTCAAAAGCAGAAGGATTATAACATATCACCTTAGCACTTCCTTAAAAAATTTGAATTTGTTATAAAAATTTTAGAATTTCCACTGTGCGGCACCACTGCTTGGCGCTTGGCGCTTGGTGCTTGCCTCTCCGCTTAGCGCTTAGCCTCTCCGCTTGGCGCTAGCAACGCTTGGCGCCACCGCTTGACAGCAACTGACTCGCCCAAAGAACGAACCGAACAGCAGATCTTTTTAATTTCCAATATAGTAAATTATTGCACTCATTTCTAAGTAAAATCCAAAAATGAGTGCATTTACAGGTCCAAAAAGCCGCATATCGGCCAGTCCAGGCAAAAATGAGCGCAATTAAAGCTCCTCTTATTTTTTAATTTTCTAATTTGGAAAATCACTTGCGCTCATTTCTAAGTAAAATCCAAAAATGAGCGCATTTACGGGTCCAAAAAGCCGCATATCGGCCAGTCCAGGCAAAAATGAGCGCACTCCGGCTTAAAGGAAGCCTCTCCCAAAAATAAGGGGCTCCGCCAGGGAATAAAACAAAAGCAAACCTTTTGGCTAAAAGCGACACCGCAGGTTTGCTTTTTACCAAGAAAAAGCCACAATTCCGGCACTTAAGGCAGGGTAGGTTTGCTTTTTCGGGGGACTTGTTTGAAGGTCACTTTAGTCGGATAAAATAAAAGCAAACCTTTTGGCTAAAACGCTACCGCAGGTTTGTTTTTTACCAAGAAAAAGCCGCAATTCTGGCACTTAAGGCTGAGTAGGTTTGCTTTTTCGGGGGACTTGTTTGAAGGTCACTTTAGTCGGATAAAATAAAAGCAAACCTTTTGGCTAAAACGCTACCGCAGGTTTGCTTTTTACCAAGAAAAAGCCGCATTCCCGGCACTTAAGGCTGAGTAGGTTTGCTTTTTCGGGTGAATCGGGTGAATTGGTAGATTTGGGTAGCTTGAGCAAATTAAGTGATCTGGTAAATCGGCAGACTTGGGTAGCTTGAGCAAGTTAGGTGATCTAGTGAATCGGTAGATTTGGGTAGCTTGAGCAAGTTAAGTGATCTGGTGAATCGGGTAAATCGGCAGATTTGGGTAGCTTGAGCCAGTTAGTGATCTGGTGAATCGGCAGACTTGGGCAGCTTGAGCAAGTTAAGTGATCTGGTGAATCGGCAGACTTGAGTAGCTTGGGCAACTCAGGCAAATTAAACTAAAATCACTAAAAAACTACCAATTCGGCCTTTGGCCCCTTACACTAGAACCACTAAAAACTACCATTTCGGCCTCTGGCCCCTTACACTGGAACCACTAAGAACCACCAATTCGGCCTCTGGCCCCTTATGGCAACAAAGCTAAAATACCTGCCACAATCAGTGCCACTACCAGGTACATGGGAACGCCCCTGACGAAAGATCCTACATGCATTTTCGGATTTTGATACAAAGCCTTATCCTCTACGCAAGAAAAGCGAATTCTTGGCGTGTTTCTCCACCATAATAAGTCAATGACTAGGAGATCAAAGAGATTCAGTACCTCGCCGAGGAGAAGGACATAAAGGAACGCGTCCCAGAAGCCGGAAAAGCCCACGGTGTACTTCAAAATTACGCCAAGAATCAGAAATACTACGGTAAACAGTAAAAGATTGCTTGCAAAGATTTTTACTAAGCTTGCTTCTGCCGGGGCAGACGCGCCCAAAACCGGATCTTCCCGAACCATCGCTTGAACCTCCGGTGGGTAAGAACGGAAGCTGAGCATATTTTTCTTGTCATTCCCGGTGTTAAGGTAGCACATAAGCCACCAAAGCAAGCACATTCCCACTACAACGCAAATTTTTGCAACCATGGAGCTCTCCCCTTTTCATCATAAAATTTCGTCATGAAATTGTTTTGTTTGTGCGAGTTAGCTTTCTGCTATGCGTTTTGCCTCATCAGATTAATTAGCGGGTGCTAACTGCAAAAATATTCTACCACTCCTTCCAAAAAAGCAAAATCAATTTTTTTCTGTTTGAACTTTTCTTTCATCATTAATAAATCACTGTTACCGTAATATCTTTTTCAATTTCTAAAAAAGATTTTCCGTCAAAACACTTATCCGAGAGAACAGCATCAATGAAATTTTGTGGAATGTCTTCCCAATCACCAATTTCATGTTTACATATACATTTTGCAGAATCCGGCGTGCAATCCCAAATCACGAGATATGCTTTATTATCATTAACTTCCGGTTGCAGAACATAGGTTGTCCCTTTATATTCAAATTCTGCGTCATGGCAATGCGAAATTAGCTCATATAATTCCTCCATTGTAATACCTTGCATCATTTTACCCCCTTAAATAAATGTTTATGTTTTTCGTATAATAAGTCACCCTTTTTCAAATCAGGTGGATTAGGCATTGAATCTCCGTCTTTATAATAGTGCACATGCAGCGTCTTTTTTCCTCTATGTGTTCCATAATCGATTCGATAAATAGGCATTCTGCTAGCATCAAACACAATATATTGGTCAAACGTTCCATCCTTGCGATATGAAATATAAGCTGTCCCGGGAGTATTGGAACGCTCCGGAAAACAGAAAACCCCGGAAACCAAAGTTTCCGGGGTTGGTTGCATGATATGCTGTTTGGTAACCGTAGGAACGGCAGTTATCTCTTGGAGAACTGCGGTGCACGACGAGCACCTTTGAGACCGTACTTCTTTCTTTCCTTCATACGTGGGTCACGAGTCAGGAAGCCGGCCTTCTTCAGCTGCGGACGAAGGTTTTCGTCATACTGCAGAAGAGCACGGGAAAGGCCGTGACGGATGGCACCGGCCTGACCGGATACGCCACCGCCGTTTACACGGCAAACGATATCAAACTTTTCGGTTAAGCCAAGCAGTTCCAGCGGCTGGCGAACAACCAGCTTCAGGGTTTCAAGGCCAAAGTAATCATCAATGTCTCTGTCATTGATGGTGATTTTACCACTGCCCGGGTAAACGCGAACGCGGGCAACGGAGCTCTTTCTACGGCCGGTGCCGTAATAATAATTGCTTTCGTACATTATGTTGCCCTCCTATTAAAATTCGCGAACTTCCGGCTGCTGAGCAGCATGCGGATGTTCTGCGCCTGCATATACATGAAGTCTGGTCAGTGCTTTGCGGCCAAGAGTGTTGTCCGGGAGCATACCCTTAACAGCCTTGGTTACAACAAATTCCGGCTTGGTTTCCATAAGGGTTTTATACTTAACCTTTTTCATGTTACCAATGTATCCGGTGTGGTGGTAATACATTTTCTGATCCAGTTTCTTGCCGGTCAATACTGCCTTGGAAGCATTGATAACAATGACAAAGTCACCGGTGTCAACGTTCGGAGTAAAGATTGGCTTATACTTACCACGAAGAAGATTAGCGGCTTCTACAGCAAGAGCACCAAGGGTTTTGCCCTCAGCATCAAGCACATACCACTTGCGGTCAACTTCGTTGGCTTTTGGCATATAAGATGACATGCTTGTTTCCTCCAATAAATAATATGAATGTTGCCCGACTATAGTAACACTGCGGTTTCCAGGAGTCAACCAATATTTTTCAATATTTTAATTTAGCTTTACAAGAACTCTGTTTTCCTCGTTTTTTCTCTTCTTTTCATGCGATTTGCTCATTTACGAATTTTACTTTTCCCAATGGCTAATCCCGTTTTCCTGCAAAATGGAGATTACATTTTGCGGCAAAGCAGGATAGCGCTGTTGCAAAGAAGCAAGGAGCTGCTTCATGTGCTCCCGCTCCGTCTTCCCGTCCACCGGACAGGAAGACGCCAGGACCGGGAGGCCCTGCCTGACCACCGCCGCCCTGATGTCCCGCTCCGGGACATAAATCATGGGGCGGATCATGGTCAGGTCAGCCTCCGACAGGTAGGTTACCGGCGCAAAGCAGCCCAGTGCCCCTTGGTCCAGTAGGTTCATATAAAAGGTTTCCACCACATCGTCTCTGTGGTGCCCCAGGGCCAGTTTGTTACAGCCCAGCTCCTTTGCGGTCTTGTGCAGGGTTCCCCTGCGCAATCTGGCGCAAAGGCTGCACGGATACTTTTCGTCCCGGGCCTCAAAGACGATGTGGCCAATGTTGGTTTCCTTCACGGTGTAGGGCACACCCAGGTCCCTGCAAAGGGACGCCACGGTGCTATAATCCCCCGGCGTCCCGTTAAAGCAGGGATCCAGGGTAATGGCCTGCAACGCAAAGGGAACCGGGTAGTAGCGTTGCAGTGCTGCCAAACAGAATAACAGGGCAATGGAGTCTTTGCCGCCGGAAATACCGACGGCTACTACATCGCCCGGTTGAATCATATTGTAATCATCCATGGCCTTCCGCATCAGGCCCTGTATTTTCTGCATAATTGTCCCCTATTTCAAGTATTGCTGAATGGCCTTTTCAAATTCTTCTACCGCTTCCGTGTCCCCGTCTTCAATGGCGTGGTGGATACAATGAGAAAGATGTTCATTAATGATTTCCCGGCCTAACCCGTTCATGGCGGAGCGCACCGCAGACAACTGAATTAAAACCTGCGAGCAGTCTTCATCCGCTTCAATCATTTTTTTAATATATTCCAGATGGCCAATCATGCGAGAAAGGCGGGCAATTTGCCGCTTTTTTTCCTGCGGATCATGAGTGTGGGTATGATGATGTGTTTGCTGTTCCACCAAAGTCATCCTTTCTGCTACAAAGTTCTTCTGATTATAACATAGAATGGAAAAATCGCATCCCCCCTGGGAGCTTCCGCAGTGCATAAACTTTCCCTATAATAAAGTCATCAAATGAAAAAGTGAGGACAATTTATGCACATCCCCGAAAATTATCTCAGCCCGGAAACCTGTGCAGTCATGGCTGTTGCCATGGTGCCGGTTTGGGCCCACGCCGTAAAAAAAGTCAGCAAAGACGTGCCGAAAGAAAAAATGCCTCTGCTTGGTATTGGTGCGGCTTTCTCTTTTCTTGGCATGATGTTTAATATTCCACTGCCGGGCGGCACCACAGGGCACGCTGTCGGCGGCACCTTAATTGCACTACTGTTAGGGCCCGACGCGGCTTGCATTGCCGTCACCATTGCCTTGCTGGTACAGGCATTGCTGTTTGGCGATGGCGGTGTTCTGGCCTTCGGAGCAAACTGTTTTAATATGGCATTCCTGCTTCCTTATTTGGGGCACGCCATTTATCATTCCATCAGTGCCAGAGTCAAAGGCAACAAAGGACAACTGCTGGGGGCCGCCATTGGCTCTTATGTGGGTATCAACGCAGCGGCATTGGCGGCTGCCATTGAATTCGGCCTACAACCGTATCTGTTCCATGATGCCGCCGGGCAACCGCTGTACTGCCCCTATGGCCTCAGCGTCAGCATTCCGGCCATGATGCTTGGCCACTTGACCATTGCAGGACTGGCTGAAGTTGTCTTTACCACTTCGGTTCTGGCCTTCCTGCGGAAGACCGAACCGGGTTTAATGCATCAGCACGAAGAGCCCAAGAATCATATTCCAATGTATTTGTTGCTGGCCGCCCTAATTGTAGCCGTTCCGCTTGGCCTGTTGGCCGAAGGCACCGCCTGGGGCGAATGGGGCACCGATGAAATTGCCGAAGTTATTACCGGTGGCGCCGTTCTTGGTTACACGCCAAAGGGGATGCTGAACGGTTGGGAATGGAACGCTCTGATGCCGGACTACAGCCTTGCCGGACTTCCGGACTGGGTTGCCTATGTTATCAGTGCCATTATCGGTGTTACTATTTCCATTCTCTTGTTCCGCTTAATTGCCGCCACCATGAAGGCAAAGCCCAACTTTGAAGAAAGTGAAGTACACAATGCCTGACAGTCACCTTCCCGAGTGGATGCAGGCAGAAGAAACTTATACTGCATCCAAAGACTCGGACGGCTTTTTACAAAAAAGCCTGTTAAAGCTCATGAGCGTCCTGTCCAAAGCCCGGAGCATTCCGGTGCAAGGACGCTTGCAGGCCAGTGCTCCCATTGCCCTGCTGACCATTTTTATATTAATTGTTTTAACTGCATGCTCCACCAACGCCTTTTTCAGTTACTGTATTCTGGCGTTGGTGTTGGCATGCTTTTGCCTATTACCGGGCAGTCAATTAAAAAGAAGCCTGCGCAGCACACTGGCTGCCACCGGCTTTTCTTTTCTGATCCTTCTACCCGCCGTCTTCTTAGGCTCGCCGCACACCTTTTTTACCGTCGGCTTAAAAGTCTTTTTATCTGTCGGCTTAATCAGCTTCTTAAATTCTACGGTTCCCTGGAATCAGCTAACCGCCGGCCTACGGTTCTTTCGTGTGCCGAATTTGTTTATCTTTACCCTGGACCTAACGCTAAAATATATCCTTTTCCTCGGCGATGTATGCCTTTCCATGTTGGAAGCGCTCAAGCTCCGTTCCGTAGGAAAAAACAAAGATAAAACCAAGGGCCTCTCCGGCATCTTAGGAGTCACCTTTTTAAAGTCCCGTGCCATGGCAGACGAGCAATTTCAAGCCATGACCTGCCGTGGCTTTGACGGCACCTATACCACCGCATACCGCTTTCATATTAGGAAAGCGGATTTTGCTTATCTATTCATCCTCTGTCTTAACATAATTCTATTTATCTTCTTGCAAAAAGGCTAATTTCCTATCAAGACAAAAATTGAAAGAGGTTTACTATGTCTACTTTATCCTCGTCTTACTTACCAGAAGTCTCTGCCGTACCGCCCATCATTGAGTGTAACAACCTCTGTTATGCCTATGACAACTATATCGCCCTGCGGCATGTTACCTTTAGTGTTTCTGCCGGAGAGACCGTGGTTTTACAAGGCCCAAACGGTTGCGGGAAATCCACCTTGCTAAAGCTACTGAACGGACTGATTTTCCCGGCGGAAGGCACTTTCCGCTTTCAGGGAAAAGACATTACTGAAAAATCCTTGAAAGACAAACGCTTTGCCAAAGAATTCCATCAAAAAGTGGGCTTCATTTTCCAGGATTCCAGCTTGCAGTTGTTTACCGGCAGCGTAGAAGAGGAAATTGCCTTCGGGCCGCGCCAAATGGGCCTTTCCGAGGAGGCGGTCACGCAGCGAGTCAATGACGTTTTACAGCTAACCGGTCTTACCGCGCTCCGTGACCGGGCCCCGTACCACCTCAGCGGTGGCGAAAAAAAGAAAACCGCCATTGCCTGTATTCTTTCCATGAACCCGGAGGTCCTGGTCTTAGACGAACCGCTTGCCGGCTTGGACACAAAAACACAGCAGTGGTTAGTTTCCTTTTTAAAGGAATTACAATCTGCCGGAAAAACACTGATTATCTCTACCCACAACAACGCCCTGGCCGAAGAACTCGGCCACCGCTTCATTCGTATGAATGATGACCATACAATTGAATCTATAGTAGAGAACCACTAACCCCAGCGATTCTGACCCCATATTTGCCACCCAATTCAGCTTCCACCAACCAGGCCCCGGTTCTCCGGACCCCAATCGGGTGGCAAATTAGATACTTCACTTCCGTTTGCCACCCAATTTCCATTTTCGGGTGGCAAATCAACTATAATTCCCATATTTGCCACCCAATTCAGTTTCCACTAACCAAGCCACGGTTCTCCTGACCCCAATCAGGTGGCAAATTAAATACTTCTCTTCCATTTGCCACCCAATTTCCATTTTCGGGTGGCAAATTAGATACTTCACTTCCGTTTGCCACCCAATTTCCTTTTTCGGGTGGCAAATCATGCATAACTCACATATTTGCCACCCAATTCAGCTTCCACCAACCAAGCCCTGGTTCTCCTGACCCCAATCGGGTGGCAAATTAGATACTTCTCTTCCGTTTGCCACCCAATCCCCTTTTTCGGGTGGCAAATCATGCATAACTCACATATTTGCCACCCGCTTTGTGGTGGAGCCTCAAAGAAGAGAAAAGACGAGCAGAAATTTCTGCTCGTCTTTTCTCTTGGAGGGATTTCTCATTGCCCGGTGGTTTTTCATTTGTTCCTTTGTGACTCAAAAGTCAATTAAAGTAGCAATTATCGCGAAAGAACAAGGGCCTTTACTATTTCCTTTTGGTTTCCAAGGTGAAAAGCCAGGCCGAAACGGCACTGGCCAGCGGCACGGTCAGAATAACTCCAAGTGTTGCAGATATTCCTTCCGTTACTTCTATGGCCACATAGTCTGAATTCAGCAGTAAAGCTGAATCATATCCATATCCTTTTAATAAGATAACCGTTGTCAGGGCAGAACCAATAAATGCAAGGATCAGGGTATTGGTCATTGTCCCAATCATATCTCTTCCAATATTCATACCGGAATGGATCAGTTCTTTGAAGTTACGTTCCGGATTCAACTGATGGATTTCCTGCAAGGAAGAGCTGACAGAAACAGCTACATCCATGACTGCGCCAAGTGCTGCCACAATGACGGCACAGAAAATCAAGCTGCTTACATGCAGACCCGTCTGATTTTGAATCAAAATCAGACTTTCTGCTGTATCCAGGTTATAGCCGGACAGGTGCAGCACCGCAGCGCAGGCAGCATAAATGATCGCGGAGCAAAGGACTCCTGCCATAGTTGCCAAGAAAGCTGCCACTGTTTTGCGCGTCGGGCCGCCGATCAGATAAACCGAAGCGGCCCCGGTCAGCAAAACAGTCAGGAAACCGGCAAGCGCCGGGCTCCAGCCGTAATAAACTGCTTGAATTAGAAACGCAAAAATGACGAACACCGTATAACCCAAAGCAATCAAGCTGAAGCCACCCCGCTTGCCGCCGACCACCAGTACAATTCCAACAAACAAGCCAAAAACCAGCAGGAGTCCGCCTCCGCGGTCATAGTTGTAGACTGTATAATACGGATCCGCATTTTCCGGTGTATCTACGCAAAGAATGATTTTTAATCCTTCTTTGCAAACTACGTTGACACTTCGTGTAACGTAATTCGTCAAAGTTAGTATTTGGCCTTTTAAACTGCCATTTAAAATTTGTACTGTTATTTCCTGTGTACCGGCAACTCGCCCGGGTTCCAGGTTATCCGGCTGCAAAGACTCTGTGTCCACAGACAGAACCCTTGCCCGTACATAGTGCATGGATGTATTGTTTACCAGAGAAAATCCGGACTCCTCATGCCACGGTACAAACAAAATTACCAAAACCGACAGTACCATCAGGCAGGCCACAATCCATTTATTTCTACGCTTATTCATGCTGTGCACGGCGAACTGCCACCCAGATCTTCAAAGTGACCAATGCTCCCAGTACTGCAACGGCAAGAATTCCAATCCAGTTCACAAATTGTGTGTTATCCTCTGTCAAAACGGATTCGCTCTTCTTCTGCTCATCTGCTTTAGCAGAAGTTTCCGCTGTTGTTACAGAAGTATCTTCTGTCTTCTTCCCTGTAGCGGAAACGTTTTTCTTAGCATTCTTATGCAATGTAACCGTATCCACCACGGAATGATCCGTTACTCGGTAAGTAGTAACCGTAAACGTATCCTTGGTAATGCTAACGTGCGAATAGTTCGGTACCTTTTCCTGATTTTGCACTGCGGTATAGGTAAACGCTTCTGAGGTAATACTGTAAAACTTACTACCGGAAGAAGAGTTCAGAGTAATGTATTGTACTCCGTCCGGCTGATAAATATCCTTCTGTACACCCTTGCCGGTATCGGCTTCTTTTCCGGATTCACCGCCCATAATATAGCTTCTTGCATAAACATGGTCATGCCCTTGCAAAACCACATCAACATCCAGTGCAGTAAAAATCGGGCTCAGGCCATCCCGCAGGATAGTAATATCGGTATCCGTAACATGGTTTGCAACAGAATAAACAGATTTATGAAAACAAACCACTTTCCAGGTGGCATCTTCGTGCTCTGCCACTGTCTGTTCCAAAAAAGCCTTGTGTTGGGAAACAGACAGATTATTGGTGTTCAGCACCATAAACAGGACACCGTTATAAGTAAAGGAATAATCTCCATCGCCGGGCAATACCGTTCCATAATCCGTCACGTTCGGATCCGTAAAATGGTCCGTATAATTCTTAGCAAGCACGTCATGGTTTCCCTCCATATTTACAAAGGGCAACACGGCTGTTTCTGCTGTCATAGGCGACAGGAAATAGGAATATTCGTTTTCATCCACATTGGTATTCACCTGATCGCCCATGGAAAAGAGGAACGCATAATCTGCTCCATCCTCCCGAATGGCATCTAAGGTCTTTTTCCACCCTTGCGAGTCAGTTTCCGCATTTCCCGAAGCGCCAATCTGCGGATCTCCTACTGCAGCAAATGAAAAGGCTTTTCCATTGCCAAAGTCTTTTGTAACGTAGGTATGCGCTTTTGAAAGGTTTCCTTCCCCAGAGGTAATGGTAAATTCATATTTAGTGGAAGCCTTCAGTCCATCTACCGTTACTCTATTCACATAAGACCCAGTCTTACTTGCAGAGGATACGGAAGCAGTATAATCCTTTCCATTCAGATGCAAAACGCCCGGTGTCCGTGTAGTGTCATACCAAGTAAAGGACAAAGATTCTTCTGTTTCTCCAACGCCCACAACCAGGCTGTCCGGTTCCCAAGTACCTGCATTTGCCGCTGCAGTTGGCAGAATTGCAGTCAACACACACATTGCCACCGCCAGTACAACACCCAGCCACTTCCTTACATTCCTTTTCATAAGGTCATCCCCTTGTAATTTATTACATACATAGGATACCTTTCGTATGTAAAATCCAAGGCGAAGCACTGTAAAATTTCTGCAAAAATTGCATTTGCTATATTTTTAAGCCCGCAAACTATTCACCATAAAATGTTGAATAGTTTGCGGGCTTTGTTTTACTGCCTCATAGTTATTGTTTTACTACCTTATGAAATTACACGACGCTCAAACATTGGCTGTCTGCTCAATGGAATTGACCTTGTTTTACTACCTTATGAAATTACACGACGCTCAAACGTACCGCGCTTACAGAGACTTATTGAACGGGTTTTACTACCTTATGAAATTACACGACGCTCAAACCCGGAAAAGCACACCTGTGGTAGTGGAAGCGTTTTACTACCTTATGAAATTACACGACGCTCAAACAGAATCCTTGATAAGCTCCCAAGAATAAGCGTTTTACTACCTTATGAAATTACACGACGCTCAAACCTTAAATGTTGAGGGGAGCACCGCAAGCACCACTACATGCTGTAATTACATAGGATAGTAAGCCGTAAGACTTAGTAAATAACACATAAGTCCTGGTCAATTATATAATATTTTTCAATTGGAAGTCTATCCGTTTCCACTCCTTCCAATAAAAGAATTTTTATTTTATTGTATTCCAAAAACTGATACAGACTTTTCAGTTCTTCTTCGTTTAGAATCAGTTTCAGATTTACCAAAACAAAAACCTCTGTTTTTAGCAAAATCCGAGACAACAACAAATAATTACATAAGCATTCTAAATATTCACTGCCTATTTCCGAAAACTGGATACCGCAAATTTTCAACAAAGCCTTCATGTCAAGCTGATCTGCAAACGTAAATCCAACATCAAAATCTTCCGATAACAAGAGCAGCAACTCCTGTACCGCATGATTAATTTCGGTTACCTGCTCAACATAATCCTCCTGCGCAGATCTATGTTCCAATGATGAAATTAATTTTGTCAGCAAGGATTTACTATTCAGGTCTAGATTCACTACATCGCCCAAGAAATCCACAGCTGTAAATTTAAGATCTTTACCATTACAGGAAAACAGTGCCTGCCCGGACAAACCGGATTTTTGAATTTGAAAATCCAACAGCAGAGATCGGAACGCCGTTCTGTTTTCAACAAGTAGGACAGGAACTTCGTTTTCTTCTATAGGAATTGCTCGGTCTAAAAGATCCGAATAAGCAAACAGAATACTCAAAGCACAATCATCCTTTCATCTGTATCCAGGATTTCCGAGTGATGTTCCCCGGTAACGTACTCCATCTTGGCAAATTGACGTTCTGTTACCGCTAGCATCTGAACCAATCCTTCTGGCGGTTTATTCTTTCTGACTGCTTTTTGAATGCTTTCCACCGCGGTTTGATTCAACGCCATTTTGGTATAAACAGACTCCTGCATCATGACAAAGCCAGACTTAATTAAAAATTTCCGAAAATTCCGGTAATTCCTCTGTTGTTCCGTTGTTATTGTCGGAAGATCAAACATGATTAGAACTCTCATAAATCTATAACTCATTCCTATAAAACCTCAGCAAAGACGTATCCCGCTCATTAATGGCATCAAACACGGATTTTGAGTAGATCTTTATTGCGTTGTTAATTGTTTGCCGCTTTTCGCCAATGACAATTTCCTGATTCATCAGGTTGACCAGAGCCAACTTTTCTTCCGATCCGAATTTAGAAGGTGCCAAGCGATAAACAAACAGGTCCACAATCGGGCGAAACGGTTCCATCAAGTCACAGCTCAAATTAAAATAATTGAACATATTGTCATGAAATAAGCCCAGTTGCGTTAAGTATCCGTTGGAAACCACTTCCCGATTAAAAGCAGACAGAAGAATACTGTATCCATAATTCAGGCATTTATTAATGTCAATGTCATAGGATCTGCTGAAGTTACTGCCAAACAAAGACGCAAAATAGGATTTTGCAGCCAGTCCTTCTCTGTTTGTATGGTCTCCAAATTCCAATTCTTCCAAATAGGAATAAAGCAATTCCGATCCGGGTAAATGCAGCGCCTCCAATACCTCTGCCTGTTTTTTAATCTTTTCATAAACAATGGAAGTCCATACCTGTCCTTTTACCGCATCAGACCACTGAATTTGTGTCCGAACCTTCTCTGTAGAATCATGACAGCCGTAATAAGACATGATTTCAAAAGCAGGGTTTCTTTTTTCGTCACAGAAAATAACTTTTACTTTGGCTTTTGACAATTCATTCAGGAGTGCCGCAGTCATAGAAACTTCCGTGCTTTCAACAATCAACATAGAAATTTCTGATAAATGAATTCGTACTGTTTTTTCTCCACGGACTTCCATATATCCCAAACGATAATCTAGTTTTGCCCGATTCCGGATTTCAACAATTCTCCAACTCATAAAGCTGCCAAATCAACTACATTTTCAAAGATACCGGTTATGGATTGATTAATCAGTTTGATGTTTTCCTGTTTGGTAATATTGCTACCCATTTTATACTGTCCTGCACGTGAAGCTCCTCCAATCAAAGACAAATCAGTATCCCCCGGGACACATTGGAATAAAACCACTGCATTGGCCAAGAAGCGACATTGATCTTCCAAACTTAATTCAACAAAGCGTTCTCTTCCATTTTTAAAGGTTGCAATTTGTGAGGACAATTTTTTGTTATATTTGGAGTTTTCCAGCTTGTCCAAGAAGCAATCATAAACAGCTAAATTTTCTTCTTTTGTTATTTTTTGAAGCGGTGAAATCTTGGCATTCCTTTCCACTTTGGAGCGTGCCACAAATTTGTCTATTTTCTTAAAATAGCAATATATTTCTTCCGGAACAAGCAACTGTTCCGCACATTTCATAAGAATATTTGCTCCACTTCGTCCGGAAATATGCATTCTGAATCCGTCCACTTCCAAAAGCGCATTAAATTTTACTTTTGGAAGCAAAATTTCCGGGTTAGTTAACGGATTTTCAGTTCGGGTAGCAAAATATTCCGCTAAAGCCGCAGTATTTCCCTCTACCCTACTTTTCAGATAAATTGGAATTGCTTCAAAAGTCTTTACCGGTTTTCCTTTCTTTTCATGCCGAACCAGAGCAAAATAAGCACCGGCCACCTCATTGTAACCACCATACTTGCTGAAATCTGCCAATCTGTCATCAGAGGTCTTTAGCGGCATCTGTCCACGGCCGTGTGCTACCGGATTTTGCTTAAAGAATCCACCCTTTTGCTCCGTGGCATAACGTGTAAACAAAACGTTGTTTTTCATAACATTCTTTTTGACTGTTGTAATGGAACCGTTTTCTCCTGTAGTCCAAGCAACTGTGTTACCCCGTTTTACATCAAAATCATATATTCTGTTCAGGCTATATCTATTGTCTTTGTTGCTGATGAAATTACGGGGATTACTGGTAAATTTCGTGTCATAAACATTACCTACCACGATATTAAGGTAAGCGTCTTTTGCGTGATGGTAATCATTAATGCTACGGCATTTCACAATATCAAATTGCTGGCGGAAGGAAGAAACATTTCCCGCCTTGACATAAACTATGCTTGTTCCGTCATAAGCCTTATCCAACAAATTTGCAATTGCTTTTGTGGATTGTCTGGTTTCCACAATCTGTCTGCTGATAAAACCGGCTAATTCGTCATCTGAGAAGCCTTCTGTCCGCTTTAAACGGTTATATTTTTCTTTGCTGATTAAGTTTGCTTTTTGCAAGCGGTCCCAAAGAGCTTTTGTTTTGTCTGTTCTAAAAGAATTCGGCAACGGATACTTATCCGTCTTCTCTTCATTCAGCTTTCGCTTAACAAGAACACGGTTATCCAAGCTGTCATCTTTTGTCTTGGACTGCGGGTAAATATGGTCTATGTCATAATTGCTATTGGCAGACAAAAGGTTGTCTAAGTCTATTGCTTCCCCGCTATACATGCACCGTCCCATCTGGGTGAAATAAAGAAACAGTTTGTCACTGCGCAATTGATTTTCATCATATTTTCCAAGCTGTTCTGCCAACTGTTCACAATCTGACCTGGCAGCTTTATAACAGGCTTCCAGCTTAGCCTTCCTGGACTGTGTCCGTTGGCCCTTTTTGCTACCGTCTGCATCTCTGGCCATTTCCACAAAAATCTTATCCGGATTGTGGCCTGCAATTTTTACAATTTCTTTGACAATCAGTGCCGTTCTCCAGATACTACGTTTTACTGCCGGAGAAACATATAACTTTTCAATATCTTCATAGGTAATTGTTCCGTTAAGATCGTTCTTTTCTGCATTAAACTCTTCAATCAGCTGTGCATAACCATAAGAAGAGCCTAATAATTGCATCAGGTTATCTTGTGTCTCTTCTAATCCACTGATAATGTTTCTGGTGCACTCTCCGGTAGATGGATCAAAATCATAGATTTGCGTCAGAAAAGCTTCAGAGAATCTGCCCCATCCGGTATATCTCCATCTGCAAATCTCCTTAATCTGATTTTCAGACAAAACCGCTCCATATTCTTTTTGAAGATATTCTTTCAAAAGGTCTTTAGACTCACCTAAAATTGTAATTTTATAAATGATGTCTTCTGCCATTTTGAGCTTTGCCGTGTCCAGTTGGCCTAACAGCTTTCTGAATTGAACATAAGCTTTCATGGTGCCTACTGCCCCGGTATCCAATCCGGCAATTTCAGAATCCTTATTGGCCTTACCCTGTTGTTGAAGATATTTCAACAACGCCTTGTTACTGTATTGTTTTGGTTTTTGTACATTCAAATAACAATCTTGAAACAGCTTATTTTTTACCTCAACTTCCAGCTTTTCACCATCCAGCCGAATATTGTTCAACTGGTTGTAAATAACATACTTGCTGTACAAAATAGAGTCTTTTGGCAGAACAGTTTCACCAACCAAATAGGTGCATTGGTTAGTCATGCGTTCAATAAATTTGGAAGCACTGGCTGTTTTGTCCACCTTTTCTTCAAAATTCCACGGATAAATCTTTCCCGGTTCTTTTCTAACAATCCAGGCGTTCTTAGAATTATTTTTATTTAAAGGCCCAACGTAATAAGGAATGCGGAAGGTCAGTAATTTTTCTACCTTTTCTTTTACAGAAACACCGTCCTCTTCTTCTAAAAGGAACGGATAATACTTTGCCGTGTTTTCCAGAATCTTTTCCAGTTCCATTTGATTCAACTGGTATGGAATTACACTATTCTCTTTGGTTACCTGTTTTGGCATTGCGGTATTAAATTGCAATTCAGACAGAATGTAACGTTCCTCTTCGGTTTCCGGTTCCACAGCACCGATTTCTTTCGAAACAAATTTGCAAAAATCCTCCTGGGAGCAACAATATTTTTCTGCATACTTATTGGTACCGGAAACATGGCCTGTATAAGCAACATAATTGCTTATGCTTTTGTTTTTGTTCTCTGAAAAAATCTTTTTATAAACATCATCGGAGCAATATTTACGAACCACTTCCTTTGTCAGTTTTAAATCCTTTTTATGTTTTTCATAACTGTCCACCTTGGCATCGGAAACATAGGAAAAATTCTTCAAAATGTCGGTCAAAACTGCCCAGTCATAAACTGCCTTCATTTTTTCAATCAGGAAAAATCTGTCTTCCAAAAGAGAATCTAAAGCATCTACCTTATCCTCATATCCGGAGCCAAAACTGATTTTATTTACTTCGGATTCCTTCAAAGACTCGTCTCCAAATAAATTGGAAAGTTCTGCTTGTCCGCCGGCAAGTAAATCGCAAACGTATTTCAGGCGGCTTCCCTTTTCCACAAAGAACAAGCTGGCCAATTCCCGTTTTTTGTCAGTAACGGTTTTTGTTTTATCTTTCAAAAGTTCTTCTATAGCAGCGGTGTCCATAACGGTGGTTGTATCAAAGTCACAATAATCCGACAAGGCTTGCAACAATTCCTCAAATACCACTTGGAAGGAAGTTACATCGGAAAATTCTCTTCCTTCAAACAAAAAGTGTCCCCGTTTTTTGATAATATGAGCAACTGCCAAATAGACCAAACGGATATCAAATTGCTTTTCCGGGTGATGAATCAGGTCACTTCTTAAATGGTAGATGGTAGGATATTCTTCATGATAATTGGCATCTGTATAATCCGGGTCATTAAAGATAGAGAATCTGCCGGCCACCTTTTTGTCTTCTTCAAAGAACTTGCTTTCCTGTAACCGAAGGAGAAAGTCCGGATCCACTTTTGCAATTTCTTCAGCAAACAGTTCGTTCAGCAGAGCAACTCTTTCCTTGGCTCTGTCTGCACGTCTTCTTGCCGTGCGATGTGCGCGTCTTTCCTCTGCCGTCTTTCCCGCATCAAAAAGATGAGAACCCCACATGGTTTTCCCATTGGTTTTCAGCAAATTATATTCGGTATCTGTAACAGCCCAGCCAACCGAGTTGGTTCCGATATCCAATCCGATATAGTATGCGCAATCTTTCATGTTCAAAAACTCCTTATGAATTTGGTATATTGACAATTGCCGGATTTCTGCTATGCTGAAGGTAATCTCTTTACTACCTTATGAGATTACACTACAAGTTCAAATACGAGCTTGCTCAAATTGCCGACTCTTCGGCCGCGCAGGAGCGCACCTTTAAGATCCAACTTGTTTGGGTCTTAATTTTTTCTTTCGTTTGAATTATACCATATGTTTTCAACTTTTTATGTCCAATTTTATGGACTATACACAAGAAAAACAAAAATTTACAAAAAAGCCCACATTCTGTCATCAGATACTGACACCGAATGCGGGCTTTATTTTTTATTTCATCTGTTTTTGCTTGGAGTCTTACTCCGCTACTTCCTCAAACTCCGCTTCCAAAACGGCATACTTCTTTGCAGATACTTTCTTCATGACAAAGAGGAATCCGACGGTAAGGACAATACCAATTGGAATGGAAAGCCAGGTAATGCCAAGTTTGTCAAAGAGGCCGGCAAGGACGTAGCAGACAAAGGAGATGCCGGCTACAGAAAGGGCGTATGGCAATTGGGTTTCTACGTGGTTAATGTGGTTGCAGTGGGCTCCGGCACTGGACATGATAGTGGTGTCGGAAATTGGTGAGCAGTGGTCACCGCAAACGGAACCGGCAAGGCAGGCAGAAATGCCTACAAAGAACAGGCTGCTGGTTTCCGGGAAGATAACCGATACAATCGGGATCAGGATGCCAAAGGTACCCCAAGAGGTTCCGGTTGCAAAGGAAATCAGAATGGCAATCAGGAATACAATTGCCGGGAGAGCCCATTGCAGGTGGTCCGCGCCGGCCATGATGTTCTTTACAAACTCAGCAGAGCCAAGATATCCGTTGGTCATGGTCTTCAGAGAAGTGGCCAAGGTCAGAATGGTAATGGCCGGAACCATGGCAATGAAGCCTTTCGGTACGCATTCCATTGCTTCCTGGAAGGTAATAACCTTACGAATAACAAGGTAAGCAATAATAACAACCAAAGCAATAATGCTGCCCCAAGGAAGACCAACATAGGCATCTGTAGAAGAGAATGCTTCCAAAATGGTTCCTTTGCCTTCCAGTGCATCAAAGCCGTTCTTTACCAGACCCCAGACACAAAGAACAATCAGGATCAGGATTGGAATAATGAGGTCAATCAGCTTACCTTTGTGTGGCTGCGCCGGTTCCTCTCCGTAATTGCGTTTTTCACCGAAGTTTTGCTTTTCTACCTTTTCCGGCTCATTATTTTCTTCATCCAGAATACCAAGGTCTCCTGTCTTCCGGGCCTTAATTTCATATCCGGCCATTTTGCCGTAATCATATCCCATCAGCGAGATAGTAATAATAAATACCAAAGTAAAAATGGAATAGAAGTTATAGGGAATGGCTCTGACAAACAGACCAATGCCGGAGTAGGTTTCACTTTCTACGCAACCGGATACGGCAGCCGCCCAAGAAGAAACCGGTGCAATCATGCAAACCGGAGCTGCGGTTGCATCAATCAGATAGGCCAACTTGGCACGAGAAATTCGCTTAGAATCCGTTACCGGTGCCATAACGGAACCAACCGTTAAGCAGTTGAAATAGTCATCAATAAAGATGAGTACACCCAGCAGGAACGTGGCCAGCATGGCGCCGGTACGCGTTTTAATGTGGGTCTGGGCCCATTCACCAAAAGCACGGCTTGCGCCGGAAAGGTTAACCAAGGCAACAATAATGCCAAGGATAACCAGGAACAGCAAAATACCTGCGTTTTCTGCAATGGACGCGGTAAGTGCATCTACCGTCATTAGGTCAACTGTTCCAATGAAGCTACCGCCGGAGGCCATAACCGACCCCAGCAAAACACCGACAAACAAAGAAGAGAATACTTCTTTCGTAATCAGTGCCAAGACAATTGCAACAAGAGGTGGTAACAAGGACCAAGCCTTATTAACAAAGACCACACCGGATGCATTGCAGATAAGAATCAGGGCAAGAACTGCCACAAAAACAAGCAACGCAATCAGATTCTTTTTGTTTTTCACAAACATCTCCTACTTTCAAAATTTGAATTTTATATTTGCATTTATAAATACCAAAGCTTGGTACCATTCTTTCTGACTTCTTTTATAATGCCGCCACCAAGACAGATTTCTCCACTATAAAAGACGCAAGCTTGTCCCGGCGTAACCGCCTTTACTTTTTGCGGATAATGCACCAGAATTTCTCCGTTGTCCAACCATTCCAGTTGTACTTCATGGTCTTGTTGACGGTAGCGGAATTTGGCGGTGCAATGATCTAACTTTTGTTCATAGGTCCAGTTAATTTGGTCTACCAAGCACGCATCTGACATTAAATATTGATTGTCGTCTCCTGTGGCAATGTAGAGGATATTCTTCTGCAAGTCCTTTCCGACCGCAAACATGCGCTCCTCTGTTCCGCCAATCCGAAGACCTCTCCTTTGCCCAATGGTGTAATGCATTAAGCCGATATGCTGACCTATTACTTGGCCGGTTTTAATGTCTACTACATTGCCCGGCTGATTTGGCAAATAGTTCTTTAAAAAATTGGAAAAGTTCCGTTCTCCAATAAAACAAATACCGGTGGAATCTTTCTTTTTTGCCGTAACCAAACCGTATTCTTCGGCAATCTTGCGTACTTCCGGCTTACAGATGTCTCCAATAGGAAACAACACATTTTTCAGCTGTTCTTTGGAAACCTGAGACAAAAAATAAGACTGATCTTTGTTGTCATCCACGGCGCGCAACAGCTGACCGTCCCGATTACGGCAATAGTGACCGGTGGCAATGTAATCGGCGCCCAGTTTTTCTGCTTCTTTGGCAAATTGATCAAACTTAATATATTTGTTGCACATAATATCCGGGTTTGGTGTTCTGCCCTTTTTCAGTTCATCCAGAAAATAGGAGAAAACATAGTCCCAGTATTCTTTAATAAAGTCCTTACGATACAGCGGAATATGCAGCTTTTCACAAACGGCGCGGGCGTCATTGTAATCTACTTCCTGCGGACAAATGCCCTGCGTTGTAGTGGGAGCGCCTTCCATTTCACCGTCCACGAAGGAATCCCAGTTACGCATGAACAGACCAATGACTTCGTAGCCCTGCTGTTGCAACACTATGGCCGCCACAGAGGAATCCACACCGCCGCTCATGCCAATTACTACTTTTTCCTTCATAAAATGCTCACTCCGCAAAACTAATTATGTGCCATTATACCATAGGAGTTCTGTCAATGTACGGAATTCAAGTAATTTTTTAATTCCTCTATATATTCCTCTGCCGTTTGGCTTAGCACCATATTTTTTCGCGTAATATAGCCAATTTCCATAACGCTGCTTTCTTCTGCAGAAGAAGCGTCAAACGGGACTGCCGCATAGTCGGAGCCATTCAGTTCTTCACAGATAATACCGGAACAAAGGGTATATCCGTTCAAGCCTACCATTAAGTTCAGTACTGTTGCACGGTCATTAGCCTTAATGGTTCGGGCATAATCTGCTGTACTTAGGATTTCTTCTGACAAATAAAAGGAGCCTGTATCGCCCTGTTCAAAGGAAAGGCAGGGATACTCCTTCAATTCGTCAAACGTAATGGATTTCTTCTTGGCCAGCGGGTGTCCGCTCCACAAATATACATAGGCTTGACACTCAATTAAGGAATGGAATTCCAGACCACCGAGCCGCAGCATTTTGGTAATGGCGGCACGGTTAAAATCACACAAATACAGGATGCCGATTTCACTGCGCAAATTCATGACATCCTGAATGACTTCCTGCGTTTTGGCTTCCCGAATGGCAAACTCATATTGAGAGGTATCGTATTTCTTTACCAGTTCTACAAAGGCCTTTACGGCAAAAGAATAGTGCTGCGTAGACACACCGAATTTTTTCTTCAGGCCCTGCACGTTGCTATACTTTTCCTTCAAAGACTCATATTGACCGTAAACCTGTCTGGCATACAGTAAGAACTCCATGCCATCCGGGGTCAGGGAAACGCCTCTGCCGCTCCGGTTAAAAATGGTAATACCCAGTTCTTTTTCTAACTCTTGCATTGCGGTTGTCAGAGAAGGCTGGGACACGTATAAAACCTCTGCAGCCTTATTCAAAGACCCTGCTTCTGAAATAACAATAGCATAATGTAATTGTTGTAAAGTCATAACTGCCTCCTATGAAACATGCTTTGATTTTACTATAATACAACAAAAGAGGAAAAGAGGGATTTCCATATGAAGCAAGAACTGAACTGGGTAGTTATCGGCACCGGCGTCATTGCCAATGAAATGGCGCAGGCTTTGCAAAAGATGGGCAAAAGTCTATATGGCGTAGCAAACCGCACCCATGAAAAAGCAAAAGCCTTTGCAGCAAACTATGGTGTAAAAAAAGTCTATGACAGCATAGACGACGTTTTTACCGATCCCGCTGTGGACGTTGTTTATCTGACCACTCCGCATAACACACATTATTCTTTTATGGAGCAGGCTCTGACCCACGGCAAGCACTTGTTGGTGGAAAAATCCATTACGCTAAACAGTAATGAATTAAATAAGGCCATTGCTTTAGCTGAACAAAACAATCTTGTTTTGGCAGAAGCCATGACCATTTGGCATATGCCGCTGTATAAAAAGCTGTGGGACATGGTTGCCAGCGGAAAATATGGCAAAGTCCAAATGATTACCGTCAACTTCGGCAGCTTCAAAGAATATGACATGTCCAACCGCTTTTTCAATATGAATCTGGCCGGCGGAGCCATGCTGGACATTGGCGTTTATGCACTTTCCCTTGTTCGCAGTTTCATGGCAGAAGCCCCTTCTTCCCTGGCGAGTCAGTGGTTACCCTCCCCAACCGGTTCTGATGAACAAGCTACTATTCTGTTGCAAAATCAGGCCGGTCAAATGGCCACAGTGGCTCTGTCCATGCATTCTAAACAGCCCAAAAGAGCCATGATCAGCATGGAAAAGGGCTACTTTGAAATTATGGAATTTCCAAGAGCGGATAAAGCTGTCTTTGTAGATGCGGAAACCGGCGCGTGCACGGAAATTGCCGAAGGCAATTCCGCCGACGCGCTCTACTATGAAATGTGTGACATGGAGCAGGCCATTCTGACCGGCAATACCACTCTGATGCGCTTAAGCCAAAGCAGGGATGTCATGGACATCATGACATCCCTACGTTACCGCTGGAATCTAAAGTATCCGGAAGAGCTTTAAGACAGCAGCATCCTGTCATTGTCCAGCTCTTCTCCTACAGAAGATTTAAATTTTTGCAATAAATCCGTTACCGTAAGGCCATTCCGGTCTTCTCCAGCAACTTCATAAATAACCCTGCCTTTATCCATCATAATAGTCCGCGTTCCCAGATCCAGCGCAGATTGCATATTATGGGTAATCATAAGGCAGGTTATTTTATTTTCCTCCACAATCTGTGTGGTAAGCTTCAGCACCTTTTCCGCAGTCCCGGGGTCCAGCGCAGCCGTGTGCTCATCCAAGAGTAAAATCTTTGGCGGGTTAATGGTAGCCATCATCAACGTCAACGCCTGTCTTTGGCCACCGGACAGTAAGCCAACCGGCGAATTCATACGGTCTTCCAAGCCCATATCCAAAAGTGCCAGTTTGTCCCGAAACAACTGCTTGTCCTTTTTGGAAATCATGCTGAACCATCCGCCGTGACCGGCAGCAAGGGCCAGATTTTCTTCAATGCTCATTCCGGGAGCACTCCCCTTCATTGGGTCCTGAAACAGACGTCCTATAAACTTAGCCCGTTTATGCTCCGGCATGGCCGTAATGTCTTTTCCCTCCAACAGAATTCTGCCTTCGTCTGTCAGATACGTTCCGGCAATGGCGTTAAACAGAGTGGATTTTCCCGCTCCATTGGCACCGATTATGGTTATAAAATCCCCACTTTGCACATCCAAAGAAAGGTTATTTAATGCAATTTTTTCATCCGGCGTGTCTTTGGCAAACACCATGGTCAGATTTTCTAATGTCAGCATGTTATACCTTCTTTCCCGCACGCAGCTTTGCCTTCCGAATATAGTCCGGCATTCTTGCTTTTACATAGGGTCCTGCAATAGCAAGGACAACAATAATGGAGGATACCAGTTTCAGCATGAACGGCTGCATATGCAAACCGATGGCAATCTGATATACCAAACGGAAAACAATGGCACCTAATACAGCACCAATGGCTTGCAGCGGAATTTTTCCTTTTCTGACAAATACGCCGCCGATCAGAAGAGACGCCAGTGCCACGGTTACCATGCCGGTTCCGATATTAATTTCTGCCTGCTTCTGTGTCTGGGCGAGTAAGCATCCGGACAATGCGGTAAACGAGTTTGCAATACACAGCCCTATAATGGTGGTAATAATCGGATTAATAGAGGACGATTTGACCATATCCGGATTATTTCCCGTTGCACGAATGGAAAGGCCCAGTTTCGTCTTTAAGAACAAAGACAGGAATAAGACCACTAAAGCCACTGCCACAAAGGAAATAATCAGCGTCTGCTTTCCTTCCAAAAAAGTGCCTTCCAATTGGGCCTTCAAAAGAGAAAAGACAGTATCGGTATTATTCAAGTTTACCAGAGATGACTTCTTCATGACCGCTATGTTGATAGAGTACAGACCCGTGTTTACCACAATTCCGGCCAGCAGGCTGTCTATGCCCAAGACGGTCTGCAAAATTGCAGTTACAAAACCGGAAAGGACCCCAGACAGCATGGCTGCCGGAATGGCCAAGAACGGGTGTCCGCTGACAGCAACCATGGCACCGACTGCTGCACCAAGGGTGAAGCAGCCGTCGGTGGACAGGTCACACACGTTCAGCATGGAGTAGCTGAGGAATAGAGCCAATACGGTAAGGGATGTAATCAGGCCCAGTTCCAGAACCGTTTCCATCTGTCCCAAATCAAAAATAGCTGTAAAAGTTGACATTCTGTATATTCACTCTTTCTGTTTAGAAGCTTTCTGCGGTGGTAAGAGTTTTAATTTCTGTGCAATACGGTGCCGACTTGGTTTTTACGGTTTCCAAATTCAGGCCAAGAGCTTCACAAGTTTCGGTATTAATGGTTGCGGTACCGTTATCAAAGAATTTTACCGGATAGGTTGCAGGATCTTTTTCATTTACTAAGATATCGGAAATCATGTCGGCGGTCTGCTGACCAAGAGCTGCATAGTCAACACCGTAACCAAGGAAGGCACCGTTCAGCGCAAAGGAGTCAGCCCCTGTGTAATGCGGAATGCCTGCGTTAGCAAGAGATTCATAAATGGACAGCTCAGAAACCATGATGGTGTTGTCGGTTGGAGTAAAGACTGCATCGCACTTGTCATTGATAATGGACGATACTGCCTGCTGTACTTCTGTTGCATTGGTGCCGGTGTATTCCTTATAAGAAATGCCCTTCTTGTCCAAATATTTCTTGGCATTTTCAATTGGCGTTTTGGAGGAATCCTGGCCCATGTCATACAGCAAAGCAATGTTGTCGGCATCTTCGTCATTGGCAAAAATCAGATCCATAATGGCATCTGTGTTCAGGTAGTCGGAAGTTCCGGTAATGTTGGCGCCGGGCTTTTCGTCATCCGCAACAAGGCCTGCGCCCACCGGATCGGATACGGCAGCAAAGACAACCGGAATTTGGTTATCTTCGGTTGCGGCCTGCATGGCAACGGCAACCGGTGTAGCTACGCCAACCATCAGATCTACATTAGTGGAGACATAGTTGGAAATAATTTGATTCATAACGGAAGCATCGCCGTTGCAGTTTTGTACCGTTACGTCAAACGTAACATTATTTTCTTTACCGAGTGTTTCTAATTGAGACTGAATATTTTCTACAATCTGATTTAAAGAAGCGTCATCCACATAATTGCAAACGCCTACTTTATAAGTCTTTCCGGTGCTGCCGGATTCGGTTTTGCCACAGGCCGCAAAGGCAAGCAGGGTGGCCACTAAGGTAAGGACTGCAATCAGTCGATTTAAGTTATTTTTTACGCTTTTTGCTGTTCTTTTTGTTCTGGTTTTCATGGTTGTATCTCCTCTTTTTTTCATGGTAAAATCCCCTCTTTATTTATATATCTAAATAAGACTTTCTTTGTATAACTTCACTTTGTACAGTAGGTTTTTTCATTGTAGGTTTCTTCATTAGCGAAATGCTTGCTTCACCATCGCCATCGCCATCGTTTGCTCATTCTGTACCTATTACTCATTCTGTACATAATAGAAATCTCCTTTGAAAATAAAAAATCCTGTCCCAGCAAAACTGCTGGGACAGGATAAATAAACTTAACCTGTGGTGCCACCCGGCTTGCTTTAAGCGTTGTCTTCTTAAAGCCACTTTCCGTACTTCTACACGTTTGCGTTAGTTACGCTTTCTAGTAGTTCATACGATGTTTTTGTTGACGGAGATACAAGCTCCGGCGCCCCTACTGATTGCTGTTCGGTTTGCCCTCAGAAGTCCATTCCATTTTCTGCTTCCTACTGTAATTTCACCATCTACAGCTCTCTTTTCAGGAAGGGAAGAAAATTTACTACTCTTCTTCAACGGTTTGTTCGTTTTTGAATTTGTGACCATTCTAGTCAAAAGCGCCAATCCTGTCAAGAGTACTTCCAAAAATACAGCAAAAAAGATGACAGGGCGCCCCCTTTTTCTTTAAAAACGTGCTATTATGTGGCAGTAGCCCCTTGGTGCAGTATAACAACTTATAAAACCTATAACAGGAGGAAAAATCCTATGGTAAAGCACATCATTATCTGGACCCTGAAAGAAGAATTCAACGAAGCACAGAAAGCGGAAATTAAAGAGGGCATTAAAACCAATCTGGAATCCTTAAAAGGTCAGATCCCGGGCCTGGTTGACATTAAAGTAGAAATCAACGGCCTTACCTCCTCCACCGGAGACTGCCTTCTTGATACCACCTTTGAAGACGCTGCTTCCCTTAGCGGTTATTCCAAGCATCCTGCCCATGTAGCCGTTGCGAACACCTATGTTCGTCCTTATACTGCCATCCGCAGTTGCTTTGATTTTGAAGTGTAAAGCCTTTTCACTTTACTCAGTCATCATTTCCCATTGCTATGGGCATAAGCAATCCAATCCAATTTATCATTTAACAATTCTTTCGTTACCCCTGTCACTTTTGACAGGGGTATTTTTCCGTATTCTCCCGCCAGCCAATCCAGATAGGAATAAGCAATGCAAGCGGCAGTCAAGTCACTGATAATCAGCTGCTCTTCCCAGTCCCGTCCGGTGCCGGCCTTCAAATCCACGCGGATCAGCTTGCTGATTGTGGCTTTGAAGCTGTTTCGAAAAGAAGACAGCTTATCTTCCTTGGCAACGTACCGAAAGAAATCAATTTCCCGATACATAAAGCTGTTTAAAATCTCCAGGAACCGATCTATGTTGAATTCTGACTCGCCGGAAATAAGATCTATAATATCCGCTTCCATGTCATCTACAAATTCCGTAAACACATCTTCAACGGCATCATAATGAGAATAAAAGGTCATGCGGTTGATATCCGCCCGCCTTGCAATGTCGGAAACGGTCAAGTTGTCATACCCTTTTTCCATGACTAACGCAATAAAAGCCTTCCGGATTTCTTTTTTATTTTTTTGAAATCTTCTGTCATCAGATACCTTGTACATTTTCGCGGCACTTCCTTATCAATTCCTTATCACTTGATAATTAAACATCATATTGTATAGTTTTGCTCATTGTTTTGAATTTGTCAAAGAAATATAGTGTGGATGAAAAGAAAAACAACAAGAAAGGTAGGTTTTTTGAAATGAATTTATATGAAAAGTTGGTTTCGGGATATCCCTCCGGCGATGTATCACCGCAAGACTTTGTTGACCATCTGTCCATTGGCGCAGACGGCTGGGTCTTAGCTTGGATTTCCATTGCGTTGGCGGTAATCTTTGGGCTCCTGGTTTACATTATCCCCATTTATTTGACGGAGAAAGATAAGTGCGGCCCTTACCCCGTTTGGCTTCACACCTTCTACTGCGCAGCGGACTTCATGGGAATCTGGGTTTTCCTGGACGCCTGGAAAAACTATAACCATTTCCTTTTGTTCCTTCTTCTTGCCATCGGCGAGGCAGTTTGGGTCGGTATGGAAATTTATTGCTTGCAAAGAGCGCTGACCTATGAAAAGGATATCAACTGGAAGCCGGGCACTCCGTTTAAATCTCGGCTGACCGACGTTTTAATCCAAGTGGTCTGCTTCTATGTTGGCTTGAATTTCCTGCGGTTTGAACTACATGACAGCACCATGTGGAAATTCTGGATTTTCACCCAGGTTTTGATTACCATTGTTCCGGGTCTGGAATTGAATAAACGCGGTTACAGAGAAGGAAACAACCTTTGGCTTCACATTGTACTGATTTGTGTGGCAGTAGTTTCTTTTAACCCGTGGTGCAACATGTGGGCCTGCATTGCTCCGGATTTCTTCTCTATTTCTGAAAATCCGTGGTATTACATTATGGGCGTTATTTGCCTGATCATGTCCATTCGTGGATTGGTTATTTACCAAAAGTTGCCGGAAAAAGGTACCGATATTGATAGCGGTTCCGCTACAGATAATAAATAAGTTGAACAGGGCACCCGAAAGGGTGCCCTGTTTTCATTTCTGTTGGCTTGCGCTGCTGTCTGACTCAGGGTGCCTTGTAGCAAGGAGGTGAGCTACATCGCCCGACGTGTCAAACTTTGTCAGATATTATCAGGATCCAGCGGATGTGTTTGTGCCAAAGCGTCCCGCTTCTTATTGTAAAGGAACATCCACAAAGCCATGGCACAGATAATAACATAGCCAAGAATGCTGTACTTATCCGGCACCTGGTCAAACAGGAAAAAGCCCAGTATGGTGGAAAAAATAATCTGCGAGTAATCATAAATAGAAATTTCTTTTGCCGGAGCATGATAATACGCTGCCGTAATGCCAAACTGTCCGCCGGCAGCTGCAAAGCCCGCTCCTAAAAGCGTTAACACTTGCAAGCCTGTCATAGGATGAAAATTAAAAATCAAGTAAGGCAATGTTACTATGCAGGAAAAGCCGGAGAAGAACAGAATAACAGAAGAACCCTTCTGCCCCCTCTGCCCCAAAAGACGCACCATGGCATAAGCAAAGCCTGCTCCAAGGCCACCGCAGAATCCAATTAAGGACGGAACAAATTCCAAATTGGTAAAAGTGGGTTTAATTACAAATAAGCTTCCTATGAAAGCGCCAAGCACTGCCAGAATTTGTACCGGTGTCATCTTTTCTTTTAAGATAAAATAGGAAAAGACTATAACAAAAAATGGTGACATCTTATTCAGCATAGACGCATCCGACAGCACCAAATGATCTACCGCATAAAAGTTACACAGAATTCCTACGGTTCCGGCAACGGAGCGAAGGAGCATATATTTCAAATTACCTTTTTCAATTTTAAAACCTTCCTTATTTTTCAAAATCATAATCAGGGCAATAAAAAAGGCTACCAGATTTCTAAAAAAGCTTTTCTGCACAGAAGGAAGGTCTCCGGAAAGTCTGACAAAGGCATTCATAAAGGCAAAAGACAAAGCCGACAACGTAATGTATAAAATTCCTTTGTATCTGGATTTCATGCTTCCCACTTCCTTGCTTGGTTTATCGTTTGCTTAGTTTATTGTTTGCTTAGTTTATAAGTATCGCTGAACAATATACCATTTTTATGACAGGTTTCAAGACTGAAAACGCAGTTACACCGGTGTAACTCTTGGCATTTACGGCTTCTTCATTCCATCCGGTTTCCGCAAGGATTTTGCCGTTCTGTCAAGTGGTTTTGAGATATTTTTTAAAAAATCTCCAAAGCGCATAGCTGTGCGTAAAATCAATCAGGCAACATCCGCTTCCTGCAACTTCAGCGCTCGCACCATGTCCGGGAACACCAAGAGGTTGACTCCTCCGCTGCTGCTTTCCGGATATATTCCAAAAAGCGGTCAAAAAAGAAAGCCAGACAAGATAAACATTATCTTGTCTGGCTTAATTACCTTAAATCCGGATATAAATCCGGATATGCAAATTTTGCATTCCTTGCGCGGCATGGTCACCCTATGCC
>CAVFJZ010000005.1:117058-117739 GCA_963623075.1 Bacteroidaceae bacterium
GGCATGGTCCCCCTATGCCTTCCGATAAGTTATTTACTTTTGAGCTTGCTTGCGTGTAGTGCATTTTCCGGTGTTTGTCAAGCGGACTAATCATAGTATTTTTTCAGAGTAAATTTCCTTGATTAGCGCCATTCTTTCCATACATCCGGCTGATATCCCAGCGTAGATTGCTTGCCGTTACGCACCACCGGAGTTTTGATAACTTGCGGGTTGTCCAGAATCTTCTGCAACTTATCTTCTTCTGACAAATATTTGATTAGAGCCAACAAATCCCGGTCTTTTCCATCCCAGTTAATCATATTTTCAAGACCGCCGTTTGCCTGCGCCACGGAATTAAATTCGCCCTTGCTCATGCCCTTTTCTTTCATATCAATAAACTGATATTTAATGCCGCGCTCTTTAAAAAAGCGTTCCGCTTTCTTTGTGTCATTGCACTTCTTGGTGCCAAAGATTTGTATATTCATGCGTGCACCTCCGAAGGAATTATAGCATATTGCCAACTGCTTGGGCCTGTTTCTTCCTACCGTGTGGCAAATTAAGCTCTATTCCTCTGTTTGCCACACGAATTCCATTTCTGGGTGGCAAACAAAGCCTTAATCCCAAAATTGCCACCATAATCAAATCCCACCAAGCAGCGCCTGTCTATTACAGCTCCACTCGGGTGGCAAATTCAGCTCTGCA
>CAVFJZ010000006.1:0-96964 GCA_963623075.1 Bacteroidaceae bacterium
GTGAATTTTACATGGAAAATAAAAAATCATTTGAGCTTCCACAAATGGGCGTTGGCAAAAGAGGAACGAGAGACAATAAACCATATAGAAGAAGCAACTAGATAAAACGGAGATTAGACTTCAAAAGTTTAGTTTTTATTCATCTCGATTTTCTTTACGAATGAACATTTGCTGCAACTATATGGTACAATGGTTTAAGTAATTAAACGAAAGAGCGGATTATAGGATTATAAAAAATAGCAAGGCGGTTTATTTGAAAAAGGAAATAAGATATGAAAAAATTATTTGCACATGAAGTGGATAAGCTTGCCAAAGATTTTGCCGATTGCTCAAAGACTTTGACGGCAATCGGTGACGAAACAAGGCAGCATATCATTTTGGAAATGCTGAAAATGGGCGATTGCAGTGGCGTTCGTGTCGGCGAAATCACAGAAAAAACAAATTTGTCACGCCCTGCCGTTTCTCATCATCTTCAAATTATGAAGGACGCAGGAATAATAAAATGCAGGCACGAGGGCACAAAAAATTATTACTATTTTGACCCGGATATGAAAATGCTCAAGCAGGTTGACGAGGCGTTGAAGCTAATCATAATGATAACAAATCTCTTACCTGACAGGAACGGTAAATAATGAATGGTGCGAAAAATCGCTCGATTGGCTCATAAAATGTAAAAACGATTCAAAATGTAAGGGCGTGTTTGTAAATCACGACTCTGCTGTAAAGGAACAAATTTTGGAGGTTGATTATAATGAAAACGTTTGAACTTATGAAAGAAAGGCACAGCGTAAGGCAATATACGGGCAAAAAAATCGAGAGTGAAAAGAGAGAAATTTTAAATGCGCTTATTTCTCAAATCAATCAAAACGAGGGCTTGCATATTCAAATATTTTATGACGAGCCAAAATGCTTTGATTCAATGATTGCTCATTACGGAAGCTTTAAGGGAGTTAATAACTACATCGCCCTTGTAGGCAAAAAATCATCAAAGCTTGACGAAAACCTCGGATACTTTGGCGAACAAATCGTCTTAAAAGCGCAGGAGCTTGGGCTGAACACCTGCTGGGTTGCACTTAACCACGGTAAAAGCAATGCGACAATAAACAAGGGCGAAAAACAGGTATGCTTAATTGCAATCGGCTACGGTGAAAGCAGTGGTGTTGCTCATAAAATCAAATCTATTGAAGAAGTCAGCAATTATAAATCAGAAATGCCGGAATGGTTTTTGCATGGAGTTGAAGCGGCACTTCTTGCACCGACTGCATTTAATCAGCAAAAATTCTATTTTGAGCTTTTGCCCGATAATAGTATTAAAACAACTTGTGGAAAAGATTTTTACACAAAACTTGATTCAGGAATTGTAAAGTATCATTTTGAAGTGGTATCGGGCAAAAGAATATAAAGATACTGCTTACATCATTTGATGCAGAAATCGGTGCAAGCAAGAAAAATCGCATAATTAGTACAATGAATGGGCAACTCCAATCGGAGTTGCCCATTTTTAAATCCTATTGCCTTAGTTTGTGCCCATTTCATCAAACTCACTCTCTGTTATTACAGTGAATAATTCTTTACAGTTCTGCTCCACTAATAGCGAAATAAGGAGGTCGTATTTATGCTCAATATTTACAATATAAATCGGCTTTTCGTGCTCACCGTACTGCTTTAAAAGTAAGACTTCAAACAGTTCATCCAATACACCAAGTCCCTCAGGCATAACTACAAATGCATCCGCATTTTCCGCTTGTAATTTCTTTCGCATTCTTTTGTCACTGTCTCTGAACGTTTTCTCGGAATGCAAAAATTCCGAATGCCCTTTGCGTGGCTTTTCAGGTAATACTGATAATACCTTTGCTCCATTTTTATAGGCTTCCTCCGCAACTGCTCCAAGCAATCCATCTCCAAATCCGCCAAACACAAGATTGTGCCCGTTTTTTCCTATGTAGCTGCCAAGCGCTTTCGCGACTTCCAAACATGTTTGGTCTGGTATGTCGGCTGATCCGTATACACATATGTTCATTTTAATTTTCAAGCCTGCCTTTCTGTCACTTGCAGAATATGATTTTTGGAACAGTATAAAAGTTTATACTAGTAACCCATTTTTTCAAGAAAAGACCGATAATTTCTTTGTTAATTTTTTGTCAATTTGTACTTATTGAAAATACAAATTTGTCTTGAGCACCAATGACAATGAGCGGGTATTCGCACTGTGCAGCTCTACAAACTTGGAAAAACTCGTTGACTTTGCTGCAATCTTTCACTAAATTTAAAGTTGAAAGAACAAATCGGACAATTTGTACCGTACAAATTAAATAAATAGAGAGGGCTTGGCAATGAGCACCACAAAGGATTTTATTGACAGCGGAAAGGCCGTACTCGGAATTGAATTCGGATCCACTCGAATTAAAGCAGTCTTGGTGGACAATACCAATAAGCCCATTGCTGCGGGCAGCCACGACTGGGAAAATCGGCTGGAAAACGGCATTTGGACCTATTCGCTGGAAGATATCTGGGGCGGATTACAAGATTGTTATTGTAATTTAGTAAATGACGTAAAAGAAAAATACAATACGGAATTAACGCAACTGGCGGCTATCGGCTTCAGCGCCATGATGCATGGTTACTTGGCTTTTGACAAAGAAGACCGACTATTGGTTCCCTTCCGCACCTGGCGGAATGGTATTACCGGTCAGGCAGCCACGGAACTGACAGAGCTGTTCCATTTTAATATTCCGCAACGTTGGAGCATTGCACATTTGTATCAAGCAGTGCTGAATCAGGAAGAACATGTAAAGGACATTTTTTTCTTGACAACGTTAGCCGGCTACATTCATTGGAAGTTGACCGGACAAAAAGTACTTGGCGTAGGAGATGCCTCCGGCATGTTCCCAATTAATGCCAAAACCGGGCAGTATGATGCCGATATGTTGGCAAAGTTTGATTCCTTAGTGGAACCGTATCACTTTGCTTGGAAATTGGAAGACCTCCTTCCCACGGCCCTGAACGCCGGGGAGTCGGCGGGCGTTTTGACCGAAGACGGTGCAAAACTGCTGGACCCCACCGGGAAATTGCAAGCGGGTTGCCCGCTGGCTCCTCCGGAAGGAGACGCCGGAACCGGTATGGTGGCAACCAACAGCGTAGCGCGGCGCACAGGCAATGTTTCTGCCGGCACATCTATCTTTGGCATGGTTGTCTTGGAAGACGCCTTGCAGGATGTTTATCCTGAAATTGACATGGTTGCTACGCCGGACGGAGCGCCGGTTGCCATGGTGCATGCAAACAACTGTACGTCGGACTTGGACGCCTGGGTAGGCATGTTCCAGGATTGCCTGAAAAGCTTTGGTTTAACTGTTAAGAAGAGCGAAGTGTATGACACTTTGTATTATAAAGCTTTGGAAGGTGACGCAGATTGCGGTGGACTTCTTTCCTATGGATATCTGTCCGGAGAAAATATTACCGCAGTAGAAGAGGGAAGACCTCTTTTGGTACGTACGCCGAAGAGCAATTTTAATCTTGCCAATTTGATGCGAGCTACGCTCTTTTCCACTTTAGGTGCTTTAAAAATTGGCATGGATATCCTTCTGAAAAAAGAAAAAGTCCAAATTGATACTGTCTTCGGACACGGCGGACTGTTTAAAACTGAAGGAGTTGGCCAGAACTTCCTGGCTGCTGCCATTCATGCTCCGGTTTCCGTTATGGAAACCGCCGGCGAAGGCGGCCCGTGGGGCATGGCTCTGCTTGCTTCTTACATGGTACACAAACAAGAAGGCGAAGCCCTTCAGGATTATTTGGCAACCAAGGTTTTTGCAGACAGCAAATGTCTGACTGTAGAACCGACACAAAAAGATATGGATGGCATGGAAGCTTTCATTGAACGATACCAAAATGGACTTCCTGTGGAACGGCTTGCCGGTTCCTGCCTTGTGTAAAGGAGAAAGCTGCATGTTAGAAGAACTGAAAGAGCAAGTACTAAAGGCTAATTTGGATCTCCCGAAACTGGGTTTGGTAACGTTTACCTGGGGAAATGTCAGCGGCATTGACAGAAAGGCCGGACTGTTTGTTATTAAACCCAGCGGAGTTCCGTATGAAACCATGACTGTGGAAGATATGGTTGTGGTAGATTTGGAAGGCAATGTAGTAGAAGGAACTTGCAATCCTTCTTCCGATACAGCAACGCATGTGGTTCTGTACAACCGCTTTCCGGAGGTGGGCGGCATTGTGCATACGCACTCTACTTGGGCTACCTCTTGGGCACAGGCAGGCAAAGACATTCCTTGCTACGGAACCACCCATGCGGACTACATTTACGGCCCGGTACCGTGTGCCCGTAACATTACCGGAGAAGAAATTGATGCCGGATATGAAAAAAATACCGGTGTTGTCATTGCGGACCTGTTCAAGGAACGCAATTTAGATTGCATGGCTGTTCCTGCTGTGCTCTGCAGAAATCATGGCCCGTTTGCCTGGGGCAAAGATGCGGACCAGGCGGTATACAATGCCGCTGTGCTGGAAGAGGTGGCCAAAATGGCCGTGCTTTCCAGAATGATTAATCCGGAAATTGAACCGGCTCCGCAGGTGTTGCAGGATAAACATTATTTCCGAAAGCACGGCGCGAATGCCTACTACGGACAACCGAAGAAGTAAGGTCATAACAACACAGCAGAACGAGGGCTGTGTGTTGAAAAATAATGAAGGAGGATCATTATATGAAGAAAAGAATTATCAGCTTGGTTCTGGCTCTGGCCATGATTGCAGCTCTCTTTGCAGGCTGCGGCACCGGATCCAAATCATCGGGAGACAAGATCAAAATCGGGGTATCCATTTGGAGCTCCACTGACGTGCTTGGTGCACAGTGCAAAAAGATTATTGATGCAGCAGCAGAAGCACTGGATGTAGAAGTTCAGTATGTTGACCAGGGACACGTGTCCGAAAAGGTTACCGCTTCTGTTGAAACATTGGCGGCTGCCGGTTGCCAGGGCATCATTATCTGCAACTCTTCTGACACAGAAATGGCTTCCGCCATTAAAACCTGTGATTCCAACGGCATTTATCTTGCACAGTTCTTCCGTGTTATTTCTCAGGAAAACAGCGCTGACATTTATGCACAGGCTAAGGCTTCCAAGTATTACATGGGTGCCGTTCATGAGAACGAAGTAGAAAATGGTAAGAAACTGGTTCAGATGCTGATTGACAAGGGCGACCGCAACATCGGCCTTATTGGCTGGGAACAGGGCGACGCTACTTGGCTTGGCCGTTGGCAGGGATATCAGGAAGGTGTAAAGGCTTGGAACGAAGCCAACCCGAATGATCAGGTTAAACTGTCTGACCCACAGTATGCCGGCACTTCTGCTGAAGGCGGCACAAAGGCTGCAAATGCTCTGATGAGCGCTGACAAGACTCTGGATGCTATCATTCCGGCCGGTGGCGGCGGAGAACCTCTGCTTGGTGCCATTTCTGCAATTGAAGCTGCAGGAAAGACCCAGGACATTGATGTTGTTTCCACTGACTTCCTGGATGATCTCGGAACCAGACTTGACAACGGCTCCATGGCTGGCGAATCCGGTGGCCATTACTGTGACCCGCTGTTTGCCTTCATGATGGTATACAACGCCATTAAGGGCAACTACACTGACATTGAAAACAACTTTGTTGACATTGAATTCCCGTATCTGTTCGTATCTTCTTCTGAAGACTATGCAAACTATGAGAAATACTTTGTAGACCAGCTTCCGTACACCAACGAAGAACTGGTTGAAATGTCCAAGCTTTCCCTTACTGACCTGGCTGCCAAGGCTGCTTCCCTGTCTATTGAGGATGCCGCTGCTCGTTCTGCAGCTAAATAAACGGATGTAAAGACATAATCTTGGCCGGTATCTGTTACTGGATGCCGGCCATTTTTAAAGGAGTCCTAATATGAGTTCTGCAAAGACGTTGACGGCAGGAAAGAAACCAAGCGGGAAAGTACTCGGCTATTTGGTGCTGCTTGCGTTGGTTTTGGCTTCCTGGATCGTTTTTAAACTTCTGGCCGGAGACAAGTTCGGCACAGACACCCTGCTGAGCGCATTTGAAGCCAGTTTAATGGCTTCTGTCGGTGCAGTAGGTTTTTATTTCGTTTTAGTTATGGGTATGTTTGACTTCTCCATTGGAGCCAATATTATCCTTTCCGCCATTGTCGGCTGTCAGCTGGCAAATACATTTGGCCTAGGCTATTTCGGCTTGATTATCGGCGCTGTTATTACCGGCGCATTAGTTGGCTTGTGCAACGGTATGTTCTATGTTAAATTGCGCATCCCGTCCATGATTGTTACCACCGGCCTGGCCCTGATTTATGAATCCCTGGCAAACATTGTTGCCGGCGGTTATTCTCAAAAACTTCCTTCCGATCTTCGTGCGTTCGGCAAAATGCCCGGCAACTTGATTCTGGCAGTCATTGCTTTTGTGCTTGCCTGGTTAATTCTGAATTACACCAAGATTGGTACCTATACCTATGCCATTGGTTCTGATGAATTCGTTACCAAAAATATGGGTATTAAAGTAGACAAATTCAAGGTAATTGCATTCCTGATCTCCGGTGCCTTCTTCGGACTGATGGCTGTTTTAACGATCAGTTACGGATCTTCCATTTTGGCAGAAACCGGAATGGCTTCCATGAGCCGGAACTTTATTCCGACCATGGGTTGCTTCTTTGGCGTTGCCTTTAAGAAATATGGCATCCCGCTGCAGGCCATTATCATTGGTGAATTCTTCATCAATATCATTTTCTATGGCTTTGTTGCACTGGGTGCTCCTACCGCAATTCAGGATGTTATTACCGGTCTTGCATTGTTGATTATCATCGTTTTGACCTCCAAACCGGTCAAGGGCGAAATCGTAAAGTAAGGAGGAGACAAGCATGAGTGAAGTTAGATTACAAGTTCAGCACATGACGAAATCCTTCGGTATTACGAAAGCGCTGAAAGATGTTTCTTTTGACATTAATAAAGGCGAGGTACATGCCCTCATTGGCGAAAACGGATCCGGTAAATCCACACTGACCAATATGTTGACGGGTATTTATCAGATTGAAAGCGGTACCTTTATCCTGGATGGCGAAGAAGTTCATCCGAAAAACCAAGTAGAAGCCAACAAACAGGGAATTTCCATTATTGTACAGGAACTTGGTACACTGTCCGGTCTGACAGTTGCGGAGAACATTTTCCTGGGCCATGAAGAAGCTTTTGTTAAATTCGGCATTAAAAATACCAATGCCATGAATCGCAAAGCAACCGAATTGCTGAAAGAATATGGCTTTGATCGGATTAAGGCTTCTGCACAAATTGACGATTACAACTTTGAAGACAGAAAATTGGTTGAAATTGTAAAAGCAACCTATTTCCATCCGAAAATTGTTGTTATTGACGAAACCACCACGGCGCTGTCTCAGGAAGGCCGTGAAGAGCTGTACAAGCATATGAACCGCATCCGGGAAGAAGGAAATACGGTTATCTTTATTTCTCATGACCTTCCGGAAGTGTTGGCCAAGTCAGATACCATTACCATCCTGCGGGACGGTGTGTACATTGACACCGTAAAAAGTGCCGACGTTACGGAGGATGACTTGAAACGGTTAATGGTTGGCCGTGAAGTAACCGGTAACTATTATCGCCCGGATTATGGTGAATCTATTTCTGATGAAGTGGTTCTTTCTGTAAAGGATGTTACCGTACCGGGACAGATTGAAGATATTTCCTTTGACCTGCACAAGGGTGAAATCCTTGGCTTCGGCGGATTGTCTGAATCCGGTATGCATGAAATCGGCAAGGCCGTATTCGGCGCCTCCTTTGACCGAAAAGGAACCGTAACTTTAGCGGACGGAACCGCTATCAACAGTATTCCGACCGCTATTAAACATGGACTTGCTTACACATCTAAGGACCGGGATAACGAATCTGTTGTTATGAATCAGTCCATTTGTGAAAATATTTGTCTTCCGTCTCTCGGAGAGCTGTCCAATAAGCTTGGCCTTTTAAGTGACCGCAAGTTGCACGCTTTTGCGGAGAAGGAAGCAGAAAACATGTCGGTTAAGATGCAAAACGTAGACCAGTTTGTTTCGGATCTGTCCGGTGGAAACAAACAGAAAGTGGTAGTTGCCCGTTGGATCGGTAAGGACTCGGATTTGGTAGTTTTTGACTCGCCGACAAGAGGCATTGACATTAAAGTAAAACAGGATATTTATCAATTGATGGATCAGATGCGTAAAAACGGCAAATCCATCATCATGATTTCGGAAGAACTCATGGAATTGATTGGTATGTGTGACCGGATCCTGATTATGAAAGACGGGAAGTTGAACGGTGAAGTTTTCCGAAATGAAGAGCTGACCGAAAACGACCTGATTGAGAAAATGGTATAAGGAGGGAATGAATATGTCTGAAAAAGCCGTAACCTTGGTTAAGGCTCCAAAGCCTGAGCTAAGTCCGGAGCAGTTAAAGGCAAAACGCATGAATATGGTGCGCACCTTCCTTCCTGTTGCCGGGTTATTAGTTGTATTTATTGTTTTTAATCTGTTGACCAATGGGCGAATGATTAGCTCTTACAATCTGCTGTTGTCTCAGCTGTATGTAGTTATGATTGCCTCTATTGGCGTGTTCTTCATTATGAGCATGGGCGGTCTGGATTTCTCCCAGGGCTCTATTTTGGGTATGGCATCTCTTGTGGTATGTCTGCTCTCCAGCAAGAGCATTCCGCTGGCCATCCTTGGTGGTATTGCTACCGGCGCTGCCATTGGCGCAATCAACGGGTTTTTCTATGTAAACCGGAAAATCAAATCGTTCATTGTAACAATTTGTACCATGTTCCTGTTCCGCGGGCTGATTAAGTACTTTACGTCAAAGTCTCCGGTTGCAGCCGACATGAAGGTTTATGACTACGATGACATCAGCATTAAGCTGCCAATTCTTTTGGTAGTACTTGCTGTTGCCTTTGTGGTATTTCGTTACACCAAGTTTGGTATTTATTTGAAGGCCATTGGTGCCGGGGAAAAGGCAGCATCTTTTGCCGGTATCCGTACTGACCGAATGAAATTTCTGATTTATGTGCTGGCCGGTGCCATTACCGGATTTGCCGCATTCATCAGCGTTACCAAAAACGGCTCTGTTACTGCCAATGCCGGTAACCAGTTGGAAACGCAGATTCTGATTGCGCTGGTTTTGGGCGGTATGCCGATTTCCGGTGGTGCCAAGGTGCGTTTCTCCAATATTATTGTTGGCGCAACCCTGTATGTTATTCTTTCCAACGGCTTGACCATGATTGGCATGACGCCGGAAGAAGGACAGCTGATCCAAGGTATTATCTTCCTGATCTTTGTAGCAATTTTTGCTGACAGACAGGCACTGAAGGTAATTAAGTAAAGAGGTACTGTAAAATGAAAAAATTGTATTTTATTCCGGGCAGCCAGGACCTATATGGCGAAGAATGCCTAAAGCAGGTTGCTGCTGACTGTCAGGAAATGGTAAATTTTTTAAATACAAAGGTGGGCGATTTAGTTACCATTGAACTGCTTCCTACCGTAGAAACTTCCCCTATCTGCGTAGAAGATATGAAAAAAGTAGTTTGTGATGACGATTGCGTCGGTGTAATTACTTGGATGCACACCTTTTCTCCGGCCAAAATGTGGATTAAGGGATTGCAACTGTTAAACAAACCGTTGCTTCACTTACATACGCAGGCCAATGAAAAATTGCCCTATGCCACCATTGACATGGACTTCATGAACCTGAATCAGGCGGCACACGGAGACCGTGAATTTGGTTTTATCCTTGCTAAACTTGGTATCCCACACGAAGTAGTTGCCGGTTATTATAAGCATGATGCTGTCATTGACGGAATTCGCCGGTTTGCTTCTGTTGCCAAAGCCATTGATTCTTCTAAGCATACACGTATTGCTACCTTCGGCAATAACATGCGTGACGTAGCAGTTACAGACGGTAACCGCTTGGAATGTGAAATCAAGTACGGCTGGGAAGTAAAGTATTGGGGTATCGGTGAAATTGCGGAGCGTGCTGATACTGCAACCGATACGGAAGTGGATACCAAACTGCAGGAATATTTGTCTGCTTATGAAATGGACACCGACAATACGGATGCTGTTCGGGAGCAGGCAAAGTATGAAGTGGCATTTGAAAAATTCTTTGCCGAAAATGAGGTAACTGCCTTTACGGATAATTTCCAGGATCTTCACGGAATGAAGCAGCTGCCCGGTCTGGCCGTACAAAACCTGATGGGCAAAGGAGTTGGCTTCGGGCCGGAAGGAGATTACAAAATTTCCGCTTTCTCCGCTGTCTTAATGAAGATGGCAGAAGGAAAAACAGGTGCAACCGGCTTCATAGAGGACTATACTTATGATTTGACAAGCGGAGAAGAGCTGGAACTGGCTTCTCATATGTTGGAAGTGCCGGTCTCCTTTGCCGCAAACAAACCAAAAATCCAAGTACATCCGCTGGGCATCGGCGGCAAGGAAGACCCGGCCCGTCTGGTTTTTGACGGCGTGATCGGGGATGGTATCCAGGTAACGCTGATTGACCTGGGAGACCACTTCCGTATTATTTGTGCAGATATTGAACTGGTTGCACAACCGGAACCTATGCCAAACTTGCCGGTAGCCAGAATTATGTATCGCCATAAGCCGGATTATGCTATTGGCACAGCGGCTTGGTGCTACGCCGGTGGTGCACATCACTCCGTTGTTTCTACGGCGCTGACTCGCAAAGACATTGCTATGTTTGCCCGCTTGACCGGTACGGAACTGATTACCATCGGAGATGACACAACAGAAGCGGATTTGCAAAAATTCTTTATCAAATAAAGGGCTAATTGTTAGCAAAGGAAGTGATACACGGTGAATCAATATACAGGAACTCCGAAGTACGCCATCATTGTTGAAACGGTAAAAGAGAATCTGAAGAACCGTGTATGGAAAGCAGGAGACAAACTTCCTACGGAAAAAGCATTGGCAGAGCAGTTTTCTGTCAGCCGGCAAACCGTGCGCAGAGCATTGGAAGAATTAACGAGGGACGGCATCATTGCCAGTGTGCAAGGCAGCGGTTCCTATATTCAATCCACTGCGTCGGTATCCCGTGGGCTGCGCGTCAGCCACAAGAACATTGCGGTTATTAGTACTTTTGTAGATAACTATATTTTTCCGGCTACGCTGCGGGGCATTCAGACTGTTTTGACAGAAGCAGAATATACCATGCAGTTGGCATTTACGGATGACAGTATTTCCAAAGAACGTACCATCCTGACTAATTTGCTGGAACAGGATAATGTGGACGGTATTATTGTGGAACCTGCAAAGTCGGCTTTGCCTAACCCGAATTTATATCTGTATCGGGAATTGATGACCAGAGGAATTCCAATCATCTTCTTTAATGCGTATCACCGAGACATACCGCTTCCCTGTATGCGGATGGATGACTTTGATACCGCGCGGCGAGCCACCGAACTTCTGATTGAACGAGGCCATACCAATATTGCCGGGATTTTCCATCCGGAAGACGGGCAAGGCCATTTGCGATATGCCGGTTTTTTGAAAGCCTTGTGGGATCACGATCTGCAAGCTTGCTCTCAGAATGTTGTCTGGCGTGCTAAAACCATTGACTTTGCAATGCTGAATAAGGGCGTTACCGGCGTGGTTTGCTACAATGACGAAGTGGCATATAAGTTAATTGTAGATGCGCAAAAGCATGGCCTTACTATTCCGGATGACCTTTCCGTTGTAGGAATTGACGATTCCGATTTGGCCGGCCTTTGTTCGGTACCCATTACTTCCTTTATTCATCCAAAGGAGCTCCTTGGAAAAGACGTTGCAAAGAATATGCTGACTCTAATTCAAGATCCTGATTTTGATGCAAATCGTATCTATTATGCAGAACTTGTAGAACGCTCCTCAGTAGCATTCCACAAGTAAAAGAAGGCACAGCCGCAAGGCTGTGCCTTTTTATGTGCTTTTTACAGAATGTCCAGTGGAACCTTGTGAGTAGGTGCCGGGAAACTGCTGTTCAGCAGGGCAAGATCTTCCGCTGTAAGGTGGATATCTGCGGCGGCACGGTTGTCCTTTGTATGGGCAAGTTGACTGCTACGTGGAATGGCAAAGATGCCATCTTGTGCCAGAACGAAGGCAAGCAAAACCTGGATAGGGGAGCAGCCATGCCTGCCGGCTACATTCAAAACAGAGGTATCTGTCAGAAGGGAGCGACGGACGCGCCCTGCCTGTGCCAGTGGTGTATAGGCCATAAGCGGGATACCATGCTGCCGCAGAAATGGAAGCAAATCGTATTCCGTGCCACGACTGCCCAAGTGGTACAGGTCTTGTACCACGGCGCAGTTGTGCCCGCCTTTTACCCGGAACAGCTCTTCCATATCCTCTTTGTCAAAATTAGAGACACCCCAGCGCCGAATCTTGCCCTGCGCTTTCAACTGCTCCATACAAGAAACAGTTTCAAAGAGTGGAATGCTGCCTTTCCAGTGAAGAAGATAAAGATCAAGATAATCTGTTCCTAAGCGATCAAGACTGTTTTGACAGGAATCAAAAATCTGATTTTTTCCGGCGTTCCATGGATAAACTTTGCTGACCAAAAAAAGACTGTCTCTTTGGAAGGGTTGGATGGCTTCTCCAACCAGCTCTTCGCTGGCTCCTTCGCCATACATCTCAGCGGTGTCAATCAGGGTCAAGCCGTTTTCTACACCCCATTGAAGTGCTTCCACTTCGGCGGCTCTTTTTTTAGGATTTTCCCCAAGGTACCAAGTGCCTTGGCCAACTTTAGGAATCTGAGTACCGTCGGGTAATTTTATTGTATTCATTAGAACATACTCCTTTTGCTTTTTTGCAATGTTTATGTTACATTCATTTCAGAATGTGAAATGCGGAGGTTGCTGTTATGGCAAAAATAGCGGTTTTAGTTCCTCGCCAGGAAATGCAGGTAATGGCAGAACAGCTGATAGGATCTTATAAAAATCTGACGCCGCTTTGCTTGGAATTTGTAAAGACCATGGATGTGGCACGACGTGCTACAGAACTGGAAGCGGAAGGCTGTGACTTAATCATGGCTCGTGGCTTTCAGGCTACCATTATTAAGCAAACCGTGCAATTGCCTGTGGTAAATATCATTGTTACAACGCAGGAATTGGGAATTCTGGCATTGCAATTAAAAGATGAAGTGGGCGTATTGCATCCGAAAATCGGCTTAATTGGATTTGAAAATATGTTCAGTGACACTGCCCGATTTGAAGATTTATTTGATGTGGAGATAGTACGTTATACCATTCCGGAGACAGAAACGCAAAATACGCAAAAAAAGATGGCGGACTTTGTCAGCCAGGCGGAACGGGAGGGCTGTCATGCCGTCCTTGGCGGCGATGTGGTTTGCGCACAGGCGAAGGCACAGGGAATGCCGTATCGCTTTTTTGCTTCTACTTTGGAAAGCATGCAAAATGCATTTATGGCTGCGGAGCGAATGGCATATGCTATTGATCTGGAAAAAAGAAGCAGCTCGGAAATTAATGCCATGCTGGATTTCACGTTCAGTGGAATTATGCAAATAGATTCAGCGGGTGTTATACTGCGCGGAAACAGGGTACTTTATAATCTGCTTGGCCTGCAGCCGTCAGAACTTTTAGGCCGTCCCGTCAGAGAGGTTCTTCCGCAGATTCGTTTGGACTTGCTGACAAGAGTGCTGCAGGAAGGCGAAGAAAGTTATGCTACGTTGCTGGCAATTGAAGATCGGGCAGTGGTGGTTAACGCGGCTCCGATTTTAATTGAAAAGCGTATTTGCGGTGCAATTCTTACTTTCCAGGAAAGCAACCGGATTACGCAAATTAACAGCGAGTTGCGGGCAGAATTGTATCAAAAAGGCTTTGTGGCCAGATACCGGTTTGACCGTATTCCGGTATATGATGCTGACATGAAAAAACTGGTCAGTCGTGCCCGTCAGGTGGCCCGTTTTACCGCACCTGTATTAATAAAAGGAGAACATGGTACAGGCACAACAATGATGGCGCAATGCCTGCATAATGAAAGCTTGGTTAAGTCAAATGCTTTTGTAGATGTAGACTGCGCTGCGTTCCCTTCTGAGTCCTTGGACACAATGTTGTTTGGAAACTATTCTACTCGTGCAGACAGCCCGGCAGGCCTTGCGGAGTCCGCACAAAAAGGGACGCTATATCTTTCTCATATTGATGCATTATCTATGGAACTGCAATATAAGGTTCTGCAACTGTTAAGAGGGAAATTGTTGCGTAATGGCGCAACTCGCCCGGTCTCTTCTGATGTGCGCATTATTGCTTCTACCACGAACAATATTATTACGGCGGTAGAACGCAATGAGTTTAGAAATGATTTGTATTATGAGCTAAGTGTCGTTTCTCTGGAGCTTCCGCCGCTTCGGAAACGCCGTGATGACATTTTGCCCTGGGTTAACTTCTATCTGGAACAAGCCCAGAATCAACATAAACGGTATGTTTCCTTGACAAAAGGGGCAGAAGAATATTTAAAAAACTATGATTGGCCGGGCAATTTGGATCAGCTTCGTGGCATATGTGAACGAACGGTTTTGACAGCAGAACGCCACACGGTGGATGAAGTCTTCCTTCGTAGAGAACTGGAACAGCTGGCACCGCGGATTGATGCGGAGACCAGGCAAGTGGTAGTAATTAAAGATCCCAAGGCACTGGAAATTACAGAACTGCTAAAGAAGCACGGCGGTAACCGGGAAAAAGTGGCAGAAGAGCTGGGGGTCAGCAAGACAACCCTTTGGCGCTATATGAAAAAATATGGAATCGGGCAGGATTTTTCCTGCTGAATTTTACAAAACAGTCGAGCAAGCTTCCTTGCGGAAGCTACTCGACTGTTTTGCTTTAAGAGAGGTTATGTGATAGGTGCAGGATTGAAAATGCACATATCATTATGAAAACCATATTGATCGCTGTAGGGCTCTTTTATGCCACTGGCTACATCCAAAATCATGTTGAAGATTTCTTCCCCAACTTCGGCAATGGTGGATTCTCCTGTGGCAACACCGCCGGCTGAAATATCAATTAAATCAAACCAGTGGTCTTTCATTTCGTTACGACTGCACACTTTAATAACCGGTGCAATGTCTAATCCGTATGGCGTTCCGCGACCGGTCATAAATACCTGAAGACCAATGCCGGATGCCACTTGGGAGGGCCCGCAAACAATGTCGGAAGCAGGCGTTGCGGCATAAATTAAACCATGCTTCGTCGGTTTCTCTGCGGGAGAGAGGACTTCTACAATCTGGCTTGTGCCACTTTTGGCAATGGACCCCATGGCCTTTTCTACAATGTTGGCTAAACCGCCTTGCTTGTTGCCCGGAGTAGGATTGGCATCCCGGTCAACACCGCCGGCTTCCAAATAGTCATCATACCATTTCATTTCTTCTGCCAAACGGTCCCGTGTATGTGCGTCTGGGCAACGGGCTGCAAGCATTTGCACACCGTCCCGGACTTCTGTTACTTCGCTGAACATAACGGTTCCTCCGCCACGCACCAGCATGTCTGCGGCATATCCGGCACTTGGATTGGCTGTAATGCCGGAGAAGGCATCACTTCCACCGCATTGCATGCCGATTAGAAGATCACTTAAGGGCAACTTTTCACGAGTTCTGTGGTTTAGTTTTTTCAGCTTCGCCTCAGCCATGTCAAGGATGGCCTGCATCATGGCGTCGTGTCCTTTCCAATCCTGCAGGGTTAAACAGTTTTCCGGATTGATATCTTCCGGGGGAAGAACGCGATCATAAGTAAGCTTTTCACAGCCCAAACCAACTACCATGATTTCACCGCCGAAATTGGGATGACGTATTACATTGGTAATGGCACGAATTGGAATAGGCGCTAAAGGAGCATTAATGGCTACTCCGCATCCGTAGGGGTGGGTAACCGCTACTACACCGTCCACATTTGGATATTTCGGAAGCAACTCTTTCCGAATGCGTTCTACAGCGACTTTGAGTACGCCGGCGGCACATTGCACTGTTGTAACAATTCCCAGTAGATTCCTGGTGCCGGCCGGGCCATTTGCGTTGCGATATCCCATCCATGTGGTGCGGGTTGGCATAGGAAGGTCTTCGGTTTTTACCAGATTGGTACCATAGGGAAGATTTTCCACGCTGGGGCTTTCCGGAAGGTCCAACATATGTTCGTTAATCCAACTGCCGGCTGGAATATCGTCTTTGGCATATCCCAAAACAACACCGTATCGTATGATTTCGCCGCCCTTCGGAATATCCCGGAGGGCAACTTTGTGTGCCTGAGGGATGGAGTCCAGCGTAACCACGCCGGACTCTATTTTTGTGCTCTTTGGTAAATCATGAACAGCAACAGCTACATTGTCCTGCTCTTTGATTTGTATGGTTAATCTGCTTTCCATCATAAATACTCTTTTCTGCCGGAATTATATGGCAAATAAAGTTAGATAAACAAACTGCAGATCAGCAATTCTACAATGCCGACACCGGCCATAATCAGAGATACTGCTGTCTTACAACGAAGCTGGTCTTTCAGCTCTGTTACGCCGAACATGCCGTTCCATACCCAGAAACCGGAGTCATTGAAGTAGGAGAAGGAAATTGCGCCAACGCAGCAGGACAGAGCCATCAGAAGTGGACTAACGTTCAGAACTGCCAGCAGAGGAGCGGACAGGTTGGCTGCAGTTGTAATTGCAACAGTGGCAGAGCCAAGGGCAACACGCATCAGTGCGGCAATAACAAACGGAATTAAAACGGCTGGCAATGGGGTCTTAGTAACTAACTCGCCAAGAGCATCACCGATGCCGGAGTCTTTAATGATCTGACCAAGAGATCCACCTGCACCGGTAATCAGCATGATGATACCGGTACTCTTGATGGCGTCATCCATGTATCCTAAAACTTCTTTGGTTGGCTTTTTTCTGGCCAGACCATAGATGGCAAGCAGGGTGCCGATGCCAAGTGCAACAATTGGGGAACCGATCAGATCAATAAAAGCGTTGCTGGCATCTGCAAAGTCAAGAACGGTTTTGATAAGGATTAAAACAATAGGAACAATGATTGGAGCAATGGAAGGAAGCAGTTTCGGCAGATCTTTCTGACCGATAAGCTCGTCCAGGTTGTCCATGGTTTTGATATATTCCTCTTTGTATTCCATGCGGTCATATCCGCCTTGGTCGTTTGGAACCTGGTAGATTTTTTTGCCAAGAGGTTTTACATAGAACATAACCACAATCAGCATCGGAATACTGACAATGGCACCGGCCATAATCATTTGACCTACATCTACACCAAGGGTGGTGGCTGCGGTCAGAGGACCCGGTGTTGGTGGCACCAGACAGTGGGTTAACTGTAAACCACAGGCCAGGGCCAAAGACAGGCTGATGATGGATTTTCCGGTAACGCGGGACATTGCTTTACAGAGCGGTGCAAAGATAACAATGGCAGAATCGGCAAAAACCGGAATGGAGATGAACCAGCCGGTAATGGCCAGTGCCCATTCTTCGTGCTTCTTACCGACGGCCTTAATAAAGGAATAGGCCATTCGCTCGGCACCGCCGGAGGCTTCTAAGATACCGCCCATCATAACGCCAAGGCCGATGATGATACCGGTACTTTTTAAGGTGTTTCCAAATCCGTTTTGAATGGAAGAAATAATGCCGGTTACGGTTTCGCCGTTGACTACGGTATCTGTAATGGGCATCCCACCAATTAAACCGGTAACGATAGCGGCCGCAAGTAAGGCAATAAAGGTGTGTACTTTTGTTTTGCTGACCAGCAAAATCATCATGATAATGCCGATTGCCAGACCAAGTAACATGCGGATTGATTCATCCATAATGATAACTCCTTTTGCTAATTTAGATTTCTCTTATCCTTTTTACGGGTGACTTCAAGAGAACGCTTTCTGCGACCATGGCCATTGTAACAAAGGAGATGGGCCTTGGAAATTCGCAAAATGCCCCAAGCTGATTGTGAAAAGTCTGACAATAACAACAAACGTTCGTTTTTTGCAAAAAGTGTTTCATTGATGAATGAAATATTTCAAATCGCACAAGTGAAACAGAGTTGAAATAATTCAGAAAATAAAGTTTCATTTTTTGAAAGCTTAGATTTTTTGTTGAAAAACACGGGCGTTCTTTCGGCAGTCTGTCAATTGCGATGACATGGAACCGCTCCTATACTGGACTTGACTTCAAGAAACGCCTCTGCAAAGAGCGTAAAGCCATACAATTTATATTAAAAGAGCAATTACGAAAAGTGAGGAAAAGACAATGAAGATTGGTTTTATTGGCCTGGGTATCATGGGCAAGCCGATGGCAAAGAACATGTTGAAAAAGGGATATACGGACCTGCTGGTTTATGACCGCAGCCAGTCCCAGGTAGAGGATGTGGTTGCTTGCGGTGCGAAAGCAGCAAGTTATCAGGAAATTGGAGAACAGTGCGATGTAGTAATTACCATGCTCCCCAATTCCCCACACGTAAAAAGCGTTATGCTGGAAGACGGAAAAGTTGCCGACTACATGAAAGCCGGATCTACCTTTATTGACTGCAGCTCCATTAACCCGGTTGCCTCCAAAGAAATTTATGCCGAATTAGAAAAGAAGGGCATTGCTATGTTGGATGCTCCGGTATCCGGCGGAGAACCAAAAGCAATTGACGGTTCTTTGAGTTTCATGGTTGGCGGTAAAGAAGAAGTATTTAATGAATTTAAACCGCTGCTGGAAACCATGGGCGCTTCTGTTGTTCGTTGTGGCGATGTAGGTGCCGGTAATACCACCAAGCTTGCCAACCAAATTATTGTTGCCTGCAATATTCAGGCACTTGCTGAAGCTTTGACCTTGGCGCAGAAGGCAGGCGTTGATCCGGAACTGGTGTTCCAAGCTATTAAAGGCGGACTTGCCGGTTCCACGGTTATGAATGCCAAAGCGCCGATGATGATTGAGGGCAATGACAAGCCGGGCTTTAAAATTGATCTTCATATTAAGGATTTGAACAATGCGCTGGATTGCGCCCACTCGGTTGGTGCGCCGGTTCCTATGACTGCAGAAGTACAGGAAATTCTGCAGTGGTTGCATAACCACGACGGGGGACAGAAAGACCATAGTGCCATTGCTCAGTATTATGAATATCTGACCGATCAAAAACTCGGTCGTTAAGGAGACTGAACTATGAACACGGATTTCATTAAGGGTGTAGTGGTTCCTATTCTGACCATTACAGATGAAACTGAAAAAATAGACGAAGCAAAGCAGCGTGCCCAGGTAGATTACGTCATTGAAGGCGGTGTGGCCGGTATCTTGGCCTTTGGCTCCAACGGCGAATTCTACATGCTGGAAGAGGATGAAATGGAACGCGGCCTGCAGATTATAGTAGACCAAACAGCAGGTCGGGTACCGGTATACTTCGGCATTGGTGCCATTAGCACAAAGAAGTGCTGCCACTTGGCACAGATGGCGGTAAGAAACGGCGCTGACGCAGTCAGCGTGTTGCAACCAATGTTTCTGAAACCAACTTATGACGAGCTGTATCTGCACTTTAAGACCATTGCAGAAAGTATCCCTGAAACTCCGATGCTGCTTTACAATAATCCCGGCCGCGTTGGTTACGGCATGAGCACAAAACTGGTTAGTGCACTGGCTCATGATGTACCCAATATTGTCGGCATGAAGGATAGCAGTGGAGACATGACTCTGACTGCAGAATTTATTCGACTTGGCCGAGATGTTGACTTTAAAGTTTTCGGTGGAAAGGATACCCTGCTTTACGGCAGCCTTTGTCACGGAGCCGTCGGTGGCGTTTGCACGGCAGCAAACTTTATGCCGGAACTGATTACAGATATTTACAATAAGTTTACTGCCGGTGACGTTTCCGGCAGTCTGGAAGCACAATTTAAACTGAATCCGGTTCGTCTGTCTATGGATGCAGCCAGCTTCCCGGTAGCTTCCAAAGACATGGCAACCTTACGCGGCCGTGACGTCGGTGTGCCGTATCGCCCTTCTCTTCCGACTCCGGACGGCACTGCAAAAGACGGCTTTATCAGCACTATGACGGAAGCGGGTTTGTTATAAGAAAGGAGCACGAAATGGCAATTCCAACCGTAACAAAAATGGAAATTTATCCTGTGGCCGGTCACGACTGCATGGAATTAAATTTGTCCGGTGCCCATGCTCCGTATTTTACCCGTAACATTGTTATCCTGACAGATTCCAATGGGGTAGAGGGCGTTGGAGAAGTGCCCGGCGGTGAAAAAATTACCAATGCTTTGGAAAGTGTAAAAGAATTGGTACTTGGCACCAGCATTGCAGATTATAAGCAAACATTAAACAAAGTGCGGGCTTGGCTGAATGCTAATATTAAAGATGACGTACGCGGTTTACAGACGTTTGATTTGCGCACCGGCGTGCATGTTGTAACAGCTATTGAAGCCCCGTTGCTTGACCTTCTTGGTAAGTTCCTTGATGTGCCGGCAGCAGCCTTAATGGGTGACGGTATTCAGCGGGATCGGGTGCAATTCTTAAGTTATTTATTCTATGTTGGAGACCGGAAAAAGACCGATCTTGAATATTTGGGCGAAGAGGATTCCGACTGTGATTGGTACCGCATTCGTCATGAGGAAGCACTGACGCCGGAGGCTATTGTGGCCATGGCCAAAGCAACACATGAAAAATACGGCTTTGTTGACTTTAAACTGAAAGGCGGCGTCCTTGCCGCAAAAGAAGAACTAAAGGCTGTACAAGCCATTCATGAGGCGTTTCCGGAAGCCCGTGTTGATTTGGATCCGAACGGATGCTGGAGCTTGGAAGAAGCTCTGGAAATTGGTCCGGAACTGAAAGAATGCCTGGCTTATTGTGAGGATCCATGCGGTGCTGAAAATGGCTTTTCCGGACGGGAAATCATGGCGGAATTCCGCCAGGCCACAGGTATGCCGACGGCAACCAATATGATTAATACGGATTGGCGGCAAATGTACCACTGCCTTGCGCTGAGAAGCGTAGATATTCCACTTGCTGACCCACATTTCTGGACTATGAACGGCTCTGTTAGGGTTGGTCAGATGTGTAATGACTTTGGCATGATGTGGGGCTGCCATTCCAATAACCATTTTGATATTTCTTTGGCCATGGTAGTGCAATGTGCAGCGGCCATCCCGGGTAAAATGAATGGTATTGATACACACTGGATTTGGCAGGAAGGAATTGACCGCCTGACCAAACACCCAATGCAGATTGTGGATGGTTGCATTGACCTGCCAAAGGTTGGCGGACTTGGCATTGAAGTAGACCGCGAACAAGTAAGAGAGGCTCATCAGCTTTATATGGATAAGTGCTACGGCAAGGGCGCTCGCAATGACGCTATTGGTATGCAGTATTTAATTCCCGGATGGACCTTTGATAATAAGAAACCTTGCCTGGTTCGCTGAGGAAAGGAACGGCATTACCATGAATAACTTGCGTCAAACAGCAGAGCAAATTGTGACTGCCAGTATACAAGCTGTTTTGCCGGATGAAGCTGTGCGTCGTGCCCTTTTGGATTTTCATCCGCAAGGCAGAATCTTTCTGGTGGCTGTTGGCAAAGCGGCCTGGCAAATGGCACAGGCGGCAGTCAATGTGCTTGGTACGGTAGACAAAGGCGTGGTAATTACCAAATATGACCATGTAAAAGGTGAAATTCCCGGTGTAACCTGTTATGAAGCAGGACATCCGGTTCCGGATGAGAATGGCTTTTCTGCAACGCAGAAAGTACTTGACATGGTAAGTAATCTATATCCGGAAGACACCGTTTTATTCCTGCTTTCCGGAGGTGGCAGTGCTCTTTTTGAATGCCCGCTGCTCCCCGGAAAAGAATTGCAGGATATTACTTCTCAATTGCTGGCAAGCGGTGCAGATATTGTGGAAATGAACACCATTCGTAAACGGTTATCCGCTGTTAAGGGCGGCCGTTTTGCGCAGGCGTGTTCTCCGGCCCTGGTTTACAGCATTGTGCTGAGTGATATACTGGGGGACCCTCTGGATATGATTGCCAGTGGGCCGGCCGTGCCGGATACTTCTACTTCCGCACAGGCACTTGCAATTGCAGAAAAATACCAGCTAAAGCTTTCCGCCACTGCCCATCTCCTATTAAAAGAAGAAACTCCCTCTATTTTAGAAAATGCACACACAAAAATTACGGGCAGTGTGCGGGAACTTTGCACTGCCGCCGCAGAGGCGTGCAGAGGACAGGGCTATGAACCTATCCTTCTGACGGATCAACTTTGCTGTCAGGCATGCGAAGCAGGAAGCTTTCTTGGCTCCATTGTTCGCACACATGCGGGGCAGAGCAAAAAGTTGGCCTTCCTTGCGGGCGGTGAAACCGTAGTTCATTTAACCGGAAACGGCTTGGGCGGTAGAAACCAAGAGCTGGCTCTGGCTGCTGCGCCTGCTCTTTCCGGCTTGCCAAACTGTTGTGTCTTTTCCGTGGGCAGTGATGGCACGGACGGCCCGACAGATGCGGCTGGCGGTTATGTAGATGGGACAACACAGTCCTCACTTAGCATGGCAGGCATCTCCATATTTGAAACGCTTTCAAGTAATGATGCCTACCATGCTCTCCAAAAAACAAATGGCTTGATTTTTACCGGTGCTACAGGTACCAATGTCAATGATGTTGCCGTTGCTCTGGTAGAATAGAAGATCTCCTAAAAACAAAAAAGCAAAAGCCCCAAAGTACTGCGGACAGTACTTTGGGGCAGCTTTTTGTGTTGACGAACGAGGCAAACTGACTCGCCGAAAATATGTAAACTTTGTAAAATAATTTATATAAAATGGTTGACAATTTATATATGAAGAATTACAATTTCATCAGACGTGAAGGAGGGGTCAAAATGAAAAAGAGCGTTTATTCCGTGGTGCTCGGAGATGATGTCATTGCCAAGGTAGACCGATTGGCTTACTTGAACAACACGAACCGTTCCAATATGATTAACCAAATTTTGGCGGAATATGTTTCTTTGACAACACCGGAAAAACGGATCAGCAGCATTTTTGATGAACTGGCACGTCATCTGTATGCCGGGGAAACCTTTACGGAATGGGCGCCGCCCACTTCCTCGGTTATGTCTTTACGCACGGCTTTAAGCTACAAGTACAATCCGACCGTAAAATATGCCATTGAATTGTTCCGGGATCCGGAGGCGGTAGAGCAGGGACAAATTAAAGTTTCTACCAGAACCACCAACACGGCCCTTTTGTCCAAGATGCTTTCTTTTTATAACTTCTGGGCAGAATTGGAACAGGCCTATGGCTTTGAAGGTACGGACAGCTTTGAAAACGGCGTTTTCAAACGGCCCATTATGCATCGCCAGAATGCTATGGCGGCCCGAAATGCCAAAAGCGGATTGTCTGCCGGAGAATTGATTGCCGACTACATTGTTCTATTTGATGGGGCCATGAAGCTTTTCTTTTCCGGTAACGTGGATGCCATTCAGCCGAATTATGAAGACTATATTTACAGTAATACCGAAATTATTTAGGAGATGAGTTTATGAATGCAGATAAATTCACACAAAAAACCATGGAAGCTTTCCGGGATGCGCAGGCCATTGCCCAGGAAAACGGAAATAACAACGTGGGTGAAGAGCATCTGTTGGCGGCATTGCTCTCTCAAGCCGACGGCCTGACCGGAGAAATTATTACAAGCGTAGGTTCTTCCCCGGAACGCCTGCGTTCTAAAGTAGAAGAAGAAATTTCCCGTTTGCCGAAAATCAGCGGCAACGGATATGATCCGAATAATATTTACGTATCGCCGGAGCTAAACAAAGCACTGACCGCTGCCGAAAAACAGACACAAAAAATGCAGGATGACTATGTTTCCGTAGAACATCTGTTGTTGGGCCTGTTGAAATATCCGAACCAGACATTGAAACGGATTTTCGGAGAAGAGAACATTACGGAAGCCAAGGTTCTGGATGCTTTGAAGGGAATTCGCGGAAACCAAAAGGTAAAAACGGATAACCCGGAAGACACCTATGACGTGCTGAAAAAGTATGGCACAGACTTAGTGCAGCGTGCACGGGAACACAAGTTGGACCCGGTCATTGGGCGGGACGAAGAGATCCGAAACGTCATCCGTATTTTGTCCAGAAAAACCAAGAATAACCCTTGCTTGATTGGTGAGCCGGGCGTTGGTAAAACTGCCATTGCAGAGGGCTTGGCCCTTCGTATTGTCAGCGGAGATGTTCCGGACAACCTGAAAGACCACACCATTTTCTCCCTGGATTTGGGCTCTTTAATTGCAGGCGCCAAATTCCGCGGTGAATTTGAAGAGCGTCTGAAAGCCGTTCTGAATGAAGTAAAATCTTCTGACGGCAAAATTATTCTGTTTATTGATGAACTGCATACCATTGTCGGTGCCGGTAAAACAGACGGTGCCCTGGATGCAGGCAACATCTTAAAACCGCTTCTTGCCCGTGGCGAGTTACATTGTATTGGTGCCACAACGCTAAACGAATATCGGCAATATATTGAAAAAGATGCCGCATTGGAACGTCGGTTCCAACCGGTAATGGTAGAAGAACCAACGGTAGAAGATACCATTGCCATTTTGCGTGGCTTGAAAGAACGGTACGAGGTGTACCACGGCGTCAAGATTATGGATAAAGCCATTATTGCCGCTGCTACACTGTCCAACCGTTATATCCAAGACCGGTTCTTGCCGGACAAGGCCATTGACTTGATTGATGAAGCTTGTGCCTTAATTAAAACGGAAATGTATTCCATGCCGACGGAAATGGACGAAATTTCCCATAAAATCATGCAGTTGGAAATTGAAGAGGAAGCGTTGTCTAAGGAGACAGATAAGCTGTCGCTGGCCCATTTGGAGGAAATCAAGACGGAACTTTCAGAACTGCGGGAACAGTTCAAAGCCATGAAGGCCAAGCTGGATAATGAAAAGCACGGCATTGAAAAGGTGCAGAAGATCCGTTCTGAAATAGAGGATATTAACCACCAGATTGAAAAGGCCAAGGAAGAATATAATTTGACCAAGGCTGCCGAACTGCAATATGGCAAATTGCCGCAATTGCAGAAGGAGCTGGAGGAAGAGGAAAAACAGAGCGAAAAGAAGAACAATACCCTGCTGCGTGACCGCGTCACAGACGAAGAAATTGCCAAGATTGTTTCTCGTTGGACCGGCATACCGGTTTCTAAGCTGGTAGAAAGCGAACGGAGCAAGCTCTTAAATATGGAAGACATTTTGCACAAGCGTGTCATTGGGCAAGAGGAAGCTGTCCATACGGTAAGTGATGCCATCTTGCGTTCTCGTGCAGGCATTAAGGATCCAAATCGTCCGGTAGGTTCTTTCCTGTTTTTAGGCCCGACCGGTGTCGGCAAGACGGAGCTGGCCAAAGCGCTGACAACTGCCCTGTTTGACGACGAAAAGAGTTTGATCCGAATTGATATGAGTGAATACATGGAGAAGTACTCCGTGTCTCGTCTGATTGGTGCGCCTCCGGGATATGTCGGTTATGACGAAGGCGGTCAGCTGACCGAAGCGGTACGGAGAAAGCCGTATTCCGTTATCCTATTTGATGAAATTGAAAAGGCTCATCCGGACTTCTTCAACATTTTGCTGCAAGTGCTGGATGACGGCCGCATTACCGACAGCCACGGTAAGACCGTAGACTTTAAGAATACCATTATTATTCTGACGTCCAACTTGGGGTCTGACATTATCTTGGACGGGATTAATGACGAGGGTGAAATCAGTGAAGATGCTCGTGCCAAAGTAGAAGAATTGCTGAAGCGCAGCTTCCGTCCGGAATTTTTGAACCGTCTGGATGAAATCATTTTCTATCGTCCGCTGACCAAGGAAAATATCCGCGGCATTGTGGATTTGAAGATGCAAGAAGTGGCAGATCGGCTGAAGGAACAGCGCATCAACATTGTGGTAACGCCGGAAGCCAAGAATCAGATTATTGAACAAGCCTTTGATCCGATCTACGGTGCCCGTCCTATTAAGCGCTTCATTCAGTCTCATATTGAAACGCTGATTGCTCGGGAACTGGTACAAAATGACCTTGCGCCGGAGTCCACCATGAGCGTGGATTACAGAGACGGAAGCTTTGTTATTGATATCTCGGAACCGGTGGAATAAGTAGGCTTTGCCGACTTTTGTTCGGACAAATCTCATGTGTGATTTTTGCCTTTTTTTCGGCGAGTCAGCCTTGCGCGTGGTAGGGTAAAATGCTATCTTTGTTATAAAGTTAACAAACTTTATAACGGCTACAAAGGAGAGTCTATTATGGCAAACAGAATTGTACTTAACACCGTATCCTACCATGGCAAAGGCGCTATTGCAGAAATCCCCGGCATTGCAGAGCGGGAAGGATTCAAAAAAGTATTTGTATGCACGGACCCGGATCTGATTAAATTCGGCGTGGCCGGAAAAGTAACTGCTCTTTTGGATCAGGCAGGGATTGCATATGCTGTGTATTCCGATATTAAACCCAATCCTACCATTGAGAACGTACAGAATGGGGTAAAGGCCTTTCAGGAGGCCGGCGCAGATTCCATTATTACCATTGGCGGCGGTTCCTCCATGGACACCGCAAAAGCCATCGGCATTATTATTACCAATCCGGAATTTGCAGATGTTCGTTCTTTGGAAGGCGTTGCACCAACCAAAAATCATGCGGTAAAGACCATTGCGGTGCCAACCACAGCAGGAACCGCCGCCGAAGTTACTATTAACTACGTTATTACCGATGTTGAAAAAATGCGGAAGTTTGTTTGCGTAGACGAACATGATATTCCGGCCTACGCCGTAGTAGATCCGGAAATGATGTTCTCTATGCCAAAGGGACTTACCGCAGCAACCGGTATGGATGCCTTGACGCATGCCATTGAAGGATATACAACAAAGGCCGCTTGGGAATTGACAGATATGTTCCATTATGAAGCTATCAAATTAATTTCTGAAAATCTGCGTGCTGCAGTGGAAAATGATCCTGCCGGCAGAGAAGGTATGGCGCTGGCACAGTATGTTGCCGGCATGGGTTTCTCTAATGTCGGTCTTGGCATTGATCACGCTATGGCTCATACGTTGTCTGCCCATTATGACACGCCGCATGGCGTGGCTTGTGCCATGTTCTTGCCAATCTCTATGGAATTCAATCAAGAATATACCGGAGAACGGCTTCGTGAAGTGGCCAGAGCCATGGGTGTGAAAGGTGTAGATGACATGACCCAGGAAGAATATCGCAAAGCCGCTATTGACGCTGTAAAACAGCTTTCCAAGGATGTGGGCATTCCGGAAACACTGGATAAGATTACAGAAGAGGACTTGGATCAGCTGGCCACAGACGCCTTAAACGATGCTTGTTACCCAGGTAACCCAAGAGAAGCCACCAAGGAACAAGTAATTGAAATGTTCCGCAAGCTGATGGTGAAGTAAAAGAATACTGAAAAAAGAAGGGCAACCCCAGAGGGGTTGCCCTTCTTTTTGATCTGGAAAGCCTGTGTTGCGCGGAGGCTTCGTTTGAGGCTTATTTTTATGAGGATTGTTTCTTGTTAATGATTGCATGTGAAATGAGTCCGGCAATGCATAAAATGGCAACTGCCAGGAAGGAATACAATACGACAAGACTAAAAGAAAAATCAGATGTAAGTTGGTTAGTTCTCAGTACTGCAAAGATGCAAAAGGTAATGATTAAGGAGATTTGAATGTTCTGTGGCTTGTCTAACGCTTTAAGAGGAAGAAATGTTTCAAGGAGCATAACAATGCTGAAAACAAGACAAACAAATGCAATATCATGGATGTTATTAACAGGCATAATATATTTCCAAATGGAGGAAACGAGAAGAATAAGTAAAAAAGAAACCGCTGTGATAGGCCACACCCTTTTGGGGTTAAAGGTATGAACTGAACCGGCAGATAGTTCCTTTATACGATCTTTTGCAATATCACAAGGTCTACCTTGCTTGGCAACCGCTTCTTCTTCACTTATGCCGGCCTCAATCATATCATCAATGAGTTCTGAATAATCATCAATGCAAGACTTTATATCGTTGGGTGAAATCCCTTTAAGTTCTTTTTTTAACTCATTCAAAAACAGTTCTTTAGTCATTTTGTTCACTCCTATTTATTTTAATTTCATTTACAAGGTTATCAATTACATTCCATTCAATGAGAAAGCTGTCTATATGTGCTTCTCCTGATGGCGTTATGCAATAATATTTTCTTAATCTGCCGTTATGCTCTTCAGATCGTGTCGTAATATATCCATTATCTGACAGACGCTTTAAAACAGAATAAATGGTAGAGTTTGTTGTTGATTCGACTCTTGAAACGTTAGAAATCAATTCATAGCCATAAGACTCGTGTTGCAGCAACAGAGACAATACATATATTTCTAATATACCTTTTTTCAACTGCGTTTCCATTTGTTACCTCCTATATTATTCTTTCACGTATATTCTATAATTCGTATTATTTATTGTCAACAAAAAAGCATTTCTTCCCTTGCTTTCTTTGTCTAATTTATGGAAATATATTTATATATAGATGGTTAACAGAGGCTAGAGTATCAATGAGTGTTACTGCTAGCAATAATAATTTTATCAAAGCATATGCTCAACCTAAAAACGATTTGAAATCAACAGATACTGTATCTACATCCGCAAAATGTTCAGCTTCTGATGGCCTGTCTCTTGGGTCCACTAGCCAGTCTTCAATCGAATATAACCCATGTGAGATGACTGTGGTGCCGACAAAAGAACAGTATATTGTTCGTTGGACCTGTACGCCAAATGCAAACATTAAGAATTACACTTATGAATTGGATCCATACATTATTGTGGACAGTAAGTATGGAACTACTGCTTCCTATAATGTATATACATATCTGAATCATATGTATCTTAGAGGTGGAGGAAGAACATATAAGATGACAACGATTGGTAATGCAAAAGTAGGATTGACAATCAAAAATCATAAAGTAACTGCCAAATTGTGCTCAGACACATAACGTATCGTATGGAAAGTAGATTATAATTTCCTGATAAAGAAAGGGACCACCGTAATCTAATTATGGTGATCCCTTTTCTCATTTCACTGTAGTGTGTGTTTTTAAGCGTCGGTAGTCTGCTGATCAAAGGCTGTGTAGACTGCTTCGCAACTGCGCATGGCAAGAATGGTGCGTTCAATCAGTTCATCCAGCGTCCAGCCAAGCATTTCGGCACCGCGTTCAATGACTTCTCTGGAGCAACCGGCGGCAAACTTTGCATTTTTGTATTTCTTCTTAACGGACTTTAACTCTAGGTCCGAAACGCTCTTGGAGGGACGCATGAGAGCAACGGCTCCAATTAATCCTGACAGTTCGTCTGTGGCATATAATACCTTTTCCATTTCATGTTCCGGTTGAATGTCTACAGTCAGGGCGTATCCATGGCTGGTCGTGGCATGGATGATGCGTTCATCTATGCCACGTTCCCGCATAATTTCCTGTTCCTTAATGCAGTGCTGCTCCGGATATTGTTCAAAATCCAAGTCATGCAATAAGCCAACAATGCCCCAGAAATCTACTTCATCGGCATAACCGAGCTCTTTGGCAAAGTAACGCATAATGCCTTCTACTGTCAATGCGTGTTTTAAATGAAAATGATCTTTATTATATTCGTTCAGCAATTCCCAAGCTGCTTCTCTGGTTAATGTTTCTGCCATAGTGCGGACCTTCTTTCTGCAATTGATACCAACTATCATAGCACCGGAATTTTTTCACGCAAGCTGTTTTCAGCGTAAAGAAAAAGTGTAGTTTTTTTACCGATACTGTGGCAATATGATAGCAGAAAAAGCAAAGGAGACTGATAAAATGGCAAATTGGAATCCGGAACAGTATTTAAAATTCTCCGGGGAGCGGGCGCAACCGGCAGAGGATTTGCTCTGCCGCTTGGATGCGTTGCAACCAAGCCGGATTTTGGATCTGGGTTGCGGCCCGGGGAATAGCACTTCTGCGCTGGCAAGGCACTTCCCGAATGCGGAGATTTTAGGTGTGGACGCTTCCGAACCTATGCTGCAGAAAGCCAAAAAAGATCATCCGGAGCTCTGCTTTCAGAAGTGCTTTCTGCCACAGGGCTTAGATGATCTTTCGGGTTCGTATGATTTGATTTTTTCCAATGCTTGTATTCATTGGATTCCGGAACAAGAAGCATTGCTAAAAGCAATGTATAAAAAATTGCCGGAGAGCGGCACTTTGGCGGTTCAGATTCCGTATATTCAGGCTGCTCCGTTTTATAAATTGTTGTATGTCTTGGTGGAAGAATCCTGGCCAAAGCTGCGTTCCGTTCATAACTTTTATAACTTACAACCGGAAGAATACTATGATGTGCTTTCTTTTTTGACTAATCATTTTTCTGTTTGGCAAACTACCTATTTCCATGTGGTTGACTCTCCGGAAGGGGTCATTGATTGGTATCGTGGAAGTGGACTTCGCCCTTACTTAGAAAAGCTGTCAGAAGAAGAACAAGAACGTTTTCTTAGGGAGTTGCTTTTCTTAATTCAAAAACAGTATCCGGTGCAAAGGAACGGTACCATTCTTTTGGAAATGCCACGGGTTTTCTTTACTGCCACAAAAGAGTAATCGGCCTGACGTCTAACAGCTTTTAGCGGTTGACGTGCTTTTGACGGTATTCTCGTGGAAGCAGATGATAATATTCCTTGAATGCGGCTCCAAAGCGGCTTTGACTGTCATAACCGACGGCTTGTGCAATTTCTGCAATGCTCATGTCGGTGTTTTGCAAGTATTCTGCTGCCTGCTCCATGCGGTGCTTTTTCATATGCGCCGCAATAGAGGTGCCATATACGGATTTGAAAACGGCTTTCAGCGTGGTAGGGTTCATCAGGTGTTGATGGGACAGCTCTTCAATAGTGATACGTTGATCCAAATGTTGGGTTAGCTGATCATGAATTTGGCGAATGGTTTCCTCTTGGTCTGTTAGGCGTGATCCGTCTGTCCAAAAAGCTTCCTCTGAAAGGTGAGCAAGCAAGTCTACAAAAGCGGATGGCGTAAGATAAAGAACAAATCCTTCGTAGGTACCTTCAGTAGAAAGCAAGGTTCCGTGAAGACCAGCTGTTATTGGAAGTAAAGTAGATTCTCCTGCAGATAAGCAATGCTCTGCTCCGGCTGAATCCACCCAAGAAAGGCTGCCACTTTGGCAGTAATACAGCACAAGGCTGTCCTCCGGAAATAAAGGTTGCTCCGGCGTAGTGGAAAAGCCAAACTGAATTGGCGCAATGGAAAGTCCCTCCATGAGCGGAAGTGCCAATGGTATGGAATCCTCTTTTTTTTGCTTGCATGGGCAGTCCATTGAAAAGCTCCTTTCCCGTTAGTTTGGGCAGGCAATTTCCATGACTTGTTCAATCATGGTATGTAATAGGCGGGCCTGCTTGGTGTCTGCGGCACGGTAATAGACTTCTTTGCCGTCCCGACGGCTGATAATTAAGCCGTTGTTGCGTAAAGGACGCAGATGATGAGATACCGCCGGACTGGACATAGCAAGCATGTCCGCAATGTCGGCTACGCATTCTTCCTGGTGGCAAAGAATCCAAAAGATGCGGACGCGGGTAGGATCTCCTAATTGCTTAAAGACCTCTGCAATGGCCTGAAAATCTTCTGTTTTGGTAACTTGTTTTTGAATGGCGGCCCGCTCTGCGTGGCCGTCATTTTCATGTGGCAGATCATGAATTGCCATGATGAAACTCCTCCGTTTTCGCCTGATTGGAAATCCTTTTCGCCAAAACGGACAGGACTTTCCAAAAGCTATTGACGCTTTTTCTGATCGGAATTATACTGCAGACAGAACAATTAAACAAGTGCTTAATTGTGAAATTGAACGGATTCCGTTTCGGAGGAAAGGACAATTTTTATGAAGAAGACGTACAATATTGAAGTGGACTGTGCCAACTGTGCAAACCTGATGGAAGAAGCCACCAATAAGATTGACGGTGTTGCTTCCGCAACGGTTAACTTTATGACACAAAAAATGATTGTTGATTTTGCAGACGGCCAGGATCCGAAGAAGGTTATGAAAGCAGTGTTAAAGGCTTGCAAAAAAGTAGAGCCGGATTGTGAAATTGAATTATAAGAGAACAAAATAAAAAGGAACGCAGATATGACAAAGAAACAGAAAAAAATGTTAATCCGCATTCTGGTTGCCACAGCCCTTATGATTGTATTGCATTTCATCCCGGTAACAGGTGTGCTGCAATTGTGCCTTTATTTGGTGCCGTATTTGGTTGTGGGATATGACATTTTGCGTAAGGCCGGAAGAGGGATTCTGAACGGTCGAGTATTTGATGAAAACTTCCTGATGGCAGTTGCCACCCTTGGCGCATTCGGCTTGGCAATTTATGAAAAAAGCGGAGATTATACGGAAGCCATTGCAGTTATGCTCTTTTACCAAGTAGGCGAACTGTTCCAAAGCTATGCCGTAGGGAAAAGCCGGCGGAATATCAGCGCTTTAATGGATATTCGCCCGGATTATGCCAATATAGAGCAGGATGGAGAACTGGTACAGGTGGACCCGGAAGAGGTTGCCGTCGGTTCTGTTATTGTCATTCAGCCCGGAGAAAAGGTGCCGCTGGACGGTGTTGTTTTGGAAGGCTCCTCCAGTCTGAATACCAGCGCACTGACCGGAGAAAGTGTGCCGCGTGACGCTTCTGTAGGCGATGAAATTATTAGCGGTTGCATTAATATGACCGGTGTTTTGAAGGTTCGCACTACCAAAGAGTTTGGAGAATCTACGGTTTCTAAAATTTTGGAATTGGTGGAAAATTCCAGCTCCAGAAAGTCAAAGTCGGAAAACTTTATTTCAAAATTTGCACGCGTTTACACGCCGGCGGTTTGTTATAGTGCCTTGGCGTTAGCCATTTTGCCACCGCTGATTCAGCTGTTATTTATGGATGTCAGCCCGGATTGGGGAACTTGGATTTACAGAGCTCTGACCTTCCTTGTTATCAGTTGCCCGTGTGCTCTGGTTATTAGTATCCCGCTCAGCTTCTTCGCCGGAATCGGCGGTGCCAGTAAAGAAGGCATTCTGGTGAAAGGGTCCAACTATCTGGAAGCTTTATCCCAAGCCAAGTATGTTGTATTTGACAAGACGGGTACGCTGACTAAGGGCGTATTTGAAGTCAGTGCGATTCACCACAGCAGCATGGAAGAAGAAAAATTGTTGGAATATGCAGCTTTGGCCGAATGTGCTTCTTCGCATCCGATTAGTAAAAGCTTGCAAGCGGCTTACGGAAAAGAAATTGAGCGTGAGCGCGTAACCGAGATTCAAGAAATCAGCGGTCACGGTATCACGGCCAAAGTAGATGGCGTTTCAGTGGCAGTTGGTAATGGCAAGCTGATGAGACAACTGGGGCTGGAGTATCCGGAATGCCACAGCGTCGGAACCATTATCCATATTGCCGTTGACGGCGCTTATGCAGGACACATTGTTATTTCAGATGTGGTAAAACCGCATTCAAAGGAAGCCATTGCTTCTCTTCGGAACGCCGGCGTAAAGAAAACGGTTATGCTGACAGGAGACGCAGCCAAAGTAGCTGACAAGGTTGCTGCGGAACTTGGCTTAGACGAAGTTTACAGTGAGTTGCTTCCCGCAGATAAAGTTGCCAAAGTAGAAGATCTGCTCTCTAAGAAGGACAAAAAAGAAAAGTTGGCCTTTGTCGGAGACGGTATTAATGATGCACCGGTATTGACTCGCGCCGACATCGGCATTGCCATGGGTGCGTTAGGGTCCGACGCGGCAATTGAAGCGGCGGATGTCGTCCTGATGGACGATGATCCGAAGCAAATTGCCAAGGCCATTAAGATTTCCCGCAAGTGCCTTGGCATTGTATATCAAAACATTACCTTTGCCCTGGTTGTCAAGGCAGCTTGCCTGATTCTTGGCGCTCTTGGCGTGGCCAATATGTGGGCCGCCATCTTTGCCGATGTCGGCGTCATGATTTTGGCCGTCCTAAACGCCATTCGCGCTCTTCGCGTTCATAATCTGTAATCATTGCGGTAAGTAGGGTTACTTATTCGGATTTTGTCAGGTCGGCAAAGTTAAGCTTCAGAATTTTAGGCAGATCTGCAACAGGGACTTTAACCTGATGTCCTACTTTGCCGGCACTAAAGTAAATTTCAGAAAAGCCTTTTGCACTTTCGTCAAAGAAAGTGGGAAAGGCTTTCTTCATGCCAATAGGAGAACAGCCGCCATGGACGTATCCTGTCAGTGGGAGTAAGTCCTTTTGCTTTAACATTTCAATGGATTTTTCTCCGGCTGCTTTGGCGGCCTTTTTTAAATCTAATTCAGCCTTGACAGGAATTACAAAGACATAATGATCCCCTTTTTTTCCTGTCGTAACCAGTGTCTTAAATGCCTGGGCAGGATTTTCTCCGGTAATGGCGGCAATTTCGGTTCCGCTAAGCCCTTCCGCACTTTCCAACGTTACCATCTCGTAGGAAATCTTTTTCTGCTCCAACAGCCGAACTACATTGGTCTTTTCTTCTTTCTTGCCCATAACACAGCGCCTCCTTGATATGCTTACAGCTCATGACTCTGATAGCTCATAACGAAAGTTATTATAGCTATTTCCTTTCTGAAAAGGAATGCTTTCTTGTGCCAAAAGCAGAGCAAAAAGGGCCCTTTTCACAGGCGATATAGTCCCTCTCTTTTATAATTTTTGCAAATTGCCCAAAAGTGGGTTTTTCCGTTGACAGGATAACAGTGGAGTGCTTAAATGAGGGTTACCAAAACTGTATTTTGAAGGAGACATTACAAAATGGAACGTTTAAAAAAGAGTTTTAAATACGCGTTTAGAGGAATTTTCCACACGATAAAAATGGAACGGAACATCAAAATTGAGCTTTGGGCTATCTTTTTTGTTGTTATGTCCGGTTGTATTTTAGGCGGTAAAGCATGGCAGTGGGCCATCTTGGTTAACTGCTTTGGCGTTGTTATTCCGTTGGAACTGATGAACTCAGCCATTGAAAAGCTGTCCGACGGTGTAACGAAGGAATATAATGAAGCCATTGGATATGCCAAAGATGCGGCAGCCGGTGCAGTTTTATTTGCTTCCATTATTTCTTTAATTTTACTTGCCATTGTACTATCTTCGGATGGTATGTATATTCGACTTGGTTGGTCTTTGGTACACGAATGGTACCTCTGGGTTATTAACTTTGGTGTCAGTCTGACCGGTATGGGAATTGCAACCATTAAGCACGCTAAGGCCCCAAGCCCTAATGAAGAAACTGCTGCTTTAGAAAAGAAAGAAGCAGAAGAAGACGACGTTATTTGATTAATTTGATCAGGATTGCACGTTAGTGCGTTACGTTTCCTTTCCGTTTTCTGCTGTGGTATAATGCCCGTTAGGGAGGGTTAATCTCATGAAAAAAATCCTGATTTGTATATCATTGCTTTTGGCTGTACTTTTGACATTTAGCAGTTGCGCTTGCAGTGAAGCTACTGAAGAGGACTATGCTGCGGAAGAAAACGACACCGTCTCCTCCTCCGTTACCTTGTATGGCGGATGGAGCAACAATACTTCTTCCAATGCTGCACTGTTTGAAAAAGCACAAAAAGCATTAAATAAAGCACAGCAAGATGCTACCGGTATTACCTTTACAGCAAAAGAGCTGATTGCTACGCAGGTGGTATCCGGCACCAATTACAAACTCCTTTGTGATGGAACATTAGCAGATTCCCAAGGAACCACAAAAGAGTATTACGTAATTGTTTATGAAGACCTGGACGGGAACTGTGAAATTGTAGATTTCATGGACGCTGAGTAATTGATGGGCTTCTCTTGAACGTAACTTCACTTGGCCATGCTTTTTCAAGGGGGCAGACTTCGGTCTGCCCCTGTTTGTTTTTATGCAACAGATTTTGCAGTGCTTCCTGCGGTGGAACTGTCAACTTTCTTGGGCTTGGCTTTGGCAGTTTTTTTGTCAAAGGCTTTGGCAGCAGTGTTCCAACTTTCGTAATTGCTGTCTTTTCGTTTGTCTGTAAACAGCTTTGTTTCTTTCAAATAGGAACTGATATAATCTGTTACTTTACTGGCACCAAAGTAGTTTAAGTGATCTCCTTTATCTCTGGAGTCGGTAGACCAGTCAATGCTGATGTCGTCTTGCGTGTTTAGATCCAAATAGGTAAGGTCAAGATCTTCTGCAACAGAGGCAACTGCATTATGACGCTTAGAATTCCAGTTCTTTGTACTTGGCGTGCTGACCAAAATCAGCTGTGCATCGTTTTCTTTGCAGAGCTTGGCAATTCGCTTTAAATATGTTTTACATCTTGGTGGAATGGTTTGTTTTTCCGTGGACGATTTCATGTATTGCGACGTGTCTGCAGAACCTCTATTCTTTGTGTTGTACTTATATCCTTTGGTTTCACTGAAATAGGTATAAGTTGGCGCTGTATCAAAGTCATTTTTGTTTAAGCTTTTCCAACGATTGTGGTAACGAAAGACCGGGAAAAGTTCTTCCGCAGTAATATCTACCACGTCCGTAAAAGAGATGTTTCGGAAAATAGCATTTGTTTCCAGAACAACAACTTTTGGCGATTGCTTTTTAAATGCTTCTTTCAAAAACTCATAGGAATAGGTAAGACGTTGTGCGGAGGTAGCGCAAACATAGGAGCTGATGCCGGTATCTTCCCAAATGTGAAGCGGAATAAAAGCGGAGTAGCATTCGCTGTCTCCGACAAAAAGAACATCAATGGTGTCCTTCGGTTCCGCAAGGAAGCCATTGGCGCGGGAATCTACCATGCCACTTTCTTCCGAGTTGTTTTTTGGAAGCAGAATATTGGACGCCAGAAGCAGGAGGCAACAGAGGAGGCAAAGAAAACCAAGAATTTTTCCGCCATTTTTTAATTTGCTTACCATTCTTTCTCTCCTTAGAAGTTTGCATACATTGGATCTACCGGTACGTAACCGACACCGTAAGCTCCGAAGATGACAATATACATAATCAGGACCAGCATGACAGTCCAACGAATTGCAATATTATGAGTCCAGAGCCATTCCCGTACGGAGTGGCCTTTTTCATTCAAAATACTGATGACAAAGACAATGACAACGGTAATCAAAACAATGGCAATGTCTTTTGTGTCTATAGATAAGGTTTGCAGGGTTTCTGTATTCAGTGTGGTGAAGTGGAAATCCGTTACCATTTTTTGGAACATGGCCAAACCGGCGCGGAATCCCGGCGCGCGGAAGAATAACTCGCCGATGACAACCAGAATACTGGTTCGAATCATTTGGAAGCAACGGTAAGGGAACCAGTTCGGATTAATATGCAATTTGGAATTGGCCCATCTTACTGCCGGTTCTATAATGTTGCCGCAAAGAATCAAAACAAAGTGGTACATGCCAAAGAAGATATAACTCCAGGCGGATCCATGCCACAGACCGTTTGCCAGCCAAACACAGAACAAGGCAATGCTGCCGGCAATCAGCGGGCCAAAGTGGTTCCCGAGTTTCTTGCGGGCTTTCATGGTCAGCTTCTTCATAGGGCCGGCCATGGAGACCGGATAAAAGATATAATCCCGGAACCAAGTACCAAGCGTAATGTGCCAACGTTTCCAGAATTCGGAAATGGTCTTGGAGAAGAAGGGACGTTGGAAGTTCTCCGGCATGGTAACGCCGAAAATTTGTCCAATACCGCAAACGGCATCCATGGCACCGGAAAAGTCCATATACAGCTGCAGTGTGTAGCAAACGGCGCCAATGGCAATAATGCCACCTTCGTGGGTTGCCCCGTCTGTAAAGATATTGGCTACCATGGTGTTTAACCGGTCCGCTACAACCACCTTTTTTAACACACCGTATAGGATTCGTTGCCCGCCAAGAATAAGGTTTTCATACTGGATTTGTTTGACATTCCAGAGCTGTTCTGCGGTCTGCCCGTAACGGCAAAAAGGGCCTTCTACAATCTGTGGGAAGAAGGATAACCAAAGTGCCAGGCGAGTCAGATTGTCATCTGCTTTGATAGTGCCTCGATAGACATCAAAAATGTAAGACAAAGCCTGTAAAGAGAAGAAGGAAATGCCGATTGGCATGATGAACTTCGGTATGGCAATGGCAGTGCTGATTCCTATGCGAGCCAGCACTAAGTTGATGTTATCCAGGAAAAAGCCGGAGTATTTTACTACCAGCAGAGATCCAATGTGAATAAAAACGGCCAGAGTCATAACGCCCTGCATCCGATGCTGGTATTGCTTTTTTACGGCTTTTTTCTGTTCTTTTTCAGTTGCCTTTAGCGCGGCTTTTTTTTGCGTCTGGATCCGATCCAGCCAAAGTCCGAAATAGTGAATGGACAGCGTGGCCAGAAGAATGAAATAAACCAGCTCTCCGCTGATAAACCAAAAGAACAGGTAACTGGCAATCAGAAGCCAGTACCGCTTGGCTTTCTGCGGAAGCAGAGCATAAACCAGAAGCGTAACGGGTAAAAAGCCTGCCAGAAATACTACGGAAAAGCTGGAAGTAAGATTAGGATACTTGCCGGCTTTAAGCAGGTCGAATAACTCCATTTAATTTAGCCTTCCTCTTGTAAGCGTTGAATCATTTCCCACATGGCAGCAGCGGAATTAAAGTTCTTCGGTACAATTTCAACGGCCGGAATGGTGACGTCAAAAGCGTCTTCTAACTCGCCGATCAGGGAAATAATGGACAAAGAGTCCAGGTGATGACCGTCAATCAGGTCTGTGCAAGTGCTGTAGTCTACATCGGGTTGGATTTCTTCCAAGATTTCAATTAATTCATCCATTTCAAATACTTCCTTTTCTTCAATCTTTCTTTTTATGAGTTCAACAAATGCGTGGGCGTGGATGGTCGCACACATTTGAGGTTGCCGTTTTCTTCCTTCAAATAAATGATAGGAAGGTCTCTGGACAGGAAGAGCGCAATGCCTTCTGTCATGCAATAAGCCCCGGTATTTTCAAAGCAGATGGTATCGCCAATTTCCATGGTGGGGAGCGGGACTTGTTTTACTAAAATGTCATTCATGGAGCAAAGTGCGCCGCAAATATGGTAGATATCAGTGGGCTCTTGTGCTTCCTTTCCGCAAACGGAAAGGAACGGTTGGCGCATGGCCATGTGCTGGCCAAAGTAGACCAGGTGATGCATGCCGCCGTCTGTAACTAAGTAATTCTGGCCGCCGTTTTGTTTTTTATCAACTACATGGGTGTAATAGGTTCCACAGCAGGCGGCAATGCTGCGGCCTAGTTCAATATACATGGCCGGCTTGTTGACCATGCGCCCAACGCTGGCGGAGAATTCGCGGAGCAGCTCCTCTTCGTCAAAGCTGTCATCCCGGAAATAGGCTACCGGGAATCCGGTGCCGTATTCCAGCTCTTCGGCAACGTAATTGTAGTTTTCTTTCAGGGTGCTGAGCAATTGATCCAGCTTCCGGAGTTCCCGGTCCAACTTCTTATAAGACGTTTTCTGCGTGCCGGAGAAAAATTGAATGCCCTGGATGTGCAGATAAGGATATTGTTCCCGGTTTGCAATAATGGTTTCAATTTCGTCGGCACGGATGCCGAATTGACTGTCATTGGTCAGACGAAGGAGCAGCGGGAGCTTCCGCTGATATTTCTCCGCCAGCTCGGACAACAGTTCAAATTGGGTCATGGACTCAATGGTATAAATCCGTCCGTCAAAATTTTTGACCATGTCCTCCATAACGTGAGGATCTTTATAGACACCGGAAATAACCATCTGGTCTTCCGGGACGCCTGCGTTTTCGCAAATGAGTGCTTCTCCGGGGGAACAAATTTCCATGCGGCCGACCATCCGTTGTACATCCGGTACCAAAAAGGTGTTAGCTTTGACCGCGTAGCAAAGTTGTAAATTTTCCGGAAGATGCGCTTTTAAATACGCAATTCGATCTTGCAGTTTTGCAATATCAAAAACATAAAATGCGGTGGAAGGTTGTTCCTGTAAATTCATCATGCTTGTTTCCCACCTGTCAATTCTTTTAATTTGGCTCTGTCGGTTTTTCCGTTTTTGTTAAGCGGCATCTGCTCTAATTGACGGAGGATGCCCGGAACCATGTATCCCGGCAGGTCTTGTTTCATTTTGGCGTGCAGATCTTCCTTGGCAATGGTGCCAACATAAAAGCCTTTTAAGCGGGACCGCTTTTCATCAAAAAGGCAGCAGCATTGGCTGACTCCGTCAATTTTCAGCATTTCCCGTTCAATTTCTTCCAGTTCAATGCGATGTCCCATGTACTTAATTTGGAAGTCCTTCCGACCGGAGAACAGAAGATTGCCGTCAGGAAGATAGCGAGCTAAATCGCCAGTGCGATAAATAATTTCCGGATATTCCGGACGGAGTGGGTTTTGTACAAAGCTTTTTGCATTGTGTTCTTCAGAGCAATAGTATCCAAGCGCAAGAGCGGTGCCTCTGACACAAACTTCACCCGGAACATCGGGCTCGGTAACTAACTGGTTGGCTTCATTCAGCAGGAATACGTCTTCATTTGGGAAGGCGTGACCCATTGGAATGCCTTCTTCATAGGTCAACTCCGGTTGCAGAATATAGTAGGTGCAATTGCAGGTAATTTCCGTGGGGCCGTACAGGTTAACATACATGGCGTCCGGCAAATGTTGACGGAAATTGCGCAGGGTCTTGAACGGCATGACTTCGCCACTGAAGAGAATCTTATTTACGGTAGTTGGTGTTTTATATTCCAATGCGTGAAAGGTGCTGATTAAACTGAGCGCGGAAACGGCCCAAATCATGGTGGTGGCACGGTGCTCACAAAGGAAATCAATCAGTTGCATGGGCTGAGAAAAGAGGTGCCGTGGCACAATCAGCAGAGTGGCACCGACCTTCAAGGCGGAATAAATATCTTTGACTGAAACGTCAAAATCAAACGGTGCCTGGTTGGCCACTACGTCTTCTTCTGTAATATGAAAAAGATCGGTGAAGCAATCTATGAAGTCAAATACACTGCGGTGGCAAACCACAATTCCTTTTGGCGTTCCTGTGGACCCGGAAGTGAAATTGATATACATAGGGTCCGTGTCTATGCTGTGGTAACGGATTTGTCTTAGTGCGATGGAGTCAATTTTGTGATGCAATAAGTCTTCTACCAAAAGGATGTTGCTGTCAGCAAAAATTTCCTCGGCCTGCTCTTTTAATTCCTGACAGGTAACAATAACCGCAGGCTTTAAAACAGACACAATTTGCTGTAGCCTTGGGGCGGGTAATTCGGTATTTAATGTAGTGTAGTAACAACCTGCATATAACGCCCCAAGCATAGAGCAAAGAGCGTCAATGCTTTTGGTCAGATAAACACCGACCCCATTTCCGGGCTGTGTTACTTCTGCCAGCGCAGAGCCTGCTGCCTGACAGGAATCCAAGAGGCCTGCGTAGCTGAAACGTTTGGTTTCATCAATGACGGCTACTTTATGTGGGTAGGTTTTGGCGCTGGATTCCAGATACTGTAATACACTTTGACGCATTTTTCTTACTTCCTCTGTCTGACTTTCTTTGTCTTAGTTCTTCTTGTGCTTGCCCTTTTGATTGAGGGGCAGTGTAATTTCAAAGACGGCACCCACGTCATTGTAGGCGGTAATTTTTCCTTTATGCAGCTGGACAAATTCCTTGGCCAGAGCCAGACCAATTCCGGTATTTCCGTTTTTGCCGGTAAAAAACCGATCAAAAATATGAGGAAGATCTTCCGGGGCAAGTCCTGGTCCATCGTCTTTAATTTGAACAATGGCATTGTTCCCTTCTTGCTTGCAGGTAATAATAACAGTTTGTTTACTGTGCGTAATGCCATTTAGTAAAACGTTTTTAAATACGCGAGTCAACTTCTCTTCGTCTCCATAAATCAAAATTGGTGCATCGGGAAACAAATGTGTAATCTGAATGTTTTTTTCCTTTTGAATGGGTTCCAGAGCTAACATGCAGTCATAGAGAAGCTCTCGGATGTCACAATTATTACAATTTAATTGGTAGGCATGGGCGTCCAATTTGGAAATGGTCAGTAACTCCTCTACCAAAAGAGACATTTTGTCACTTTCCTGGAGAATGACATTTGCTCCGCTGGAAGCGTCTGTTATGCCGGTGGAAATGCCTTCCGCATATCCTTGGATGGCCATGAGCGGGGTTTTCAGTTCATGAGAAGAGTTCTGGAAGAAGTGTTGCTTTTCTTCTTGTTCTTTTTCTACTTTTCTACCCAAAATCCATCCAAGAACGGACATGCCAATGGCAACGACAAGAAAGACAATGCTGACAATAACAATCAGATAATTCAGGTATTGCAGCAATGGCGCAATGTTAACGTACATTAATGTGCCAATATAATCTGCAGAAGAAAAAAGAGATTCCCGATAATAAGTGACAGCATAATATCCGGATTTGGTACGGAATGAACGGCACTGCCCGGATGGAATCGGGTTTTCCAGATGATATTGGCGCACTTCTTGGTCAGAAACGTCTTTGGAAACGCGATAGTTACCACCAAGGTCATTCGACGTTCCGTAAGTATAAACAATGATATCGGTGTCAGCTTCTGCTGCATCTGCTTCGGAATCTGGGTAAGGAGTATCCTCATCTGCAACGGAATTGTCAGCAAACAAATCTATATAATTAATATTGCCGCTGAAATAAGTGCCTTCATAATCCGGGTAGTTATCATAATCTTCTTCGCTGGCTACTTTGGCACAGGCTGTCATGTACTCAACTTCATAGGACAGAGCATTTTCTGCTTTGGCTATAAAATTCCTCGGCATAATAATGAGCATGGATGCTAAGAATGCACCGTATACCAACAGAAGAGACAGCAGAATAATGCTGACAACTCTGGCATGGAGTGTTTTCATGTGGTGGTCCCCTCCGTTTTCAGACAGTAACCGAAGCCCCATAAGGTTTCAATTCGGACATTGCTGCCTGCAGCAGAAAGCTTTTTGCGTATTTTACGAACGGCTTCATCCGTAACACGCGTTTCTACTGCACTGTTGAAGTCCCAGATTTCATTTAGCAGCTCTTCTCTTGAATATGACTTTTCTGTATTTCTCATCATATGAGTCAGAAGCTTTAACTCGGTTGGAGTTAAATGAAGCGAGGTTCCTTTGCAAGTAATTTCGTTTTTGATTTGATTGAAGGCTAAATCGCCGAGGGAAAGATTTTCCGTTGGTTTGCCGGAAACATCTGTTTTGTCCAACTCTGTCCGACGCAACAGGGCGCGCACCCGCATAAGCAAAGCGGTGGGCCGGAATGGCTTGGTCAGATAGTCGTCACTGCCGAGAGTAATACCGCGGACGTAATCAAATTCGGAGTCTTTTGCAGTCAGCATAATGATGGGCACGGTAGTAATTTCCCGTAATTTTTGGCAAATGGTCATGCCGTCTGTTCCCGGCATCATAATGTCCAGGATAACCAGGTCTGCGGGCGCAACAAGAAATTCCGAATACAGGTCGTCTCCTGTACGGAATGCTTTAACGGCGTAACCGTCACTTTCCAGAAATGTTCGAATTAGTTCCCGGATGTTGTCTTCGTCATCCGCAATGTAGATGGTATAACTCATAGAATCCTCCTATCAACGGCTTTATTGTACTTGGAGTTTCTTAAGAAATATCCACGAATTTGCATCAAAATTGTCACGAAACTGTCACAATGTGAGGCGAGTTAGTGGACAAAAAAATAACGCAGGAAAGCCACCACAAAAGTGGCTGCTTTCCTGCGCCAAAAGGCAAACGTTAAAAAGCGCCAGGCACTTTAATTTTCAAGTAGCCGATGACGCTGTCCGACAGCTGGTCAAAGGAAAGGCCGCTGCTGTTGACAGTCAGGTCATAAGTGGTGGCTTGGCCCCACTTGGTATCTGCATAATAGTCATGGTAGGCGCGGCGCTGTTTGTCCACTGCCTTCATTTTCTGAATTGCTTTTTTAGGACTAAGATGTTCTTTTTCTACAAGACGTTGTACTTTGGATTCCTGGTCAGCGTGGACAAAGACGGTAACCAGGCCGGGGCAGTCCTTCAGAATGGCATCGGCGGCACGGCCGGTGATGACAAAGGAATGCCCGGCAGCCGCTTCCATCCGCAAAAACTGGAACGTCAGCGCGGCCGCCATTTGTTCCTGCGTGGAATTGAACTTGTTTTGCTTTTTAGGGGAGAAGAAGCGAATGCGCTGTTCGTCCCATTCATTGGCCGCGCCTTGGAGTGTCAGCCCGGTCTTTTCAATAAAGCTCCGAATAACGGCTGTGTCATACAGCTCTACCCCCAGTTTTTCCGCCAGGGAAGCGGCCAGTTCGTGTCCGCCGGAACCGTTTTCACGTCCCAGGGCAACAATGAGTTGATCTTTCATGAAGAGCTCCTTTCAGTCCGTAGCTTAAAAGGCGGACGGTACTTTCAGCTTTAAATAGGGAAGAATGGCATCGGCTAATTCCGGCAATTCTATGCCACTGCTGTTAATACATAAGTCATAGTAACGGGAATCTCCCCAGGTGGTTTCCGCAAAGTAGTTATGATAAGACTTCCGCTGGCGGTCTATGCGCACCATCCGTTTTTTGGCTTCCTTTTCCGAAAGACCATAGGATTCTTGAATACGAGCCAATTTATCTGCTTCCTGTCCACAGATGAAAAGCCGTACCAGATTGGGATTGGAGCGCAGAACGTAGTCTGCGGCACGGCCGACAATGACAAAAGATTCCCCGTTTTCGGCCTTCTTTAAAAGGAATTCAAAGGTCTTTGCTGCAACAGTATCTTCCAAGGAGTTGATATAGGTTCCTCGGCCGGATGCCGCAAACAAGCTTCTGCGCTTTTCGTCTGTACGCTTCATGACTTCCGGATGAATGCCTTCGTCTGCCAGCACTTTTTGAATAGAGTCTGTGTCAAACAGCTGGATTTGTAATTTGTCTGCCAGAATGGCGGCCAGCTCATGTCCTCCGGAACCGTGTTCCCGTCCAATGGAAAGAATCAGTTGACTGCTCATATAAACACCTCTGTTTCTGCATGGGAAGGACTTTAAAAAGTCCTTTATATCTCCCTTATTATAGCTTTTTTTGCTGGGGAAAGGAAGTTACAAACCTGTAATAGTGTTGCTGTCTTTTTGCCGTGAGCGGTGTTACAATACCACTTGAAAAAGAGGTGAAAGGAGGCACGGTTTCGTGTCGGACCTATTTGATTATTTACACTGGAGAGGAGATCTCCCGCTTTCCGCAGCAGTTCCTTTGAATGAAGTGGATGGTATGATTCTGGCTCGGGTGGCCTATTTCCCTTTTGAATTGTTTAATTGGTCTTCGGAGTATACTTTGCCGGAATTGTGTCAGAAAGTTTCTGACCTTCCGGAGGAAACGATGAAATTGCCCGGGGACTTAGAATTACGTAAAGAATTGACTTCTTCTCCGCGATTCAGCTCCTGTTTTTTCTCCGATTATCAAAAGAATTTTGACAGCAAAGCAACAGAGCAATTTGCCGCTATCACCATTCACCTGAATGAGAAGGAAATGTGCCTTGCTTTTTGCGGAACGGATGCCACTCTGGTCGGCTGGAAAGAAGACCTGAACATGTCGTTCATGGTCTGTGTGCCAAGCCAGGGCCGCGCCTTGCAATATGCGGAAGAAATGATGACAAAGTATCCAAAGAAAAAAGTCTATATGGTTGGCCATTCCAAGGGCGGCAACCTGGCTTGTTATGCAGCTGCTTTCCTGCCGACCGGATTGGCGCAACGGGTGCTTCGGGTCTACAGTTATGACGGTCCGGGTTTTTCGGAGACCGTCATTCAAGACCCGAAAATAGCACGCGTGCGCAACAAGGTGCAGCTGTTTATGCCCCAGGACTCCATTGTGGGGCGTATTATGAATCAGATTGTGGAACCAACCATTATCCACAGTACCAATGAATCCATTTATCAGCATGATGTCTATTCCTGGGAAGTCCTGGGGCCAAAGCTGCAGCTTTCCCCGGACGGCGCAACGGATTTCAGCACGGCCACTGGGGAAGCCATCAAACGGGTGCTGTCTATGACCGATCCCGTACAACGGAAGGCGGTCATAGACATTGTGTTTGATTTCTTGGGCAGTTCCAATGCCCATACCGTTGCCGAAGTCCGGGAATCCATGAGTAAGAATATGCTTTCGTATTTGAAAGCTTTACAGGGTCTTTCCGGCAAACAGGTTGGCGAAGTAATGGAAGTAGTATCGTTCTTCATTAACGCTTATGCCTCCATTTTTGCCAAGCGTACTACAGATCAAGCTAAGCAGAGTGCCAAAACCTTCTGGGAACAGAATGTGCCGGAAGGAGCACGCAATGTAGTAGAATCCGCCATTGATGTAGCCTCTACTATTCCCATCTTCCAACCGAAGGACGCAGAGAAATCTTCCGATAAGGCATCTGATTTACTATCCAATTTAAAGACTGCGGCCGCGGAGAAAGCTGCTCACGCAGAGGAAGAGGATATTCAGGCAGAGGTGGAAGACCACGAAGCCACTGCCGCTGAAGACGCAACTACTGCCGCTGAAGACGAAACTACTGCCTCGGAAGACGAAGCCACTCCCTCTGAAGTAAAAAAGACTCTAACTGATTTATTTGAAAAGTTACGAGAAACGCTTGGTAAGGAAGATTGCCAGAAAGAGACTACGGAGTCAGAAGATAAGAGCTAACTCGCCCCCCCAAAAAAAGGCAAGAGTAAACGAAAGGATTGAAATTATGCCAGAAACGGTAAAAGAAAGAGCAGAGCTGGAAGAACAGTTTCAGTGGGACCTTAGCAGCTTGTATCAGGATGATGCGGCTTTTGAAGCGGACCTTGCATCCTTGGACGAATTGACTGAGGCTGCGGCAGCCTTCCAAGGAAAGTTGAACAGCGCAAAGGCCATCCGAGATTATATGGATGCAGAAACGGCGTTGGACAGAAAGTTGTCTAACCTATTCTGCTATGCCAATTTGCGCCGAAGCGAAGATACGCGTGCAGAGGCGGCGCAGAGCATGTACATGCGAATTTACAGCGCCTATGTGCAGGCCCTTACCAAAATTGCTTTTGCAACGCCGGAAATTTTAAGCTTGCCTTCCGAAACCTTAGAAAAATTTCAGAAGGACGAAGTGCTTGCCCCATATGCATTCAGCATGGACAACCTACTGCGCCGCAAGCCGCATACGCTGACTGCTGCGGAAGAAACGCTGTTAGCCCGCTTCGGCGAAGTGTTGGGTGCTCCGTCAGAAATTGCCGATAATTTGCAGGATGCGGATATGGTCTTTGCTCCGGTCAAAGACAGTGCCGGAGAAGAACACGAAGTAACCGGTTCCAACTACATTCTGCTGCAGACCAGTCCTGACCGCATCCTGCGGGAAAATGCCTTTCGCAGTTTTTATAAGGGATACCGGGAGCACAACAACACCTTTGCAGCCACCTATTCTGCTAATGTGAAAAATGCGGTTGCCGAAGCGGATGTCAGAAAATATTCCTCTTCCAGAAACATGTATATGTCCGGAGAAAATATTCCGGAGTCCGTTTATGATAATTTGATTGAAACGGTGCGGAACCATTTGCCGACCATGTATCGTTATGTGGAGTTTCGTAAGCAGATGTTAGGTCTTTCTGACTTGCATTATTATGATGTTTATGCACCGCTGGTGGCGGAGTCCACCAAAAAATACACCTATGCAGAAGCACAACAAATGGTGCTGGATGCTATTGCGCCGTTAGGCTCTGATTATGTGGAAACGGTAAAAGGAGCCTATGCGGACCGTTGGATTGATGTTTATCCCAACAAAGGAAAATCCGGCGGTGCTTTTTCCAGCGGAACATATGATTCCAATCCTTATATTTTAACGAACTTTACCGGCACTTTGGATTCGGTTTCCACCATTGCCCACGAAATGGGCCATTCCATGCACACCTATTACAGCAACCATAATCAGCCGCTACAGTATGCACAGTACACCATTTTTGTGGCTGAGGTAGCCTCTACGGTCAACGAAAATCTGCTGATTACACAGCTCCTGGAAAAAACTACGGATCCGAAAGAAAAGCTGGCGCTGTTAAACCAGTATCTGGAAAACTTTAAAGCTACCGTCTTCCGTCAGACAATGTTTGCCGAGTTTGAACGGGATGCCCACGCCATGGCCGAACGCGGCGAAGCATTGACACCAGATGCCTTAAACCAATTGTATTACGGATTGGTAAAAGACTATTTCGGAGACGGACTGACCATGGATGAGGAAATTGGCTTGGAATGGTCTCGCATTCCTCATTTCTACCGTCCTTTCTACGTTTACAAATACGCCACTTCCTATTGCGCCGCTATGGCCATTTCCGAGGCCATCCTTGCCGGCAAACCGGGGGTCGTAGAAGCCTATCGTCAGTTCCTGACGCTGGGTGGTTCCCGTTACCCACTGGAAGAACTAAACGTAGCCGGTGTAGACTTGACTTCTCCGGCCCCACTGGATGCGGCGCTTCGGAAGTTTGCTTCCGTCCTTGACGAAGCAACGGCCCTTGCCGCCACCCTGGCTGATTGATGTACTGCCGGACTTGACGATAGGCAAGTTTCAAATTGTTCTAAGCCGCTTCAAAACAAAATAATCCAAAATAAGGCCTGCTGCAGACGCTTTCTCTGCGGCAGGCTTTTGCTTTGCAGAGGACTATCACTTTACGGGAAATTACATTTTTTGCAGCAGGCCGAACCTTCTTCAGATGGTGTTACGTTATTTTAAAGTAGAGAACGCTACATCGCCCGGGCCGGATATTTCAAAGTAACAGATTTTGTGCTTTTGGGTTTTGTGCTTTTGGAACGAACGGTCAAAATTTTGTGCAATGGCTACCACTTATACCTTTTTGCGGCTCTTTTGCTGACTTTACTTATGGCCTTCGGTACACTGATTTTATGAAAGTCCCTCTTGGCTTCTGACAAAGCGCCTACCGGCTGTAGAGCGTCTTGCTGTAGGGCCGGCTTGCTGTAGAACGGCTTTTTATAAAAAGGAAGAAAAAACGAAGAAAGGGGCCTGCGGCCGGCTGTTTGAATGCAGATTTCTGAGAAAACAACAACGCTGGGAAACGAGAATTTGGGAAGCTATGAAGCTATGAAGCAGAGAAGTAGCAAAAATCATGGGTATTAATTGGATTTTGGCCAATCACCACCCTGCTTTAGAGTAGAACAATGGCTTCTATAGAGCATTTTGGGTGGGTACTGTTCAATTTTGGACCAAACACCACCCTTTTTTTGAAAAGAGAAGGCTTGTAAATGAAGACTTTAGGGGTGGGGTTTGTGCCCTTTTTTAAGAATACCCATCATTAATGCAGTTGTTTTTAAATGGAAAAGCCGGATTTTGGGGTGGTGGCTTGCCCGTTTTTGAAGAATAACCATGATTTTTGAATACAGAAGTTCAATAATGCAAGCTGAAACAGAAAAGAAAGGAAGTAGCATATGGGGAAAACAAAAAGAAATAATGCGGGATCCTTTGCAAAACGGAGCAAATCAGGGGCTGAAAAGTATTCAGTACTGTTGGAAGGAGTTCTTTCCAGTAATAAGCTCTCTGGTAATCAGATAGAAAGTATCATGAATAGTAGACTTGAGGAACTGGAGAAGAATAAAAGGAAAGTGTTGAAATCGATTGAAAGGTTGCCGAAAGAACTTCAAAACAAATGGTTGGAAATCCAACATAGAGACGGAAAAGTTAGATTTTATCAGGCAAATTATGATCCGGCAAAAAAACAATTTAGCCGGACGTATCTTACAAAAGAAGATCGGCCTAAGGTAGCCCTTCTGGCACAGCAAAATTATAATCAAAAAGTCCTCCGCGCTATCAAAAAGGAAGAAGAGGCGTTGGTGGAGTGTTTAGCAAAATATCAAAAGATAACAGCTCTTTATGAAACTATTTATTTTGCCTTGGATAAAGCTCGTCAGGAGCTGGTAACACCCATTACACCAACAACAGAGCAAAAAGTAAAAGCATGGTTGGCAGAGCCATATCCTTCCATGACCAAGTATGCGGAGTCGGCAAATTATTTGACGGAACGGGGCGAGTATGTGCGTTCCAAGTCAGAGCTGATGATTGCTGATCGGCTGTATCATGCGGGAATACCGTATAAATATGAGTGCCCGTTGGAATTGCACATGGAGTCGGACCCCAAAAGCAACAGGTTTTACCCGGATTTCACCATTTACCTGCCGGAGCAGGAAAAGGAGCTGTACTGGGAGCACTTCGGTCTGATGAGTGACGCGGACTACCTTTCTCATGCTATTGCTAAATTGTCTTTTTATCAGCGAGTCGGTCTTTTACAATCCGGGCAGCTTATTTTGACGTTTGAAGCCCAATCAACCAACCTTAATCCAAAGGAAATTACAGATATTATTGAACGGATAAAGAACTAAGATACAAGACACTAAGTAAAAGGCACTAAGTAAAAGACACGTCCGGAAGAACGAAGAGAGTAAAATATGTGGCAGAAGGAGCAATCCGTTTGTCTTTTTTCTATCGTTGGTGGTATCATCAAACAGTAAGAATAAAGTAACCATAGAAAGAGGCAGAATATAAAATGGAAGAACAAAAAGGAGCTGCAACAACTGTAGCGGTAGAAGGAATAGCAGAAACGCCTGTTAAAGCGGACACAGAAGTGCTGTCGAACGGTATGCCGAGTTTAGAAGAAATTCAAAAGAAATTTCTGGGAGATAAGTTTGCTACGGTGGCGGCCGGGGCCGTCATAACGGAGGCCGGCGTGCGCCACGCCATTTGTGAAATGGAGCTGACCCCGGTGCATTTAAATGCAAGAGGAGCGGTTATGGGTGGCGCCCTGTTTACGCTGGCCGATTTTACCACGGCCGTGGCCGCCGAAGGTTATAAAATGGAACTGGATAGCGTATCTTTAGATGCCAATATTACTTATTTTGCACCGGCCAAAGGAACTAAAATTATTGCGGAAGCTAGGTGCATTAAGGCCGGCCATACAACCAGCTACTATGAAGTACAACTGACAGATGACGTTGGAACGAATGTTGCCAAGTTCACCTGCAATATGTTTACTATTAGAAAAAACGCGTAGGAAAAACGCGCAGTAGAAAATCCTAAAAAATATAGTAAATAGAAGGAATAGTAGATAGAAAGAAGGGGAAATACCAATGTTGAAATATGGTGTTTTAGCAAAAGGCGTGGAGGTGTTGTGCTTTAAACCGGCATTGCAAAACTTAGCTACTGTTTTTCCGGATATGGATATGGCAGAATATAAGAAAAAGGTAAAAAAAGAATACAAAGCAATGCTGCTTCGTACACCGGATATTGGCGGAAGCTCTTTGGAAGCCAATCTTTATATTGCAGCATTTGTCTTTTCTTTATATAAGGCCGAACCGGAAAAAATTACTCCGGAAATTGTGAATGGTATGGTAACGGCAGTGTTTGACTCGCCCTTTATGGTAAAGGCCCACGCAAACAAAAAAGTTACCCTGTTTACCGACAAGGTGCAGGATAAGAAGGTGCAGGAAAGCAAGGAAAGCCAAAATTCTCCGTATGAACTGGATTGGAAATTTGAGTACGTAAAAGGGGTAGACGAATTTTATAATACCTACACAGAATGCGGTATTTGCAAGCTGGGTCAGCGGGAGAATTGCTTTGCCTTTGTACCATGCCTGTGCAATATGGATGAACGAAACTACCGGAACGAGGGTGGAGAACTGCATCGCACAAAGACCTTGGCACAAGGGGATGAATGCTGCAATTTCCACGTTACCCGGATTAGAAAAGAGGAGGATTAGATGGCGGTTTTAAAGAAAATTACGCAATTCGTCAGTAAGTATATGGCGCTGATTGTCATTGCGGTTGCTGCGCTTGCGCTGTTTGCTCCTAATACGGTCAGCTTCATTAAGACCAGTTACGTCAACACGCTGCTGGGCATTGTCATGTTTGGTATGGGCTTGACGCTAAAACCGCAGGATTTCAAGGTGGTCTTCAGCCGTCCCAAGGATGTCATCATTGGCTGCGTTGCGCAGTTTACGGTAATGCCGCTGTTGGCGTTTGTACTGACTAAGGTGTTTGGCCTTTCTGCCGAACTTGCCATTGGTGTCATTTTGGTCGGCACGTGCCCCGGCGGAACCTCGTCCAATGTTATGACGTACCTTTCCAAGGGCGATGTACCCCTCTCCGTCGGAATGACAGCTGTTTCCACAATCTTAGCTCCGGTTTTAACACCGCTTCTGACCTATTTATATGCCGGACAAAAGGTAGACGTAAATATGCTGAGCATGTTCCTTTCTATTATAAAAGTGGTTATTGTGCCAATTTTGCTCGGCTTTGTTATTAATCATTTCTTTAAAAAGTTTACGGAGGCCGTGGTGGAAATTCTTCCGCTGATTTCTACAACAGCCATTGTGGCTATTGTAGCGGCGGTTGTTTCTGCCAACTCTGCAAAACTGTTAAGTAGCGGCTGGATTATTGTGGTAGTTGTTATTTTGCATAATGTGCTTGGCTATGCATTGGGCTATGCTATTGGAAAGGTCTTGAAATTAGACATTACCAAATGTCGAGCCATTTCTATTGAGGTCGGTATGCAAAACTCCGGACTGGCCACCTCTTTAGCAACCACACATTTTGCCATGTATCCGTTGGCTACTATTCCCGGAGCCGTTTTCAGTGTATGGCATAATATATCCGGGGCCATTCTTGCCAATATTTTTGCAAGAACAGCAGAAAGCAAGGGAACGCTGCCGGAAGAGGAGAAAGCCCCCACGGAATAAAACAGAAATACAAAACCAAGAAAAAATAAACCAAAAAGAGGAAAAGAGGTAACGGAATGGGACTGATTAAAGCAGGCGCAGGCGCGCTGGGCGGAACGTTGGCGGATCAGTGGAAAGAGTTTTTCAGCTGTAATGCATTGGACAAAGAAGTATTGGTGGCCAAGGGCGTCAAGCAGACGACCGGACGTTCCTCCAATACCAAGGGAAATGACAATGTCATTTCCAACGGATCCGGGATTGTGGTGGCCGACGGTCAGTGCATGATTATTGTAGAGCAAGGTAAGATTGTAGAATTTTGTGCCGAGCCGGGCCAATTTACCTGGGACTCTTCCACGGAACCAAGCCTGTTTACCGGCAAATTGGGAGACTCATTAAAGGAAACGTTCCGCGTCATCGGAAAGCGGTTCACCTTTGGCGGTGACCCGGCAAAGGATCAGCGGGTATATTACTTTAATACGAAAGAAATTGTAGATAACAAGTTTGGTACGGCCAATCCGTTTTTGTTTACCGTGGTAAACAAAAAGATTGGAATGGACCGCACCGTCAGTGTGCGCTGTAATGGCGTCTACTCTTACAAAATTACGGATCCGCTGCTCTTTTACAAAGAAGTTTGCGGTAATGTGGAGCAGGAATATACCAGAGAGGAACTGGATGGTCAGCTGAAAACAGAGTTTGTCAGCGCATTGCAGCCGGCGTTTGCCAAGCTGTCTGAGCTGGAGCTTCGCCCGGCCCAAATTCCGGCCCACACGACAGAACTGAAAGATGCCATGAATGCGGCATTAAAGACAGAGTGGACTGAGCGTAGAGGCATTACGGTAGAGTCCATTGCGTTAAATCCAATTACACTGACAGAAGAAGATCTGAAAAAGGTACAACAGATGGAAGATGCTGCCGCATATGGCAACAGTCCGTCTATGATGGCCGGAAGAATGGGCGAAGCCACAGCCAACGCTATGGAAACGGCGGCTGCCAACCAGGGCGGGGCCATGAACGCCTTTGTCGGCATGGGCATGGCCATGAACGCCGGTGGCACCGGCACCGTACAGAATCTGTACGCTATGGGGCAGCAACAAGCTGCAGCAGCGCAGCAAACACCGGCAAATCCTGCCGCACCCGCAACTTCCAATGCGTCAGCAACTGCCACGTGGAATTGTGCCTGTGGTGCGCAAGGAAATGACGGCAACTTCTGCCAAAATTGTGGCGCACCTCGCCCGGCACCGGCAACTTGGACTTGTAGCTGTGGTACAACAAATACCGGAAACTTCTGCTCCAATTGCGGAAAGCCGAAGCAGTAAAGCGGTAAATTTGAAATTTCCAGGATGGGGAGAAGAATGTCAGAATTAATTGAATATAAGTGCCCCAATTGCGGCGGCGCGCTGGAATTTAATGCAGATTTGCAGAAAATGAAATGTCCCTTCTGCGATTCAGAATTTGACGTTGCCACGCTGAAAGCCTTAGATGATGCACTTCATGCCACGGAACAAGAAGATGAATTACATTGGGACGAAACTTCCGGACAGGAGTGGGATACGGCAGAAGTAGAACATTTGCGTCACTATATATGCAAGTCCTGCGGTGGTGAAATTATTGGAGATGAAGCAACCGGTGCAACCACCTGCCCGTTTTGCGGAAATCCGGTTACCATATCGGAACAATTTGCAGGCGGCCTGCGTCCGGACAAAATTATCCCGTTTAAAGTGGATAAGAAAGAAGCAAAGGAGGCTCTTTCTAAGCACTTGGAAGGAAAGCGTCTGTTGCCAAAGGTATTTAAAGAGCAGAACCACATAGATGAAATCAAGGGAATTTATGTGCCGTTTTGGATTTTTGATGCGGAAGCAGACGGTAAGGCAACTTATGAAGGAACTCGTGTGCGGCATTGGTCGGACAGGGACTATGACTATACGGAAACCAGTTATTTCAATATTTATCGGGAGGGCACCATTGACTTTGCCAATATCCCGGTAGATGCCTCTGCCAAAATGGCCGATGATTTAATGGATTCCTTAGAACCCTTTGATTTTTCCGAAGCGGTGGATTTCCAAACGGCCTATTTTGCAGGTTATCTGGCGGATAAATATGATGTCTCCCGCCATGACTGCGAACCGCGTATTAATGCGCGGGTGAAGCAGTCTACGGAAGATGTACTGCGCTCCACTATTACGCAACCGTATGACAGTGTTATGCCTACCGGATCCTCTGTACAGGTGACCAACGGCAAAGTCAAATACGCGCTCCTCCCGGTTTGGCTGTTGAATACCAGTTGGAACGGACAGCAATATACCTTTGCCATGAACGGGCAAACCGGCAAATTTGTCGGCAACTTACCGACAGATAAAAAACGCTTAGCTTTGTACACGACAGTTTCCTTTTTTAGCTCTGCGGCAGTCGGAACGGGAATTGGATTTTTGATTAATTATTTCTTTCTGTAAGGAGGGGCTACTATGAAAAGCAGACGGTTTTCTGTGCGTTTTATGGCAGCACTCTTGCTGTCTCTGTTGTTCCTCCTGCCGACTACGGCCGTCCTTTCTTTTGCAGAAAATGACGGCTCCGAACACAACTATATGGTGGATCAGGCCGGTGTTTTATCTGATACCGAGCGAGAAGAATTAAATGCCGCTTTGAAGGAGTTTCGGGAAACGAACCAATTTGACTTGGTTATTGTTACTACCACCGGATTGGATCCGGAGGATCGGCAAACCTATGCAGATGATTTTTATGACTACAACGGCTACGGTTATGGTACAGAGCAGGATGGCATTTTGCTCCTGGTCAATGTAAACGAAGACGGGAGTTATGAAAGCGGCAACAGTTGGATTTCCACCTGCGGCTCCGGTATCACATTATTTCCGTATGACACCATTCAGGAAATGGGACAGGTGCTGACACCGTATTTGACTGCCGGTAATTACGCTACTGCTTTCCGGCAATTTATTACTTTGTCAAAGGCACAGTATAACAGTGGCGTTTCCACAGATGGTGACTATTGGGATGGTGACTATTGGAATGAGGACCAGTCCTTTTCTCTTGGCTCCTATGGTTGGGACGTCAAAATTATTGTCATTTCTGCTTTGGTGGTTGGGATCATGGGAACCGTAGTAGTGGTGCTCATTCTGAAACACCAGCTGATTTCGGTCAGACCAGCCAGAGATGCCAGCCGTTACGTAGTGGACGGTAGTTTGAACTTGCGGAGCAGTCATGATGTGTTCCTGTATTCTCATATAACGCAAACGCGTCGACCACAACAGGATAATAATTCCGGTCCTGGTGGCGGTGGAGGAATTCATACCTCTTCCTCCGGTTCCCGTCACGGCGGCGGTGGATTCTAAAAGCAAGACGAAAAGAAAACACTATGGTATTTTTCAAGTTGCTGTATTAAAATACTGCATTGAAAAAACTTATAGAGAAAGAACGTGAAGAAATGAACGTACCTTATACCCCTTGTAAAATCATGTTGGTAACCGGTTATTTGGGCGCGGGCAAGACCACGCTGCTGAACCAGATCCTGACGGATCCGGGAAAGCATAAGGTTGCCGTTATTGTAAACGACATTGGCGAAGTCAACATTGATGCTCGCTTAATTGCCAAGAACGGCGGCTCTGTATCCGAACAGACCGGTGACTTGGTTCCACTGACCAACGGTTGTATTTGCTGCACACTGTCAGAAGACCTTGCCAAGCAGCTTTCTGACCTGGCTTGTAGCAAAAAGTATGACTACATTGTCATTGAAGCTTCCGGTATCTGTGAACCAATCCCCATCGCCCAGACCATTACCATGATGGCAGAATCCACCAAACAGAGAAAGATGCCAGCAATTGTAGAGCTGGACAACGTGGTTTGTGTGGTTGATGCTGCCCGCATTAAGGATGAATTTGCTTGTGGTCAGGATCTGCTGACCAAGGCAGAAGAAATGCACGCTTCTGATGATGACGATGACGAAGAGGATGAAGAAATTGCATCTCTGCTGGTTCAGCAGTTGGAGTTTGTAAATACCGTTATCCTGAACAAGACAGATCTTGTTACCGAAGACGAAAAAGGTCTGGTTCGCGCCATGATCAAAGCCTTTGCTCCAAAAGCTGAAATTGTAGAAACCAGCTATGGCAAAGTACCGTATGAACAGGTATTTGACACCGGACGCTTTGATTATGAAAGTGCCATCATGTCTGCCGGTTGGATTGAAGCCATTGAACATCCGGAAGAACATGAAGAAGGGGAACTGTATGAATACGGTATTGAAACCTTCGTTTTTGAACGTCGGGAACCGTTCTTTATGCAGCAACTGCAGTCTGTTTTTGAACAGTGGCCGACCAACATTATCCGTACCAAAGGCTATATCTGGTTTAATGAAAATCCGGATGCTGCTTTCATCTTGGAACAGGCCGGACGCCAAGTAACCATTCAGCCGGATGGTATGTGGCTGGCATCTGCTCCGGAAAAAGAACGCAAAAAGGCATTTAAAGAATATCCGGATCTGGAAAAGGACTGGGATTCCTATTACGGAGACCGTGTTAACCGTCTGGTTATCATTGGTCAGGATATTGACAAGGAAGCGGTTACCAGAGCACTGAATGCCGCTATTGACGAAGACTTCAAACTGTAAAAAGTCCATTGCTGTAAAAGTAAATTTTAAGAAAATGCAAAAGCCGACGAATCCACTTTCAAAGCTGGATTTGCCGGCTTTCTTTTTGGGAAAGAGAAACCTACTCAAACCTAAAAAACAGTTAAAACTTTGCCTGAAAAGAACAGAGCTGAATCGCCAAAAAGAAGGGAAAAAGGGACAAAGATTTTGTTTAATTGCATGATATTGATTGCTAGCTATTGAATCTGCTCTTTTTGCTTTTTATAATACTGACAATGTTACAGGAGAGGAGGATTTTATGGGTTGCGAAAGTCACATTTGCAAAGAAATTAAGTTCATATCCATTCAGATTGGACGAAAGGTAGATGCTTGCATGAAAAAAGACGGTATTACGTCTTCCCAGGGAATGCTGCTGAAAACATTGCAGATTCACGGAGCATCTTCCTTAAAGGATTTGGAAAAATGGCTTCGTTTGTCCCAACCAACGGTGGTGGGATTGGTGCATCGCTGCGAAGCAAAGGATTTTGTAAGAATGTTCGGCCGTGAAGAAGACCGTCGTGTCAAAATGGTGGAATTGACGGAACGCGGACAGAAACATTGCAGAGAGGCAGATGAAAAATTTAACCAGGTGGAACAGGAACTAACTTCCGTATTGTCTTCGGAAGAAAAGGAAAACCTGCTTCATCTGTTACAAAAAATCAGTGGCCAATTCAAAGAATATCAAGAGGGCTGCTGCGCAAAATCTATGACAGAAGAGGAGGAGACACATGCTTAAAAAACTGCTTGCATACGTAAAGCAATTTAAAAAACAAAGTATTTTGGCTCCCATTTTGACGGCGCTGGAAGTGCTGATGGAAATCCTGATTCCCTATGTTACTGCTATTATCATTGATGACGGTATTCAGGCCGGAAATTTGTCCGTTGTTTATAAGTATGGCGGTTTAATGCTTGCTATGGCATTCTTAGGCTTGCTCTTTGGCGCTTTGGCCGGCAAGACGGCTTCCGTGGCATCTACCGGACTTGGGAAAAACCTGCGGGAAGCCATGTATGCTAACAGTCAAACCTTTAGCTTTTCCAATATTGACCGGTTTAGCACGGCAGGATTGGTAACTCGCATGACCACAGACGTTACCAACATTCAGAATGCCTATCAAATGACCATGCGGATTGCCATTCGTGCACCACTGAATTTCATTTTCAGCATCATAATGTGCTTTGTCATTAATGCGCACATCTCTACTATCTTTGTGGTGTCATTGCTGTTCATTGCCATTATTGCTGTTTTGGTTATGCGTAAGGTAACCGGCATGTTCCAACGCGTGTTCCGTCGGTATGATGAATTGAATGCTTCCGTTCAGGAAAATGTTTCTGCCATTCGTGTGGTAAAAGCCTTCGTTCGGGAAAAGTTTGAAAAACGGAAATTCGGCAAAGCCTCTGACAATATCTATAAGCTGTTCTTGCAAGTAGAAATGATTATGTCCGGGTTAATGCCGCTTATGATGGTTGCCATCTACGGCGTCCTGATTGTAATCATGTGGAAGTCCGCACACTTTATTGTTGGCGGTACCATGGCAGTCGGTGAATTAACCTCCCTGCTGTCTTACCTGATTAGCGGACTGATGTCCCTGATTATGCTGGTCATGGTCTTCATGATGCTGGTTATGTCCGTAGCTTCCGGTCGACGTATTTGCCAAGTGCTGGATGAAACACCGGACATTGTGGATCCGGAAGACCCAATTCGGGAAGTCCCGGACGGCTCCATTGATTTTGACCAGGTACAGTTCTCTTATCCACACAGACAGGTTTATGCCGACAAGGAAGACATGCTTCCGCCAAACGTCGGCATGACAGACGAAGAAAAAGAGTATTACAAGACATTGGATAAGGATGCCAAGAAGGCTTATCAAAAAGAATTCAAGGAACGGAAAAAGGCGGAGTTTGAAGACTATAAAAAAGCCAAGAAAGCCGCAAGAAACGGAGGCTCGTCTAAGGGAGATGACGCACCGGTACCGGTACTATATGACATTGATTTGCATATCCATTCCGGTGAAACCATTGGCTTGATTGGATCCACCGGTTGTGGCAAATCTTCTTTTGTCAGCCTGATTTCCCGCCTGTATGACGTAACGGAGGGCTCCGTTTCCGTCGGTGGACACAATGTAAAGGAATATGGTCTGGAAGAGCTGCGCGATGCAGTTTCTGTCGTATTACAAAAGAACGTTCTGTTCAGCGGCACAATACTGGACAACCTGCGTTGGGGTAATCCAAATGCAACCGAGGAAGAATGCCGTGCCGCTTGTCAGCTGGCTTGCGCAGATGACTTTGTGCAGTCTTTCCCGGATGGATACAACACTTATATTGAACAAGGCGGCACCAACGTTTCCGGCGGTCAGAAGCAACGTCTTTGCATTGCCCGTGCGCTGCTGAAAAATCCAAAAATCTTGATTTTAGACGACTCTACTTCCGCTGTTGATACGGCTACGGATGCTGCCATTCGGCGTTCGTTCCGAGAATCCTTACCGGATGTTACCAAGATTATTGTTTCTCAGCGAATTTCCTCTATTCAGGATGCAGACCGCATTATTGTTATGGATAAAGGCCGGATTAACGGCTTTGCCAGCCATGAGGAATTACTGAAGACCAACACCTTTTATCAAGAGCTCTACGAAACCCAGCAAAAGGGTTCCGGAGACTTTGATGAGGCTAACTAAAGAAGGAGGATGATATTATGCCAGGTCCAGGACCAGGAAACCGTGCACCCGCTCCGAAGGTAAAGCACCCAATGAAGCTGTTTGGACGGATTGTGAAATATGTTTACGGGCATTATAAACTCCAACTGGTTGGTGTTTTAGTTGGAATTGTTATTTCTGCTGTTTCCATGGTTTTGTTAATGATGGGAATGCAGAATTTGGTAGACAATTATATTATGCCTTTAATGCAGGAGGCCGTTCCGGATTACGGACCGCTTGCGGGATTAATGAAAATGGCCGCATTGGTTGCTTTGGGTGGCGTTGTCGGCAGCTTCCTATATTCCTTTATTAACGCTTTTATTACCCAGGGAACCCTGAGAAAGCTACGGGTAGACCTGTTCAGCAAAATGGAATCTCTGCCAATTAAATACTTTGATCAGCACACGCACGGAGACATTATGTCCGTGTACACCAATGACGTAGACACCTTGCGTCAGCTGATTTCTCAGAGCTTACCCAACCTGATTTCTGACTTGTTTACGCTGGTGGTAACTTTTGTCAGCATGATGGTGTTGTCCGTACCGCTGACCTTGATTTCGGTTGTTATGATTGCCATCATGCTGCTGATTTCTTTTAAGCTGTCCAGCTTGTCCGGAAGTTACTTCTCTAAACAGCAGAAGAAACTGGGCGATGTAAATGGTTACGTAGAAGAAATGATGACCGGACAAAAAGTGGTCAAGATTTTCAATCACGAAGAAAAGAGTAAGGAAGAATTTGCGGTAAAGAATGAAGAATTATTTGATGCTTCTTCCAAGGCTCAAATTATTTCCAGTATTATGATGCCAATCAATGGCAACTTAAGTAATATTTCTTATGTTCTTTGTGCTGTTATCGGTTGTATTTTGGCCCTTAGCGGAAATTATGCACTGACGGTAGGTACTTTAATTTCTTTCTTGACCTTGAATAAGAGCTTCTCAGCTCCTATCAGTCAGCTGTCCTCTCAGATAAACTCTATTATGATGGGCTTGGCCGGCGCAGAACGTATCTTTGATCTTCTGGACCAGGAGCCGGAAAAGGATAACGGATACGTAGAGCTGGTCAATGCTACAGACGACGGCCAGGGTGGTCTGATGGAATGTGATGAACGCACCGGCACCTGGGCCTGGAAGCATCCGCATGAAGACGGCACCGTTACGCTGGACCCGATGAAAGGCAACGTTGTCTTTGATGACGTAGACTTCGGGTACACGGAAGATAAGATGGTATTGCACCATATCAGCATGTTTGCCGAACCGGGACAGAAGATTGCCTTTGTCGGCTCCACCGGTGCCGGTAAGACTACAATTACCAATCTGATTAACCGCTTTTATGATATTCAGGACGGTAAGATCCGCTATGATGGTATTAACATCAATAAGATCAAAAAATCCGATCTGCGCCGGTCTCTTGGTATGGTATTGCAGGATACGCATCTGTTTACGGATACCATTATGGAAAATATTCGTTATGGCAGACTGGATGCTACGGATGAAGAGTGTATTGCGGCTGCCACGCTGGCCAATGCGGACGAATTCATTCGTGCATTGCCGGATGGCTATCAGACAAAGCTGACCAATGATGGTTCTAACCTGTCCCAAGGGCAGCGTCAGCTGATTGCCATTGCCCGTGCTGCGGTAGCAGATCCGCCGGTTCTGATTTTGGACGAAGCCACTTCGTCCATTGACAGCAGAACCGAAAAGCTGGTACAGCAGGGCATGGATGCCCTTATGTACGGCCGCACCACGTTCGTTATTGCACACCGTTTGAGCACGGTTCAGAATTCTGACTGCATTATGGTCTTAGAAAACGGCAGCATTATTGAGCGGGGCAGCCATGATGATTTGATTGCCGCAAGGGGCCGTTATTATCAGCTTTATACCGGTAATCAACCGGGAAACTCGGAAGAGGAAGAAAATGCTGATTTAGTGGATTCCGGTAAAAAGATACTGCGTGCCATCAGTCAAAAGGCAGATAAAGCCAAGGACTGGATTGCGCAGCGGAAAAAAGACAGATAAAGTAATTATATAAAAAAGACACGTAACAACGGCGTTACGTGTCTTTTTTCATGATATAGGCAATCTACGGACTGCAGTGTAGCAGTTTAGCTGTTTGCCTGTGTTGCTTTTTCTTTTTCTGCTGCGGCCGCTTCTATTTCTGCACGTTCCTTACACATCTGCGCCCAGGAAGGAAGGGTGTCAAGACGTGCTGTTAAGTCTTCCAGAACGGTAGGAATATCTATGTTCTGCGGACAAAGGTGAGTACAGGATCGGCACCCAATGCAGGCAGAAGGCTGTTTGTCCTTCGGCATGGAATCAATGGACATCCTAAGGGTGAAATTTTTATGGAAGCAAATGTCATTATAAGCAGTCATCAGTCTGGGAATATCCAGTTGAAGGGGACATTCTGATGTGCAATAACGACAGCCGGTACAAGGAACCGTATTTTGAAACTTTTTGCTGAATTCTTCTAGTAAGGCATGTTCTTCTGCACTGAGTGGCTTTTCTTCCGAGAAGATTTTTAAATTGTCTTTGACTTGTTCTTCCGCACTCATGCCGGACAAAATGACCTTGACGTTTTCCTTCTCCATGAGCCAACGGAAGGACCAGGCTGCCGGACTTTCTTCCGGTCGGAATGCTTTTAATTTGGCTTCTTCTTCCGGCTCATAGGCTGCCAGCTTTCCGCCGCGAAGTCCTTCCATAACAACGATTGGCAAGCCGCGTTCTGTCAAAATGCGATATTTTTCTTCCGCATTCTGCAAGGTCCAGTCCACATAATTTAATTGCATCTGGCAAAAATCAAAGGTGCCGTCTTCAAAATGGTCCAAAAACTTTACCAAGGTGGCATTTTGTGCATGGGTAGAAAAGCCTAGATGCTTAATTCTGCCTAATTTCTTTTGCTCTAAGAAATAATCTACAATATGCCATTTGTCACTGACATAGGTTTCATAGCTTTCTTCATAGACATTGTGTAGCAGATAGTAGTCAAAGTATTCTACCTGGCATTTCTTTAATTGCTTTTCAAAAATTTCTTCCGGGTGGTATTCTTCTGCAATTTGATGTCCCGGATATTTGTCAGCAAGGAAGAAACTGTCTCTGGGATATTCTTTTAATACCTTACCAAGAATGGTTTCCGATTGACCATTCATATAAGGCCAGGCGGTATCAAAGTAATTGACTCCGGCAGCTTTGGCTTCCCGAATCATGCGCTCCGTTTGTGCTACGTCAATGTCTCCGTTTTCTAAAAGCGGGTAACGCATGCAGCCAAAACCCAGTCGGCTGACCTGATTGCCTAAAAAATTATTTGTTAACATACACATTCTCCATTTTGTGACGCTTCAAATTTACTTACAAATGTTTTTCAAATCATCCAAGGTTAAAGCAAAAGGAGCTGTTTGCAGCTTTGCTTTGTTTTCTGCCAAATGGGCCAAGTCCATTTCCAAAAGCTCCTGGGAAACGGAAATGGGTCCGCAAGTGGTATGAATAAAGCTACGCAAAGTATCCATGGTGAAACCGCTGGCTTCCAGCAAGTCTTCTACGTCTTTGGAAATGGCAGGACATTTGGCAGCTTGTGCAAGGTACCCGGGTAAGAACCAGCCGCAGGCCTGCCCATGCGGAATGCCGGCATGGAAGGTAATTTCATAACTGATGGCGTGCGGAATAGAGGTGCCGGTTTGCGCAATGGCAAGGCCTGCATACATGCTGGCCTTGAGCAGATTTTGATAATCGTCTAAGTCCGGTTGTGCGGCGCCGGTCAAGAAATCTTTTGCTTTGACCCAGTAGGAAAGACCCTGCTTTACCAAGAGTTTATTGTACTCTGTGGATTTACTGTTTAAGTAGGACTCGTACATATGAGCCAGTGCATCAACTGCTGTATGAACTATTAGGGTATGACTTGCAAACAGCAAATACTGCGGGTCCAGCAGAGCCAAAGTCGGATAAATTTTAAAGGGGATGCTTGCTTTGGTTGCCTTGTCATAGCGAGTCAGTACCGACACACCGGTGACTTCGGATCCGGTGCCGCAGGTGGTGGGGATGGCTACAACCGGCAGGGCGGTGTCGTTCCCGCCTTCATAAAGATATTCTATTCCGTGGCCCGGATGACGCATCATAAGTGCAATGGCTTTGGCTGCGTCCAATGGGGAACCACCGCCGATGCCGATGACAAAATCAGCCCCTTCGGCCAGACCGAAGTCACGGCCCTTCATGACCGTTTCCCGACTGGGGTTCTCTTCTACTTCATCAAAAACGGCATACGGAATTTTTTGACTTCTTAAGGCACCGATAACGTCATCAATTGCGCCGGTGGCTACCGCTGCATGACGACCGGTAACAATAAGGGCCTTTTTGCCAAGGACCATCTTTTTGGCATTATGTCCAATGACAAACCAGCCTTCTTTTACTTCTGTCGGGAAACGCAAAGGAAGGGACTCCATTAAGTTGGAAGCCTGCTTCCGATAATAATATTCCGCTTGTTCCATAGAATCTTTCGGGCTGGCCGCCAGATCTGCTGTGGCATAAACGGCTTCCAGACCGGTGTCTGAGTCATCAGCCAAAGCAGAGCTTTGATCAATGCCGACTAATGCTAGGCAACGAACCTTCTGTTCCTTGCAAGCGCGGACAACGCCGGAAACAACTTTGCCTTGCAGAGATTGGCTGTCCAGCTTGCCTTCGCCGGTAATGCAGAAGGTGGCACCGCGGAGCGTGTCCTGGAAATTTACTAAATCCAATACGGTTTCAATGCCGCTTTTCATGGTGCCGTTCAGGAATCCATATAAAGCCGCTCCAAGTCCACCGGCAGCACCGGCACCCGGAACAGAGGCAATGTCTTTTCCAAGATAGTAGTTGCAGAAAGTGGCGTAGTGCTCCATACCGGCTTCCAACTGCGCCAGCGTGGCGGCGTCTGCGCCCTTTTGCGGACCGAACGTATAAGTGGCACCGTGCTCACCCAGAAGCGGATTGGTAACATCACACATAATGGTGAAGCGAGTATCCATAATGGCTTTTCTTAAATTAAATTCAGAAGGAATATCCGTGTGTCCGTTGACATACAGATTAGCAGTATCTACATAAATGACGCGCGCCACGGAAGCAAGCTCACGGCCAAAGCCGTGCAGATTATTTCCGCGCTCGTCCTGGAATTGCCATCCCAGGGCCCGCAAAGCGCCCATGCCGCCATCATTGGTGGCGGAGCCACCCAGGGCAACGCTGATGTCCCGACAGCCTTGTAACAGCGCATCCGCAATCAGTTCGCCAAATCCGAAAGAAGTGGTATCCAGCGGATTGCGCTCGGCTTCCGGAACCATAGGAAGCCCGCTGGCGGCCGCCATTTCAATGATGGCCTTGCCACTGGGCAACAGTCCATACTCGGCCGTTACGGATTCCATCCGTGGGCCGTGCACGGCTACGCTTCGCAGTTGCCCGCCGGCCGCTTTCACCACTGCCGCCACGGTGCCCTCGCCGCCATCGGCTACGGGCACACCAACGCATTCCCACCCCGGCAGCTTTTCTGTTGCGGTTTCCGTTAGAATGGAAATAATTTTTTCCTGACTTAGGGTTCCTTTAAAAGAATCTGATGCAAAAACAAGTTTCATATTCTCAATCCTTCCTTTAGGATTCTTTCACAGCTTTTCCGGTCATATGCTCCGGAATCAGTTCCAGGCAGCATACCTTCGGGGTGTGCTTGCGTAATTCTTTTGCAATATAGTCTTGATCCTCTGTAAATTTCAGGGCCAGATTGGTGCAAATTTTTTGTACTTGTGCCGGATCTTCTACCACTTTGATGGTACCGAAGAGTACTACGCTTTTGATGTGAAGAGCCCAATCGCCCGGCTCTAGATATCCTTTGTCATAAACGCAATAGGAAACCTTGTTGCAGGCATGCAGTGCATCCAATTTATGGCCTTCCTTTGCACCGTGAAAATACAGATGTCCGTCTTCCGGACAATACCAGTGGTCCAGAGGAATGCCGTAAGGGTAGCCGTCTTCTCCTAACAGGGAAAGGACCCCGCGTGGCTCTTGCTCCAGAATGGCAATGCACTCTTCGTCGGTTAGTTGTTGTTTGTTTCGTCTCATGGGTCTAAACATGGTGGCTTTCCTTCTTTCACATGGTTTATAGCGGTCTGTTTTACTCTGTCCGCAATGCAATAACCGGATCTTTTTTGGCCGCTTTCTTGGCCGGAATCAGACCGCCAATCAGGGTCAGAAGGACAGAAAGTACAATCAAAATAAGTGCGTCATAGAATGGCAGAGTGGCAGAAATGTTGACTTCTTCCAATAGACTGTGCAGCAGGGCATTGATTGGCAAAGTCAGCAGCTGCGCAATAACTACGCCTATGACACCGGCAAACAGTCCGACAAAGAACGTTTCTGCATTGAAGACGTTGCTGATATTGCGCTTAGAGGCACCAAGGGCGCGTAAGATACCAATTTCTTTGGTTCGCTCCAGTACGGAAATATACGTAATAATACCAATCATAATGGAGGAAACAATTAAGGAAACTGCCACAAATGCAATCAGTACGTAGGAAATGGCATTGACAATTTTGGTGACCGAGCTTAAGAGCAGGCCTACTAAGTCCGTGTAAACAATTTGGTCATCCTCCGAAGCAGTGGCGTTGTAGTCGTCAATACACTTGGTAATGCCGTCCTTATCTTCAAAGGTGTCAACGTAAATGTTGATGCCGCTTGGCGAGTCAGGATCCACCACCCCAAAGGTGGTCATATTATCCTCATAACCACCGGTTCCGGCAAAGGAGCTGTACAGGCTGGTTAAAGAGTCATCTACCCCAAGTGCAGAGGCATAGGAGCTGAGCGAGTCGGTTTCTTCCTGCTCCGAAGCAAAACTTTTTCCAGTCAGAACATTTTTTTCGGGATCGGCTTTTTGTGCTTTTACAATGGCGCTGTCATCTGTGTAATTGATGATGTAATCGGAAAGAGCCTTGGTATAACCAACGGCACCGTCAATGGTAACATCTGCATCTTCCTGTGCTTTGACAACACCAACTACTTTTACCTTTATTTCGGATTCCATCAAGGCGTTCAGGAGCTTTCCGTTGTTGGCAATGTACCGGTACGTACCGTCAGATTGCAGGTGATATTGGTCACAGGCCGGCATAATATAGAAGGTTTTATTCCGCAAACTGTCATAGGACAAAGTATAACTTGGAATGGAAATACCTTCTTTATTATCAATTTGTTTCATTAGGTTGGCATATTCTTCTGCAGGAAGGTAGCCAAGGGAATACAGCTGTGTCAGGGACAATTCGTTGTTATCATTGACCACTAAAACCACTTCATTGTAAGCGGTTGGCCAAGAGCCGTAGACAACATCATAGGAGTCCATCAGAGCGTCACTGACCAATTGATCTCCGCCACCCGGAAGCATTTGACCGAAGTTGGCGGCCGCACTGCTCTGCCCAAGCAAAGAGGAGAAAGGAGAAGCGGTAGTAGCCTGTTCGTCTTGGTCAATATAGACATCATCTGTGTCTACCAGGATGCCATTGGAATCATAGGCATAAGCCTTAAAGGAAACGCCGTAGTTGTAGACAATGCCGCCTTCTCCAACGTATTGGTGAATTTCACTGCTTGGGTCATCTAAATACTTTTTGAATGCAGTCAGGTTATTTTTTGACATGCTGAGATTCATGGAAGCTTGCCCTTCCAAGTCGGAACCGTTGGAATATAAGTTACCGTCATTGGGATGCTCTTCCTCTTGGGACACTTCCGATCCAGATTGCATTAAGCTGTTTACATCTATAGATTCCGCTTCAATGCTGACGGGATAAGACATCATGGTATCTTTTTGTAATTGCGTAATGTAATTGTTAACGCCGGTGGAGAAGGCCAAGATTAACGCAATGCCAATGATTCCGATGGATCCTGCAAAGCTGGTCAGCGTGGTGCGGCCGATTTTGGTGCGCAGGTTTCCAATGGAAAGGGCCAATGCCGTCAGAAAGCCCATGGCGCTGTGCCCCATGTTTTCGTGACGAGATGGCAATTCTTTCGTAACTTCATACGGATTGGAGTCATCCACAATACGCCCGTCTTTTAAGCGAACAATCCGGTTGGCATATTGATTGGCCAGTTCCGGATTATGGGTGACCATGACAACAAGACGGTCTTTGGCCACTTGCTTTAACAGCTCCATTACCTGAATGCTGGTTTCGGAATCCAGCGCACCGGTTGGCTCATCTGCTAACAAAATCCGCGGATTATTGACCAGCGCTCTGGCAATGGCCACCCGTTGCATCTGTCCGCCGGACAACTGGTTCGGCTTCTTGTGCGCCTGCTCCTTCAGGCCGACTTCGTCCAGTGCCTGAAGAGCACGCGCCTTGCGCTCGGCAGCGCTGACCCCACTGATGGTCAGCGCCAACTCTACGTTGGCAAGTACGTTTTGGTGTGGAATTAAGTTGTAACTTTGAAACACGAAGCCGATGGTATGATTCCGGTAGGAATCCCAGTCACGGTCGTTATATTCCTTGGTGGAAATGCCATCAATAATCAGGTCTCCGGAATCATACCGATCCAGTCCGCCGATGACATTCAACAGGGTGGTTTTACCGGAGCCGGAAGGGCCCAGCACGGCCAAAAATTCATTGTCCCTTAAATTCAGGGAAACGCCGTCTAAGGCCTGCTGGACCAGGTCCCCGGTCCGGTATTCTTTTCTGATTTCTTTAATTTGCAACATACCTTTTGCCTTTCTGCTTTTAAAGGTTGCCTTATTATACTACAAACTTTATGGACTGTCTTTGGAATACTGCAATCCGCACAGCCGTTATTTCCTTACCCAGAAAAATAAAATGCAGGGTCTGTTCAATTGCGCTCATTTCTGCCGGAAACATTAAAAATGCGGCTTTTGGGGGTATGAAATGCACTCATAATGACCCGTTTAAGCCAAAATGAGCGCACTCATTTTCTAAAATAGAAAAAACCAAAAATAAGAGATTCGCAAATGAAGTCTCTGTAAATGAAGTCTCTATAAATGGAGACTCTGAAAATGAAGAATCTGTAAATAAGATCTGTAAGTGAAGAATTTGCAAATGAGAAATCTGCAAGTGAAGGCTTTGTAAATGCAGAATCTGTAAATAAGGAATGACAAAATAAAAGACCGCAGACTGCTGAAGAGAAATCAGCAGTCTGCGGCAATTTTTGAAAGGATATTATTTAGAACTATGGTATTGCCAATGGAACGGTGCCAATGGAACGGTGCCAATGGGAGCAGCACTAATAGAGCAGAGCTAGTGGAGTGGGACCAAAGGCGTAGTGGCAATAGAGCAGAGCTAGTGGAGTGGGACCAAAGGCGTAGTGGCAATGGAGCAGAGCTAATAGCGCTGAGTGGCAGATTAGCGCTTTACGCGGGCAGAGCCACCGCCCATCAGAGCTTCCACTTCGGCCTTGGAGGCCATAGTAGTGTCTCCGGGAGTGGTCATGGCCAGCGCACCGTGCGCTGCGCCATAGTTGACGGCCAGTTCCGGGTCACCGGTGGCCATAAGGCCGTAGATCAGGCCGGAGGCAAAGGAGTCTCCGCCGCCGACACGGTCCATAATTTCAAGGCCTTTATAGTCTTTGGCTTTATAAACGGTGCCGTCTGCCCAGCAGATGGCAGACCAGTCATTTACCGTTGCCGTTTTTACTTCGCGTAGGGTTGTGGCTACTGCCTTGAAATTCGGATAAGTCTTCGCTGCTTCGTTGATCATTTTTTCATAGCCGGCCAGATTTAGCTGCTTTAAGTCTTTATCATTGCCTTCAATTTCAAAGCCAAGGCAGGCAGTAAAGTCTTCTTCATTCCCAATCATGACATCTACGTATTTGGCAATTTCTTGATTGACCTCTCTGGCTTTTTCCAAGCCGCCGATGGCGGACCACATGGAAGGCCGATAGTTGAGGTCATAGGAAACAACGGTTCCGTACTTCTTGGCAGTCTTAATGGCGGCCAGCACTGTTTCACAGGACTGCTCTGACAGGGCGGCGTAGATGCCTCCGGTATGGAGCCAACGGACGCCCAAAGTGCCAAAGATGTATTCAAAATTAAAGTCTTCCGGGGTGGCTTTGGAAATGGCCGTGTTGGCCCGGTCGGAACAGCCAACGGCACCCCGAACGCCGAATCCGCGTTCGGTAAAGTTCAGACCGTTGCGGCAAACGCGGCCAATGCCGTCCGTCGGCATCCATTTGATCAGGGCCGTGTCTACGCCGCCCTGCAAAATGAAGTCCTCCATTAATTTGCCTACTTCGTTGTCCGCAAAAGCGGTAATGCAGGCGGTTTTCAGCCCGAAGCATCGCCGCAAACCGCGGACTACGTTGTATTCTCCGCCACCTTCCCAAGCGCGAAACTGTCGTGCAGTGCGAATCCGTCCCTCGCCCGGGTCTAGGCGCAGCATAATTTCTCCTAGGGAAACAGCATCATAAGTGTAAGTGTCCCGTAATTGTAAGTCCATAACTTCAGGTCCTTTCTTTGGGTATCTTATAGGTGTCAAGGTTGCGGCCGGGCGACCAGTGTGCACCTAGCGTCTTAACGGTGTTAGGCTTGTGCCGGCTGGATTTGTGGTAGCCGGATTTGCTTGTATTTGATTTACCAGCTGTCGTGGGGAAAGGTTAAACTCCTTTCGGCAAAGGCGATAAAAAGTGGAATAATTTTCAAAGCCATAATTCATGGCCGCTTCGGATAAGGAAGCGCCACTAGAGATGTCCCTCAGGGCTCGGTCCAGCTTCAGCCGCAATATATACTGATGTACGGAAATGTCCAAATGTTCTCGGAATACCCGGGAAATGTAGCTGCGACTGACGTAAAACTCAGAGGCTAAATCGTCCAGACTCAGCGGCTTTTCTATGTTTTTGTGAATATACCGTACCACATCGGAATACAGGTTTTTGGTGGGGCTGCTTTTTTGAAATGTTTTCCGCGTGTGAATAATACGATTAATTTGAATCAGTAATTGGGAAAACAAGGTGCCCATATAAAATTCATAATCCGCCTTCTGCTCCTCTTGCTCATGCGTCATTTCTTCCAAAATAGAGACAATCCGTTGGCGGGCTTCTGTGTCGGGTCGGTAGTGACAGGAACCGTTTTTGGCTACCGATTGCATAATGCTTTGCAGCGTTTGGCTTACGGTTTCCATTTCTTTTAAATAATCCAAGGAAACCCAGATAACAACACGCTCATAAGGGCTGTCGTTTCCTTTGGAAAATTCAATTTCCGGAAAGTGTAATTTTTCCGGTTCAATGATAAGAAAATCCCCTGGTTCCAGGTGAAATCGCTTGTTGTCTACGGTATAAAATGCATCGCCGGCAAGGAAAAAATAGAATTCATAATGGGTGTGCGTATGCGGCTTTACCCGACCGTAGGAAAGGTCCCCTTTGTAGTGGAAAAATTCCATGGTATTTCCTTCCATGGCCTGTCGGTAAGAGAATTGATTAATAAGCCCCTGCATGACCAAATCCTCCATTAGCATCTTATAAAAAACTACTTTGTAAAAGCAATCCTTGTCTCCATTATGCAATGTTTTGTATCCCAGTTGCAATTCTTATTTTTGGAAGGAAAAAATAGAATGAAGTTGTAAAATAAAAGGTGAAAAAGAATTCCCGTAATAAAAGGAGAACAGGTATGAAATTATCTTTTCGTTGGTATGGCCCCGGCGATGTAGTGACTCTTGAAAAAATCAGACAGATTCCCAATATGGACAGTATTGTTACTGCAGTTTATGACGTCCCGGTAGGAGAAGTCTGGAGCAGAGAGAGCATTGCTGAGCTAAAGAGGCAGACAGAAGCAGCCGGTTTGCATTTTGAAGTCATTGAAAGTATCCCGGTGCACGAGGATATTAAACTTGGAAAGCCCGACAGAGATCAGCTGATTGAAAATTATTGTGAAAATATTCGCCGTGTGGCAGAAGCCGGTGTCAAATGTGTGTGTTATAACTTTATGCCGGTTTTTGACTGGACTCGCACTACGTTAAATCATGTGTTACCGGATGGTTCTACTTCCCTAGCCTATTATCAGGAAGAAGTGGACAAGGTGAATCCGTTAAACGGAGACAGTGACTTGACGCTGCCGGGTTGGGATGCCAGTTATACCAGAGAAGAATTGGCAACGGTAGTGGCAGAATATCAGAAATTAACGGAAGAAGATCTTTGGGATAATTTGGCTTATTTCATTCATCGCATTATCCCGGTAGCGGCAGAATGTGACGTTAATATGGCTATTCATGAAGATGACCCTTGTTGGAGCATTTTTGGTTTGCCAAGAATTATTACGGATGAAAAGAACTTGGACCGGTTTCTGGCCCTGGAGGATGACCCGCATCACGGTCTGACGTTGTGCACCGGGTCCCTGGGTTGTTCCTCCAAGAATGACGTGCCGCACATGGCCTACAAATATGCCAAAATGGGGCGAATTCATTTCGCCCATTTGCGCAACGTAGCCATTTTGGACAACGGCTTTGAAGAGCGGGGCCATTTGAGCAAGGACGGCTCTTTAGATTTGTTTGCCATTGTAAAGGCACTGCATGACGGCGGATTTGACGGCTACGTCAGACCGGACCACGGGCGCATGATTTGGGGAGAAACCGGCCGTGCAGGTTACGGTCTGTATGACCGTGCCCTGGGCGCCGCCTACATTAACGGGCTTTTTGAAGCAGTAGAAAAAATGTCTTGAGGAGGAAGAATCATGAAAGATTACACTTTGGATATTAAGGATAAAGTAGCAGTTGTGACCGGAGCGGGTGGCGTACTGTGCAGTATGTTCTCTAAAACTTTGGCAGAGCAGGGGGCTAAGGTGGCGCTCCTGGACCTGAACGGCGCTGCAGTAGAGCAGGTGGCTAAAGAAATTCGGGAAGAGGGCTATATTGCCAAGGCCTATACCGCTAATGTGCTGGATAAGGATTCTTTGGAAGCCGTCCATGCGCAGGTGCTGCAGGATTTCGGTCCCTGTGACATCCTTTTGAATGGTGCCGGCGGAAATAACGCCAGAGCCAATACAACCAAGGAATATTTCTTCCCGGGCGATGAAGCCGCTAAGGATCTTGTTACTTTCTTTGACTTGGATCAGTCCGGTGTTGAATTTGTTTTTAATTTGAATTTTATTGGAACACTGTTGCCAACGCAGGTCTTTGCCAGAGATATGTTGGGACGAGAGCATTGCACTGTTATTAATATTTCGTCCATGAATGCATTTACGCCGTTGACTAAAATTCCGGCTTATTCCGGTGCAAAGGCGGCAATTAGTAACTTTACACAGTGGCTGGCCGTCCATTTCTCTAAGGTGGGAATTCGGGTAAATGCTATGGCACCCGGTTTTTTTGTAACCAAGCAAAACAAGGATTTGCTGTTTGATGCCGAAGGCAAGGCAACGCCGCGAACCGAAAAGATTTTGGCCGCTACGCCGATGGGACGTTTTGGAGATGCAGAGGAATTAAACGGAACTTTACTGTATTTGGTTAATGAAAAAATGTCAGGCTTTGTTACCGGTGCGGTGATTCCGATTGACGGCGGCTTCAACGCCTATTCGGGAGTATAACCATGAAAGATTTTTTAGATCAGGACTTCCTGCTGGAAACAGAAACCGCTAAATTGCTGTTTCACAAGTATGCAGAAGGAAAACCCATTATTGATTTTCATAATCATTTAAGTCCAAAAGAAATTTACGAAGACGGCTGCCTTCCCAATTTGGGGCAGGCCTGGCTTGCGGGAGACCACTATAAGTGGCGCGCCATGCGGGCGGCCGGTATACCGGAAGAACGGGTAACCGGTGCGGCAGAAGACAAAGAGAAATATGATGCCTATGCGGCCATTCTGCCGCAACTGTTCGGCAATCCGCAATACCATTGGACGCATATGGAATTGCAACGGTACTTTGCAATCCGTACTCCGCTTTCCGCGGATACAGCGGACGCCATTTATGAGCAAGCCACTGCGGCGCTGCAGACCAAGGAATATTCCATTCGCAATCTGCTGGCCCGTATGAATGTAAAACAGCTTTGTACCACGGATGATCCGGCAGATGATCTGCAGTATCATCAGTTACTGCAAAAAGAGGAACCGCGCTTCTTTGTGCGCCCGACCTTCCGGCCGGAGCGGGCAATGAAGATTGCGGCACCGGATTATCCGGCGTATCTGCAGCGCCTTGGGGCCGCCGCGGGCCTGGAAATCCATACCTATCAAGATCTGAAAACGGCCCTGACGGCCCGCATCCGCTTCTTCCGGGAAACCGGCTGCAAAGCCAGTGACCATTCCTTAGAAGGGTGCATTTATACAGCCGCTTCAGAGGAAGAAGCGAATGCTGTTTTTGCAAAGCGGCTGGCAGGTGCTTCCCTGACGAAAGAAGAAGAGTCTAAGTTCCGTAGCGCAGTTATGGTATTCCTTGCAAAGGAATACCATAAGGCAGACTGGGTTATGCAGTTGCATATTGGTGCGCTGCGCAACAACTCCAGCCGCCGCTTTGCCAGCATTGGGGCCGACTGCGGCTTTGACTCCGCTGATGATATCAGCTACGCCGCCCCGCTTGCGGCCCTACTGAATGAAGCCGACAAAACCAATGAATTATCAAAGACTATCCTATATAATTTAAATGGAAGGGACACGGAAATGCTGGCTTCCATGGCAGGCAATTTCTTTGACGGAACCACTCCGGGTAAGGTGCAACTAGGTGCTGCCTGGTGGTTCTGTGACACGAAAGCCGGTATGGAACGCCAATTGAATGCCTATGCCGAAAACAGTGCCCTGGCGCAGTTTGTCGGCATGGTAACCGATTCCAGAAGCTTTTTGTCTTTCCCAAGGCATGAATATTTCCGCCGCATTCTGTGCAACTGGATTGGCAGCAAGGTAGAAAACGGAGAATATCCATTTAACGAAGAATTTTTAGGAAATTTGGTAGAACGAATTTCCTATCAAAATGCACTGGACTTTTTCCAGATGAATTAAGAAAGGAGGAATACACGATGAATGAAGTATTAGAACAGTTTGCCAAGTATGGAGTGGTCCCGGTTGTTGTTTTAGATGACGCAAAAGATGCGCTTCCCTTGGCAGATGCACTACTGGAGGGCGGTTTACCGCTGGCAGAGGTTACCTTTCGGACGGATGCCGCAGAAGAAAGCATTCGGCAAATGACCAAACAGCACCCGGAAATGCTGATTGGCGCCGGAACGGTCCTGTCTGCAGAACAGGCAAACCGCGCCGTGTCTGCCGGGGCAAAATTTATTGTCAGCCCGGGAACCAATCCGGAAGTGGTGGAATTCTGCTTGGATAACAATATCCCGGTTACTCCGGGTGTTTGCACCCCGTCCGAAGTGGAGGCGGGCCTCGGCTTCGGCCTGGATGTATTGAAATTCTTCCCGGCAGAACAAGCCGGCGGAGTTGCCTTCATTAAGGCCCTTTCGGCGCCCTATCGCAACGTAAAATTCATGCCGACCGGCGGCATCAGTCCTTCCAATTTGAAAGACTATTTGGCCTGCCCGGCAGTCTTGGCCTGTGGTGGAAGCTGGATGGTAAAAGGACAATTAATAAAAGACGGCAACTTTACGGAAATTACCCGTCTTTGTAAAGAAGCAAGGAGTTTAGTAAAAGAAATCAGAGGATAAAAAAGAAACGGAGTAAACTGCTATGAAACAAGAACAGCAAGCCCCCGCAACTCAAGTAAAACCCTTTGGCATAAAAGATAAAATCGGCTATATGTTTGGTGACTGCGGTAATGACCTTACCTTCATTTTAGCCTCGTTCGTATTATTAAAGTTTTATACCGACGTAATGGGCGTTTCCAGTGCCTTAGTCGGCACCATGATGATGGTGGTTAAAATTCTGGATGCTTTTACAGACGTTACCATGGGACAAATAGTGGACCGCTCCAAGCCGACGGCCAAGGGGAAATTTTCCCCTTGGATCAAGCGGATGGCAGGACCGGTTGCACTGGCCAGCTTTTTAATGTACGCCAGTTGGTTTGCCAACATGCCCATGTGGTTTAAAGTCATTTGGATGTTTGTTACTTATGCCCTTTGGGCCAGCATTTGCTACACCGGTGTAAATATTCCATACGGGTCTATGGCTTCCGCCATCTCGCAAGATCCAAAGGACAGAGCCTCTTTGTCTACCTGGAGAAGTGCCGGTGCCGGTATTGCGGCCGGCTTGGTGGCAGTTGTTATCCCGGTGGTTATTTATTACACAGATGAAGCAGGCAACAAAGTACTTTCTGCCGGCCGTGTTACCGTAGTGGCGGCAATCTGCTCTGTCCTGGCCGTCGGCGCGTATCTCCTCTGCTACAATCTGACAACAGAACGTTTTGTAGTGCCGCCGAAAACTGAAAAATTTGACCTGAAAGCACTGGTTAAGGGCTGGCTTTCTAATCGTGCTCTTTTGGGAATTATCTTAAGCACATTCTTTATGCTGGTTTCTCAGAACGTAACTTCCGGATTGTCTGCTTACATTTTCCCGAACTACTTCCGTAATCCGGCAGCACAGTCCATTGCAACCGTTGTAGCCGCTGTACCTATGTTCTTCCTGGCTCCGTTTATGACAAAGCTTTCCATTAAGGTAGGACGGAAGCGTCTGGGAATCATCGGCCTATCCATAGGCACTGTTTTCTTCCTGCTGGCCTATTTCCTGAAAGTAACCAACGTATGGATTTTTGTTGTTCTGTACGGCTTGGGTTATACCGGCGTCTTTGTTATCGGCCTGATTTGTTGGGCTATGATTACTGACGTTATTGATGATATGGAAGTGCAAACCGGAACCAGAGAAGACGGCAATGTCTATTCTGTTTATTCTTTCTCCAGAAAAATGGGACAGGCACTGGGAACCGGCCTTTGTGGCTGGACGTTGAGTGCTATTGGATATACACAGGCAACCCAATTTGATCCGGATGTTACCCTTGGTATTTACAATGCCACTTGTTTACTTCCGGCCATTTCGTTTGGCCTCAGTCTGATCTTTTTAATTTGGCTGTATCCGTTAACCAGAGAAAAAGTAGAAGAAAATGCTCGCGTTTTGGCCGAACGCCATGAGCAAGTTACAGAAGCTGAATCGCAAGAATCCAAAGGAGACAACGAATGAGAAACAGTAAACTCTTGAATGACGGTTGGTCTTTTTCCAAAGAAAGTCTTTTGGAAAACCGGCAGCCGGCAGATTTGGAAGCCGTTACTTTGCCGCACACATGGAATGCGGTAGATGGACAGGACGGTGGAAATGATTACTACCGTGGCACCTGTTATTACAGAAAAGAAATAAGCAGGACGGACCTGCCGGAAGGGCAGAAGGTCTATTTGGAATTCCGTGGAACCAACTCCAGTGCCACCCTTTATGTCAATGGACAAAAGGTGGCGGAGCATGACGGCGGATATTCCACCTGGCGAGCTAATATCACTGATTTTCTGGAAGACCACAACGTATTTGTAGTGGCGGTGGACAATGCACCGAATAATCGGGTTTATCCGCAGACGGCAGACTTTACTTTTTACGGTGGCATTTATCGGAATGTGTATGCCATTGGTGTGCACCATGCTCACTTTGACTTAGATTATTATGGTGCCCCAGGAATTCAGGTTACACCGGTTATTAACGGAACCAATGCCGATGTAGAACTGAAAGCCTATGTTACTGCACCAAAAGATGGTCGAAAGGTGGTATTTACTGTTTCTGACGCAGAAGGAACCGTCCTGGAAACAGCAGAAGCCATAACAGAAAACTACGTAGCTACCGCAAAAATTACCATTCCACAGGTGCACTTGTGGAATGGACGTAAAGACCCATACCTTTACACCGCTTCTGCGGATTTGGTATGCACCAAACACGGTGTGATTGATACTGTAACCACGCGTTTTGGCTGCCGTACCTTTGAAATTACCAAGGATAACGGCTTTTATTTGAATGGACAGCCGTATCCGTTGCACGGTGTGTCCCGACATCAAGACCGCAAGGGCATAGGAAATGCCCTGCTGCCGGAACATCACCGGGAGGATATGGAACTGATTAAGGAAGTTGGGGCCACTACCATTCGGCTGGCCCATTATCAGCATGACCAGTATTTTTATGATCTGTGTGATGAAAACGGCTTAGTTATCTGGGCAGAAATTCCTTACATTTCCAAACATATGGATACCGGATATGACAATACGATCTCTCAAATGACAGAGCTGGTAGCGCAAAACTATAACCATCCCAGTATTGTGGTTTGGGGCTTATCTAATGAAATTACCATGGGTACAGCTTCGGATTCTTTAATTCAGAATCATAAGGATTTAAATGACTTGTGCCATAAAATGGACCCCACACGGAAAACTACCATGGCTGTTTTGACCATGACGGCCAAAGATCATCCGTTACTGAAAATTCCGGATGTCCTTTCCTGGAACCATTACTTCGGTTGGTATGGTGGTACCACTGATATGAACGGTCCTTTCTTTGATGACTACCATAAACAGTATCCGAACATTCCGGTTGGCATTTCCGAATACGGCTGTGAAGCGTTGAACTGGCATACCAGTAAACCAACGCAAGGAGATTACACAGAAGAGTATCAGGCCTATTATCATGAAGAACTGATTAAACAGCTATTTACCCGAGATTATATTTGGGCATCTCACGTTTGGAATATGTTTGACTTCGGCGCCGACGCACGGGCCGAGGGCGGCGAAAACGGCCAGAACCATAAGGGCTTGGTTACCTTTGACCGCACCTACAAAAAGGACTCCTTTTATGCCTATAAAGCATGGCTGTCCGATGAACCGTTTGTCCACCTTTGTGGCAAACGCTATATTGATCGGACAGAAGCGGTCACCAAGGTAACCGTTTATTCCAATCAGCCGACCGTTGAGCTGTTTGCCAACGGCAAGAGCCTCGGCGCCAAGACGGAACCACAGCATTTCTTCTACTTTGAAGTGCCAAATGAAGGGGAAACTACGTTAAAGGCCGTTGCGGGTGACTGCGTGGACGAAAGCCACATCCGCAAAGTAGCAGAACCAAATCAGGACTATATTTTGCATGAGCAAGGCGCTGTTTTGAACTGGTTTGACATTACGGAAAAAGAAGGCTACTACTCCTTAAATGATACCTTTGCGGATCTGTCTAAGAATCCGGCGGCCATGGCTCTGGTTTTCAACCTGTTTGCAAGTAAGGGCATTCACTTTGCCAAGGACAGGAAGGCTGCCGGCAAGAGCCAATCTGCCACAGAGGCAACCGCTTCCGCAGACACTTCCACCTCTGCAAGTAAATCTCCTAAATCCAAAAGCAACCCGTTCAAGAAGCTTTCCGGCATGAAAACCCTGGCCAAGGGCGCCTGGAGCATGATGGGCGGCTTTACCGTCATTCGCGCCACCCGCATGGCGGCTATGGCAGATATCAGCTTCACCAAAAAGGAACTTTTAACCTTGAATAAGCGGCTGAATCGCCTGAAGAAAAGAAGCAAGTAGGCAAGCACGCAAGTAAGGTGCGTTGCCGGACAAAAAAATAATGCATACCGAATCCTCTAAAACGCGGATTGGGTATGCATTTTTTTTGGATATCCACTATAATTCGCCTTTAATGGCATTGTCACAGAGGCGATAGATGAGGTTGGCTAACGTGTCCACCGGCATGCAAAAGTCAGATTCAATCCACTGTTGAATCATGGCGAGTGAGCCTCTGAGCAGAAAGGTAAGGGTGTACTGTTCTTTTTCTCCACCTAACGTCAGACCAATGCCTTCACGCAAGTAGATCAAGGATTCATTAATGAATCGTTTTCGAAAAGATTCTCGATTTGGTTGACAGAGCGTGGTCTGAAATAGAACCTGGTTGGTTTGCACATGGTTCAAGAAGGTCATAATGAATTGCTTTGTGTCAGCTTCTGCACGGATGGAAGCAAAGCACTCCATAGTTTTCGATATGACCATGTTCTCCACTGCTGTCAGGAGGTCGTATTGATCTGTGTAGTGTAGGTAGAAGGTGGAGCGATTTAGCTCTGCATGTTCACAGATTTCCTTAACCGTAATGTGTTCAATTGGCTTTTGCTGCATACAGTAGAGGAGACTGTCAGTTAGCATTTTTTTGGTGATGCGAATGCGTTGATTTTCCATAATTTGTCACCTGCTCAACAGAATGGCTTTGTTTGTTGCTTTCACAACTTTGCGAGCGCAACTGGTGTTTGCGAAATAGACACTGTGTTGAATATTATAAAGATGAAGAAGGGGTCTGTCAAAACCCCACGAAAATTAAATTTGAAAGGACGTCGCGTTATGAAAGTGTTTATGATTGGCGGTACCGGACTCTTGGGCTCTCAAGGGGCAAAAGAATTAATTGACCGTGACCATTCTGTTATGACTCTGGCGTTGCCACCAATTCCTCCGGGAGCAGAATTGCCGCCAGAGATGGAAGTGGAATTTGGTAACTATTTGGAAATGTCTGATGAAGAAATTCTCAGATACATGGATGGTTGCGAAGGTTTTGTATTTGCAGCCGGTGTTGATGAGCGTGTAGAAGGTCCGGCTCCTATTTATGACCTCTATAAAAAGTATAATATTGATCCGGTTAAAAGACTGTTGGCTCTTGCCAAAAGGGCAGGCGTGAAGCACTCGGTTATTTGTGGATCCTATTTTGCTTATTTTGCTAAAGTAAAACCGGAATTGGAGCTCCCCAAAAATCATCCTTACATTCGTTCTCGTCTGGATCAAGAGGAGGTTGCAATGGCGGCCGCTGCGCCCGACTTTGATGTAGCGGTCCTGGAACTGCCGTATATTTTTGGAACGCAACCGGGCAGAAAGCCTGTTTGGGTTTTCCTTGCAGAAATGATTGAAGGAAAAATGCCATTTGTTTTTTACCCAAAGGGCGGGTCCACTATGGTTACCGTTCAGCAGGTAGGTGAAGCAATTGCAGGTGGTATTGAAAAAAATAAGGGTGGCAACTGCTACCCCATTGGATACTACAACTATAACTGGAAGCAACTGATTGACGTCAGTGCAAAAGCGATGGGTTATAAGCACAAAAAGGTGGTCAGCATTCCCAATTGGTTGTATACCGTTGGTTCGGTTTCCGTTGTTCTTGATTATAAAAAAAGAGGAATTCAAGGCGGTTTGAATCTGTTGAAATTTGCCGACATGCAGTGTTCTGAGCTTTTCATTGACAAAGATCTGGGATGCGTTCCTCTCGGCGTTCAGCCTGATGACATTGATGCCGCAATTGGCGACTCTATGAAACTCAGTCAGGCGATTATTCAGGGCAAAACCGAAGTCATTTCCATGAAAGGAGAATAATTTATGAGTAAGCCTATTATTTTTGTTACCGGTGCCACAGGCGGAATGGGAATGGAATCTTTAAAAGTCATGATTAAAGACGGATGGCTTTACAATATTCGCATCCTTGCCAGAGATTCGGAAAAGAATCATAAAGAACTGGAGCCCTATAAAGATAAGGAAAATCTGGAGATTATCTGGGGTGATCTGACTAATTTCGAAGATTGTAAAAAGTGCGTTAAGGACGCAGCTGTTGTACTGCACATTGCTGCATTCGTATCTCCGGCAGCTGATTATTATCCCAAAAAGGCAATGCAAGCGAACTATGGCGGTACTAAGAATCTGATTGAAGCAATTAAGGCAGTTGGCCAGCAGGATACCACAAAATTTGTTTATATCGGTACAGTTGCAGAAACAGGAGACCGCATGCCGCCAATTCACTGGGGACGTGTAGGTGACCCGATTAAACCCTCTATGTTTGACTACTATGCTGTTTCCAAAGTTGCTTCTGAACGCTATGTCATTGAGTCCGGCTTGAAATATTGGGTTAGCCTTCGCCAGACAGGAATCATTGGCCCGGCCATGTCAGAAATTCGCGATGCCATTCAGTTCCACAACTGTTTGAATAACGTATTAGAGTACTGCTCTGATCTGGATTCCGGAATCTGTATGAGAAACCTTGCTACCTTTGAGGTTCAGGGTACTCTGGACCAAAGCTTCTGGGGCCATATTTACAATATTGGCGGCGGCCCTGCAGCTCGTACGGATACCTATAGCATGTATGAATATTTGTATGGTGCCCTTGGCATTACTGACCTGGGACTGATTTTAAAGCCACGGGAAATTGCCACGCTGAACTTCCATGGCCACTATTATGAGGATTCCAAAAAACTGGATGATTATCTTCACTTCCAGAATGATGGCATTCAATACTATTATGACTGTTATCTGAAGGGCCTTGGCCCTGTAGGCCCGGCGTTCAAGGCAATTTGTAAACTGCCGGGTGGCCAAAAGCTGGTGGCGGGTCTTTTGAACATGACATTCAAGAAATTCAAGACCGGTGAACACGGAACGGTTCACTTTATTAAAGATAATGTAGTTGACCATATTGATGCTTATTGGGGCGGCAAGAAACGCTGGCAAGAACTGCCTGCGGAACTGAAAGATTTTAAACGCTTTTCTGACTGGGATACCGTCAGCCATTTGGACCATGGCTATGATGAAACCAAACCGGAATCAGAATTGAATTATGAGGATATGAAGGAGGCAGTAGCTTTCCGTGGCGGCGAACTTCTCTCCGAATCCATGACTACCGGGGACTGGTCTACGCCACTGACTTACAAATGCCAGTTTGGCCATACCTTCACCGGAAGTCCTCGACTGATCCTGGAAGGCGGACACTGGTGTGACGTCTGTGAACGCACATCCTGGAACTACGGCAACCGTGCCAAGGGCGACCCATTCTTTGCTCAGGTATGGAACCCACTCCACGGTCCGGACGAGACCCGTGAATACCCGAAGGAAGTTACAGAGTTGGATGTATAACCGCCAACTACAAACAATTAAAGGGACCCTGCCACATGGCAGAGTCCCTTCTTTTGCAACGGGAAAGGTAGGAGATATCAAAAATAAGGTTCCGTATTACAGAACAGTGACACAATGCGGATGCTTTAAGCTATCCGTGGCGCGGTATACGTCATAGTGGTCGGATTCTGAAAAGATAGAGGCAACCACAATCAGCGCACCGGTGTCATATCTTTTTAATTGGTATACGTGGTAATCTGTTGCCCCTTCGCAGTAGCCAATCAGTTCCATTTTTGTGTCAGCGGGAACGGTGCCGTAGGGTTCATAAGTGGTATCGTTCAGGACAATGGAGCTACCGTCTTTGGAGCGATCAAAGACCAAGGACGGAGTAACAGATTCCCGGCTGCAACTGGCAAGGCAGGCAACAATAATCAGGAGAAACAGAAGAGCATAGACGGTGCTGAGGATGGCTTTCCGCGTCTGACTGGCATTTTTCCAGGAACTCCGGATGGCTTGGAAACCCTTCCGGATTAGGAAAAGGGCAAAGGAATCAGTCCGCTTTGTGGCCTTTTTTGTCTTTTTCGGCGATGCAGTTTTTACGTGCGGAGCAGCTGCTCTTGGTTGCACCGGAGGGACAAAAACCGTAGGGTCAACGCGTGGCGTATACGTAATTGTTTTAATACGGGGAGCGTATGCGGTGCCGGCCGTTTCCGTCATTCTGACTGCCTCCTTCCTAAGGAAATCAAGATATAGGGGTCCTTTTATCACTTCGGGGATTATATAGGCTGATTTTGAACAAGATGTGAACAAGATTTGAACGACAAGGAGAAGCTGTTTTAGACTATTTTCAGAAAGTGCAACAAGCCTTGCTACTGCGCCACTTTTTCGTTAAAATAAAAAAGGTGTTATTTCGGACAAAAAATTTGGAAAAGGAGACTTTCTATTGGATCAATTAAGAACGTACACAAAAAAAGAGGCCAGAATGTATCTGGTCGGGATGACAGGACAGAACATGATTTACAACGTGGTAAATACCGGTTTGTATTTCTATTTCCAGAACGTCATTTGCCTGCCGGCAGTAGCGCTCGGCTGGATTTTTGCACTGGCTCGAGTATGGGATGCCATCAATGACCCCATGATGGGTGTTCTTGTAGATCATACGCACAGCAAATACGGAAAGTGCAAACCTTATTTAATGTATGTGCCGCTAGCCATCATGATTATTACCAGTGCGGCTTTCCTAAACGGCAATTATGCTGAGCTGAAGCTGGCAGGAGAAACCACAAAGTGTTTCTTTGTTGTGGCTTGGGCCGCAGTTTCTTATGTTCTTTGGGGTATGACTTATACCGTTGGTGACATTCCACTGTGGGGCGTTATTGCCCGCATGTCCGAAGTGGAAGAAGACCGGGTTAAGCTGATCTCTTGGGCAAGAATTGCAGCAGCTATTGGCGGTGCATTGTCTATTGCAACAATTGTAGCCATCTCGCAAGGGGTCAACGGTGCCATGGGCTTACCGGATAACGCGCAAAAGGGCTTTATTATTGTCGGTGTTGCCTTTACGGTTGTTGGTTGCCTGCTCTTTGAATGCGCCGGTATTGGCGTAAAGGAGCACGTTCGTTTGACCAACGGTGAACAGTCTAAGGGTTTCTTAGATTCCATCAAAATTATGTGGTCCTGCAAACCGTTCCGCAGATTGATGATTTCCGGCGTACTGCGTTCCCCAATTGCACTGTTTAACAACCTGATTATTACCCTGGCAACCTATTATTATTGTGACGGTAACCTGATGAATATTTTGCAGGGCGGTAAAGTTTTGGTTGTAGTTTTGCTGTTTGCCATCGGTTTTGGCATTGGTATGTTCGGCTCTACCTTAGTTGTTCCGCTGTTGATGAAGAAGTGGGACGTTAAGAAAATTTACAACGCCACTGCTTTCAGTGCCATCCCCATGGTCCTGATCTTTGTTTGCTACATGGCTGTCCCGGACGGTGCTTTTAAAGAAGTTGGCTGGGGTGCCATTGTTGGCCTGCTGATTCTCTTTGGCGGTGCAGGACAAGGTGTTATTAATGTATGTCAGTCCGTTATGATTACAGACTGCATTGACTATGAAGAGTACCATACAAATTATCGCCCGGATGGCGTGTTCTTCTCCGGACAAAGCTTCATTACCAAGCTGTCCTCCGGTGTGGCTTCCCTGATTTCTGCCTACGTATTTGCGTATGTTGGATACACGGACGTTAACATTGCGGAAATGAACGTGGCTTTGAATGCCGGTGCATCGTTTGCTTTGGATTATTCCTCTTATTCTTGGGCCATGTGGTTCTTGGTAACTGTTCCGGCTGCCATCGGTTTGGCAATTGCTGTCATTCCTACTTTGAAATATGAAATTACACCGGAATCCAGAAAAGAAATTACGGCTGCTTTAAAAATTAAGCATGACGAAGCAGAAGCAATCCTCTTAGAACAGGAAGCTACCGCAGCAGAGGCGGAAACAACTTCGGATGCTGAGTAAGCTGAATAAGCTAAGTAAGCTGAATAAGGTTTGGGCGCGTTGAAAAACGCGCCCTTTTTCTTTGAGAGTAACTTGAAAGTCACTCGAAAGTAACTCGCAAAAAACGACAGAAAAGGGCAAAAATGCCCTGCTTTGGCCAAAAAACCTTGTGTCAAGTGCTCAACTTTACAAAAGTTTCTGTAGATGCTTTGGTAAAAGTTACAAAATGTAACCTTTTTGTAACTATTTGTAGGAATTCATGTTATAATGCATGACATGTGAATTTTTGCTATGCGTGAATTTATGAAATCTATGAATTGGAGACAGTTTATGACCTCAGTCAAAAAACACCAGCGTATGGGCGCTGTTATCAGTGTCCTTATGGCAGTTGTTCTTCTCCTGGGAACGCTGGGCTACACCAGTACTGCATCGGCAGCCGGATCCTTTACTCCAAGAACAACGGCACCTACAAGATCTAATAAATATTACTACAGCTCTATGAACGCCTTTTATGCCTGCGGTTACGGCATGCCGAACTGCACCGCATATGCTTGGGGCCGTGCCTATGAAATTCTTGGCACCCGCCCGAAGCTTTGCACGTCCAGTGCACATAAATGGTGGGACTATAACAAAAATGGCGGATATTACGAATACGGCTCTCAGCCAAAACTGGGCGCCATTGCCTGTTGGACCCGCGGTATCTCCGGCCACGTTGCCGTGGTAGAAGCCATTAACGGGAATCAGGTTACTATTTCGGAATCCCATTTAACTCATGGTAACTTTGACACAAAGACCTTAACCATCGGATCCGAATCCAGCTACGCCGGTCGGTTCCAGGGCTACATTTATATTTTAGGTGACATTACCCTTACTTTTGCAGATTATCTTGCAGAGCACGGTTACATCCCGGGCAACTACACGGTAGACACCGGCGGATATGACCTGCGGGTTCGTCAGATTGCAGACAGCAATGGCGCCCAGTTAACTGTTATTCCGGATGCGGAAGAAGTTTACATTGAAGAAGTAAACGGCAACTGGGGTAAGGTAACCTATAAGGGCGTTACCGGTTGGGTACTCCTTCCGTATTGCGGAAATTTCCGCGGCCTGGTTAATGTAGATGATGTTTGGTATTACTTCAATAACGGACGGGTGGACACAGATACCACTTCCATTATTAAAAATGCCAACGGATGGTTCTACGTAAACAACGGTAAGGTAGACTTTGATTACAACGGCTTTGCCGAAAATGAAAACGGCACATACCTGATTACAAACGGTAAAGCAGAACTGGCAGACGAAGGCCTTTATGACATTAATGGCGAACAATGTTATGTCAGCGAAGGTAAAGTACAGGATACCACCGGCTTAACTAAGATTGGTGAATTCTACTATTACCTGGAAAACGGTAAATTGCAGGAAGCTTTCAATGGCCTTGCCACCAATGACCTTGGGACTTGGGTTGTAGAAAACGGTAAAGTAAACTTCAACTATACCGGTCTCTTCAATTCCGGAAACCAAAACTACAATGTAGTTGCTTCCAAAGTTATTTCTGAAGCAGAATAACCGGCCTCTCTCGGGCGAGCTAGCCCTATACTAATTTAGTGGTTCTACACTAAACTAGCAACTCTGCACTAATCCGGATAAAATCAAATAAAAACAAAAGGTCCAAGTTTCATGACAGAATGTCTGAAACTTGGACCTTTTGTTTGCCGTCCGCCAAGCACCGGTCCGGCCCTTGACAGTCCTTCAGCGCGCGGGACGGCAAATGCAGTGGTAGCGCCTCTTTTTGCCACCCAAATACGAAAAATGGGTGGCAAACTAGAAGAAAAATCCATATTTGCCACCCGCCAAGCGCCGACCCGGCCCTTGACAGGCCTTCAGCCACTGCGCGGGACGGCAAATGCAGTGGTAGCGCCTCTTTTTGCCACCCAAACAAGAAAAATGGGTGGCAAATTAGAAGAAATATTCATATTTGCCACCCAAACACGATAAACAAGGATCTCCCCCCCCCGCAGTATACGCAGGGGCTTTGCTTAGCTTGGGTGGCACTTGGCCTGAGCCTGCTTGGTCCGAGTACCTGTTCTGCGGGCCAGAGGTTAAATGCCGTGCTTCTTTAAGAAAGCTAAGGTATTGCTGCTGACTTCATCGGCGCGGTCCTGGATAACGCAGTGGCCGGCGCCTTTGATGATGACTACTTCCGGATCCTTTAAGGACTCTTGGAAGCGGCGGACAGTGCTTGGCATATTGAATAGGTCAATGCTTGCCCAGGTCAACTGGATGGGAAGGTTGACTTTACCGTTGTTCTTCCAGTCCGTTGGTCTTGCATCGGCAGTCATGTAACAAAGGCCGGTGCCGGTGTCCGGAACCGTAAGACTGTCTCCGAATTTCCGCGGGTCATAGTGGGAAACATAATCCGGGTTAATGGTCATTAGGAGCATAACTATTTTTACAATAGCGTCAGAAGACATGCATACTTTAAATACTGTGTTGATTACATTGGCTAACGGCTTAGCAACAATGAAATTCTTCAGCGGCGCCGGCATGCTGACCGCGCCCATTGGTGTATACAGTACAACACAACCGAACTTGTCCGGATTTTCATAAGCCATATTCATGGAAATGCCGCCGCCCATGGAATGCCCCATCAGGATCCACTTTCCCGGAACGGTGCGGCCGCTGGCATCAAACATGGATAACAGTTCAAAGAACAGGTCTTCCCGATCTATGGCGCCGTCAAACGACGTTTCCCGGGTGGAGTAACCAAAGTTGGGGGAATCTACACGAAGGCAGTCAAAACCTTGCTTTGTGTAGATTTCCACCAATTCATCGTAAAAGGTGGTGTTGCAGGCAAAGCCGTGCAACATGAAAATTTTGCCCTGGGCTTCATATCCTTTGGCCGGGTCAAAGCGATAATGCAGTATGTATTTTCCTGACGTAAAATACTGGCTGTTTGCATACGGTTGCCCGTCCACACCCGGAATCGGCGTTTCTTTGGCGCCATCCACTAATTTTTGTATGCCTTTGCAAGCGGCGCACCCGAATGCCACTGTTGCAATTGTGGAACGCAGTTTCTTTATTTTCATAGGTCTCCTCCTAATCCAAAAGGGTTTTAACTCGCCCGAAAAAGGAACAAGAAGTACTCTTTCCCTTTTATTTCTTTTTCTTTTCCTCATTCCGTTTGTCATTGATGATTTTGACGTGCTCCGGTGTAATCAGGGTAACATCGTTTTCTTTGGCCCAGTCTACACAGCCCATCAGAACGGTTTTTAAGAACGGTCTAGGTACTTTGACAAATGCTTCCAGTGCTTCGTCTGTGAATTTAACGGTGTCGTCTACGCGGTTGGCAGCATATTTTACGGAAGAAATATCAATTTCTTTGCCACTGGCAATCGGTTCTGCGTGTGGTTTCTTCAGACGAGGGAAGGAAGTGTACCAGAAATTGGTGGAGTCACGATACCCGTAGTCAACCGGAACCGGTGGGAAGTCATTTTTGGTAACGCCGTTGACAATGGCGTTGTAGTATTTTTCCTTCATCAGGATTTTGTCAATTTTCAGGATGAAGTGCGCGCCGAACTTGCTGGTAATGCCGTTGAAGTCATTGTATGGCTCCGGGTACCCGTCCATTTCGCCGGGCTGGAATTTTCCGCCGTCTTCCAGCGTGCTGTCCCAAGTGCATTCCATAACCTGGAACGCAGAAGAAATAATTTGCGGGCGATCCGGATCTTCAGGATCTACCTGGCCATCCTCCATTTGGAACTTTAAATCCGGCATTTTTTCTTCGGAGGGTCCCGGGAAGCCTAAACGTACCGCTTCTTTAAAGGATTCCTTGTCATCCGGAATAAAGTTTAATGCGCATTTTCCGGTGCGGAGTAAGTTCTGGCAGGTGTTGGAGTTGTTCCGACATTCCAACAGCATGGCATAACGCTCTTTTCCGGCAATATAGTATGGAAAACAGAGGGAGTAGGAACCGATATTCAGGCTGCCGTCCGGGTTAACCGTACTAATGCAGATGGTTGGCATTGGGAAAAATGCCGAAGTTTGATAAAAGTTGTCTACAATACGTAGGCTTTGAAAAGAACTCATAACGAAGTCTCCTTTGCATAAGATTTGCATAAAAATGCCACAATTTTAACAATTTAACTATAACAGTATCTGTTTTGGAAAAGCAAGAGAGTAACAGCAACAAGTAGAAAAACCAGAAGGATAAGTTCCTATTTTTGGTGAATATGGAAAGAGGATTTCGGAGTCTGAAAATAGCCTTAAAGGTCGGCAAAAAGAGACCTCAAAAAATGTTAAATTTTCCTGAACACATTGTCAAAATAATGTGTCTTTACTGGATTTTACCGGTCTATATGGTAAAATGTTATGCGAATAACTTTGCCTTTTGCAGGCAAAGCAAAAAGGAGAACCGATGTGGAGAAGAACGGTAATAAGGGAAGGCAAAAACCGGACCTAAGCAAGTTACTTGGCGTGCCGCACTGGAAACTGATACGCGCTTACTTAATTGTTTATGATCTGGTGGCCATTTGCCTTTCTTATTTTCTGGCCTTGCTGGTTCGCTTTGACTTTCGAGTGTCATCTATCCCCGCGGACTATCTGCAACCATATTTAAAACTGATTCCCTATTACGCAGTCTTTTGCGTGGTTGTATTTTCTGCTTGTCGTTTATACAAAAGTATTTGGAAATTTGCCAGCGGTCATGAATTGTTGATGGCTACGATAGCTTCGTTTATTACGTGGGCTGTACATATTCTCGGAATGCATTTTTTATTTCTGGAACATGAACAGTTTCACCGTATGCCAATCACCTATTATGTGCTGGGCTTTTTCTTCCAATTTGTTTTGACTTTGTTGCCGCGGTTTTCGTATCGCTTCGTGAATCTGTTGCGGCGAAAACGGACAGAAAATAACAGCACCAAACGGGTTATGTTAATTGGTGCCGGCGCAGCAGGACAAATGTTGCTAAGGAATATTAATCAGGAAAAGGAATCCAACGAACGGATTGTTTGCATTATTGATGACAGTCCTAATGCATGGAAGCGATATCTGTTTGGCGTACAGGTGGTCGGTAGCAGAAACACCATTTTTGAAAATGTAAACAAGTATGGTATAGATAAAATTTACATTGCCATTCCCAGCGCATCCAAAGAAAACATCCGAGACATCCTTGCCATTTGCAAAGAAACCGGTTGTGAAATTAAGCGGCTGCCCAGTATGTACAAGGTGTACAACGGAGAAATTAATGCCAGCGCACTAAAGGAAGTTTCTATTGAAGATCTCCTTGGGCGAGCTACTATCCAAGTGGATTTGGAAGAAATCTACCAAAACATTCAGCACAAGACCATTCTGGTTACCGGTGGTGGCGGATCCATTGGATCCGAACTTTGCCGGCAGGTGGCGGCACATAATGTAGGACGCTTAATTATCTTTGACGTATATGAGAATAATGCGTATGATGTTCAGCTGGAACTGAAAAAGAAATATCCGAATTTGCAGCTGGAAACCATTATTGGTTCTGTAAGAGACTCAGAACGAATCTACAGTGTCTTTGAAAAGTATCATCCGGACATTGTCTTCCATGCGGCGGCGCATAAGCACGTGCCGTTAATGGAAGGAAGCCCCTGCGAAGCCATTAAGAATAACGCTATCGGCACTTATAAAACCGCTTATGCTGCCGCCGCGTACGGATGCAAACGCTTTGTTTTAATCAGTACGGATAAGGCTGTTAACCCGACCAATATTATGGGCGCCTCTAAGCGGCTGTGTGAAATGATTATCCAAACCTTTAACCAGATGATTGTAGACGGGACGCCGGAAAAGTTGCCACTGTTGTATACGCATGCTAACTTTGGCAAAATGGTAACGGAACACCCGTTGCCAAGCCATGTGGAAACAGAGTTTGTGGCTGTTCGTTTCGGCAATGTTCTCGGTTCCAACGGTTCCGTTATTCCGCTGTTTAAAAAGCAGATTGCCGAAGGCGGCCCGGTTACCGTAACGCATCCGGACATTATTCGTTACTTTATGACTATCCCGGAAGCGGTCAGCTTGGTTTTGCAGGCCGGTGTTTATGCTAAGGGCGGAGAAATCTTTGTTTTAGACATGGGTAGTCCGGTCAAGATTGATGACCTGGCCAGAAACCTAATTAAATTGTCCGGCCACCAACCGGATGCTGATATTAAAATTGAGTATACCGGTCTCCGACCGGGAGAAAAGCTGTATGAAGAAAAGTTGATGGCTGAAGAGGGCATGCGTACTACGCCGAACCACTTAATCCACATTGGTGTGCCCATTGAAATGGATCACGAAGCCTTCTTACAGCAGTTAAAGGAACTGATGACCATTAGTTACCGCAATGACGAAAAAGCGGTTATTGAAAAGGTCAAGGACATGGTTCCGACGTATCATCCGTAAGAGAAATAAAGAGGTCTTATTTTGGAAAAAAGAGTTATTCCGTTCAGTCCGCCTGACATTTCCGAACTGGAAATTCAGGAAGTTTGTGAAGCTCTTCGTTCCGGTTGGATTACCACCGGACCAAGAACCAAACAACTGGAAAAGAATCTGGCAGAGTTTTGTCATGTAAACCGCATGGTTTGCTTAAGCTCCGCTACTGCGGCAGAAGAACTGAATTTACGTGTTCTTGGCATAGGCGAAGGAGACGAAGTTCTTGTTCCCGCATATACGTACACATCCAGTGCTTCGGCGGTTATTCACGCCGGCGCCACGGTCCGCTTTGTGGATTCTCAACCCGGCAGTTGCCAAATGGACTATGATGCCATGGAAGCCGCCATTACGGAAAAAACCAAGGCTATTGTGGCTGTGGACCTGGGCGGCATTCCTTGTAATTATGACCGTATTTATGAAGCAGTAGAACGAAAGAAAGCACTCTTCCGTCCGAAAACTGCTCTCCAGGAGGCCATTGGCCACGTGGTTGTCTTGGCGGACAGCGCACATGCGCTGGGCGCCAGCCGCCAGGGCAAAATGGCCGGGCAACTTGCAGATTTTACTTCTTATTCCTTCCATGCCGTTAAGAACTTTACCACCGCGGAGGGTGGCGCCGCCACATGGCGTCCTATCCCGGGTATAGATGACGAAGAATTATACCATCAATATCAGCTTCTTAGCTTGCACGGGCAGTCTAAGGATGCTCTTTCCAAAACTCAACTGGGGGCTTGGGAATATGATATTGTCGGCCCGTGGTACAAATGCAACATGACAGATATCATGGCTGCCATTGGACTAAAACAGCTGGAACGATATCCCGGATTACTGGCTCGCAGAAAAGAAATCATATCCCGTTATGACGCCATGTGTAACAAACTTGGGGTACAGCACCTGGAGCATTACACAGACGAAGTTACCAGTTCCGGACACCTGTATTTAACCAGAATACCGGGTATTACATCGGAACAGCGCAATGAAATTATTCAGAAGCTGGCAGAACGAGGCATTGCTACCAACGTACACTATAAGCCGCTTCCTATGATGACTGCTTATAAAGCACTGGGTTGGGACATTCAAGATTTCCCGAACGCCTATGCCTATTATCAGAATTTAATTACCCTTCCACTGCATACCAAACTGTCAGACGAAGACGTAAATTACGTTATTGCCGGTTATCAAGATGTAGTGAAGGATTATGTAAGAGGTTAACTATGAGCACTTCTAAAGCGGCAAACATTACTCGTAGAGTGGTTGCCATACTTTTAATTATTGCAGCCATTTTGACACTTCCGGCTTCTTTCTATCTGGATAAACTGAATCTGCTGGACCGTAACGGAGAGGGAGGCGCCGGCAGTCTGATTGGTGGCGCAGACGAAATTGATATGTCAGAGTTTTCCAACCTGACATATGTGGAAGGCGGATACGGTCTTCCGTCCGGCAAAGTTTACTCGGACAAAAACGTAATTAACATTCTGCTGCTTGGTACGGATGAACGTACCAATAGTTACTCCGAAAATGCCCGTTCAGATTCCATGATTGTGGCATCTGTGGATACCAAGAAAAATACCATTAAGCTAGTCAGCTTTGAGCGCGCCACCGGTGTTCCCATTTTGGCCGGTACCTATAAGGGCCAATGGGACTGGCTGACTCACGCCTTCCGTTACGGTGGAGCAGAGCTGGTAGTCAAAGAAATTCAAACGGCCTATTTGTTGGACGTACAGTATTATGTGCGCATAAATATTGCCATGTTGGTTAATCTGATTGATGCCGTTGGTGGTGTAGACATTACCATTACGCAGGCAGAAGCAGATTACATTAACAGTGCAAAAGGCCTGTCTACTGCCAATGACGTTGGACGCGGAAGTGAACTGCAAAGCGTCAGCGCCGGCACGGTTCACATGAACGGTGTTACCGCTATGGTTTATGCCCGCTGCCGGGACATTGACTCTGACTGGGGCCGCATGGGTCGCCAGCGGACCGTTATTCAATCCGCAGTCAGCAAGATGACAACCCTGAATACTAAACAGTTAAACAAGATGTTAAATACCGTTCTTCCTATGGTGGAAACTAATTTGTCTACAAAGACCATTACATCGCTTATGTTACAGGCTCCTGGGGTATTGTCTGCCGGCAACGAAATAGAAACCATAACTATGCCACAGGATGGCACTTACGGTACCATGAAGGGTATGGATGGCAGAAGCCTGTTTGCAGTAGACTTTACCCGCAATTCTAAGGATCTGAAAAAATTCCTCTACGGAGTGGAATAACAACGGAGAATATCTATGATATTGAAACCATGGGAAGACCTTCCCGCAGAGCTGCAAGTACCGGAGGTCAAACCTTACTATGATCTGCTTTCCAAGCGGAAATTAAGTTTAGTATTAAAACGGCTTTTTGACCTTCTTGTAGCATCCTTGTTGCTCCTTCTTTTGGCAATTCCCATGCTGGTTATTGCCATCAAGATTAAAAAGGATTCGGACGGTCCTATCTTTTATCGGCAGGAGCGCATTACCACCTACGGAAAAACATTTCGCATTCACAAGTTCCGCACTATGGTGGACGGGGCCGACAAAATTGGCACAGCGGTAACGGCAGATGCAGATCCGCGGATTACCGAAATTGGTGCCAAGCTTCGGGACTATCGCCTGGATGAACTGCCCCAATTGTTTGATGTCCTTGCCGGCAACATGAGCTTTGTTGGGACACGCCCGGAAGTTCCCAAATATGTTAATGCCTATACAAACGAAATGAAGGCCACCCTTTTATTGCCGGCCGGCATTACCAGCGAAGCCAGCATCCACTTCAAGGATGAAGCCGAAGCCCTAACCGACCCGGCAGATGCGGACCGCATTTACATAGAGGAAATCCTTCCGCAAAAGATGCAATATAATTTGGCAAGCATAAAAAAGTTTAATGTTGTCCATGAACTGTGGACAATGGTGAAGACCGTGTTGGCGGTACTGTAATTTTGAGAGGTCAAGGAAATGACAAGTCAACCGCAAATAAAAAAACTGTCCATTGGAATTGTGGCATATAATGAAGAAAAATATCTTCCTGCTTTATTAGAAGATATGAAACAGCAAAAATATCCACATGAACTGATGGAAATTTTGCTGATTGACAGCTGTTCCACAGACCATACCCGTCAAATTATGGAAGACTTCCGGGTACAAAACGAAGACTTCTATTCCGTCCAAGTTTTGAACAATTCTAAAAAAATTCAAGCTGCCGGATGGAATGTTGCCATACAAAATTTTACGGGCGATGCACTGGCTCGCATAGATGCACATACTAAACTGACAGCAGAATATTCTCAATTTGTTATGGAAGATCTTCAAGCCGGAGAAAAAGTGGTTGGCGGAATTCGTCCTTGTTTAATTGAAAATGACACTGATTGGTCAGAAGTTTTATTGCAAGTAGAAAATTCACTATTTGGTAGTAGTGCTAATTCCAGCAGAAGAAGCCAAGAAAAGACCTATGTAAAATCTATGTTTCATGCAACCTATTGCAGAGAAGTCCTTGATAAGGTTGGCTTTTTTAACGAAACACTCTTGCGTACAGAAGACAACGAGTTCCATTACAGAATTCGGGAAGCCGGATACCAGCTTTGTTATGATCCGCGTATAGTCTCTTTCCAATATGCACGTTGTAATTTAAAACAGATGGTGAAACAGAAATATGCCAATGGAAATTGGATTGGCTTGACGTTCCCGGTATGCCCGGGTTGCATTTCTGTTTATCATCTTGTCCCAGCGGCCTTTGTATTTGCTATTTTTGTTACTGCTTTTTTGGCAAAAAAAGGAATTTGGCAGTTTAGTGCACTTATGTGGAGCTTGTACGCAATGTTTGCACTCATGGGAACTGCTAAGGCAGTTACGCAAAAAGGCTTTAAGTGGCAACATTTGCTTATGCCGATTTTGTTCTTATTGCTACATGTGGCATATGGAGTGGGTACTCTTGTGGGGCTCCTAAATATTCCGAAAATAAGGGAACTGAAAAGAAGCGAAGAAGACTAAGGATAAGAGAGGTATAGAATATTGGCACAATTTGCAATCCCAGACAATCAAGTAAAGGAAATGCAGGAAAAGGGGCTGGAAATGCTCCTCTATTTTGATCACTTCTGTACAGAGCAGAAGCTGACCTACTTTCTTTGCGGCGGTTGTTGTATTGGTACAGTTCGTACTGGTGGCTTTATTCCGTGGGATGATGATGTTGACATCTTTATGCCTCGTACAGATTATGAAAAATTAAAACAACTTTGGGTGGATACAGAACAATATGCTATTCAGTATCCAACCAAAGCTTTTTTAACACAAAATCAATTTTTAACCATTCACGATAACAACACAACTTTTATTAAGACGTATCAAAAGGACCTGGACCTTAACCATGGTGTGGCACTGGATGTTCTTCCCATAGATGGTTGCCCTGTCGGATGGCGCAGGAAAGTGCAAAAGGCACTGGCACTGACATACTCTTTATTTGTAGTAGAAAAGGCACCGGAAAACCATGGGAAAACAGTATATACCTTAGGAAAGCTTGCCTTGGCACTTGTCCCGTTCCATACAACCCGATATCACATTTGGCATTTCTGTGAAAAGCAAATGAGCAAGTATCCAATAGACCAATGTAACTACATTACAGAACTTTGTTCCGGTCCGCACTACATGCAAAAGGAGTATCCGAAAGCAGTGTTTGCGCAGGCAATCAGGCGTTCTTTTGAAGGTCATCAACTTCCAATTCCAGTGGGATATGACACTTACCTTTCCATGGCTTTTGGAGATTACATGCAAATCCCACCAAAGGAACAGCAAGTTTGCCACCATGAATATGAATACTTAGACATGCATAATAGTTATAAGAAGTACCGTGGAATTTGGTATTTAGTTCAGAAAGAAAGATAGTTCATGCGTACAAAACAAGCCTTTAAAAATGTTTTTTTTAGCTTGCTACTGCAAGTAGTGGTTGCTATTTCAGGAATTATTATCCCTCGATTTTTTATTGAATTATATGGGTCTTCTGTAAATGGCTTGGTTTCTTCTATTAACCAGTTTATTACTTGCATGGGTTTGGTAGAAGCGGGAATAGGTGCGGCTGGTGCGGTTGCCTTGTATAAGCCACTGGCAGAAAAAAATGATTTTGCAGTAAGTCAGTTAGTGTCTGCAGCAAGAAAATTTTATTTGCGCTCTGGCCTTATATTTGCGGCTTTAGTAATTCTTTTAATTTTGATATATCCATATGCCGTGCATAATGAAATAACGGATTTGTCCTTTATTCGGACAATGATTTTTATATTATCATTTAACGGTTTGGTAG
>CAVFJZ010000006.1:96974-98405 GCA_963623075.1 Bacteroidaceae bacterium
TTTGGTAGACTATTTCTATCTTGGAAAATATCGTGTTCTTTTACAAGCAGATCAACGAGCCTACATTATTTCTATTGCACAGATTGTAGGAACCATAGTAATGACGATCCTTTCCATTCTACTTATGGAAATGGAATGCTCTGCATTATTGGTAAAATCGGTAGTTGCTATTGTATATTTACTTCGTAGTTTGGCTGTGGGAATTTATGTTCGTAAAAAGTATCCTCATATTGACCTATATGCAGAGCCAAATATGAAGGCTTTAAGTCAGCGTTGGGCAGCCTTAACACACCAGGTTGCGGGAATGGTTGTTACCAACACGGATTTAGTTGTTTTGACATTGTGCATTTCTGAAAATGCGTTAGTTGTAGTCAGTATTTATAGCGTATACAATCTTGTATCTTATGCACTTTCCAATTTGATGACATCCATATCAAACGGACTGGGTTCAGGTTTTGGGGAAGTAATTGCAAAAGATGAGAAAGATGTACTGAAAAGCAGCTTTAGTAATTATGAATTTGCCTTTTTCTTGATTATTTTCATCGCATATACCTGTATGGCATCCCTTATGTATCCTTTTGTGGAAGTATATAGCTCTAGTTTTACCGATGGAGTAAATTACCTTAGTTGGGGACTGGTTGTCCTATTTTCCTTACTTGGAGTATTACAATCAATTAGACTTCCTGGGCTAACCATTATTTGTGCGGCAGGACACTATAAGCAAACACAAAATAGAGCAATATTAGAGGCAGTAATCAATGTAGGTGTTTCCCTTGCTTTAGTAAAACCGTTAGGAATTTATGGCGTTTTGATTGGCACTTGTGCTTCTTACTTATATAGAACTACAGATGTAATTGTCTATACAGCACGGCATTTTTTGCCCGGAACATTGAAACGGTCAATATTTCGTATTTTTAGAAGCGCTGTTCTTTCAATTCTATTGATACTAAGTGCGTGGAAAATTGTCCCTGCCGACATGTCTGGCTGGCTATCTTGGCTTTTATGGGCTATTTTAGATGCGGTGATTGTTACTCTTATTATGACGTTGGGAAATGTTGCTTTTGAACCAAAAGAATTTCGAACTCTGTTGAATCGACTTCTAGGATTGATTCATCGCAATAAAAAGTAAATGAAAGGAAAGTATAATTGTGAAAACACCAGCAATTTCTGTAATTGTTCCGGTTTATAATGTGGAAAAATACTTAGACCGTTGCGTTAGGTCCATTTTGAATCAAACCTTTTCTGATTTTGAACTGATTTTAGTGGATGATGGATCTCCAGACAATTGTGGTAGCATGTGTGACTCTTATGCAAAACAAGATGCAAGAGTACAAGTAATTCATAAAAAAAATGGTGGCTTGAGCGATGCCAGAAATGTTGGAAAGGCAGTAGCCACAGGAGAGTATATTCTCTTTGTGGACAGTGATGACT
>CAVFJZ010000007.1:0-77228 GCA_963623075.1 Bacteroidaceae bacterium
GCTCGAGTTTACATAGAACTCAATGGACTGTATTCAGTTTTCAGGGTATAACCAAGAAGGACCTCTAAAGAGGTCCTTTTTTGTTACCCTTTATTACAACAGAAAATTGGCAATAAAGCGTACATCTTTTATGGCTTGTATACGTTCTTTCAGCGGAAGCGGTGGAAGCGGAGCTTCTACCCAGTCTTCTTCCAAGTGTTTTGCTGCGTATTCCGGAATGGTATATAGTCCATCGTTATAGGCATCAAAATGCGGCTCAGTTGGAGTCCCTTTTGCTGCCTGAGCAACCTTAATTACATATTTTCGGACTAGCCCGGCTCCAATTATAGGCAGGTATTTTAAATCAACCTGTCCCGGAAGTGCCGGCATCATGGCAAGCGAAGTACGTGCGGCAAGGTTGTTAACTTCACCACAGCCGCGAATCCACAGGAAGCCTTTCAGACTGGCCAGTTCTTTGGCAGGAGCGCTGCATTCTCCGCAGACTAACTTCATGCCGCGCACGTTCTGTAAGTCCTGGAGAGTATAGGCCGTTCCGTCTTCGTCAAGCCAGTAGCGTATGCCGTCTTTTTCTGCACCCGATCCCACAATGACATTCAAATGCCGAAATTTATTAAGCGGGTAGGTATAAGAGGCATACAGTACTTCAAATGTTGTGCCAAGCGATGCAATACATCCACCGGCACAGGTAGCCTCCATTGCTTTTACAAAGTCTTTTGAATTGCCTGTTAACTTTTCTAACTTAGGAGCTCTGCTGTTGGTGTGCCCTACAAAGAGTTTAACTTTTGGCCAGTTTTTATGAAACCGCTCGGACAGGAGTGTCGGTTCTGCCGGACGGAATTTTACAATACGTTTTTCTCCGATAATTTCCACATCCGGGTCCCCGAAGCCACGCTTTCCGGCCTCAATCAGCAGTAGATTCTTGGTTGGATCAAATCCCATGAGCTCCGTTACCACGCGGTCAGCTTCAACAGAATTAGTTCCGGTTACAATGCGATTCATTACGACAGGATGGTTCGGTCCGGGCGTGTTCCCTTCTCCGCCGATGATGCCGTCAATTATGGTAAGGTCCGGCTTGAAAAGATAAAGCAAGTCGGAAAGCTTCTTGTTGATTTGCCAGGTGTGGTTCCTGTATCGCATATTACAGGAAAAGGTTCCCATAGCATTCTTAAACCCGAGGGTAACACCGGTATAGATATTGCATTTCATTTTTGGATGGGAAACATAAAGCCGTTCTCCGCGAATTACTTCCGAAATGCTTTTTGGAACATAAACTTCCTGCCCGCATTCTGCTTTGGGACAAAAATAACGATCAATTGCCTCTTCTTCAAAAAAGACCAGCTTGGCTCCATATTTTTTTGCGATGCGGTCATATCCTGCCATTTTGGCATAACTCCACGTAACTAAGCCGGAGCCTTCTCCGATGACAATGTCCGGACAAAGTTCGGAAAGAACTTCCATGGTAGCATCAAACACACGAGGGTCCGTAGTTTGCGGGATGTCATAAGAAAACCGATATCCGGATTTTGGTGTAACAAAAACCAGATTCGGTTTGATTAAAACCTTTTGACCACGGAACTTTGTCTTCCAACCGGTTGCCGCATCAAGATCTTCCAAGCTCTTTCTTACGGTAGCTTTGATTGCCTTGATATCGGCCCGCTCTTCATACTCTGCTGTTCCATAGTTTTTTGGAAGCTGTACATAGTTTTTGAAGTAGTCAATTGGCGGGGCTTCTGTGATAACAACTGCATTATGGGCGTACTGAACCGACATATTCCATTCCTCCTAATATTCAATAAGCAGACGTAGTCACTGTCTGCGAACCCGAAACGATTGTAGACGACAAATCAACGGAAAGTCAATAAATGTTGGAAGAAAAATGGTCAGATTTCTGACAAATTTTTATCAAACCAATACAAAAAATATCATCAACGGCGTTGTTTTGTGAAAAAATTGTACAAAGATTTTCTGAACTTTTCGTTGCTCTTTCCGTTTTCCCTCGATACAATGGACGCAAGACAGTCAAACAAAAGTGACTTATTTTGTTTGACTAAAAAGTAACAGAGGAGAATTTTTGGGAGGTTTTGAAAATGGGAAAGACAATTGAACAACGAGTGGCGGATTGCAGAGCCTATTATGAAACAGGGGCAACACAGAGCTATGAGTTCCGGCTAAACGCATTAAAGAAATTGCGGAAGGCGCTGAAGGCGCATGAAAAAGATGCCTATGCTGCCTACAAAGCGGATTACAACAAAGGCATGCTGGAAACAACGGCGTATGAATTTGCTGTTGTATATGCCGAATTGGATGAAGCTATTTTGGAACTGAAAAAATGGATGGGGGTAAAGAAAAATCATGCACCGCTGTTCAGCATGCCGGGCCGTGGCGAACGGTATCGGGATCCGTATGGGGTAGTACTGATTGTTTCCCCGTGGAACTTCCCTCACAACCTGACATTCTGCCCGCTGATTGGCGCCATTGCCGGAGGTAACTGTGCCGTCCTGAAGCCGTCCAACTACACGCCGACCATTACCAAGGTCATTAAAGAAACCATAGAAGATGCCTTTCCGGAAAACTACATTACGGTAGTAACCGGTGGACGGGAAGAAAACGCACAGCTGTTTGATCAGTATTTCAATATGGCGTTCTTCACCGGCGGCACTACGGTTGCACGGCTGCTTTCCGAAAAATGTGCACAGCATGTGACACCGGTTATCCTGGAATTAGGCGGAAAGTCACCGGTTTATGTAGATAAGGAAGTAAACATTAAGGAATGTGTAGAAAGCCTTACCTGGGGCAAATTCGCCAATGGCGGGCAGATTTGTGTATGCCCGGATTATATGATCGTACATGAAGATATCCATGATGAATTCGTGAAGGAATTAATTTCCTGTATTAAAAAACACCAAGTTTCCAGAAATGGAAAACTTCGTTCCAACTTTACGTCTTTGGTATCTGACAAACATTTCCAGAAGGTATGCAGCTTAATAGATGAAGATAAAGTTGTTTACCGTGTACAGGAACCGGATGCCGCAACTCGCCAGGTTGGCCCGGTAGTGATGGATCATGTGGATCTTTCTTGTAAGTGCATGCAGGAAGAAATTTTCGGACCGCTGATGCCAATCGTAACGGTAAAATCCAAAGAAGAAGCCGTAGAACTGATTCATAAGGAAGGCCATGTCTATAATGGATCCGATGGTGCACAGCCGCTTGCTCTTTATATTTACACAAGCAACAAGAAGACGGCGCAGTATATGATTGATCACGTACAATCCGGTGGTTGTACAGTAAACGGCACTATTTTCCACTTTCTTGGTGTTAGATTTAACGGCGTTGGCTTCTCCGGAAATTCTGATGGATATCACGGTATTGCTTCCTATTTGGCTTTTACCCATGGCCGCTCTGTGCTGCGGTATGACAGATTTACACCGCTGCATCGCCTGATTATTTTTGCCGCTTGGCAAAGACCAATTACGGATACCATTTTGAAAGCGGTTACCAGTGTGGTTAGCATTGACCGTCTCTGGTTCCCTCTTCTGAAGGGCGACTGTGACGATAAAAACAGCAAGAATTAACTAAAAACAGAAATGAATAGGAATGACCGCAGGTTTTACTGCGGTCATTCCTTCTTTTTCTTTTTCTTTTCTTTTTGCAATATTCTGTGATATACTCTAATGCGTGAAAATGAAATTATGGGGAAGTCTGTATCTTGGAGGTTCATCATGAAAACGCAACCATTTCTGACACGGTGCATGGCAATTGCTGTGCTGCTGGCAGTAATGCTCTGTTCCTTCCTGTACCCGGTATCCGCAGCATCTGAAAAAGATACTTATGTAAATTCTTTGGTTAGTGCCGGATTTCCGAAAGCGTATGCGGAAAAATTGTATACGGTACATCAAGCCCATCCGAACTGGAAGTTTACTGCAGTAAAGACCGGCTTAAACTGGTCTGATGCATTAAGCGCAGAAACCGGTAACAACTTGAATCTTGTTCCGTTACAAAAGTCGGCAGATGCCAGTGCAACGCGTCTGTATCGGGACAAGTCTACCGGTACCTATACTTCTAACGGTGGCTTTACCTATTCCGTAGTAGATGGTTCCAATGCCAATCAAACCGGTTGGATTCGTGCCACTCCTATGGCGGTTTCCTATTTTATGAATCCCTATACATTCCTTGGCAATGACATTACCATGATGCAATTTGAATCCTTGGAATGGAATTTTGATTCTTATGATGAAGCCGTAAAAGTAGTAACCAGCATGCTGGCCAATACGTTTATAGCAAGTACGTATACTGATCGGAGTAAAAATTATGTTACTTCCTCCGGCAAAATCAAATATACGGATACTTCCGGGAATACCCAAACTATTAATAAAACCTATGCTGAAGTTATTTGCACAGCTGCCAAAAATAATAATGTAAATCCCTGCTTCTTGGTTTCCAAAATTTTAGGGGAACACGGAGTAACCGGGAGCAGCAGTGTTACAGGCACCTATGGTTCTTATACCGGCTATTATAATTACTTCAATATTGGTGCGGTAGATGACAGCAACGGCCAGGCAGTTGCCCACGGCTTAAAATATGCCAAGAGCTATGGCTGGACTACCCCGGAAAAGTCCATTAACGGTGGTACTGAAACAATTGCAAAGTACTATATCGCCAGAGGACAGAACACGTCGTACCTGCAAAAGTTTAATATGACTTCCACCAATACGTACAATCACCAGTACATGAGTGCAGTTAACGGCGTTGTCAATACCACGTATTCTACTTATAAAGCGTATCGGAATGCCGGCGTATTAGATCAGGCCAAGACCTTTTATATTCCTATCTTCAACAATCTTCCGGAAACCAGTGGTACGGAAATTAAATTTACCGGTTATCAGGGCTCCGGTTCCGGCGTGGCTACTGCAACCGTAAATTTGCGGGATGAGCCATCTGTTTCCGGCGGAAATCAGGCCGGATCCATTACGGCCGGAGAAACCATTACAGTAGAAGGCGGATTCCGAGATACTCGCGTTGCGTATACAGGATCTGTGGACGCAACAAATTATCGGATGTATAAGCCACTTTGGTATAAGGTAACAACTTCTAATGGCGCAACGGGATACGTTGTAGAAGAGTCTGTGGAAGTAAGTGCACTGGCTAAAGTTTCCAAGGGCAAGACCTTTAAATTGAGGTATTCTGTTTCCGGAAATGAAACACCATACTTCTTTAGCCAAGATACACGGGTTGCCACTGTTTCTTCCTCCGGTGTAGTAACCGGGGTAGGGGATGGCACAACCAATGTAGTTGCCTACTTAAGCAATGGTGCCTTTGATCTCCTGAAAGTAACCGTTGGTGACGGGGACACGGAAGAAGATGCTTCTACCGACACCCAGACGGATGCATCTTCGGAAAGTACAACAGAAGCAGACTCTTCTACCGAATCTTCTACAGAAACAGAAATTTCTACAGATGCAGAGTCTTCTACCGAAAGCACCACGGAAAATTCGTCTGAGAATACAGAAAAAACCTATCCGGATTACTCCAGTGAAGATATTCGTTTGGTAAAAGATTCTAACGGCGACTTCTATTGTTATCGCAACGGTAAATTTGTAAAATACACTGGTATTGCAAAGGGCGACAGTGGCGCCTGGTGGTACTGTGAAGACGGTGCTCTTCGCACCAAGACCATTCTTGCTAAAAACCAAAATGGTTGGTATTACTGCGAAAATGGTAAAGTTACGTTCCAATATAACGGACTGGCAACCAATCAAAACGGTACTTATTATTTGAAAAATAGTAAAGTGCAGTTCAGTTACAACGGAACTTATACGAAAGACGGAACCACTTATACCATTAAGAACGGAAAGGTAGTTTCTTCCACCAAATCCAGTACGGCATCCTGCCCGTATCGGGAACCATCTTATGTGGTAAATCGTTCCAAGTACGAATACGGCAAAATCCGGAAAGGGAATGAAGGAGTCAAGTGGGTTCAGTGGTGGCTGACCAAGAAGGGATACTACAATGACAAGATTGATGGTTTCTTTGGGCCAGGTACACAGTCTGCTGTAAAGAAATTCCAAAAAGCCAATGGCTTGGAAGCGGACGGATCGGTCGGACCAATTACCAGAAAAGCACTGAAAAGCTGATTTGTCTTAGAAAAGCAATAGAGAGGGCGCACCTTAGGTGGGCCCTTTCTTTGATTTTTTCCCTTCTGTTTGTGCTCCTGACAGAAACCAAATTTTGCAAGCTTTTTCCTTGACCAAGACTTGGCTTTATGGTAAAGTAACTGTACCTCTTAAAAGAGGGCTCTTTTTTTGTGCGCATTTTTACAAAAAGAAAGCCCGTGCAGAGAGGGAGGCAAAGGGCTCCCCGCATTGTTTAGAGGAGCAAAAATTTATCCAGAAGTATGGAGGTGCCGTCAATGAGAGTTAGAGTTACTCTTGCTTGCACAGAATGTCAACAGCGCAATTACAACACAATGAAAAACAAGAAGAACTCCCCTGACCGTTTGGAGATGAACAAGTATTGCAAGTTCTGCAAGAAACATACTCTCCACAGAGAAACCAAGTAAAAGGAGGCTCCGTTTATGGCAAAGAATGCTAAAACGCCGAAGACTTCCTCCAAGCCGGCCAAAAAAGCTGACGCTACTCAGTCCAAGGGCAATAAAGCACTGGACTCCATTAAGAAATGGTTCAAGGATCTGAAAACCGAAATCAAGAAGATTCAGTGGACAAAAGGCAAAGACCTTTGGAAGAATTGCCTGGTTGTTCTCTTGGTTGTTCTGGTTATTGGTATTGGCGTATGGATTGAAGACGCCATCCTGGTTAAACTCAGAGAAGTTATTTACAATCTGTCTTTAACTGACACGGAGACCGCACTGATTATGGCCCGTGCCTTCCTTGGATCTCTAGCGTTGTAACGGAGGCGGTTTCTATGGCAGGAATTTCCAAGTGGTACGTTGTTCATACCTATTCCGGGTATGAAAACAAAGTAAAAGACAACATTGAAAAAGTAGTAGAAAACCGGAAAATGCAGGATTTAATTCTGGATGTTCGCGTTCCTACCGAAACCGTTCAGGAAGTCAAAGAAAACGGTGAAGTAAAAGAAGTAGAACGTAAGGTTTTCCCGGGTTATGTTCTGGTAAAGCTGGCTGTAGAACAAAGCGGCGAAGAATATACCATGAACGATGATGCCTGGTATGTTATCCGCAACACTCGCGGATGCACCGGATTTGTTGGTCCGGAAAGTAAACCGGTTCCGTTGACGGACGCTGAAGTAGAACACCTTGGCGTAGACATCAGAACCGTGGAAGTCAACTACGCAGTCGGAGACTATGTCAGAATTATTGACGGTCCGCTTTCGGACTTCTCCGGTAACGTAGAAAGCATTGATCTTGATAACAATAAGGTTAGTGTACGGATTTCCATGTTCGGCAGAGAAACTACTGTCGAAATAGAGCTCAACCAGGTTGAGCTCGGCGTAGAAGGCTGAATCGCCCGAAATACGCAGTATTAATCTTGGTAATGAGCGGATTTCCGCTTTCATTACGGGAGTCTCTTTCAGACTTCCGGTGGGAGGAACAATTTTCTTGTTCCGCCAATTACCACAATTCTTTGGAGGTGCAATTATGGCACAGAAAGTTATTGGCTTTATTAAGCTTCAGATTCCTGCCGGTAAGGCAACCCCAGCCCCGCCTGTAGGACCTGCACTCGGTCAGCATGGTGTTAACATCATGGCTTTCACGAAGGAATTCAACGAGCGCACAAAGAACGACATCGGTCTGATTATCCCAGTTGTAATCACAGTGTATGCAGACCACAGCTTTACCTTTATCACCAAGACCCCGCCAGCAGCAGTTCTTCTGAAAAAGGCTGCCGGTATTGAAAAGGCTTCCGGTGAACCAAACAAAACAAAGGTAGCTACCGTTACGAAGGAACAGGTTCAGAAGATTGCCGAGCAGAAAATGCCGGACCTGAACGCTGCCAGCCTGGAAGCTGCAACCAGCATGATTGCCGGTACCGCTCGCAGCATGGGCATCACTGTAGTGGATTAATGCGGGAGGATAGACAGAATGAAACATGGTAAGAAGTATGTTGACAACAAAAAGCTTGTTGACAGAACAAAAACATATGAAGTAGGCGAAGCTCTTGACCTTGCCTGCAAGACTGCTACCGCAAAGTTTGATGAAACAATTGAAGCTCACATCCGTCTTGGTGTTGACTCCCGTCACGCTGATCAGCAGGTTCGTGGCGCTGTTGTTCTTCCGAACGGAACCGGTAAGCATGTTCGCGTTGCTGTATTTGCCAAAGGCGATATGGCAAAAGCTGCCGAAGAAGCAGGCGCTGAAATTGTCGGTGCAGAAGATTTGGCAGACCGCATTCAAAAGGAAGGTTTCCTGGACTTTGACGTAGCCGTTGCTGCCCCGAACATGATGGGTGTAGTTGGTCGTCTTGGTAAAATCCTTGGACCTCGTGGCTTGATGCCGTCTCCGAAGGCCGGTACGGTAACTCCTGATGTTGCAAAGGCAGTACAGGAAGCGAAAGCAGGTAAGATTGAATATCGTTTGGACAAGACCAACATTATTCACTGCCCGATTGGTAAAGCTTCTTTCGGTCCGGAAAAATTGACCGAAAACTTGGATACTCTGATGGAAGCTATTGTTAAGGCAAAGCCGGCTGCTGCAAAGGGCCAGTACATTAAGTCTTGCACTGTTGCTGCCACCATGGGGCCTGGCGTTAAGTTCAGCTCTTCCAAGTACGGCGCATAAGCCAAAACCGTTATTGACACGGGGGACACCCCGTGTTAGTATATCAATGCTGTTTCTTACCGAAGACAGCAGGTGTCCGCAAAGACGTAACAGGCAAAGTCCTTACCTGCCGAGGAAAACACAGAAAACTTCGTTTTTTGGGCTCTTTCCGCGGTAGTGCGGAAAGAGCCTTTTCATATTCATCACAGGAGGTGAATATTTTGGCAAGTGAAAAAATTCTGGAAGCAAAGAAAGCTGCGGTAAGCGAATTGGCCGGTAGAATGACTGATTCCGTAGCCGGTGTATTGGTTGAATACAAAGGCATTAACGTAGCAGATGATACGGTTCTCCGTAAGGAACTCAGAGAAGCCGGTGTTGACTATTCTGTTATCAAGAACTCCATCATTAAAAGAGCTGCTGAAGAAGCACATCTGGATGGTTGGGAAGATGCACTGAAAGGAACCAGCGCTCTGGCTATTTCCAAGGAAGATCATACCGCTGCTGCCCGCATCTTAAAGAAATTCTCCAAGGATCATCCGGACTTCAAATTGAAGGCTGGTTACCTGGAAGGTGCAGTTGTTGATCTTGACACTGTAAATGCTCTGGCAGATCTTCCAACCAAGGAAGTTCTCCTTGCAACCGTTTGCAACGCATTCAACGCCCCGATTGCTGCTTTTGCACGCGTTATTCAGGCTGTTGTTGACAAAGACGGTGAAGCCGCTCCTGCAGAAGAAGCCGTAGAGGCTCCGGCAGCAGAGGCAGAAGCTCCGGCCGCTGAATAATACAGCGTCCACCTAAAACAAAGACTTTATACAAATTTATTTTGGAGGATATTAAAAATGGCATCTGAAAAAGTTACCGCTCTCCTTGAAGAGATTAAAACTATGTCCGTTCTTGAGCTCGCTGAGCTTGTTCATGCTGTAGAAGACGAATTCGGCGTATCCGCTGCTGCTGCTGTTGCAGTTGCTGCTCCGGCTGCTGGCGCAGAAGCTGCTGCTGAAGAAAAGACCGAATTTGATCTGTTCCTTGCCGATGTTGGCGCAAACAAGATCAAGGTTATCAAGGTTGTTCGCGAACTGACCGGTCTTGGCCTTGCTGAAGCTAAGGCTCTGGTTGACGCTGCTCCGAAGACCATTAAGGAAGCAATGTCCAAGGATGACGCTGAAGCTGCCAAAGCTAAGTTTGAAGAAGTTGGCGCAAAGATCGAACTCAAATAAGATTCGTAAGATTTTATCTGAACAAAAAAGAGACCGAAGGCAAAAGCCTCCGGTCTTTTTTAATTGCTATTCTTGATAAGTGGCAAGGTCAGTAGCAACTTTGTCTTGCGGCAGTCGACGTTCAAAAATATGGTTGTACTTAGCGGCCCAAGCTTTTAAGTCTTCTAAGCTGTAAGTTTTTGGAATCTGGAAGGACAGAATATAATATTGAATCATGTCCAGAACAACCGGCGCAGCTTTCTTCAGCAGGCCCGGATTCTTTAGGAGTGCAAGACCGCGTTTTGGCAAATTCGGATCAAATTGAATGAACTTTCCAATGGAGGTATGGTTTGCCGTAATGGTCATTTCATGATAGGTCAGGATGCCGTTGTCCAGTGCGTATGTAATTTCATCTTGAGATACTCTGGTTAGGAGTAGCTTGGCAAGGGCAAGCGGGGCAATGTTACGGCCCATCTTGTTGAAATATTCATACTGATAATGGTAGAGAACAGAAGCACTGTAGGTTTCTGTTTTGTCAGAGGCAATGACATCGGCAAGAATTTTAGAATTCTTGATGGCGTTGCCAATACCGGAACCAATGATAGGTACTGTCATAAAGGCAGAGTCGCCGATAGCGGCATAACCGTCGGCTACCATAATGGCAATAGGCTGACGAACCGGAATCAGGGTAAAGTAACCGCCCCGCTTGTGTTCACGGCCAAGCTGCGGGTTATCTTTCCGATATCGCTCTGCAGTGGCAGCGGCGTCTTCTGCGGTAAACCGGTCCATGCGGCCGATTAACAGGTCCGAATGCGATTCGGTTTCGGTAGCTTCCGAAGCAATCCAGCAAATGCCGACAGATTCCTTGTCCGGGAACAGGACTACCTTGTACAGGTCCTCTACTTCGTTAATGTCTACCGGTAGATCAAAGAATTCCCGCCATACATAAAATTTTTCACCCCACTTGGCATGCTTTTGAACGCCAAGATACTCCGGAAGGTGTACTCGAACCGGAGATTCACAACCGGCAGCATCAATGACCATGTCAGCGTAGAAGTTTCCCTTGTCTGTGGCAATACCAACCACACGGTCTTTTTCCATCAGTGGGCCGGTAATGGTAACTTCATATTCAAACTTGACACCTTTGGATTCTGCAAAGCCGATGAGCAAATCATAGATGTCAGAGCGTTCCATTTTAATTTCCATTTCGTTGACATCATTAGGAACCCGCTGGCGAATTTTATGTTCCGGATGAATGCCGGGGGCCCAGAAGGTCATGTCGGTTTTCCATTCAAACTTGTCTTCGGATGGCCATGGGCAGCCAACGGCATCCAGGGCTTTTGGGTCAAAGATGTCAGTCCAGTCATAGCCTAACTTTCCCTTTTGACCCTTTTCATAAACGGTTATGTCAAAGCCCTTTTCCGCAAGAAGGGCGGCAGCGGTAATTCCGCCGTGGCCGGCGCCGGCCACAATAATTTTTTTACCCATAATTTCACCTCATTCAGAATTCTAATAAGCAGGCCTGCGTATCACGGCAGGCCTTTCAGTGCCTCTTTATTTTATCATAGATGGATTTTTGGCTATAGGTGGAAAGAATACATTTTTTATCTGCTTCTTTTGTCATGTTTGACGAGCAGGGATTTTACCGGCAAAATCCCCATTCTATTTACTTTTATAGGGCTTTTTCGTATAATTGGATAACTAGTTTCCAAGGGAGAAGGAGCGTTTACTTTGACAGACAATAAAAAGCTGGCAGAGCTGTTATTTTCCAATATTACCAAGACACCGGAAGAGTATGAAGCCATGTACCCGGATCGGGATCTTCTGGAAGGGGCTCGCGTTACCAGATTTGCACCCAGTCCAACCGGATATTTGCATATTGGCGGATTGTTTGCTGCCTTAATTGCCAAACTGACTGCAGACACTACAAAAGGTGTTTTCTTTTTGCGCATTGAAGATACGGATAAAAAACGGGAAGTGGAAGATGGCATCAGCCATATTGTAAACGGCCTTCACGGCTTTGGGATTGATCCTGACGAAGGAATTATGGGTATGGATTCTGAGGTAGGATCCTATGGACCGTATCAGCAAAGTAAACGAAAAGATATTTACCAAACATATGCCAAACGCTTGGTAGAAGAAGGCTTTGCCTATCCTTGCTTTTGCACCGCAGAAGAACTAGACATCATGCGTGCCAAGCAGGAAGAAGCTGGTGTTACCCCCGGATATTATGGAGAATATGCTTCTTGCCGCAATTTAAGTTATGAAGAAGTAGAAGAAAAGGTAAAGGCCGGTATGCCATACGTTCTTCGCTTAAAGAGTCCGGGAACGCCGGAAGGCAAAATAACTTATCAGGACATGATTAAAGGGAAGATTGAAATGCCGGAAAATCAGACGGACATTGTTCTTCTGAAGACAGACGGCATTCCGACTTACCACTTTGCACATTGTATCGATGACCACCTAATGCACACCACACATGTGGTTCGTGGAGACGAATGGATTTCTTCCGTTCCCATCCATATTCAGCTGTTTAAAGTTTGCGGTTTTAAGGTTCCTAAGTATGCGCATATTGCGCCTATCATGAAACTGGATGACGGTAACAAGCGTAAGCTGTCTAAACGGAAGGACCCGGAGGCAGCCGTCAGTTACTATTTGGAAGAAGGCTACCCAAAGGAGTCCGTACTGGAATATCTTTTGACCCTTGCTAATTCTAACTTTGAAGATTGGCGCAGAGCCAATAAAGAAGCACCGCTTTCTGCTTTCCCGTTCAATCTGAAAAAAATGAGCGTCAGCGGCGCCCTGTTTGACCTGGTCAAGTTGAATGACGTCAGCAAGAACGTCATTTCCGTGATGCCGGCCGAAACGGTACTGGAAAAGACGCTTGCTTGGGCAAAGGAATACAATCCGGAATTTTATCAATTGCTGTCGGCAGACACGGAAAAAGCCAAGGCCATTTTGCAAATTGACCGCGGCAACAAGAAGCCGCGGAAGGACATTGCAAAATGGGCTGACGTTCCTGCCTACGCCGCTTATTTTTACAAAGAACTGTACAAGCCGGATTATACCTTGCCGGCAAACATTGCGCCGTCTGACGCTGCCGCCATTTTGCAAGCGTACAAGGACGTATACAACCCGGCAGATGACAAAGATGCTTGGTTCCAAAGAATGAAAGACTTGTGTGAACCACTTGGTTTTACACCAAATGTAAAAGAATATAAGGCAAATCCGGATGCCTATAAAGGACATGTAGGGGATGTCAGCACCGTTATTCGTGTGGCAGCCACATCACGCACCAATACACCGGATCTTTATTATATTTTGCAAATCTTGGGAAAAGAAGAAGTGCTGTATCGCCTGGATCAGGCCATTAGCTACTACAAGGGGGAATAAGTATGGATTCCAATTTCATTCACGATTTTATAGATCAGGATCTGGCCACCGGTGTGTATGACCACGTCCAAACCCGTTTCCCTCCGGAGCCGAATGGCTACTTACATATTGGACACGCCAAAGCCATTTACATTAACTTCTTTACCAAGGAAAAGTATCACGGTGTGTGCAACCTACGTATGGACGACACCAACCCCGGCAAGGAAGACGAAGAATATGCCGAAGCCATTAAACGGGACATCAAGTGGCTTGGATATGATTATGACAACGTTTTTTATGCCTCTGACTATTTTGATTTCATGTATGAAAATGCACTGAAATTGATTCGGGCAGGGAAGGCTTTTGTCTGCGATTTAACTGCTGACGAAATGAAAGCCTACCGCGGCACCTTAACGGAGCCCGGGAAAAACAGCCCTTACCGTGACCGCAGTGTGGAAGAAAACTTAGACCTGTTCCGCCGCATGACAGAAGGAGAATTTGCAGATGGGGAAAAGGTGCTCCGTGCCAAAATTGACATGAGCAGCCCTAATATTAATATGCGTGACCCGGTTATTTATCGCATTGCGCATCAGTCCCATTATCGTGCCGGAGACAAATGGTGTGTTTATCCTATGTATGACTTTGCGCATCCGTTGGAAGATGCTTGCGAAGGCGTAACCCATTCTTTGTGCTCTTTGGAATTTGAAAACCACAGACCTCTGTATGATTGGGTATTGCAGAATTGTGAAATTGAAAATCCACCGCGGCAGATTGAATTTGCCCGTTTGAATTTGAACTATTGTGTTACTTCTAAGCGCCGTTGTCTGTATCTGGTCAACCACGGATATGTAGACGGCTGGGACGACCCACGTATGGTTACCATTGGCGGCATGCGCCGTCGTGGCTTCCCACCGGAGGCCATTCGTGACTTCTGTGAACGCATTGGGATTGCCAAGGCTTACTCTGTTGTAGATTTTGGCTTGCTGGAAGCCTGCGTCAGAGACCGATTAAATCAGGATGCACCAAGGGCTATGGCAGTCCTTCGTCCTCTGAAGGTTATCATTGACAATTATCCGGACGGCCAGACAGAAGAACTGGAAGTGGAAATTCATCCGCAAAAGCCGGAGCTTGGAACCAGAAAGATAACCTTCTCTAAGGAGCTGTTCATTGAACAGGATGACTTCATGGTAGAACCGGTTAAGAAATATAAACGGTTTTATCCGGGCAATGAAGTGCGCCTGAAGGGTGCCTACTTTGCCACTTGCAAAAGCTATGAAACAGATAAAGATGGCAACGTAACCTGCATTCATGTAGAGTATGATCCGGCTTCCAAAGGTGGAGAATCCCCGGACGGAAGAAAAGTCAGAGGAACCATTCATTGGGTTTCTGCTGCAGATTGTATTCCGGCAGAAGTACGCCTGTATGACCGCCTCTTTAATGTAGAAAATCCATCGGATGACAGCCATCCGCTGGAAGATTATCTAAATCCGAATTCTTTGGAAGTCTTGCCGGACGCCTTAGTGGAAGGTGGACTGAAGGACTTGAAACCGGGAGACACCTTCCAATTTATGCGGAAGGGTTACTATACTGTAGATAAAAACAGCACAGAAAATCATCTGATTTTTAATCGCACAGTTGATTTGAACAGCTCCTGGAAATAATACGTTTGGAAAGGAGTGTTCGGATATGCCTATTAAGATACCGACCGATTTACCCGCAATTAAAACTTTAAATAGTGAGAATATCTTTGTCATGACAGAGCTACGGGCTGCCACACAGGAAATCCGCCCGTTGCATATCCTGCTCCTGAACCTGATGCCGAAGAAAATAGAGACCGAAACACAATTTGCCAGATTGCTTGGTAACACGCCACTGCAAATTGAATTGGAACTGATTGCCATGAAGTCTCATATTTCCAAAAACACTTCGGAAAGCCATTTATCTGCTTTTTATAAGACCTTTGATGAAGTACGAGACCGGAAGTTTGACGGTATGATTATTACCGGTGCGCCGGTAGAACAAATGCCGTTTGAAGAAGTAGACTATTGGTACGAACTTTGTGAAATTATGGAGTGGAGTTCCACGCACGTGTATTCCACCATTCATATTTGTTGGGGTGCGCAGGCCGGCTTGTATTATCATTACGGCGTACCCAAGGTAGATTTACCGGAAAAATTGTTTGGTATTTATCCGCACGTGGTGGAACGGAAGCGCTCCATGCTGTTCCGCGGCTTTGATGACACCTTTATGGTGCCGCAATCACGCCATACCACAATTCTTCGGGAAGATATTGAAGCAGTTCCGGAACTGAAAATTCTGGCAACCTCTCCGGAAGCGGGAATCTTTGCTGTCAGCACCAAACACGGACGGCAAATATTCATTACCGGCCATACCGAATATGATGCGGATACACTCTACAATGAGTACAAGCGTGACCTAGACGAAGGCCTTCCCATTCATATGCCGGTAAATTATTTCCCGAATAACAGAGTAACCAAAAACATTCCGGTTACCTGGCGATCCAGCGCTAATCTTTTGTTTTCCAACTGGATTAACTATTTTGTTTATCAGGAAACGCCCTATCTGTTATCTGAAATTGATCAGATTCAAGAAAAGAAAAGAAAACAGCAAAAATAGCAAAACAAGGCCCTTGGCAGAGCTTTTTTCTGCCAAGGGTACTTTTATTTGGACAGGTTGGCATAGTTTGTCAAAAGACTAACTCGCCGATTGGAAGAATTCAACAAAAATTGCAAACCTAAGAGAAAACTCTTGTACAGAGAGAAAAGATGTGCTACAGTGTGATTGATTAAACAAGTTAATTAATTAAAAATTGACTTGTGAAAAGAGGAATCTATTAAAAAAAGAAGAAGGGAGAATTCTTGTATGTCACATCTTGCGTTTACACTGATTACCTTCGTCCTATTTACGGTACTGGTTGCAATTGTTTCTGCAAAAATAGTATCCAATAGTGACGACCAAAAGACCTCAAAAGGGTATTTCTTGGCAGGCAACGGCCTGAGCGGCGTATTTATTGCTGGTTCTATGCTGTTAACCAATCTGTCAGCAGAGAACCTGGTTGGTCTTGCCGGACAATCTTATGCCGCAAATATGTCCGGTATGGCTTGGGAAGCAACGGCAGTTATTGCCACCATTGTTATGGCTTTTGTTTTCCTTCCGCTTTATTTAAGAAAAGGATATACTACACTTCCGGAATTTATGGAAGACCGTTATGGCGTTGGCGTCAGAAGAATGGTTTCCATCCTCTTCCTGGTAGGTTACCTTATTATTGGTATTCCGGTTTGTCTGTATGCAGGTGCTATTGCCTTCAATCAGATCTTTGATTTGAGTTCTATTTTCGGAATCAGCACTTCCACCGGTTTGACGATTCTGATTGTGCTGGTTGGTATTATTGGTGCTCTTTATGCCGTTCTTGGCGGCTTGAAAGCGGTTGCTGTATCCGATACTATTAACGGCATCCTTTTAATTGTTGGTTCTTTAATGGTTGTTATTTTCGGCTTTATTGCTGTTGGTAATGTCAAAGCAGACGGCGGTTTCTTGGCCGGCATCAACTATGTTTTAGATAATAACTATGATCAACTGAATGCGATCGGCGGAAAAACAGACCCGGTTCCGTTTGCCTGTATTTTCACCGGTATGCTTCTTGCAAACCTGTTCTATTGGGGCACAAACCAGGTTCTGATTCAAAGAGCACTTGGTGCTGCCAACCTGAAGGAAGGCCAGAAAGGTGCTCTTCTGTCCGGCTTCCTGAAGATGTTAGTTCCGTTCCTGCTTGTTATTCCTGGTGTTATTGCCGTAGCCCTGCTTGGTGACGGACTGGAAAGCAAAGACTTTGCTTATCCGACTCTGGTTGCGAAAGCACTTCCGTGGCCGGTAGTTGGTGTTTTCTGCGCAGCTCTGTTTGGCTCCATTATTTCTACTTATAACTCTTTCCTGAATGCTGCTTCTACCGTATTTATGGTAGATATTTATAAACCAATCTTTAACCCGGATCTGTCGGAAGAAAAGACCGTTAAATATGCTAAGAGAGTTGGCTGGCTCTTTGCCGCATTCTCTATTTGCGTATCTCCGTTCCTGCAGGTTATGGCAACCGGTCTTTACGACTTCGGCCGTAGCTTCACCGGCTTCTATAACATTCCAATCATTACCATGGTTTTGGTAGGTATGTTCTCTAAGAAAGGCTCCCGTCTGGGCGCTTACATTGCTACCGGATGGCATATTTTCTTCTACTCCGGTTATAAGTTCTGGTTTAAATTAATTGATACTCCGCTTACCAACAAAATTGTCAGCATCAACTATATGCATATTTATGCTATTTCCTTCCTGGTTATGCTGGTTATCATCTTCATCTGTGCTAAAATTTCCCCGAATGACAAGGAATTCAACAGCAAGAGTCAGAAGGATGAGAATTATGACATGACTCCGTGGAACAAGCGTGTGCCGGTTGCTGTATGGCTGATGTCCTTCCTGGTTTATGAATACTTTATCTTCTCTAAAGCAGGTATTGCTACGGCAGATAAGAATCTTGCCTTGATCGGCGGCGTAACATTGGCATTTGTCATTGAAACTGTAATTTGTATCCTGATTGGCAAGAAACTGGACAAGAATCCGCCAAAGAAGGAAACCCTGAAAGAGGTAGAGGAACTTGCTGAATTGAAGGAAGCAAGTGCAGAGGCCGAAGCAGATGCAGAGGCTGTTCCGGTAGAAGTTGTAAAAGAGGTAGCTGAAGTAAGCGAGGTATAAGATATGGAATTTCAATATGATAATCATTCCGTATCCCTAACGAAAGACGGCAAACCACTCCTTTTGCATACCAATCAGTCCCCTATGATTTACGTAGGACAGGGACAAGAGTCTGTGGACATGTACCGCGGAAACTTCAAAATTGAGGATTACGTAACAGAACGAAGACCTCTTTCCCTGTCCGGCGTAAGCCGAGAAGAAACCGGCAAAATCAAACTGGACTTTGAGGGAATAATAGAGGCACTGGTGGAAGCAAAGGAAGATCTGTTTACCATGTCTTTTGTTTGCAGGGACAGTAGTATTAATCGCTTTTGGATTCGTCTCTGTTCTGATGCAGAGGAAAAATGTTACGGTCTGGGCGAGCAAATGTCCTACTTTAATTTGAAAGGCAGACATTTTCCAATCTGGACCTCCGAACCGGGCGTAGGACGGGATAAAACCACCTATGTTACCTGGCGCTCTGACGTTGAAAACAAAGCCGGTGGAGATTATTACAATACCAATTATCCGGAACCGACCTTTGTTTCCAGTAGGCACTATTATTTGCATGCGGATTCCACCGCCTATGCGGACTTTGATTTCCGGCAGGAAGCATTCCATGAATTGCAATTCTGGGATGTGCCGGCCAGCATCCGTATAGAAACAGCAGATACTTTTATTGCACTTTTAGAAAAGCTGACCGCATTTTTGGGCCGGCAGCCGGAATTGCCGGAATGGGTTTACAATGGTTTAATCATTGGCGCCCAGGGGGGCAATGAACGCTCCTTTGGTATCCTGGATAAATCTTTAGAGCATGGCATTAAAGTGGCCGCGCTGTGGTGCCAGGATTGGTGCGGTAAAAGAGTTACCTCTTTCGGAAAGCGCCTTCAATGGGATTGGCAGTATCATAAGGAAATGTACCCTGACCTGCCGGAAAAGATCAAAGGCCTGCATGAACGCGGAATCCGCTTCATGGGCTATATCAATCCTTACCTGGTCAATGATGGACAGCTTTACCAAGAGGGAAAAGAAAAGGGCTACTTTGCCACCAAACAGGATGGCAGTGACTACTTAGTGGATTTCGGTGAATTTTACTGTGGTGTGGTAGACCTGACCAACCCGGATGCCTTTACCTGGTTTAAGGATGAGGTTATCAAAAAATATTCACTGGACATTGGAATTGACGGCTGGATGGCAGACTTTGGTGAATACTTACCAACGGATGATATCAAGCTGTATTCCGGAAAGCCGGCTATGATAGAACACAACCATTGGCCTGTGCTGTGGGCAAAGTGTAACTATGAAGCCATTCAAGAGGCAAATCGCCTGGGCGATGTAGTATATTTCATGCGTGCCGGCGGCAGCGGAAGTCAAAAATATTGCACGCTGCTTTGGGCCGGAGATCAGTCGGTTGACTTTTCACGGCACGACGGCCTGGTTACCGTCATTTGTGCCGCACTAAGCGCCGGCATGAGTGGCTGTGGGCTGAACCACAGTGACATTGGCGGTTATACCTCGCTGTTTGATAATTGCCGCAATAAAGAAGTATTCTTAAGATGGGCAGAGATGGCGGCCTTTACCCCGGTTATGCGTACGCATGAGGGAAACCGGCCGGACACCAACTTCCAATACTATGATGACGAAGACTGTATGAACCGCTTGGCACGGTTGACCGGTGTTTATACCATGCTTTCTCCGTATCTGAAAACGCTGGTGGCAGAAAACGCCGCCCATGGCACGCCGGTACAGCGCGCGCTGTTCTTGCATTATGAGAATGATCCACGCGCTTATGAAGAACAGTTTGAATATCTGTTTGGTGCCGATATGCTGGTAGCTCCTGTCTGGAAAGAAGACCAGACACAGTGGGAGGTTTACCTGCCGGAGGATGAATGGGTACATCTGTGGACCGGAAAAACCTATCAGGGCGGTCAATATACCGTAGAAGCCACGCTTGGTAACACGCCGGTCTTCTATCGGAAGAACAGTCCGTTTGCAGAACTGTTTGCAGAAGTAGGAAGCCGATATGGCCTACAGGAAAATTGAAGGAGGAAAACCCTATGAAATACTTTTTAGACAGTGCAAAAATTGATGAAATCCGCGAAGCGTATGATACCTTTGGAATTGATGGCATTACCACCAATCCAAACCATATCATGAATTCCGGGAAACCGTTTTATACCGTAATCGGCGAGCTGGCTGACTTCGTAAAAGAAAAGGATATTGAGGGTTGGGACAAATTCCCGATTTCCGTTGAAATTAATCCGCATCTGGATGATGCAGACGAAATGGTAGAAATGGGTACCAAGATTGCTGCTATGTGCAAGAACTTTGTAATTAAAATTCCTTGCACAGAAGCCGGTATTGCCGCTGCCAGACGTTTGGAACAGCAGGGCGTAAGAACCAATCTGACACTGGTCTTTTCTCCTTCCCAGGCCATGATTGCCGCTAAAAACGGATCCCTGTTTGTTTCCCCGTTCATCGGCTGGAAAGAAAACAGCGGAGAAGACTGTGTGCAGTATATCCAGAATATTGTGGACATTTATGCCAACTATGGATTCTATGGCAAGACAGAAATCATCTGCGCGGCCGTTCGGAACGGCAAGCAGATTGTAGATTGCGCTGTTGCCGGTGCAGATATTGTTACTGCAGGACTGCAAGTCTTTAAGGATAGTTTCTACCATCCGTTTACGGATTACGGCCTTGCAAAATTCCAGGCCGCTTGGGATAACACAGTTACGGAATAAAAAACGAAAAGGCGGTGCCCTGCACCGCCTCTTCCTGCAAATAGGTGATATTTATGAAAATTGGATTTATTGGTCTTGGCATTATGGGTGAGTCCATGTGCGAAAATATTGTAAAGAAGCATGACGACACAGTCTATGTGTTTGATCTTGCTGAAGAAAAGGTCAAACAGCTGGTAGAAAAGGGTGCGGTTGCCTGCACCAGTTCCAAAGATGTGGCAGAGCATGCAGATGTTATTATTTCCATGGTTCCGAAATCAGAGCACTCCAGAGCGGTTTATGAGGAAGTGCTTCCGGCGTTGGACAGCAGTAAAACCTGCATTGACATGAGTACTATTGACCCAAGTGTCTCTGTAGCAATTGCAAAGCAGGTTAAGGAAACTGGTGCCCAGTTTATTGATGCACCGGTAGTAAAAAGCAAACCGGCCGCTATTGCCGGAACACTTGGCATTTATGTTGGTGGCGAGGAAGCTACTTACGAAGCCATGAAGCCAATTCTTCTTTACATGGGTGAAAATGTCATTCGTATGGGAGACAACGGAAAAGGGCTTGTTATGAAAATCTGCCACAATGCATTGGTATCTCAAATCCAGAACGGCGTAAATGAAACCGCAACTTTGGCAGAAGCCAACGGAATTGATATTCTTGCGTTTGCGCAAGCCATTTCTTATGGCGGTGGCCAGAACTTCTATTTGGATTCCAAAAAGGAAGTCATTTCCAAGAAGGACTTTACAACGGCTTTCTCTATAGAAAACGAATTTAAGGATGTCAATATTTGCATGAACTTGGCCAAAGAATGTGGCGTATCTATGCCGGGCGAAGCCAATGCGGTGAAGGTGTATGAAAAAGCAATGGAGGCCGGATATGGCAAAGAAGATTTCTCTGCCACAATCAAGGTTGTTGCAGCAGGGGATCGGTGACACAGATGGATTTACTAACTGCACTGAACAACTGCAACGATGTTCCTGTTTATTCTGTGGAAGATCCCATTTTTAAGAGCTTTGGCCGCGTGCTGAACGGATATGACTTTTCCACATTAATGACGTACATGGAGCGGTTTACAGAAATTCCGGCAGAGGGAAATTGTTATGTTGCTTCCGTAGAAAAAATGGAACAGCTCCCAATTGCCGAACTGATTGCAACCGATGTTTACGGTGGCATGCCAATTCAAATTGGCTATTGCAACGGTCGCAACTCTACCTATAACGGTTTTGAATATCATAAGGGCAGTGAAATTAATGTTGCGGTAACCGACTTTATGTTGGTGCTGGGGCATAGTTATGACATTGAAAACAATACCATTGATGTATCTCAAGCTACCGTGTTCTTTGTTCCAAAGGGAACGGCTATAGAAATGTATCAGACCACCTTGCATTTGTCTCCTCTGAAGGTGACAGATGCCGGATTTAAGGGCATTGTTATTCTTCCAAAGGGGACTAACTCGCCGCTGACCGAAGAAGAAAAGCAGACCCGAGATCAGATGATTGCACAAAGTGACGGAGACACAGAAGCTACCCTGTTGCTGCAAAGAAACAAGTGGGTTATTGCTCATCCGGAACGGGAACCGTTGATGCGCCAGGGTGCATGCGGTGGTGTAACAGGAGAAAATAAGGAATTGTTCTATCCGAAGGGGTAATCATGTCAGAAATCCTGTTCTATCTCATTATTTTTCTAACCAATATTATTCAAGGCATTACCGGATTTGCCGGAACTGTCTTGGCAATGCCGTTTTCTATTCGCCTGGTGGGCTATGAAGTGGCTAAGCCGGTTCTGAATTTTCTGGGCCTGATTGCCGGCCTTTATGTTGTGATCGGCGGTTATAAAAATGTAAATAAAAAGCAACTGAAACGAGTGGCTTTGTTTATGGCAATCGGCATTCTTTTCGGTATTTTGCTGAAGCACATTTTTGCCGGTTATGAAAAAAACATGTATCTGCTGCTTGGTATTTTTGTAATAGCCATTGGGTTGCGTGGATTTTTCCTTTTTTTCTTGGAGGAAAGGAAAAAGAGGAGCAGTCAGAAAACGGAAACAAAACCGCTGCAAGCAACCAAGCTAACACCGGTAACAGATAAATTGAAGCTGTCTTCCGGTGCATTGCTGCTCTTGGCCGGCATTGTTCACGGAATTTTTGTTTCCGGTGGGCCGCTGATTATTGGCTATCTGACGGATCACACAAGAAATAAAGAAGAATTTCGCCGAACCGTTTCTGCTATTTGGGTAATTTTGAACGGCATTGTTTTTGTCAGTGATCTTACAGCAGGGTATTACACGTTGAGCACCCTTCGCGTGCAGGCTATTTCCATTCCGTTTTTATTCTTAGGAATGATTGTCGGCGGCTGGCTGTTCAAACGAATGAGCCAAAAAGGGTTCCTGCTGTTAACCTATTTTCTGTTGATAATAGCAGGTGTTTCATTGTTAATAAAATAAGGGAGTTACATTATGGAAAAACAATTTCAGGTTGCGTATGTCCCAATCGGGGTGCCTACCTTCCATTTGGAAAGCGCGCAAAAGGAATTTGATAAGTCCGTTGCACTGCTTCAGTCCGTAACGGATGCATGCGTATTTCCGGAGGAAATGCTGCTGTCCATTGATTTGCTGGATGCTTTTTTGGATAGTGTAGATCCGGATTTGGTCATTTTGCAAAACATTACTTTTGCCAATGCGGCTTATGCCAGCGAAGTATTGAAGAAGAAAGATTGTCCGATTTTGCTTTGGACCTTGCGGGAACCGGTGATTGACGGTGGAAGACTGCGGTTGAATTCTTTGACCGGCGCTTATTCTGCTGCAAATGCCATGAAAGCCTTCCGCAAGGAGCCGTTGAATTATATTTTTGGTGCACCGGAGGAAGAAGCAGTTAAAGAAAAGGTAAGTGCCACCATTCGTGCAGCAAAGCTAAAGCATGATTTAAAAGAATTACAGGTTGCTGCTGTGGGACACACGCCACAGGGCTTTGGCTTTGGCCGGGCACTGGATTTGGAAATGCTGGAGAATTTTGGTGCCACCTTGGAATGTATTGAAGCCAGAGAACTGATTGACAAAGCCAAAGCGTTTACCGATGAAGAAATTGAAACCTACTTGGCAGATGCTTCCGGCCGCATGAAGGGCCTGGAATGCACACCGGAACAGAATCGAAAAGATTTTGCTCGCTTATATAAAGCCTATAAAGAATATGTTACGGAACAAAAGATTGGCGCACTGGCGTCTCGTTGCTGGCCGGATTTCTTTACGGCATTTGGCACCCCGGTCTGTGCTGTGCTTGCCATGCTGAATGACCTTGGCGTGGCCGCCAGTTGTGAAGCGGACACTTATGGGGCACTGTCCATGTACCTTGGCATGCAGCTGACTGATAAACCGACGTTCTTCGGCGATCCAGTATCCATGAATGAAGAAGAAAACACAATTACATTTTGGCACTGCGGTACAGCGGCTTGCTCACTCGCCCGGACGGATACCGGAGCCAAAGTGGATGTCCATTGTAACCGCAAGATTGGTCCTACGCTGGATTTTGGCTGCAAACCGTGTGACAAAGTTACCATTTTCCGGGTAGGGAAGGATGCAGAAGGAAAGTTCCGCTTCTTTATTGCCACAGGAAAAGCGCTGGACAAGCCAAAACAATTTAACGGCACCTCTATTGTGGTACAGACCGATGCCGATGCACAGCGGATTGTATATGAAAGTGTAGAGGCAGGTTGGGAACCGCATTTTGCCGTAGCGTACGGAGATATTGCTTCTGAACTTGAAATTCTGGCAGGAATGTTTATGATGGAAGTACAGAAGTACTAAACAGATTAGGACTTGTCTGAACGGCAGGTCCTTTTTTTATCAGGAAGCAGGGGACTATGACAATGAAAAATACAGGTGCAAACATGGAATCTGTGCGAAAGAAAAATCGCGCAGCCATTCTGAAATACATTAATGACCATGGTCCTGCTTCCAGAAAAGACTTGGCCGATATTTTAGGCCTGACCCCTGCAGCGGTAACGCAGATTTGTACAGATTTATTTGATGACGGTATTTTAGTGGAAACCGGAGAGAATGTAGAAAGTGCCCGTGCGGGTCGAAAGAAAGTACTGTTGGATATTAATTACAACAATGCGTATGTTTGCGGAATTAATATTGATCCGGAAACAACAACGGTGGCCATTGCGGATTATAAAGGAACGCTGCTTACTAAAAAAAGTTGTCGTACAGATACTGACATGGCAGCAGCAGACTATATCAGAGTATTGGCAGGCGTAGCCAAAAAGTTGCTAAAGGATGCTACCTGTGGGGAAGAACAGTTAGCTGCTATTGGTGTTGGTGTAGTCGGTTTAGTGGACAAAGAAACAGGGTCGTCCGTAAAGGCCTATGGTATTTGGAAGGAAAGAGTTCCCATTGCTGCTCTTTTGGCAGAAAGCTTTTCGGTTCCCGTCTATGTGGAAAATAACGTAAATGCATTTGCCGTGGCAGAGTTACTGTACGGAGAGGGCCGTGAGCATGACAATCTGATGGTTGTGAAATGGGGCCCGGGTGTCGGCTGTGCCATGATTATTGAACAGGATATTTATGATGGCCGTCACTCCAAAGCGGCAGAGCTTGGTCATTTTATTGTAGAAAAGAATGGCGCGCTTTGTAGTTGTGGAAGACATGGTTGCTTAGAAACGAAAGTATCTTATGCGGCTCTGAATAAGATTGTACCGTTTGAAGAGGAAGCTTTCGGACAGGTTCTGTCGGAAACAAATGGATCTGCTGTCGGAACAAAATTTGCAGAGGCCCTGGATTTGTTTGCCAGAAGCTTGGTAAATTCGGCTACCATCATGGCGCCGAATCGCATTGTGTTGACCGGACCTTTGTTTGAAAGTCCTTTGGCAAGAAAAACGATCATAGACGCTTGCATGGCATATGATGACGGATTTAATGAGGAACGTATTATTTACTCCTCTTTGGCACAGAAAGCATACTACATCGGCCCAATTGCTATTTGCGCCAAACAGCAATTGTTTTCGTAAAATAAAAAAGCAGGAACAACGCAATTGCGTTGTTCCTGCCATGGCGCGCCAGAAGGGACTCGAACCCCCGACCTTCTGATTCGTAGTCAGACACTCTATCCAGCTGAGCTACTAGCGCATATGCTTTTTTACAGCGACACTTATATTACCACAGTGACTATGGAAAATCAACCATGATTTTTATTTTTGTTCCAGTGTGGAAAGAAGATCCCGTAATGCCAAAAAGTCATCAAAGGCAGCGGGCTTATTATTGGGGTTCCGCAGCAGGGCTGCCGGGTGAAACGTACCCATTAGGTACACGCCGTTTCGTTCTGTAAATTGTCCATGCTGCTTGGTTACTTTAAAATCCGGCGCAATGATTTTTTGCGCGGCAATCCGGCCCAGACAAACAATGACCTGCGGGCGGATCAGGCGTACCTGTTCCCGCAACCAGTGAATACAGCAGTCCTGTTCATCCGGTCTGGGGTCCCGATTTTGCGGAGGACGGCACTTGACAATATTCGCAATGTAAATGTTTTGGTGGCGATCTAAATCTACCGCCTGTAACATTTTATCCAATAGTTGACCGCTTCTGCCAACAAAGGGTTCTCCTTTTAAATCCTCTTGTTCTCCGGGACCTTCTCCAATAAACAGGACGCGTGCCTCCGGATTGCCGACGCCGAATACCAAGTTGGTACGGGTTTCCCCAAGGCGGCACTGCTGACAATTCATGCAGGCTGATTGAAGTTCCTGAAATGTGTTGTACATAATGCGTTCTCCTTCCGTTACTTACCGCCACATTTTACCACATTCTGAACATTGAAAACAGGGGAACAGGTGCGTATAATAGTTGCGAATTCCGATAGGAAAGTTTTTTTGAAAGAGGAATGTACTATGAAACAGATTTTACTGGAAACTTCCGCAAGACATGTTCACGTTACAAAAGAAACCCTAGAAACCTTATTCGGGGAAGGATATGAACTTACCGTAAAGAAGGCGCTGTCTCAGCCGGGTCAGTTTGCCTCTGAAGAACGCGTTCGCGTCATCGGACCGAAAGGGGAATTCCCAAGAGTTTCCATTCTTGGACCGGTTCGCCCGGAAAATCAGGTAGAGCTTTCTGCTTCTGATGCCCGCTCCATTGGTGTAGCTGCTCCTATCCGTGAATCCGGAGACGTTGCCGGATCCGGTGCCTGCAAGCTGGTCGGCCCGTGTGGCGAAGTGGAGCTGTCCGAAGGCGTTATTGTTGCCAAAAGACATATCCATGCAACGCCGGAAGACGCTGCCGAATTGGGCATTGAAAACGGACAGATTGTTTCCGTTAAGGTAGAATCTGATGGCCGCTCCCTTATTTTTGGCGATGTAGTAGCTCGCGTATCTGAAAAATACGCACTTGCCATGCACATTGACACAGACGAATCCAATGCCTGCGGCGCTGTCCCGGGTATGATGGTAGAAATTGTAAAATAAGTGACCGTAAAGCTGTATGATGCAGACAGCCATTTAAGTACCTTCACCGCTCTTGTACAGGAATGTCATAAGAGCGGTGCTTTTTTTCAGGTCGTACTGGACCAAACGGCCTTCTTTCCGGAAGGCGGCGGTCAGTATGCAGACCAAGGTACCTTGAATGATGTCAAAGTTGTTGATGTACAAATCAATGACGGTGGAATCATCACCCACACGGTAACGGAAGAACTGCCGGTTGGTACTCAGGTAACCGGTCAACTGGACTGGTCACTTCGTTTTCGGAGAATGCAGTCCCATTCCGGAGAACACATTGTTTCCGGCATGGCGGCACAGCTGTTTGGCTGTTCTAATATCGGCTTTCATCTGGGCGATGATGATGTGACCTGTGATTACAATGGCGTATTTACCAAGGAGCAGATTCATTTGTTAGAGCAAAGGGTAAACGAAGCTGTATTTGCCGATCTGCCGATAACCGCTTACTATCCGCCGGCGGAAGAATTGAAAAATTTGTCTTACCGAAGCAAACTGGATTTAACGGAAAATGTGCGCTTGGTCAACATAAAAGGAGTAGATCTTTGTGCTTGCTGTGCACCGCACGTTTCCCACACCGGCGAAATTGGATTGGTAAAGATTGTTGCTTTTGAAAAGAGCCACGGCGGGACGCGCCTGCATTTGCGCTGCGGCTGGGATGCGTTGGCAGATTACCAGGAAAAGCAGGAAGGTGTTCTGCAGGTCATGGACCTGACCTCTTCCCGTCAATTTGAAATTGGGTCAGCGGTAGAACATGTCCTTGCTGAAAAGGACAATCTGTCCCATGCGCTGTCCCTTGCCAACCGCAAAATTGCAGAAGCCAAACTGGAGGCGGTCCCGCCAACGGAAGGTAACTACGTACTTTGCTTGGACACCGCGGATACCGACACCCTCCGCGCCCTGGCCCTTGGTGGAAAGGATAAGGTATCGGGCTTGTTTGTGGCTTTGACCCCGGATAAAAGCGGATATCGTTACATGATTGCTTCTAACGGCCCGGTGTCGGAGCGGGTCAAAGCCATCAACCAAGCCTTGCAGGGGCGCGGCGGCGGCCGGAATCCGCTCATCCAAGGAAGCTTTGCCGCCACATTAGAGCAAATCAGAGATTACTTTCAAAAATTCCCGTATGACATTTAGTTATTCCTTAAGTTAGGTTATCAAAATAGAGACGTCATCGGGAAAAGAGTGGCAAGCCCTTTGGATTTATGTCATAATAAAACAGAACTATTTTTGGAGGTTTTATGACTATGGCAGGAGAAAAAATCCTTGTGGTAGATGACGATCAGAACATTTGCGAATTGCTTCGTCTGTATATGGAAAAAGAAGGCTACAATGTAGCCATTGCCAATGACGGCGTACAAGCACTGACTACTTATCGTCAATTTAATCCGAACATTGTCATTTTGGATATTATGCTTCCGAAGAAAGATGGCTGGGAAGTATGCCGGGAAATTCGGCGCTCTGATGACACGCCTATCATCATGCTGACGGCTCGCGGAGAAACTTTTGATAAGGTTCTTGGCTTAGAGCTTGGAGCAGATGATTATGTGGTAAAGCCGTTTGAATCTAAGGAAATCATGGCTCGTATTAAGGCTGTCCTTCGTCGCTCGGCCAGCAGTACAGATGAAATCCAACAGGTAGAGTATGACAATCTGGTTATTAACTTGACCTATTATCAACTGAAGGTGCGCGGAGAATTGGTGCCGACACCGCCGAAGGAATTGGAACTGCTTTACCAACTGGCCAGCAATCCGAATCGGGTTTTCACAAGAGACCAACTGCTGGATGAAGTGTGGGGCTTTGATTACTACGGGGATTCCAGAACGGTAGATGTTCATATTAAACGGATTCGTGAAAAGCTGGACGGTGTTTCTTCAGAATGGTCTTTAAAGACCGTCTGGGGTGTCGGCTATAAATTTGAAACCCAAGAGTAAAAGCCGATGAAAAAGAAAGCAAAGAGCACGACAGAACAGCGGGTACAACCCGGGAAGTTGTCCCGCCACTCCTTATTTCGACGGTATTTTGGCTTTTCCTTAGCTTCCGTTTTAATTACTCTCCTGGTCCTTTTTGTTGTCTTTGTTGTCTTCGTAACCCAGTATTGGATTCTGACAAAGGAGGATGCCTTAAAGACCTGCGTCTACAGTGTGGCATCTGTTGTAAAAGATGCCAACTCTAACGTAGAAGCCGGTGCGGACCTGTTTTCTAACACAAAGCTTGTTGGAAGCACTCTTGCTTCTCAATCGGAAACCGCAGGAGCAGATTTGTTTATTACAGATGCCAGTGGTGTGCCGATTTTTTGCAAAGAGATGATCAGCCAAGATCAACAGGTTAGAACCGAAAGGGTTTGTGATGCCCACGAAGAATATCGTATTGGCGAAAAACTGTTGAAAGACGCGCAAGATGAAGATGGCTTGGCAACGGTTGATATTATTCCCACCATTTCCCAAAAGAAACAGATTTTGGTGGGTACCTCTATTAAAATAGACGGAACCTATGCCGGCTATGTATTTGCCGTTGTACCATATCAGGCAACCGTAGTACCTTACTTGCTGCAACAGTCCCGACTTTATATTGGTGCTGCTTTTGTGGCCATGATGCTGGTTCTGTTTTTTGCCTATATTTTAAGTTATCGTATGGTAGCACCGCTGCAGGAAATGTCCCGTCTGACCAAAAAATATGCCAAGGGGGATTTTTCCGAGCGTATCTATATTAAAGGGGAAGATGAGCTCTCTGATTTGGCCGTTTCCCTAAACAAAATGGCGGACTTTCTTTCTTTAATGGAAAAGTCCCGCCGTAATTTTGTGGGAAATGTTTCCCATGAATTAAAAACGCCTATGACCACGATTGGTGGTTTTGTAGATGGCATTTTAGACGGAACCATTCCGCCACGGCAGCAGAAAAAATATTTACAAATTGTCAGCAAAGAAGTCAAACGACTGTCCAATACGGTTGTGTCCATGTTGTCTTTGTCCAAAATTGAGGCAGGAGAGGAGCAGCTTCATTATACGGAAGTCAATATGAATCAATTGTTGTTTGATTCTTTACTCTGCTTTGAAGATGCCATAGATTCGTCCCATTACCGTGTGGAAGGCTTTGAAAAAATGCCGTCCGTCACCGTTTGGGGAGACGAAGGCATGCTGTTCCAGGTACTTTATAATCTTTTTGACAACGCGGTGAAGTTTACCGAAAGGGGAGGAACCATCCGCGTACAAATGAAATCCGATGTCAACCGTGTTACGGTTTGGATTTCTAATACAGGCCAAGGTATTCCGCAGGCCGAACTGAATCATGTTTTTGAGCGCTTCTATAAATTAGATAAATCCAGAAGTGAGAATGTAAAAGGGGTCGGGCTTGGCCTGAATCTGGTAAAGACAATTGTCACGTTGCACGGTGGTGAAGTTTCCGCCTTTTGCTCGGACAAAAAAATTACCACTTTTACCTTCTGGATTCCACGGCAAAAACCGAAAGACAGTTAAAGGACGTGAACCCTATTGGAAACAGAAAAAAAGAAAAAATTAAGAAAAGTCATCTTGGTAATTGTCCTGGCGGTTGCCGTTTTGGCAGCCGGTTGTTTTATTTGGACCCGTAACTCGCAGGAAAGAACGGACGAAACAACTACCACCTCTTCCCAAAATTCTCTTACGGTCAGCAGTTCTAAAAGTTACTCGGCCAGCGGAGAAGACGGCACTTTGACCAGCGTGGAAATTGCAGCTAAGGTCAAACCGTCTGTTATTGCGGTCCTGACCTATCAGAACGGCTCTTTGGAAGGCGAAGGCTCCGGTATTGTCATGAGTGTAGACAAGGATCAGGGCGTAACCTATATTTTGACCTGTGCTCACATTATTAATTCTTCCGATATTACCTGCCAGGTACAGCTGGAAGACGGCACTTCCTATGATGCTACCGTTGTGGGATATGATTCCAGAACCGATGTCGGTGTGCTGCGGATTAAGACGACAGATTTGACTGCAGCCGAATTTGGCGACTCCACGGTTCTTCAGGTTGGCGAGCCGGTTTATGCCATTGGTAACCCGGGTGGTACGCAGTTCTACGGCTCCTTTACTGCCGGCGTGGTTTCGGCTATTGACAGACCGACCTCTTCTTCGGAAAGCGGCTATACCATGGAATGCATTCAACACGATGCTGCCATTAACCCGGGCAACTCCGGCGGCGCCCTAGTCAATAGCTATGGCCAGGTCATTGGTATGAACTCTTCCAAGATTGCCAGTGAAGAATATGAAGGTATGGGATTTGCCATTCCTATTTCCGTAGTCAAAGATGTAGTAGACGATATTCTGCAATATGGCTACGTACAAGATAGAGCAAAGCTTGGCATCAGTTATGTTGCTGCCAGCTCCTACCAGACTTATTACGCCATTGTACAACAGAATGATTTGCCAAGCGGCTCCATTGTTATTGCAAAAATAGATTCCGACAGCAGCTTCTCCGGAACCGATGTTCAGGCAGGGGATATGATTATTGCTGTTGACGGTGAAAATATGGACAAGACAGATGTTTTGTTGAACAAGATTGATGACAGCAAACCCGGAGATACCTTAAAGCTGACCATTGCTCACGTCAACAATGACTATTCCGTTTCTACATTTGACGTAACCGTTACTTTGAAAGAGGATACCGGAAATACTTCCTCGTCCTCCTCTTCGGAAGAAAGTAGTTCTTCCGGCGGATTCCAAAATCCGTTCAGCGGCAACTAAAAAATACATTTGGGCGCGTTTTTGACGCGCCCTTTTTTCTTGTCTCCCTTTGGCGATGGAGTGCTTTTCTGACAAGCTCCTTTCTTGACAGAAAGGGGTTACAATACGTATAATATTCGGGATAGTGTGATAGTTTTGTCTGTCACCAACTATTCCGTTATTTTTCAACAGAAATGTTTTTGAGAAATGAAAAAAATCAAGAAAAAGGAGGTGTATTGCATCCTTGTTGTACGCACTCATTGCTATCGGTTCTGCACTGGTAGCCGGTGTAGCTTGCTTCTTTGCCGGAATTGCCTATCGGAAAAGTAAAGCAGAAGCTGCCATCGGCTCTGCCAATCAGGAAGCTACCCGGATTATTAACCAGGCCCTGACTACTGCGGAACAGAAGAAAAAAGAAGCCGTTTTAGAGGCTAAGGATGAAATACATAAGCAACGTTCGGAAACCGAACGTGACCTCCGCGAACGCCGTTCGGAAGTACAACGTCAGGAACGTCGCCTGATCCAGAAGGAAGAAAATCTGGATAAGAAGACCAACGCCTTGGAAAAGAAGGAAGAAGTCCTTGCCGGCAAGTTGAAAGACGTTGAAAAGAAAACCGAAGAAGTGGAATCTTTAAAGAAGAGCCAATTCGAAATGTTGGAAAAGGTTTCCGGGCTGACTGAAGACCAGGCAAGAACCATCCTGCTCTCTCAGGTAGACGAGAAATTAGATCACGCAAAAGCCACCAAGATTTTGGCGTTCAAGGAACAAATGAAAGAAGAGTCTGACACGATTGCAAGACATCTTGTCAGCATGGCCATTCAGCGTTGTGCCGCAGAACGTACAACAGAAGCAACTGTGTCCGTTGTAGCTCTGCCGAATGATGAAATGAAGGGCCGCCTCATTGGCCGGGAAGGCAGAAATATCCGTGCCATTGAAACCGTTACCGGTGTAGACCTGATTATTGATGATACGCCGGAAGCCATTACCATTTCCTGCTTTGAACCGGTTCGCCGGGAAATTGCCCGTTTGACGGTAGAACGACTGATTCAGGATGGGCGGATTCATCCGGCTCGGATTGAAGAAATCTACAACAAAGCCAAACGCGAAGTAGAACAGGGCATTAAGCAGGCCGGTGAGCGGGCTGTTCTGGATGCCGGCGTTACCGGAATTCATCCGGAACTGGTTAAATTGCTTGGTCGTTTGAAGTATCGTACCAGTTATGGCCAGAATGTACTGGACCATTCATTGGAAGTTTCCTATATTGCCGGACTGTTGGCCGCTGAAGTCGGCGCCGACGTCAAGAAGGCAAAGCGTGCAGGTCTGTTACATGATATCGGTAAGGCTTTAGACCACGAATATGAGGGAACCCATGTACAGCTTGGTGCAGATGCTGCCAGGAAGCACAAGGAAAGCGAAGAAATTGTGCATGCCATTTTGGCACACCACAATGATGTGGAACCGAAATCCACCATTGCCTTCTTGGTACAGGCTGCCGACGCCATTTCTGCAGCTCGTCCGGGTGCCAGACGGGAAAATCTGGAAAACTACATTAAGCGTTTGGAGAAATTGGAAGAAATTGCCAATTCCTTCAATGGAGTGGAAGGCTGTTATGCCATTCAGGCCGGCCGTGAAATCCGCGTCATGGTAAAACCGGATAAGGTTTCCGATGACCAGATGGTAATTATGGCCCACCAGATTGCAGAACGCATTGAACAAGAACTGGAATATCCGGGACAAATTAAGGTTCACGTTGTCCGGGAAAGTCGCGTTATGGATTACGCAAAATAACGGAAGTAAAATGGGGGATTTTATCCGACAGCAACTGTCGGATAAGCCCCTGTTTTTGCCTTTGAAAGGAATGCCGAAATGAACGTGTTGGCTATTGGTGATGTTGTTGGAAAGGACAGTGTTTCCTTTTTGCAACAGGAGCTGCCAAATCTGAAACGAAGTCATGCCATTGACGTCTGCATTGTAAACGGGGAAAATGCCGCAGATGGGAATGGGATTACTCCGTCCGCCGTTAAAGATTTATTTCTTTGCGGTGCCGATGTGATTACTACAGGAAACCACGCTTTTCGGCGAAAAGAAATTTATGATACTTATGAAGAAACGGATTGCTTGTTACGGCCGGCCAATTTTCCGGACGGCTGCCCGGGCCACAGCATTTGCCGTGTGGACAAGGGCCGATACCAGGTCGGGGTCATTAACCTGATGGGTACCACTTACATGGAACCCTTGGAAAATCCGTTCTTGAAAGTGGATTCTTTATTGCAGGAGCTGTCAGACTGCCGTATTCTTTTGGTGGATTTTCATGCGGAAGCCACTTCGGAAAAACGCGCCATGGGTTTTTACCTGGACGGAAGAGTATCTGCCGTCTACGGTACGCATACCCATGTGCAGACGGCAGATGAACAAATTCTTCCGTCCGGTACCGGTTATATGACCGACCTTGGTATGACCGGCCCGGTCCACTCGGTGCTTGGCGTGGCCCCACAGATTGTCATTCATAAGTTTAAAACAAATCTTCCGGCCCGTTTTGATTATGAAAAAGACAGCCCGCTGATGTTGAATGGCTGTATCTTTGAAATAGATGAAAAAACCGGCCGCTGTATGTCTTGCCGGCGGATTTACCTGCAACAGGAGGAAAGAATCAGAAAGGGGGCGCTCCGGTAATGCTGCAAAAAAAGAAACTGCAAAAAGGCAGTGCGTTTCTCTTGACGCTTCTGTTACTTTTTTCTTTGACTGCGTGTGGAAAAGAAGAAGAAACTTCTTCTGCAACGGATGACTATGTTTCCGTGGCAGAAGCGTCTGACTTGGTTTTGCCTTATTCCAGAGAAGACGGCATTAACCCCTATAAAGCTACCAGCTTGATGAACGAAGGAATTATGGACCTTCTGTATCAAGGCTTATATACCATAGATAAAAACTATAAACCAACTGCAACTCTTGCAACGGAAGCCTCTTTTTCCGGCAAAACCTTGACTGTTAAGCTAAATACAGATATTTCCTTTTCCGATGGCACTTATTTGAATTCTTCCGATGTGGTTTATTCATTTAATCTGGCCAAGGATTCCACCTATTATGCAACGGGCTTGAGCCAAATTTCTTCCGCCAATGCAACTAACGCTAATACGGTTACATTTACCCTTTCGCGGATTAACGTGTATGCTATTTCCAATCTGACGTTTCCTATTGTAAAATCCGGAACGGCTACGGATTCTTCCTCTATTCCGGTAGGCAGCGGAGCTTATACTTATGCCAAGGCGGAGTCCGGCGGACTTCTGACGTTGCAAAAAGGGCAAGGAGGCAAGACCTCACAAATTTACCTGCTGAATGTAACAGACTCAGACTCCTTGCTGAACAACCTTGCCATCGGCAACGTGGATTTAGTTTATGATGATATTTGTGATGGCACTTTGGCTCGTGTAGATAATGCAAAAGAGACTCAGGTAGACATGAACCACTTGCTGTTTGTTGGCATAAACGAAAAAACAGCAGGGCTGTCAGAGGCGGAAACTCGTCAGAATCTGAGTGCAGTGCTGAATCGCACGGATTTAATATCTACCGGTGTAGATGGATACGGAACGGCTTCTGCACTGCCGTTTAATCCGGCTTGGTATGCGCTGGAGGGGATAGAAACCCAGTCGGTTGATCAGGACCAGGCAAAAGCAGCAGTTGCCCAAACCTTTACGGGAACCACATTAACCATTCTGACAGATGCAGACAATGCCTTTAAAATAAAGACGGCCAATGCCGTTGCACAGCAATTGGCAAATGCAGGAATTAACACGAAGGTAGAAGCACTAACTTATCAGGAATATGCCAAACAAGTCGTTTCCGGCGGATATGACTTATACATTGGAGAAATTAAGCTGACGCAGGATATGGATCTCAGTTCTCTGTTAAACGGGGATTTATTAGACAATTTCTATTATCTTTGGTCCGGTGACTTAAACGTATCTGATTTTGTAACGGCCTTTACTGGTGATATGCCGTTTATTCCCATCGGCTTCCGTAATGGCGTTGTTTGTTACACACAGGATATGACAACAGAGGTGGAAACCCTTCCCGGGTCACCCTTTGCCAATCTGCAGAATGTGGCCAAACGTTCTAAATAATTGAACAGGACCCGGTTCTGTGGTAAAATGTTAGTCCAATACGGCAGTATTGCGCCGTTTTTCGTTCCAAAAGGAGTGTTATTATGATCCGAATTGAAAAGCCACTCGGCACAATTGAAACGAATGAATCTTACTTTTCCGAATTGCTGGGCAGTGTAGTACCAACCTGCTTTGGCGTTGTTGGTATGGAAGATACCAATGCATTCCAAGGCATTCGCTCATTTTTTAATCGGAAACGGAAGTTTTTAGATAAGGGTGTGGCGGTTCGCAGCTCTGCTGGCGGACTGGTTATTGACCTGCATATTAAGGTAACTTATGGAATAAACATATCTACGGTGGTACAAAACATTGTAGAAAAAGTGAAGTATACTGTAGAGAACGTTACCGGCATGAACGTAAAAGAAGTCAACGTTTATGTGGATTCCATGATTTCGTAAGGAGTTAAACAGAGTGATTACTGGGGCAATTTTTCGCGATGCAGTTATTTCTGCCGCGCATAATGTAAACAATAATCGGAAAGAGGTAGACGCGTTAAACGTCTTTCCTGTACCGGACGGAGATACCGGAACCAATATGTCCATGACCATTGCGGCTGCCGCAAAGGAACTGGAACTGGTTCCGGATGATGCCTCCATTTCTGCGGTAGCTGACAAAACGGCTTCGGCCATGCTTCGCGGTGCCCGCGGCAACTCCGGTGTTATTCTTTCCCTGATCTTCCGCGGTTTTTCCCGTGGCTTAAAGGGAAAAGAAACCGCCGGGCAGCGGGACTTGGTGCTGGCACTTTCCTATGGTGTGGAGGCCGCTTATAAAGCCGTTATGAAGCCGACGGAAGGAACCATCCTGACCGTAGTCCGTAAGGCTACCCAGGCCGGTGCTTTGTTCGGAACCGAAAACAAGAGCGCTTCTGCTTCTGAAGTTTGGGATGCTGTTATTGTCGGCGCTGAAGAAGCATTACAACAGACCCAAGAAATGCTTCCGGTTCTGAAGAAAGCAGGCGTGGTGGATGCCGGCGGACAGGGCTTGGTTTATGTATTCCAAGGAATGGCCAGTGTATTCCACGGGGAAGGAATTGTGGAAGATCGAAATGACGAAGCCGTTTCTATTAATGTTCAGCCCTTTGTTAAGAAGGCAACGGTTGCCGCGGCCAGCTCGGATATTAAATTTGGATATTGTACAGAATTTATTGTTAACAGAGACAGGAAAGTAACCAAGGAGCCAATGGCTTTGCGTGCTTATCTGGAATCTATTGGTGATTCCGTTGTCTGCGTAGATGACGACGACATCATTAAGGTTCACGTTCATACCAATGAACCGGGTAACGCCATTCAAGAAGGTTTGAAATTTGGCCCACTGGTAAAAATTAAAATTGATAACATGCGTCAGCAGCACGTGAATGCCGGTAAAGACGGATCCTATGCAGATGTTGACCTGCAACAGTATCACAAACGTCCGGTTCCGACAGAAACTGTATCGGAAGAACCGGAAAAAGAAGTAACTTCGGTAGAACCGGAAAAAGAAGTTGGTTTTGTTGCTGTTGCAGCCGGAGAGGGCTTAAAGCAAATGTTCCAGGAAATTGGGGTAGATACCGTTGTTTCCGGAGGACAAACCATGAACCCAAGTACGGAAGATATTTTGAATGCGGTAGAATGCACACCGGCCCGGACCGTATTTGTTCTTCCGAACAATAAAAATATTATTATGGCGGCGGAACAGGTAGATGCTATTTCTTCCAGAAAGGTCATTGTTCTGCCATCCAGAACTTTGCCGCAAGGCATTGCCGCCATGCTGGCTTATGATCCGGATGCCAGCATTAATGACAATCATTTGGCCATGACCAAAGCCCTGAGTACGGTTGAAACCGGTCAGGTTACCTTTGCTGCCAGAGACAGTTCTCTGGACGGAAGAACAATCCGGGAAGGGCAAATGCTGGGCATGGAAAATGGTGCCATTACTGTAGTAGAAGATGACCCTGTTACGGCAGCTTATAAAGTAACTCGCCATTTGGTCAGAAAACACAGTAATGCTACCATGATTACGCTCTTCTACGGAGAAGGTGCCACAGAAGAAGATGCAGAAAAACTGGAAGCCCTTTTGAATGAGCGTTACAGTAATATTGAAACCGTTGTGTTGGAAGGCGGTCAGCCGGTATATCATTTTATTATCTCGGTTGAATAACATCCCGGAGGTGCAAACAAATGCTCCAGGATATTTCCATTACGAAACTGAAGGGCGTTGGTGAAAAGCGCGCCGAGCAATTAAAACAGCTCGGCGTGGACTCCATTGACGCTCTTTTTCATTATTTTCCACGCGCGTACGAAGATTGGAGTAAAGTAGTTCCCATTATGGGGGCCGAACTTTATGAAAAAGCTTGCATACGGGTAGTGGTAAAGGATTCGGTTCGTACTTTTCGGGCCAAAAGCGGAATTTGGGTTTTTGAAACACAGGTTTTTGATACCACAGGCTTGTGCCAGGTGCTGATTTTTAACAACCGTTATTCTGCTCAGCTGTTTCAAAAAGGGAAAGAGCTGTTGCTTTACGGAAAAGTGACCGTAGAACACGGGGTACGGAAATTATTAAACCCTGCAGTTGCGGTCAATCAGGAACGGCAGCGGATAAAACCGGTATATCGCCGAAGCAAGGATATTACCTCCAATTATTTGGAAGGATGTATGGAGCGGGCATTGCAAGAATATGCCGGCTTTTTAGAAGACCCAATCCCCAAAACTATTTTGCAAAAGTATCACTTAATGCCGTTACGTCAAGCCATAGAAGAAATTCATTTCCCTTCCTCTATGGAACAGATGAAGCAGGCCAGAAATCGCCTGATTTTTGAAGAATTGTTGGAATTACAGGTCGGTTTGCACCGTTTGCACAACAAGGCGGAAGCAGCTTCCGGTGTCCGCCTTTTGCAAGATTACAGTACGGATTTCTATCAGCTGTTACCGTTTATGCCTACCAATGCACAAAAAAGAGCGGTTGCTGCTGCCATGGAAGACATGCAAAGCGGTGTCCTGATGAATCGTTTATTACAGGGAGATGTCGGTTCCGGAAAGACAATGGTAGCTGCCGCACTTTGCTACTCTGTTATTCGGAACGGCTACCAGTGTGCACTGATGGCTCCAACGGAAATTTTGGCAGAACAGCATTTTGCCACTATGAAACGGTTTTTCCAAGATACCGGTATACAGGTATCTTTGTTGACCGGCAGCATTGGTGCAAAAGAAAAAGCGGATCGGAAAACTGCCCTTAGTAGTGGCGCCACCGACTTGGTGGTGGGCACCCATGCTTTGTTGACAGAAGATGTGGATTTTGCCAAACTGGGTTTGGTAATTACGGATGAGCAGCATCGCTTTGGTGTAAATCAACGCGGAAGCCTTGCCGGAAAGGGCGAAGGTGCCCATGTCTTGGTTATGTCTGCCACCCCGATTCCAAGGACAATGGCACTTGCCATTTACGGAGACTTAGACGTCTCTATTATTGATGAGCTTCCTAAGGGAAGACAACCTATTGAAACATACCGCATTACCGGAAAAATCCGGCCGCGCGCTTACCAGTATATAAAAAAGTTCCTGAACGAAGGACGGCAAGCCTATATTGTTTGTCCTTTAGTGGAAGAGGGAGAAGACACTCCGGAACAATTGGTATCCGCTACGGAATATTATGAACGGATCCGGACTCACGAATTTCAAGACTATTCTGTGGGGCTACTTCACGGACAAATGAAGAATGCGGACAAAGAAGCCGTTATGGAACGCTTTGTCCGAGGAGACATTCAATTGCTGGTAGCCACCACCGTAATAGAAGTCGGTGTAGACGTGCCAAACGCAGTCATTATGTTAATTGAAAATGCTGAGCGATTTGGCTTGTCTCAACTGCATCAGTTGCGGGGCCGCGTCGGGCGGGGACCGTACCAATCCACCTGTATTCTGTTGTCAGACAGCACGTCTGACAACACCAAGGATCGGTTGCAGGTTCTCTGTTCCACCAATGACGGCTTTGAAATCTCACAAAAAGACCTGGCCCTCCGCGGCCCTGGAGATTTCTTCGGGCAGCGCCAACATGGCCTGCCGGAGCTTCGCATTGCAGACATGCTGATGGATTTTTCTGTTTTAGAGCAGGCTGGAGTAGCCGCAGAAGAGCTTCTGCAGGCAGATCCGGCGCTGTCCTTACCAGAGCATCAAGTCCTGTCACAGGAAATTGATTTGCTTTTTCAGAGAAATCAATCTACCTGTTGAAGTGAGGAAGAAGAGATGAAATTAAAACAAACGAAGGCAGCAAAGAGGGCCAGACGACGGACCATAACCGTCTGTATTTCCTTTTTGTTGCTGGTTGCTCTTTTCGTGGGGCTTGGATTTGGAATTTCTGCCTGTGTGACCAGATACCAAGAGAAGAAAAAGAAAGAAGCAGCTGCTGCCAGTGCAGCTGCTGCAGAAGCCAATATGGATGCATTAGACCACTATATTGCCAATATGACCCTGGAAGAAAAGCTCCTTCAAATGTTTTTGGTTAGTCCGGAAGAACTTACCAACATTAGTGTAGTTACTACCTCCGGAGACAATATGCGGACCAGCTTGAATCAATATCCTGTTGGCGGATTAATTTACCATAGCATGAACTTGACCTCAGAATCACAGGTTACCGAAATGCTGACGTCCGCACAAAGCATCATGACAAATGCAAATCAAGTACCACTCTTTTTAGCGGTAATTGAAGAAGGCGGACCGGGCTCTACCTCGCCCGTAGCAAATGCATTAAATACAACAGTTTATGGGGCTGCTTATACCTACGCATCAAAGGAAGACGGTGTTACACAGCTTAGCCTGGACATGAGCGAAATGGGAAAAGAGTTGTCGGCTCTGGGGTTCAACCTGAATTTGATGCCGTATTCCAACTGCTCCAGCATTTCGGACTCTACTGTTGGAGTTCGTTCCTATGGAGAGGATTACACCAAGACAGCAGAAATGGTCAGTACGGTTGTAAAAGGCTTACATACCGGTGGTGTAGCAACTGCCATGAAGTATTTCCCAACCAGTGGGAATCTGAGCAACAACGGCTTTTATGTTTCCGACAAGTCACTAACGGACTTGCGTACCTATGATATGGTGCCGTTTAAAGCCGGTATTTCAGCTGAAACAGATATTATTATTGTCGGGCATGTACAAGTACAGGAAATAGACGCCGGAACGCCTGCTGATTTGTCCTCTAAAGTAGTTGGCAATTTGCTCCGCTCGGAACTGGCTTATGATGGAATTATTATGACCGCCTCTCTTTCGGATTCGGCTGTAACTGCCTATTCTGCCGGAGAGCTGGCCGTTCAAGCGGTGCAAGCCGGATGTGACATGCTCTATAATACCAATGACTTAAGTTCTGCATTGGCTTCTCTGAAATCTGCCGTCAGCAATGGCACTATTAAGGAGTCACAGATAGATGCTTCCGTCAAACGCATTCTGACTGCCAAAATAAATCGCGGTATTATGGATGAACCAAGCACGGAAACGGCAAGTACTGGAAAATAAAAAAGAAAAAGGTATCTTTCCGGAAGGGAAGATACCTTTTTTAGATGATATTATTTTATTCGCAATTGTTCCGCAAGTGCCAGGTTTGGCTCTATTTGCATGGACCAATTTTCATGATAAATGACTTTACCCGGTTTGGCACCAACGGGTTTCTTTAAGTTTTTGGCCAACGTATAATCCACTTCTACTTTGGTATCAGAATCTGCATTACTGTTGACAGCGGCAATGCAGGCCGCTTCCAAAATGGCTTGGTCAGAAACCGTTCCGTTCTGACTGCAAAGAATGACGTGAGCCCCCGGGAAATCCTTTACATGAAACCACATGTCCGTTTTGGCTGCTTGCTTTAAAGACAGTTTGTCATTTTGCAAATTATTACGACCCACCAAAACGGTATATCCATCGGTTGTGCAATATTCCATAGGCGGCAATGCCGAAGGTTGCTTTTGCGTTTTTACTTTGCCCTTTTTGTTCTTTTGGACATGGTGGTCCTTTAAATATCCGCCACTTTTCAGCTCTTGGCGGATAGAGGCAATGTCACCCTCTTTTTCCACACGGGACAAGGCGTCCAAAACGGTGTCAATGTATTGTAATTCTTCTGCACCGGAAGCCAGTTGCTCTTTTAGCTTCTTTTCGGCTGTATAGGTTTTACGGTAGTCCTTGTAATATTTTTGCGCATTTTGTGCCGGGCTGAGTGCCGGATTTACCGGGACACGCATTAAGGCGCCGTCTTCATAGTAATTTTCCAAGTCAAAGAACGGAACCCCTTTGGTCAGTCGGTACAGGTTGGCATTAATTAACTCTGCGCTGATCCGAAGCGTTTCCCGGTCTTTGCACTGCTCTAATTCTTCCTTTTGTGCATTCATTTTTCTGGCGATTCGGCTTCTTGTTTTGTTTAAGAAGTGCTTCAAATCTGCAGTACGACTGGCCATGCGTTCTATACTGTCTCGCATGGAATAATAGTCGTCCAGAAGAGCAGAAGGAGAAGGATAAAATTTGCTTTCTACGCGACTTCCGTATTGGGTCAGTGGGAAGAAGGAAAAGTCAAACGGTTTTCCGGCTTCGTCTTTAACAATACAAAATTGTGGCTTGTTTTCCTGTAAAACGGAACGCAGTTCCAAAAGGGCAAATTCCAATGCGGTAAAGTTGCTGATGGTCATGTCAGAAAGAGCTTTGTCTTCTCCAACGGAGCGGTAAGCAAGTTCTCTTGCAACAACGGGGGAAATGCCTTGCAGGGAAGCTAGCAAAGCACCGGATAGGCGCTTGGTTGAAAAGCTGCGGATTTGAACCATAATTTCGTCTATGCCGTTGCTTAACAAAGATAACTTATCCTGCTGCGGCGGAAGTTCATAAGGTAAGCCGGGCAGCACAAGACGTTTGGAAGATTTGCTGATGTCAACTCGTTTTAGAGCATCAATAATGGTGCCGTTTGGATCCGTCAGAATGACATTGCTGTATTGGGCCATAATTTCAATTGTTAAGTTGAGCTCTTCCCGGTCTCCCAATTCATTGGTGGCTTGGAAGGTTAAAGAAAGAACGCGATCCAATTGCTCTTGGTGCACACCGGTAAAGGTGGCACCTCCCAGGCGCTTGCGTAATAACATGCAGAGCATGGGAGGACTGGCCGGGTTTTCAAACTCCGCTTTGGTCAGACTGATGCGGGGACTGTTGGCCCTGGCAGACAATAACAATTTTACCCCGCCCAGCTGACGCTGGCGGAGTAACAAAACCAGTTCCTCAGAAGAGGGCTGGTATATTTTATCTACTTTTGCACCGATTAAGGTTTGACTGAGTTCTTCTGCAAGAAAATGCAGGTAGCAACCATCCAGTGCCATAGGGGTATCTCCTTATCCGATATAAGCCACCGGAGCAGACTCCAGGTAGCAATATTCCAGTTCCGGGAATTCCTGTTGTAACAGTTTTAATAAGACCGGAACAGAAACGGTTTCTGTTTCATAGTGACCGGCAGCCAGTAGTGCAATGTCCAGGTCAATGGCGTCTAAGAAGTCATTGTGCTTAGCGTCTCCGGTTACAAAGGCATCTATACTTCCTTCGGCAGCTAATACCGGAAGAAAGCTACACCCGGCGCCGCCACAGACGGCAACGGTTTGTATTTGTTTGGTGGCGGAAGAAACGCGGACAACAGTATTTAATGCAGTTGCCACAATATCTGCAAATTCTGCTGCCGGAACGGCTGTTTTCAGCCGACCGGCCCGTAGCATTTGCACGCCGTTTTCTTCCGGCCCGATTTTATGAATGTCTGTCAAGCCAAGTAGGGTTGCCAGTACATCATTGACTCCGCCGTCTGCGGCGTCCCATGGCGTGTGTGCAGCCAGCAGAGCCATGCCGTTTTCTACAGCATAGAAGACGGGACTGTTAGTCGTAACCGCTTTGAGCGGGTGAAAGATAACCGGATGATGACTGATTACCAAATCTGCACCAAAGTCCTTTGCTTGCCGCAAGGTGTCCATGGTAACATCCAGACAAAGGGCAATTTTATGCACTTCCTTGTTCAGGTCTCCAACTAAGAAGCCACTGTTGTCCCAGTCTTCTTGGGTAGAAAACGGGGCCAGGCTGTCTATGAATTGATAGAGGTCTTTGGCAGTATACGTCATACGCCGGTCCTTTCTTTAATTCCATTTATGAGGGAAAGCAGGAAATTACATTCCTCTTCCGTATGGTCCATGGTCAAGAGTCCGTTTAGTCGTTTTCCCAGGCGATCCAGCACTTTCTGAAAATAGTCCGCTTTCAGCGGTTGATCAGAGTCTGCCAGTGTACCAAGATAACAATCAAGAGGGGTGGCGTCAAATGGAGTGCCGGTATATTCTGCATCCATGGCAAGATACAGATGGCTTCCTTCTTTGCAGAGTTGTTCATGCAGGATAGAGAAGCCGTTTCTGTAGAGATAATTTCGCAAATCTTCCTGATGAGACTGAGGCTGTAAAACCAAATGAATTCCTTCTGTTTGCAGCCAAGGGGTAGCAGCCAGTAAGTCTTCCATCAGATTGCCACCCATGCCGGCTAAGACAAACTCTTTGCTATCCTCCGGATTTAAAGCTTCAAAGCCGTTGCTTAATACCAGGGTGATTTTGTCTTCTAAACCGTATTTTTCCACGGTTTCTTGTGCATTATTGAGCGGGCCCTGTCTGACATCTGCTGCAATGGCAGAGGGAATTTTTCCGATTTGTAATAAATAGGCCGGGAGATAAGCGTGATCAGTACCAATGTCGGTTAGTACCTGGTTTCCCCGAACCAATCCGGCCACCATTTGCAGTCGGGGAGAAAGTTGAATCATGATTTTTAGGAACTCCTTAGTTTTTCAAACTTTGCAGCGGCGCCGGAATTCGGCCGCCACGTTGGATGAATTTTGCCGGAGATGCGGTATTAACCGGCATAACCGGTGCAGTGCCGAATAAGCCACCGTAATCTACTTCATCGCCGACCGTTTTGCCAATGGCCGGAATAACGCGAACTGCAGTGGTTTTTGTATTAATCAGACCAATGGCGGCTTCGTCAGCAATAATTCCGGAAATAACTTCCGGCGTAGTATCTCCGGGAATGGCAATCATATCCAGACCAACCGAGCAAACAGCAGTCATGGCTTCCAGCTTTTCAATGCGGAGGCCGCCGGAGCGGGCTGCGGCAATCATGCCTTCATCTTCGGAAACCGGAATGAAGGCACCGGATAGGCCGCCAACCTGAGACGATGCCATAACGCCGCCTTTTTTTACGGCGTCATTCAGCAGGGCCAGGCAGGCTGTTGTACCGGCACAACCACATTCTTCCAGTCCCATTTCTTCCAGCACTCTGGCAACGGAATCTCCGACAGCCGGTGTTGGGGCCAGAGACAGGTCAACAATGCCAAACGGGGTGTTTAGACGGCGGGACGCTTCGTTGGCTACCAGCTGACCGACGCGTGTAATTTTGAAGGCAGTCCGTTTTACGGTTTCTGCAATTTCCTGAATGGAAGCATCCGGTTGGTTACTTAAGGCGGCGCGAACTACACCGGGGCCGGAAACGCCGACATTAATGACGGTATCCGGCTCTCCAATGCCGTGGAAGGCACCTGCCATAAACGGATTATCTTCTACTGCATTACAAAAAACAACAATTTTAGAGGCACCAACGCATTCTCTGTCTGCTGTCTTTTCTGCGGATTCCTTAATAATTTTACCCATTAAGCGGACCGCATCCATATTAATACCGGCTTTGGTGGAACCAATATTTACGCTGGAACAGATATGATCTGTAACAGCAAGTGCTTCCGGGATGGATTGAATAAGGGCCATATCACCGGCGGCAAAGCCTTTTTGTACCAGTGCGGAATATCCGCCAAGATAGTTAACGCCTACTTCTTTTGCTGCTTTTTCTAAGGCAAGAGCATAGGAAATAGGATCTCCGTTACTGGAGGCAAGCAGCATGGAAATTGGAGTAACGGAAATGCGCTTGTTGATGATGGGAATGCCATATTCCCGTTCAATGTCTTCTCCGGTTTGTACTAAGTGCTCTGCCTTCTTGCAGATTTTGTCGTAAATCTTTTGGCAGGCTACAGTGCTGTCCTGGTCCGCACAATCTAACAGAGAAATGCCCATGGTGATGGTACGGATATCCAAGTTTTCATTTTCAATCATCTGGATGGTTTCCAGAATATCAGAAGGGTTCAGATTGAGCATAGGTCAGGTTCTCCTCAAATACGATGCATGGAATGGAAAATGTCTTCGTGCATGGCATGAATGACCAGACTGTTCTCTTCCCCATAGGCCTTAATGCCATCTGCAAATTCGCCGAACGGAATGGTCAGCTTATCTACGTCAATGGACATGATCATAACAAACATGTCATTTAAAATGGTTTGAGAAACACCGATAATATTGGCGCCTTTATCGGCAAGGAAGGTAGATACTTTTGCAAAGATGCCAATAGTATCCTTGCCGACTACGGTTACAACTGCTTTCATGGGAAAACCTCCAGCGTTAAAAGTTAACCTATTCTATCACAATTCACCCGGTCATGCACCGCCTTTTCCGCTTCTAAAAACGGTAGGCCTTTTTTCTGCTTTTCCTCTACAAATCATTGCCGTTTATGGTAAAATCATAGTGCTTTTTATGGTACGGAGAAAGGGGCTAGGTTATGGTATTGGCTGCTTATGCAAAAATCAATTTGTTGCTGGATATTTTGGGTAAAACAGAAGACGGCTATCATACGGTTTTTAACATTATGCAGTCGGTAGATCTGGCAGATTACGTCACCGTAGAATTAAGCGGAAATACCGGGACCATACAGCTGTCTTGCTCCAATTCCTCTTTGCCTTGTAATGCCGATAATTTGGCTTATGCTGCAGCGCAGCATTTTTTTCAAGAAACCGGGATTCCCAATCCGGGAATTTGTATTTCCTTGGAAAAACACATCCCGGTAGCGGCCGGCCTGGCCGGAGGCAGTGCTGACGCGGCAGCCGTTTATGTGGCGCTGAACCGGCTTCTTTCTGCTAACTTGTCAGAACGGCAACTAAGCACCATGGCTGTGGACACAGGGGCAGATGTGCCGTTCTGCATACAAGGTGGTACCATGCTGGGCCTATATACCGGTGGGGTGCTTGCTGCGCTTCCCGCGGCTTCGCCTTGCTGGTACGTGCTTTGCAATCCGGATCAACAGATTTCCACCAAAGAGGCCTATGCCGCCTTTGACACCGCACAGAATGTGCGGCATCTAAATCGGGACGGCATGTTGCAGGCTCTGATGACCGGCAACACAGAACAGCAATTTTCCAATATGGGCAACCTGTTTGAACAGCTTTTAGAAGTGCCGGATCGGGTGGAAATCAAATCCGTATTGCGGCAGCACGGAGCAAAGGCGCATCTTATGAGCGGAAGCGGCCCAAGCACCTACGGCGCTTTCACGGAGAAAGCAGCCGCAGAGGCTTGCTTTCATGCGCTGAAAGCAGCCGGATATACACGCGTTTTCCTTTGCCGGCCCAGCGCCGCCGGCGTTGAAATCCTTTCAGAATAATGGTATCATCTTGGCGATAAATGAAAGTAATTCGGAGGCATTCCAATGAAGACCAAAAAGTCAAAAATCAGTGCACTGCTTCTCAGTTTGGTACTGTTGCTCTGCCTGACTGTTCCGGCTTTTGCCGGCGCTACCGTTAGCGGAAATACAGCTTATATTACCAGCGGAACCAAAACGGTTACTGCAAATGATATTCCGACAAGTGTCATCAACCGAATCAGCATTACCACCATTTATGTGCCGAATTCGGTTACCCGCATTTCTTCCGGTTCCTTTACCAGTTTTTCCAACCTGGAAACCGTTTATATTGATAACTACCAAGGTGCCGTAACCATAGAATCCGGGGCTTTACCCAGTGGAGCCAAGGTAGTTTATACCGGAGAAAAACCAACTACAACTACCAAAAAAGCAACTACTAAGAAAAGTACCACTACCACAAGCAGTACAACGGAATCTACTACAGAATCTGAAACAGAAACCTCAACAGAAGAAGAAACTTCAGATTCTGTCGTTACCAAGGTGGCCAATCCTACCGGGACAACGGTAGCTGAAAAAGAAGCTTCTTCCGGCAGCAAGCAAGGAAGAGCTATTTCTATCGGAGTGGTTACCCTAGTCGGCGTTAGCGCCGTGGTTCTCATGATTCTGAAATTCAGGAAATCATAAGGAACTAGTTTAACGCTCTGGCTTATGCCAGAGCGTTTTATATCGTACTTTGCAATCAGGTAATTAACAGAGAGGAGGCATCTATGGCAAATAAAATTTTGCATCGCGCAGGAGAAGAAGGAAAACATTTCTTAGATCACTTTGAAGTATATTTGAAATGGCTGGTATTATCCATCTTACTAGGCAGTGTTATGGGCTTACTTTCCACTGCTTTTTATTATGCGTTAACCTATGCTACACAATGGCGTACAGATTATCCGTTTTTAATTTGGCTTTTGCCGGTAGCAGGTCTTCTGATTGCCTTCCTTTACCAAAAATTTGACAAGCAACCGAAAAAAGAGGGAAACAAAGGAACGAATATGGTACTAGCAGCAGTGAATGCCAATGAAGAAATTCCGGCACGCACTGCGCCACTCATTTTTGTTTCCTCCATTTTATCTCATTTGTTTGGTGCCTCTGTTGGCAGAGAAGGCGCAGCACTGCAAATGGGCGCCAGTCTTGGCAGCACACTGGCCAGATTGTTAAAAATGAAAGAAGCGGATACGCGAATTCTGATAATGACCGGTATGGCCGGTGCCTTTTCCGCCTTGTTCGGTTCCCCCATTACCGCTGCCATTTTTTCCATGGAAGTCATTAGTGTCGGTGTAATGTATTACGCTGCACTGGTTCCTTGTATTGCTTCTGCGTTGACTGCCATTTCAGTGGCCAAAGCGTTAGGTGTAACCTATGCCGCTTATCAGTTGTCCGTTATCCCGGATTTTACTTTCTATACAGCAGGTATGACCACTCTACTGGGTGTCCTGTGTGCCATCTTCAGCATTTTGCTGTGCATGACTTTGATTATTGTAGAAAAGTTCATGAATACGGTATTTAACAATTCCTATATCCGTATTTTTGTAGCCGGTACTTTTATCAGTTTGTTAACACTGCTGGTTGGCACTCAGGACTACAACGGACTTGGTTCTGCTATGATTCTTTCTGCTGTCATGGGACACACGGTTTGGTACGCCTTTTTGCTGAAGCTTCTGTTTACAGCAGTTTCTCTTGCCGGTGGATATCGTGGCGGTGAAATTGTGCCAACTTTGTTTATGGGAGCCTGCTTTGGCTGCTTTGCTGCATCGTTCTTAGGAATGCCTGCAGGACTCTGCGCTGCCCTTGGTATGATTGCTGTATTTTGCGGAGTAACTAACTCGCCAATTGCGTCCTTTATTATGGGCCTGGAATTATTCGGCGGACAGGGAATCTGGTTTTTTGCCATTGTGGTAGCGGTCAGCTACATGTTGTCCGGTTACTACGGCATTTACAAGAGTCAACTGATTATTTACTCAAAGTATCGCAACGCTTATGTAAGGCGGAATATTTTGCGATAAAAGAATAGGAGGATTTGTTTGGAAGAAGTAAAAGAAGTAAAAACAGAAGAAAACAAATTGGGGACAATGCCGATTAACAAATTATTGATTAGTACCTCATTGCCAATGATGGTATCTATGATGGTATTGGCTCTGTACAATGTAGTAGACAGCTTTTTTATTGGAAAATATGATCCAACCGGAATTGGTGTGGCGGCCTTGTCCTATGCGTTCCCCATTCAGAACCTGATGACGGCTTTTTCGGTAGGGACCGGCGTTGGTGTAAATGCCTTGCTTTCCAAAAGCTTAGGAGAAAGGAACAAGGAACTGGTAGATAAGACAGCCAACAATGCAGTCCTAATTTATGGTGCCACCTTTGTCCTGATTGCACTTTTAGGATTTGTCCTTCCGGAACCCATTTTCCGTATGCAAAAAGCATCGGAGCAGGCCATTCAATATGGCATGGAGTATCTTCCCATTGTTATGTTTTGCTCCTTTGGTATGTTCCTCCAAGGTTGCATGGAGCGGCTTTTAATTTCCACCGGACGAACCATGTATTCTATGACAACACAGTTGGTCGGTGCCGTTGTAAATATTGTTATGGACCCCATTTTAATTTTTGGTTACTTTGGTATGCCTGCAATGGGCGTAAAAGGCGCAGCAATCGCTACGGTAGCGGGTCAGATTGTTTCCGCCATTCTTGGCGTTGTTTTTAACCGTAGATTTAACCCGGAAATTACGCTTAGCTTCAAAAAGATGAAGCCGGATTGGTGGGTTATTCGGGATATTTATAAAGTCGGACTGCCGTCCATTGTAATGAATTCCATTTCGTCCATCATGGTATTTGCCATGAATTATATTTTGAATGCTTTTACGGAAGCCGCTGTTACCGTCTTTGGCCTGTATTTCAAATTACAGAGCTTCGTCTTTATGCCGGTTTTTGGCATGAATAGCGGTGTAGTTCCCATTGAAGCCTATAACTATGGCGCCGGAAGACCGGAACGTATTAGACAGACCGTTCGTTGTGCCGTTTGTTATGCCGTTGGTATCATGACCGTCGGATTGCTTATTTTTGAACTCTTCCCGGCACAATTGTTGGAACTGTTTACAGAAGAGCCAAAAGTGGTAGAGCTGGGAACTACGGCCCTTCGCATTATTGCCGTTCATTTTCCGCTTGCGGGTGCCTCTATTATGTTCATGTCTTCTTTACAGGCATTGGGGCGCTCCGTTCGTAGCTTGATTGTTTCCGTTTCCCGTCAGCTGGTGGTTTTGGTGCCCTGTGCCAAACTGCTTTCTTTGACCGGCAATCTGAATCTGGTATGGCTTTCTTTTGTTATTGCAGAAGGTGTTTCCCTTACTATGGTTGGACTCTTTTTGAAGAGCACCATAAAAGCCATTCATAAAGAATTGGATGAAAAAGAACCGATTACAGAATAAATACAGAAAAAAAGGCAGTTGGTCCTTCTGGACCAACTGCCTTTTTTTTTAGCTAACATAAATTTGTAGCGTATCCGCCGTTTCATCCGGATCCTCAACCTTTAAAGTGACTTGATATCCGTTATCTACTTTCTTCATGTCATAAACGGTTTCTCCTGAAACAGCCCAGACAGATTCATAATCTTCGTCTGTTTCCCAGAAGAAGGTGGTTAATTCATTGGTTTGCTGTACGGTAATATCCGTAGCTTCTAAAGAAGAAAGAGGTACCTTGTCGGAAAGAGAGAGGACAGGATTGTAGTTTAGCGTTTTCATCTTTTCATAGGCAAAGAGGCAAAAAGACGAAAATAAAAGTTTGCGTGGTAAAGGCCATATAGTTCTCCTTTTCAATTCTTCTTTGGCTTTTGCGGCTTGTCAGGGTTTTCTTCCGGGATACTGGTGTCTATTATGGTGCCCCAGGAGTTCTTTTGTACACGCTGGGTTTCCTGTGGCTTTTGTCCCCAGAGTTTTGGCTCTTTTCCATTAACCAGGCGTGCCAGATTGTTGCGATGCCGTGTAAAAGATAAAATGGGATAAAGCGACGCTACAATAACAATCCAGTAGAACGCATCCGATTGAAAGTAAAGAAACAGGAAGGAAAGAAAACAGGTAAATTCAAAGGTCAGGGAAGAAATGGACATAATCCGTGTTAGCAATAGGCAGAGTAGGGACGGTACTGCGGCAATCAGGAAGACACGCCAGTCAATGACTAGCATGACGCCAAGCGAGGCAGCAACTCCCTTTCCACCACGAAACTGCATATAAAACGGGTGGTTGTGCCCAATTAATACAAAGATGCCGGCAATCAATTGAAAACAAATAGAAATGTCATGAGAACCGACAATGTCAGCAGTTAACATCCATTTGGCAAATAGAACGCCAAGGGCGCCTTTTCCGGCATCTATGGCAAGGCAAAGCAAGCCGAACTTCAAACCGAATACACGAATGGCATTGGTGGCACCGGAATTTCCGCTACCTTCCTGCCGTAAATCTTTGTGATAAATTTTCATGCCAAGTAGATAAGAGGGCTGAAAGGTGCCCAAAAAATAACAGGTCATGAAACAGCCGAGAATGCAAAGAGTTCTAAGGGTAATGTTGCTCATGGAAGACTCCTCTGCTTGTTGAAAAGCAAGTATAAAAAAGTTAAAATATAGCAGGTGATGAGACATGATGATTTCCACAAAAGGACGCTATGCGTTCCGCATTATGCTGGATTTGGCACAGCATCAAGATGAGGGGTATATTTCTTTAAAAGAAATTGCAGAACGGCAAAAGGTTTCCATTAAATATTTGGAAGCCATAGCCAGCCGTTTGTCCAAAGATGAATTAATTACCGCCCATCATGGAAAGCATGGGGGATATCAACTGTCCCGTTCTCCGGCGGATATTTCGGCCGGGGAAATTTTAAAAAGCGCCGAAGGAAAATTGGCTCCGGTAGCTTGTGCCGGTACGGAAGTAGGCTGCGCCAATATGACCGAATGCTTAACCTATCCACTTTGGAAAAATCTGGATGAATGTATTTATCGGTATTTGGACAGTGTTTCCTTAGAAGATGTTTTACTGGGCCGTGTTAACAGTTGAATAAACGTGGTTTAAAACGGCATTTACGGTAAACCGTTCGGTTTCCGTACGGGAAGTACAGGTGGACAGAGTCAGCACCTTGGTGTCGGTGGACAATTTCGGTGCGGCTGCTTCCACTTCCGAAAGGGCTACCATTCGTTGTAACCAGTAAAAGTAATCTCCGTCAGAGGCAAAACTTAACAAATAAATGTCATCTGAGGTTTCCGCTGTAAAAGCGGAAATAATTTTATATTCCAGGATTTGATCCTTCTGGATAATGTAAAGATACGGATGCGCTTCCAAATAGGCTTTGTCTTTATATTTCTTTAAAGATCCGAACATGGAACCGTTTTTGGTATTATGCCCGTAAATTAAGCTGTGCTGGTCTGAAAAATCAGATCCGCATTCGGTAGCCAAGAAAATGCTGCCAAAGTCACTGTAAGTGCCATTATAAGTATGCTTCAGATAATATTGGTTATTTTCTGTTTGCATTAACGGATAATTGACAGCTGTGTCCGGAATCAGAATCCAGCCAATGGCATCCGCATTGGTTTTTGTTAAAGCATCAAAATCTACAGAAATGCCAAGATCAATAACGTTGTTATCAGTGCTTGGACTTTCTTCTTTTAAAAAGGCATCGGAAGCCTGTTGATATAATTGGTCTCCTTTATAATAGTCATAGGCCATTTTGCCAAGACGGACAGCAGCCACCAGAAACAGTGCCAAAAAAAACAGCTCTGCAATCAGAAGAAGGACCCTTTTCCCAGTCCACTTTTTCTGCTTGTCCATAAAAGTAACACCTCAATGTCGTAATAAAATTACACACATTATAGCATAAAATATACTATTCGGAAAAGGACGGAATTACCCCATGATTTTAAACTGCTGCAATTTGGAAAAATGGTATGGGGATCGGCTCCTATTTCAAAACGCAAATCTTGCCGTGGAAAAGGGAGACATTGTAGGTTTAATTGGCGCCAACGGCGCAGGAAAAACCACGTTGTTTCGTATTATAACCGGACAGGAAGAGGCTGATGCGGGCAATATTGTGCGCTCTTCGTTTTTGAAAATCGGATATTTGGAGCAGCACGTTTGTGCAAATTCTGAAAAGACTGCATATGAAGAGTGCTTGACTATTTTTGCACCGCTGAAAGAAATGGAACAGCGGCTGGCAGAACTGCGTTCCGCATTGCAAGTGCATGCAGATACCACTTTAATTGAAGAACAGGAACAGCTTTTGGAACAGTATAAAGCAGCGGACGGGTTAACGTACGCTGCGCTGACTCGCTCGGTATTAAGCGGTCTGGGTTTTACAGAAGAAGAGCAGGCTTTGCCGGTTAAAAGTCTTTCCGGCGGACAGAAATCTAAAATCGGATTGGCTAAATTGCTGTTACAAAAGCCGGACCTTATGTTACTGGATGAACCCACCAACCACTTGGATATGCAATCCGTTTCCTGGTTGGAAAAGTTTATTGCAGGAAGTCATATTACCACTTTGGTTATTTCACATGACCGGTATTTCTTAGACAAAATTTGCAATAAGGTTGCAGAAATTACCACACGGAAAATTTATGTAACAGAAGGCAATTACAGTCGCCATATGGCGCTGAAAGAAGAGCGGGACATAAGCCAGGAGCGCCATTACAAAAACGTCATGGATGAAGTGCATCGCCTGGAAGGTGTTATTGATCAACAACGCCGCTGGAATCGGGAAAAGAATATTAAAACAGCCGAAAGCAAACAAAAACAAATTGATCGTATGACAGCCGGTTTAGAAAAGCCGGAGCAGGAAAATTTTGATTTTTCCTTTGCCTTTCGGCCGGCTACCATCAGCGGAGAAGACGTGCTGGAACTCCATGACGTTTCCATGGCGTTCCCGGAGAAAGTCCTGTATGAAGGGGTTTCTTTTGAACTGAAGCGCGGAGACCGCATGGTCATGATTGGAGACAACGGAATAGGGAAGACCACTTTGGTAAAGCAAATTCTGCGCCGTGGACGCGGTGTGCGGTTTGGCGTTGGTGTTACCGTCGGATATTTTGATCAGCACCAATTAAATTTAAGCCCGGGAAAAACGGCTTTTGAAGAAATACAGGACAGTTATCCCAGAATGAGCAACACGGAAGTACGCTCTGCTCTGGCAGTATTTGGTTTTACGCAGGATAAGGTGTTTGAAAAAATTTCTTCTTTCAGTGGTGGAGAACGCGCTAAAGTGGCTCTTTGTAAATTAATGCTACAGCAGTGCAATTTCCTGATTTTGGACGAGCCTACCAACCATTTGGATATTTATTCCATGGCTGCGTTGGAAGAAGCGTTGCAAGCCTATGACGGCACCTTGCTGGTAATCAGCCATGACCGTTATTTTATTAATCAAATTGCAGACCGTATTTTTTGTTTACGGCCGAAAGACAGTCAGCTTTGTATTGGTAATTACGATACCTACTTGAAACAGCTGGAAGAGCGTTTGGCAAGGGAAGAGACTGACTCGCCCGGAACAACCGATTCCAAAAAGGAAATGGGCGCAGGCGGAAAGTCCTATCTGGAACAGAAAAAGCTGCGTTCCGAGCAGACACGTGCCAAAACCGCCTTGCGAAAAAAAGAAGAAGAAATTAATGCTTTGGAACAAAAGGCAGAAGAATTGACAGAAGCGTTGGATACAGAAGAAGTGGCAACAGATTTTGCGGAAGCCACACGCTTGTCAGAAGCATTAGCAGAAACAAATGAGCACTTGGAAGCGGCTTTGGAAGAGTGGGAAAAACTAGCCGAAACAGTGAACTCATTTACAGAATAAAGGAGGATTTCATGTTTACTCTGAAAGCAAGCTACAATTACATTGGCACAGATCACGAAGTAAACACCTTTGACAACGAAGCGTTTACGTTAGATCTGGAAGAACGAGCAGGCTACCTTGGTGCTGTTCTGACGGCAAAGAAACCAATTCGGATGAACCACTTGGTACTGGACAGTAAGTATGTATTTGCAGAGGAAGATCGCTTCTTTTCTAACGGTTACCAGTCCTGGTCTACTTCTACGGAATATAAAAGAAGTGACCGCTCCGTTGGATATACCAAGATGGCAGACTGGGTGCGCTTGGGGCAATATCTTGCCACTGCAGTAGGAGATTATAACTTTACTTCCTATGGCGAGTTGGGGATATTCCATTCAGAAACTTTTACGTATTTGCGAAAGCAGGGAAGTAACCGCATCAAGTTATATGGCTCTCGGTCGGAACGGCAGGGCTTTACTATTTTTGATGTGGATATGTACCATGACCGCTTTTCCATTGTTAAGGACGTAGACGGTCTGGAACTGGCCGAAGGTCAGCAATATCAGTTGCTGGATGTGGCAGTCATTGAAGATGATTATGATGCTGCTTTTGATCAATACTTTTTTGATTTTTGCGGATTTTCCAAGCCAAAGGTAACTCGCTTTGCCGGGTATACCTCTTGGTACAACTACTTCCGCAACATTAATGAAGACATTATTCTACGGGACCTGAATGGCTTGGACGCCGTTTCCGACCTGACGCAGATTTTCCAAATTGATGACGGTTACTCCAAGGTCGGGGACTGGACGTCACCAAACCCGGAGAAGTTTCCGCATGGCCTAAAACCCATTGTAGATTCTATTCATAACAAGGGATATTTGGCGGGACTTTGGCTTGCACCGTTAAATGTACAAATTAGTTCAGACCTGTTTAAAGCCCACCGGGATTGGCTGATTCCGTCCCCGACGTTTGGAGCAAAAGCGCCGCAGCTTGGCTTAATTAACTGGGGCCTGACCTTTACATTGGATATTGAGAAACCGGAGGTACGGGATTTCTTAAAGAATACCTTTGCCACAATCTTACAGGAGTGGGGCTTTGATATGGTCAAGCTGGACTTCTTATATACTGCTTGCATTTTGCCACGTGGCGGAAAGACGCGTGGTCAGTTAATGTGTGAAGCGGTTGATTTGTTACGGGAATGCTGCGGGGACAAAATTATCCTTGGCTGTGGTGTTCCTCTGGGTGCTTGTATGGGTATCTTTGATGCCTGCCGTATTGGTTGTGACGCCAACAAAGTCTTTGGCGGTGACCTGGTCAACAAGATGGAAATGAACGGAGAAGTGCCAAGCTGTTATAATGCCATGGTAGATACGATTTTCCGTCGCTGCTTGAATGGCCGCGCTTTTGCCAATGATCCGGATGTGTTCTTCCTGCGGGATGACAATATTGATTTTACCTATGAACAGAAGCTGGATTTGGCCAAGATCAATGATATTTTTGGTTCCGTTCTTTTCATGTCTGACAATGCCGGACAGTATTCTCATAAAGCCATGGAAAATTTGAAGAAAATTTTCCGGCAGAAAGAGTATCAGGTAAATCTGGCCGAGTATGTGGAAAAAGATGTCATTCGGATAGAGTATACGGAAGACGGACAAGAAAAAGTACTGCAATTTAATCTCCGTACCGGAGACGGAAATGCCTTGGAGAATTTCTAAACAAAACCCCCGCGTTACTACGCGGGGGTTTCTGTTTCATTATAAGACGAATCAGTCTTTTCTAATTAGTCTTTGTTTTTAAGGTATTCATCCATGGCAGCTGCGGCAGTTTTACCGGCACCCATGGCAAGAATAACAGTGGCAGCGCCGGTAACAGCGTCACCACCGGCATATACGCCTTCGCGGGAAGTCAGACCGTTTTCATCGGCAATCAGGCATCCCCACTTATTGGTGTCCAGACCAGGTGTGGTGGAACGGATTAGTGGGTTTGGAGAAGTACCGATGGACATGATAACGGCATCTACGTCCAGAACAAATTCAGAATCCGGAATGGCAACAGGACGACGACGACCGGAATCATCCGGTTCACCCAGTTCCATCTTGATGCACTTCATGCCGGTAACCCAGCCTTTGTCATCTCCAAGAATTTCAACCGGGTTGTTCAGCAGCTTGAAGATAATGCCTTCTTCTTTGGCGTGATGTACCTCTTCTGCACGGGCAGGAAGCTCTTCTTCAGAACGTCTGTAAACAATATAAACTTCTTCAGCACCCAGACGTTTTGCAGTACGAGCTGCGTCCATGGCAACGTTACCGCCGCCGACAATAGCTACGCGCTTGTCATGGGTAATTGGAGTATCATAACCTTCTTTAAAGGCCTTCATGAAGTTGACACGGGTCAGATATTCGTTGGCGGAGTAAACACCATTTAAGGATTCACCCGGAATTCTCATGAAGCTTGGAAGACCGGCACCGGAGCCGACAAATACGGCTTCATAGCCTTGTTCAAAGAGCTCATCAATGGTTTCGCATTTACCGATAACGGCATTGGTAACAATCTTGACGCCCATGGCCTTCAGGCCTTCAATTTCCTTCTTTACGATAGCTTTTGGAAGACGGAATTCCGGAATACCATAGAGCAGTACGCCGCCGGCTTCATGGAATGCTTCGTAAATAGTAACGTCATAGCCGAGCTTGGCAAGGTCTCCGGCGCAGGTCAGTCCGGAAGGACCGGAACCAACAATGGCTACGCGATGACCATTCGGCTGAATGTCATAGGTTTCCGGCTTGCCGTTTTCACGTGCCCAGTCAGCAGCAAAGCGCTCCAGACGTCCGATAGCAACCGGCTCGCCTTTGATACCGCGAACACATTTTCCTTCACACTGGCTTTCCTGCGGGCAAACACGGCCACAAACGGCAGGAAGGGCAGAGGTGGTTTTAATGATGTCATTGGCTTCCTGGAAATTTCCTGCGGCAATGGCAGAAATGAAATCCGGGATTTGTACATTAACAGGGCAACCGGAAATGCACGGTCTGTGCTTACAATTTAAGCAACGCTGTGCTTCTTCCTGTGCCATTTCTGCAGTATATCCAAGAGAAACCTCTAAGAAGTTCTTATTTCTTACATTAGGATCCTGTTCCGGAATGGCGACCTTGGTTAAAGACATGTTCGGCATTATTCCACAACCTCCTTATGATACAGGTTACAATATTCTTCTCTGTCATGATCTTGTTTTTCTTTGAAGATAACAGAGCGGCGCATGGCTTCGTCAAAGTCAACTTTGAAACCGTCAAAGTCCGGACCGTCTACACAGGCAAATTTTACTTCGCCGTCAACGGTAAGACGACAACCACCACACATGCCGGTACCATCAATCATGATCGGGTTCATGGAAACGATAGTACGGATATCATATTGCTTGGTCAGCTGTGCAACAAATTTCATCATGATCAACGGGCCGATGGCAATGACACAATCATAGCCGGCACCGGCTTCAATCTGACGCTTCAGTACATCGGTAACCAGCGCCTTTTCTCCGTAGGATCCGTCATCCGTGCAAAGGTAAAGGTTATCACATACTGCTTTCATTTCATCTTCCAAAATAACCAGATCCTTGTTACGGAAACCGGTAATCAGGTCACAATGAATGCCCAGTTCGTGAAGGGCCTTGGCCTGCGGGTAAGCAATGGCGCATCCTACACCGCCGCCGATAACAGCAACCTTCTTCATTCCTTCAAATTCGGAGGCAATGCCAAGCGGACCTACAAAGTCCTGGATGCAGTCTCCTTCGTTCAGGTCACCAAGCTTCCAGGTGGATTTGCCAACCTTCTGGAAGATAATGGTAATGGTGCCCTTTTCACGATCATAATCAGCAACTGTCAGCGGAATACGTTCACCGTATTCATCAATCCGCAGGATGATAAATTGTCCGGCTTTTGCCTTTCTGGCAACCAGCGGAGCTTCTACCTCCATTAAGCAAACAGTTGGATTAAGATCTCGTTTTGTGACAATTTTGTACAAAGAAATCAGTCCTCTCTTTTGTTATTTACGAAGAATTCGTTACTAACATTCAAATTATACCACAAAGAAATTTATCATACAATTTAAACAATTCTTTATCAATGTATGGCGCATCCTTATTGCGCTTTTAGCAAAAAAGAAAGGGCGCACCGGATAGTGCACCCTAACGCCGTTTGATGGGGTAGGACCAGAATTATAACTGCTCTTGTAAAAAGGACAAAACCACTTTTGCCCATTTTTCCGGTTCCTCTGAAATGGGGCCATGGGCGGAATCTTCAAACCATACCCATTCCTTATAGGGCGCTTTCAGATTTTGATACCAAGCTAGCGCCAATGGTGCCGGTGTGTTGTAGTCGTGGCGGCCAATGGTAAAGAGGCAGGGCATTTTTAACTCCGTAATTTCCTTGCGGAAATCATGGGAAACGACTTCAGGCCAAAGCTTGGTGGACAGAAATATGCCGCCGATAGCGTATTTTGGTATGTCTTTCAGATGATAACCGTCATTGGTCAACATTGGCTTTACAATGTGTGTAAAATAACCGCCCCGGTCTTTCCAATCGGCCCCGCCATATTTGGCAAGAATGTTGCGCTGGGTAGACATGCCGGTGGAAGTTGGGTAAACGCCTTTTACCGGAGCGCCGCCCTCCAATTTTTTCAAAGACTTTTGGTCTCCTGCTATTTGCGCGTTAGCACGAGCATATTCATAGGAAAGGGCTTCATTTAATGTGCCGTCTACAAACTGGCCTTGTGCAACATAAGCAGCAATCAGTTCCGGATACTTTTTGCAAACTAGACCGCCGAGCACCGTCCCCCAAGAGCGACCAAATAAGATGATTTTCTTTTGCTTGTATTTTTTGCACAGCCAAAGGATTAACTGATGTGCATCTTCTACGCAGTCATCAATGCAAAGGTCTTTGTCCCACAAAATGGAAGGATGAAAGGATTTTCCGGCGCCACGTTGATCCCAAAGAACCATTGTGTACCCGGCTTCCACCAGATTTTTTGCCTGTGCATGAATGGCAATATGACGGTCCGGTGCGCCCGGTCCGCCGTGAACAAACAAAATCAGCGGATTTGCAGTGTCTTCTGTAATGACGCGAAAGTTCTGTTTGTATCCGTTTAATCGTTTGTTAAATTCTTTGTCATAAGCATAGTTTGTCATGCGGTTATAACCTCTTTTCTACTTCTTGGTAAATGCGGTCTGCCAGCGCTTCTCCTTCTGATAAGAGGGGGAGTAGTTCTGCTTCTACAGTATGGCAATAGTCCTTATTTTCAATTGCAGTTAAATTGATTTTGACGTTCAGCCAGCCCATTTGCAATGCTGCTTTTAAGCAGAGCGCGCCGCAACCGACGTCAGAAAGAACCATAACGGATCCTTTTTGGACTAATTCTTCCAAGCAATGGAGCGCCTGATAGGACAGTTTTACAAGCTCTATGGGAGCAGAAATGGCAACCAAGAGTGCATTTTGAATGCGGTCATGTTTTTCTTTCTTTTGCGATTCGGTTTCTGCCGGCAAAGAGTAGCATGCTGCTAAAGGTGCAAAGTTTTCTGCATCCTGTTGTGCTAAAGACAAGATGTCTTTTGTTAAAGAAACCAATTGTTTCAACAAGCGTTGAATATCGTCTTCATACCTTGCGTATTTTTTCTTGCCGGTAGTCAAATTGCAGACCATGCCGCCCAGGGCGGCGCCAAGGCTGCCGACCACGGCGGCTACGCCGCCACCGCCCGGAACCGGAGCCTTGGAAAAGCTTTCATCTACAAATTGCGGTACGGTTAAATCCTGTAAATTCATAAGCAATTCTTCCTTTTAATCCAGGTCGTTCTGCAAGCGACAGGCTTGGATTACATTTTTAGCCAGTAACGAAGTGGTAATTCCACCAACGCCCGGTACCGGCGTATAGGCGGCACAGGCGGCCAGGGCGGTGTTCGTGCAGCAGCCTTTGGTGACCACTCGCTGGCGACCGGTTTTCTCATTTAATACCGGGTTGCCCTGCGCATCTACCATCTTTTCCCAAACGGTAGTGGCATCCAGCAGGATGGTGTGCGGACCGACAAAGTCTTCGGTAATTAAGTTACATCCGTTTAGGCCTAACACTAAGATGTCTGCCGCGCGGCATTTGGCGGCCAGCTCTTTGGTATGGGTATGGCATAAGGTAACAGTAGCATTTAATTGGGTCAGCATCATGGAAAGCGGCTTCCCAATGACGTTAGAGCGGTTGACAATGACCACATTTTTCCCGTCTAAATGAATGTTATAAAACTGTAAGACCGCCAAAAGTGCCGCGGCAGTGCATGGCAGGAATCCTCGTTTGTCACCCATCATAATGCGGCCCAGATTGGCTGTGGTGGAAGCGTCCACATCTTTGTCAGGATGTAAGCAGTCGGAAATGGCGGTTTCTTCAGAAATGTTGTCTAATGGGCGAAAGGCCAAAATGCCATGTACATTTTGGTTTGCATTTTCTGCCTGCATGACCTGAATATACTCTTTTTCAGAAATGTCCTCCGGCAAAGCGTGCACTTCCACGGCAATCCCGGCCGATTCCATGACGTTCAAAATAGACCGTTCATAAGATACGTCCGGCCCCTTGGTGCCAACACGGATCAGGCTCAGCTTCGGTTGAATGCCCTTCTTTTGTAACACCTCAGATTCAGCCAAACACTCTTTCTTTATTTGCTCAGCAACGGCTTTGCAATCAAAAATCTGTGGCATAAAAAGACCTCTTTTTCAGTAAAATACGGTATGCAAACATTATAGAAAAAGCGCCCTCTGTTTTCAAGAAAACCAGAGAACGCTTGCTTTATATAATCCTTTATATAATCATGCCGCCGTTTACGCCAAGATCCTGACCTGTAATAAACGACGCTTTTTCTGAGGCTAAAAAGAGAATGGCTTCTGCAATGTCTTCCGCTTCTCCCAGGCGATTCAGCGGTGTTTCTTCTGCCAGTTCCTGTAACGTTTCTTCATTATATACTGCATTCATAGGAGTTTGAATGACACCGGGAGATACACAGTTGACGCGAATATTACTTGGCCCAACTTCCTTTGCCAGTGCTTTTGTAAAACCAATCAGGCCTGCCTTAGCGGTACTGTATACTACCTCACAAGATGCACCGACTTCGCCCCACATGGAAGAAACATTAATAATGCAGCCCTGCTTGCGGTGGATCATGGATGGCAGTACAGCGCGAGAGAAGAAGAATGCACTGTCTAAGTTGACCTGCATGATCTGGTGATAATCTTCGTCCGAGAAGTCTGTCAACAAGCCGGATTTGCTGATGCCGGCATTGTTAACCAGGACTTCTACCGGCCCAAGTTCTTTCTCTACTGCCGTTACAATGGCGTCCACTGCAGATGAGTCGGCTATGTTACCTTGATACACCTTTGCGGTCAGGCCCTGGCTTTGTAATTCGGCACACAGTGCCTCTGCAGCCGCCCGGCCGGTATGGCACAGGATGGCGGTGGCGTAGCCTGCCTTAGCAAAAGCTTTGGCGGTGGCATATCCAATTCCACTGGATGCACCGGAAACAATGACGGACATGGGTATTCCTCCTATTTGTCCGAGTTTTCGGAGCTGGTTTCAGCCTTAGTTTGGGTTTCCGAAGTGCCGTCAGCACTGTAGTAGTGGTAACTGTTTAGCTGTTCAAAATTTTGTTCGCTGGCGGCGTAAATATCCATAGTCAAGTATTCGTCTATGCTACCGTCATCGTTTACATTGCATGCCAGAGCCAATTTATCGTTCTGATTGAACAGAAAACGGGTTCTCTTTTGCGTTACTGCAATATAATAATCTTCATATTGATAATCTGTTCCTTTGACAGTGCAAGTGCCTTCTTCTACAAACGTGCCGGTTGTCCAATTTTCAATAGACAGACTGGTGGTATAAGCGGAAATTTGCTTTTTGGTGTCCCCGGTTGCATCTGTGTATGCAAACTTGGATGGGGAAATAATGTAGTAGTTATCTCCATTCCGCATTAAAACGGCAGTGGTATCTGCGGTGGTGATGGTAATCATAATTTTATCATCACTGACCTTGCTGAAAGTTGTCTTATTGTCTGTGTCTCCTAAGGTGGCAGATTCATAGGTGTATTTTCCGGTCATGATGGTTTTGATGTACGGCTCCATCAGCTTTCCTTTGAACTGTTCCGGAACAGAGCTTCCGCAGGCGGAAAAGCTCAGAACCAAAAGCATACTGGCCAGTAGCAGAGCCAAAAAACTTTTCTTTTTCATAAGAAATCTCCTTTGCTTGAAACACAAGTTCAGTTATTTCATGGTAGCATATGTGTTGAAAGAATGCCACCTGTAAGGCAATTTTTCTTGCAGTGCCGTGAAAAATCGTGTATTATTGATAAGCATTCGCCAACAAACATTTGCTGGAGTGGCACAGTTGGTAGCGCAATTGATTCGTAATCAATAGGTCGTGGGTTCGAGTCCCATCTCCAGCTCCAAAAAAGAGCGTACCGTTTGGTACGCTCTTTTTTTTCTGGTTTATCTGCTGTTTATAATTTTCTTTTATAATCAAATCACGAACTGAATGAACGAGTCAAGGGATAGGTGAAGCAAATGACAATCAAAAAACGGCTTGCTATTTCCAATATTATTATGATTGTAGTGCCGGTGATGACAACGCTTTTGGCAGGCTTGTTATGTGTGTGCGCATTTTATCTTACGTTAAATTATTCCAACGGATTTGGTTTTGAAAGCAATAGCGAATTTTATAATGTCAGCCGAGAAATTTCCGGAAAAATGCATGAAGTTTTTGAAGATGGACCCGAGGCAACGAAAACACGTCTTGATACCATTGGCAAAATCATAGATCAAGATACCATGCAGATTTTGGTTTATCAAAACCATGCGGATTTTTATGTTCGCGGGAACTCGGACTTAGCGGAGAAAAGCCTGATGCAGGCGGCAGAAGAAATAGGGTCAACTGCCTTCGTCTCCAATGAGAAACGACAACTCTATTATTACACCTATCAGGATTCTGTCGGAAATTGGTATGAGTTGTACCTGTTTTCCAATAACAATCACCAAGACAGCAACAGTATAAGGCTGGTTGCCGTTTTATCTGCACTCTTGCTCCTGCTGGCCGTTGTCGGATCTATTTTTATGACAAATCGATTCCTAATTCGATTCGTCTTTCGTAAAATAGAACAGCCACTAAACTTACTCTCCAATGGCGTAACGGAAATTCGTAATGGCAACTTAGATTATCGGATGACCTATACACGACAGGATGAGTTTTACCCCGTCTGCCAATCTTTCAATGATATGGCAGAACGATTGAAAAAATCTGTGGAGCAGTCGCAAAAAGAGGAACAGAATCGGAAAGAATTATTGCTGGATATTTCTCATGATCTTCGCAGTCCCTTAACGGTAATTCAGGCCTATGTGGAAGGCTTAATAGACGGTGTGGCTGAATCGCCGGAACGAAAGCAAAAATATTTAGAAACCATCAAACGCAAAACCATGGACATTGAGAAGATGGTTTCTTCATTGCTTGCTTACTCCAAATTGGATATGGAAGAGCTTACAGTACAAGAAAATGTCATTTTTCCGTCTGTTTTTTTGAAGGAGGCAACGGACAGTTTGCGGGAAGAATATCAGGAACAAGGTCTTTCCATTCTTCTTTCCCCGGGCGATGAAGCTCCTGTTTATGCAGATGAAGAACTCTTATTAAGAATTCTTTCTAATATTTTGGATAACAGCTTAAAATATAAAAATTGTCCTTGTGGCCAGGTAAAGATTACAACTGTAACGGAAGGCAATTTTGTTAAAATTGAGTTAGCCGATAATGGTCCGGGGGTGGATGAATCCCATTTGGATAAGCTGTTTGAACTATTTTATCGTACAGACAAGGCCCGTACGAATACCGGTAACGGAAATGGGATTGGTCTTGCTTTTGTAAAAAAGGCAGTTTTAGCCATGGGCGGTTACGTAGATGCAAAAAACAATGCGGACGGGGGCCTATCTATTCTTCTTTATTTGAGGTGTACACATGACGAAAATACTGATTATTGAAGACGATATTGATATTGCGGAAGTAGAGCGGGATTATTTACAGATTAATGGATTCTCTGCAACCATTATAGGAAACGGGCCGGATGGAATTGCACAAGTACAAAAAGAACCCTATGATCTGATTTTATTGGATGTGATGCTTCCCGGAATGAATGGCTTTGCTGTTTGCCAAAAATTACGAGAAATAACGGACATTCCTATTTTAATGGTAACAGCTTTAAAAGAAGATGTAGATAAGATTCGTGGTTTGGGTCTTGGTGCGGACGATTACATAGAAAAACCGTTTTCTCCCAATGTTTTGGTAGCGCGGGTAAAATCCAACCTTGCGCAATATGCTCGCTTAAAAAATACAGACAGAAAAGAGGAAAACAAAATTGAGATAGGTGAATTTACCATTAATGTCTCTGCACGACGGGTACTGAAGCATGGGAAAGAAATTGTTTTGAAGAACAAAGAATATGAGCTCTTTTTGTTCTTGGTGATGAATGCAGATATTGTATTTGACAAAGAAACGCTATATGAGCGGATATGGGGGCTTGATGCACTGGGAGATACGGCAACGGTTGCCGTTCATATTAACCGGTTGCGAGAAAAGCTGGAAGAGGATCCGTCTCATCCCAAACATATTCAAACTGTATGGGGAGCAGGATATCGTTTTAAAGGCTGACAAAAGAGTTTAATAATTGTTTATCTTTGCTTTAATTGATTTTTAGAACCGTATCTTAGGATAAAGGGCAAGGAGATGAACAATATGCATGTAGCCACTACAGAACACTTTGGAATTGCAAGAAAAATTGTTTCCAATATGACCACAGAAAGCTGGGAAACTATCCCACATGCCTGTGTGACGTACGAAGCGGATGTAACGCAACTGATGGAAGCGTTGTGCTTGCTTAATAAGGAAAAAACCAAATCGCAAAAAATAACGCTCAATACGGCTTTGTTGAAAATCTTAGTGGAGGGCCTGAAGGCTTGCCCGAAGATGAATGGTCACATAGAATTCAATCGGAAACTGGTTAGAGGAAAAGTAACAATCATGGAAAATATAGATATTTCCATGCCGGTAGTTCTGAAAACCGGGGAAATGATGACGCTGAATCTTCACAATATGGAGTCCAAATCTTTGTCTGAGATACGGGATACCATAGCCGATTCTGTACAGCGTGCCAATCAGTCCGATATGAACGAAGTTATGTTTGAAGTATCCCTGGATAATACGGTGCAGGGCCTGAAAAAAGGAAAGCTGCTGCAAACGTTGTTTCGTCTGATTGGATCTAAAACAGGGAAACATAGGATAAAAACATTATCAGGCTCTGCAAAGAAGGAGTACTATTCTATTCCGGAAAATATGCGTCTGACAAAGCACGATATTGAACAGGGCACGGTTACCATTTCCAATTTGGGATCTTTATACCGGGGATGGAGAGGGCAATGCACTATTCTGGAAATTATTCCGCCCCAATTGGTAGCAATTGGGATTGGTGCGGCACAGTGGAGGCCGGTTTGCAACAAGCAAGGGAAGGTAGAAACGGCCATGATTTTGCCAATTACGGTGGCATTTGATCATCGGGCACTGGATATGGGCGATTTAATCCCTTTCTTTAACCGATTGGACGCAATCTTCTCTGATGTTTCTACTTGTATTTACTAGGGAAAATCGAATCTATATAAAAAAGGGGCCTCCCTTCTTTTCTTATAAACCGTTTTGGGGGACGGTAAATAAGGAAAAAGGGAGGCTCTCTTTTTTGTTTTATGCTCTGCCGGTGGAACCGAATCCGCCACGATCGGGTCCGGTTAAATGGTCGGTTTCCTGAAATTCAATAGTAGGTTGATGGCGCATGATGCGGAACTGGCAAATGCGGTCATTTACGTGTAGGTCTGTATCACGAACAGCAAGTGCGGGGAAAAACCACTGGTCATTGTCTCCAGAGTAGGAGGCATCAATAATCCCCATGGAGTTGACTTGTAAAATGCCGAAGTTCTTAAAGGTGGAAGACCGTGGAACTACGTGTGCTTCGTAGCCTTCCGGAAGACGCATGGCTACACCCAAAGGGATAAGCTTAAAGTCACCGGCATTTAAGTGAACTTCTTCTGCACAGCGTAAGTCAATCCAATCGGACACGCCGTCAATATAGCGCAGTTTTTCAATTTGATCGGTAAAGTATTTGATGGTAATTCTTTGTGGGATATCCATAATAAAGCTCCTTTGCAAGGCGTCATTATAAAACGCCTCTGAAATAAAGTCCGCGGGTAAAGTTTCCGTCTGTCGGTGCAGAACCAAAATCATAGGCTTCTGCAATTTGGGAAACGGTATCAGCGGATTCGGTGGTAAAGTACAGCAAGGAAAAGTCTGTGTTACGGAAGGCTTGCTGTTTGTCGGCAAGATAAATTGGCCTGGAATTTAGTAATTCACTGGCACCGTTGTTGCATTGTACCGGGAAGGCAACGCCTTTCCGATCTGTTAGGCAGCGGCTTTTCTGACAATGCTTGCAATCCGTTCCGTTTTTGATAGGACAGTTGCGAGTTAGCATGAGCGGCAAGCGCCCGTAAGCAAACAAACCGATGTCAGTTGTCCCTTTTAAGGCGTTAATTTGATCCGCTTCCAGTTCGGCAGACACGACAACGCCCTTTAAGCCTAATGTGTCTAACTCATTTATAGTTAAAGAGTTAAATGCATTTATGCTGAAATTGGCAATGATTGGAAGGCCCGATTTTTGTGCAAAAGCCACGCCATCCAGGTTTCCAACTAGTAGGAAGGCGGCTCCGTAAGCAGCACATTCTTTTATTTTTTCAATAAGCTTGTCTTGCTTACCATACAGTGCTCTGGGTAATTCCACACCGAAGGGTAGGCCTGCTTGTTGTAACTGTAGCAAAATATAGTCCGGTGTTTGTACCGGTAAAATGATGTGAGAAATGCCTAACTTATGCGGAATTTCTGAGTTTTGCAACCACTTTTCCGGGACTTGATGAATTCCTGTAAAGCGCACTAACTTTACACCGCTTTTGGAGCAATGTACCACGATTTGTTCCGGCAGAGTGCCTTTGGATAAATCAAAATTCTTCTTTCCCTTTGTCAAAAGCTGCTCTGTAAGATTGGTTAATGCGGTTCTGCGAAGCTCATTTAAGGCAGAAACGGGAAGAAAGCAGTGGTTATCCATTGTAATATCCAAATCTTGAATAAGATAACCGGTGCCGCCGGACTTTCTGAGTTGTTTTTCTACGGACTCCGGTGTGGCCGCCTTATTTTGTGCTTCTGCAACAATGGCTCCGGTAACTTTTGTTTGGAACGGGCCATATTCGGTGAACAAATCTGCTTGCAAGGTCATAGGCTGTCCGACCTGTGCAGTAAAAGTAAGGTCTACTTCCGCTTGCTGTGGGTCGTCCTGATAAAGGGCAGACAGTTGCTCTAAAATGGGGGCGGCTGCAAGCACATCCTCTTTTTGGCGCGTGCCGAACATGGCAGGACCTCTGCGGCCGGACAAATATCCGTCGGTAAAACCGGAGCGGGAGAAAACGGCACGCAACTGTTCGTTTAACTGCTTGTCAGAAATCCCTTGCAAGGCATTCTGACAAGCAGTTACTGCTGCGGCTACGTATTCCGGCCGTTTCATCCGCCCCTCAATTTTAAAAGAGGTAATGCCGGCTTCGGCCAGCGCCGGAAGTTGATTGATAATGCTTAAGTCCTTTAAGGAAAGGTCGTGCCCGGTGCCGCCGGGTGCCTCAAAAGGCAGACGGCACGGCTGGGCACAGAGTCCCCTGTTTCCACTGCGGCCGCCTAACATGGCACTGAGATAGCATTGTCCCGAAACGCACATACATAGGGCACCGTGTACAAACAGCTCTAATTCTAAAGTGGTTTGTTCTCTGATTTCCCGGATTTCTTTTAGGGAGAGTTCCCGCGGTAAAACGGCCCGAGTGAAGCCGAGAGATTCCAACAAACGGAATCCGGCAGGATTCATAACGGCCATTTGTGTGGACGCATGCAACGGCATGTCCGGAGCAATAGCGTGAACCAGGCGTGCCAGACCAAGGTCTTGTATAATAAATGCGTCTGCGCCAAAGGCACAGCCGCATTCAATAATTTCCAGTGCAGCGGGCAGTTCGGCATCTGAAACCAGTGTATTTAAGGCCAGATGCACTTTTACTCCGCGAATATGGCAATATGATATGATGTCTTTCAGCTCAGACAGTTGAAAATTAGCAGCGTTTCGTCTTGCATTGAAGTCTCCAATACCAAGATAAACAGCATTGGCGCCGCTACGGACAGCTGCTGTCAGAGCTTCCCACGTTCCGGCCGGAGCCAGAATTTCCGCTGTTGTCATAGAAACTCCTTAGGAACGCTTTTGCAATTCTCTGTTTAAGCGATCTACGTCTCTTCTGGCAACTTCTGCTTCCATTTTGTAGCGGGCAGAATCTTCCAGATATTCTTTGATCTGACTGCGCAGGTTATCTGCGGTTTCATTGGCTTTTTTTGCGGAATCCGCATATTCCAATGCAACCAGAATGGCAGCCTGGGTCATGGACAGACGGGAGCTACTTTGTACCACTTTGGAAAGAGCCTCATCCAATTCTACGCCCAGTGCTTGAACGTACTGCGGATCTTCATCTGTTGTAATGTAATAATCGTTTCCGCAAATGTTGAGTTTTACTCTCTCTTTTTCCATTCCGTACACCTCTTAAGAAATCTGTATAATACACGTAAAGTATAGCACAGCAATCTGGGAAACAAAAGGGAGAAATTGACAGCAAAGAAGGGCTTTCTTTATAATAAATCGAATTGATTTTACCTGTCTTGGAAAGGACGTTTACTATGAAGAAAAAAATCGGATTTCTCTTTGCAGATGACCTGGAATTTTTGCCGTTTTCTCAATATGCTTTGGAGCATGGAGGAATGGAACTGACAAAGCAGCCACATGCCGTAGTTACTTTGGAAACAGAGAATGCAACAGTGTATGCCATCCATAGTGGAGTGGGCAAGGTACGTGCCACCATGGCAGCCATGACCCTGATTCGGGAATATCAGGTAGATGCAGTGCTGAATGCCGGTTTGTCCGGTGCCATTTCGTCTCTTCACAAAGGCGATGTAGTTGCCGGTACGTCTTACGTAGAATGTGACTTTGACGTACGGGTCTTTGGCAGAAAGCTTGGCGAAAAAATAGAAGGCGATTACCTTCACCAGGCAGATGCTGCTCTCTTAAACGCAGCCATGCAGGTGCCTGGCATGAAAAAAGGTGCCCTTGGCACCGGTGATTTTTTCCTGCATACAGCAGAAAAAAAGGAAGAATATAAAAAAGAATTTGGTATTGCTGCATTTGATATGGAGTCGGCTGCCATTGCTTGCGTCTGTGATGCTTATGCTGTGCCGTTCCTTTCTGTTCGAAAGATTTCTGATGATGCAGATGACGCTGCACCGGAAACGTATCAGGAACTGAACGCTTTGGCGGAAATGGCACTGACAGAAGTGCTTCTGAAGACAATTTCTAACCTGTAAAGTTTAACTGCTTTACACACAGAACTTGGCGTAATTACAATATTATTTAAAGCAAAAAAGGTCCATACTGTTTTTTTCAGTGTGGACCTTTTACTAAGCAGTTACCCAAGTACCTCTGCCTAAAAAAGCACAGGTATAGGGAGGAATAGTGGCTGTATCGCCAGTGAAAGCGGAGACATTTTGAATGACTGTCAGGTCAGAGAGCGCGGACGGAAGCTGGTAGGTAATGGGCTCCGGATTGTTATTTGCAATAACAACCAGAGCATCTTTTTTAGCCACAATATTCGGATGAGATTCGTCAATTCTGGCATAACAGACGCACCCGCTGGCACCGGAAATGGGGACGAATTGTCCTTCTTTCAGAACGGGGCAATGCTTTCGCAAGGCGGAAAGCCAGGTGTACCAATCGTGTAACTCAGAATGAATCTGCTCCCAAGGAAATCCTTTGCGGTTGAAAGGATCTTTGTAGCCTTGCATACCGGCTTCATCGCCATAATACAGGGAAGGAATGCCGGGTAACGTAAATTGCAGGGATGCCGCAATTTTTTCCAGGCGAAGGCCATGCTCATATTGCTCTTGGCTTAAGCTTTGCACGGACTGCCATTCCCGATCTTTTCCTTCGCAACTTTCTCCGACCAGGCGAGTCAGGATACGCACAGTGTCGTGTGTCCCAAGCAAGTTCATGAGTAGATCGGTTACCGGCTTCGGATAATTTTCAGTAATCGTCAGGATGCGCTCCAAAAAATCTTCTGCATTGTTGTTGCGGACAAAGTCAATTACGGCTTCGGCAAAGGGGTAGTTCATAACGCTGTCCAGTTCATGACCAAGCAAATACTGCCGACGACTGCTGTAAGCAATTTTATTGGAAGCATCTTCCCATACTTCGCCAAGAATAATGGCGTCCGGCTTGGTAGCCTTGGCACGTTCATGAATCTTTCGGATAAAGTCATCCGGGAGTTCATCCGCTACGTCCAGGCGCCATCCGTCGGCACCAAGAGTAAGCCATTTGGCAATAATGCCATCTTTTCCGGTAATAAAGTCAATATAATCCGGATTCCTTTCATTGACTGCCGGCAGAGTTTGAAAACCCCACCAAGAGTCATATTTGTCCGGCCACTGTTCAAAACAGAACCAGTCATAAAAGGGGGAGTTCTTTGAATTATAGGCTCCCGGAATAGGATAACGGCCTTTGCGATTAAAGTAGATGCTGTCGTCCCCGGTATGGTTGAACACGCCATCCAGAATAATTTTGATGCCGGATTCATGTGCCGCCTGACAAAGGGAAACAAAATCCTCTTCGGTTCCAAGCAGGGGATCAACTTTTTGATAATCCGCTGTATTGTAGCGATGATTAGAGTGCGCTTCAAAAATTGGATTTAAGTAGAGAATGGTAATGTCAAGTTCTTTTAAATAGGGAAGTTTTTCCTGGATTCCTTTTAAGTCACCCCCTAAGTAATCTTGGTTGGTGACTTCGCCATGCTCGTTTGGCCGCCATTTTGGTGTGCTGTCCCATGGACGCAGTTCTCGGTCTGCCGGTACATCTGCTTTGGGACTGCCGGAACAGTAGAACCGGTCCGGAAAAATCTGGTACAGTGTAGCGCCTTTTAGGCAATCCGGTGTAGTATATCCGTTTTCATATACGGTTAGTTGCCAACAGGCAGGATCTCCGCCGGAGCGCGCATTGCCATAGGCCCCACGGTAAAGATGCTCTTCTCCATCCGGCTTGTCCAGAACAAAGGAGTACCAATAAAGGCCCGGTTCCTCCGCCGTGTACCGGCATTCCCACCAGGAGAACTCTTTATCCGATTGTTGCGTAACAGGGCCTTCTCCTGTAGCAAGCTTTTGAAACGGATAACTTTTTACATGTGTTTGCCCGTCTTTTTGCAGGAGTAAACGGGCGCTGTAAATTACAGCGCCTGCGGAATCCGGGAGTTGTAGGCGGAAGACGAAAGTTTGACCCGCCTGCACTGCTCCGTATGTACTTTTATATTTTTGGTCTCTGGAATTGAATAATTGTGCCAAAAGAAGCCACCCGTTTGTTTAGTCTTTTACCGGTTGACAGTGCCAAATGTTGTTGGCATAGTCAGTAATAGCGCGGTCTGCAGCAAAGATGCCGGCTCCTGCAATGTTCAGCAAAGACATTTTATTCCACTTGTACTTATCTTGATAGGCTTGATACAGATCTTGCCGTACACGGTGATAATCTGCATAATCGGCAAGCACCATGTACGGGTCATGATTAATCATGTTGCCGGCCAGTTCAGGGAAGTACTTGCCGTTTACGCCGTTACCGATAAATTCAATAATGGCCTTGACTTCTTCGTTGTTCATGAAGTAGGAGCTGGCATTGTACTGGTTTTGCAATGCGGCTACTTCTTCTGTGGTCATGCCGAAGATATAGATGTTGTCTTTGCCGACGGATTCAAAGATTTCTACATTTGCGCCGTCCATAGTGCCAAGTGTAACCGCACCGTTAATCATGAACTTCATGTTAGAGGTGCCGGAGGCTTCTGTGCCGGCCAAGGAAATCTGCTCGGAAATATCGGCTGCCGGAATCAAAGCTTCGGCAATGCTGACATTGTAGTCTTCAATATAAACCACTTTCATCTTCTTGTTGACGGCCGGATCATTGTTGATAACTTCTGCAACGTTACAAATCAGTGAAATAATCTGCTTCGCCATGTAGTATCCGGACGCTGCCTTGGCACCGAAAATATAAGTGCGAGGTGCAAAATCCATATTCGGATTAGCCTTCAACGTAAGATAGTTGGAAATAATTTCATAAAGATTTAGGTGCTGCCGTTTGTATTCGTGCAGCCGTTTAACCTGAACGTCAAAGATGGTGTTTGGATCAATTTCCACCCCTTGCTTTTTCTTGAGATAAGCAGCAAAGGCTTTTTTATTTTCTAATTTGATTTCTGCCAGGCGATCCAGCACGTCTTTGTCATCGGCATACTTTTTCAAATTTGTCAGCGTGGAAGCATCGTGTACAAATTCATCGCCGATTAAAGAGGTTAAATACGCACTCAGCTTCGGGTTGGCCTGACACAACCACCGGCGATGTGCAATGCCGTTGGTTACATTGGTGAACTTCTCCGGTGTTAGCTTATAAAAATCAGAAAAGATAGTTTGCTTCAGAATTTCCGAATGCAGAGCAGAAACGCCGTTGACACAGTGACAGGTTGCCACACAAAGGTTAGCCATGCGCACAATGCCGTTGGAAACGATGGCCATGTTTTCTACGCGGTTGGCATTTCCTGTTAACTCCCAAATCTTGGCACGGTACCGGTTGTCAATTTCTTTGACAATTTCATAAATGCGAGGCAGAAGGTTGCGGAAAATATCTTCCGGCCAGCACTCTAATGCTTCCTTCATGACCGTATGGTTGGTGTAGGCAAAGGTTTTGGTGCAAATGTCCCAGGCTTTGTCCCAACCGTAACCGCATTCGTCTAAGAGAATGCGCATCAGTTCCGGAATGCTTAAAGTGGGGTGGGTGTCATTGATATGAATGGCAATGCGCTCCGGAATGGAGTCAATAGTCTTATGATGACGCAGATGGCGCTTTACAATATCCTGCATGGAAGAGGATACCAAGAAATATTGTTGACGCAACCGTAAGGATTTTCCTTCCGGATGATTGTCTGCCGGGTATAGTACTTTGCAAATGGCTTCCGCCATGGCTTGTTTTTCTACGGCGCGAATGTAATCTCCTTGGTTGAAAAGAGCCATGTCAAAACCGGGCGCTTTTGCTTTCCAAAGACGCAGGATGGCAACCCCGGCGCTGTCTTTTCCGGAAACATACATATCGTAGGGAATGGCAACAACAGAAGTGGCATCAACCACCTTGGATGCATAATAAGTGCCGTCCCAGCTGTTTTCTAATCGGCCGCCAAAGCTGACTGTTACAGCTTCTTCCGACTTTTCGTTCAGCCAGACTTCGCCGCCCGGGAGCCAGAAGTCCGGCAGCTCCGTCTGCCAGCCGTCTACAATCTTTTGCTTAAAAATACCATATTCATACAGAATGCCGTAGCCCATGGCGGCATATCCGCCACTGGCCAGGCCATCCAGGTAACAGGCAGCTAAGCGGCCCAAACCGCCGTTGCCGAGACCTGCGTCCGGTTCGCATTCGTATAGGCGCTCCAGGCTGACGCCCAGATCCGCGCATACGTCTGCTACCACGTCTGTCATATTCTGGTTATAAAGGTTGTTCTTTAAGGAACGGCCCATCAGGAATTCCATACACATGTAATAAACCGCTTTGGTGGTTTTTGAATTGTGGATTTGATGGCAGAAATCATAGGATTCCGCAGCAAGTGCTTCATTGCAAAGACTGGCAATGGCTTTATAAAATTGTTCATCGGAAGCTTCTTCCGGCGTAACGCCGAAGAGGTGACTTAATTTGGTGATTAATTCTTCTTTAACCTGTTCCCGTGTCATTAATTCCTTCATGAAAACCCCTCTTAGTGTAAAAATATCGCGATTAGTATAGCTTGAAACCCTATGTAATACAAGAATTCATATGCAAAAAAAGGAACAAAAAAAGAGCGCTGTTTTTGACAGCGCTCTGAAAAGAGTAACGGAAAAAACTGTTACTTTTTAATCATGATGTCCTTGCGAATGAAGGCGGCAATTTCTTCTTTGGTGAAGATCTTCTTAACCGGATAGGTTGGCATAACTTCTGCCAGGCAACGTTCTGCAATCAGATCTACATCTTCGTCCTTGATTTCTTCAAAGCCGTAAGGAATGTTCAACTTGTCTTCCAGCTCACGAATGGCGGACATGAATTTGTGAGCAACTTCGTAGTCGTTGAAGCCGTCCATACCAACGTAGCGTCCAAGTTCTGCCAGCTTATCATAAACGTACGGCCCAAGGAAGTCATCAGAGAATACGTGGGTCAGAATAACGGACATGGCCAAACCGTGAGGAATGCCATACATGCCGCCAAGACGGTGGCCGATACCGTGAACGTAGCCAACACCGCCACGGGTGAAGCACATGCCGGCATCATAGGAAGCTTCCAGCAGCTTAGCACGCGCATCCAGGTTGCCTGGGTTGTTGCAAGCTTCTTCCAGGTTTTCAAAAATCAGTTTAACTGCATCTGCGCCCAGCTGGTTGAATTTCTTGTCGTTATACCAAATGTTGGTATAACCTTCAACGGCATGGGTCAAAGCGTCAAGACCGGTGGTAGCAGTCAGACCGAACGGCAGGCCGGCAGTCATTTCCGGATCCAGAACAGCGTAACTTGCACGGATCAGCGGATCCATCAGCGGGAACTTGTCGTGGGTTTGCGTGTCGGTGATAACTGCGGCAATGGTGGTTTCAGAACCGGTGCCGGCAGTGGTCGGTACGGCATACAGTCTTGGCGGAAGATAACCGTTCATGTGCAGAGACGGAAGAGCAATTCTGAAAACGCCCTTCATCTTCTTGACCGGACGGTCCGGGCGGCAAGCGCGAGCCATAATGCCCTTTGCGCAGTCCATTGGAGAACCGCCACCAACAGCAACAAGGCACTTGCAGTGGCTGTCGTTATAAAGCTTCAAGCCGGTTTCTACGTTTTCAACGCTTGGGTTCGGCTGAACTTCATCATATACTACGTAAGGAATTCCCTTTGCATCCATGGCTTCAAATAAGCCGTCCAAAAGGTGCAGACTCATCAGGCCTTTATCAGTAACAATGAGAGTCTTCTTGTCTCCTTTTTCTTTTTGTGCAATTACGTCAGGAATTTTTTTGATTGCACCTGCGCCATCAATGATTTTTGGATCCGGGAAGAACCAGCCCCAAGCGTACATTGCAGCGGTAAATACGGTTTCGATGCCTCTCCAGGCATACTTTTGCATTTCAAATTTATAATCTTTCATGCAGGTAACCTCCTATTAAAATTTCGTCAAAATGCTGTTTGTGACACTTTTATTATAGCCAATATAACGAGCAGAAACACCACTTTTTTGCGAAAAATGAAAGAATAACGAGATGATATTGATTTGTCTTTTATTTTGACAATTTTTTATCATTCTTTTCTGCGAGTTAAAACTCACTCCTTTTTTATGGTTAAAATGGACAATAGCACTATTACCTTATATATACTTTCCACAAATGGGTAAGGGCTGATCGGTGAAAGTCTTAACAAAGGAAATTTGCTAAAAGTTTTTTAAAAAAGTTGTTGACAGGAAAGAACCGGTTTGTTATTATATATCTCGCGCCACACAGGGGCGCAAACACAGAAAACCGCACAGATACGCGGTTTTAAGTACCTTGAAAATTGAACAACAACGAACGAAAGAACCCTGAAATTTCAATTTGAAGTTTCAAAGTACTAGATTCCAG
>CAVFJZ010000008.1:0-59500 GCA_963623075.1 Bacteroidaceae bacterium
AGTTGGTGTTTTTAGCGCTGAGGGTCCACCCGTTCCCATCCCGAACACGGCAGTTAAGCTCAGCAGTGCCGAAAATACTTGGAGGGCAGCCTCCTGGGAAGATAGGGCAATGCCAACATAGGTTACTTTTAAAGTAACCAAAATGCCTCAATAGCTCAGTCGGTAGAGCACGCGGCTGTTAACCGCGGTGTCACAGGTTCGAGCCCTGTTTGAGGCGCCAACAAGACCTTTACACAATTGTGTAAAGGTCTTTCTTTTTATCTTTGTGTCATTATTGCATGTAAAATTCTTGAAAAGAAGAGTGGTCTTAAAAATTTATATGATATACTGAACCCAGAAAACGTTAGGGGGTGACTGTATCCAATATTATTATGTGCTTTTCTTTCTGCTACTATTGCTCTTGTGGCAGCAACGAAAACGGATTAGACGAAGACAAAGAATAAATAAGAAGAGGGGGATAAATGCTGTGTCAGCAGAATTGTTGAAAGAGTATATTGGAAAAGAAGTTCGGGTTACCCTAGACGGAGAACTGGGATATTACAAAGGGATCCTGGTTTCTGTAGAAGACAATTGGTTAAAACTGGATACCAAAAAATGCATGGAATTGTTAAATGGAGATATGATTAAACAGATATCCATTCAAAAGTAAAATAAAAACCAAAAAGCTTGCTGACAGATTTTTTCTGCCAGCAAGCTTTTTTACGCTTTTATAGATATAGGTCATGTCACAAAAATAGAAATAAAAAGGGGTTGACAGGAAAAGGAAACGGTGTAAAATAAAGTCAATCAATTGAGCACAATTAAAACGTACAAAATCAATAGAGCAAAAGTACGCAGTTGTGCCAATTGAAAATTTGCAAAATCAACACAAGCAACAAAAGCAAACTGAATCGCAGAAAAGAGGAAATAAGATGAATGCATATGATTTTGAAGTAATGGCACAAGACGGAACTATGGAATCGCTTTCCAAGTTTAAAGGAAAAGCACTTCTGATTGTAAACACAGCTACCGGCTGCGGATTCACTCCACAATATGAAGAGCTGCAGAACATCTATGAAGAACTTCATGACAAGGGCCTGGAAATTTTGGACCTGCCGTGCAACCAGTTTGCTCATCAGGCACCAGGTGAAGATGAAGAAATTCATGCTTTCTGCACCGGCAGATATGGTATTACATTCCCGCAGTACAGTAAGGTTGATGTAAACGGAGAAAATGCAATTCCGCTTTTCAAATGGTTGACCAGCAATACTAAATTTGAAGGCTTTAACGGCCCGGCCAAAGTAATGTTGACACCGATTGTAAAAATGATGGATAAAGACTATAAGAAGAATGGTAACATTAAATGGAACTTTACCAAATTCTTGATTGGCCGCGACGGGGAAATTGTAAAACGCTTTGAACCGACCGCTTCTTTGGAGGAAGTAAAGAAGGCCATTGAGGAGGTCCTGTAAACATGTTTCATTACGATTATCTGACGAAAAATACCTGCTCACAGATTATTAGTTTGGATCTGGATGAAGGGAATGTTGTCAGAAACATCAGCTTTATGGGCGGTTGCAATGGAAATCTGAAGACAATTTCCATGCTCTTAGACGGCCAGACCGCAGAAGAAATAGAAAGCAAATTAGACGGTATTACTTGTGGCAGAAGACCTACTTCCTGTGCAGATCAGCTTGCCAAAGCCGTCAAAGCGGCCGTAGAAGCATCTACTGACCCCAATTACAAACCTTTGGGTGCAGATGATGACGATGACGACGAATCCTCTGGAACTCAGTCCTTTGCTTCTTGAAGCAGATGACCTGGCCTTTTTTGATTGATTGTGCTAAACTGAACTCAGCTTGGTTTGCAGGTGTGCACGCGGGAAACCAACCTGCTAACTGCAAAAATTCTTGAAAAAGGAGATTCCTATGGAACTGTATGATCCCTTAAAGCTGGATAATCAATTGTGTTTTCCACTTTACGCCTGCTCCAAAGAAGTAATTCGAAGATATACTCCCTTTTTGGATGAAATTGGACTGACCTACACGCAATATATTGCCATGATGGTCATGTGGGAGCATAAGGAACTGACTTCCAAAGAGATGGGAGAGTATTTGTTCTTGAATTCCGGTACGCTGACGCCAGTGTTAAAGACACTGGAAAGTAAAGGCTATATTACCCGGCATCGCTCTAAGGAGGACGAACGGAATTTAGTAGTTAGTATTACGGAAGAGGGAATGGCACTTCGGGAACAGGCCTTATCTATTCCAAAACAAATGCGGTCTTGCTTTGACCTTAGTGTCAAAGATGCAGCACAGCTTTACCGAATTCTGCATAAGATCATGAAGCAAATAAACTGAGTTTAATCTCCAAGGCAAGCTGCTTTTCCCATATCCCATCTTTTTGCTGGAATAAGTTAGCATCAAACCTCTTGCAAACGGATCGGAACCAAAAACAGCTTGCAAACTCCAAAAACTCCAAAAACTCCGAAACTACAATTATTTACTCCGAAACTCCAAAACAAGCGTAAGCATACATGCAGTAAATCCGGATTTGGAATATTGGAATAGAAAAAGCAGAACAGGAATGCACGAAATAAGAAAAAGGCAATAAAGAAGCCGGAAAGCAATTTTGCTTTCCGGCTTTCTTATTTTGATAATTTAGTAATGCATGCTTTGCTTATTTGGCATATCCGCCGACAGTCATCATTGCATCACCGAGCTGTACACCGAATTCCGGGCCACCGATTAACATGAGGTTGCCGTTTGCGGTTAGGTCAAACATGTCACCGGTATCCAGAAGAATCTGCAGGGCACTGTAACCACAGTCATACTTCATGGTGAAGAATGGGTTGCAACGGGTGCAAGCGCCTTGAACAGCCTGGGATTTGCCATGGTCAATTCGGATATGAGCAGTCAATTCCGGATGACCTTCTACTTCCCACTGATAAACGCGATCCGGAGAAGCAGCAATCCACTTGGAAATCTTCGGCTCGCCGGCCTTGTTTAGTGCGGAAATACCATAGCTTAGAAGGAGATAGTAGAGCTTGGTAATGAACAAGCAAAGCTCTTCGTTATCCTTCGGCGGTTCTGCTGTATTCAACAGGCTGGACATCTTCAACAGAACAGACATGAACTTAATAAACAAACCAAAATTACCAATGATAAACTTCGGTAATTTCAACATGTCACCCTTCATGAAAGCGGTGAATTTTTCCAGGCTGGAGAAGTGCAGACCGGCATCAATTTTGCCGTCATAAACACCCTGCACGGTAGTCCATACACCATCTTTAATAATAAAATGGATGCCTTCTTTTTTGTCTCCGTCCATGGCGGAAATTTGATAAACTGCGTTGACGCCCTTGAACTTAGCAGCAAGAGAAGGATCGTCGGTAGCAATATGCTTCATCAGTGGCAGTGCTGCTTTGAAAAATACAATTGCACTGTACTTGGTTGCGTCGTTTGCCATGATTTTTGTCCTCCTTCTTAATATACTTCGTCCCAGTCTTCTTTGACAGGTAGCTTCTTTCCGATCAGATCAGCAACAGCCTTTTCAATACCGTTGGCGTCAATGCCGGCAATATCAAGAAGGTCTTCCTGCAGACCGATGGTGGAGAAGTTATTGTCATGACCAAGCATCTTGAAGTGGCAAGCCTTACCGGCAGAAGCAACAACTTCTGCAACAGCAGAACCAAGACCGCCTTGAATTTCATTGTCTTCTACGGTAACAATAGTACCGGTTTCGTCAATGGCTTTCAGAATGGCTTCTTTGTCAATTGGTTTTACGGTATGCATGTTCAGGACACGGGCTTCCAGACCCAGATCGGATTTCAGCATACGGGCGGCCTGCAGTGCTTCAAATACACAACTGCCGACAGCAATAATGGTAAGGTCATTGCCTTCTTTCAGAACAGCTGCCTTGTCCCATTCAAAATGAACGTCGTCCAGTGTCTTATTAACAATGGCGTCAAAACCACGGTTGATACGGATATAAACCGGACCAGGAATATCATAGGAAGCTTTTACAGCAAAGAATGCCTCTGCACCGTCACATGGGCAGATAACTGTGAAATGAGGAAGGGTCCGCATAACACTGAGGTCAATCAGGCAGTGATGGGTGGAACCGGCTTGTCCAAAGGAAGTGCCAGAGTGGGTACCGATGATTTTAACCGGTACGTTCTGATAAGCAATGTCTGTATGGATTTGATCCAGTGCACGAGCTGCTGCAAAGATTGCAAAGCAGGATGCATAAGGAACAAAGCCGCATTTTGCAAGACCGGAAGCAATGCCGAACATGTTCTGCTCTGCAATACCTACGTTAAACAGTCTTTCCGGGAACTGCTTTGCAAATACACTGGTCTTGGTGGACTTAGCAAGGTCTGGTGTAAGAGCAACAATTTCCGGATGCTCTTGTGCCAGCTCGCAGAGAGCAAGACCGTAACATTCAGCGGTGGAAAGTTTTGTCGAGTCAATCGACGTGTAGACCATACCTCCCATGTCTTAACCCTCCTTCTTAGCGCGGGCAACGCGCTGTTCATAGTATTTTTCAAGTGAAGCAAATGCTTTGTCAAACATTTCGTCACTCAGGGAGCCGTAATGCCAGGTGTAATCTCCTTCAATGAAGTCAACGCCGGCACCCTTAACGGTATCCATAATAATGGCGGTTGGTTTGTCTCCGCCCTTCTTGTTGTTGTCAATAGCCTTTTCCAAAGCCATGCAAAGCTCTTTGATATTCTGACCATCTACACGGATGGCGTTGAAGCCGAAGGAGCTAAAGCGTTCATCCAGAGGTTCTACGGCCATTTCATCGGCAACAGGACCGTCAATCATCAGCTTATTGTTGTCAACCATAATAACCAGGTTGGACAGCTTGAATTGAGAGGCAGACATGAAAGCTTCCCAGTTGGAGCCTTCGTTTAACTCGCCGTCACCGGTAATGCAGAAGGTCATATAATCCTTCTTCTTCAGCCGTGCAGCAAGTGCCATACCTACGGCAATAGAAGGACCGTGGCCCAGAGACCCGGTAGAGCAGTCAACGCCGACAACTTTGTTGGAGTCAAGGTGCATACCGATTTTGGCACCTGTCAGGTTGAAAATTTTCAGTTCGTCCAGAGGCATGAAACCAAGGTCAACCAGAACAGGAGCATAGGAGATGGCTGCGTGTCCTTTGGAAAGAACGAAGCGGTCTCTGTCGTCCCATTTCGGGTTCTGAACGTCATACTTCATGTAACGATGATAAAGAACAGTAAGTGCATCCAGGCAGGAAAGACCACCGCCGATGTGGCCGCTGCCGGCCCATTTTACTGTCTGGCAGGTGAGCGTACGGAGCTCATGTGCCTTTTTTTCCAGTCTAAGCCATTCTTTTTTGTCAAACGGCTTGTAATCTGCTGGCATTTGGATAACCCCTTTCATTTGTTGATTAAAACATTTTTAACCAAAAACATTTCAATAAAATTTTAAGGTTTCGAGGACTTATTTTCAAGTATGTGCACAAAAATCGGCGAATTAAACGGAATTTTATTCTGCTTTTTCAACAAAACAACAAGGCTTTTACCCCGAAAAGTGAATTATTGCTCACCGGAGGATGAATTTCTGCTCACTTGTGTTTCCGGGCGAGGTAGTTCCGCATATTCTTTTTGTAATGTTTCTTTAAAGTTAATCTAAAGTTCCCCTTTTATTCTGTTAGTTGCAGGGAGGACATCAGGCAGTTAATGCTTTTCCCCTTTTGATGCTTCCCTGCAGATGGAAGCGCAAGCAAAATAGCGGAAAAGACGACAAGATTTCTTGTCGTCTTTTCTGTTATATCATAAAATAGGAAATAGGAAAAATAGTGCAGAGAAAATGGGAGGAAAGGAAATGTACCGGGAAATAGTACCTTTTGTGCTGGAGTGTATTTTTACGTTTGGTATCCGCTTTTTTGTTTGGATTTATCAGGTAACCAATCAATTAAACGAAAAATGCGAAGAAAAAATAGGCAATGTAGGATTGCATACGTTTTTTTGTATAATCTGCCCTTTGTATACTATGTGGTGGTTTTCTCAGACAGCAAGGCGGGTGGATTCCCTCCAAGATGAAACCGGAGAAACTTCTAACCTGACCATGATTTGTACTATCTATGCCGGCTTTGGCGGATATTGTCTTGCTGCTGTTTTAATTCAAAAAAGGTTAAATCGATTAGAGCGGGGACCGGAACCGATAGCAGAATATCCTAACGCCATGACACGCTCGGAAACACAAAAGATGTTTGTTCCGGTTAATGGAATTGCCATTCGTATGGTGGTGACCTTGAATATATACAATTTATATTGGGTTTGGCGGATGACCGGTTATTTGAACGGGGTGGCAGGATTCTCCAGACGAGACCCTAACCGGACCGTGCTACTCTGCTTGTTTTGCCCACCATATTTACTTTATTGGATTTATGAAACAGCCAGACGAATGGAATCTCTGTGTAAAGAAAAAGAACTTTCAGCGCCAAATTTGACTGGCCTATGTTGTATCTATTCTTGTTTGACTGTCCTGATTCTACCGGCCTGCTTAATTCAGAAAAAGTTGAATCAGATTATTTTAAAGGAGTATGAAGCAGAACACGGCTCTCTTCATAGCAAATATGATAGGGTGACACGGGAAAATACGATCTATTACATGTTTCGATTTAACCGTATGGAAGAATTGCGCACTCATACAGATTGGAACTGGATTTCCTTTTTCTTTGGTGCTTATTGGCTCTTTTATCGGCGAATGTATGCTTGGGGGCTCTTTTCTTTCTTTTTGGATTTTGCCTCTATATTTGCTTTTATACAGGGACTGTATTTTAATACGTTATCCTTCGCGGCTGCAGGTTTGGCTCTTCTGTTTGCTTCCCGGTTGTTGTTAGGCGTGTTTTCCAATGATCTTTATAAAAATCGCTGTGACACATTACTACAGCAGGAAATGCAGATAGAAAAAGAATCAGATAAGCCCCTTTTCTTAGCAAAAAAAGGCGGCGTTAGTGCATCTGCTTTTTGTCTGTCTTTGATTCTAACTTTGATTTTGCTGGGTTGTGTTTCGGTGCTTTTGGCGGAAGAAGTACAAATGAAGTTTGTATCAGCCCAAATGTACAACAATGGAATTTTTGATACTAGTTATGATACAGATATAGATCCTTATTTTTTCCGCCAAGAAGCAGAAGGCTTACAACCAAGTGAAAAAGAAGAACTTTACAAGGAACAAGCTGCTGCGGAAGAAAAGGCTAAAGCAGAGCGGACAGAAAAAGAAGCAGCCTTAGAGCGCCTTTACCAACGACGAAGGATGTTCCGATTGTTGTGGGAAAGCCGTCATGCTTCTGATTGAAACAACAAAAATAAGTTAAACTGTTTAAAAAAATGAAAGAAACCTTGAATTAGTCTTAAAAAATGGATATAATAAAGACCGTAACATTGGTTTATGTAGGGGTAAACCATATTACACCTGAATTTAGTAGGAGAATTCAGATAGGGGAAACGGCAAGAGGCAGAAGGTTTACCTTCTGCCTCTTGTCCATTTTTGCTTAAAAAGGAGAAATCTATGAATGAATGGAGCTACATTCTGACAAATAACAAATAAGGAGCTTTAGCTTACCGTAATAGATTTACTTTGTTTCTCCGGTGCCGGTTTCTTCGGCAGGTTCAGAGTAAGAACTCCGTTTTCATAAGATGCGTCAATATTGTCCTGATCAATTTCTTCTACATGGAAGGAACGCTTGTAAGAACCAAAGGTTCTTTCTTTGTAAATGTATTTACCTTTACACTTTTCTTCTTTTTGTTCTTCCGAGTGTTCTGCGGAAATGGTAAGGACATTATCCTCTAGGTTAATATGAATATCTTCTTTTTGGAATCCCGGAAGATCTGCTACCAGTTTGAAGAAATCTCCTTCATCGGTAACATCGGTGTTGTAACGAACAACAGGGGTGAACATACTATCTAAGGTATCCAAACTTTCAAATGGGTCAAATGTGGTCAACCAACCATTGTTTTTCAGAGCTAACATGGTGGCAACCTCCTTTCTGAAATTGAAAACATAATAAGTTTTGGTGTCCCGCCTGACAGCTTCCGGGTTTGGTGAAGCTGTCAGGCGTTCTTGTCAGTGGCTGTACTCATTTCCTTCTGACAACTATTATTATAGTCAGATTTTTTCTAAAAGTGTGAACAAACTGTAAACAATTAGCACTCTTTGCAAAAGAGTGCTAAGACAAGAAGGGAGACTGCCTCGCCGGGGAAAGAACAAAACAAAGTCTAGTACAAGTTTTTTCTTCGGATTCCGTCTGATGGGTTTCCTTTTCCGAGCAGTATGTTATACTTTATAAATATAATAAATCTAATAAATGCATTACCGAGGAGCATAGTGTAATGAAAAAATATTTACATGACTTTTGCAGAGATTTCGTTGCTACTGAAAAGTCAATATCTCGGGCAGAACCGTTACAGATGCCGTATGTTTATCCCATTTGTGCGCAAATGTTTGTAGAAAACGGAAAGCACCCCGACTCCAAAAAGCTGAAACAAAGTGACTCTTTGTTCGGCAAAAAAGCCGGGCTTTTCTTTGAACTTTCCGGCACATCGGCACTGATGCTGATTTCTCATCTTTCCATGGCAGAAAATCCGGAAGAACGGATGGAAGAAATTGATGCCGGCAAGCAGATTCTGCGGGAATATTTTCCTGCTTCCGAAGCATTGTTCCTGGCTTCTTTGGTTTTAACAAGAGGTACCACAGAAGAACAGTGGCCGGAACTTGCTGAAAAGGCAAAAGGAATTTATGAAGTAATAAAAAAAGAACACGCTCTTTTAACCTCCGGTGGAGACATTATTTTTTCCATTTTAATGGCAAAGACCGGCAAAGATCGGACCCTTTTGGACCGTGCCAACGAATTTCAGGACTATTTGGAAAAGGCATTGCCCGGAACGGAACCGGTTACGCTGTCTCGTGTTTTGGCTTTGGAATCTGAAGGCACTGTAGAAGAAATCAGCGAACGTTTTTTAAGTCTTTATCATAAACTGGCTGACAAGGGCTATGCATATGGGAAACGGTATCAACTTCCTATGCTTGGTATTGCTTCCATGATGCCAAATGATATTGATGAAATTGTCAATGATATCTGCGAAGTAGATAAATACCTTGCCAGACAGGATCTGTATCGTGGGTTATTGCACTGGTACAGTAAAACCGTCAGATTGATGCACGCCACCATGATTGTAACCGGCGCCTATGCTAAGGAACGCCGGAAACAAGAAGGTACAGATGACCATTATGTAAAGGCAGAACTTTTGGCAATGAACATTTCCCTTTGGAATCTGTTCTATGTTCTGTTTATCTAAATAAAGTTAAATTTAAAACAAGGTCCCGAAAAGCACACCGTGCTTTTCGGGACCTCTTTTTTGCCCAAAGGCGGCAGAGTTACATATTTAACATCTGACCTTGAATTTGCTGCATGGTCTCTTCTGAAGGCTGGCAGGTCATTGGATCTTCGCCGTTAACGGAAAGATAAATAATTTGCATGGCGTCATTCATGATGTCATTCATGGAAACGCGAGCATTTTGCAGAGCTGCCATGGTCGGGATTTCATTCATTTCCTGATACAGAGCCATATAATCAGCCTGGATTTTTTGCATTTTTTCTTCATCCGGATTTTCTTGGCCAACCAAAGTTTCAAAGAGAGTCTGCATCTCCTTGAATTTGTCATTGTATTCGCCAATCTTCGGGTCTTTCTCAGCTTCGTCCCGGGCGGCAAGATAGGCCTTGTAAGCATCGGATGCCTGAATGGCTACGCCCAGTGCGCGGGCAGCTTCCATAATATCCATGGGGTGTTACTCCTTTTATTACGTTTAAATTTTAAAAATTAAATTAAAGCCATGGCGGCTTGATAAGCGGTGTGCGTAGCTGCGGCAATCCGACCGGTTGTCTTGGCATCGCCAACGGTGATAATGCGAGGACAAATGGCATACAAGCCGCTTGGTGCTTTTGCAGGTCTGACACCCAGGGCCAAGACAACGGCATCACAAGGCATACTGCGCTTGCGGCCCGGGATTTTAGTGGATTCTACTGTAATATGATCTTCCTGGATTTCGGTCAGCTTATAAGAAGTCAGGAATTTGGCATCTGCTTCCTCCAGTTTCGGAACGACATCCATAACATGTTGTACCCAAGTTCCCGGAGCCAGTTCGTCAGCCATTTCTACCATTAAGATGTGATTGCCTTGTTCGCTGAGGTATTCCGCTGTCTCCAGACCGGTCATGCCGGAACCAATGACGGCAATTCTCTTGCCGGTAAATTCCACTTCTTTCCGTAAAATCTGCTCTGCCGTAAAGACATTGCTGCCATTTGTTCCCGGCAGAGACGGGACAACCGGCACTGCTCCGGTTGCAACAAACACAGCATAGGGCTGATAAGACTGTACCAGTTCTGCTGTGGCATCCGTATTACATAAAATATCTACACCGAGTAATTTGCACTGGGTTTCCAAGTCTTCTGTTACCCAAGCAATCTTCCGCTTCTTTTCCGGCGCAGCTGCCAGCAAAACCTGGCCACCGGCAGAAGCCGCTTTTTCCAAAACGGTAACACGGAAGCCCTTTTGTGCGCAAACCTTTGCTGCCATCAGACCGGCAGGACCGGCTCCGATAACAACCACCGGACGATCATTGCCAACTTTTTCCGGTACCAATGGGTAATCTACTTCATTGCAAGTACGCGGGTTTACAGCGCATTGACCCGGTTTGCCGCCGTCCATGGCGCCGTGCATCATGGACTCCAGGCAATACAAGCAGGAAATACAGCGGTTAATTTCCTTGGAATGTCCTTCCTTGGCTTTCTTGGCCCAGTACGGGTCGGCCAGCATAGGACGAGCAAGTGCAATTACATCCTGATATCCTTCTTCCAACAGTTTTTCAGCTTGCTCCGGTGTACGAATGACACCGCTTTGGCCGACCGGAATAGAAACTGCTTCTTTTACCGCTTTGGCATTTTCTTTTCGCCAGCCAAGAGGGTAGGAAACCGGCTCGCACCAAGTATTTAAAGTTTCATAAGTGCCGCAGGACAAATCCAAATATTGTACGCCATACTGTTCCAGCAGTTTTGCAATTTTGACGCCTTCTGACAGGGTAATTCCCTGGTCAAAACCAAATAAACGATAGTATTCGTCTACCGTTAACCGAGCAGAGATGGGATAATCCGGGCCGCAAAGGGCGTGAATCTTTTCAATAATTTCTTTGACAATACGGGTTCGGTTTTCCAAAGATCCACCGTATTCATCGGTTCTCCGATTGGTGTACGGAGACAAAAATTGCTGTAAGAAATAGCCGTGGGAGCAGTGCAGCTGTACACCATCAATGCCGGCTTTTTTGCAGCGCAGGGCGCCTTCTGCATATTCGTCTTCAATTTTATGGATTTCCCACTTTGTCAAAGCACGTGTCTTTTGCATTTCCTTGACCGGGGAACAAAGGCCTTCGGAAGGAACGGCAGATGCAGATACTGTTGGGAGATAAAAGTTGTGGAAGAATTGTTGGTCAAAAAAGTCCATGTATTTGGTCAAGCCAAAGAACAAGGTCCACCAACCGTTCCAGTGGCGGCCGATGAGGTCAGACAGCTTCCAGGCGGTTACAACCAATTGGTAGGTTTGCCGGCCTGGGTGATGCAGCTGTACAAAAATTTTGGATCCTTCTTTGTGAATGCCGTCTGCCAGGCGAGTCAGGCCCGGAATACAGCGGTCGGAAGTAACCGATAATTGCTTTGGACCGGTACAACCGGACCAGTCACTAATCCGCGTTACTTCGGTTTCAATCAGACCCGCACCACCTTTGGCACGCTCTACATAATAGGTGTAGCAGCGGTCTCCAACGGTACCGTCTAATTCGGCAGTCTCCATGAGCATGGGCGGTAACACAATGCGGTTCGGAATCTGACAGGTTCCAATCTGCCATGGCTCAAAGAGCTTTGGGAAATACTCATTCATTCTTTTCATCCTCCTCTATATTCTTTTCCAAAAGGAATGAATTTTGTATATAACAAGAGATGTCGTCCGGATAACAAAAGCGACTGACGACAAAATCTGCTCCAAGGGAAAGGGCGTTTGCCATGTCGTCTGCCCTGGAGTAGGAGAAGACCATGACTTGCATGCCTGCGTCTTTACAAAGAGCGGCAGTTTCCGAATTCCAGTTTTCTGCGGAGAGAGAAACAATAGGAATTTTTTTCTGCTGGCAGAATTGTAACTGGCGATGCAGTTGCTGCTCCTGTCCTTCCGCCGCAAAGCCGGATTGGGGCAATTGGTAAATGACAGTAAAATCTAAGGGCGCTGCGCGGAGAAGACGATAATCTTTTTGGCGGCGTAAGCGAATCATAATATGTGTTGAGGACAGAAACGGTCCTCCGTGGGATACTTGAAAGGCTTCCCAGAGCTTTTGGAAGAAGAGCTCTTGCTTTGCCCCCGTTTCCGGGCTACCGATGTCCAAGATTAAACGGGCATCGGCATAGGCCGGAAACAGCAGCAATTTCCGGAAGCGGCGCAGAACGTCTGCCAAGGTGGCTGTCGGATAAAGGCCGTAATATTTTTGCTGTAAAAAATCCTGGGTGGAAAGCGGCGGACAGGGCCCGTCCTCCGGCAGAGGAAGGCCAAGCCGCCGGTACGTCGTGCGATTCCATCCGTTGACGCAGACTAGCGTGTCGTCTGCGTCCAGACGGACATCCACGTGTACGTACCGGAATCCCCGTTGCAGACTGTTCTGCAGGGCTTCCGGGGAATTTAATCTGTCATATTGCAAAAGGGCACTGCCAAGGCCAAGGGATACAAAATGTTCCCGCACAAAAGAGGCTGTTTCCGGGTTGGCGGAAGCGGCCTTTGGGGGTTGTAAACGAAATGCGTTTTCTAAAAAAGAATGAAGAGGAGACAGCAAGCTGTTTTTAGTTTCCTCAGAAAGCGGTGTAATACCTTCTGCTAACGCCGCTTCCAGTCGGGAAACAACGGTTTCTGCTTGCAATTCTTCCGGTGTAACAAAACGTTCCGGGGTGCCTATGCGATTGCTCCAGAAGCGAACTTTGTCGTTCCAGACAAAGCCTACGCTTGGAACATCCAATGTAAAAGCTAAAATATGGGTATGCATTCGACCGGCAATGATACCGTCAAATTGCTGAATGTTCTGTACCAATTGCCATGGCTCTGCCGGTGCGGAAATCCGTTCTCCGTGACCTATGAAATCCAGCACTTTGGTGGCAAACACTTCGTCTCTGTCCAACCCGTTGGTAAAGACAAGCCAATCATATCCCTTTTCTTCCAACAGTTCGGTTACTGCCTTCCAAAAGGATAAGAGAAACTCCTTGTTAATTTCTTCATTTCCGTAGTCAGAGAACAGCCGCTCTCTGGTAATGCCAAGACCAATCAGAGGTTTCTGCCGTTTTGGCCTTTTTTGCAAATGTTTGGCGTATACCAATTTACTGAAAACAGCAACATCCGGGACAGAATCAATCGGAACGGTGCTTTTCGGAAGATAATTCTTTTGTAAGGTTGCCAGGTCATCTCTGCAGGTAATTCCCTTCACACAGGGAAGTTGCAAAGCGGCTTTCAACCGTTGACAACGATCATCTTCTTCCTCATATCCTTCTACTCCGACAGCATTCAAAAACACCGGTATATGTAGCGTGTTGGCTTCTTCCAGAATGCGAATGACATCTTCATAAAAATGTTCTTGCTTGAATTTGATTAATCCACCGCCGGCAAAGACAATGGCATCTGCCACTGTCAATGGAAGACGGTCTTTGGATTGGATGTTGTATCTTAAAATCCGCGTTTGCTTTTGCAAGTGTTTCGGAAGCGCTTTTTGCAGAAGAAAAGCGGTGTTATCGGCAATGACTGCATCGCCGAGGTTCCGATTTACAATTTGAACAAGCAAAACGGTATAGGAGTTCTTGACTGTGCGCATAGAAGTTCCTCTTTCTCAGAGATAGTCTCATTATATATCAGATTTTCTGTATTTTGGAATGTACTTAGTGAAAAATTAGGGTGAATGTGCTAAAATTCTTACCTGTATATAAGAATATTTCCCTGGAGGCAGCGTTATGGAATATGTATTTTCCGACAAAATTGCAAACTTGAAACCGTCCGCGGTTCGTGAAATTCTAAAATCCACGGCAGATCCGTCTGTCATCTCCTTTGCAGCCGGCAATCCGGCACCGGAGGCCTTCCCGGTGGACGCCGTCAAAAAGATTTCTAATGAAATTTTAGAAAAAGACCCTGTTTTAGCCCTGCAATATGGGGTGACAGAAGGCTATGCACCGCTGTTACTTGACTTGGAAAAACTGTTGAAAAACCGGTTCCACATTTCTTTGGAGGGCAATTCCGTTATGGTAACCAGTGGCGCAACACAGGTTATGGAATTGGTTACCAAAGTGCTTTGCAATGAAGGAGACGTAATTGCCTGTGAAAATCCATCGTTCATTGGCTCTTTGAACTGCTTCCGCTCTTATGGTGTGCGTCTGGAAGGCGTTCCGGTAGAAGCAGACGGTATGGATTTACAAGCGTTGGAAGATTTATTGAAGAAGGAACCGAACATTAAGTTCCTGTATACCATTCCGAATTTTCAGAATCCGACCGGCGTAACAATGTGTGCTGAAAAGCGCAAGGCTCTATATGATTTGGCTTGCAAATATAACTTCATTATTTTGGAAGATAACCCCTATGGAGACCTTCGCGCGTACGGAGAAGACGTTCCTGCCATTAAGACCCTGGATACGGAAGGCCGTGTCATTTATGCCGGTACTTTCTCTAAGGTCATTTCTCCCGGTTTGCGAGTTGGCTATGTTTGCGGCCCAAGCCCCATTGTTTCCAAGATGGTTGTCGGCAAACAAACAGAAGACGTACACACTGCAATGTGGAACCAACTGGTTGTATATGGCTGGTTGGAACAATATAATTACGAAGAACATGCACAGCGGATGCACGATATTTACCGTCGAAAATTAGATTTGATGTGTAATTTGGTGGACTCCGAATTGGGAAGTGCTGTGGAATATGTGAAGCCGGAAGGCGGAATGTTTGTTTGGTGTAAGCTGAAAGATTCACTTGACATGATGACATTTTGCAAGAAAGCGGTAGAAAAAAAGGTGGCGGTTGTACCGGGTACTGCCTTTTTGCCAAAGGAAACTGATACAACCAATTGCTTCCGCATGAATTTCTCTACACCATCGGATGAGGCCATTCAAAAAGGTATGAAACTGCTTGGTCAAGTGGTACGGGAAATGGAAGCAGAAGGGAAGGACTAAACGGAATATGGAAAAAGTATTAAGTATGATTCAACCAAGCGGATTGCCGACGTTGGGCAATTATCTTGGTGCCTTAAAGAACTGGGCCGCTGTTGCCGAAGAATATGACTGCGCTTTTGCCGTTGCAGATTTGCACGCTATTACGGTACGGCAGGATCCGCAAAAATTTAAAAAGCAGATTTTGGAAATGTATGCATTGCTTCTGTCTTTGGGCCTGGATCCGGAAAAGAACATTATTTTTGTACAGTCTCAAAACCTGAATCATGCACAGATGGCCTGGCTTTTGAACTGTTATACCCAGTTTGGTGAAATGTCTCGTATGACGCAGTTTAAAGATAAATCCAAGCAGCATGCGGACAATGTAAACGTTGGTCTGTTTGCATATCCTGCTTTAATGGCGGCGGACATTTTGCTGTATCAGGCAGATTATGTTCCGGTAGGCGCTGACCAGAAGCAGCATCTGGAAATTGCCAGAGATATTGCCGGTCGGTTCAACGGTATTTACGGTGACACCTTTACGCTGCCGAAACCGTTGATTGTGGATACCGGTGCTCGGATTATGTCTTTGCAGGATCCGACTAAGAAAATGAGTAAATCCGACCCCAATCCAAAGGGCTTTGTAACGGTATTTGATTCTCCGGATATCATTGCCAAACGTATTAAATCCGCTGTTACGGATTCGGAAGCTTGTGTCCGTCATGCCGAAGGCAAGGATGGCGTAAATAACCTGATGTCCATTTACAGCTGCTGTACCGGCAAAACCAACGAAGAAATTGAGACTGAATTTGCCGGAAAAGGATACGGAGACTTTAAGTCTGCCGTTGCAGATGCGGTAATTGCGGAGCTGGCTCCGGTACAGGAAGCCTATGCTCACTATATGAGTGACCGTGGTTATTTGGAACAGTGCATGAAGGATGGTGCTGCCAAAGCAACCAGAGCTTCTCAACGTACACTGGATAAGGCCATGAAAAAAATCGGTTTTTATCAATTTAAAAAATAAGCTGAATCGCCTGAAAAAATGCCCTGATTTTACCTGCTTTTTTGGCAGGAAAACGGGGCAGTTTTTTGTTGACGCAGTGCGGGTTAAAGGGTTAAACTAATTGCAGTAATTTGAACGGGAGGTGGCACGCTTTGGATAGCGGTGATAAACACCGATATTATTTTTTCGGAAAAAACAGCGGTATACAAGTGGGACACCTTAACGTTCCGGCTTACTCCGGTTAAGCCTTAACGTTAGTGCGGCCTTTTGTCTTGTATGCCTGCAAGACAGGAGGCTTTTTTTATGGATGAAAAGAACTTTGCAGAACTGTATCAGCTCTTGAATCAGGGCAATTTCTCCGCGTTGCGCCGGGAATTGGCCGAACGGAATGAAGTTGATATTGCAGATTTTCTGGAAGAACTGGAACCGGAACAGATGGTAAAAGTCTTCCGCGTATTGCCAAAGGATATTTCAGCAGACGTTTTTTCGTATATGGAACCCGAAAATCAGCAGCAGGTAGTAGAGCACATTACCGACCGCGAAGTAGGACGCCTGATTGATGACTTATTCCTGGATGACGTGGTGGACTTTTTGGAAGAAGTACCGGCCAATATTGTTACCCGTGTATTAAAGGTGGCCACACCGGATATGCGGAAAGCCATTAATACCTTTTTGAATTATCCGGAAGACTCTGCCGGCAGCATCATGACCAACGAAATGATTGCGTTGCATGACAGCCTAACGGTAGGGCAGGCTGTGGAATATATTCGAAATACCGGAGAAAATAAGGTTTCCATTTACGCTATTTACGTCATTGACAGCAAACGGCATTTAAAAGGAACCATTGAACTGGCGGATCTGATTTACAACAAGCCGGAAGTGTTAATTTCCGATATCATGGATGATGATAAACAGCTGATTTATGTTGGTACGCTGGATGACCAGGAAGAAGTAGCTGACGTTGTAACCAAGTATGACTTGTTGGCTGTCCCGGTAGTAGACAAGGAAACGCGGCTGGTTGGTATTATCACTGTTGACGACGTAGTAGATATCTTGCAAGAAGAGGCTACGGAAGACATGGAAAAGATGGCCGCCATTGTTTCTACCGAAAAGCCGTATTTCAAAACGGGTATCTTTGCAACCTATAAGTCCCGTATCCCTTGGCTGCTGTTCTTGATGATTTCTGCCACCTTTACCGGCGCCATTATTACACACTTTGAGGAGGCTTTGTCCACCTATATTGTGCTGACCGCCTATATCCCTATGCTAATGGATACCGGCGGAAATGCCGGCTCCCAATCCAGTGTGTCTATTATTCGTGCCCTTTCTCTGGGCGATGTAGAATTCAAGGATATTTTCAAAGCTCTTTGGAAAGAAATCAGAGTAGCTGTCTTGGCCGGCATTACTCTGTCTGTATGTAATTTTGCAAAATTGATGCTCTTTGACAAAGTTGCCATGCCGGTAGCACTGGTGGTTTGCTCTACCTTAGTAGTGGTTGTTCTGATTGCCAAATTGCTTGGTTGCACGTTGCCGATGTTGGCGGATAAGATTGGCTTGGATCCGGCTGTTATGGCTTCTCCGCTGATTACTACGGTAGTAGACGCCATTTCGTTGTTTACGTATTTCAAGATTGCCACATGGGTGCTTGGAATTTGACCGCAGTTTGTGAAAAATAGTAGTATACTTTAGCTTGCTAACATGATATCATGTTAGCAAGCTTTTGCTTTACTATGATTTTGAAAGAGGAGAAGGACAACATGAAAAAAGTACTTTCTTTAGCACTCTCACTGATGGTGGTACTTTCCCTGTTTGCATTTACTGCCTGCGGCAAAGACGAAGGAACAACTTTTACAGTGGGCTTTGACGCAGAATTTCCACCGTATGGTTATCTGGATCAAACCAGCGGAGAATATAAAGGCTTTGATCTGGATTTGGCCAGAGAAGTTTGTGAACGCAGAGGCTGGACCTTTAAAGCACAGCCAATTGACTGGGATTCCAAAGATGCCGAATTGAAAACCGGTGCCATTGACTGCATTTGGAACGGCTTTACCATTAATGGCCGGGAAGATTCCTATACTTGGTCCAGACCGTACATTGACAACTCACAGGTTATTGTTGTAAAGGCAGACAGTAATATTACTAAGCTGTCCGACTTGGCCGGCAAAAATGTTGCCGTACAGACAGACTCTTCTGCCCAGGCTGTTTTAGAAGATGAAGAAAAGCAGAAGGCTCTTGCAGATACCTTTAAGGCTCTGGATGTACAGAAGGATTACAACACCTGCTTCTTGAATTTGCAGTCCGGCGTAGTAGATGCCATTGCCATGGATATCGGTGTTGCCAAATATCAGCTGTCTCAGCGGGAATCCGGTGAATATGTTATTTTGGATGAAAAGCTGGCTACAGAACAGTATGGAATCGGCTTTAAACTTGGAAACGAAGAATTGCGTGACCAAGTACAGGAAACCCTGGATGAAATCATTGCCGACGGTACGTTTGAAAAGCTGGCTGCGGAATACGGAATTGATTCCAACTCCCTAATCTTGAAATAAAAGGTACGCAAAAAGGCTGCCTGCCCGGCAGCCTTTTCTTTTTGGAGAGGTGTTCTTATGAATTTGAATCTGGAAACGTTGCAATATACCGTGTCCACGTTGGGACAGGGTATGGGAATGACCTGTGCCATTTTCTTTTTGACTCTGGTAATTTCCCTTCCGCTGGGCTTCCTGATTTGCTTTGGAAGGATGTCTAAGAGCAAAGTGCTCCGTGGCATTATGAAGTTCTATATTGATATTATGCGTGGCACACCGCTGATGCTACAGTTGATGATTGTCTACTTTGCTCCCAGTCTGGTATTTGGTATCCGTATTAGTATGGGATATCGTTTCCCCGCGGTTATCATTGCCTTTGCCATCAACTATGCAGCCTACTTTGCGGAAATATACCGTGGCGGAATTGAATCTATTCCGGTGGGGCAGTATGAAGCTGCTCAGCTGCTGGGCTTTAATAAAGTGCAGACCTTTATGCGCATTGTTTTGCCGCAGGTTATTAAGCGCGTTTTACCTTCTGTTACCAATGAAATTGTAGTTTTGGTAAAGGATACCTCCCTTGCTTATGCCATTGCCGTTACGGAAATGTTTACCATTGCCAAACAGGTGGCATCGCAGCAAGCCAGCATGTTACCCTATGCGGTGGCTTTTGTCTTCTACTTTATCTTTAACTGGATTGTGGCAAAGGGTATGGAGTGGATTGAGAAGAAATTCTCCTACTATTCAAACTGAGGTGAGAGCATGGCATTATTGGAAATTAACAATCTGAAAAAGACCTTTAATGAAAATGAAGTATTAAAGGATATTTCCCTCCATGTGGATCAGGGGCAGGTTGTGGCAATTATCGGACCTTCCGGTTCCGGTAAGTCTACTTTGTTACGTTGTGCCACCACTTTGGAAACCGCCACCTCCGGGGAAATTAAATACGGAGAAGACTATTTGGTCCGCATGAACGGAGATACCCCGGCTTTTGCAGAAAAAGAAGAATTGAAACGAATCCGGCAGCATTTTGGTTTAGTTTTTCAAAACTATAATTTGTTTCCGCATTTTTCCGTGCTGAAAAACGTAATGGAAGCGCCTGTTGTTGTAGATGGCAGAGATAAGGCAGAAGTAGAAAAAGAAGCCAGACAATTGCTGAAGCAAATGGGTCTGGAGGGCACAGAAAAGCTGTACCCGTGCCAACTGTCCGGAGGAATGCAGCAGCGGGTTTCCATTGCACGTGCACTGGCCAAGAATCCGGAAATACTGTTTTTTGATGAACCTACTTCCGCACTGGATCCGGAATTGACCGGAGAAATTTTAAAAGTCATTCGCCAATTGGCAGAGCAACACATGACGATGGTGATTGTAACCCATGAAATGAACTTTGCGCGCGATGTAGCGGATTATATTATTTTTATGGATGGCGGATATATTGTAGAGCAAGGCCCTGCAGAAAAAGTCATTGATCATCCGCAGACGGAACGGTTGCAGAGCTTCTTGTCCAGACTGAACAATGGCTAACCACCAAGGGGAAAAAGCCGTTCATTTGCAACGAACGGAAGCAATAAAGGAATGAGCGTTGCCGCTCATTCCTTTATTTTGTCTATTCATTCCAATTTGCAGTATTTTACCTGAAAGTTAGGTATAGTGTCCTTGTAAAGAAAGGAATATAGCTTTCCTATGGAATGGAGGTACCCATATGAACCAGATGTCTTTTTACGGAGTGTTATTACAGTCAGCATTAGCAGACTATTTTCGGGAAGAGCCGGGCTGTTATGCGGAGCTGCTGGAACCGGTTGGCAGGGAAAAGACGGATTACCTGCCCCACCTGATTTCCTGTTGCGGGTTAGAGGAGACGTACCGCAATTACTATTTCTTAAAAGAAGAGCCGGACGCGAACCAAATGGAACGCATCCGGCAGTTTGCAAAACGAAATCAGGCAGAACCCGTCATCCTACTGATTCGGCGTATGCCGTAAGAAGTCGGATGGCGGTAAGGTACAGTCAATGCCGTCATCGGCCAACTTCAGCTGCAGCAGCTCCGCCGGAACGCGTAATAATCCTGCGGCCCTAATCGGATCCGGTTCTTCTGCTAATGCTTCCTGCAATAACTTGTCCGGCAATAACAGATGTGCGGCAAATAGATTGGCTTCTTGTTCCGTTTTAGTCTGACTGCGGTAACGCTCATATTCGTTTAAAATGTGAAGCGTGGCAAGGTCCTGATGCAACACATGATGACCCAGTTCATGAGCGCAGACTATCCGGGCCGTATCTTCTTCTAGTGTGGTATTTAATACCACATAGGGAACGTCATTAATTGCAATATAAAGACCTTTTAAGGAGCCTAAGTCATAAAAACGGGTTTGAACTCCTAATATGGCGCAGATTTGAAATGGATTTGGTAGAGCAAAAGCGTCCTCTTGCAATCCGTAAAGGCTTTTTGCTTTACATTTGATTTTTGAAGGGTGGGAAGCCATATTAGACGTCATAAAGGTGTTTGTCCACAAAGGCTTGCCTTTTTGCACTTTCATTTGCTTTTTCTGCAAATTCTTTGGAATCCCAATATAAGGTGTTTAGGGTGCGCATCATTAATGCTTTGTCACTTTCTTCCAGATTGCCACCGGCAAACAGTGCCGTCATGTCAGATAGTAGCATTCTGACTCGAACGGCATCCGAAGGACCGCCACGCTCATCCGCACCCATAACATAAAAATCCTCCGGACCCAGAAGTGCAGAAATGGGAACATCAAAAAATTGTGCCAACCGCTGAATGGTATTTCGCTTTTTGGGAAGGACCTGACCTTTCTCATAATTTTGAATGGTTCGGAGCGTCAGATTCATTTGCTCTGCCAATTCTTTTTGTGTCAGACCATAGGCTTTCCGTAAAGAACGTAAATTTTCAGAAAACATAAAAACACCTCTTCTTTTCTTTTTTTTGTCCTTTTCAGCATAACAAAGAACAGAAAAAATGGCGGTTTTCTGCACAAACTTGGTATGAACGGTAGGCAAAGTGCGGAAAAAGAAACGCTGAAGCCAATTTATGTAAAGTAAATATCTTTACACGATAACACAGAGGAGACGAAGAGTTGCATCTTCATCCTATCTTTGGTTTAATAAATGGAAATTCAAAAAGAACGGAAGGAGGATTGCTTATGTTACAGAAGTGGGCAGAAGCGGAAACCAGAAAAAGGACCATGCTTCTGATTTTTGTTCCGACTTTTGTATTGGCCATTTTTCTTTGTGCTTTTTTATTACCCACATTTGATCCTTTCCTTTCGCCTGCAATAATTCAAAACGTTACTTATAGTAATGCAGGAGAACAGAATTCTTCCGGTGCATATGTGCTTCTTGTTTCTGGAAAAAAGGGCAGACAATATCAAATCCTTCGCAAGGCGGAGGGTAGTTCCAAATATGAAAAGTTGGCAATTATTACCGGAAAAAAGGATGCCGTTTCTTATACCGATAAAACAGTAACACCCGGACAAACTTATACCTATGCAGTTCGTTGTGTTACAGTACGCCCGAATGGAAAAATTTACACCTTTGGCAGGAAAGGGACGGAAGCCGCTACTCCAAAAGGAATAACAGAAGCCACTGTTACTGCCGAAAACTTATCTTCCACTATTTCTTTCACGGATATTGGAGCAACCTCTTATTATATTTATCGCCGCTTGCCAAAGGAAAGCGGATATTCTTTTCTGGCTACCGTTACGGGGAAAGGCGCTTCTGGTACACTTACCTATACGGATATTTATAAAAGCAGTATGACGGACCAACAAAAGAAGCAATATCTGGACGGAAAATATTTTGCCTATTATGATCCCAATGTAAACGGTACACGGTATAGAATTGTGCCACACTACCAAGAAAAAGAAAGCCAAGAAAAAATTGGTTACTATAATGCGGAAGGCTTCTTCTCTTTTCCTGCTGCCACCATTTCTACGGTCAGCATAACAGATTCGTCCGAAAAACCAACTAATGCCGTTTTGACCTGGCAAGCGGTTCCTAATGCGGACGGATATCTGATTCGACAAGGATCTGCAAATGAAAAAGGAAAAATTACTTGGGAAACGGTTTTGGATACCGGAGATACTACAAAAGCAAAAGAAAGCGGATATCAAACCTATCAAACTGGTTCCAATGGCGCCGGTAAAACAGATGAAGCCGTAGAAAATTGCTCTGCTACCATTCCCTACAAGCAAGAACTTCCGTATTATACTGTGGTTGCCTATTATAAGCAGGACGGAAAAACCGTTTATGCGGATTATGATCAATCTTTTACTTTGGAAAATTGCAATTATGCGGACCAGAGTATTTTATTCTTAGGAGACAGTATTTCCTATGGAAGTCCTTATACTACGCAAATTACCGGATATCGGTATTCTTTTCCGTTTCGTGTATCTCAACTGACCGGCTTAGAATTTTATAATGCCGGTATACCGGGCTCCACCGTGGCGAAGATAAGCGGTGTGCGCAGTATTTTGGTTGATGAACTTCGTTTGCTGCAGCGGGGAAAGACACCAACTTGTAATGCTTTGCTGAATATGCAAGAAAACCATAAAAAGCTGAAGGAGTTTGATCTTGTTGTAGTAGAAGGCGGTGCCAACGACCACAGCTGTAATGTACCACTTGGTACCTTAAATTCAACGGATCAGGAAAGCTTTTACGGTGCCTGGAACCAAATCTTTGCTGCACTAATTCAAGCTAGCAAGGAGCGGGTTGCTGAAGGAAAGGCCCCGTTAAAAATTATAGTGGTAGATATGTTCTACAGCCAAAAAGACAACCATGATATTTATCAGATTACCAACCGGGAAAAAATTCAAAATACACTGGGTCTGACGTATACGGATTATCAAAATGCAATAGACCAGATTGCAGAGAAATATAGCAAAGAATCCCAAATTCAGTTGTATCATTTCAAAACCAATTCCTATTCTTTGGTTACATCGGAAAACTGCGGCAGTGCTACAGTAGATAATTTACATCCGACTACGGTAACCGCTGTCAAAATCGGAACCGCACTGGCAGAATTTTTACAAGACATTTTGGTGAAAACTTAAGCTGTTGTCTTTACGCAATATGGCCTAAGATAGTACAATGAAGAAGCTAAGAAACAAAGGAAAATAAAGGAGGAAAAGTATGGATTATCAAATGTATCAGGATCCGGCATTTTCCGGTCAAAATTCATCTAATCCGTTTCAGACCCCGCAAAATCAGCAATACTATGTTGGCATGGTAAAGCATGTCCTTTTGTTATTCTTAACGTTTGGCATTTATTATTGGATCTGGATTTACAGAATGAGTAAATTCATGTATGAAGATCAGGAAGACCCGGGTCTAAGTCCGGTAGCCAATTTGTTGCTGTGCATGCTGGTACCGTATTATCAACTTTATTGGTATTACAAATTAATAGAAAAGCTAGACAAATATTATGCCCTCGCCGGGAAGCCATATGACCGCAGCATGAATACTGCACTTGCCATGATCTTGGCTGCTTTGGTTGCCGGTATTGTAGCTGCTGTTTTGGTGCAGGACAACGTGAATCAACTGGTTGGTATGGAACCGAAAACGGTTACTTGCAAAAGTTGCGGACAGACCTTTGTGAATGATCACGATCAGTGTCCTTACTGCGGGGCTGCTTATAAAACGCCTCTGATTAAAAGACCGTGGTTCCTTGCTCTTTTGATTGTTGTTGTTTGCAGCATAATTGCTGTTGTTACTTGGGTAAGTACTGCATTTAACGCAAACACCTATACATACTCTTATTACGAAGATAACCAGGATGGACCGTACTCTTATTATGATGATCAGTTTGATAATTCTGATCACGGCTCCAGTCAGCTGATGATGGATGACAATCAGCTTTATTACGAAACTGCATAAATCAGGAAGAGACATTTCATGAAGAAAAAAATCATTGCCATAATTATATTAGTGCTCGTTATAGTTGCCATTATTATTACCGGAGTAAAAGTAACACAACACCGGAAAGTAACCAATGGATATACAGAACCGACTGCTCCTGCTGATGCAGCTTCCTTATATGGGGATGCTAATCCGGATGTAGATGACAATATTGACATTTTACAAGATGGAAATGCCATGTTGGAAAAAATTCAATCTGCTTTGGAGGGCACTAAAGAAGCCGGATATACTGAAACTGCACTGACCTTGAAAGAGAAAAAAACGGATAAAATAATCCGTTTTGCTGTGCTTTCAGATAACGAAGAAACCGGAATTTATTTTGAATTCAGCGAAAGTGGTCCTTCTGTTTTAACGGCAAACACCAAGGACGATGCGCTGTATCAACTCTGCTGTACCATACTGCTGCAAACCTGTACCCCTTCCATGGGAGACTATTCCCTGTGTAAAACTGTTTTCCAGCAGATGGAAGCCGCTCTTGCTGACGGTAGCTCGGCAGTAACCTATACGCAGAACTATACGGAATATACGTACACTAGCAACAAGGACGGAAAACAGCTGTCAGCCAGAGAAACCACTGTTGTTGGGTAATTGCAGGAGGAACGTAGTGGATAAGAAAACTAAAATCAAACTGGTAGTCTCTCTTGGGCTGCTTCTGGCATCTATTGTTGTGGTGGTTGTTTGTTTACTTTCCTGGAATCGGGACCGCACCGGTGCTGCAGCAGAAGATGCTGCAGTTTCAGTAGAAGCTGTTACGCAAGATTCTGAAGCCGGTTACACGGATCCGGAGGTAACTTATGAAAAAGACAGCATAGACCAAATACTTGCAGAATCAAAAGCAGACTCTGCCTCTGCTGCCAAAAAATATACCGGTACCTCTATGACTTTTACAGCGAAGGTGAAGGCAACAGATGATGCTGTCGGATATATAGATTTGACACCGACCACCGGGGATTATGCCGGGGAAGCCATTGCTTGCAATGTGGCAGACGGTACCGACACGCAGCTGATGAAATTGGTTAATGCTCGTAAGGTAGGAGATACGGTTACTGTCAGTGGCCAATTTCAAACAGATGACGATGGTAAACTTCGTTTCTATATTGACTCCATGAAAGTGTCTTAACAAGAATAGATAACAGCCAGACAAGATTCCGCTTTTAAGACGGTCTCGGTTTGGCTGTTTCTTTAAAGCTTAGATAAAAGAGGTGAAGAAATGGCATTTCAGGTAGATGATAAATTAGTCATTGGGGTATCTTCCAGAGCTCTTTTTGATTTACAGGAAGAAAACCGGATTTTTGAAGAGCAGGGACTGGCTGCTTATGAAATGTATCAACGGGAACACGAAAACGTTTTGCTAAAACCGGGTGCTGCCTTTCCCCTGGTAAAGGCCTTGCATAATCTGAATCTGGGAGACAGACAACTGACAGAAATTGTCATTATGTCAAAGAATAGTACGGATACCAGTATGCGGATTTTTAATTCCATTGAACATTATGGCTTGGATATTACGCGGGCCGCATTAGTCGGCGGAGGAACAATTACACCCTATCTTTCCGCTTTCGGGACAGATTTATTTTTGTCTGCCAATGAAGCGGATGTGCAAGAGGCCTTGCAATCGGGTATTGCGGCAGGCTTACTTTGCCCACAGGATAAATTAAATGTGGATCCAGAAGCTGCCATTCACCAGATACGGATTGCCTTTGACGGAGATGCTGTTATTTTCTCCGGAGAATCGGAAGAAATTTTCCAAAAGGACGGCTTAGAAGCCTTTGCAGAGCATGAACGGCAAAATGCGCAGAACCCATTGCCGGAAGGTCCGTTTGCCAAACTGTTAAAAACTATCTCGCTGGTACAATCCCAGTTTGATCAAAAACAGAGCCCCATTCGCACAGCCCTGGTTACCGCTCGTAACGCACCGGCTCATGAGCGGGTCATCCGTACCTTGCGGGCTTGGAACGTGCGTGTAGATGAAACCTTCTTCTTGGGCGGCATGAAAAAAACGGATATTTTGAAGGCTTTTGGCGCACATATATTTTTTGATGATCAGCAAAAGCATATAGAGGATGCCGCAGAAGTGGTGCCGGCCGCCAAAGTACCGGCAGCCAAGAAGTAATTGGAAGTAAATTCAGACGTGATTTGGAAAAGGAGGCGTTTTTTTGAAACGGTATGTAGCACTTTCTCTGACAGCGGTATTACTTTGCAGCCTGCTGTTGCCCTTGTCTGCTTGTGGTGCCAAGAAAAATGAAGCGGAGCGGGATACCGAATCAGAACAAACCTATGCCGCAGTTTTAATCAATTATCAGACAGCCATAGAACAGAATTATAGTGCAGAAGAAATGACAGAAAAAAATGTAAATTATTTGGTCTCTTATTTGGCTGCAGAAGGAGATGCCTTGGAATCCGTCTGCTATGCATTCCTGGATCTGGATACAGATGGGCAGAAAGAATTGATTCTGTTCAACAATGAGGACAGGGGAGACAGCATTGCTTCCGTTATTTTAGACCTATATGATGTATATGACGGAACCGTCACCTCTATGTTGCAATCTAATGAGCGGGATTGCTATTACATGGGGGAAAACAATATTATTTACAATGAAGCTTCAGACGGGTATGACAGCTCTTTATGGGAAAAAAATACCTATGAAAACGGAATGCTTCGAACGGTTGGTAGCATTACTTATGCCGAATCCGGAGATACTCGGACTTGGACATATACGGAACTGGACCAGGAAGCGCAAAGCTTGTCAGAGGAAGAGGCGTTACAATTCATCAGTGCATATCAAGCCTCTTATTTGTGTTTAAACGGGAGGCCCCTTTCGGAATGGAAAGCGTAAAAGAAAGACTTTCAGAAAAAGCAGTTGTAGGAACTTCCTTCAACTGCTTTTTGTGCTATAATGACCGATAGAAAATTAGACTAAAAAGGAGATTGTCTTAATGAAAAAAGCATTTGTTAACGGCATTGTTTTAAATGGCAATGAAGATATGAAACCGGAAACAGGTTTAGTCATTCTGACGGATGGCGAAATGATTACTGATGTTGTTCCGGCAGAAGCAGTCAATTTGGATGCTTATGAAAAAATTGATCTGGAAGGAAAATATATTATGCCGGGTTTCATTAACCTGCATATTCATATGCCTGCTTCCGGAAAAGCCCCAAAAGAAAACCAGAAACCAATTGATTATAAAAAGCTGTTCAAGGTGCTGAAAATCCCGGGTGTTTATCCTGCTCTGGAAAGAATTCAATACGGAATGGCGAAGGACGAACTGTTCAGCGGATGTACTACCGTTCGTACGGTTGGTGGTGTAAAAGAGTGTGATACCCACATTCGTGACAAAGTAAAGGAAGGTAAGATTCCCGGCCCAAGAATGCTGGTTGCCAATAATGCAGTTACCGTTCCGGGTGGCCACTTTGCAGGTTCTCTTGCTGTAGAATGTGAAACTACAGAAGAAGCAGTTGCTAAAGTAAAAGAAATTGCTGATCAGGGTGTAGATCTGATTAAGTTAATGATTACCGGCGGCGTTATGGATGCAACCGTACCGGGCGAGCCGGGTGCCCTTCGTATGCCGTTAGAAATGGTCAAGGCTTGCTGTGACGAAGCCCACCGGCTCGGCCTGATGGTGGCAGCCCATGTTGAGTCCCCGGAAGGTGTTCGGGTTGCTTTGCAAGGCGGCGTAGACACCATTGAACACGGTGCACAGCCTGACGATGAAATTATTGAACTCTTCAAGCAGACCGGCTCCGCAGACATTTGTACTATTTCCCCGGCAGTACCATATACTCTGTTTGATGAATCTGTTTCCCATTGCGGAGACTTGGGACGCCTGAACGGCTCTGTTGTTTTTGAAGGCATTGTAAACTGCGCAAAGGCCTGCCTTGCAAACGGTATCCCGGTTGGCTTGGGGACCGACACCGGCTGCCCGTTTATTCGCCACTATGATATGTGGAGAGAATTACAATATTTCCATCTGTGGTGTGGCGTTTCCAACAGCTATGCACTGTATACAGCCACAAAAAAGAATGCTGAAATTGCCAAGATTGACGGTGATGTCGGCACCATTGAAAAGGGTAAGTATGCAGACTTTATTGTTTGCGCCAAGAATCCATTGGATGACCTGAAAGTACTCCGTAAGTTGGATATGGTTGTCAAGGGCGGCGTTGTATATAAGGATCCGAAAATCAAAAAGGATCCGGCTATTGAAGCAGCCCTGGATGAATTCATTGACTTTACTCCGGAACAGTATGCAGAACGGAAGGCTGCCAATGCCTAAAAAGCTACCACTCCCTGCAGAGGGTACCTATCTATTGGCTATTGTTATCATGGCATTTTCTGTTGCCATGGTAACAGCAGCTGATTTCGGCGTTTCCATGATTGTGGCTCCGGCTTATATTCTGAGTCAGGCCTTGGAAATTACCTTTGGCCAAGGGGAATATATTATTCAGGGCATTGCGTTTATCCTGTTCTGTATTGTTATGAAAAAGCTGAAAATAGCTTATTTTGGCGCTTTTATTACCGGATTGCTTTATGGTGCAGTGTTAGACTTTTGGCGGAGTGTTATTCCGGCATTTTCACCGGAAGTAATTGCCTCCGGCTCTTTGTCTATGCCTGTTCGTATTCTTTTCTTTTTGGCTGGAGAATGCTTGACCGGCATTTCAGTAGCACTGTTTTTTAAAACCTATTTGTATCCACAGGTCTATGACTTCTTTGTGAAGGGAATTACGGAACAATATCAGCTGAATCGCACAAAATTCAAAATTGGATTTGACTGCAGCATGTTGGTTTTAAGCTTGCTGATGACCTTCCTTATTTTTCATAAGTTGGTTGGTGTTGGCATTGGAACCTTAATTATGTGTGCAGTAAACGGTGCATTAATTGGATTCTTTGACCGTCTGCTTAACAAATGCTTCCGGTTCCCGGCGCTGTTCCCGAAAGCGGAGCAGTATTTTATGAAACAGATTACACCCGTAGACAAGGAACAAGGAGACTGACATGATAGGTGCTTTAATTGGAGATATTGTTGGTTCTGTTTATGAATTTGACAATATTCATACAAAGCAATTTCCCTTTTTTCAGCCGGCCTGCCGGAGAACAGATGACAGCATCATGAGCCTTGCAGTGGCACAGGCGCTGCTGGACTATGAGGATTCCGGAAAATCTGTATCTCTTTGCAACTTAGCTTGTACTTATATGCATAAGCTGGGCCGCCTTCACCCCGATGGCGGATACGGCGGTCGTTTTTATGGCTGGCTACAGTCTGACCATCCGCAACCATATAATAGCCTTGGAAATGGCGCAGCCATGCGTGTCTCTGCTTGCGGATTTGCGGCAGAAACATTGGAAGAAGCACTTTTCTTATCTGAACAGGTAACAAAGGGCACTCACAACCATCCGGAAGGCCTGAAGGGCGCCGCTTGTACAGCTGCTTGTGTATGGCTTGCAAACCACGGAAAAACCAAAGAAGAAATCAGAAATTACATTCAGGAACATTTCTATGATATGGATTTTACATTGGAAGAAATTCGCCCAAGCTTTTCCTTTAATGAAACCTGCATGGGTACGGTCCCACAGGCCATGGAAATGTTTTTAGAATCCACGGATTATGAAGATTGTATTCGTATTTGCATTTCCATGGGAGGAGACTGTGATACCACAGCGGCCATTGCCGGTGGCGTTGCGGAAGCTTTTTACGGTGTCCCGAAAAAGCTGGCAGAAGAAAGCATTTCCTATTTGCTAGAGGATGATTTAAAGGAAATCTACTATCAGTTTAACGCACGGTATCCGTCTGTTCTCTTGAAAGCATAAAGAGAAAGTTTAAAGGAATTTAACAATGTCATTTACGTCTTTTCGTGGGCGCAGTACCGGTTCTTCGGATCGTTTGCCCAGGGCAATGACTGCCATAAAAATTTCTTCTTCCGGAATGGAAAAGAGCTTGCGTAGCTCAGCTTCATTGGTTAAGCCCATAATCAAGGTGTCATAACCATGGTTCCTGGCGGAAAGCAGGAGGTAGGATGCCTGACAGCCAAGGTCATAGGCGCCCCATTCATCTCCAACACTGGTGCTTCTTTTTCCGTCAGAATTGAATCCGGAGATTCCTTTTACAAAAGTTGTTACCAGAAAAGCACCGGCACCTGCTGTGCTTTTTTGATTAAAGCCAGGCAGGAAAGAATGCACTTTTTCTATCATTTCCGGTGTGTTGGCTACATAGTAGCGGCCGGTTTCTGTATTTTTCCAAGAGGGAGCCATCTGCGTGTCTTTCAGGATAGACAGAATGGTGTCATTGGAAATGGGCTGGCTTTCCGCAAAAGCGCGGCAACTCCGTCTGGTCTGTACAAGTTCTTTAAAATCCATAAAATTGAATCTCCTTTACGCAAAGTGATGCTCTGTGTATAATATATACCGAAATCGGCAGTTTTTCAAAGGAGGACGGACAGCATGAAAGATCCGAAAAAGTTAATTCTGTCTGTCTTAATCCTTGCGCTTGCCGTTGCAGCAGTGGTAGGAACTGTTATTTCCATTCGGGACAAAGGCTACAGTTCCTCTCCGGCAGTGGATACGGAATCTTATGAAATTCCAAGCGTATCTGAAACAGAACCGACGGATTTGCCGGAGGTAGACGTGAATACAGATGAAAAAAGCGCTGATAGTCAAGGCTCTGTAGCCAATACCGGTCCGGATACGAAGGACGGAGACGTGGAAAAAGTCATTATTGCCTATCCAAACGGAGCTCAAGAGGAAGAATAAAAGAACCGGGAACAGTCTGGTGGCTGTCCCCGGTTCTTTTTTTGCTTAAGTTTCGGTGGCTTGATTACTGCCATCATAGTAATTGATGGTAACGCCCGGCTGTACGTTGTAACAGAAAACACAGAACTGTATACCGTCTCCGTTGTCTTCTACGGAATATCCTTCCAGGAGGACACCGCGTGCTACCCATTCGTCATCTACAAAGATAGGAGTGGAACGATACAAAACGTGGTTTCCGGTTTCTTTCACATAGTCACCGACCAGGTTTTCAAACGGGAGCATGCCACTGACATTTAAATAACGGGTTCCGGTAATTAAATTGCACTCATTGGCGTTTTCACCGCTTAATTGATAACCAATCAGATGACAACGATTATAAAGATATTTTCCGTCTATAAAGTCATACTTGGCAATTTGCCACCCACTGGGCTTGACGGAACCAATGGATCCACGTTTTTCTGTTGGCATTAAATCCTGCCCTATGCAGGCGATGCAGCTGGTACACCTTCCCAACGAATCCAATTCTCCGTAAGTTTCATAAGAGTCGGTGGTATAGTCCTTTTCTGTAAAATAGGGCACATTATTGTTGACAGCAACATACGGGGAACCGGAATATTCCGGAACAGCAGAATAGTCAAATTCAGAAGCCGTAGACTGATAGGAACTGCCGGGGGTGGAAGTGCTATTTTGGTCTTGCAGGTTTTCTCCTAATAAGGCACCGCTGACCCCAAGGATAGTAACCAGGATGGTCAATGACCCGGCAAGGAGACCTTTTCCATTCTTCATTTTGTATAAACCTCTCTTGTAATTTTGTCATGAGAACTGCCGACCAGTTCATAAGTGTCTTGTAAATGCCACCGGGATAGGTCTAAATCCAGAAAAGTATCTGCCGGATATACTTTGTCCCAACGATACAGGATTAATTCTTCTATTGTTTCTTCTACCGGATGCAGTAAGGCCCCTTCCGTAAAGCAAAAATCTCCGCCTTTTGCAGTCAGTAATGGCTTATCTACTGTAAAAATGGTGGGGCAGTCAGGGAAAAGCGGCTTGGAATACTCTGTAATGTAAAGTGCTCTACCTTTACAGAAACTAATTACATCAGCAATGAGCAATTTATCCTGACTTTGTCTGCGATGATTAAAAAACAGCCCACCGTTTTGGTCTAGGCAAGTAATGACGCGCATCTGGAACCTCCTGCCGGATTTCTTTCTTTTATTGTAACATAAAGTGCATATAAGGTATAATTTAACAAAAGGAATTACCATAGGGGGACACTATGACAAAGGTCAAATACAAAAAAACTCTAATCGGTTTGGTGGCAGGTGCCGCACTTTTGGCACTGGTCTTTCTGGTTTGGATGATTGTTCAGTATGAATCCAGTAATGCTTTAGAGCCGTTCTTTATTGGATTTCTGGTGCTTGCGTATCAGGCTGCCGCACGTTTGATTGTCGGCGTTGCGCCGGATTTTACAAAAGAAGAAAGACGGTACCCTACAGAAAAAGGATACTTTGCCCTTCGCAACGCAGATCTTACGTTCTTTCGTCTGTTTCAGTCAGAAAAGGCAAAAAAGCTACTGATCCCGGACAAGGACGAAGCAAACGTGGCGCAGCATACGTGCGCAGCAGAAATCCTGCATGGTATAAACATGGTGCTGACAGTGCTTGCCCTGCTGTTCTCTTTGTTTGCGGATGGCCGAGGGAAAGCTTTTTTGGTAATTTTCATTTTGGTAGCAGTGGCACTTGTTTATGAATCAGTGCTCCTGTTTGCAAACCGCTACGTAAGATTTGAAGCCTTGCATGTCTTGCCCTCTACAGAGGAACAGCAGGCACAGAAAGCGGCCAAAGCAAAAGCGCGGCAGGAGACAAAAGCAAAGAAAAAGCCAAAGAAAGACATTGACACGAAGTCCCATGAAGACAAAGGGGAGGATTTGTAAATGTCCACCACCGGTTTTCTGCTTCTTCTTGTTTTGACGGCACTGATTGTTATTGGTACGGTGGTTATGGCCATTCGAATGAAGTCGTACCAGACAGCAATTGCCACCGCCATCAGTTATCTTGTTATTCTTGCGGTTGTCATCCTTCTATACACAACCGGCATTATTACTTTATAAAAGGAAGACCCATTATGAAAAAACTATGCTCCGTATTTCTTTCCGCACTGTTACTTTTGTCCTTAACTGTGGCCGGCAGCGCTGTATTTGCCGCTAATGGCCAGGTAGAGGAAATTGTATCTGAAGGAGCAGCGCAGGAAGATCCCGTTGTGGAAGAGGACACCACGCAAAAAAGCATGAGCAGTCAGATTAAAATTATTCTCTGTATTGCCGGGGGAATTGGACTCTTGTCGGGTGCCTACGCGGCGTTTACGGTTATTAATATGAAAACCAACGCACCAAGGTTGGAACAGGCCGAAGGGCGCAGAAGGAAAGCCCAAGACGCAGATGGCAAAGAAGAACTTCGCCATTCAACTACTTATTTGAATGCACATCCACAAGAAGTGCAGCAAGTTGTTGCTCCACAGGAAGAAGAATGGGAACGCACTCCGGTGCAAAAGAAAGAAGAACCGGATTGGATGAACGCATCGGTAGATGAAATCATGGCTGATTTGGAAAAAGAAGTACAGTTGAACGAAGACAATGAAGCAGAGCGAAAGCCGCTTTATGAAGAATACAAATAAGCCATGGCAAAATCTTTTTCTGATATGGTGCACCAATGGGAACAAAACCGTTATGCTTTCTCCGGCTTTTTAAGCTTGGCGGAGCAGGATGATTTTTATCAGTTCCTGTCAGAGTATCCGACCCTTCCTTATCAACTTTACGGTGGGCAGGAAGATTGCGAACGCTGTATGCTTTGTATTGGTAGTCCGGAAACCTTGGGATATGAAGAAGACTTTCCTATTGCTTGCCTGAAACTGGCTCCGAAAAATGCTCGTTTTTCAGATGAGCTAAGCCACAGAGATGTTTTGGGAGCTCTAATGAATTTAGGGATAGAACGCAATACACTCGGCGATATTTATTTGGATGACAATATTGCCTATGTCTTTTGTACACAGAAAATGGCTCCGTATATTCAGAATCAGCTGACCCGTATTAAGCATACAGCGGTAACTGTGGAGGAAATTCGGAACCTGCCTAAGTTGCAAACCAACTCGCCGGAGCAAGTGCAGATTCAGGTGTCCAGCAAACGCTTAGACTTGATTGTTGCCAAAACATACCATCTGTCACGGCAAACGGCACAGGATCTGTTTCGGGCGCACAAAATTTATTTGGATGGCCGCTTAAAGGAAGACGGAAGTCAGGAACTGAAGCCGGGCCAAATCCTTTCTGTACGCGGATATGGGCGACTTTCTCTGCAGGAAGATCTGGGCCTGTCTAAAAAAGGTAAGCATAATCTTTTGCTTGCTGTCAGAAAGTAAAGGCAATTGAAAAGAAAAAAGAGAAGCCGGAGCAAAAGCTCCGGCTTCTAAACTTTGGTTCTTAGTCGTTTTCGTGTGCTTTCTTTAAGGCCTCAAAGGTTTCATCTGAAAGAACATGCTCAATCCGACAGGCATCTTCTTCCGCTACCTTCGGTGAAACGCCGATTTGCTCAAACAGCTTAGTAAGCAGAACGTGACGTTCGTAAATTCCTTTTGCAACGGCTTCTCCGGCTTCGGTTAGCACCAAACCGCCGTTGTTATCAATATCCAGGTAACCACCGTCTTTTAACAGACCGACAGCACGGCTAACGCTTGGCTTGGAAAAACCCATGAATTCCGCCAAATCTACCGAACGAACCAGAGTATGATCCTGGGATAAACGCAGAATACTTTCCAGGTACATTTCTCCTGATTCCTGTAGTTTCATTCTTTTCCCTCCTTTGGCAAAATCAACACTATCATAGTAGCATCTTTTTCCTTGCAAGAAAAGGGTTGCGGAGGCTTTTTGTGAAAAATAGTTAGCAAAAGCTAATTGCTTTCTCCTTTTTGCGAGTTGGCGATCCACAAAAAAGGACCGACTCACCGCAACAGCGGCAGGTCGGTCTTGGAGCGGGTAATGGGAGTCGAACCCACCTATTGACCTTGGGAAGGTCACATTCTACCGATGAATTATACCCGCGTGGTGGCGTCCTCTTTGGAACGCCTGTTCATTATAAGCTATTTTACAGAAAAATGCCAGACTGTATTATGGGAATATACTGTTCCCGGCTCCAAAACCACGGACGGGAAGTCCGTGTGGTTAATTGCGTCCGGGTATCCCTGCGTTTCCAAAGCAACACCAATTTGGGCTTCGGTACGACGCCCGCGGATGACAGCAGAATCATCTATATAATTGCCGGTATACATAACAAAGCAAGGATAATCCGTTCCAAGGGTTAACGTGCGGCCGGAGGAGGGGCAGTGCAATTGCAAAGTATGCCAGGTGTCTCCATTTTCTGCAAAAAGGAACGGATGATCAAAGCCATTGCGGACCATAATATTTTGTGGGTAGTCGGATTCTACGCCTTCCCGAATGGCTTTTCCGTTACGGAAATCAAACGGAGTATTATCTACTGAAACTTTTCTACCGGTGGGAATGCAGTCTTTGCGCAATTCCAGATAACGGTCCGCATTGGCAGTTAGAATATGGTCTTTAATTGTTTCTTTTAAATTACCGCTTAAATTGAAGTAGGTGTGATTGGTTAAATTTAAGATGGTAGATTTTGTAGTGCTTGCCTTAAAATGAATGAAAAACTGATTGTTGTTGTTCAGCGTATATAGGACTTCTGTGGTTATTTCTCCGGGAAATCCATTGCTGCCATCCGGACTGACGTACCGAAGCAATACGCCGACTTTGTCTGTGCTCTGTTGTGGTTCTGCAGTCCAGTTGGCATTGGCAAATTCATGATTGCCGTGCAGACTGTTTTCTCCGTCATTTTTAGGAAGGGAATAGGTGGTTCCGTTTAAAGAAAAGGCAGCTTGGTCTATGCGCCCGGCAATCCGGCCTACAACAGATCCAAGACAAAGGCCGGCATTCTGCTCATAATCTGCCAGATCATCAAAACCAAGTACAACACTTTCCGGCGCTCCGTTTGCGTCCGGAACCCGAACATCTGTAATAATTCCACCGTAAGTAATAATATCTACTTCCATATGATGGTCATTGGATAAGGTATATTTCCAAACCGGAGCCTGGTAAGACCCGGTGGCCGGAAAGAGACTTTTTTGGATATCCATAAGGCACTTCCTTTCTTGAAGTACTGCTCTTAACTAATAGAACTTACCGTAATTTCATAATAATGAGCGGCTACCGCAGTGACGGTTCCGACGATGGTGACTTGGTCTCCGGTGCTCTTTTTTAAAGCTTGTTTCCGCAAGTCTTCTGTGGACAAATTACAATTGAACAGAATTTCAGCGGCAGAGTCATCTTCTGTAATGGCACAAAGTACAATGTATGCAGTTTCCTGCGGATCTGCTTCTACAAATGTGCCGGTAAATTTAACAGTATTGCCTAAATATTCTTTTTTTGCCTTATGCTGGCTATCGGCTAATGTCACAGCCATATCTTCAATTTTTACGGTTTGCACTTCTTTGCTGTCAGAAGCTACGGTGGAAACACTTGCGGTGTCGTCAATGACAGAGTCTATTGGCATGGGCTCTTTGCTAAGGTTGACGACCAATACAAGAATGGCTACAAGCAGAACAACTGCAAGCAGGATAATAATCAATTTTTTCTTCATGTTTTAAACTTGCCTTTCTTTTTCTTGAAGATAATGAGTTTTCCAAAGCGCAATTCGCTCCGGCGTAATTTGGAAGACTTGTAGCAAATAGTTGTCAAAAGATCCGTACGTTTCCACAGCTAAATTCCAAGCTAAGTCAAAGAGCTCTTCATGAACAAATTCACAGTAAGAACCGAGGGCAATCTGTTCCATGGGAATTCCATATTTTTGCAAACCGGACCGATCCTTTCCCGGCCGACATTCATTGGACTTCAGATATTCTTTTCGAACGGCGTCCTTGCTCATGCCAAGGCAGTACTGAATGATGACTGCCAGCCAACCGGTCCGATCTTTTCCTTCGGTACAGTGAAAGACAAAAGAGTAACCTTTGTCCATCAGCTGAAAAGCAAATTGATAAGCTTCCGAAAACGGGATGGCCTTGTAGCTGGCAAATTTTTGGTCTTTAATGCGTTGCCCCTTATGCAGCAACAGCCACCATAGACAAAGCAAGCGCCCTGCTTTGCATACAATAATAGACAAATAGGGCTTGGCAGGGAGTACCGGTGTGTTTTGATAAGCCGTTCCTTCTAAAGAAACGTCCTTTCGTTCCATAACTTCAATGGGGCAACGCAGATCCACAATATAATCCAGCTGCAAGGCCTGCAAGGCCGCCGTTGCTTCCGGACTTTTTTCTTCCAGGTCCGGGCTGCGGAACAGCTTGCCCGAACAAATCAGAGAGCCATCTTTCGTAGATTGGTTACCAAGGTCTCTAAAATTAGGATAGACCGTTGCAAGAATAGAATCCATCTGACAGATCCTCCCTTTTGTTCCTTTTTTTCTGACAGAATTTATTATATAATACCGACGTAAAAAAATCATCTCAAAAGGAGGTAGCCAATGGAATTTCACGTTGACAGCTTTTCCATTTTTGAACGAAAGTGGGCATTGCTGACCGCCGGCAGCCCGGATCATTTTAATCCGATGACCGTAAGCTGGGGCGGCCTTGGTACCCTTTGGGGCAAACCGGTGGCAACCGTATACGTTCGCCACAACAGACACACCTATCAGTTCATGGAAGAGGGAGAGTATTTTACTCTTAGCTTTTACGGGGAAGAATATCGCAACATGCTGACCTTTATGGGAACCAAGTCCGGACGGGACTTTGACAAGGTAAAGGAAACCGGTTTGACACCAATTCAGGCTTCCGAAGCCTCTGTTACTTTCCGGGAAGCAGAAGTTACTCTTGTCTGCAAAAAGCTGTACGCACAAGACCTGGACGGCACAGCCATGCCGAAGGATATTTATGAATCCTGTTACAAGGATGACAGCATGCATAAAATGTATATTGCTGAAGTGGTTGATATCATTCGGAATTAAAACTTATTTTAAAGGAGATATTTGTTATGAAATATATTGCACTTTATAATCCTTTGTCTAATAACCATAAGGGAAAGGAAGCAGCAGAAAAACTGTCCGCCGCTTTACCCGGAGAAGAAATTGAATATGTTGATATGCTTGGCATTGAAAACATGGACCAGTACCTTGCCGATGTAGATGCAGATTATGTTGTTCTTTGCGGCGGAGACGGAACGCTGAACCATTTTGCCAATGACGTGGATGGAGATACGCTGGAACAAGAAGTGCTTTACTTTGCCTGCGGCACCGGCAACGATTTCCTGAACGATGTAGCTAAAGGCTCCAAAAAGCCTATTTCTTTAAACAAGTACCTGAAAGATTTACCGGTGGCTACTGTGAACGGCAAAAGCTACAAATTTTTAGATAACGTTGGTTATGGCTTGGACGGTTATTGCTGCGAAGTAGGAGACCAAATCCGCGAAAAGGATCCGGCAGCCAACATTAATTATGCAGGTATTGCCGTAAAAGGCCTTTTAGGTGCCTACGAACCGACCCACGCAACTGTAACCGTGGACGGCGTTACCAAGGAATATGATAACGTATGGCTTGCACCAACTATGAATGGCCGTTACTACGGTGGTGGCTTGATGATGGGCGCAGATCAGGATCGCTTAAATCCGGAACACGAAGTAACTGTTATTGTTTACTCCGGAAAATCCAGATTTTTGGCTCTTTGCAAGTTCCCAAGTGTTATTTTCGGTAAGCATCCTATTTTCAAGAAAACCGTTTTCTTGATGAAGGGACATGAAGTAACCGTAAAATACGACAAGCCGAAGGCTTTGCAGATTGATGGGGAAACCTTCCTGAATGTATCGGAATACTCTGTAAAGACAAAATAAGTAAATCGCAAAGAAGATAAACAAAAGAAAAAGGAGACTGCTTACGCAGCCTCCTTTTGTATTGTCTTTGCTTAGAACCACTTGCTTGGCGGAACAATCAAGAACTGGCAGATCCGGTCAATTGGGGTCTTCAAGAGGGTTGGAATTAACTTATTCAGCGGATCATGCGGGAAGAGAAGCCAGTTGATAACACGATGAACTCCGGAGCAATGGTATTTTACCAGAACGGTTCTGTTGTGCGTAAATACCTTGAAGGATTCTTCGCCGTGGTATCCGTCTCCGTTGCCAGAGAAGCCGGTGCCGTTGAACGGGGTACCAAGAATGTGCAGAATGGACGCGTTAATGGCAGCACCACCGGACTGAACGTGTGCTAACATGTAGTCGGAAACAGCTCTGTCATAGGAATAAACGTAGAAAGCAAGCGGCTTGGCTTCCAATCCGCCAATACCATAACGTTTACATACACGATGAATGAAGTCTACCGCATCTTCCTTGGACTTTACCTTAACAACCGGAACAACGGTACCGAAGATTTCTTCTTGGAAGCACAGGTGCTTGTCAATCAGATCTTGACTGGCATAACCGAATTCCATAACGGTTGGTTCCAGTCTGCGGTTTGCTTCGTCATAATGTCCGCCGAAGGTAACATATTCCGGCTCAATGAAAGCGCGCATTTTGTTGGCGTGCTTTTCGGAAACAATGCCGCAGAAGCCGTCTTTCAGTTTGCCGTTCTTGTAGTCATTTTTACGGAAGGCGTCTAAGAAGAGCTTCATAAATTCATCATAAACATCTTCGTGAATCATGAGGTAGTCAGGGTCTACACAAACCTGTCCGCCGTTGCAGCCTTTGGCCCAGGCCAGAACTTCTGCAGCTTCTTTCAGATTGGCAGATTTGTCTACGTAAGTCGGGGATTTGCCGCCGAGTTCCAGAATACACGGAGAAACGTGTTCGCCTTGCTGGCTCATCAGAAGAGAACCAACGGTGGTGGAGCCGGTGAAGAAGGAGAAATCAAACGGGGCTTTGAACAGGTCCGCGTTTTCATCTCGACCGCCGGAAAGAACGGTGATATAGTTTGGATCAAATGCTTCTGCAATAATCATTTCCAACCAGGCAGAGGTTTTTGCAACATACCGAGAGGTCTTGAATACACAGCAGTTACCGCCGGCAATAGCGCCGATCAGCGGAGCAACACCGCAGAAAATGGGGAAGTTCCAAGCATTGGTAACCAGAACCACACCATAGGGGTCTCTGTAATTCATGGAATGTGCCGGAACGTTGAATAAAGCGGCACCATTTCTCTTTGGCTCAGCCCACTCCTTCAAATGACGAACGGTATCGTCAATTTCAGCAAAGGTGCCGGCCAATTCATAACCCCAAGTATCAAAAGCGTTCTTGTGGTAGTCTTCCCACATGGCATCCAGCAGTTCCTGCTGATGATCTTTCATTACTTTTCTAAGCTTCTTTAACTGCTCAATACGCCAGTCAACGTCCTGGGTAATGCCGCTGTTGTAATAAGCTCTCATGCCTTCCATAATTTCGGCAATTGGTCTTTTTTCAATAGCCATATTCATGCTCCTATCTTAGAAAATTCCACGGATGAACGAAAAATTGGTGCAACAAAACCGCCCACAACAATGGTTTTGCAAATTTTCGTGCATCACCTTAATAACTGTACAATTAATTATAGCGTCCAAAAAATATTTTAGTCAATATTACCAAGACACTTTCCCTTGACAACTTTATAACGACTTCTTTTCCCAGGCGAGTCAGTTTCTATTCCTCTGAAGTACCAGTTGACTTTGCCGGTATGAATCGATATAATAATTCACGCGCACATTGCAGAACAACACAATAAAAAACATACTTTGACCCGGAGAAATACCCAAGAGGCCGAAGGGGCTCCCCTGCTAAGGGAGTAGGGCGTTTACGCGTCGCGAGGGTTCAAATCCCTCTTTCTCCGCCATTTTTCCCGTATCCACTGAGGATGCGGGAATTTTTTTATTCTCTGAAAAGTAACCGAAACTATTCAAAAGTAACGTGAGTTAACGGTGTAATACCAACGTTTTGACCAACATTTTTACTCACAATTGCCGACAAGAAATAAATTGCAAAAACCGCGTTGTTATGCTAAACTTAAGGATGCGGGAGGGGTTGCGCTCCGTGCTGTTAAAAGCAATGCTTTTAGCAGGTCCCCTCTCATCACCACAAAACACGAACCTCCGAAAATGGTTACAAGTGTTTTTCATGGGTATTCCTTGCGATGGAAAAGGCCCCCGCCGTGTTGGTGGGAGCCTTTTTCTTATATCTTGTCCACTGCTCTTCGGATCGGTTCAGTGTCAAGGGTGATATAACTTTGCGTGGTCTGGATGTTCGTGTGCCGCATGGCATCTTTTAGGATTTCCGTATTGGGTTCCACTTCTGCAAGTCGGGATGCAAAAGTGCGTCTACACTTATAAGGCTTTCCTTCGAGTCTCAGCGCGTCCATAGTGGCGTCAAACTCTTTATAAAAGAAACTTACACCATTCGGATATAAAAGGCCTTCACGGCCTTCTGAGAGCGTTTTAAGTACATCTACGATTTTAGAAGAAAAAACAATGGGCGTTGACTTCCCTTTATCAGTCTTGGACCCCGCTCCGACAATGGTGTGGGTTTCATAGTCAATCATGGATGTTTCCGTCTTTAGGAGTTCGTTCGGGCGCATTCCGGTGTAAATCATAACTAGGATGTACCCGCAAAAGAAAAGGTCGTGGTTCCATCCGTGCCAAATTTTCTCAATCTCTTCCACTGTAAATGGTGGCTGCTTCTCCGTCTTTGCCGGAGGAAGCTTCAGGAAGTCGGCTTTGTTGACTGTCACGGCATCCCGGAGGATTGCAATCTGATATAAAGCCCGGAGGAGGGTTTTTATATCCTTAGCCTGGTCGTGGGAATAGGAATCTAATAAGAGCTGCAGCTCGTCCGGCTTAATTTCATTTATTTTCTGATAATAGAATGGCTGCAGTCTGGACCATGCTTTTTTATATTGAGTCTGCATCTTTGGGCTTTTCTTTTCGAACTCGCCGCGCTCAAAAATATTCCAAAGAGTTAAGAGCTTATATTCAATGGTGGTGTCCTGCTTCAGGACCTGAATGTAATTAATTGCTTCGGTTTTTGTTTTAAACCCGCCTTTTGTTTTCCTTAGCCTGGCCACCTTCCCGGTGAGCGGGTCCATTTTATAGCCACGTGTCACTTCTGCGGTCCACGTTCTGCCTCTTTTATAAACCGTGCCTTCTCCATGCCCTCTGTGGGTTGGCTTTGGGTGTAGGTTTTTTCCACACTGGTGGCAGAAGTTTGAGCCTTCCACTAATTCTGTTCCGCATCTTGGGCAATTCATTTTTTACCCTCCTTTTTCATATAGTCCACTTTTTTGGACCGCATTTCTTGACTGGGTGTGATATTATAAGAACAAACGTTCGGTAAGGAGTGTGCGAATGAATAACGTGGAAAAGCTAGTCGAATATATCAATCAAAAAGAAAATCCAGAATTATATCTACTGCTCTTGAGTTTTATCAAACCAGAGTCCGAGCACATCCAAATACCGAGTAAGGAAATCTAGGTCTTTATCTGACAGGTCTTGACCGGATTTAATAAAGCCGTTCTGAACCAGCACTTCAGTAACGGCTTCCTTAGTTATAGGCTCTTCCGTTTCGGGAGGGCCTTTTTCTATGCCCAAAAGGTAGTCTGCCGACACGTTAAAAGCCTTACAAAGAATAACCAACGCATCGGGGTCTGGACTATGCCGACCGGTTTCATAACAGCAATACGTTGATTTTGATATTCCCAGTTTTTTTGCTACTTCCTCTTGTGTGAGGCCTGCCACTTTCCTTGCTTCTTTTAATCTTTCAGGGAGATTCATAAAACCACTCCTTTCTATATCAAATAGTACGGCAAAGTTTTATTTTTGTAAACTTTTTTCAAAAAAAAAACAAAAAAGCACTTGAAAAGTTTAGAATTAGTAAATATAATGAAGGCAAGGTTTGGGAATCCTAAACCAAAAGGAGGTGAATTGATGAGCATCACATTAAGAGCTGCGCGAGTTAACGCGGGACTGACACTTGAACAGGTCGCAGAGAAGACCGGATTTAATCCTATTTCTATCAGTAACTGGGAGCACAACCGACATGAGCCGCGTTTATCTAAGCTTAATAAGCTCTGCGAGATTTACGGCGTTAACCTGGACCAAGTCGACCTGAGCCACTGGCAGTAAAAAAAGGGCACCCGCTCTAGCCAGCGGATACCCAAAGGAAAAAATCCATACCGTGATTTTATCACAGAAAGGGACCCAATGAAAGAGACAATTAATTGTGAAATTGCAGCCCGGTATATTGGCTGCTCTTCACAGGGATTACGGATTCAAATTAAGAACTACCCAGAGACGGTACAGTTCCCGTTTATCCCAATTGGAAGCACTATTTACATCCCGGAAAAGCCATTCTTTCAATGGCTGAGAGGGGAAGAGGAGGACGAAAAATGAGACGGGTTAAAACATGGGAAATCAACTTAGAAGAAATCTGGACCAATCACGCCTTGTGCGCCTCGAGAAAAATTAAAACCCTTGACAACGGCCTTGGCCTGGAAGCAATGCACCAGAAAATGAGCGAGATTGAAGAAGTCATGCGGGAAGACGGCCTGAAGCCGTATGTATTCGCCTGGAAGATCTACTTCTTCGGCCCAGACGGAAAAGAATTAGTGATCCGGCCGAATCCAACAGAGTATGAGGAGGTCACACAATGTTCGCGCTGAAAGTAACGATTGAATTAGCCCTGATTTTAGCCCTGCTTTACGGCTTCTACCATGAAGCTGAGGTTATTGACTGGGAGGACCGGAAAGCCGCCGACATCAAGGAAACAGTCAAAGTCCTGAAGTGGTACATGAGGAAGAAGGTACAGAAATGGCAAAGCGAATGAGTAAGGAAGAGAAAGACCGGATTCTGTACCTTTGGGCTGAGGGCTTTCTGGGAGTCGAGATTGCAAGAGACTTAGGCCGTTCCGCTTCCACCGTTACCAAGTTTCTGCAGAAGCAAGAAACCTTGCCGGAGCAGAAGGAGCGAAAGCCGGTTGATGTGCTGAAGCGTGACCGCTACGGAACCCCGCTTTGTTGCAAAGGCTGTAAGCACCGGAGGCGAATGCGCGGATTGAAGCAGTTAATGACCTACTGCTCTTACGCCAACGACATGGAGACTGCCGGATATTTAGGAGTGGTCAGAGGGTGTCCGGTTGACCGCTGCACACATTATGAACGGGGCAAGCCTGCACGGCGATACCCGGTTGAAGTAGAAAGAGGGATTACACCATGACAGCAGAACAAGCCAAAAGAGAAGACGCTGAGTACTTCTACACGGAACCGGTTGAACCTTATTGCGAATACTGCGGAGACCCTTCAGTTCCGCTTTACAACTTCTACGGGCGAAGAGTCTGTAAAGACTGTATTGAAGATGTTCTGGATATATGGAGCGTTGACGAGCTTATTCAGGAAATTGCAGAAGAACCGCACAAAGACCGACTGGAAGAGAAAGACCTTTTAGCAGACTTCATTCTTGAGAATCTGGAGATTTTCTATGGATGAAATTAAGGCACTGATTAAGGCCAACGGATTGAAGCTTTACGAAGTCTACTACCGTATGAACTTGAGCGAGGAACAATTCAAACGGCGGCTTAAAAGAGGGCTGACCGCCGAAGAACAGGAGAAAATCCAAAGAGTAATAGAAGAACTATTGGAGGAAAAACATGGAGAGCACAATGTTCCGCTTACTTAGAGCGGACGAAATCGACTGCCGAGTGCAATCAGTCTATCCGGGGAAAGGCTGCACCCTGCTTCTGTATAAAGATGCCCGGTGCGACATGAACGTTCTGGATGAAACGGTAGGCCCGTTCAATTGGCAGAGAACACATTCAAGGGATAACGCCAACTGCACCGTGAGCATCTGGAACGGTGAACAGTGGGTTAGCAAGGAAGACGCCGGCACGGAGTCTAACACGGAAGCTCAAAAGGGGTTAGCTTCCGACAGCTTTAAAAGAGCGTGCTTCAACTGGGGTATAGGCCGAGAGCTTTACACCGCCCCGTTTATCTGGATTAAAGCAGACAAAGCAGGTATTCAGGAAGGTAGAAACGGAAAACCACAGGTCAAAACTAAGTTTGAAGTTTCCGACATTGAATACGAAGACCAAAGAATCAGTTACCTTGAAATCACAGGGAACGGTGAGACGGTGTTCGTATGGGGTAAGCACCGACTGGCTACACCGCAACCACCGAAGCCGTCAACGCCGCAACCACCGAAGCCGTACACACCGCAGAACACTTCAGAGAAACCTGCTGAACCAGACTATAGAAAGCTCTGTATCCGCACATGGACGGCAATGGGGAAAGACCCTGCCGAGATTGCGGACAGATTCGGAGCTGACCGAAGCACCACTTCTGAACGGTGGAAAGAAATTTTAGCCGAAATGGAACAAGTCAGAATTAAGGAGGCAAACGCATGATTCCTGCAAACGCAATGACAATGACAGCGTCTAAGCAAGCGTATGAACTGGTCAACCTGATTGAATCAGCGGAAGCCGAGCTTGCCAAGATGAAAGCCACAGAGCAGAAAATCAAGGACTGGAAAGCCGACCTTTACGACCTTATGGAACTGCACGAAGTGAAGTCTTGGGAGATGCCGAACGGCACGAAACTGACCAAGGTTGCCGGCACGGAAGACCACGAGGAAACCAAGACTGAAGTTGACTTAGAAGCGTTCCAGGCATTAGACCCCGAAGCTTATAACATCTACAAGTCTTACGAGGTTGAAAAGGTGAAAACGGTTAAGGGCCGAAAGGGTTATGTGCGAATAACAATTCCAAAGGAGCAGAAATGAGGGTAAAAGCTAGGTTAGAGCGGGCTGAGAGAGACTTTGAGGGTAAGGGGCATATAACTTTAACCCTAGACTGGACAGAGGCTTTAAAGGGCTTTCTAGACGATTTTAGCGGCAAGGACGTTTCAATTGAACTAAAGAAGCCAACTAAAAGCCGAAGCCTTGACGCCAACGCCTACTTCTGGAAGCTCTGCGGGGAGTTAGCAGACAAGACCCGAACGAGTAAAGACGAGGTATACAAGAAGCTAGTTAGAGAGCAGAACGTGTACCGTCCTATGACTATTCAGAAAGACGCTCTTCCAACACTTGAAAAGGCATGGAGTGACCGAGGAATAGCGTGGTTCATTGACAAGGTTGATGAATACGAGACTTCTTTCAAAGAGGGCAACGAGTGGAAATTGAAACCTGTCTGTGACGTGCGGTTATACTACGGCAGTTCTGTATACAACAGCCGACAGATGAGTCGACTTATTGATTCACTTGTTGAGGAATGCAAAGAGCAGGGAATTGAAACCCTGACCCCTGCTGAACTGGCGCTGTTAAAGGAGGACTGGAATGACAAGCATTCTAGCAACGACTAAGGGCAGATGCTTTCTGTGCGACCGACAAGGGCCGACAGAGCTACACCACATCTTCAATGGTCCGGTCAGAGACCGAGCAGATAAGGACGGATTCACGGTCTACCTTTGCCCTGATTGCCACAGGATAATCCATGCCAACGCCAAGAAGCGGAATGCCTTAAAGCGATACACACAGAGTAAAGGCATGGAGCTTTACGGGTGGAATATGGACTACTGGATGGCAAGATATTTCAAAAATTACTTATAAGGAGGAACCATGGAAACAGCAGCAACACTTATCGTTGGATTTTTTTCAGGGATTGCATTCCTGATTATTGTAGCAGTCCTTTGGGCTGAAAAAGGAGGAAAAGATGATTAATAACGTAACCATTATGGGTCGCTTAACCGCGAACCCGGAATTAAGAACAACCAACACAGGGAAGAGCGTGACCAGTTTCACAGTAGCCGTTGACCGAAACTACGACCGGGAACAGACGGACTTCATTAACATTGTAGCCTGGAATAAAACGGCAGAGTTCATTGAACGGTATTTTCGCAAAGGTAGCATGATTGCAATTCAGGGTTCCATTCAGACCCGGAATTACGAAGATAAAAACGGCAACAAGCGTACTGCAGTTGAAGTTGTTGCAGACAATGTCAGCTTCTGCGGATCCAAAGCAGAATCCGCCGCAGCGGAACAGCCGGCACAGCAAAGCTTTGATTTTGAAGACGACGGAGATGAACCCCCATTTTAAGAAAGGAGGTAACCCCGGACCACCACAGTGACGGACCTTGACACCCCGCCGGTGGTCTGGGGGACTCAGACCAATGGAAATGAACACAGCAAGGATTTACCGGAGTATGTGGAAGCAGCTGCGCCTGCTAAAGGAAAATCCAGAGATGTACGTAAAGTGCGCAGAAGCCATCTTTGAATACGCCTTCGACGGGAAAGAACCGGAGCGGGACGACCTTATGGTTGAGGTGATTTTCGACGGGGCCAAGCCGCTCTTAGATAAATATAAGGAAGAAATCACGGCGAAACGGGAAAACGGAAAAAAGGGCGGTAGGCCAAAGAAATCTGAAGTCCCAGCCTATGACTCCGAAGCCTACAAGAAAAAGGCACGGGGAGTTCTGGAATACAAAAAAAGAGAAAACTAAAAACCTAAAAAACCTAGAGGTTATTTTAGGTAAGCAAGAAAAAGCAAAAAAAAGCTAAAAAAACCTTAGAAGATAGAAGTAAGAAGATAGAAGTAAGAAGATAGATGTTAGAGCCGGTTTTCAGCAGAGGTGAAAAAATGATTAAAACGGCACTAGCCCTATGGGCTAAGAAAGCAATTGACTATATCAGCCTGAAAGCATGGCTGATTAAAAACAGATGGGAGGCACGGAAATGACTCAGGTCTATAACCAGAGACAGCAGATTCTCCAGTACATGATTGACCATAAGGAAATGACCAAGGCGGACGGGTGGTCTTTCGGCTGCACCAAAGTGGATAGCCGGATATCAGAGCTAAGACGAATGCAACCACTGAATCTGGACGGCGGTCAGTATATCATCTCCGACCGCTGGGAAAAGAATCTGAACGGAGGACGGCACAAGGTCTACTTCCTGGAGGAGGTCACAAATTGACTTATAAGCTTATTATTCCAGGAAGGCTAGCCGGAATGAACGAGTACACCGAGCAGAACAGACGGAACAGGTATGCCGGAGCTGCAATGAAAGCTAAGGAGCAGGAGCGGGTTGAGTGGGCAATCAAACGACAGCTCCGAATTGAGAAGCTGCAGACACCGATTGACCTTTCCTACACCTACTATGAGCCGAATAAGAGACGGGACAAGGATAATATTTCAGCTTTCGCTCATAAGGTGGTACAAGATGCTCTGACTTCCACAGGCTTACTTGAGAATGACGGCTGGGCAGAAATCGGAAGCTTTCGAGATGAATTCTTTGTAAGCAGAGAAAACCCAAGAATTGAAGTGAGGATTGAGGAAATATGAAACCTTTCAGAACAACGAAAAGCGCAAAAGGCTTTAAAACAACGCTAACGGGATTTAAGCCGTGCGAGATGATAACCCGTGTCACATGGGATAACAAAGGATGCACGGTGTCCATTCAATGCGGTGGTACGCAATTCACAACGGATTTCACCGAAATATTGAAAGAAATGCTAATACATGACAACAGAATAAAACGAATAAGTGAGGAGGAACACCATGACGGTTAAAGAACTGGGAAAGCTACTATTTATAGCAGGCACCGTGGCATTCGAGAGCAAAAGCGAACCGTGGGTTGAGTTCCCACCCGAAAATATCCCCGAAGAGTACAGCGACCGAGAGGTTGAGTTTATTGAAACAGGAAGCGTAGTTTTCCGACTAAAGGAGAAGAAGCAATGACTAGAGAAGAAGCAGAAAGCAGAATCACCGACCTTACAAGGCAGATAAGAGATGTGCTTTTGGAGTATGAACCAAATGAGAATTATTTCCACCTTAATTTTTTGCTTGATGATTCACAAGAATTAAACTGGCTAAGTTACTGGAACAGTGGGTCTTTTGTCGGTTCTGGGAGAAGAGCGATTGAATGGTATGGTCCGTTTCCGAACGAAGAAACGGAACGATACAGAGAGGAGCATGGAAATGAAACTTAAAGAATTGCAGACGATTATCGGAAGGAAACCATTCGACTTAACAAAATGTGATGGAAAGGATTGCAGGACAGTACAGTTTGTTGATGATAGCCCTTATCGACTTACCGAAGAAGAATTGGAATCTGAAATCAAAGACATTAGCCTTTTTGAAATCTGGATATAAGCAAGTTACGCTGTTGGAGGAAACTAAATGAACATGGTAGACCTTATGTGGCTATTTTGTGGAGCTTTTGTCGGAGGACTAGTAACCCTGTTCTTTTCGGCGATGCTGAATATTAGCCACGAAAAGACCGAGCTGGAACACGCCAGACGGAAGATTGAGAAACTGGAAGAGGACAAGCGTGCTTTGAAGATAGCCCTAGAATCGCCTACAAGCCCCGACAAGGGCGGTTACACTGATATGGTGAAATTACTAGAGAAAGCGGGGAAAATAAACGGCAGTGCGCTATATGTGGCCACGAATATGACCGAAGCAATGAGAAATGCCCGGTTTGCGGATGCCCCGCTTCGGTTAAGCTTACGAAGCTAGAAGACTTGGTTGATGAGATTGTGGGGGAGTGAACATGATGGAAGCTCAAATCTTTGAACACCGGCTAAAGATTGCAGAATGCGAAGAGCAGCTGCAAACAGTAAGCGGGCACCGCAGAAACGACATCTTGAAGTATAAAAAACAGCTAGAGCGGGATTTAAAGGAATGCTATTACTGGCTGGGAAGGGATGAAAATGGGAGAATCCTACATCAATAAAGAGGGCCTTGAAGCTTTTATCAAAGCAGGGACAACAAAAAGGGCCACCTTACGGTGACCCTCTTTCCTCTTATTTTTTGGCTTTTTCTTTTCGGTTTCGTTCTGGGTGTACCCCGATGTAATTGCCTGACTTTATCCTCTTATCCGGAGCAAGTTCAGCATCCGCCGGAATAACCCACCGTTTCCCTACCTTGAAGCCTTCCAAGCGTCCTTCAGCAAGTGCTCTGCGGATGCTTGCCGGGTGCATTCCATGGGCCTCTGCCCACTCTTCTGTTGACAACAGCTTATCCATTATGTTTCACCTCCAAGAAGTGAATTACAGCGTTGACGAAAACGATGCTTGCCGTAAGGAAAAATCCAACGGTCAAGATATTCCCGTTTATAGCGGCTAACGCAACATATACAACGAACAGAACATACAATACGATTCTAGCAATTTTTAGCATTCCTCTTTACCTCCTTTTTTGGTATACTGGTGGTGGAGAGAGGGCAACCCTTTCGGGCCGTCCTCCCTGTTATTAGCCGTTGAACAAGCTCTTAAACTCGTTCGCTATTGCTAGAATCATGTCAACGATGCTTAGCAACAGCAGAAACCGTTTGAGTTCCTTGTCCGACGGCTTTTTGTTTCCACCTTGCATCTTTACTCTCCTTCCTTAATACTCGGGTAATTTCCTTACCCTGTAATTATATTATAACGCTTTTTAGTGTAAAAGTCAATATAAAAATGCTAGTTTTTCTCTTATTTACGCCATTTCTGAGGTGATTTAATGGACACGAACCCTAAAGAATATCTATCACAAATACGGAAGTGCGATAGATTAATTAATAACAAACTTGAAACAATTGCCATGCTTAGATGCCTAGTAACATCTGTCAAAATTAATCTAAAAAGCGATGCCGTACAAAGCTCCGGAACAAAAGATACAATGGCAAGCACGGTCGACCGAATTGTTGACCTGGAGCGGGAAATTGATGCGGACATTGACCGACTGGTTTATTTAAAACGTGAAGTCATGTCTGTGATTGATAAGGTAGAAGATCCTGTTTTAGTTGATATTCTCTATAAACGATATTTTCACTATGAAAAATGGGAAGAGATTGCAATTGAAATGAATTATAGCTATCGCCAAGTCGGAAGATTGCACGGGCAAGCGCTACAAGAAGTTAGAAAAATATTAAAAGAATAGGAGTGGGAAAATGAGAAATGCGAAAACGTGTCCGTGTTTGTCCTATTTAATTGTGATATAATATAAGCTGTAAAGAGATGAAACAAAGGGCATGACCACTTCAGGTTGTGCCCTTTCTCTATAGTTGACTTACTGCCCCGGAGGTGTCATTAATGCCTAAAGCATCCAACAACCCGCGGTCTGCTAACGGTAACCTCCGGCGTAAGTACAGAGCAAGACTCATGGCCATGGACTCTCCTTGTGGGATTTGCCAGGGAAAGCTTGGACCGATTCATTATGATGAGCCATCCGATTTTAAACATCCGCTCTCTTTTGTGGTCGACGAGATTTATCCTGTCAGCCGGTGGAAAGAGTTCGGCTACAGTTCAGCAAGGGCAGCGGCTGAGGATTGGAACAATCTTCAAGCTGCTCATTATATTTGTAATTTGAATAAAAGCAATAAAACAATGACTCAATTGCAGCAGAAAAAAGTCATTGAAAAAATAACAATATCTGACGGCGATTGGTGAGACTGGGGGGACTACCCCGGCCTCGGCCCTCGGCGAGACCACGCCGTCCAGCGCCAAATTACACGAGAAGCAAAAAGACCAAGGGGTCAAAGATGAAAAATTCAAAAAAACAGATGGCGGGAGTCGTCAGCAAAAGCAGGCTTGAGCAACTCAAGAACCTGCTTTTATTATTGGCAAATGCTATAGACCAGGAACCCGGAGCCAGGGACATGGCTGCATTATCTAAGCAATATCGGGAGACTTTGAAAGAGATAGAAGAAATCGAGGGAACCAATGACTCAAACGGCGAGATTGACGAAATCCTTTCTGCTCGGAAAGCAAGCGGGAAGCCAAGTGCCGTCCGTAAGGGTAGTGCCTGAGTGTGGTTACACAGACGGCGGTGATGCTGCCGCTATCCTGTCAGCTGCTGGATTGGTGGTTGACCCGTGGCAGGCGAATGTCCTGGACGACTGGATGGGCCGGACGGATTCCGGCAGCTGGTCAGCTCCTATCTGCGGCTTGTCGGTTCCCAGGCAGAATGGAAAGACACTGGACACAGTTGGCCGGATTGCTGCCGGAATGATTATGTTCGGTGAGTGGGTGATTTACACGGCTCACCTACAGAAAACAGCAACTGAGACCTACATGGAACTCAAAGGTCTGCTTGAGACCAGGACTTTGTCCAAGTACGTCAAAGAATTCAAGTCGGCCATCGGCCGCGAACAGATCCTGCTGCAGAATGGTGGCAGGGTCGTTTTTGTAGCCCGAACCCGGAACGGAGGCCGAGGCCTTCACGGTGATTGCCTGGTCTTTGATGAAGCCCAGGAATTAACCAGTGAACAGCAGGCTTCTTTCTTGCCGGCAATATCCGCATCAAAGAACCCACAGACCATCTATCTTGGAACACCTCCGGACGAGAACAGCAAAGGCACTGTTTTTCGGAAAATCAGAGAGCGGGCCAAAGCCGGAGAGAACAAGGTGACGTCCTGGACAGAATTCTCCGTGGACACTATCGGAGATGTCAGTGACCGGACACGCTGGTGGAACACGAATCCCGCTCTAGGCATCCGGATAGCAGAAAGCACGATCGAATCAGAATTCGAGTCAATGGACTCTGATACTTTTGCCAGGGAACGCCTTGGCTGGTGGAGCCCTGTTGTAACCGAGCGAATAGAATATGCCATCAACTCCGATGAGTGGGAAGCCTGCAAGTCGGATGAATTAAAACCACAGGGCAAGACAGCCTATGGGGTTAAATTTTCGGCTGATGGCTCTTCAGTGTGTCTGTGCGGGGCTGTGTGCCCGTCTGATGGTACGCCGGCTCGGATATCACTTATAGAGCTAAAACCGACCGGACACGGCATTCAGTGGCTCGCTGATTGGCTCAACCAGCGTTACACGAAAGCATCGTGTGTGGTCGTCGACGGAAGAAATGGTGTTGACTTGTTGGTTGAGAAAATCAAGCCAACTTGGAAATATAAAGACTCTGTAATCAGGGCATCCTCGAAGGACGTCATAGCAGCCGCCAGTATGCTCACGAATGAAATCAATGAGCACACGCTGACCTGGTATGCCGGACAAGAGGCCCTGGAAGAGAGTGCGACAACCGCGACTAAGCGCCCTATAGGAGGTGGCTGGGGCTTTGGAGGAGACAATTCCATTCCGATAGAAGCAGCAGCCCTTGCGCTGTGGGGATGCCGCACATCAACTAGAGACCCGAACAGGAAGATGAGAATAGGATGACGACAACACTCAATTTTGGCCTTATTGAAGGCCTGTCTCAGGAAGAGCAGACGAACTTGCTCTACTTGGCTGAGGTTTTTAACTACCATCAGCCAAAGAATGCGACCAAAAATAAATATTACGAAGGCCATGTGACGTTGCATGATGTCAACCTTGGCATTGCCCTTCCAAAGGGGCTGCAGGGTCTTGAGGTCGGTTGTAACTGGGGCCAGAAAGCAGTTGATGTCCTGGCTAGCCGAAGCATGTTTGACGGGTTTGTGAACGAGCACGGGACTGAGTCGGACGTGGTTAACGGATTCGTGAACAGCAATCGTCTCATATCGGAATACGCCAAAGCCTGTCGGGATGAGCTGGAATATGGCTGCGTCTTTGCCACTTTGGCGGCAGACCCGCAGGTTGGATGCCAGATAAAGTTCCACTCTCCTGCCACTGCTGCAGCGTTGTGGAGCGGCGAAAAAGGCCGCATTGATTGTGGCTTGGCCATTATCGACACCGTTCGGGACGAAAAGGAAAAAACAACCTGGACGCCTTCACTGGTCAACTATTACACGGATGACGCAGTCCTTGTCCTAACTAAAGTCGGTGGAAAGTGGATTGCAGAACGGCACGCTCACAGAATGGGCCGTCCGCTTATGGAGCCAATGATCTGGAACGCAACCAACGGGAAGCCGTTCGGACGTTCCAGGTTAAAGAAGGCCATTCGCACGCTAATAGACGACTATATCCGCATTGTGGCCAATGCGACAATTGCGCTTGAGTTTTCCACAACTCCGCAGAAGTATCTCCTTGGTGTTACTGATGAACAGTATGACGCGGTTGTGGCTGACAAGTTTAAACAGTATGTGGGCAGCATTATCACAGCCACTACTAATCCGGAGACCGGTACCAACCCGGTGTTCGGTCAGTTGGCTCAAGGTTCTCTCTCTCCGCATGTGGAAAAGATGAGAATGACCGCGACACAGTTTGCGGCTGCTACAGGTTTGACTGTCACCGACGTTGGTGTTGTCAACGATGCGAACCCGACCAGTTCGGACGCTATCCTGGCACAGAGTCAAACCCTTGTGCTGATGGCTCAGGAGCTCAACTGCGGCAATGCCGCAGCGCTCAAAACAATTATCTTGATGGCCCAGGCAATTGCCAGGAACGTTTCCCTGGATGACCTAACCGACGAAGAGAAGGACATCGTTGCCCACTTTAAGAACCCTGCAATGCCGTCTGTGGCTGTCACAGCTGATGCCGCTATCAAGATTGCATCTGCACGGGAAAACTTCGCCGGAACGGACACATTCCTGGAAATGATTGGCTTTGACCAGGCTGATATTCGCCGGATAAAAGCCCAGGAACAGAGAACAAGAGGCCAACAGGTTTTGTTGGACCTTGAAGATGACGAAGAATGAAAATATCTCAGAGAGACTGGAACAACTACAAGAACCGGCTAGCTAAGTTAAGCCAGAAGGCCGCCGATGAAATGCAGGCTTGTGTCGATAAGAACGGCCTGGAAGATAGAGATGCCATTATCGCCTATGCTTATGGGCTCTCGACTAAATATGGCGAAGGCGCTGCAGAATTAGCCTGTCAGATGTACGACGAAACCGCAGCGGCCAGTAGAGTAACTGTTCGCGCTGCAGAACCGGCGGCAACTGCAACCTATAGAGAGACGGCTAAGGCCATCAACGGGTGCTTGAAACAATCCCCAACCGGTCAGCTGCTTTCCAGTATTCCGGCGCGGCTGACGAAACAGGCAGCAGCTGACACAACATTGAAGAACGCCATTCGAGACGGTGCTGAATGGGCTTGGGTTCCTTCCGGTGACACTTGTGCGTTTTGCATCGCCCTCGCCTCTCGAGGCTGGCAGAGGGCTAGCAAGAACGTCCTCAAGGGCAACCACGCTACTCACATTCACGCTCATTGTGACTGCCAGTTTTCTATCCGCTTTGACGGTAAAAGCACGGTTGACGGCTATGATCCAGAAGTTTACCGGGAGATGTACTACAGTGCCGAAGGGACTTCTTCAGATGAAAAAATCAACAGCTTACGGCGCAGACAATATGCCGAAATGTTTAGACGTAGAGTAGCGAAAGATGGGCACGAAATTATAGATAAACCGACTTTCAACAAACTTACAAAGAAGTTTCGGAAGAATGGTGGGACTATCGTTACCGGAAAAGAAACAACGGACTACTTGGAGAGGAAGCACGTTTCTGCTTGCTATATTTCCGGAAATAACGTTGCAATTTTTCGTGAAGATCCTACTGTGTCAGATGTTCTTGAAGAGATGTATCATGCAGAACAAGACAGAAAACACATATATGGTGAAGAACTCACGCCAGAAGTTTTTTTAAGGCGAGAAATTGACGCCCAGAAGTATTTGCTTTCTGCAACGGAAAAGTTTAAGATACCAATAGAAGAAACTTCGGTAACTAAAGCCAATCTGAAAAAATATGAAGAGGAATTGAGTGCTTTGTTGGGGGAGTGATGAAATGAACCAGTATAAAGTTTCCTATGCTTCAAATATTCGGGATTTTACAGTATTGTCGTTGGACACTGATGAACGTTTTGTCATTTCCAAAAACATGAGTGTAACCATTAATGGGAAAAAATATAAATTTTTACCTGGTATGGATGCTCCAATTATTAGTATCAAAGAAAAACTTAATCCCAAGGAACTTATAGGGTCTGAAATTGCTATAGATTGATTGGGAATTAGAAAAATGCAACAAGCCACTGACCAGAAGGTCAGTGGTATTTTTATGTCCAAATTTCAAGAAAAGGTTTACTCCAACGGTAATGTAGATTTTTCCAACTGTAACTACTCTACTAAGCCGCTCTTCAAGTATCAGACGAACGTCAACCCGAAGGGCTCCTTTGGCGGCTACACTCTTCTGGGCTATCTCCGCCCTTGCGTTGATAAGTGGGGCGAAACCTTGACCACTACAACGAGGCTGAGACTCCGGAACGGCCCCGGAACAGGGCACGACATTCTGGGCGTTATTGAAGCGGGCCAGAAAGTTAAAGTGGTAGGCTTCCCGGTAGACGGGTGGCAGAAAATCACGGTTACCATTGGCGGGAAATCCTACACCGGATATTCTGACGGAACATATTTGAAGTAAAGACTAAGCCCCGGCATTTCTGCCGGGGCCTTTTCTTATTCGTCGTTCAGGAAGCGTTGCATTGCTTCTTTGAATATGGAAGCCTGGGAAACGTTTTCTCTTTTACATTTTTCCTTAAAGTCTGCTGCCATCTCTTTGGGGGCGGCAAAGGAAGTGATAGTATAATTCTTCTCGTTGTACCGTCTTTTCACGGCAGTGGATGTTCTAGACCTTTTCTTTTCTTCCATGGTATGTTCCTTTCAAAGTTAAAATGATATTACTCAGCACTAACACCATGCTGATGATGATTGCAATTTTCATTGGAGCGGTATAACCAACGTAGTTTGCAATGATAGTCAAAATAATCATAAGCCAAAACGAAATGACTCTAAATACTTGCATTTTGTTCTCCTTTCTTGTATAGTCTTGGTGGATAGGGTAGACGGTTACCCGCCTACCCAGTGGCTTACCACGTATGGATTAAATCAATGATTGTGAGAATGAGTCCGGACAACTCGATTGCAATACTGATTTTTTCCACTGTGGTGAGTCTCTTTTTTTCTCCACCACTTGGGTTGCTCAACTTAACCACCTCCTTTCATTGATTATATTATAGCATACTAAAGCAAGTATTGCAATGCTTTTTATAAAATATTTTTACTCACAAGCTCAATTTTTTCGCATAACAACGTCGGTGGAATCGCCCTGCTAAGGGAGTAGGGCGTTTACGCGTCGCGAGGGTTCAAATCCCTCTTTCTCCGCCATTTTTCCCGTATCCACTGAGGATACGGGAATTTTTTTGTTCTCTGAAAAGTAACCGAAACTATTCTAAAGTAACGTGAGTTAACGGTGTAATACCAATTGTCAATTATTCAGATGATGATTTGCCGATGGCAAAAGGCAGATAAATAAAAGCATCCTGAAAAGGATGCTTTTTTCATGCCCATAATGGCAGATTGGTTGTTGTGGCGAAGAAGATACCAGAGTAATGCAGATAGAATTAACATAAAAGATACTTTTATGACAAGTTTGTATGGTGGAAAGCGTATTTTCTGGGATGTATAGTATTTGCAGGTGAGGAGGTAATGCTAATGTTATCAGATAACCTGATATTCCTTCGTAATATCAAAGGACTTACGCAAGAACAGGTCGCAGAAGTGATAGGGATTTCCAGACAGTCTTATTCTAAATGGGAACAGGGAGAAACTTATCCGGATATTGATAAGTGTGACAGGCTGGCAAAATACTATGGTGTTACGATAGATTCACTCCTTCATCAGGAAGATAAATTCGGAGGGGTAAAGCTTGCTCCGGCTCCGGTGGGTAAACATCTATGGGGCACCGTCACAATCGGTAGCAAAGGTCAGATTGTAATACCGAAAGTGGCAAGAGACACATTTGACCTTAACGAGGGTGACAGGCTGGTAGTACTCGGAGATGATGCGGAAGGAATTGCTCTTGTCAAGGCTGAAGTGTTTGAACAGCGAATGCATGAGGCATTAAATTTAAGTCAGCAAAAGAATGATGAATGAAATGGGGGTGCGTACGATGAAATGTCCTGAATGCGGAAAAGAAATGCGTGACGGATACTTGTTTTGCAGTAAAGACGGTGCTTTTAGCTTTGCAAATGAAGTGCCGGGAGTATTTGATAATGCAAGGAATGCAGATGGATTTATAAAAATCACAGAGCTGAAACCAAGCCACAGAGCACGAGTAGAGGCATCTGTTTGCGAAACGTGCAAAACAGTCATCTTTAAGTATTAACAATTCAATGAAGCAATGTCCAATTTCTCGGACATTGCTTCATTGATTGCTTGGGAAAATTGATGTAGCATGAGTGTGAAAGTGGAATAAAGTGAAGAAAGTTTACCGTGTCGCACTTTTTGTGTCCGCTAAATCATACTAGCAGCAGGTTGTTAAGGCGGTGGAGGTTCTGAAAATGGTTAATTTTACATACCCAGTAAAGTGTCCCCTATTAGGCGGGAAAGAAATAGAAGCAGCACTGTGTTTTAATATTCATATGGTTGTAGTCAGAGAAGCACCAAAAAGGTGCGCTCCGGATGAAATTTACACAAACCCGGATTATGTTTCTATCTGCTATTCTTGTAAATATCACAGAAATGATTAGTCGAACGATATGCCAACCTGACACTTAAACAAAAGCAACGAAAACCGCGATGCAAAAATACCGTGGTTTTTTCATACATTTTGTTGACAGAGTTGTGTGATATGAGGATTACGCCGTCAGGGATTGAGTATTTACAAGAAAACGCAATCATGCAAAAGGTTAAAACGCACTGCTGGGCAAAACGCACTGCTGGGCAGTGCCTGGATTATTGCAGAGCTAAGCCCCGGCATTTCTGCCGGGGCCTTTTCTTATTCGTCGTTCAGAAAGCGTTGCATTGCTTCTTTGAATATGGAAGCCTGGGAAACGTTTTCTCTTTTGCATTTTTCCTTAAAGTCTGCTGCCATCTCTTTGGGAGCGGCAAAGGAAGTAATAGTATAATTCTTTTCGTTGTACCGTCTTTTCACGGCGGTGGATGTTCTAGACCTTTTCTTTTCTTCCATGGTTTACACCTCTCAATGTTTGAATTATATTAAATATGACTGCGGCAGCATTGACAGCAATCATAATCCGAAACGGAACAGAGTGAGAACTGGAAGAACCGACTACTGTTAACATACAGATTGAGCATACAGGTAAAAAAATCTTCATATTGCATTTTCCTTTCTTTTGTGTTTATGGGGAACTTCATTTTTCCCACCTTCCTTCATATATTATGGCATACTAAAATAAGTGGTGCAATGATTTTTATAAAATTT
>CAVFJZ010000009.1:0-53257 GCA_963623075.1 Bacteroidaceae bacterium
CAGCCTGATTCATATTTTGACTGAATGGAATTTACACCACTTTATGGACTTGACTCACATCACCTGTTATTTCATTTTGGATTCGGGCCTCATCAGTCGTATTCAAAACTACAATCGGGTCTTTATAGAACTCACTGGTTGATTTTCTTTTTCCATTACTCATTGCTATTAATCTTACATTTTCTGGATAGTAAATGGTCTCATAGTTGTAAGTTAACCCCTCTGAGGAATCAATTAACCATGCTACAGTTCTGCCAAACTCATTAATTTCTTTATCTGTCAATTCCGTTCTATATTTTTCAGGTATAAAAGTATAAATTGTTCCATTTTTCAGACTAAACGTTTCCATTTTCAGATTTTTGAGGAGATACTTTTCCGCATTCTTATTAAAGTAAAGAACACTTTTATTCCCGAGTTCAAAGTCCCCGTCCAACTTTGACTGAATACATGCATCTGCCTTATCAAAAACATTTCTGTAAAAATTCAATTCTTTTTGCGACCGACTATGTCCTTCTGAAGCAGTCTCACTAAAAGAAACTGATACATAGCTATAATTTTTATTATCTTCAAAAAAATCCTTTTGATCAGAAAGGGACGTATATGATGCTAGAGAAACCATAAAGTCAGATAAAAGAATTATGCCTACAGACATGACGAACACTTTTGTCATCACACCACAAACTAAAGAACTTTTATTTATCTCTTTTCCCTTAATTGAATTTTTTATGTCTGAAAAAAACAAAGTCATCCAAAAAGCAGAGTTTACTATACAAACAAATGTCAAAATCATTAAAGATTTTGTATACATGAATGTACAGGGTGTAACAAAAGAAATAAGTTTGCCAAGAACAATATAAAGGCCTATAAGGGCCGTAAAATCCGTCACTATATTAGTTACTATATTTTTTTCTCTGCTCTCTCCAAAACACCATCTCACAGAAAATTCTTTTTTCTTGGAGACAATTTCAAAAACAGTCAAGCTTAAAACAATTATCGCTATTACGGTCCATATAAAATATACTTCTGACTCTTGATTTGATATACCTTCAGAAGACGATGCATACGAGAAAAAATCATATTTTTCAGTAACAGCATTTACGAATTTGTCAATATCTTTTTCAGCGCCAACAATATTAAATGAATATATTTTGTTAATATCATCCATATTATCAAACGACTTATAGGAAACAGAAAAGTCGCCTGACAAAAGACTTCCAAAAACCCCCTCTCTTACATAGTTATCTTCATAAAGCTTTTCTTTTACGGAATCATTTGATATATAAAAAGTGTACTTATTACATGTTTTTGACTTACTTTCGTTACGTTCCGAAAACAGTGCAACATTGAACTTCTCTGATTTTTTAACAAGGTCATTTATTACGGATTCCGCATCATTTATCTCAACTTCATCATATTGTAAATAAAGGCTAGGATAGATTGTTTCTCCCAAAGAATTAATATACGACTCATATTCTTCTCCCTGAAAAACCAAACCTAACGACAACAGCAGCACACAAATAAGTATCTTGACATATTTCATAGTCGTTATTACCTCAAAAAAGGTGGGGAGAGCCAGTATACCAGCCTCCCCACCAAAAAATTTTAGTAAAGCAATTTCCAACCTCAATTCATTTGTATCATAAATTCGGCTAATATGCAACCAGATTTGGTTTACTTGCTTTCCTTCAAAATCTGCACAATTTCTTCATGCGTCAGTTTCTTGTAACCACCGTCAAGGATAAAGGAGCCGTCGGCAATGCCTTCCATCATGTCATCTGTAACGCCGAGGTCGGTAATGTTCATAACTAGGCCAATTTCGGTCATCCAGGCTTCCATGCGGGAAAGGCCTTCAGCGGCAATCTGTTCATCCGTTTTTCCGGCCGGGTCAACATCCCAAACCGCCTTCGCATAACGAACAAACTTCGGCAAGCCATATGGACAAACATGACGGTAGTAGGCCATGGAAACAGCTGCCAGAGTCATGCCGTGGGTAGCGTTGGTATAAGCGCCAATAGATTGTCCAATCATATGAACCATCCAGTCTGTGGTCTTACCCTTTGCCACCAGCGTATTCAATGCCCAGGTTGCGTCCCACATAATGTTGCTGCGCGCTTCATAGTCCTGTGGATTCTTGACCGCAATGCGGGAAGAATGGATGACAGAGCGCATCAGGCCTTCCATCAGATAGTCGGAAGTGTTGTCATCACTGTCAGAAAAATACTGTTCTGTAATGTGATTGAAGATGTCATAAATACCGGCAACCATCTGTGTCTGCGGAACTGTATAGGTGTATTCCGGATTCAAAATGGAAAACTTCGGGAAGACGTTTGGCCCAAATACGTGTCCAATCTTCAGCTTAGAGGCGTGATTGGTAATAACCGAACCGCCGTTCATTTCTGAACCGGTTCCAACCATGGTCAAAATGCACCCCACCGGAATAATGGGATTGTCCACATCTTCCATGCGCAGGAAATACTTGTCCCACGGATCTTCTTTGCAATAAGTGGAAACCGAAACCGCTTTGGCGTAGTCACAAGTGGACCCGCCGCCAACGGCAAGGATCAAATCCACCTTGTTTTCCCGGGCGATTTGGCATCCCTCATACAGCTTCTCCACCGTTGGATTCGGCATAACACCGGGGTCTTCAAATACGTTCTTTCCTGCGTCTTTCAAAACGGCCAGAACAGCATCATAAATACCATTCTTTTTAATGGAACCGCCGCCATAACTTAATTGAATATTCGGACCGTACTGATCCAGTTCTTCCTTTAAAAACTCCAGCGCATTCTGGCCAAAGTACAGTTTTGTTGGATTGTAGTAAGAAAAATTACCGAGCATAGTGGTACCCTCCTGGGAAAAATAGTTTGCAACCTTTATTGCACAGGTCTTATTGTACTGGCTGAAGTTCACTCCAGGTCAAGAGCTTTGTCAAAAGTTTTTAGGACTTCGCATAGGTAATGTTATCTGTGGTAATCAGTGTTACACCTAAGTCCAAAAGCTTTTGCATGGTTTCTAAGTCATCAATCGTCCAAGCCCCTATGTTAAGACCTGCGTCCTGTGCCTTGCGGATAACAGCGGCATTATTATCATAGTTTTCTTCGTTGTTTCCATCAAAGTCAATACCGCAATTAGAAATGCTTTGCGCAATTTTAACGACATCCTCGTTCAATTCACTGCAAAGATAATAAAGATCTGCCGAACTGACAGCTCGCATAGCCTTTAAGCAATTCTCATAGAAGGAAATGTAGACCACTTTCTCTACTCCGGATGCTTTCACCAAATCCTCTACTTCCTGATAATATTCCGAATTATTTTTACTCTTCAGCTCAATAACCGGAACCATGTCATACTCCTTGCAACAAGCAAGATATTCTTCTAAAGTACAGATTTTCAAATCCGGATACTGATCAATATTGACCCCGTTATTCACGGTATGCTCTTTCAGCTCCGCATATGTGGATTTTTCAATTTTTTTGTTGCAATCCATCATCCAAGTGGTAATGAAATCGTGCTGGATGACCCAAACACCGTCGGCGGTGCGGTATATGTCACATTCTGCTCCCCGGAAACCGGCCTTTCCTGCCTGTTCAAAGGCAGGAAGCGTGTTTTCCGGCGCCACTGCGCGATACCCGCGGTGGGCAACCAGAAAGACTTCTTCCTGGTCTATGCCCTCCGCGCAAAGCAGTTCATAGTCTTTTGGGGTAAAGAAGTCCTGCAAGTAGATTGCACCGCCGCCGATCAGGGCCACCAGTAACAATGCTATTAAAGCTACAATCCATTTTTTATGGCTCTTCTTTTCCGCTATTATTTCTGCCGGCGCTTTTCCGGCAGTTTTGCTTTCGTTTGACAGTTCTTTTGACATATCCCTTTTCTCCTATTCATCTAAATCTGTAATAGCTTCATAATCTACGCCCTTGGTTTCCTTTACTTTCAAGAACAGCAAGATGGTGGAAATGGTAACACACGGAACAGCAAAGATAAGACAGGTCAACCAAATTGGAAGGAACAGAATGCCGACATTAATAAAGATAAAGCCAATGGCCATACCAACGCCAACTAAAAGACCTTCTGCACCAATAATAGATGCCCGTATTCCGGTCGGTACCATTTCGGTAGAAATAATTTCCATATAGTCTCTACCAATCCAGTACCCGCCTAAGTAAAGGCCGTAGAAAAGCCCTACCAAGCGCGGCTGCCACAGCCCATTGGTGCTGACAATAAAGAAGACAAACGCAATTGCACAGATGGAACCGAAAAGGACAATGGTCTTTTTTCGACCAATGTGGTCAGCCAGCACGCCGGAAAGCATGACCGACACACAGTAAATAATGGGAAAATAAAACTCTGCTGTTGTAATTTCCGCTGTGGTCATTCCGGCCTTGTGCATAATAGATTCAAAGTTCGTCATGGCAACAATGGCAGCATCAAACAGTAGCTTAATTAAAATCAAAACCCGTAATTCTTTGTGCCGGAAAATATATTTCATGGCCGGAATAACACCGCTTTTGTGTTCTGTCTTTCCGGCGCCTTTTTCTGCCTGCCGCTGTTGCAGCCGCTCTTCGTAGGGAACTGATAACTCCTTTACCCGTTTATCTACGTAAACATGGGTATCTTTTCCGAAGATCAGAACCAATAGCATAATGCCCAATCCGCAAAGGCCGGGCAAGCGATACACATTTCTCCAAAGGGTGGCATCATTGTGCATCAGCGAGGTACGCATCATCGGAATCAAAATAGAGGACAATCCGCCAAGTCCTTTTACCATACTGTAGATAGTAGCTCGCCTGTTGCTGGGCGCCTCTTCCAGGATATACAAAATTTGAATATCATGCCCCAGGAAGAAAGAAGTAGTAAAACTACCAACCAGGAACATGGTATAACTGTTGCAAAAATAAATAATCAACAGGCCTGCGGCCATGCCAAAGGTAGAAAATACAAAAAGTGGCTTTCTACCGAATTTGTCTGCCAAAGCCTTGTAAAATGGTGCAAGCAAAGCCAAAGCATACCCCAAAATGCTAATGGTATTGTGCAGAGAAAGGCCTTCTTCATAGGTGTAGCTTCTGCCGAAGACCTGCCCGTTTACAAAAAACTCCGTAATGAAACAAGAGGTCATGTTTCCGGACATACTGGTGGTTAAATTATCCAAAATATCCACCAAAAGGATTAGTACTAAGATGACAAGTAAATAACCTTTACGCCTTTCTTTTTCCGCAGTAACACGCAGTTTTTGATACTGCCGTTCTTCCCAGCGCTTCTCCCGCTCCTGCTTTTTGGTTAATGTCATAACTCCCATTTCCTCCTTGCTAAAAAGTAGGACAAATGCTCTTTTCATTGTCCCTTATTCCGTATCAGCTGACAATGGACAAGCTAACCAAAAAAGTGAAGGGAAATTCTCTGCTGTCAAAAGCACAAAAAAGAGCACGCAAACAACGTATCTGCGCGCTCTTTGAAAAACAGTATTCTTTTTGACAAACACTCATAAAGTGTCCAGATAAAAGGCGCCTTCCTGTATTAAATCATCCAGGGTAACGCTGTCTAAGTAGTCATTAATCAGCGTGTTCAGCTTTTCCCACATGGGGCGAGTTCGGCAATCTGCCTCCTTCGGACACTCCTCCGCGTTACAGCTTAAGCAGGGAACCGGAGAAAGGTCTCCTTCGGTCAGGCGAAGAATTTCACCCACCTTGTATTGGTACGGGAACCGCGTCAATTTATATCCGCCACCTTTTCCGTGAACACCTTCAATCAGCTTGTTCTTAGTCAAAATGGGCAGTATCTTTTCCAGATATTTCAAAGAGATATCCTGTCGGGCGGCAATATCCTTCATAGGAATATACCCGCTCCCGTAGTGCTCTGCCATATCAATCATGACGCGCAGGGCGTAACGTCCTCTGGTGGAAATCAGCATAACTGCTCCTTTTAACCAAATTAGTCTGCAAACAGTGGCGTGGACAAATATCTGTCTCCGGTATCCGGAAGAAGAACTACAATGGTCTTTCCTTTGTTTTCCGGACGTTTGGCAAGCTGGATGCCTGCATGCAGAGCTGCACCGGAGGAAATACCTACCAGTACACCTTCCTTACGTCCAATTTCTTTGCCGGTGGTAAAGGCGTCTTCATTGGAAACCGGAATAATTTCATCATAAATGGTGGTATCAAGAACATCCGGAACAAAGCCTGCGCCAATTCCCTGAATCTTGTGTGCGCCGGCAACACCGGTGGAAAGAACAGCAGAGGTAGCCGGTTCAACAGCAACTACCTTTACATCCGGATTCTTGGACTTCAGGAATTTACCAACGCCGGTAACGGTTCCGCCGGTGCCAACACCTGCAACAAAGATGTCAACTGCACCGTCTGTGTCTTCCCAGATTTCCGGGCCGGTGGTTTCAAAGTGAGCCTTTGGGTTATCCGGATTGACAAACTGTCCCGGAACAAAGCTGTTCGGAATTTCCTGTGCCAGCTCATTAGCCTTTGCAATGGCACCCTTCATACCCTTAGCGCCTTCTGTTAACACCAGTTCTGCGCCATAGGCTTTCATTAACTGTCTGCGTTCAATGGACATGGTTTCCGGCATAACAATGATAATGCGATATCCTCTTGCTGCCGCAACAGAAGCCAAGCCAATACCGGTATTACCGCTGGTCGGTTCAATAATAACAGAGCCTTCCTTCAAAACGCCCTTCTTTTCAGCTTCATCAATCATTTCCTTGGCAATTCTGTCCTTAACGGATCCGGCCGGGTTAAAGTATTCCAATTTGGCTACCAATTTAGCTTCCAGGCCTTCTGCCTTTTCAATATGGGTAAATTCAACAAGTGGAGTGCTACCAATCAACTGGTCTGCGGAAGTATATACTTTAGACATAATTCTTATCTCCTTTTATCTGTAATTTCTACTAAGTATTATAACAATTTTTTGAGATGATTAAACTGCATCAAAGCCCTTTTGCAGGTCTGCAAGAATATCGTCAATGTGTTCTGTACCAATAGAAAGACGAATGGTTGCCTGGCTGATACCCTGATCTGCCAGTTCGGCATCTGTCAACTGAGAATGTGTGGTGGTTGCCGGATGGATAACCAAGGATTTTACATCGGCAACGTTGGCCAGCAGAGAGAAAATTTCCAGGTTATCAATGAACCGGTACGCTTCTTCTTTTCCACCCTTAATTTCAAAGGTAAAGATGCTGGCGCCGCCGTTCGGGAAGTACTTCTTATATAACTCATGATTCGGATGATCCGGCAAGGACGGGTGGTTTACCTTAGCAACTTTCGGATGGTTGTTCAGGAATTCTACTACCTTTGCCGTATTTTCCGCATGACGCTCCAGGCGCAGGGAAAGGGTTTCCGTGCCCTGCAGCAACAGGAATGCGGCAAACGGAGAAAGGGTTGCACCTTCGTCACGCAGGAGGATTGCGCGGATGTAAGTGGCAAAAGCGGCTTTGCCGGCAGCTTCCGTAAACTTAACCCCGTGATAAGATGGGTTCGGTTCGGAAATCCATGGATATTTGCCGCTGGCAGCCCAGTCAAATGTACCGCCGTCTACAATAACACCGCCAAGCGTTGTACCGTGGCCACCAATAAACTTAGTAGCGGAATGAACTACAATATCAGCACCGTGTTCAATCGGGCGAATCAGATATGGCGTGCCGAAGGTGTTATCAATAACCAGTGGCAAGCCGTGTTTATGTGCTAAAGCAGCAACTGCGTCAATGTCAGGAATGTCACTGTTCGGGTTGCCAAGAGTTTCAATGAAAATAGCCTTGGTATCGTCCTGAATGGCGGCTTCGGTTTCTTCCAAGTTATGGATGTCTACAAACGTCGTGCTGATGCCGTTGGACAGCGGCAAGGTGTGCGCTAACAGGTTGTAAGAGCCACCGTAAATGGTTTTTTGTGCAACAATGTGTTCCCCGGATTTGGCAAGCGCCTGAATGGTGTAATTAATTGCCGCTGCGCCGGAGGCAACAGCCAAGCCGGCAACGCCGCCTTCCAGAGCCGCAATGCGGTCTTCAAATACACCCTGAGTAGAGTTGGTCAAACGGCCATAGATGTTACCTGCATCCGCAAGGCCAAAGCGGTCAGCTGCATGCTGAGAGTTATGGAACACATAAGAAGTGGTCTGGTAAATCGGCACGGCTCTGGCGTCTGTTGCCGGGTCTGCCTGTTCTTGTCCTACGTGAAGCTGTAATGTTTCGAATTTATAGTTTGCCATGATAGTATTCCTCAATCTTTCTTTTATTTTAAATTAGTTTTTACAGTAACAACAACAGCTACACATTCGTCCGTTTCCATAAAGTGTGTTTGCTGTTCTTAGCTGTTTTCTAAAAGAAAGTAGCATGGTAGTTCTCCTTTGAAAGTTTTACCTACCTGCTTGGTAGGTTGACAATATAATAATCCAATCAACCTACCGCGTCAAGGGGTAAATGGAAAAATTTTAAAAAATTGTCAAAATAAAAAACTAGACCGCAAAGGAAAAGCAATTTTCCTTTGCAGTCCAATATTGTTAATTCTATTGTTAAATTAATCTTACTCTGCTTCTTCTCCCACCAGATGAACAGTCGTGTAATCATGGTGCACTGCCGGAAGAAATGTCTGGAATAAATCCTGCGTTTTCATACGAAGAACGCTGGTGTTTACACACGGGTGTACCCCAATGGTGTCGTCCTGCAGTAAATCTTCATCTACCAAAAGACGAACATGATTATCATGATCATTCATTAAACCAAGAATGGAAACGGATCCGGGCTTAATGTCCAAATATTCTTCCATAGCCTCGTCATCTGCAAAGGAAAGACGGGCACTGCCGATCTGACTGGAAATTTCCTTGGTCTTGAATTTCTTATCATGCCGAATCAGAAGCAGATAGAAAGCGGTTTTCTGTCGGTTACAAAGAAATAAATTTTTACAAATAACAGTCGGTGCCAGATACTTGTCCAATTCCAAACAAACTTCCATGGTATCTGCCTTTGGATGGTCCATTTGTTCATAGGAAATCTGCAGGCTGTCCAGTAAGTTGTAACAGCGAATTTCTTTTTCTTCCCGACCGTCCAGGCTACTTGGGCGGCCGGGTTTTAATTCATAATATGCCATGTCTTATGCCTTGTGCCATTTTACACCCTGTGGGGTATCTTCCAGAATAATGCCCATTTCCTTCAGTTCATCTCGAATGGCATCTGCTTTGGCAAAATTCTTTTCAGCACGGGCAGCCTGGCGTTCCTGAATCTTCTTCTCTACGTCCACATCCAAGTTTTCTTTCTTGCGGTTGTAAATCAGGCCCAAAACCCCGGTCAGTTCATCAAATTCTTCAATGGCATACGTCAGCAAACCTTCCGATGCCTTTCCGTCCAACACTTTCGTATTAATGTCTCTTACCAATTCAAAGATAGCTGCCAGAGCATCTGCTGTATTCAGGTCATCATCCATGGACTTAATAAAGTCAGCGCGATGCTTATCCAGCGTCTTCTTCACCTCAAAATCTGTTGGGCGATCTTCTACAGTGGTATTTTCCATGGCAAAATCCAAATTGTTGCGGCAGGTATAAAGACGCTGTAAAGAGGCTTTGCACTGTTCAATGCTGTCTACACTATAGTTGATTGGCATTCTGTAATGAGAAGAAATCATCAGATAACGGATTGGCTCGTAGCCATACTTTTCAGCTACATCGCGGACGGTAAAGAAATTGCCCAGAGATTTCGACATTTTTACATTGTCTACGTTAATGTATCCGTTATGCATCCAGTAATTGGCAAACGGGACGCCGTTGCAGCATTCGGACTGCGCAATTTCATTTTCATGATGCGGAAAAATCAGATCCTGTCCGCCACAGTGAATATCAATTGTTTCACCAAGGAAACGGCGATTCATGGCAGAGCATTCAATGTGCCAGCCCGGACGGCCATGACCCCAAGGAGACTCCCAGTACGGTTCTCCCGGCTTAGCAGCTTTCCAAAGGGCAAAATCCATTGGGTCCTTTTTGACATCCCCAATCATAATGCGAGCGCCGGCCTCCAAGTCCTCCAGTGGCTGATGAGACAGCTTGCCATAGTCATTAAAGGTATTTGTGCTGAAATACACATCCCCTTCTTCTGTGGCATAAGCGTGACCTTTTTCAATCAGCGCTGAAATGATGTTGATCATTTCATCAATATTTTCGGTAGCTTTCGGATTGGTGGTGGCTTCCCGTACATTCAAGCCCTTGGCATCTACCCAGAATTCTTTAATGTACTTTTCGGAAACGGTTTTATAATCTGTACCCTCTTCATTGGCACGCTTAATAATCTTGTCGTCAATGTCTGTAAAGTTCTGCACAAAGTTTACTTCGTATCCGCGATATTCCAGATACCGGCGCAGTACATCAAATACGCAAAGAGGTCTTGCATTGCCAATGTGAATGTAGTTGTATACCGTGGGACCGCAAGCGTAAATTTTCAGCTTGCCTTCTTCCATCGGCACCAGTTCTTCTTTCTGGCGAGTCAGCGTATTAAATACTTTCATGATTTTATCTCCTGTTAGTTTTCTTGTTTTTTCTCTTGCTCCAGAAGAGCTGTCAGTTCATCAATCTGGCTTTGCAGGCGTTCAATTTCTTCCTGTACCGGATTCGGTACATGAATTTGATCCAGATTATCAATTCGAACCCCGTTGCGACGAACCACTTGGGCAGGTACACCTACGGCCGTACTGTTTTCCGGAATATCCTGCAGCACTACGGCACCGGAGGCCACATTGGTGTTAGCACCAATGGTAATAGGACCAAGCACTTTAGCACCGGCTCCAATCATGACGCCATCCCCGATGTTCGGGTGACGCTTGCCGGTTTCCTTACCGGTACCACCAAGCGTGACCCCCTGATACAGGGTAACGTCATTTCCAATTTCTGTGGTTTCTCCAATGACCACGCCGTGACCATGATCAATAAAGAAGCGTTTGCCAATTTGAGCGGCAGGATGAATTTCAATGCCGGTTACCTTGGCGGCATGCTGTGAAATGGCACGAGCAAAAAAGGTCATGCCACGATTCTGCAGCGCGTGGGCCACCCGATAATACCAGATGGCGTGCAGTCCGGGGTAAAGTAGCAACACTTCCAGTTTGCCGGAAGCTGCCGGGTCCCGTTCCCGTACAGTGGCTACATCTTCCTTAAGCAGGGACAAAAAGCGAGTAGCTCCCCGAAAAAGGACGGATAAGCTTTGTTTCATGCATGTTCCTCCAGTTCAAGCCGGAGACCGTAAAAAAGCCTCCGTTGCCTTAAATGGCAACGGAGGCGAAAAGTTCCGCGGTTCCACTCCGGTTTGTAACTTGATACCTGTTAACGGTGGTGGCCGGATGAAGATACTAAGTGGCCTGTTCCCCTCATCTGCTTACGGGTGCATTTCCCTGTTTTCAGACACCGGAAGGGCTTTCAGCCGATGGCCCCTCTTCTCTGCTGTGTCCCCAAAAACAGCTACTTTCCCGGTCAACGCATTTCCTGTTTCATACGTATTCTTATCATAGCAGTTTACTTTGAAAAGTCAATGATTTTTGCACCTTCCACCAGGTACAGAATACCGGAAATTAAGGTCAGTGCAGCACAGATTCCAAGGGCAATATTAGAAAACAGAGCCAACGGAAAAGTGGCCGGAATCAAGCCGAAATCTTCCTGTAAAGAAATAATCAGCATAACCAGCGGCGTTAGTACCATCATACTGGCCGTTTTAATCTTGCCCCAAATACCTGCGGGAATAACAACCCCTTGTGAGGCAGCCACCAACCGCATGGAGCTGACGCCGAATTCCCGGAACAAAATAATAAAAACAATCCAAATATTGCAATATCCCATGGTCATTAAGCCAAGAAATGCTGCGGTGGTTAGCATTTTATCCGCCAGTGGGTCTGTAAACTTACCAAAATTGGTAATCAGATTTTCCTTACGGGCAATATGACCATCCAGTGCATCTGTTACAGAAGCAATAATGAAAACCAACACGGCCCATAGATAATGATACGGTATGGCCTGTACTGTGAAAAGGATTAGGAAAACCGGGGTCAGAATAATTCTGATCAAGGTCAGCTTATTGGGTAAATTCATCATAGTACGTAATCCTCCTGTGCCTGTCCTATGAGATCATATTCTTCCGCAGCGGCAATCTCCACCGGAACAAAAGTGCCGGGTTCTAAATCTACAGCGGATCCGAAGAAAACAACACCGTCAATTTCCGGAACATTTCGATAACTACGGCCCACATAACATTCTGCTTCCGGATCAAAGCCATCTACCATAACCTTTAGCGTTTTGCCGACTAATTCCTGATTTTTGGCAAGCGCAATAGGATATTGCTGTTCCATAATCAAGTCTCGGCGATGTAGCTTAATTTCATCTTCCAACTGTCCATCCATGGCAGCAGCGGCGGTGCCCTCCTCCGGAGAGAACGCAAAGCAGCCCAGATTGTCAAACTGCGCTGCCTGGACGAAGTCCGCCAGCGCGTTGAACTGGGCTTCGGTTTCGCCCGGGAAGCCTGCCATTACGGTAGTTCGGATACAAATATCCGGTATCTTTTCTTTGATATGCTTAATAAGCCCCAAAAACTGCTCGGCATTGCCCGGGCGGTGCATGGCCCGGAGGACGGTGCCGTCCGCATGCTGCAATGGGATATCCAGATAATGGCAGACTTTTTCCTGTGTTGCCATAGTATCCAGCAGTTCATCCGTAATTCGTTCCGGATACGTATAAAGGAAGCGAATCCATTCCAGGCCGCTTACTTCGCAAAGACGATTTAACAACTCTGCCAGTTTTAGACTGCCATACAGGTCCTTCCCGTAAAGGCCGGTATCCTGACCTACCAGAATAACTTCCTTTACACCGGCATCTGCCAAGTCTTTTGCTTCCTGTAAAATAGATTCCATACTTCTGCTGCGGAATTTCCCGCGAATGCGCGGAATGGCACAGAAAGCACAGTTATTGGAGCAGCCCTCTGATATTTTCAGGTAGGCCCAATAATTTGGAGTGGTCAGTACTCTTTGCCCTTCCAGCGGAAGCAAAAGCTTGTCCGGATCCGCATAAGTTGTCGGGCCGTGCTCCTCCAGCACATTGCGGACAATGTCCACAATGTTGCCGTCGTCTCCAAGGCCGACAACACAGTCCGTCTCCGGAAGGTCTTCCATAATCTGGTCATGATACCGTTCTGCCATGCAGCCGGTTACAATAATTTTTCCGACCAGGCCGGCAGCTTTATACTCGGCCACTTCCAAAATGTTGTCTATGCCTTCCCGCTTTGCATCATCAATAAACCCGCAGGTATTGATAATGACGGCGTCACAGCCGGCCATTTCGTCGGAAATGTGGTACCCGGCTGCACTGAGCTTAGCCAGCATCAGTTCTGCATCTACTTGGTTCTTGGGACAGCCAAGACTAATCATGCCAATGGTTTTTGGGTTGCTCATGCACTAACTCCTTAATAGGATTTCTTGACAAAGTTTTCTACAAATTCATAAACCTTTTGATTGTTTTCTGCGCACTGGCCGGTTTCCATCCAGTTAAACATAAAGCAGTGGTTCATGAGTGGATTGGTGCTGTGATACTCTTCATAGGGGCAGCCATAGTCATCTAACTTTTTCAGCAAGTTCTGTGTCTGGCCAAAACAAAGCGCATCATATTTAGCATAGGTAAAGAAGGCCTCTTTGGGGAAGTCCTTTGTTACATAATGAATCGGGCTACAGTGATACGCATCCGGGTGGGTGTCAAACTGACGCTTCCAAGCACCCATGGTATCTTTAGAAAGGACCCCGGCTACCAGGCCGATAATTGGCGTGTGCAGCATCTTATGTAAATCATAAATACCACAGTTCAAATAAGAACCGGCAAATTGTAATTTCACATCATCTACGCCAATCATCTTGCGGTATTCGGCATTGTTCGTCAGATTAATACAGCCAAGTCCCATATATCCGCCGGAGGAATCTCCGCCAACCATAACGCGGTCCAAATTAAAGTTGTATTCTTCTGCATGATCAGCTACCCAATTCATACCTGCAGCTAATTGTTGCAAAGATTCTTTAAAATTAAAATAAGGAGACAAACCATATTCCACATTAATGACGCAAATGCCGGTTTTGGCCAGCCAGGTGCTCATGCCGCGGCGGTACTTTTTTCCACCGGCGTCAAATCCGCCGCCGTGGATATAAAAAAGCACCGGTTGCTTCTGTTCGGATGGAATCCGAAAAATGTCAAAAGCACAATAGTTGCTCCATTCCGGGTTAGTTGTATAAGGGATGTCTTTTTCTACCCTTACCATTCCCGTCGGGTCCTGTAGCATTGGCTGTTCATTTTGCGCGCCATCCAGCAAAATGTCAACTGCTCGGAAAACCAAAAAGCCCAAAGATGTTTTTGCTTTCAATTCTTTTAAAGTCATTTCAAATTCCTCCTGTCGTGTTATTTTTCACGATGTCATAACGTTCTAATTATAATACAACAGACCCTAAAAAAGAATACCTGCCCCTACTTCCGTTGCAGCGGAGGGGGGCAGGTATTCTTTTGTATCAGTATGCAGAATCTGACTAAAAAGTTAGAATTCTTCCGTCATTAAGTCCGGTAAAACAGCGTAGATGTCTCCCGGTTGATATCCCATCCGTACCAAAGCGGCAACGGTACGGCGGCGATCTTTTTCATCTTGCAAATTTCTGGTTTTAAACTTGCTTTGTAATAAAGCGGCAATGGATTCTTTTTCATCCAATTCCAATTCTTGCAAAACCAATTCTATGGTTTGGCTGTTTACAGATTTTTCCCGTAATTTATTTCGGATACCGGCGGTGCCAAGATGCTTGGTTCGCAACAATTCTTCCACATATAGCCTTGCAAAGCGTTCTTCGTTTAAAAGTCCGTTTTCTTCCAGCTGATTGCAAACAGAAACCGCGTTGTTATGCAGAATTTCATAGTCTACGCTCTTTCCTGTTAAGGTGTTTTCCTTTACAGAGTCTTCCGGCGTACCGTTTTCCGTGTTTCGGTGCTCCTCCTGTCGGAATTTATCCTGCTGGCGGCGCGCTTTTTCTGCCATCTTCTGCACCAGCTTATTTTCCAGTTCTTTTCTGGAATAATCCCGTGCAGTTAATAGGGTCAGCGCCTTGTCATACATCTGTCGGTAAGCAATCTGTTCCAAAAGATTTTCCAGCTCTTCTGCAGAAAGCCGGCAATTGTTTTTCAGCCCAAGGGAATACCAAAAATCCACGGTGGTAGTGGCTGTATAAATGCCATCTACAAGTAAATGGACCTTTTCTCCGCGGCCCTTTTTTGCCTGTAAAATCATGCCAAAATTATTCGTCGTCTACGGTAATATCCAACGCTGCTTTGGCAGAAGCAGCAGAAGTCCGCGCCGCAGGGGCGGCCGGGGCACTCTTAACCGGTTCCTCATGCATTTTACCGCCGCGGTAGGATGGTTTCATTTGTTCTACCAATTCAGCTTGGCGCTTCCGTACTTCCTGTTCAATGGTATTCATCAGTTCCGGATGGTCTAACAAGTATTGCTTGGCATTGTCTCGGCCTTGTCCAATCCGCTCTTCCTGATAAGAATACCAAGCGCCACTCTTATGAATAATGTCTAGTTCTACCGCGGCGTCCAGGATTTCTCCTTCTTTGACGATACCGCGGCCATACATAATATCAAATTCAGCGGTCCGGAACGGCGGTGCCACTTTGTTCTTTACAATTTTTACTTTTGTCCGGTTTCCGACAATTTCATTCTTACTGTTTTTCAGCTGTTCGGACCGCCGTACGTCAATGCGCATGGAGGCGTAGAACTTCAGTGCCCGGCCGCCGGTAGTAACTTCCGGATTGCCATATACTACGCCGACCTTTTCCCGCAATTGGTTAATAAAAATAATAATGCAATTGGACTTAGAAACGGCACCGGCCAGCTTCCGCAGGGCCTGAGACATCAGTCTTGCGTGGAGACCTACGTGGGAGTCTCCCATGTCTCCTTCAATTTCTGCACGCGGTACCAGAGCCGCAACAGAGTCTACAACCAAAATATCCAATGCACCGGAACGAACCAGTTGCTCTGCAATTTCCAAAGCCTGTTCTCCGTTGTCCGGCTGTGCTACTAACAAGGAGTCTACGTCTACGCCTAAATTAGCGGCATAAACCGGGTCTAACGCATGTTCTGCGTCAATGAAAGCGGCTTCTCCGCCCTTCTTTTGTGCCTCTGCAATGGCGTGCAGAGCCAGGGTAGTTTTACCGGAAGATTCCGGTCCATAAATTTCAATAATGCGGCCCTTCGGGAGGCCGCCGATACCGGTTGCGGCATCCAGTGTTAAGGACCCTGTGGAAATGGCTTCCACTTGCATGTTTTCGTCTGCGCCCAAGCGCATAATAGCGCCCTTACCGTATTGTCTTTCAATTTGTGCAATGGCGGTATCCAATGCTTTCTGTTTATTATCTGCCAAGGTAATTTCCTCCCAAAGAATAAAATGCGTTTGTCTGACACAAAGGCGTGCCGAACAAAAGCGCACAAATGTTCGGTTCGCTATCATTATAGAAGAAGCCCTTTCAAAATGCAAGTCGCTTTTTTCGCAAGGTCAAGGAATTTTCATGAACGGTCCTGTTTTTGGTACAGTCGGAACTTATCAGAGAACAAGCGCAAAAAAGAGCAGCAACCTTTCGGTCCACTGCTCTTTCCTTCTATTCTTTCATTATTAAATAACGTCTTCGTCTGCTGCGGCTTCTACAACCGGAGCGTCTGCAACAACGTTTGCATCTGCAGAAGTTTTCACAACCGGAGCATCCTCTGCCGCAGAAGTTTCCGCCTCTTCTGCACCGTCAGCCGGAGCATCTGTCTTCTTTTCTTTCAGCAACCAGAACTTTTCCAACGGGAAGATGATAATAAACTGCAGCATTCCTGCGGCAGCAGTTGCAATCAGTCTTGCAATACCGTGAATAAAGGCATTGTCCACTCTGGTGCAAGCGCCGTATACCAGGCCCTGAATCCAGGTACTAAACAGAATCAGCGCTAACAGAATAACCAAATAAATAACTACGTTCTTGGTCGGGGTGTCCGATTTAAAAGTAGTTTTCCGGTTCTGGAAATAACCGTAAATATTGGCAATCAGGTTGGAAAGCAGGAACGGTAATACATAACCCCAAGTAACTACTCCGCCAACAACATATTTTGCGATGCTTTCGGCTCCGTCTGCCGTACTGGCATCAAAAATAACGTTCGGATCAAAAATGGCAGCCAGGAATCCCGGCAACGTTGCTGTTACGCTGTCAAAAATCAGCGGCAGTAAATAGGCTAAGCCAATTTGAATAATACTAACCAGTCCGCTGACAATGGCAAATTTAATCAGCTGCCAAAGTGTTTTGGCAAACGAGCCCTTTTGGCCCTTCTCTTTTGTTTTTTCCATAGGTGAACTTCTCCTTTATCTTCTATGGCCTACGCCACAATAATACCGTTTATAATACCGTTATTATTGTACTGGATTACCCTACAGAATTCTATTAAAAAACCGCACTTTTTGTCTCTTTTTTGTCCATATTTTCGCAAAATCCCTTTTTCTGCGAGTCAGCACTCACCGCTTTTCCCAAGTCCTCAAAAAAGTCTAAGCGCACCAAAAATTTTGCTTGCTTTTTGTATGGGTAAATGATAATATATCTTTTGCTACATCGCATTAGAGACGCTTTGCGTCATTACTTATATAAGGAGGTGCCGACACATGGCTAAATGTGCTTACTGCGGTAAGGAAGTAAAGTTTGGAAACAAAGTTTCCCATTCCCACAGACGTTCCAACAGAGCATGGAAACCGAACCTCATGAGAGTTAAGGTTGTTGAAAACGGAACTCCGAAAAGAGTTTATGTATGCTCCCGTTGCCTGCGTTCCGGCAAGGTGAATCGCGCTGTTTAACGGCACACCTCTCACAAATGAAATATCGGGGATTCTTCCCCTTTATTTATTTGTAGCGGTATAGTGTAACGGTAACACGACTGACTCTGACTCAGTTATTTTAGGTTCGAATCCTAATACCGCTGCCACAAGACCCGCTGACCAATCGGTCAGCGGGTCTTTTTCTTTAAAAGCAAGAAAAACAGAAAAAACACAGGGCACCTTCAACAGGTGTCCTGTGTCTTTTTGTGTTAGTACAGTTTTTTTACCAGGCAATAGTCCAATACTGTTCCAAAGAGAATGCAAATGCATCAGATCCGGAAGTAACATAAGTCGGCATCTTGTAGTACAGAGATACTAAGTTACCCTTTTCATCAATTTCGCCCTTCAGCTTAACACCCTTGCAGGTCCAAGTTCCGATTGGCACACTGATGGTGGAAACGCACTTGCTGGATTTGTCATAAGTACCGGCAGTATCGTCTTTTACGGTAATATTAACAATCTTCTTTTTACCGGAAATAGTAACGGTTGCGGACTTAATGTCAGAGGCAGAAAGGTTGCAAACATAGTCCTTGCCTTCTACGCAGAAGTCACTCTTCAGCTTAGAGCCGGAGACAGTCTTCTTTTCGGTATTGGTTCCCTCTTTGAAGCCAAAAGTGGAATACATGGAAGGAATTTCACCGTCAATGGTGGTAATAACTTCCTTTGTTCTGGTAGCAACTGCTTTGGATCCGGAAGCCTTTACCTTGTTGGCAGCGGTCTTGTACAGTTCCAGAGCTTCTGCAGCGGTGTAGGAAGTCTTTTCGGAATCAGCGGATTTGTCAGAGTCCTTGTCGGAATCTTTGTCAGAGTCCTTATCGGAATCCTTGTCGGAATCCTTGTCATCGGCATCCTTGTCGTCAGCATCTGCGTCTTTGTCTTCATCCGTGGCTGCATCGGCATCAGCAGCATCGGAAGCAGAAGCATCAGCGGCTGCAGCGTCATCTTTCTTTCCGCAAGAGCAGGAAGCAAGACCAAGCAACATACCAAGGCAAAGGATGATGGCCAAAATACTGGTCAGCTTTTTGTTCATGGTTATGATTCTCCTTTTTCTATTTATGGGATATCTCCCTTTTTACCGGTTTTATTATAAATGGCATTTACTATCCGGAGCAAGCTTATTTCTCCTGGAATTGTCCTTCCTCCAACTGCTTTACAGCATCAGAATAAACAATCTGTTTTACAATGTTTCTGCAACAGCGATCAATATCTACCGGGTCATTGTAAGAAAGCTTACTGCCAATAACTGCTTGCAGGGCCTGGGTTGGAAGGCCCGGCATATGCAAATCATTGCCGGCACGCATGCCCAAAACCGGGTTGCCATTGAAGACAGAACCGAACCAGTCGGACATAACAACGCCATCAAATCCCCATTCGTTCCGCAGAAGAACGGTACAAAGGTCATAAGAGTTCGGTGGATTAACACCATTTACCTTATTATAGGAAGTCATAACGCCGGTAGCCTTACCTTCTTCAACTACAATGCGGAAGCCCTTTACATAAATTTCACGCAATGGGCGTTCATATACGTTGGAGGACACAAAGTTACGGTTATCTTCCTGGTTATTGCAGCAGAAATGCTTGGCGGAAACATACAGGCCAGGAATAGACTGTACGCCGGAGATAATGGCTGCTGCCAATTTACCGGACAGAATCGGGTCTTCAGAATAATATTCAAAGTTACGGCCGCAGAGTGGGTTTCTGTGAATGTTCAATGCCGGGGCCAACCAGTAGGTTATGCCGAACTCCTGCATTTCTACAGCAACGGCTTCACCTATTTCACGAAGCAAGTTCAGGTTCCAAGTCTGTGCTTCTGCAATTTCTGTCGGGAAAGCAGTTGGATACTGATATGCAATTTTAGATTTATTCGGGTTAGCATACAGAACCTTCTTCAGTGCCGGAACCATGTTCAAGGCAAGGTCAATACCGCCCATCATGCCTTCCATGGCCTTTACTTTTCCGTTTTCATATACACCGACGTAACGGGTCATACGAAGGCCGGCAGGGCCATCGGAAAATTCTACGCTTGGCAAGCCATACTTCTTCCAGAATTTGGAGGTGGAATGACCTACGGTACCCTCAATTTTAATGGTACGTTCTCCGGACATCATGGAAGCACCAACGCAAACTTCCGCCTTTTCTTTCAGGCTCATGCGGTCAACAATGGCGTCTACCTTCGGGTCATGATATGGTTTTGGAATGCTGTAGTCATGGTATATGGTAGTAAAGTTGGCAGCGCGCATCTTTACTACAGGAACACCGGACAAATCTTCTTCCGGGTGATCCGGAATTTCCATTTGCTCAAAGTCTTCCAAAACAGGACAGATATTCTGTGCCTGTTCTACTACTACATATTTATCCAGTGCAACAACGGCTACCGGAGTGGTATTGCGGGAAGAATTACCAATTCTGACAACATAGTTGCCGGCATCCAAAATGAACTGGGCGCCGTACTCTTTGTAGCTGGCTACCAGGGACATCGGGAACGTCATGGTAATTTCTTCTGAAGCACCCGGCTCCAAAACGCCTGTCTTAGCAAAAGCTACCAAGCTTTGGTATTCCTTCTTCAGAACACCGTTCGGGCAGCTGACATACAGCTGGACAACTTCCTTACCGGCAATGGAACCGGTATTGGTTACTTTTACTTTAGCGGTCACGTCTGTTTTCTTTACGGTAACAGACTCTGTTTCTATAGAGAAAGTGGTGTAAGAAAGGCCATAGCCAAACGGATACAGCGGTTCCACGCCGTAGGAATCAAAGTACCGATATCCAACCAGGATGCCTTCTTTGTAATATTCCTGTTTCAGGTTACCGTTCAGATAAGACCATTCTCTGGCATAAGGAATATCATCATATTTCTTTGCCCAGGTGTCCGTCAGCTTGCCCGACGGGTTTACAGCACCGGTCAAAACGTCAGCAAAGGCATAACCACCTTGGGAGCCAAGCTGCGCAATGAAGAGGACGGCGCCAATACCCGGCACCTTCTCCAAAAAGTCCATGTTCATGGAAGAACCGATATTAATAACAAGAACTACATTTTTGTAGGAAGCAACCAAACGCTGTAAGCTTTCAATTTCACCTTCGGTCAGGTCATTTTCACCACGTTCAATTTTACGGTCTCCGCCTTCTCCGGCCTGTCTGGAAACAACATAAACTGCGGTATCAGCTTCTGCCTTCTGAATGTCTTCTGCAAGAACATCCATATCCGGCAAACTGGCAGTACCCATGAACATAGCCATGGCATCACCAAGGTTGAAGTTTTTAAAGAATTCCTTTGCGGTTGGATTGGCAGCTGCCTCTGCAATTACATCATATTTTTCAAGCCAATCTTCTGAGGTAATTTCAAAGCCTCTGCGCTTCATGCCCTCATAAATAGAGATGTTTTCCCGGTTGTTTACTTCTCCGGAACCGGATCCGCCCTTAATGGTGTGCTTTGCACCAATTCCGAACAGAGCCACTTTCTTGTCCTGCAGGGGAAGGCACCCATTGTTTTCCAACAGAACAATACCTTCTGCTGCTGCACGATACGCAATTTCATTGTGCTTGATTTCCCGTTCGGAAACAGCATTACTGAAATTGTGTCTGATATACTGCTTTGCCATGTTCTACTCCTCCTCATACTATCCGAGTATGTTAATGTAATGTCATATTAATCATACACAATTAGCACACAAAAATTAGCATTATTTTGATTTTTATAAAAAATAAACGACCAAATGTTGTCATTTGGTCGCATTTCGCTTTTTTATATAAAAATGTAACTCTGGTTTTGTGAGTTTTGACTCACCCGCACCGTCTTGCCCCATTCAGCAGAATCTTACTCTACTACACGGTTCCCAAAGCGATTCCGATATTCCAGCGGCGTCATACCGGTTACTGTCTTGAATTGCTTGGCAAAATAACTCTGACTTGGGAAGCCGAAATAACCGGCAATTTCCTGAATGCTCTTGTTACTGTAAACCAGGGACTCCTTTGCCGTCTCCATTTTGCGGATTCGAATGTAGTCCCCAACCGTCAGATTTTCATAAGACTTGAACAGCCGGCCAAGATAAGAGGCGGAGACGTTGATGGCAGTTGCTACATCGCATAAAGAAACGGGTTCATAAATGTGCTCGGCGATGTAGTATTTTGCCTGTTCCACCAAGCGGTTGTGTTCCGTAGTTTGATTCAAAATTTGTAATTGCCGTGTAAATTCCAAAATGCAGTCGTTTTCTGCCTCCTGCATTTCTTCAACGGTATGGCACTCTGCAATTCGTTGCAGGCAGATGTCACTGAATCGAAACGCCTCTGTTCCGGGCATTCCCGAAAGAATGGCAATACGGGTTGTTACAGCCACAGCAGACACCGCCAAGTACTCATACGTCTTCAATTGGTTGTTATCTATAATCTGGTAATCTACGTCTGCCCCGGCTTTCAGGATTTCCTGTACCTTATCCACTTTTCCGTCAGAGATAGCGGTAGATAAAGCCCATTCATCACTTTCCGTGTGATTGGCGTGAAACCCATCTAATTGTTCAAAGAGATAGCGAAATTTTTGTCGACTCAGTTGATCCTGCTGTTCCATAGTTAAATCTCCTTTAATTAAAAGAAAACTCCTTTGATCCAGATTTCCAAACCGATGCCAATTAGGATAACGCCACCTAAAATGGATGCTTTTCCTGCCAGTTTTACGCCAAACTTTCTACCAATCAGAACACCGCAGAGACAGATGACAAAGGTAACAAGACCAATGATAACAGACTCTGTAATGGCTGCCGGTGCCGTATAATCGGCAATGGTAAAGCCTACGGATAAAGCATCTATTGCAGTGGCAATTCCCTGAATCAGCAACGCTTTTACGTGCAGGGGTTTATGCGTAACTTTCTCCGGTGGCACACTCCGATTCTGAATGCCCTCTTTTAACATGTTGCCGCCAATATAAGCAAGCAGTAAAAGAGCAATCCAAGGAATGAACTTTTGGAAGGAAGAAAATAACTCTACTACCGTATGAACGCAGACCCAGCCGATTAACGGCATTGCAATTTGAAAGAGCGCAAAAGTTCCGGCAATGCCGATCATTTTGCGCTTATGCATCTGCGGTTCATTTAAGCCATTTGCCATGGAAACGGAAAAAGCATCCATTGCCAGTCCTACGCCCAGTAAAATACTGTTCAGCAAAAAATTAAATGATAAAAAGCTCCATGACATAAAAAGAAGACTCCTTTATGGGAATTGGTATGAACCCATATTTCTACTACACCCTTATTGAACTATCTGCAGAAACTCGGCAGTTCAGAACAGAGAAGGGTAAAAAGAAAAGTGTGCCACGTACAATGCTGTACGTGGCACACTCTTCTTTTTCTTCAACCATGTATAGCACTGTGGGTATACATGAGTCTCGGAATTTAAAGCAAGCCAGACATAGAAATGTCGGGGCTGTTGACTTACTACACTGTTGTGCTTCCTACTCCCTCATGGGTGCTTTTCTTAAGCATTTTGCAGTTTACAACAGTTTTTTTACCTTGTCAATATTATATTATATCTTGATTATATCTTGATCAGGCTCTTTCCTTGCCCCAGAAGAACAGTGCAATGGTACCTTGACCGGTGTGGGATCCAATGGTAAATCCAACATTGCTCATCTGCACCTTGCCACGGGTCTTCGGAAAGCGCTTCTGGATTTCAGCAACCACATATTTGGCATCTTCCTCTGAGTCGGCAGAAGACAGGAATACCTTACCGTCATACCGTGTGCCGTTGTCACAAAGTTCCTCCATTTTGTCTACCAAAGCATTCAGAGAAGCACGACGGCCTCTGGTCTTCTGCCGCAGAGCAAGATGTCCATCCGGATCTACATCCATAACCGGGCAAATCTTTAGCATAGTACCAAACCAACCGGAAGCCTTGCTGATACGGCCACCCTTTACGTAGTAGCTCAAATCTTCAGAAGTGAACCAATGCTGCAGATTATGCTTGTGGCTTTCCAACCAGGCGGCATTTTCGTCAATGGACATGCCGGCGTCCCGGTTATCGGCAGCCGCATCAACCAGCATGCCGTAACCGGTGCTGGCAGCCAAGCTGTCTACTACAACCACTTTCCGATCCGGATACTGTTCTGCCAACAGCTGTGCTGCCGTTGCGGCGGAATTGTACACGCCGGAAATGCCGCTGGAAAGCGTAATATGAAGAATATCTTTTCCTTCTTCCAAAAACGGTGTGAAATAGGCAACAAATTCTTCTACGTTGACTTGAGAAGTTCTGGTATCGCAACCTTCCTTCAGCTTTGCATAGAATTCCGGATAGGACATGGTCTTCCCGTTGTCATCCAAAAATTCCTGGTCATTCATATAAAAGTGAAAGCCGATATAGTGAATATCGCGGCTTGCTAAAAATTCATTGCTGAGGTCTGCCGGGGAGCAGCAGCTTAATACATAATTTGCCATAAGATAGTCCTCCTAGGGATATTAAAATTTTTGTGAAAAAAATGTGCAAGGTAAACGCAGGTGGTTGATTACAAATGGTATATGCGGTGAAGGTGTTTGGAATCTGCAGTTCTTTAGCATCCGCCAGTCCTCCAGATAGTTACCCTACCATAGCAACCATAGCAACCAGATAGCCGCCTTGCCGTATCAGCCGTAGCAACCAGATGGCCGCCTTGCCGTAGCTGTTTACCTGCAAGAATTGTACTAAAAGAGGCAGGCAAAACGCACCCTACTTCAACTTTTACTGTTCTACTCCCGCTCTACCGGCATTCTCCCGGTTCTCTCCTCAAAGTAGAATTCATGAAGAATAACGCAGTTACGCCATTTCTGTAGTTTTCAACACCAGAGTCTTATTTTTTGAAGGCGTATTTTTTGAATTCCTGTTCTTTGGTTTCTTACTTTTAGAATGTCTTATTTATAGGTCCCTTTGTTTCCGGCGGAGCCCCTTATTATTCGGTGGAGCCCTTATCCCGAAAAGCAAGGAATTTCTAAAATGCGCTCATTTCCACCAATAAAGCCCAATATGCGGCTTTTCAGCTTGCCTTTTGCACTCATTTTAACCACTCCCCCCTAAATGAGCGCACCGTTTTTCTGTATTAGAAAATTCCGAAAAACTCAAGCCGTCCTTTTGCACTCATTTCCATCCACAAAGTCTAATATGCAGCTTTTCGGCTTGCCTTTTGCGCTCATTTTAACCACTCTTCCCCTAAATGAGCGCATCGCTTTTCCATATCAGAAAAATTTCAAAGTTCAAACCTCTTGTACAACTTTTCCCGAATCCAAATCACATCAAACGGTACTCGCTCCGACTCAAAGGAAAATAAAAAATCTTTTCCTAACATAAATCCGGCCTTCTCGTAGTTCTCTATCTTCAGTAACGCCGCCGTTCTGTACTCCTCCTGATCCATCAGTCCAAAGTGTTCAAAGTAAACTTCCGTCCGTGTTTTCGTATCCAAAATAGTAAAATCAGGAAGAACCGTTTTGCCATTTAAATAAAGTGGCTTTTCGTATTGATAAGGCAGCCGCATCGCAAAAAGAAGATTGGCAATCATCATTTCAGATTTAGAACGAACCCGTTCCCCCGCATCCGTTGAATAAATCAAGTTTTCCGGATGCCAATCTCCTTTCTGACCATTCAAGCAATCCCTTTTTACTTGTTTTTTTTCGCTTACTAACCACTGTTTCACAAAATCCGCCGCAGAAAGAAAAGGTACAGCAATATACGGCTGTAAGCTTGCCGGGATTTCCAATATAGCACTTTCCGGGTCCAAGATTTGTTGCAATAAAGAGATCGTCGCATTACAAATGGTTAAATTATTTTCATATATGAAAAGCAATTTTTCATCATATTTTTTCTGTGCAAGTAGGCGCAAAGACTCCGAATCTTTCTTAGAAAGGTAAGTCCGTTTCCGCGTGTCTTCCTCAGCGCTGCGTCCAGCTCGGCAATAAAATTGCGTTCGGCCATTGCTGTGCGAAACAAGTAGTTTCCCGTCTGGGGCTGAAGACAAGTTTTTTCTTAGTCTGTCTGCAATCTCTTGCGTTTTTTCCCGCTCCCCTTGCAACAGGTTTATCAATGTTGTCATTTCCGCTTGCGTCATAGGTACCTCCTGCGTTTTTGTCTTTTTTATTTCTTTTCCCCGGCGATGCAGCACCCTTCCGATCTCCTACTTCAACAATAGCATTTTGAAAAGCAGAAAACGATAGAATCGTATTTGCGTCTTTACCGCAAAAAGCGCAAAAATCCTGCAAGGCAGAAGCCCTGCAGGATTTTTGAATTCGTTGTTTTATTAGTCGGCGTCCGGAAGACTGTTAGCACGTTCTACCATGGCGCGGAAGTCATCATAGTAGGTCTGCTTCTTTTCCAGGTAACCCATCCAAGAGAAGTGGTCCTTGTGTTCTACCGGCATGTTATGCCATACGCCCGGCTTCACTTCCATGCCGTCTTTCCAGTCGACGGCCGGCTGTGCCTTGCCGACGAATGGGCCACGGCAGCAGATGGTATTAACCGGGCCGTCCGAGGCAAACCAATCGGCGTTGACGCCAAAGTTTTTCTTTAAGGACGGACTGTTAAACCAGCCGGTAATCAGTGCGGAAATGTGCGCAATTGGGAAGCTCTTCAATTCCATCAGCTGAATGTTGGTGTTACCGATTTTCTTGGAACGGCAGGCGCAATGGGCAAAGTAATACATATGTGGAGAAATGGTCAACTGCTTGTTGATTTCCGCCTGCGTTTCTACGGACATTTCCCGCATAATATTGTCTTCATCATTTGCAATGTAGGCTTCAACGCCTTCGCGGCACGCGGTTGGTTTGCGCAGATGCCAACCGGTAATATCCTTTGGATCCTTGCTGATGCCAAAGCGATCCATGCGCATATCCCAAATCTTCATAACCGGTGTGTCACCAAACGTGGTGGAAAGGACACCGAGAAGAAGCCAGTTAACTAAATTGCCAAGTTTGTTGCGAGCAAAGGAGGCCATAGTTGTACCGTTGTTGGTGCCGGAAAGAGTGGTTGCCGTGTGAACCAAGTTGCCGTGTCCGCCGGCAAACAACGGAGACAGCTCTTCTGCCGGAGTACCTGCGCGTTCTTCTTCTGAGCCGGCTTCTAACAGAGATGTAAATCTGCAAACGGTTGGGCCGCCAAAGGAGTGGCCGATGATATTTATTTTTGCGTGTTGTCCCGGTTCACCCCAGTCTTTGATTAGGCCGGGATAAGTGCGGCCGTAACGAGCGTGGTGGTGCTTTTCCGAGTGTACTTTACCATAGTCTACAGTGCCACCTTTAATAATGGCATAAAGTTCACAAGAACGGTCCCAGGAAGAGTTCCATGGGCCAACGGACGGACAATAGGCTTCATATCCCTGAGACATGAGATATTTGTCAATGCCCTTGTCTCCAATTCCCCAGTAACCGCCGAAGTAAGGAGCAGCCTTGTTGATAAGGTCACTGTCTCCCCAGCCGAAGAAGCCGTGAACAATAATGGTTGGATACCCTTTGTAGTTCATACTATTTCCTCCTAAAAAGTAGAATAAAATCAACACTATTTTACGCTCCTGTGGGAGCGTTGTAAATAATTCGGGCTCATGTTAGAATGTAGAAAAATGTAGTAGAAGGGTATCTAAAATGACGATTTCAGTGGCTTTGGCGGCCTATCAAGGGCAGCAATTTATTGCAGAACAACTGGACAGTATTCTGCCGCAGTTGGGTCCGTCGGACGAAATTATTGTGTCCGACGACCAACCGGGTGGCGCAACCGAAACCGTGGTCCGCGCCTATGCCGCCCAGGACCCCAGAGTGAAGTATTTTGTCGGCCCCGGAGATGGCGTAATCCGCAATTTCAATGCGGCCATCAGCCGCTGTTCGGGAGACGTCATCTTCCTGTCGGATCAGGATGATGTTTGGCTCCCGAACAAAGTAGAGCGGGTCATGGCCGCCATTTCGGCAGGCGCGGACCTGGTTTTACACGATGCCGCCGTAACGGATAAGGACTTGCAAATAATAGAGCCTTCCTTTTTTGCGGCCCATGGCAGCAAAAAAGGCTACCTGCAAAACGTCATTAAAAATTCGTACATGGGCTGCTGCATGGCTTTCCGTGCAAGTCTTCTGCCATACCTGATTCCCATTCCGGAAAAGGTTCCCATGCATGACCAGTACATTGGCCTGCAAGCAGAAAAATATGGAAAAGTAACCTTTGTAGAAGAGCCCTTAATACTGTATCGCGTCCACGGCGGCAACGTTACCGGCCGCGCCACCAAGCCGTCTGAAAAGTTGCAGTGGCGTTTGCAAATTTTAGCGGCAACGCACTTTGGAAAGACACAGAAATTATTCGTTTCAAGCTTCCTTTCCAGGCCGTTTATAGGCGACAAAGATCCGCAAGACTGTGCGGTTTCTGCCTGTATTGTCACCTATAACAATGAGGATAAAATCGGGGATTGTATTTCCTCCATTTTGAAAGCTGTAAAGCTGAATAACTTTACTCTATATATTGTAGACAACGGTTCCACCGACCACACCTGTGCGCTCATTAAAGAACGCTTTTCGGAAGACTCCAGAGTAGTCCTTTTAGAGACCGGTGAAAATTGCGGTTTTGGTGCCGGACATAACAAAGTGTTACCGCTGTTACAATCCAATTACCATTGCGTCATTAATCCTGATATTTTGTTAAAAGACGATGCCATTACCAAAATGGTATCTTACCTGAATCATCATCCGGATGTGGTACAGCTGTCTCCACGCATTTGCTTCCCAGACGGCACTGACCAGATTCTTGGAAAGCGTATCCCGCATATTCCCTATCTGTTCGGAAGCCACTTCCGCAAAAAAGATGGGCCGCCCAACTTCCTGCTGCGGCGGTACGCCATGTTGGATCATGGATTTTCTGCACCCTTTGCCATTCAAAATGCAACCGGTTGCTTTATGATTTTCCGTACAGACGCATTCTTGAAGGTGGGCGGCTTTGATGACCGCTATTTCATGTATTTTGAAGACTGTGACATTACCCGGGAAATGAACCATTTAGGGAAAGTGCTCTATTATCCGGCAGCCACGGTATACCATGCTTGGGAACGTGGCAGTATGACCAATCCCAAATTGCGTCAAATTCATATCATGAGTATGTTAAAATACTATATCAAATGGTATGCCGGCCCGTTCCAGCGTCTATTAACCAAAGTATTAAGCCACTTTGATGTAACACCTTAGGCGTGCGGAATCCCAGGGTACGGCCTCTGGCACCATGCTCTGAAAAAGCATCTTGTACAACACTTGAAAGCTAATACAAAAACGGCACCACTATGACACCACTATAAGGAAGTCAGTTACATGAACTTAAAAGAATCCATAAAAGATGCAGCTTTTCACTTTTACGGAATGCTGTTTTCCATAGCCGCAAAGTTGCCGGTCAAAGAAAACAGAATTGTTCTGTTTTCTTTGCATGACGCCAACTTTACGGACGGTCTTGGAGAAGTGGAAAAGGAACTGCGGCGGCGCGGTGGCTATGACATCCTCCGGGTTGACCGGCAGGACCTGTTTCGCGGCAAGAAGGCCTTCCTTAAGTTTTTCTTTGCAGATAACTTGAAAATGGCCCGTGCCAAAACTATTTTCTTAAATAACAACTTTTTTCCCATGAACTACATGAAGTTCAACAAAGATACCACGGTAGTCCAGGTTTGGCACGGCCAAGGAGTCTTCAAAAAGTTTGGCCTAGACATCCCCCAGCCTCCGCGGGAGCGGCGGCTGGAAAAAGGTGTCTATGCCAAAACAGATTACGTTGTTTGCTCTGCCCCCAGTTGTAAGCCCATTTACATGTCTGCTTTTGGCCTTCGTGCCGACCAGGTCCTGCCCATCGGCAACCCGGTACAAGACCAGTACTTCGGCAACAATGTCAGCGCGGAAACCTGTCAGGCCCGCCGCGTCGCCTTCAACCAAGCCTATCCGGAATGCACCGGCAAGTACTTAGTTTTGTACAGCCCCACCTTCCGAGACGACGGAAGCTCCGTTTTATCTCATATCCAGCTAAATCGCCTGAAAGAAGCAGTAGACCAAGGCTTACAAAACGCCGGCATTCCGCAAGAGTGCCAAATTTTGCTACGGCTCCACCCGCATGATCCGGAAGCCGCCCGCACAGATTCCGCACCTTACTGCACCAATGTAAACCGCTACCCAAACTCCAACGACCTTTGCTTTTTAGCTGATGTCATGATTACCGACTACAGCTCTATTTGCATGAATATGGCTCTGCTGGACAAGCCTATGGTCTTTTACGCCTATGACTTAGACAGCTTTGCGCGGGATTTCTACTTCCCATATGACACGGTCGGTGGCCCCATTGTCAAAACAATGGATCAGCTGTGCACCGTGTTTACCACTCGAAACTTCCAAGAAGAAAAGCGTGCCCACTTCCGCGAACTACACTTTGGCACGCCCACCCCAGGCGCCACCGCCCGCCTGTTAGATTTTTTACAACTCTAGAAAGGAACTCCATGGCAGATTTAAAAGCAAGTTTCAGCACCAATTTGCAAAGCCTGCGCAAAGGAGCAGGCATGACCCAGGCCGAGCTGGGAGACAAATTAAACTATTCCGACAAAACCGTGTCCAAATGGGAACGCGGCGAGGCAGTCCCGGACATTACTGTACTTCGCCAAATTGCAGAAGTCTTTCAAGTATCTCTGGATGACCTTCTGTTAGACCCCAAAGAAAAAAAGAAATCCTACAAAGCAGAATCCTCCTTACAAAAGCAAGCTAAAAAGCAGGCAAAAAAAGTAGCCGACTCTGCAGAAGACCTTGCCCATGTCGGAAAGGTACATAAGTTAATTTGGAGCATTGTTATCCTATCCTACTGGACCGCCATTGCGCTTGCCATGATTGTCATTAATTTTGTTTTGGAAATTAACTTCTGGCAGCTTTTGGTATATGCACTTCCAATTCATTTTATTTTACACATTATCTTTTGTGCCCTGTGGTCAAAGCACAAGCGACTGTCCGAATTTTTCAGCATTTCTTGCTTCTGCATTTCTGTTATAGCCGTTATTTATGTTGCTTTGTTACCCAGCAACTTCTGGAAATTATTCCTACTAATCATTCCTATTTTGGTAATTGTCGGCCTTAGCGTAAACATTTCCAAATATCAAAAACTGTTAAAGAAAGACCGCGCAGACAAGGACAAGCCGGACGCCCCTAAAGCAGACAGCTCTAAAGCAGATAGTGCTAAAGCACCCGTCCCCACTCCTAAAACAGACAGCACTGAAGCAACCGACCCTTTCACTGAAACAGCCGGTGCTGAATCAGCTGTCCACGAAACAGATACCCCCTGAAGCAGACCTCCTTGGGAACAACTTCCCTGAAGCAGAGCCTCCTTGGGAACAATTCTCCTGAAACAGGCATTCTGAAATAGGTACTCCCTGAAACGGATGTCTCTGAAACGAATGTCCCTGAAACAGACGTCCCTGAAACAGACGTCCCTGAAACAGATACTCCTGAAGCAAAGGACTCTCGCTCTCAGCCACCGAAGCTAGTGCACCTGTGGCATTACCACATCTGACGTCAACATTGACACTTTTTCTAATATAGAAATTAATTGCGCTCATTTTGATATTAAACTTCCATTTTGCGGCTTTTTCCTGCCTTAAAAGCCGCATTCTGGACCCTAACAACAAAAATGAGCGCATTTCCAAAGCTCTCTGCTTTTGTTATTTTCTAATGTGGAAATTAATTGCACTCATTTTGGTATTAAACTTCCATTTTGCGGCTTTTCCCTGCCTTAAAAGCCGCATTTTAGGACCTAACAACAAAAATGAGCGCATTTACGAAGTACCCCATTCCGACTATTTCCTGATATAGGCATAAAGAGCAAAAGTAAAGCACTCCATATGGAGTACAAAACACCCGCCCACAAGAGCAATGCTCTTGTGGGCGGGTCTGTTTGTAAAGCCACATCTGTGCAGGAAAGGATGGCCCCACAAAATGAAGACTGATTTTTGGCGGTATGCTTTCCGTAATGCTTACCGGTTATTCCACTTCAATCTCTTTAATATTAAATTCATTGCCCTTTAGCAGATAAGTATTTTCACTGCCGCAATGTGGGCAAGTTTTGCCGTAGGTTACGGTTGGATATGTCTGTTGACAATCTTCACAGTAAGTAACGGCAGGTAAGGTTTCTACCACTAGTTCCGCGCCATTGAACAGTGGGCGCTTAGCCGCGGCCCACTGCCAACAGTTTTCCAAATAGGATGGAATTACCGTGGAGACCTCACCCAGTTCCAGGACTACTTTACGAATGTGCTCTACCTGATTTTCGGCAGCCACCTTCTCCAAGTGATCCATGATGGTAAAGGTAACACCTAATTCGTGCATAAAGGCCTCCTAGGAAAATCAATTATTTATTCTTGCGGAACTTCACCTTAATGGACTGTTTTGCCATGTTCGGAAGAATGTATTTCAGCTTTTCTTCGGACGTACGCATGGTGGAGCAGCCCGGGAGATCACGATGCAGGTGGATGGCATCAAATACACACTTGGTGGTACAGATACCACAACCAATGCACTTGTTCGGGTCAACAACGGATGCACCGCAAGACAGACAACGAGAAGTTTCGGTCTTAACCTGTTCTTCGGTCAGACTGCGGGACAGGTCACGGAAGGTTCTGGCCTGATCTTCAACAGGAGCGTGATTCGGAATCTGACGCTTGGAAGTATCATAAGCACCATAAGAAATGTTGTTCTTGTCCAGTTCAACAAAGTCTCGGCGGTTACGGCCAATGGTAAGCGTACAATTTTCATGTACATAGCGATGCAGGGAAATGGCGCCTTCACGGCCGGCTGCAATGGCATCAATGGCAAATTTCGGACCGGTGTAAATGTCACCACCGACAAAGACGTCCGGTTCGGAGGTCTGATAGGTCAGTTTATTGGCCAGTGCAATGCCGTTCGGACGACATTCTACATTGAGGCCATCCAGCAAGCCGCCCCAAGCAGCCGCCTGACCAACAGAGAAGATGACATGTCTGCACGGTACGGTTACCGTGTCGTTTTCGTCATACTTCGGCGCAAATCTGTGCTGATCATCAAATACGGACAGGCACTTCATGAAGACTACGCCGGTAACCTTGCCGTCTTCGGAAAGAACTTCCTTCGGGCCCCAGCCGCAGTTTACAGAAATGTTTTCTGCTTCTGCTTCGGCAATTTCTTCTACGCTGGCCGGCATTTCAGAGCGCTGCTCCAGGCAGTACATGGAAATCTTATTGTCGGTGCAGCGGCTGCTGATTCTGGCAGCGTCAATAGCTACGTTACCGCCGCCGACAACAACTACATCGCCGGAGAAAGTGAAGCTTTCCTTAGCCTGTGCTTCCCGCAGGAAGTCAATGGCAGCATAAGCGCCGTCTGCGTCCTGACCCGGGATACCAGGCTTTCTGCCGCCCTGGCAACCAATGGCAAAGTAGAAGCCCTTGTAGCCCTGCTTACGCAGTTCTTCAATGGTAACGTCCTTGCCGACTTCAACACCGCACTTGATATCTACGCCAAGTTCACGGATGATATCAATTTCTGCAGCAAGCAGGTTCTTTTCCAGTTTATAGGATGGGATACCATAACGGAGCATACCGCCCGGTTCCTCATTCTTTTCAAAGATGGTTGGCTTGTAACCGGTCAGTGCAAGATAGTAAGCACAGGACAGACCGGCAGGGCCGGCACCGATAATGGCAATCTTTTCATCAAAGCCACCCTTCAGGGAAGGAATGGTTGCCTTCGGAACGTAGCGGGTTTCTTTGCTCATGTCAAGTTCGGCAAGGAAGCGCTTAACGTCGTCAATAGCAACAGCTTCGTCAATGGTGCCACGAGTACAAGCATCTTCGCAGCGGCGGTTACATACATGACCGCAAACGGCAGGCAATGGGTTGTCCTTCTTAATCAGGGCAAGGGCGTCTTCATAACGACCTTCCTTGGCCAGCTGCAGGTATCCCTGTACAGCAACGTGAGCCGGGCAAGCTGTCTTACAAGGTGCTGTACCGGTGTCATAGCAGTTAATGCGGTTTACATCACGATAGTTGTGAGACCACATGTGTTCGCCCCACGGCTGATCTGATGGCAAAGGAATGCGCGGATAGGTAACTTCGCAGCCTTCCTTGTCACACAGCTTCTGACCAAGTTTAACAGCGCCGGCCGGGCAAGCTTCAACGCACTTACCGCAGGCAACGCAGTTGGCCTTTTCTACCTTGGCAACATAGGCCGAGCGAGACATGTTCGGAGTATTGAACAACTGAGACGTACGCAATGCATAACATACGTTTACGTTACAGTTACAAATTGCAAAGATTTTGTTGGCGCCGTCAATGTTGGTAATCTGATGAACAAAGCCGTTGTCTTCGGCAGCCTTCAGAATTTCCAGAGCTTCTGCTCTGTCAATGTAGCGGCCGTCTTTCTGGGTTTCTACTACGTAGTCGGCCATGTCGCCAACAGCAATACACCAACCATCCGGGTCATCTGCACAACCTTCGCCGTGCGTCAGGCGGGAGCGGCGGCAGGAGCATGGGCTGGCAGCATATTTGCCGTCATACTTATCCAACCAGTGAGAGATATGTTCCAAGTCAATGGATTCATTTTCCATTTCAATGGCCTTTTCTACCGGGATAACGTGCATACCGATACCGGCGCCGCCTTCCGGAACGAACGGCGTAATGGCTTCCAGCGGAAGACGGGACATATGCTCAAAGAAAATGCCCATTTCCGGGTTGGATTCCAGAATCTTCGGATTCATGTTAAAGAATTCAGCGCAGCCCGGTACATACATTGGTAATACATACTGCTTTTCATGGGCTTCGTTTTCCCAGTTGTATTCCAAAAGACCTTTTCTGGACATTTCTTCCAGCAGGGCTTCGCATTTTTCTTCCGGCAAACCGGAAATTTCTACCATCTGCTTTAAGGTCTTCGGCTTACGAACGCCGCCCATCTGTAAGGCAAGTTCTGCTTCTTCGTCCGTAATAACACCGGCAAGTCCCCAGTATTCCGGGTCTTCTCTGGTAATCTTCTTCAGACCCAGCTTCTGCGGAATACGGTCGGTGATAGTTTTGCCAAGCTTGGCAATGGGCTCACGGAACGGTTCGTTGGGATCCGGACTGAAATGCGGATATTCATAATCCGGATACAGTTCTTTGTCTAATTCTTTAGCCATAAAAATGCTCCTTTAGTAAAATAAACACAAACTTCTTAATTTATGCTTACGCCTTCCAGTTTTGAACCTGGGTGCGTAGCCAATCGGTCCAGGCATCCATACCTTCGCCGGTTTTGGCACTAATTGGGAAGACTACAGCGTTCGGATTTCTCCGGGCGATGTACTCTTTTACTTTGTCCAAGTCAAAATCAAAATACGGCAGTACATCAATTTTATTAATGAGGACTGCGTTGCAGACCTGGAACATCAACGGATATTTCAGTGGTTTGTCGTGTCCTTCCGGAACGGAAAGGATCATAACATTTAAAGCGGCACCGGTGTCAAACTCTGCCGGGCAAACCAAGTTGCCGACATTTTCCAGAATGGCAAGGTCCAGGTTATCTGTACCTAAGCCTTCTACACCTTGGCGCGTCATGTCTGCATCCAGGTGGCACATGCCACCGGTATGCAATTGAATGGAACGCGCACCGGTTTCTGCAATCGTTTTTGCGTCTACGTCAGAGTCAATATCTGCCTCCATGACGCCAATGCGCAGGTCATCTTTCAGGGCGTTAATGGTGCTGACCAGGGTGGTGGTTTTTCCGGACCCCGGAGAGGACATCAGGTTTAATAAAAAGACACCCTGGTCCTTCATTTCCGCCCGCAGCTGATCTGCTTGCCGATCATTGTCGGCAAAGACGCTTTCCTTAATTTCTAAAATTCTTACTTCTTTTTCACTCATACCTCAGACCGTTTAATTCCTTTCATGATAATGGCAATCATTTCCTCTTTTCCCTGCTCATAGGTCATGTGGTTTTGCACCAGCACATTGCTGGTCAGGAACTTCTGTACGGTTCCTTCCACCATGGCCATGACAACCGGAATGGGAACGTTCTGAATTTTGTTTTGCCGAATACCTTCTTCCAAATACTGTTCTACCAGTTTCCAGCCCTGGTTGACGGCTTTCATCAGATGCCGATAGGTTTTGGGATACTTCCCGGCAAGATCATAAATGCCGCTGAGTCCGATATTGTAATATCGGTTCGGCAAGGCCAGCAGAAGGCGTTCAATTTTTTCAGTAATATCCAAACTGTCATCGGCTTCAATTTCCTGCTGCATAAAACGCAAATCCGTAGCATAACGGTCTCCAATGGCATTCAATACAGCCTGCTTGCTGTCAAAGACAGTATAGATTGTTTTTTTGCTGATGCCGAGCCGGGAAGCTACATCATTCATGGTAAATTTCAAACCATGTTCTGTAAATTCCGCAATGGCGGCATCTATGATTTTATCCTTCATATTACTATCCTCAAAAGCAAGGAAACCCGGAAACCCGTTTTGGGTTTCCGGGTTTCCAAATAATGGTACCACCCGTTTTTTCAGTTGTCAATTATTTAACAGGGCCCTTTGGCGCTTTTTCACAGTTGTTTCAGAATGTTAGCTCCCGCTAACATTCTGAAAGCTGAAAAAGCGCGTTTTTATGCCGTTTCCCAACCTTTTTAGTCCTTCTTTTTGCACTGATGCTCCCAGAAAAGGCAGCCGTACATAAGGTGCCGGGACGGACGCATGGCAAAGCACAACCGGGACGGTCCGCCCGGCACAGTAATCTTCAGCAAAGCCTTTTTCGGCGTCAGATGATCCATAAATTTAGCATTATCCTTCAGGAAGGAAATTTTGTTGGGAAACGGCACATGAGAGCCGTACATCTTCTTATACCCCGCTTCCTTCACGTCCTTATAGTAAGCCCGTTCCTGCTTCGCATAGTCATGCAAATTCAAGGTAGGATTGGTAAAAGCCCAAAAGCCCATATTGCAGGAATCTCCTGCAAAAATCAGTTTGTCATCCGGATCCAAAAGCGTAATGGAACCCGGTGTGTGGCCGGGGAAGTCTTTGACAATGAGTTTGTGGTTACCGAGATCCAGTACATCGCCATCATGAAGAGGAAAATATTGTGTGGCGCCCGGTTTCGTAAGCAGAATCTTGTCTACCACCTTGCCAAGCAGGCGATGCAGGTGCTTTTTCCCCTCCAACTTGTCCAGGATGGCAGTAGAAATGTCCTTCACCAATTTGAAGTAACAGTCGTCTTCTGTAAATGTCGGTAGATCTTTTTCTCCAATGAAAACGGAATCAAAATGATGGTTGCCGTTGGAATGATCCGGATGGAAGTGGGAATTAATTACCATGAAATCCTCCCGTCCGGTCTTTTTAACAATCTGCTTTTTTAAATTGAAAAAGTCCATGCCGGTATCCATCAGAATTGTTTTTTCTGAGCCCTGAAAGATGAATTGCGAAGTCATATACTCGTTGTTATTAAAAATCCAGTCGTTTATTTTTTTGTATTGATAAAGATTCATTTTCATTTCCATTTCCCCTTATGTTAAGATAAGTACAAGACGAACCGTCTTCATAATACCATAAAAATGGAGGTAATGCTTTTATGAAGATTCTTGTTATTAATGGACCGAATCTGAACATGCTCGGCATTCGGGAACCGTCCATTTACGGTGATAGTACCTTGGAAGATTTGGAAAACCGAATTCGGGAAAAATGTGCGGATGACCATATTAAAGTCGTTTTTTATCAATCCAATCACGAGGGAGACATTGTTGATAAAATTCAAGAAGCCTATGGCATTGCGGATGGTATTATCATCAATCCGGGCGGGTACACTCATACCTCGGTGGCCATTTTGGACGCCTTGAAAGCAGTTGCAATTCCCACCATTGAAGTCCACATTTCCGACATAGACGCTCGGGAGCCCTTCCGGGAACACAGTTACATTTCTCTTGTTGCCAAAGCCACCATTAAGGGACACGGATTCCAAGGATATCTGGAAGCCGTGGATCTGTTAAAGGAAATGGCAGGTCAGCAGTAAATTAATAGCGCAGTCAGCAATAAAAAATCCCGCACAGTGTGAAACTGTGCGGGATTGGTTTTTATCTGTAAGGTGTAAAGCTTAAATACTGTACTGCTCTTTAAAAGCATTATACATATCCTTGAATTCTGTGGATTCCGCTTTTACCTCATTAATGTATTCGTGCTGACTGTATTCTTCGTTTTCGGATTCAATAATGGCAATGGCAACATTGGAGCAGTGCCCACTGATACGTTCCAGTGCCGTCAGCAAATCAGAAAGGACAAATCCGACAGCTACATCTGCATCACCATTCATTAAGCGCTTTACCTGACGGTTTCTAAGCTTGTGAATCAGATGGTCAATGACGTTGCGTAACGGTTCTACCGTTTCAGCCAATTCCTGATCATTCTCTGCAAAAGCGGTGGTGGTACGGTCCATCAGATCCTCTACTGCAGTATACAAAACATTCAGTTCCTTTTCGGAGCTTTCCGGGAACACAATGTCCTTTTCGGTCTTCTCCTGAGAAACTTTAATTAAACCGCTGGCATAGTCTCCAATTCGTTCAAAGTTGGAAATGGAGTGTAACATGCGAGTTGTCCGTTTCACATCCTTATCCGACAATTCCAGCTTGGAAACTTTAACCAAGTAGGTTTGCAGCTGGTCTTCGTAAGTATCCAGTTGCTCTTCTGCAGTGGCAATTTCATCTGCCACATCTTCATTGTAACCATTCATTAAACCAATGGCACTTTTTACAGATTGGCTGGTCAACTGTGCCATGCTGGTAGTTACCTGCAAAGCACGGCGAACGGCAAAGGCCGGAATACCAAGAAGGTGTTCGTCCAGAAGAGCAGTCTTCTTGGAACCTTCTCTGACCATAAGGCGAGCCAGTTTGCCAAGCTTCTTGTAAAACGGAGCCACCAAGGCAGTGGTTACCAAATTGAATACGGTGTGAATGGTTGCAATGTGTGCCGGTTTTACAGCGGATTCTGTCAGCCAATCCATATCCAAAAGGGACGTAACCAGGAGCCAAACAGAAAGTAAAATTACGGTACCGATTACGTTAAACATAACGTGTACTACGGCAACCCGCTTTGCGTTCTTGTTGGTTCCAATACAAGCCAAGATGGCAGAAATACAAGTACCAATATTCTGACCCATAATAATGGGAACAACTTGCCCGTAGGTCATAACGCCGGTAACAGAAAGTGCCTGCAACACACCAACGGAAGCGGCCGAAGACTGAATTAATGCGGTAAACAACGTACCAACCAAAACACCCAACAGCGGGTTATTGAACATGGTCAGGATATTATTGAAGGACGGCATGTCAGCCAAGGGGGACATGGCATCTGACATCATGACCATGCCGTACATTAAAATACCAAACCCGGTCAGGATACTGCCGACGTCCTTTTTCTTCTGTGACTTTCCTGCCATGGTCATGATGACACCAGCCAGGGCAAACAGCGGAGCAAAGTTCTTCGGCTTTAAGAACTGCATGGCAATGGAGCTGGAGCTGATACCTGCCAAAGACAGGAACCATGCAGTAATGGTAGTACCAATGTTGGAACCCATGATAACCGGAATAGTCTGTTCCAGTTCCATAATGCCGGAGTTAACCAAGCCGACCAACATAACGGTTACGGTGGAAGAAGACTGAACTACTGCCGTAATACCGGCACCCAGAACCATACCCTTCAGCGGGTTGGAGGTCATCTTCCGAAGCATCTTTTCCATTTTACCACCGGCCAGACGCTCCAAGCCGTTGGACATGACACCCATTGCAAAAAGGAAGAACGCAAGTCCTCCTAACAACAACACAATGTTGAATACGTTAAAGGTTGATTCCATAAACACTCTCCTAATCCAAGAAAACGGATTGTAAAAACGCGTGCAGAATCAGTATATCTATTTGCCATACCCTTAGCAATAGTTTTTTTACGTCATTTTTACGTCAATTTTACTGTCTTTTTTGGAGCAATAAAAACCGTTATAATGAAAATAGTATTTCCCTATTACTTTTATAAGGAGATTCCTACATTGAGTAAAAAAGCAAAGAAAGCCCTTGGCATCAGTCTCATTGTGCTGGCGGTTATTGCACTGTTGACTGCGGCCATTTTAGGCGTATTTGAACACTATTACGGAAAACTGAATTTTCAAAATCTGAAGTCAGAAACTTCGGTAGACGCCGATGACCCGGACCTTGCCGAATTCTTAGCCTATTTAAAAGAAAACGGCATTTCTACTTCCGACTTGGAATTTGATGACAACAACGTCCTGAACATTCTTTTGGTCGGTACCGACAATCGGTCTGCGGGCAGCAGTGCCAGATCTGACTCCATGATTATTGTTTCCATTAATCAAAATACAAAGAAAATTATTCTGACCTCTTTGCTCCGGGACTGTTATGTCTACATTCCGGGACATGGGTCAGCCAAGCTGAACGCCGCCTATTCCTACGGTGGCATTTCCTTGCTATTACAAACCATTGAATACAACTTTAACATTCCCATCAAAAACTACGCCAGCGTAGACTTTGAAGCTTTTAAAGATGTAGTAGAAGCCATTGGCGGCGTTACTGTTAACCTGACCCAGGCCGAAATAGATTATATAAAGGCGGAGCTGCCGGACCATGAAAACGAAAATTTACAGGTCGGCAGTTCCACCTTAGATCCGGAGCAAGCGCTGTCCCATGCCCGCAACCGCCACGTCGGTACCGATTTTGAACGGACGCGCCGACAACGTGACATTGTGTTGGCATCCATGAAAAAGGTCAAGAACCTAAGTCTAATGGAGCTGAACTCCTTAATTAACGTCCTTCTTCCAGATGTTACCACCAATGTTACGCGGAGCCAGCTTATCGGCGCCCTCCTCCACGCGCGCACCTACAGCAAATATACCGTAGAATCCTACTCCATTCCCCAAGCCAACACCTACACCAACAAAACCATCAACGGCCAGGACTGTCTGATTGTGGACTTTGCTGCTAATGTGCAGTTTTTGCATGAGAAGATATATGGAAATTAATTATCCCAGACCAAAGCCGAAAGGAATTACATCATGAAAAAGCACGCCTTTCTTATTATGGCACACAACCAATTTGATCTGCTGGAAATGCTAATCAAATTACTGGATGATCCCCGCAATGACATTTACCTTCACATAGATCAAAAAGTTCAGGATTTTAATTTTCAAAAGTTTTCCAATTTAACTCGGTATTCCCCTGTCTGCTTTACAGAACGGAATAACGTAACTTGGGGTGGCTACAGCCAAATTGCTACCGAACTTCTTTTATTAAAGGCGGCTACCCCTAAGCATTATGAATACTATCATCTGCTGTCCGGTGTAGATCTGCCCATCAAAACCAACGATGAACTACATCGCTTCTTTCATGAACATCAGGGAACGGAATTCATCCACTTCTGCACCCCGGAATTTTCCGCAGAAGAAAGTACCAGATCCCGCATCCAGTATTATCACTTCTTGCAGGAACAGGTCGGGCAGAAAAAAGACGGGCCCCTCTATTTCTTAGAGCGAGCCAGTCTAAAATTACAAAGGGCACTTCACGTTAACCGCTTAAAATCATTAAACGGTGCACCGCTCTGCGGGGCCAACTGGTTTAGCATAACGCACAGCTTAGCCACCTACGTGTTACAAAATGAAACCTTTATTAAAAAACATTTTGGGAACAGCTGCTGCGCGGACGAACTCTTCTTGCAAACCCTGGTAGCAAATTCAAAGTTCAAAGATCGCCTGTACCTTCCCAACAAGGACAGCAATTACGAAAGTTGCCTCCGCTACATTGACTGGCAGCGTGGAGACCCTTATGTTTTCCGCACAGAGGACTTGCCTGCACTGCTTTCTTCGCCCTGTCTGTTTGCCAGAAAATTTGACCTAAATGTAGATCGCAACATCTGCGAGTTACTTTATCAGCAGTTGAAAAAGTAACATAATTTGCAAAAGCAAGCCGCCGAAGCTTGGACACCAAGCCTCGGCGGAATTTTTGTATTATTTCAGAACAATCGCTTGTTGATACAGTAGCTTGTATCTTGCTTCAAATGTACTTCTGGAAAACGTTTTATTGACTGCGCCGTAAACGTCCATCATATAAACATTATTGGCATCATATCCAGTCAGGACAGTAACATGTGTACCTCTTGGATAACTAAAGTACTGATAGGAACCATCCGACTGTTTAATGTACCAGGAGTTTACCGTTTTCGGATTCTGCATATTGTAAGTAGACCAAACAATAACCGGTTTTCCTTGCATCAAGTAGGCATATACCGTAGCAATGGAAGAACCGGAAAGGTCATACGCCCGAAGCTTGCTGCCCTTTCGTGCCAAAACAGTATTCATTGCTTTTGTTACAACCGGTGCAAAAGCGCCATATCCGGGGTTGGCAGAAGTATATCCACCTTTTGGGTTGCCAACAAACTTTTCATAGATGCTGGGGCCAACTCGCTTCCCATTTTCTGTTCTAAGATTTTCCCGGGGAATAGCGTTAATCATCTCATCAAGAGAGACGTTAATTCCATAGTAGCGAAGCAGTGTTGTTGCTGCAGCACCTTCGCATCCTGTCGGATAAGTTGGTGTCTGACTGGTTCCGGGGACATTGAATTTTATACCGATTGCTCCGGAGTTTCGAATGGTATAGGTTCTGCCATTTACAGAAGCTGTTCCATTGTAAGCAAAGGTAATTCTGCCCTTTTGTACATACCAGGTTCCGTTTTCATTAGAACAGATTCCGGTATAATTCCAATCTAAGCAATTTTTATTGAAATAGTACCAAGCGCCACACCAAGCCAGTCCTGTGTAACTAAAATCTATAGTACCTTTGACAACATACCAAGTGCCATAAGAATTGGTAGCCAGTCCGGTATAGTTCCAGTCCAAGCAGTTTTTGTTGAAATAGTACCAGGCACCGCACCAAGCTAATCCTGTGTAATTGAACTGAATCCGACCGTCTTTTACATACCAAGTTCCATATTCGTTAGTAGCTAAACCGGTATAATGCCAATCTACTGCATTGTTTTTAATATAACGCCATTCGTCATACCAAACCAATCCTGTGTAGTCAAAACGAACCATGCCATTTTTAACATACCAAGTACCGTATTCATTGGTTGTAAACCCGTTATAGGACAAATCCATTTTGTTGTTTTTGAAATAGTACCATTCACCGGACCATGCTAAACCGGTATATTGGAAATTTACAATACCATTCTGTACATAATAAGTGTCCTCTCCATCCTTTACAAAACCGGTATAGGACGAAGCCACCTGACCATCCTGATAATAGGTCCACTGTTTTTCTTCCTTTAAGAAACCATTCTCAGGAACTTCAGATTGCACAGAATCTTCAGATTGCACCGGTTCTTCAGCAGGAGTTACCGACTGCTCCACTTCGCTTACTACAGATATTTCATCATCAACAGAAGACGTTGCAGTAGCCGATTCTGCAAAAGCTGGTACAGACGTACTTAACAACGCAATACACAAAGCCGTTATTCCTATGCCAGACTTTCTATCTCTAAATTTCATTTCCTTCGCCTCCTTTCAAGTCACCAGTTTTTTGATTATCGGAATCTTCTTTAACAAGAAGGTAACCGCAAAACAAATTAAGAAAATAGCCAGGGAGTATAATAAGGCACTTATCATATACCCCAAGTGCCACTGCTCCCGGAATATCACTACAATCTGGGATGTCTTGGTTGTCATGAATAAAATATGGAGTAAATAAATTCCAAAGGTGCATCCACCGACAGTCTGAATGCATTTTTCAATCCATTCTGGAACTTTGTGCTTTAGAAACAACTGCTGGCAGGTAACATATACAGCAGAGCTGTTAAAGATTACAAAAGAGGAAAAGAACGTTTGAGAATTTCCTTCGTCACAAAGGCCGGTAATCTTTATTTTGTAATAGGTCATTGCACAAGAAATAAGAATAGTTGTTATATTTACAAGCCATAAAAGCAACAGCTTCTTTCCGGTCCACATTTCTTTGATTCGATGCTCTAAGAAATATCCGCATAATGGAAAAATAAAAATATTAGTACAAATCCAGCTCAAATTAGAATGCCGGTTTATGGTGTGGGTTCCTTGCCATAACAAATATTCTGTCATTGGAAGAAGTGCGGCAAAAAAGAGATACAAGGCAAACAGATACAAATATTCCTTATTACTTAATGCCTTGGCAAAACGTTGTAAAAGCGGCAACGAAATCAGCATTGCAACATAAGCATACAAATACCAAAAAGCGTAATTCCATTCACTTTCATAAAAGGTCCTTGCAAAATCCATAAAACGGAAGGGCACATTGTTTTGATGAATATTCAATAAATAATAGAAGAAAGACCAAAGCAAAAGGATCAGTGCCATTTTTAAGATTCTGTGTTGCCACAATTTTCCTAACGGTTCCGGATCTCGGTTCAGCAACAAAGCGCCTGAAATCATAAAAAATAATGGGACAGCAAGCTTACAAAAGACAGAAATGAATAAATCCATCCAAAACGCAAAGCTACCCCATTCATGATAGGTAAATAAAAGAAAACCATCCGGCCTGGTATGATTAAATATGACAAAATAAGCGGCTATGATCCGCATTAATTCAATGTCACAACGTTTCCTGCTTTCCAAATATTTCCCCCATCTGTGCGCCACTTGGAAAAAAGTCTTATCTCCTAAAACACACGTCTATTTCTGCTTTCATTGTACACTTGTGCAACAATAAAAAACAACTATTATTTAGAAAAAGCTTAAGGAAAATTTAAGACTTACCAATTTAGTTTTGAGCGAAAAAACTTCTGAAGCGGTTGGTCCACAAATTTAGTCAACACAACAGAGAGAACCAACAAGCCCAAGAAAACACGTTCTCTAGGCAATTCAGCACTTTTGCTTTTTTGAAATTATTCTGCTTTTGAACTGACTACTTCCACGCCATAATATGCAGCCATGGAATCATTAATCCATGAATCCGAATCAGATTGATCAATATATTGCAATCCGTAAGAAGCAGTATATTTTGTTTCTGGCTGAACATAGGAAACCTCAGCAATAGTTTCACCTGTTTCTGCACAGGTTCTAATTTCTTGCTCATTACCGATAAAGGCATAGTAACTCGTATTAATATCATTTACCCCTGTAAAGAAATAATACGGAAATGCCAGGCAAATCAAACAACAAATACACAGAATCTGCATATTCATAGAATCAAATAATGCATTTATTAAAATGCAGCAAGCCAAAATCAGAAGTATTACAGTAAAGAAAAGGGTTCCTTCTTCTATTGTACTGTCAAAAATCAAGAAAAACGCTGCCAAAAGTGCAGACAACGAAAGCAATGCAGCAGCGGTTATGGCCTTCTTATCCGCTTTGGAACAAACAGCCATAACAAATAAGATTCCTATTACAGCCCAAAGAATCCAGAAAGTTCTAAGCTGAGTGAACAACTCCGAAAGCATGGCAAGCAAATTTCCAAGATTTAACTCGCCTGTTCTGTTTTTTAATTCTGCAGGTGCAGTAGCTGTAAGCAAGATTCCCGCCAGCGTAATTTCTGTTGAAAGAATTGCCACCAGAGGAATTTTTCGTTTCTGTTGAAATTTCATCAAAAAGATCAGCGCCACTTCAAAAATTAGAAGTGCCCCGCCGGAGATTTCACACCACGTGCCAACAATAAAGCTATAAATTATAAATCCAATTTTTTCCGGAAGGTTCATGCGAAAATTTTCTTCACGGTACATTTTAAGATAAATACCCATCAATCCAAGAGCCAATACTGCCGCCCAAAGATAATTGACAGACCCGTAAAGCCACAAATTTACTTGTCCAAATACCGGTTGGGAAATCCATACAGCCGCAAATGCAAGAAGCAACATAAGTGGCTTCCTTTTCTGTCTCTTTTCCAGAGGCATATATGCCGCACTTAATTCCGTCAGCAAAACCAGTTCCAGCACAAATATTGCTGCATTCAAAAGCTTAAAGAGTGAAGACGGAAGAAGCAGAAACAGTTGCACAAAGAAATTTGCCACAATACGGCCATTCATAGTAAGCCGAAGTCCGCCCATAGAAGAAAAAATATCTGAAACAGTTTCTATTCTCTGCCCATCACTTGCTGAAGAAGCAAAACTAAAAGCATAAGCATAATCATCTGCCAAAAGTGGCGTCCGTAAGTTACAAAAAAGAATTGCTACAAAAATAGCCATACTGAAAGCAACATAAATTAGATAATACTTTTTGGTTCCTTTCATTTTTTGCCCCATAATTATCCTCCTATTATTTACAAAGTTGTCTTTCCTATCTGCGATGCAACATTTTCTTTGCGCGAGCAATGCCTTCTAATAGTATGGCAAGAGACAAAATCATCCGCATCTACAAACATAATGTACTTTCCGCTTGCTGAATGAACCCCATTTTTTCTTGCTACAATAGGGCCTTGATTTTCTTGTACTTTTACTGTAACACGAGAATCCTTTTCTGCATATTTCTGACAGATAGACAAACTTTGATCTGTAGAACCGTCATCAATTAAAATCACTTCAATTGACTGTTTTGACTTATTCAGCAATCTTTCCAAGCAAGTTTGAATATATTTTTCAGCATTATAGATTGGTATGATGACGCTTAACAGCATGGTGCACTTCTCCAAACAATTAGCTTTTTTTCTGCCAATTCCAACTATCCCGACACATATCTTCCACTGTCAATTTTGCTTGCCAACCCAGCACTTTTTTAGCCTTAGTAACATCTGCATAACAGGTTGCAATGTCTCCTGCTCTGCGAGCTACAATTTCATAAGGAACAGCAACATTATTTACTTTTTGGAAAGTTTCCACCAATTCCAGTACGGAAGTTCCGTTCCCTGTGCCAAGATTAAAAATTTCAGACCCTTTATGTTCACGAGCATATTGCAAAGCCTTTAAATGTCCCTTTGCAAGGTCAACCACATGAATATAGTCTCTGACTCCGGTTCCGTCCGGAGTCGGATAATCATTTCCAAAAACAGACAGATGATGTCGTATGCCGGCTGCTGTCTGCATAATATAGGGCATTAAATTATTAGGAATTCCGGAGGGCTGTTCTCCAATTAATCCGGAAGAATGAGCTCCAACCGGATTAAAATAACGAAGCAATACAACAGACAAATCTTTATCTGCCACTGCCGCATCCGTCAAAATTTGTTCAATGAAATACTTTGTCCAACCATACGGATTTGTGCAATTTCCTACCGGCATTGTTTCTACAAACGGAGCTTCATTGTGCATTCCATAAACGGTTGCGGAAGAACTAAAAACAATGTTCTTACAACCGCACTCCCGCATTCCTTCCAGCAATGCTAAAGTGGTATCTAAGTTGTTACGGTAATATTCAATTGGCTTTTCTACAGATTCTCCAACTGCTTTCAATCCTGCAAAATGGATGACTGATTCAATTTCATTTTCATGAAAAATTTTCTGAACAGAATTCTTATCAGCAACATCTGCCATATAAAAAGTCGGACGCCGTCCGGTAATTTTTTCAAGCCTATCCACAACTGAAGCTTCACTGTTATAAAGATTGTCTGCAATAATGACATCTTCCCCACGGTTCAGAAGCTCCACAGCCGTGTGAGAGCCAATATACCCTGTTCCACCAGTTAATAAAATACTCATGTTAATCCCCTACTTCCATACTCCGTTAATCCCCTGCTTTGGCTTATGGGGTTGCGGAATAATAATATTGTTTCCTTTAAAGATTTGTTCTGCATTGCAGAGCACTTCTTTTGTTTTTTGCTTTCCAAGCTTTCTGGACAGTTCCCACGCTGCCTCCGACAACCTTGGTGCACTGGTTTTTGGATGGTGTGCATCCGAAGAAATAATATGGATTAAATTCCAATCCATTAATTGAAAAATCTGTTTCCGAAAAGTTCCCTTTTCCAACAAGGTAGTACTGTTCACCTGCACAATACAGCCAGCATCTACCAACGCATATAACAAACTTAGATCTTCTAACAAAAACGGATACTGCTCCACATGAGATAGGATTACTTTGTAGCCTTTCATCCTAATTTGAAAAATACTATTTTCTAAATCCTGTGGTAAATATTCTTTAGGGAGGTCTAACAACAAACAATTTGTCCCAGAAAGGCAATAAGGTTGCAGATTCATTTTTGGCAAATTAGAGTTATAATGCAATTCCGCACCCACACGAACTTTCAAGCCTTTTAGGGATGGAACTGTACGCATACCTTCCTTTAATACTTGCCACGACTGTTTTCGATTATATAAAAAATCCTCTGCTTGATCTATTTCCGGGTCAAAATGTGGTGTAAAGGCAATTTCATTTACACCCTGTTCTACTTCTTGATGAAGTAAAAAAAGTGCTTCTTTTACAGAATTTGCCCCATTATCTATCCCAGGCAAAATGTGGCAGTGCAAATCTGTCATTGAAAATCCCCATCCCCCTATCATTTTGTTTTAATTACATATATTCGCAGTAATTGGTTCTTTTTTCTTTTTGCGGATTCTTTGTTAAATCCAGTATGTATCCACACATCATCCAAAAGATTGCTCCGGAAATCATAGTTTCATAAAAGACCATTGATAAGAGCATTGTGGCGGCACCCATAGATAAAATACCGGCAAACAAGAGAACTACTTCCATATATTCAGAGTCCCTGAAGGAGCTCTTATAAACAAGATATTTAATAATTCGGTAGAGGAGAAATCCGAGCCAAACTACCATAACCGCTGTCCCTAGAATACCGGAAAACAAAAGGGTTGAAAGGTATCCATTGTGGATTGCATAGGATCTTTCAACTATATACAAATCCCCTATCTTGTCTTTTGCATACTCTAAATATCCACGTGATGTAGCTCCAATAACTGGTGTCGTTTTCCAAATTGTGATGGCATCCTTCCATATGGCGAATCTATTATTTGAAATATTGTCGCTACTTTCCACATCGTCTCGAGTTAAATCTACTTTTTGAAGTTCCTTTGTAGGCTCTTGATTATTTTCAGAACCACTTGCTTCACTATGAGAATCTCTTGTTTCGCTGTAAAAACCTGGAACATAACTCACTACATCCTTGGTTAATGAATAGATACCACAGGTCACTCCAACACAAAATATCGATATAAGAATTGGAATTAAAATATACTGTATACAAGCCCAACCTTTTTTTCTTAAATAGTTCCATAAAAAAATCAGGACAACAGTACCTACGCTAACACATATGCTCAATAAAGCTGTGCGAGAACCGGAAAGAACAATATATATCCATTGCACAATAATATTAATAATATAATAAGTTTTAAGAAGAGTCTTTTTTCCTTTTCTTGTCAGAAAAATGGCGCAGAAACAAATTGCGACAACCGACAAAACTGAAGCATAATTGGGATCTCCAAAAGCGCCAAATAATCGTTGCTCATAAAACCCTAACCTTCGTCCGCTCAATTCTCCATGTGTGCTGTCAAGGACATTTGAATAACCAACAACGAATTCTGCTACAGAAACAGTTGATGAAACAAACCATGTTGCAAGAAAACCTTGCATTAACTGCGCAACCAGTTCCTTTGATTTATCATTTTCCCAATGTGTATTTAGCATATAAAAGAAAACAAAATGAGCTGTCATCAATGCAAGTGCTTTGATATTCGACAACAATTCATAATGATAATTAACTATTGTTGAAATGCTTCCAACCAAAATAAAAAAGAAAGGGAAAATGTATTCGATTCTTTTTAGTTCTTCTTTGTAAATCCACAACTCCAAAAACATTATTATTACAGCAACAAACGAAAAAGCTGTATATAAGTAGGAACTAATCGGCTCTGTTACCAAGCGCAATGGAATAAACATACATAATGCAAGATATAACAGATAGAAGAATACAAAGCCATTTCGTAAACGATTAAAGTATTCTTTCCTAACACTTCCCATTTTCATTTCTGCTATATCTCCCATCGAAAAACAGTTTTAAACGGCGTTGTCACATCCGTTGTAAAGACCCGGTGAATATCCTCAACCGTTCTGACTGCTTTGTCTTCATAAATAATCATTTTTAATTGCCGCTGGAAATGCTTTGCTCTCATTAAGCTTACTGCTTCCAAAAAATCTTCTTTTCCGGAGCGGGAGCACCCAACTAAAGTCAAACCTTTTTCCAAAACCATTCTGGTATTAATAGCCACTCTGTTCTCTGATACACCCATCAACATAAGTGTGCCTTGCGGATTAATATATTTAATCACATCTTCAATGGCATAATAACTGCCTTCTCCACCGCAGCATTCAAAGGCATGATCTATTTCTAACGTTTCAGGTATGGAAGCGGAAAGATAGGTTTCGTCCACAAAAGAAAAGGTAGATAGTTTTCTTGGATCTCGGCCAATCACCACAATCTTTGATTCAGGAAGCTTTTCTTTCAAAATAGAGGCAACTACGTAGGCCAGGCTTCCGTCGCCCCAAATTCCAATTTTATTTCTTCGTGCATGGGAAGCTTTGTTAAAGCGGGAAACAGCATGGACGCCGACACTGACAAACTCTGTAATAGCAGCAACAGTTGGATCTACCTCTTCACAAGATACCAAACGAGAAACATCCATATCCACAAATTCCCGCATAAAGCCGTCATGTCCACTAGATAAAAAATAACTGCCTTTAGCGTAGTTTTCATAAATAATGGAATCTTCTTTTTCGGGAACGTTTGGAATAAGAACCACTCTCTGACCGACAGAAAATGTATTTGTGGGATCATAAAGCACTTTTCCACAACATTCGTGGATTAATGCCATTGGTAACTTTTGATTTAAAGTCTGAATATCTCTTTGTCCATAATAATACCGCTGATCTGCATGACAAACGGCCATATATTCCGGCTTCACTATAACGCGGTCTGACAAAGACAAATCTGCATATTCCACCGAAATAACTTTAGGTTGAACAAGCTGATAAATCTGATTAATCAATTTCTAATCCTCCGACCATGGCTTGTGCAATACGGTAGTCCCCCGGAGTGGTAATTTTCAAGTTCGTTGCAGAGCCTTCTACCAAATGAACCGGTTCATTCCGCATAACGTAGATTTTACAAGCGTCCGTCAAATTTTTCTTTTCCTCATCGGATAAAGAGGCATATAACTTTTTCAATGTGCAAATTTTAAAACTTTGCGGAGTTTGGCCCTGATACATCTGTCTGCGATCCGGTATTCCGGAAATAACCTGGCCGTTCTCTGAAACAACAATGGTATCAATTGCGGCAGAAACGGTATCCACGGCTCCATATTTTAAAGCAGCATCTATATTTTCTTCAATCATACGAAGAGATAAAAACGGACGTACCGCATCATGCGTAACAACAATATGTTCGTCGCTTTCGCCATATGCCAATTCAATTTCCTGAACCACATTTAAAATAGTCTCATTACGGTCATTGCCTCCGGCTACTACTTTTATTTTAGATACCTGATCAGGCACATATTTAGCAACTAAATTTTCCATGTATCCTAGCCAGTCCGCATGTACCCCAATATAAATTTGATCAAAGCGATCGCAAAGGAGAAACTTCTCCAATGTATGTACAATAATCGGTTTCTCCCCCAAAGGTAAAAACTGTTTCGGCATATCTGCCATATTCATACGGGAACCAACGCCCCCTGCTAAAATTGCACCAAAAATCATTGTACAAATCCTTTCTATTTGCTTAAAGCAAGCTATCTATTAAACATTTCCATTCCGCCAGAATTTTTTCTTTAGAAAACAAGTCCAGGTTTTCCTGGGAATGGTCTGACATTTCTTTTCTAACTTCCGAATGTTCAATTAAGTAATTCATTGCATCTGCAAGTGCTGAAATGTCTTTTGGTGGAACCAACAACCCGTCTACTTTGTCTCTGACAATTTCCCTTGGACCGGTCATAATATCAAAGCTGACAATAGGAAGTCTATTTGCTTTGGCTTCCAGCAAAACAAGCGGTAATCCTTCCCTATACGACGGCAACACATACATTGCATACTCCTGATACCGTTTTTCAAGATCAGTACACATACCCGGCAACTCCACTTGACTTTCCAAGTGATATTCCGTCACCAGATCTTTCACGGCAGGCATCATTTCTCCATCGCCATAAATAGTAAGGGTCCAATCCGGATGCTTTTGGGCTACTAATGCAAACGCTTTGATTAACTGATCAAAACCTTTTTCTTTTCCAAAGCGTCCAGCAGAAATAATTTTCTTTGTATCTTGATTATATGCTGACGGTAGGAAGCAATCTAAATTCGCCCAATTATAAATACATCGTATTTTAGATGATGGTATGTGAAATTTTTTTTGGTAATCATCCAAGCTTCTTTTGGTTAAAGTAACAACGTATTGACAAAGAATAGAGGATATTAACCGGACTGCTACTGTGCTTTTATCATTCCATTGATTCATCAACGCGCCATGATCACAAAAAATCAGCTTTGTTTTAGATCGTAAGCGTAATGCAGACATAATAAAGCCCACATAGGTTCCTTGTGCAATGGCGACCGAAACATCGTTTTCTTTTAAAAACTTTTCCAAAGGTTTGACTAATGTTGATCGCATATACCTAAGTTTTTTTTCTTCAGCACAAAAAGAGAAAAATTGGACTCTATCATCAAGAACATATGTTAAATCATTTTTCAAACATAAGCTAACTATGCAAACATCATAATAATCAACTAGCGCATTTGCGAGGGAAACTGTTACTTGCTCTACTCCACCTTGGGCAGACAAATCATAATCTACAAAGCAAATCTTTTTTTTCATTCGAATGTTCCCTTCTTTTGCTCATTAGAGCTTACAAGCAGCCGATACAAATAAATATTAATCTTTAAAAAGACTACGGATATTCGTCTGGCTGTAGTAAACAAAGGACAAGAAGCAATAGAAAGCCAATTCTTCTTTAAATATCTTTTACACTTTTTATACTGCGGTAATTTTTTATAATCTTGCACCTGAAAAAGTCGATCTAATGCTGTCAAATATGACCAATTCACGCGAAATTTGGCATATGGTAACAATTCCGGACATTGATCTTCTATTAATGTTTCTACTAGCAAATATGCATCCACCACGTCCATTACAGTCTCAGGATTGCACGAAGTAGTAATACTGCCGGAGCGATGCCAATAAAAATATAGCATTTCATTTGTTATCACCGCGACTTGCACATCCAACAATAGTGCAGGTGTAAAAAAGGCATCCTCAGATGTTCTGCCTATTGGAAAATCATGCTTTGCAGCCATTTCTCTACTTATTAACTTTCCACATATTGAAACTGTTCCGTGTAAAGCTTCCTTCAATGCCTCTGTACCAGAACATACAGAACTTGTTAACGTTATTGGTTCAGAATCATGGTATTTCTCATAGCAGTTACAAATTTCTCCAATCACTATGTCCGCATTATTCTTTTTAGCCAAGCGATAAAGA
>CAVFJZ010000010.1:0-50958 GCA_963623075.1 Bacteroidaceae bacterium
TAACACCCTTTTCTATGGTGTAAACCGTACCGTCTGTCTCATACCATCCGGTGTAGGTAAGATCTGCTCTGCCGTGATGGAATAAATACTGTGTTCCGTTATATTCTGCCAGTCCGGAAAAGTCGGTATCAACTCGCCCACCGGATACATAACAGATGTCACCGCCGTATTCTGTTACCAGATTGGCATCGCCTTTATACACGCCGTTTTCAAAGAAGTAATCATCCTTGTTGCCATCCGGATCCGTAATACATACGTTGCAGATGCCGGTGTAGTCGGATGCTTCTACTCCGTCCGCATAAAGGACGTATTTTGTATAGGCTTCTTCGGTTCCTTCGTTCTCGGTAACAGCCTGCGTTGTGTACTGGATTTCTTTTTTCTTTGCTTCCAGGCTTTCAACCAAAACAGCAATGTGAGAACCGCTGTGGCCTACCACCGTTCCTTCTACCTTCCATTCCTGAGCACTGTCCGCTGCCATTACTTTAGACCAAATGTCTTCATCAATGACAAAGCAGTCAACTTTCACTTCAACACTGTTCCGGTTAGTAACCACAAAAGCAAAATAGTTGCCTTTTTCCGTGTTTACTTCACTTGGCGTTCCGGTAAAGGTTACGCCGGTCACTTCCAGGTTATCCGGCAAAGCATCTGCCATATCCTGGATAGTAACAGAAGCAGCTGTCTCTTCGGCAGAAGTTTCTTTACTACCGAGTTTTAGATAACCACCCTTATACAATGTCCCGATAAGAATTGCCAGGACCAGAATAATGGCAATCGGGATAATTACCTTTTTGTGATCTGAGAAAAACTTCTCTACTTTCCACCCTTTTTTCATTTTTCTATTATCTCCTTATTCAAGTTATATTCAAGGCTTCCTACCAGGAAAGAATAAGTATCTCTTATCGCTTTTAACTCCTTGTTGATTTGTTTTACATCCATACCCTTCATTCTTTCTGCGGAGACCGGAAAGCCGTCTAAAGCATCCGGGCCAAGGAATTTGACACATAACATATAAGAAGCATCGTAGGCCGTCTCAGACGCATTCTTAAGGTCTTTCTTTATGCGGTGACGGTCTATCTTTTCTAAGAAAGCTTCATTCACAGCGGATGCCAGTAACAGAAGTCCGATTAAAGACTTCATATCCAACTGATCTGACATAGTGATTACCGGTTTATCCTCTGCCGGATAGTCCAGTTGATATGTTTTCTCTATACTGCCGGTTTTCACTGTGCAGTAATGCTGCGCTGATTCTTCCAGAGCAGATGCAAATTCATCCAGAGTCCAGGTTTTAAAGCCAATCTCAATTGGCCGTTCTAACTGAGTGTTGTCATAGACATTAATCAGTCGGTATCCGGGATGGCTTTTACCGTCCCTGCCGGTGAAAGTCTCACTGGAAAGAAGTTCCAATGGTTCTTCTCCCTTTTTTACTTCCTGCATTTCAGACATCCAATCTCTCTTGGTTTGGAAGCGAAATCCTTTTAAGTCTGCCTTTACAATGCAAAGTGCATTTAAGCAAGATTCTTTAAGAAAGGGAAGCTTGTCTAAATATGCTTTATAAAACTCACTTTTCAGCGGAAGCGTTTCTGCAATCTCGGCACGATTTTTCAGGAAATCATCTTTTTTCTGTTCCATCATCTCGCCGTATGCTTTTTTCTCATCATCTGTCATGGTTTTGTTTTTTGCCATATTGATTACTCCTTTCAATTCCTTTCCGGGCAAAAGAAAAAGCAGGGCAAGATGCTCTGCTTTAATCTTTTACGTGTTTAATTTCATTATCTGCCATTACAGATCCAGATCATGTTCTTTCAAAGTGCTCTTGCCGGAACGTATATCCGCTACACGTCTTTCCAACTCTTCCATGTTCTCCTTGCTATAAAACGGATCGGCTGACAGTTCAAACGGAATACGGTTTTCCCTTACAACGGTTTTCAAAAAAATGTTGATTGCAGCAGACATACTCAAGCCAATATCATCAAGCGTTCTTTCTGCACTGCATTTTAAATTATCATCTACACGCAAACTAATCTGTGCCATATAATCAGCTCCTTTCGCCTCTCTATTGTATAGCAAACATGTGCGTTTTGCAAGCATTTGTATATATTTTTGCTGTTAGTTTACCCTTCATTTAACGGAAGCTGTTGCTGACTGGCATCCAGCAAGCTTGTTCTGCTTTATAATTCCAAGTCATCCCTTGAGCTAGGCCGGATGCCGAGTTTAGCGTTATATTCATCAGCTGCTTTTTGCGCCTCAGCAAAGACTTCTCGCATTGGTCTGCGTTTTTGTCTTTCTCTTCGCTCAACTAACATCTGGTGAAAGTTTTCCATAAAGCGTTCTCGGAGCCTTGGATTCCGTTGCAAGTTTTCGTCAAAGTTTTGCAACAAATCAAAATTATCTTTTGGAACAATGGATGCATTCATCTTTTTGGCACATGGCCTTATCCATGGATGATCAACCAACAACCGTGTTGAACAATCTGAAACTTCCAGTGGCGTAAGAGGTTCTTTGGAAATATATCCTGACCATTGATGGTGTTCAAATCCATTATTTTCTAAAAACTTCTGAATATCCTTATAAGCTTGATGGTAATCCATACCGGGATAAAGCTTCTTGAGTTTTCTGGTGCTTAAGTCAAAGTGAATTACTCTATATTCTTTGTCAGCCATGGTCAATCACCATTTTATCTATACATAGGAATTCTACTTTTGTATTTTTCCAGCATATGGGAACAATCCCCATAATCTCCTTCCGGTGCAATAACACGCAAATAATTACAATAATGAACGATAACCGGATTGGTCCAAAAAATAATCCCCATCTCATAAGTGATTTTACTGGAAGTTGCATTCGGGTCCTCATAGATGCCCTCGGCAACTTTTTTAAGGCCTTTTTCTTCACAGAAGACGTAATCCATATGCTGATACATCAACTCTAGTGTATAGCCGTCTTTAATTACTTTCTCTTCATCAAATCTAAGTTCACAGCGAAACATAACATCAGTCCTTTCGTTAAGCTTTTGTTTATTATACCGCTATTTTTCATTTAACGGAAGCTGTTGCTGACCGGCATCCAGCAAGCTTTGTTCTGTCATTTCCTGTTCCTTTTGGTGCATTGCTTTAGCACGTGCATCGGCAGAATAAGCTTCCAAGGCTTTGATAACAAACTTCTCACGTTCTTCCGGAGAAAGCTTGTCCCAGTCATAGATATGAGTTTTATAACGAACTGGTGGTTGTTTTACGGTTTGCTTCTTTTCTTTTGCAAAGATGGCAAGTTTCAGCTGATCATCTGTAGTTTCTTCATCTAAAGCAAGGATAGTTTTAGCATTTCCGGCCTGTTCTGCGGTCAGCTTCTTACCACCGGATACTTTCCAAATACGGTTTTGGACTTCTTCCGGAAGAGAACCAAGAATTTCAGCCGTTGAAAGCTTAATGTCACCGGTGTTAAACAAATTTTTATAATTATTACTCAGACGCTCCGCTTTGTCCCAACGATACACATCGGATTTATTAATGGCAAAATCTCTTGCCACAATTTCAGATGTTCGATCGCCGGAACCGTAATCCTGATTTTCTTTCATTTTTTGCAGACGAAGATGGATTGCTCTGGCCTTTTCCACCGGAGTAACATTGCGATTCAGCTCGTTGTCCTTTACCACCATGGAATAAGCTTCATCCTCAGTTTCAAATTTTCGATACTTACACCGTATGCTTTTCATGCCAAGGATGTCCCGGCAAGCACGAAGTCGGTTATTGCCACAGAGGACCTGGTATTTACCTTCTTGAAGCGGATGATCCCGAACAATCAGTTCGTGAATCAATCCTGCTTCCCAGATGTCATCTGCCAAGATACGCAATTCTTCTTCATTCTTAGCGTTATATGGATTGTCTTCCAACTCAATAAGATCTGCGGTTGGAATTTCAATTACACTTCCGTCAGTATAAGAGCCAAGCTGTTCTTTAACAATGGCTGCTGAATCAATAGCAACTTCTTTTTCCAGATCTGCCGTAGAAGAATCTTCCTTTTCTCCGGACACAACTTCTGCATCCTGCTGATTTCTTTTTTGTTCATCAAAAAATTTCTGAAAGCCATTAGACCAAGCCATTAGTTAATTCTCCTTTTTTGTCTTTTCAATAACTTCTTTGGTAAAATCCATGTATGCAGCTCCGATTTTTGAATTTGGGAAAGAAACTGCTGACCGGTGATTACTTACGGATAACCGGTTTTCACTTTGGATGTATGGAATGACAGATTTAAATACCTTGTCTTTTCCAAAAGCTTCTGTCAGTTCATCATGCAGATTTTTATAATCTTTGGACCGGCGATCTGCTACGGTGATTAAGAAACCCAGGGTTCGGTCCACCGGATTACCATGCCAGTGTTCTTCCTGCCATGCCCAGAACGTCATAATTCCTTCCAAACTAAACTGATGCGGTGTTATAGGAATTATCACCTTATCAGATGCATTGATAGCATTCTGTAAAAGGAAGTCCATGGTTGGCCGGCAGTCCAGGATAATATAGTCAAACTTTTCAAATTCCGGTCCTTTAAACAATTCATGCAGATACATGGTACTTTTAATTCCGGAAGAGGAAGCACCGCCCAGCAGGTTCCCTACATTTTCTACGGTTACATCGGACGGAATATACCAAAAGCCTTCCTGTTCAATGTACGTAATAGCATCTTTTGTTCTTGGTTTTTGCCCGGAAAAGAGATCAAGAATCAGGTTGAAGATATCCAAATCACCCGGTTTCTTTTCGTAACCAACGCAAGTATTCAAATTGCCCTGGCTTTCCAGAGATACCAGAAGAACGGATTTCCCTTCTTTCGCCAAACCGGCAGAAAGATTAAATGCTGTGGTTGTTTTTCCAACGCCACCTTTGTGTAATGCAACAGATAAGATCATAATTTTTTACTCCTTTTTTTCAGATATTAAGCTCAAAAAAATAAGAGCTTAAAGCATCACTTTCCGAAAGAAAGTATTCATTTAAACTCTTTAAATTCTCTATTTTGCGTATTTTGTAATCAGCAGGTCAGGGGTTCAAGTCCGTTCACCAGCTCCAAGGCCGGTGAAAGACAACGCGCTTTTATCGGCTCACATGGAAGAGTTCCCGAGTGGCCAAAGGGGGCAGACTGTAAATCTGTTGTCTACGACTTCGGTGGTTCGAATCCACCCTCTTCCACCAAAAAAGAACCAATCGTTTTACGATTGGTTCTTTTTTTATTTCTATTTATGCAGTTTCTTTTTTACTAAGGACCAGCTGGTAGAATGCCTCTGCCTCCCTATGGCAATGACGAAGTTGCTCTAACTCGCCCGAGCCGGGAGTCAACATAATTTCAAAGTCTGCCGGCAAGTCAAGTGGCGCTTTGGCAACATAGTAAGCCACCTTGTCCCAGTCTAGGATACCGCGGCCCATTTTCCCCGTTACGTTCGGAATCCAGTGTGCGTCGTGCCGAAGTACGTTGGCGTCCGCCGTTACCGAGTCCGGATCATACAGCAGCTCGTCCGAAATAGATTCGTTGTCCTGCAAATGCGTTGCATACATTCTTGGCCAGTACTTTTCCAAGAAGTGATAGTGGTTTTCGCGGCACATCAACGTGGCATGCCCAGAATCCCAACAGAAGCCAAGAAATTCTTCCGGATAATGGTCAAACATCCGATCAAACTGTTCCTCTTGATAGTTCTGCGGCGTACAAATTAAGTTTTCCAAAGCAATTTTAACGCCGGCGCAAATGGCGTAATCCTTGATCTGGTCAAAGGATTTCATAACCTGCCGATAATAAACTTCTTTTTCCTGTGGTTGCTCTTGAAACAGCATGTACGGCAATTGCATATGCAACACCATTACGCTTGCGCCAATATGAGAACAGAGGTCAATGCGGTTTTTCAGCAAATCCACTCCGGCAAGCCTGGCGTATTCATTGACGGATGTGTAATCCTTGCGAATATCCGTAAAACGGTATCTATTTTCATAGATTAATTTTCCATCTACACGAGTGGTACGGATTCCGCCTTCACTGGCATGGATACTATGTGCCTTAATGTTGTAATCCCGCAAAATATCTCTTGCTTGGAAGAATTCACTTGGGCTATACAAATATTCCCCCTGCCAGTTTTGCATCCATTGCGTATGCGTAAATCCACACTCCGCCAAATTCCGAATTTGCCGTTCAATGTCAATCCAACTGTGGCGGTCGCTACTGTAATCGGTTTCACAAGAGCTTAAAAGCTTTTTTTCTGTCATGGGGTTCACCTACTTTTTATGGCTCCGGCATGATTTCTTCTGCAAGCTTTGCCTCCGCAATGGCTTTTGTATTCATTTTCATCAGCACCATACCACAAAGGAAACCAATTGCAGAAAGTACTGCCATGGCAATAAAGCAAATGTGGTACCCACGGAATGGTGTAGCTGTGTCAACATAGCGGTCTACTATGTTACCAGAAACAGTGTACAGGAACATTTCCGGTGCATAGGTGCACAGGGAAATGATTCCGGAGGCGGTTCCTGCCAAGCGTTTTGGCACAAGGACTTCATCAATGGTGGAAAAGTACATGGCCTTGATTGAATAAAGGAACAAACCGTAAACCACGAAGTTGCAGACAACCAACGGCACACCCGCTCCCTTAGTCGGGATAAGAACATACATTGCAGCAAAAATGGTCATGCCGACAAATGCCCACTTAATAAATTTGATTCGGCTTCCGATTCGGTCAGCAAGGAATCCGGCCACGAAGGCACCCAGCATCATCATGACATAGGTTCGAATAACACTCAGGTTACCAACTAGGGTATCACTTAAACCGAAGGCATTGGAAAGATAACCGGTAACATAGCCATGGAAAATCAAGGCAGAGTAATTACAAATGCCAAGGGCACCACACAGCCAAACCCGTGGCATCTTTGCCACTTCCAGGAAATCCTTTTTGTTTAACATAGCGGTTGCCTGAGCTTCTTCACCTTTTTGCGGTTTGTCATTTTCCATGAGCAGAAGTACTAAGACACCGGCTACCGCCATGCAGATGCTGTAATACAAAATGGCATTCTTCATGCCTCCAATGGAATCTGCGGCCATGCCAAATACGGCAACGGAACCAAAAGCGACCAATGTGCCAACCAGGCCTCTTCCGCCTTCCAATAGGCCGAAAAGTCGGCCTTGCTCTTCCGGTCCGCCTAAGCGGTTAATAGATTTTACCATGGCCGCCCAAAACGTAAACACCGTTGTAATGGCAAAGATGGCATGGATAACAACCAGCCAAATAAAGCTTGGCAAGGTCCAATACCAAAAGCCGGCCAGGGCAGTGCCAAAGCAGGAAATAATAATCAGTGTTTTACAACTAAACTTGTCCGCAAGAATACCGCCGGGAAAATAACAGATGAAGTTAACAATGCCGTAAGCCGACATGATGATCCCCAACTGCGTATAACTTGCGCCGGTGGCTTGGGACAAAGGCTCCATGTACGTCTCCCGCAGATACGGGAGTTTGGTAATGATGCCGCCGGCAAAGGCAACGGCAAACAGCACCAAATACTTTGATACGGTAGATTTTTTAATTGCAGCCATAATAGCCTCCCTTCTTTCTCCTACGCCTTCATTATGCAGAATCAAGAAATAATAAAATATTGATTTTTTTAACAAAATTTCTTCTTGCTATTTGGAGCAAGTTTGCGTTATAGGATGGTAGCCGACGGAGATTGTCAGTAATACAGAAGAACTTCTAATAAGAAAAGCAAGAAAAAGGGCACAGTGCTTTTTTAAAGCACTGTGCCCTTTCGGCATTTTGTTTTTGGTTTTGTGCGCTACGTAATTACTGTGCCATGTTGGAACGGAAAAATTGCACAAGAGCTTGATTGGCTTCTATACTTTCTTCCCAATCCGGGTAAAGGACATTAAACACATGTGGCAATTTGTGTGTGCTACCTTTCAAGTTACAGTACACATGGTCTATGCCCTTTTGGTCCAGCTCCTGATGGATTTTATGGGTAACTGTATGAATACCAATATCGGTTGGAGTAGTAATCAGCATACAGTCCGGCATATTCTTCGTTAAGAAGTTTTCCATGGAATACGGAGCCAGGTCTTTCTGCCCGAGCGCCAGGAACAACAGGCGCATGGCCAGAGAGACCGGGTCTTTGCTGCGGAAGCTGCCGACCGGGCACGTGGCGCCGACGGCACGGATGCCTGAGGCCACCGGCCGTAGCCCGGCCTGCTTCTGCAGCACCGAATTGGTCTGCAACGCCGCCATGAGCAGTGCCAGATGTCCGCCGGAAGAATCTCCCGTCAAAAACAAGTTGTTTAAATCAAAGCCATATTCTTCCGCATGGCTTTCCACCCAAGAAAAGGCGGCGGTCAGTTCGGCCAATTCCTCTGCCAAAGTGGCTTGCGGAATTAAGGTATATTCCACATTTACCACTTTAAAGCCCTGCGCAGCCAGCCACTGTCCGTGCGGGCGGTTGCAGACCTTGCGGTTGGAAACATATCCGCCACCGTGAACCGTAACAATAACCGGCAACTTTTCCTGAGAAAGATGCGGCGCGTAAACGTCCAGCACGTGGTCAGGGCTACCGTCATTTAAATAAGGAATGTCATCGACTTCAGCTGTTCCATAGGTTGGGGTCTTTTTTTGATAAGCGGCCCGGTTCATTTGTTCCTGTGCCCAATTGGCAATTGCATTTAATCTGCTTTTCATGTTTCCTGCCGCCTTTCTGTTTTATTCTTTTCCGCAAATTTTGCGAGCTACGTAAACACCGGATGCAGAAGCATGAGACAGTGAGTGTGTTACACCACTGCCGTCTCCGATAATGTAAAGTCCTTTGTGGCAGGATTCCAGATTATGATCCAGTTCTACTTCCATGTTATAGAACTTAACCTCTACACCGTATAAAAGTGTATCTGCATTGGCAGTACCCGGTGCAATCTTGTCCAGAGCGTAAATCATTTCAATAATACCGTCCAGAATTCGCTTTGGAATAACCAAAGACAGGTCTCCCGGGGTAGCCGTCAGCGTCGGCGTAATAAAGGCTTCTTCTATGCGGCTTTCGGTAGAGCGCTTTCCGTCAATTAAGTCACCGAATCGCTGTACAATAACACCGCCGCCAAGCATGTTGGACAGGCGAGCAATGCTTTCTGCATAAGCGGTACTGTCGTCAAACGGTTCTGTGAAATGCTTGGATACCAAAAGTGCAAAGTTGGTATTCTGTGTGTGCTTGGACGGGTCTTCATAACTGTGACCGTTTACGGTTACAATGCCATTGGTATTTTCATTTACTACAATCCCGTTGGGATTCATGCAGAAAGTGCGGACTAAATCGCCATATTTTTCTGTGCGATATACAATCTTACTTTCATACAGTTCATCCGTTAAATGGGAGAAAATAGGCGCCGGCAGTTCTACACGAACGCCAATGTCTACCCGATTGGAGTGTGTTTTGATATCCAGTTCCTTGCAAACCTGTTCCATCCACTTGGAGCCGGAGCGACCGACAGAAACAATACACTTGTCACAGGAATATTCGGCATCTGCAGTTTGAATAAGGTACCCGTTTCCTTCTTCCAGTGTGCAAATATGCTCTACCGGTGTTAAAAAGTAGAGGTCTACTTCCTTTTGCAGGCGTTCCAACAGGTTCTCCAAAACTACATAGTTCTTGTCTGTGCCAAGGTGGCGTACAGAAGCGTCTAACAGATGTAGTTTGTTCTGCAGGCAGAGCTTGGAAATATCAGAGTTGGCAGTGGAATACAGGTGAGAACCTGCACCGCCATAGGTCATGTTGATAGTATCTACATACTGCATTAGGTCAAACGCTTTCCGCTTGCCGATATATTCATGCAGGGTGCCGCCAAATTGCGTTGTAATATTATATTTTCCGTCCGAGAAGGCACCGGCACCGCCGAAGCCGTTCATAATGGAGCAGGTTGGACAATTAATACAGTGCTTAATTTTGTCACCGTCAATCGGGCATTTCCGCTGGCTCAGCGTTTTACCGGATTCAAATACAGCAATCTTTAAGTTGGCTTTCTGCTGTAATAATTCATAAGCGGCAAAGATACCGCCCGGACCGGCACCAATGATGATGACGTCATAGTGTTTCATGTTCTTCATCCTTTACAAGAAATAAGGGCCTTAAAAAGCCCTAAATGTTATACCAAAAACCACCTTGGAAAGCAATTGCTGTTTTGCATAATTATATGGCATCTAAAATGTGACGATTTCGAATGTCTGCATCCGCAATGGAATCATTGACGTCATACGCGTGCCGTTCCAGGTCCGGGCTGTTGCTGCCGCTCAGGCCCTGCCGCTTTAATTCGGCAATCAGAAGGGCGCTGAGTTGTTCTATTTTCTCTTGTTTCCTGGCGGCTTCTGCCGGGTCATTTCCGGAACTGAGCAAATATTCTAAGTCCGGTGCAGCGGAAGGCAGCATTGGAAGCTCCCGCAGCGCCCGAAATTGCCATTTATAAAACGGCATGGGCCGATTGTTCAGCAGAAAAATGGCTGCCATGGTTGCTTGCACAAAGGCAGAAACCGCCAGTTGTGCGGCCCCGGTTTCTCCGTGGCCAAGGCAACGAGGGTAGTTATACTGCCCGGCCTGAGCGGCCAGTAAAAGCTGTCCTGCCAGTCGCTTGCGCCGTACGTCCTCCGGCAACAGACGAACGGCGTCCCGAATGGCGGAAAATTGTCCGTAGTTGTCAAAGTAAAGATCTCCGTTGACAGCTTCTGCTCTGGCATAGTCCGGAAGGGCTTTCCATTCTTCATAAGTTGTAGGGGCCGCGGGTCCGCCTATGTGCTTCTGGTAAAATTCTGTTGTCCGAAAGACTCCGTGGCGTGCGCCGCCGACCGGGTTCACCAGGTTGCGGCGTACGCCTTCGTATTCTTTCGGAAGCTTTGCATAGGCGCGTTCCAGCAAGAACGCTTCGCGCCGGCTGACCACCTCTTCCCCCGGGAGGAAGAGGCAGAAGCCCGGCTCAAAGTCGTGGTCTCTGGACGTTTCGTCATCATACCCGAAGCACTCGGACCCGCGCCCCACCAGACCTGCTGCCAGCAGCGGCAGCAGGTCCGGAAATTCCCGTTCCAACATAGGTTTCCCATATGTTTCAAAATATCCTTTAGACAGTTCCCGACCGTTCATGAATTGCCTTCGCTTTCTGTTCCAATTTCTCTTGCGCTTCCTTGTGGTTATAATACCCAAAAATAGGAGCACATTTTTCATAGACAAAGGCTGCATAATTTCCCTGTTCTATGCTTTCCGTATGCAACAAGGATTCGGCCTTATGTAAGCATTCTTCAATAACATCCTTTGCCTTTTCATATCCGTCCCGTGCGCAATGAAGATCTGCCAAATTCAGCCAGGTAATGGCGGAGTCTAACTGCCCATCCGGTACCTTTTCCATCACTTTCAATGCTTTTTGGTACAATTCTTCTGCTTCTGTGTATTGCTTTTCATCCAATAATGCAAGGGCCATATTATTATAAAGGCCTCCTAAGCGTCCATCAGCGTCTTCTTCCTTGCGGTTAAGCGACTTTTCTTCATAAATTTCCTTGGCTTTCCGATACAACGGCAATGCTTTTTTTGCTTCTCCAAACGCTTTATAAACAGTGGCCGCATTAATATAACAGGTACCGCCACTAACGGCATTTTCATAACCCAGTTGCGGAATTAATGCCAATCCTGCCTCGGCGGCGGCAAAGGCCTCTTCTTTCTTTCCGGTTTTACGATAAAACCCCATTTGCTCATTGCGCAGGAAGAAGATACCGGCAAGATCATGTTCTGTTTCTGCTTCCATAAGCCAGTATTGCAAAAGGCGGCCTACTCCGGCAAAATCACCGTCTGCAAATAGCTGATCCTCTTTTTCTAAAATTCGTTGAATCGGTATCATTCCACCGCCTCCTTTTCCGTTGTCATTATAGCATTCGCCTGCATAGGGAAAAACAAAAAGTTCGCTACCCAAAGACACTTTTTATACCCGTGTCCTTGTAGCGAACTTTTTTCTTTGGTTTATTTTATGACGTTATTTCTTACCAAGAAGAGCAACCAAACGACGGGCCGCTTCTTTGGTATCTTCCGGACTGCCAAAGGTAGAGAACCGGAAGTAGCCTTCTCCGCAGGCGCCGAAGCCTTCACCAGGAGTGCCGACAACCTGGATTTCCTGCAAAAGGTAATCAAAGAATTCCCAGCTACCCATACCGTCCGGACACTTCATCCAGATATACGGTGCATTTTTGCCGCCGCAATACCAGATTCCCAATTCGTCCAGTGCTGCCATCAGCACTTTGGCATTGTTCTTGTAAACCTGAATGTTGGCATGAATCTGTTCCTGACCTTCCTGCGTGAAGACGGCGGCGCCGCCCTTTTGCAGGATATAGGAAATACCATTGGTCTTTGTGGTACGGTTTCTGACCCACATTTCGTTCAGGTTCTTACCGTCCCGCTCCAAGTCCTTCGGAATAACGGTATATCCCATCCGTGTACCGGTAAAGCCGGCCGTCTTGGACAAAGAGCAAATTTCAATGGCACAGGTCCGTGCGCCATCCAACTCAAAGATGCTGTGTGGCAGGTCCTCTTCTTCAATGAATGCTTCATAAGCAGCGTCAAATAAAATAACGGCGCCGCGCTGATTTGCAAAATCTACCCATGCCTGTAATTTTTCCTTGGAGAAAACGGCACCGGTTGGGTTGTTCGGGGAGCAGATGTACAGCAAGTCTGCATCCAAATCTGCCTTTGGCTCCGGCAGGAAGCCGTTTTCTTCACCGGAGGCAAGATGAATAATCTTGCGGCCGGCCATTACGTTGGCATCCACATAAGCAGGATAAGCCGGTTCAATAACCAGAGCACTGCTGCTGCGGTCAAATAAGTCTAAGATGTCGCCCAGTTCATCACTGGCACCACTGGAAACAAAAACTTCTTCCGAATCCAGGGTAACGCCGCGCTTTCCATAATACTGTGCAATGGTTTCGCGCAGGAACGGAGCGCCACATTCCGGCATGTAGCCGTGGAAGGTGTCTTTGACTGCCTGGTCGTCTACGCCTTCGTGCAAGGCCTTGATAACTGCATCGCATAAAGGAAGAGACACGTCTCCGATTCCCATGCGATACAGATGTTTTTCCGGATTGGCTTCCAGATAGGCTTTGGTTTTCTGTGCAATATTGTAGAACAGATAAGAATCTTTCAAATCTGCATAATAAGCATTTGGCTTGATCATTCGATGGTCTCCCCTTCATATACAAATTCGGCAGGGCCGGTCATGGTAACAGTGTGGTCTTCTGCAATCTGAATCTTCAGGGTACCGCCGTCCAGATGAACGGAGATGGAAGAATCATAGTCACAATATCCTTTGCTGACAGCGGCCATGGCACTGGCGCAGGAGCCGGTTCCGCAGGCCATGGTTACCCCACTGCCGCGTTCCCATACGCGCATGCGCAGTTCGTCATCTGCCAGGACCTGAACAAATTCTACATTGACACCATCCGGGAAAAGCGGATGCCGTTCAATTTTCGGGCCCAGAGTAGTCAGCGGTGCTTTGTCCATGTCGTCTACAAAGATGACGGCATGCGGGTTGCCAACAGAAACCGGTGTGCAGGTAATTTCCTGCCCGTCTACCGTGAAGGTCATGTCTTCTGCCGGTACGGCAACACCCATGTTTACCGTAACCTCTTTGACTTTGCCGCCAACCAGGTGCAAGTCCAAGGTTTTAATGCCGGACAGTGTCTCTATTTCCAGATGGGTCTTGTCGGTATATCCCTTATCAAAGACATACTTGCCCACACAGCGGATACCGTTGCCGCACATCATGGCTTCACTGCCGTCGGCATTGAAAATCCGCATTTTAAAATCGGCTACGGAAGACGGACAAATGTAGATCATGCCGTCGGAACCGGCGCCGAAGTGGCGTTCGGACAATTTGATGGAAAGCTCCCGAATGTTCTCCGGTACTTCATCATAAACGTATAAGTAGTCATTTCCCAGACCGTGCATTTTTGTAAAGTGCATGTGTTCACCTCTTGCTTTGCGCTTCTTTTATTCTGCGTCTATAGTGGAAATTCCAAGCGTAACCTCTTCCAGTACGTCCAGCAACATGCGCACGGTGTCCAAAGAGGTCAGCATGGCAATATTGTGCTGTGCGGCGCAGCAACGGATGGCAACGCCGTCTCCGTAGTGCTTGCCGGAAAGAATGGCACGCGTATTAATAACATAACTTACATAACCGGCGCGAAGGGAATCCAAAACTTCTTCGCTTCCTTCACTCGGCTTCAAGCGGATTCGAGTGCGAATTCCATGAGATTTCAGGAATTCACCGGTCAAACTGGTAGCCTCAATGTTGAAGCCCATGTTGTAGAAACGACGTACCAACGGCAGCGTTTCTTCCTTGTCTTCATCGGCAACACTGACAACTACTGTTCCGTAGTTGTGCAATACCATACCGGAGGCAACCATGGCCTTATATACTGCGCGATGCAGCTTTTTATCATATCCGATAGCTTCCCCTGTTGACTTCATTTCCGGAGACAGGTAAGCATCCATACCCCGTAACTTGGAGAAGGAGAAGGCCGGAACCTTAACATAGTAACGTTCCTTTTCCTTCGGGTAAATTTCGTGAATGCCCTGTTCCGGAAGGGAAACGCCAAGGTTTGCCAAAGTGGCAATGTCTGCCAGACTATAACCCGTTGCCTTAGACAGGAACGGAACCGTTCTGGAAGAACGTGGGTTTACTTCAATAATGAAGACCTGATCATCCTGATCCACAATAAACTGGATATTAAACAATCCGATAATGCCAATGCCAAGGCCCAAGCGCTTGGTGTAATCCAAAATGGTTTCCTTGACTTTGTCAGACAAACTGTAAGACGGATAAACGCTGATGGAGTCACCGGAGTGAACACCGGTCCGCTCTACCAATTCCATGATACCCGGAACAAAAACGTTCGTGCCGTCACAGATGGCATCTACTTCCACTTCTTTACCGCGGATATATTTGTCTACCAAAACCGGCTTGTCTTCATCAATTTCTACGGCTGTCTGAAGGTATTCCCGAAGGGCTTCTTCTTTGGCCACAATCTGCATGGCCCGGCCGCCAAGGACGAAGCTTGGACGAACCAGTACCGGATATCCGATTTCTTCGGCTGCTTTGACACCGGCTTCAATGCTGGTGACAGCCTGTCCTTTGGGCTGCGGGATATGCAACTCTGTCAGGAGCTTTTCAAAGGAATCTCGGTTCTCGGCGCGGTCAATGGCATCACAGTCGGTACCAATGATCTTTACGCCGTGGTCCCGTAACGGCTCTGCCAAGTTGATGGCCGTTTGACCGCCCAGGGTGGCAATTACGCCTTCCGGTTGCTCCAGTGCAATCACGTTCATGACGTCTTCCACGCAAAGCGGCTCAAAGTACAATTTGTCAGAGCACGTGTAGTCAGTAGAAACCGTTTCCGGATTGTTGTTGATGATAATGGCTTCATAACCGGCCGCTTTGATGGTTTGGACGGCATGAACGGTAGAATAGTCAAATTCTACACCCTGGCCGATGCGAATCGGGCCGGAACCGAGTACAACAACTTTCTTTTTGTCAGAAACAATGGATTCGTTTTCTTCTTCATAGGTGGAATAGAAATACGGAATATAACTTTCAAATTCGGAAGCACAGGTATCAATCATCTTATAAACAGGAAGAATACCGTGTTCCTTCCGCAAATCAAAGATTTCCCGTTCTGTTTTATCCCACAGATAGGCAATTTCCTTGTCGGAGAAGCCCATCTTTTTGGCGTCTTTCAAAACCGCAATGTCATTTACGTTAGCTTTCAGCTCATTCTCTTCTTCTACAATGTTACGCAACTTGCGTAAGAAGAAGCGGTCAATGGCGGTGGCATCTGCAATTTCGTCCAAGGATACTCCCAGGCGAATCAGCTGTGCAAGGGCATAAATGCGGTCATCTGTGCCACGGGTAATATATTCCATCAGTTCCTCTTTCGGAACACCGTAGAACTTTCTGTTATACAGATGATACAAACCGATTTCCAAAGAACGAATGGCTTTCAGTAAGCTTTCTTCCACTGTTCTGCCGACGCTCATGACTTCACCGGTGGCTTTCATCTGCGTGGACAGCGTATTGTTGGCATCCGCAAACTTATCAAACGGGAACCGAGGCATTTTGGTAACCACATAGTCCAGTGTTGGTTCAAAGGAAGCCGGTGTATTGGCAATCTGAATTTCATCCAGCGTCATGCCAACACCAATTTTAGCGGAAACACGGGCAATCGGATAACCACTGGCCTTGGAAGCCAAAGCAGAAGAACGGGATACCCGTGGATTTACTTCAATCAGATAATATTGGAAGGAATTCGGATCCAGTGCAAACTGTACGTTACAACCGCCCTCAATTTCCAGTTTGCGGATAATTTTCAGAGCGCTGTCCCGCAGCATATGGTATTCCTTGTTGGTCAGCGTCTGAGACGGACAAACAACAATGGAGTCACCGGTGTGGATACCAACCGGATCCAGATTTTCCATATTACAAATAGTCAATGCGGTATCATTGTGGTCCCGCATTACTTCGTATTCAATTTCCTTGTAGCCTTTAATGCTTTTTTCAATTAAGACTTCGTCTACCGGAGACAAAGACAACGCATTTTTCATCAGCGGAATGAATTCTTCTTCATTGTCGGCAAAGCCGCCGCCGGTACCGCCTAAGGTAAAGGCCGGACGAAGCACAACCGGATATCCGATTTGCTCTACTACCTTTAACCCTTCTTCTACGGAGTGTGCTACATCAGAGGGAAGAACCGGCTCGCCGAGCTCTTCACAGAGTTCTTTGAACATTTCCCGGTCTTCTGCACGTTCAATGGAGCTGCTCTTGGTGCCGAGCAATTCCACACGGCATTCGGCAAGAATGCCCTTCTTTTCCAGCTGCATAGCCAGATTCAATCCGGTCTGTCCGCCGATGCCCGGCAAAATGGCGTCCGGACGTTCGTAGCGGATAATTTTGGCAATATATTCCAGTGTCAACGGTTCCATATAAACCTTGTCGGCAATGGAAGTATCCGTCATGATGGTAGCCGGGTTAGAGTTGCAAAGAACAACTTCGTACCCTTCTTCTTTTAAAGCAAGACAAGCCTGCGTTCCGGCGTAGTCAAATTCTGCCGCCTGGCCGATGACAATCGGGCCGGAACCGATAACCAGGACTTTCTTAATATCCGTTCTTTTAGGCATGGTTCCGTTCCTCCTCCATCAGCTTGATAAAGCGGTCAAAAAGATAAGCGCTGTCCTGTGGACCCGGTGCGCTTTCCGGGTGATATTGCACGCTGAAAATCTTATCTTTTTCGCATTTAACACCTTCAATGGTCTGGTCCAACAGGTTAATGTGGGTGGCCGTCAAAGATGTGCCTTTCAGGCTGTCTGAATCTACCGCATAGGAATGGTTCTGCGATGTAATTTCTATCTTTCCGGTATCCAAGTTTCGCACCGGATGGTTTCCGCCGCGGTGACCGAACTTCAATTTGTAAGTCTTGGCGCCATAGGCCAGTGCAATAATCTGATGGCCCAGACAAATACCGAAAATAGGATACTGTCCAATCAGGGACTGAATGGTTTGAATGGTTTCCGGAACATCGGTTGGGTCTCCGGGACCGTTGGAAATGAAGATACCGTCCGGCCGCAATGCTTTAATTTCGTCTGCGGGGGTGTTCCACGGAACAATGGTAACCTTACAACCGCGTTGATTCAGGGAACGGACTATGTTCTGCTTCATGCCGCAGTCAATGGCTACCACATGATACGCTTCCTTCTCCGTTGCCAGCGCAATTTCTACAGTTTTCCGGCTAACCTTGGAAACGGCATCCGTGGGGATGCCGGTTTCTTTTAATTTTGCCAAACCCTCTTCTAAGGAAGTGGAGGCATCTGTAATCAGGACCTTTCGGCTGCCGTAATCGCGGATGGAGCGAGTCAGCTTTCTGGTATCTAAACCGGAAATACCAGGAATATGATAGGTTCTCATAACCTGGTCCAGTGTTTTTGTACTTCTGAAATTGGACGGTTCATCATTGTATTCCCGTACAATCAAACCGCCGATAGTTGGGGTCTTGGTTTCATAGTCGTCATCAGCCATGCCATAGTTTCCGATTAACGGATAGGTCATGACAACGGCCTGATAGGTGTAAGACGGGTCAGATACAATTTCCTGGTACCCTACCATAGAGGTATTGAATACAATTTCACATACCTTTTCTTCGGGGTCACCAAAGGCGTAGCCATAATATTCCTGTCCGTCTTCCAGGATCAGTTTTCTGTTAAATTCTTTTACCATGTGCCTACCTCTTGTTCTTCTCTTCTGCTTACCGTTTGCTTAATCTTCGGCCTTTTCTGCTGCAGCACCGATAAATCCTTTGAAGAGCGGATGCGGCTTGTTGGGACGGCTCTTAAATTCCGGATGGAATTGTACGCCGACATAGAACGGACGTTCTGTCAGTTCTACGGTTTCCACAAGTCTGCCGTCCGGCGATGTGCCGCTCAGAGTCAAGCCCTTTTCCTGAAGGCATTCTCTGTAATCATTATTAAATTCATAACGGTGTCTATGACGTTCACTGATTAACTTGGAGCCATAGCAACGTTCCATGGTGGTGCCTTCCTTAATCTGGCACGGATATGCGCCCAGACGAAGGGTACCGCCCTTGTCTACGTCATCACTTTGGCCCGGCATGAAGTCAATGACCTTGTGCTTGCAAAGTTCATCAAATTCACCGGAGTTGGCATCTGCAACGCCAAGAACGTTTCTTGCATATTCAATAACGGCAATCTGCATGCCAAGGCAGATACCGAAATACGGCAGGTTATGTTCTCTGGCATATTTTGCAGCAAGGATCATGCCTTCAATGCCGCGACCGCCGAAGCCGCCCGGGACCAGAATGCCGTGCAAGCCGCCCAGCTGTTCGTCTACATTTTCCGGCGTAATGCCTTCGGAGTCAATCCAGTGGATATTGATAATGGCGTTGTGGAAGTAGCCTGCGTGACGCAGCGCTTCTGCAACGGACAGATAGGCGTCATGCAAGCCGACATATTTGCCGACCAAGCCAATTTCCACTTCTTTGGTGCGGTTCTTAATGACGTCTACCATGGCGGTCCATTCGGTCAGGTCCGGCTCCGGCGCATCAATGCCAAGTTCGCGGCAAACCACAGAGGAGAAGTTGGCTTTTTCCAGCATTAACGGTGCTTCATACAAAGTAGGAAGCGTAATATTTTCGATAACACAGTCCGGCTTTACATTGCAGAACATGGAAATCTTTTTAAAGATGGAATCTTCCAACGGCTCATCACAACGAAGAACTACAATGTTCGGGTTAACGCCCATACCTTGCAATTCCTTTACAGAGTGCTGTGTTGGTTTGGTCTTATGTTCATCCGATCCGCTCAGGAACGGAACTAAGGTAACGTGAATAAAGAGGCTGTTTTCCCGACCGACTTCCAAGGAAATCTGGCGAACTGCTTCAATGAACGGCTGAGATTCAATGTCACCAATGGTGCCACCGATTTCGGTAATAACTACATCGGCACCGGTCTTTCTGCCGACACGGTAAACAAATTCTTTAATTTCATTGGTAATGTGCGGAATAACCTGTACGGTAGAACCTAAATATTCTCCGCGGCGTTCCTTGTTTAAAACGTTCCAGTAAACCTTACCGGTGGTCAGGTTGGAATACTTGTTCAGATCTTCGTCAATGAACCGTTCATAGTGGCCTAAGTCCAAGTCCGTTTCCGCACCGTCTTCCGTAACATATACTTCGCCGTGCTGATATGGACTCATGGTGCCTGGGTCTACATTAATATAGGGGTCCAGTTTCTGTGCGGCAACCTTCAGGCCACGTGCCTTCAGCAGGCGGCCGAGAGAAGCGGCAGTAATGCCTTTACCAAGGCCGGAAACAACACCGCCTGTTACAAAAATATACTTCGTCATTTCTTGTACTCCTCCTTATTCCCATTCTACGGTTGCCGGTGGTTTAGAGGTAATGTCATAAACTACGCGGGAAATACCGATTACTTCGTTGGTAATCCGACTGCTTGCCTTTTCCAGCACTTCATACGGCAGCCGGGTCCATTCAGCGGTCATGAAATCATCTGTAGTTACTGCACGAAGGGCAATGGTATAGCCATAGGTTCTGGCGTCTCCCATAACACCGACGCTGCGCAGGTTGGTCAGCACTGCAAAATACTGATTGGTGCTGGTTTCCAGGTGAGCATTGGCAATTTCTTCCCGGAAAATGGCATCTGCTTCCCGCAAGATATCCAATTTATCTTTTGTAATTTCGCCAATGACACGAACTGCCAGGCCCGGGCCCGGGAATGGCTGACGCCAAACCAGTTCGTGCGGAATGCCAAGCTGTGTACCTGCTTCGCGCACTTCGTCCTTAAACAGACTTCTGAGCGGTTCAACAATCTCATCAAAAGAGATGACGTCCGGGAGCCCGCCAACATTGTGGTGGCTCTTGATGACTGCTGAATCGCCCTTGCCGCTTTCTATAACATCCGGGTAAATGGTGCCCTGTACCAGGACATGAATCTTACCCAGCTTCTTTGCTTCATCTTCAAAAACGCGAATGAATTCTTCGCCGATAATTTTTCTTTTTTGCTCCGGATCCGTAACCCCTGCCAGTTTGGAAAGGAAACGATCTTCTGCATTGACCCGAATCAGATTAATTCCGAACTGGGTACCGAAGGTCTTTTCCACAAAGTCTCCTTCGTCTTTTCGAAGCAGTCCGTGGTCTACAAAGACACAGGTCAGGTTGGAGCCAATTGCTTTATGTAATAAAACAGCCGCAACGGAAGAGTCTACTCCACCGGACAAAGCAAGCAATACTTTCTTTCCGGCCAATTCCTTGCGGTACTTTTCTATGGTTTGTTCTACGAAGCCTTCAATCTTCCAGTCTCCGGCACATTCGCAAACGCCAAAGAGGAAATTGGAGAGCATCTGTTTTCCGTAAACGGTATGGGTTACTTCCGGGTGGAATTGAACACCGTACAGTTTCCGCTTCGCGTCACACATTGCAGCACACGGACATTTGGCCGTGTGCGCAATGGTAACGAATCCAGCCGGTGGTTGGCTGATAAAATCGGTATGACTCATCCAGCAGGTGCTTTCCTTTGGAAGGCCCTTAAACAGGATGTTATCAGAGGTGAACACTGTGGTCTTGCCGTATTCACTGGAATTTTCTGCACTGCTGACCGTGCCGTTTGCCATATAGGCCATCAGCTGGCAGCCGTAGCAAATACCAAGAATGGGAATTCCGGCATTCAAAATTTCCGGATCATAATGAGGGGAAGATTCGTCATAAACGCTATTGGGACCGCCGGTAAAAATGATACCTTTGTAGCCAACAGCTTGAATTTCTTCCACCGTAATTTTGTTATACGGCTTAATTTCAGCATAAATATGCTGTTCCCGTACTCTGCGTGCAATCAGTTGGTTATACTGCCCACCGAAGTCCAGTACAAGAATTTTCTCCACGTTGTTCACCTTTTCCTTGTGCTTATTTTCCGCTGTCGCCGTAGTTGGAGAGCACTCTGGCAGAGGGATCGTCTACGTTACAGCCTTCCCAGGACTTGTTCGGCATCCAGAAGTCTTTGACCATTTCAGCCTGACCCGGGTAATATTTTTCAAACAGCTGGCGGTAGAGCAAGGATTCTTTGGTAAACGGACGAGCATAGTCGTACTTTTGGCATTCTGCAGCAAACTGTTCATCAGTATACTGTGTTTCTGCATACTCTTTCAGGTAGTCCACCATGGAGTGTCCTACAGCATCAGAGAAAGCGGCTTTTTCCCGCCACAGAATGTTATCCGGCAAATAACCCTGACCTTCAAATGCATGGCGAAGCAAATATTTTCCTTTGCCATATTTGTTGATCTTGATTTCCGGATCCAGCGCCATAACGTACTGAACGAAGTCCAAGTCCCCAAACGGAACTCTGGCTTCCAGGGAGTTTACGGAAATACAGCGGTCTGCACGTAAAACATCGTACATATGCAATTCCCGAACCCGCTTTTGGGATTCCTCCTGGAAGGCTTCCGCAGACGGAGCAAAATCCGTGTACTTGTAGCCAAACAATTCGTCCGAAATTTCTCCGGTCAGAAGGACACGGACGTCCGTCTGTTCATGAATGGCTTTGCACAGAAGATACATGCCCATGGAAGCACGGATGGTAGTAATATCATAGGTTCCCAGCAGATGAACTACGGTTTCTAGAGAAGAAATTACTTCCTCCGGAGTCATGTAGATTTCCGTATGGTCACTTCCAATGAAGTCCGCCACTTCCTTAGCATATTTAAGGTCAATGGCATCCTGGCTCATGCCGATGGCAAAGGTCTTGATTGGAGTGCTGCTTTTCCGCGCGGCAATGGCACAAACCAAGGACGAATCCAGGCCGCCGGAGAGCAGGAAGCCGACTTTGGCATCGGCAATCAGACGCTTCTCCACACCAGCAATCAATCTATTATGAATCTCTTTGCAGGCGATTTCAAGACTATCTTTACATACGGCGTCGACTTTTGCAATATCACAATAGCAGGTGAACTTGCCATCCTTATAATAGTGTCCCGGAGGGAACGGCATAATCTTGTCTGTTAAGCCAACCAAGTTCTTTGCTTCACTGGCAAACAGGATGGTTCCTTCCTTGTCATATCCGTAGTAGAGCGGCCGAATGCCAATTGGGTCTCTTGCAGCAATATAGCTACCAGTTTCCCCATCATAGATAATGCAAGCAAATTCTGCGTCCAGCTTTTGGAACATCTCCGTTCCGTATTCAAAATAAAGCGGAAGTAAGATTTCACAGTCACTGTCACTGACAAAGGTATACCCTTTTTGTTCCAATTCCTTCTTCTGCGATTCAAAGCCATACAACTCGCCGTTGCAAACGACGTAGCTTCCGTTTCGTTCAAAAGGCTGCATGCCACTTGGGGTAAGTCCCATAATGGACAGTCTGTGAAACCCGAGAAGTCCCTTTCCGGTATCTATAATTCTGCTGTCATCCGGACCGCGGGAAACGGTTTGATCAAAGCCTTCTTGAAAGGCTTCTATATCGGCTGTATCGCCGCAATAACCCATAATTGAACACATAGGAATAAAACTCCTTTATTATTTTACGCCGAACAGCAGATCCGCGTAGGTCGGGAACGGCCAGTAGGACTTAGCAGTTACGGTTTCTGCTTCGTCACACGGAACTCTGAGTTCGCCCATCTTAACCAGGATAGTATCCCGGATCATGGCAGATTCAGTAACAACATCTTCTGCCTTTTCCAAAGCCATGACGGCATCTTCCAGTTCACCAACCTGAACCGCAATTCTGTCGGTCAGAGAAGAAAGCTTCTTCAGGAGGTTGGTTTCATAGGTGCAAGCCAGACCGGCATCTACACACTTCTTGGCAGAAGCGGCTTTGGCAACATCAGCTGCATAAGCTTCTACTGCCGGAGCAATCTGGGTCTTGGCCATGTCAATCATGGTATTGGCTTCAATAATAACAGCCTTGCAGTAGTTATCCAAGAGAATTTCGTGACGAGCCTGCAGTTCTTCTTCGGTGAAGACACCGTGGGCAGTCAACATATCCACATTTTTCTTATCCAGCAGGTGCGGGATGGCATCTGCAGTAGTACGCAGGTTCAGGAGGCCACGCTTTTCAACTGCTTCTTTTGTCCAGCTGTCATCATAGCCGTTGCCGTTGAAGATGATGCGCTTATGATCCTTGATGGTTTTACGGATCATTTCGTGCAGGGTAGTTTCAAAGTCATCTACATTTTCCAGACGGTCTGCATAAATCTTCAGGCTTTCTGCAACAGCACTGTTCAGCATGATGTTGGCATCTGCAATGCTGCTGGCGGAACCAAGCATACGGAATTCAAACTTGTTACCGGTGAATGCAAACGGAGAAGTACGGTTACGATCCGTAGCGTCACGGTTGAACTTCGGCAGAACATCAACGCCAAGTTTCATTTTGGTCTTAGCTACGCCTTCATACGGAGTGTCATTTTCAATGGCATCCATAACAGCCTGCAGGTCGTCACCAAGGAACATAGAGATAACAGCTGGTGGTGCTTCGTTAGCGCCCAGACGATGGTCATTGCCGGCGGAAGCAACAGAAATCCGAAGCAGATCCTGATAATCATCTACCGCCTTAATAACAGCGCAGAGGAACAGAAGGAACTGTGCGTTTTCATACGGAGTTTCTCCCGGAGAAAGCAGGTTCTGTCCGGCGTCTGTAGCAATGGACCAGTTGTTATGTTTACCACTGCCGTTTACGCCGGCAAATGGTTTTTCATGCAACAGGCAAACCAAGCCATGCTTGGCAGCAACCTTGCGCATGATTTCCATGGTCAACTGGTTGTGGTCTGTTGCAATGTTAGTAGTAGTATAAATCGGAGCCAATTCATGCTGTGCAGGAGCTACTTCGTTGTGCTCTGTCTTAGCAAGGATACCAAGCTTCCAGAGTTCTTCGTTCAGGTCTTCCATGAAGGCAGCTACTCTTGGCTTGATGACACCGAAGTAATGGTCATCCAGTTCCTGGCCCTTCGGCGGCTTTGCACCAAACAAGGTGCGGCCGGTGAAGCAGAGGTCCGGACGCTGTTCATACATTTCTTTCGGAATCAGGAAGTACTCCTGTTCCGGGCCGACGGAAGAACGGACGCATTTGGCGGTGTCATTGCCAAAGAGCCGCAGAATCCGAAGAGCCTGTTTATTCAGTGCTTCCATAGAACGAAGCAACGGGGTTTTTTCATCCAGTGCATGTCCGGAATAAGAGCAGAATGCGGTCGGAATGCAAAGCGTGTTTCCTTTAATAAATGCGTAAGAAGTCGGGTCCCATGCGGTATATCCTCTGGCTTCAAAGGTAGCGCGAAGGCCACCACTCGGGAAAGAGGAAGCATCTGGTTCACCCTTAATGAGTTCCTTGCCGGAGAATTCCATAATGACACCGCCGTCCGGAGCCGGGCTGATAAAGCTGTCATGCTTTTCTGCGGTAACACCGGTCATTGGCTGGAACCAGTGAGTGTAATGGGTTGCACCATTGGCAATAGCCCAATCCTTCATTGCAATTGCTACAGCATTAGCTACGCCACTATCCAGTGGAGTTCCTTCATCAATGGTCTTTTTCAGAGAAGCATAAACCTTTGCAGACAAAGTTGCCTTCATGATTCTGTCGTCAAAAACCAAACTTCCAAAATAGTCTGATACTGTTCCCATGATACTGTCTCCTTTATTTTTGAGATTAATAAGAAAAGGCAAAGGCACCTGTAGTGTGAATACAGTAAAGACGCCTTTGCCTTTTTTATTCGATTGAAAGAGAAAAAGGCCCCTTTGAGTCCATAACTCAAAGACGCCTTTGCCTTTTCTGGAACGCATTCTACACCCGGAAAAAAGCTTTGTCAACCCTTATTTCCGGTGTTACAATAGGAACAGTTTTAATTGTATTTGAGTCCGAAGAAAGTAGGTAGGAAAAACTATGAAGTACTCAAAGGAAGAAGTCCTGCAATTTGTCCGGGAAGAAGATGTGAAATTTGTCCGTCTGTCTTTCTGTGATGTTTTCGGAAAGCAAAAAAATATTTCTATTATGCCGGACGAATTGCCTCGCGCTTTTGAATACGGGATTGCCTTTGATGCGTCGGCCATTGTCGGCTTCGGAGATGAATCTCGCTCTGACCTGCTCCTGCACCCGGAAGCAGAAACACTGATGCTGCTTCCCTGGCGTCCGGAGCACGGCAAAGTGGTGCGGATGTTCACCAGTATTTCCTACCCGGACGGCACTCCATTTGAATGTGACACCAGACGGCTTCTCCGACAAGCCATGGCCGACGCCAAAAAGGCCGGCTACCATTTTGCCTTCGGCGCGGAACAGGAATTTTACCTGTTCCAATTAGACGAAAACGGCAATCCTACCGGCCAGACTTATGATACCGCCGGTTATATGGATATTGCTCCGGAAGACCGCGGAGAAAATATTCGCCGGGAAATCTGCTTAACGCTGGAGCAAATGGGCATTCGTCCGGAAAGCTCTCATCACGAAGAAGGACCCGGTCAAAATGAAATTGACTTCCGCTACTCGGATGCCTTAACGGCAGCAGACAACACCTTAACCTTCCAGACCATTGTCAAAACCATTGCTCGCCGTAACGGCCTGTTTGTGGACTTCTCCGCCAAGCCGTTGGACGGAGAACCGGGCAACGGCTTCCACGTCAATATGTCTGTCCGTCCGTCCAACGGATCGGAAAATCTGTGTTACATGATTGCCGGCATCTTAGATAAAGTCAATGAAATTACTGCTTTCTTGAATCCAACTGAAGAATCCTATCGTCGTCTTGGGCAATGCAAAGCTCCCAAATATATCTCCTGGTCCGGAGAAAACCGTTCTCAGTTAGTCCGTGTTCCTGCTGCCGTCGGCGAATACCGGCGTGCGGAGCTGCGGTCTCCGGATCCTTCCGCCAATCCGTACCTTACCTTTGCCCTGCTGATTTATGCAAGCCTGTACGGATTGGAAAACAAATTGGATCTGCCAAATCCAACCAATTTGAATTTGTTCAAAGCCTCTGAACAAGAATTGGCACAATTGCAAAGATTGCCGGAAGACCTGCCCACCGCGTGCCGCATTGCAGCACAAAGTAGTTTTGTACGGGAACACATTCCGGCTGCCATTTTGGATATTTATTGCAACAGAGCATAGCACTGATTTAGAGCGTAACACTGATTTGCAAAGGAACTAAATCGCAAGGAAGGAGGGATTATATGAGTCTGCAGGAGCATGTTTACAGCATTCTTGTGGTTTCTGCCGCAGAAAATCTAAATACAGAACTGACATCCATGCTTCCGGAGACTAATTATCATCCCGTCCGCTTTGTTTCCAATATCAGTGCCGCCAAACGTGCACTGGCAGAACGTTCCTATGACATGGTGCTGATTAATTCCCCGCTTCCGGATGATCCCGGCATTCGCTTTGCCATCAACGCCAGTAATTCCAAAGGAACCGTTGTTCTGCTAATTGTCCGCGCTGAATTACACGATGAAATTTATGACAAAGTAGCTGAACACGGTGTCTTTACCTTGCCAAAGCCCACGTCCAAAGCCATGATTTTAACAGCGCTTCGCTGGATGGCCTGTGCTAAAGAACGTATCCAAAAAACAGTAAAAAAGACCTACTCCATTGAAGAAAAAATGGAGGAGATCCGTATTGTCAACAAAGCCAAGTGGCTTTTAATCAGTGAAATTAAAATGGATGAGCCGGAGGCTCACCACTACATTGAAAAGCAAGCCATGGACCGCTGCATTCCAAAACGCACGGTGGCAGAGGAAATTATTAAAACCTATTCCTGATGGTATACTTCTTGATGGCATACTTCTTGAGGGCATACTTCTTGGTGGCATACTTCTCGGTGGCATACTTCTAGCGGTGTATTTCTGATATAGAAAATATATGCGCTCATTTTTTCACTTCAAGCAGAAATGAGCGCATTTTATGCTCTAAAAAGCCGCATTTTTGCCCATCTAGGTAGAAATGAGCGCACTTTGAAAACTTCTTCTTTTTTTAATTTTCGAATATAGAAAATATATGCGCTCATTCTTGCAATTCAAGCGGAAATGAGCGCATTTTATGCCCTAAAAAGCCTCATTCTTGCCCATCTAGGTAGAAATGAGCGCACTTATATACAGTGACCAGTGACCTGACTTTTCCCAAAAAGGGGCTCCGCCGGGCAAAATAAAAGCAAACCTTTTGGCAAAAATGGCACCGCAGGAACATTTGACCATGCGCATATGAGAACCTTTAATCACATAAGCATTTTATATGGGACATTTCATATAGTGCATATAGTGCGTTTCATCAATAATCAGTCAAATAAATAGAATCCAGCAAAGCTTTTCCGGTAGTTGTTTGGAAGAACGTTTCCTTTGCTTTCAGGATGGCGTCCTTAGACATATGACTTTCATCTGCATTCACTAAGAAGTCCGCTTCCAGAAGAATCCGGTAATCTATGCCGGAAACATCTGTGTAGGTATGATGGTGGCTAACCAAATAAACGACTCTGTCTACCAAAGACTCCGGTAAATCCATTTCCTTTAGAAATGTTTCTGCCAGCGGACCGCCTTCCAATTCTTGATACTTTCCGTTGGTATTGCCGTATTTTTCCCGGCAAAGCGGACAGGCAATGTCATGCAAAATGGCAGCAATTTCTACCGTAATACGGTCTTCTCTGGAAATGCCTTCCTGCAAACCAATGGTACGAGCGAAAGAGTACACTTTCATAAAATGCGCAATATCATGCAAGTTGCCTTCAGAATAATCAATCATTTTTTGCATGACTGCTGCCACGGTTTGCTTATTTACACCGGATAAATCATTGTTGGACACTTGATTTCGTAAGCCCTTCCCCTGTTTGTAATACCAGTGGGTCAGCACCTCGGAGCCTCTGGAAATAAAGTGTGCCAGCGTCAGCCCAAGGCTGATTGCGGTAAACTCTGTTTGCCCTTTCATGGTTCCCACTAAAGCAAACACAAACTTTAAAATTAAAGACACTACCAAAGCAATTTCAAGAGAAGTATCCAGGGCATTTAATCGAACCAATTGCTTATGCTCTGCTTCTGTTTCCGCATCCATATCAAACATGACACGGTCTGTAAAGCTGGCTATAGTAGTATCAATTCCCACCAAAAGCATACTGACAGCCATCAGAATAGACTGCCAGTCAAAGTCTTTGACTGCAATATCTGTAATCAGGTTCCACAGTCCAAGCAGCAAAATAAAAATGCCAAATCCAAATTTTCGTTTTTGATAAATTTCCATAAAAGCCTCTTTTCTTTTTTGTTGGCCTTAGTCTTTTTTCTTAAGTTTGGCACAAAAAGAGCTACAGGACAAGGGGCAAATCTTATCAAAAAGGATTAAATGACCAAAAAAATGTTCCTTTCTTTGTCACATTTTCTAACTTGACGTTAAATTTTCGTTATGGTATAAACTGTACATCAATTGAACAGAGCGCAGGGCAATGACGTCTTGAAAAGATTTTCAAAAGTCATTGCCCTGCGCTCTTTTGTTCTTTGTGTAAATTCAAGGAGGAATGTATTTATGACTGTGGAATTTTGGTTCCTAATCGGCGCCGCTCTGGTCTTCTGGATGCAAGCCGGCTTTGCTATGGTTGAAACCGGATTTACCCGCGCCAAAAACGCCGGTAACATCATCATGAAGAACCTGATGGACTTCTGTATTGGTACAGTTGTCTTCTCTTTGCTTGGCTACACCATCATGATGGGCGAAGACACCTTCTTCGGCTTGATTGGTATTCCAAACATGGAGCTGTTTACGAATTTTAAGGAATTCATTGCAAGCCCGACAGACGGAAGCTTTACAGACGCTTCTTATTTCGTATTTAACTTGGTATTCTGTGCCACAACGGCCACCATTGTTTCCGGTGCCATGGCAGAACGGACCAAGTTCTCTGCATACTGCATCTACTCTGGTGTCATTTCTTTATTCATTTACCCAATTGAAGCACACTGGATTTGGGGCGGCGGCTGGCTGTCTCAGCTTGGCTTCCATGACTATGCCGGTTCTACTGCCATTCATATGGTCGGCGGTATTGCCGCTCTGGTTGGTGCCATCTTCCTTGGGCCTCGGATTGGTAAATATGTCAGAGATGAAAACGGTAAGGTTACTAAAGTAAACGCTATTCCGGGTCACTCCATTACCTTGGGTGCCCTTGGTGTATTCATCCTGTGGCTTGGCTGGTACGGATTCAACGGTGCCGCCGCAACCACACCATCTGAATTATCCTCTATTTTCCTGACCACCACTATTGCACCGTCCGTTGCCACCGTTACCACCATGATCTTTACTTGGATCAGAAACGGTAAACCGGATGTATCTATGTGTTTGAACGCATCTCTTGCCGGTCTGGTTGGTATTACCGCCGGATGCGATGCACTGGATGCCATTGGCGCAGCTGTTGTTGGTGTTGTTTCCGGTATCTTAGTTGTAGTAGTTGTTGAATTCTTGGATCTGAAGTGCCACATTGATGACCCGGTTGGTGCCGTTGGCGTTCATATGGCAAACGGTATCTGGGGTACCTTTGCAGTTGGTCTTCTTGCCAACCCGGATGCTCCTGCCGGACTGTCCGGTCTCTTCTACACCGGTTCCTTTAAACAGCTTGGCCTGCAGTCCTTAGGTATTGTTTCGGTTTGCGCTTATGCTACCGTTATGATGATTATCACTTTTGCTGCAATTAAAAAGTTCCATGGCCTGCGCTGCACACCGGAAGAAGAAATCAATGGTTTGGACTCTGCAGAACACGGTCTGCCAAGTGCTTATCCGGACTTCATGCCGGTTATGAACAAGTACAGCTCTTCTACGGAACCGGCTCCTGTTGTTACAGCTGCTGACGTTCCTGTTGCTGAAGCCATTCCGGTTAAGAAGGTTCCAAGCTTTGCAACCGATGGTGCTAAACTTACCAAGGTTGAAATTATTTGCAGAGAAGCTCGCTTTGAAGATTTGAAAATTAAACTTGGCGAGTTAGGAATTACCGGTATGACGGTATCTCACGTTCTAGGATATGGTATTCAGGGCGGCAAGCCGGAATACTATCGTGGTGTTCAGGTTTCCACCGACCTGATGCCGAAAATCCAAATTGACATTGTTGTCAGCAAAGTTCCGGTACAAAGTGTCATTGATGTTGCAAAACAGGTACTTTACACCGGTCACTACGGAGACGGTAAGATCTTTGTTTACGACGTGGAAGACGCCGTCAAGATCCGTACCGGAGAACATGGTTATGACGCCCTTCAGGACGCGGAATAACATACAGAATTTTAATAGGCATAAGGCAAAGCCTGTCACAGAGGGAACTCTGTGGCAGGCTTTCCTTTTGTCTGTAGACTTTCTGTTCGTCCTTTTATCTATGGATAATTGCTTCCCGTTCCGGTCCGTTGGAGACCATGGTAATAGGAGTATCAATTTCCTGTTCAATAAATTTAACGTAATCCTGTGCTTCCTGTGGCAGTTCTTCAAAGGTCTTAATGCCGCGAATGTCACAGTGCCAGCCCTTGAATTCCTTAAATACAGGCTTTGCTTTTTTCAGCTTCGGTGTAACCGGGAAATCTTTGGTAACAACACCATCAATTTCATAGCCGACACAAATTTTCAAGGTTTCCAGATAAGACAGACAGTCCAGAGCTGTCAACACTACTTCTGTGGCGCCTTGGGTTTTTACGCCGTAGCGAGTAGCTACGGTGTCAAACCAACCCACACGGCGCGGGCGGCCGGTGGTGGCACCGAATTCGCCTTTGTCTCCGCCGTGAAGACGCAGCTCCTGCGCTTCGTCTTCATCTAAGATTTCGGAGACGAATTCTCCGGCACCAACGGCCGAAGAGTACGCTTTAGAAACAGCAACTATTTCTTTGATTTCATAGGGTGGAATGCCGGCAGCACCGACAGCACCGTATCCGGCCAAGGTTGGACTGGAAGTAACCATTGGATAAATGCCGGAATCCGTGTCTTTCATGGTACCAAGCTGGCCTTCCAAAAGGATGGTTTTTCCTTCTTTTACAGCTTTTTGTAAATAAGCATTGGTGTCACAAACAAAGTCTTTAATCTGTTCACGGTAACCAACCAAGCGCTGATACAATTCTTCTTCGTCCAGCGGCTCTTTATGATAAATGGTTTGAATTTGCAAGTTTTTAACTTCCAGTACGCGATGAATCTTTTCTTTCAGGTATTCATCATCATAGAGTTCGCAAACCTGGAATCCAATCTTAGACATTTTGTCAGAGAAAAACGGTGCAATGCCGGATTTGGTAGAACCAAAAGCATTCTTGCCAAGACGTTCTTCTTCATAGGTATCCATCAGAACATGGTACGGCATAACAACCTGTGCCCGTTCGGAAACCAAGATTTTTGGTGCCGGAACGCCGTTGTCCAACAGGTTCTGATATTCTTGCATAAAGCGTTCTACGTCAAAGGCCATACCGTTGCCAACAATATTAACCGTATCCTTACCGAATACACCGGATGGCATAGTATGAAGTGCAAAGCGACCATAGTTATTAATAATGGTATGGCCGGCGTTGGCACCGCCTTGGAATCGAATAACAATATCTGCTTCCTGGGCAAACATATCGGTAATTTTACCTTTGCCTTCGTCTCCCCAGTTAGCGCCTACAATTGCTTTTACCATGTTACATGGCACCTCCAATTGGTAACAATCAATGGTGTGGGACTTTTCCACACAGCCAGACAAGTATACAACACTTTATACGTTGATTTCAACGTCCAGGCCGAGCAGCTCTGCCTTCTCCGCCAAAATAGGACGAATGTGTTGTTCTACAAATTCTGCAGTCTGTCCCGAAGCACGGCCGACAAAGTTTTTCGGATCCATTACGGATTCCAGTTCCGGCAAGGTCATGCCAAACGCCGGGTCGGCAGCAATGCGTTCCAGTAGGTCATTCTTGCCACCTTCTACTTTGACAACGGCGCCTGCAGCCATGGAGTGCTGGCGAATCCGTTCGTGTAAGTCCTGACGGTCTCCACCGCGTTTTACGGCTTCCATCATAATATTCTCAGTAGCCATGAACGGTAATTCTTCCAACAGATGCTTTTCAATCATCTTCGGATAAACAACCATGCCGTCTACTACGTTGTTGTACAGTTCCAAAATAGCATCCGTTGCAAGGAATGCTTCCGCAACGGAAATACGCTTGTTGGCGGAATCATCCAAAGTACGCTCCAGCCATTGTGTTGCGCCGGTCATGGCGGGGTTCAGTGCATCGCAGATGACATATCTTGCCAAAGAACAAATTCGTTCACTGCGCATTGGGTTCCGCTTGTATGCCATGGCAGAAGAACCAATCTGGGTCTTTTCAAACGGCTCTTCCACTTCCTTCATGTGCTGTAGCAAACGAAGGTCTCCGGCAAATTTGTATGCGGACTGGGCAATGCCGGACAAAACAGAGCAAACCTGATAATCCAGCTTTCTGGAGTAGGTTTGGCCGGATACAGCAAAGCAGGAGGAAAATCCCATCTTTTCGGCAATCTTCTGATCCAGCTGACGAATCTTTTCTTCGTCTCCGTCAAACAGATCCATAAAGGAGGCCTGTGTGCCGGTGGTTCCTTTGGAGCCAAGCAATTTCATCTGGGACAGCTGATATTCCAGCTGTTCGTAGTCCATCAGGACATCCTGTAACCAAAGGGATGCGCGCTTACCGACGGTGGTTGGCTGTGCCGGCTGATAATGGGTAAAGCCAAGGCATGGCATATCTTTATATTCCATGGCAAACTTGGCCAGTTTGTCCATTAAGTTAACCACTTTCTTTTCTACCAGGCGAAGTCCTTCGGTCATGATAATAACGTCGGTATTATCCCCTACATAACAGGAGGTGGCGCCCAAGTGAATAATAGGTTTTGCGGTTGGGCACTGCACGCCATAAGCATATACATGAGACATAACATCATGGCGACGGCGTTTTTCTTCTTCCTGTGCCACTTCATAATTAATGTCATCCTGATGTGCCTTCAATTCGGCAATCTGCTCATCTGTAATGGGCAGACCCAGTTCTTGTTCACTTTCTGCCAGTGCAATCCAAAGTTTTCTCCAAGTACGGAATTTGAAATCCGGAGAAAACAGGAATTGCATTTTCTTGGAAGCATAACGGGAATTCAACGGGGTTTCGTAGCGGTCTTTTACCATGAGACTTGCTCCTTTTAAGTGGTTTTCCTAAAGTTAAATGCCAAGCAGGTCGGCATATTCTTTCAATGCGCCGTCGGTATCTCCGGCCAGCACCTTCTTGGCAAGCACCTTGCCAAGCTGTACGCCTTCCTGATCAAAGCTGTTCAAATTCCAGAGGAAGCCCTGGAACATAACTTTATTTTCAAAGTGGGCCAACAGAGCACCCAGGGCTTCCGGGGTCAACTGCTTGCCAATAATAATGCTGGACGGTCTGCCGCCGGCAAAGCTCTTGTTGCCATTGTCGTCTTCCTTGCCACAGGCAAAGGCCAGAATTTGTGCAGCCACGTTAGCACAGAGCTTTTGTTGGCTGGTGCTGCCTTCAATCAGAACATCGTCTTCCCTTTGGCTGTGCCTAAAGCCGACAAACTGCAACGGGATAATGTTGGTTCCCTGATGCAAAAGCTGATAGAAGGAATGTTGGCCGTTGGTGCCCGGTTCTCCGAAGATGACCGGACCGGTAACGTAATCTACGGCCTGCCCGAAGCGGTTAACACTCTTGCCGTTGGACTCCATGTCCAACTGCTGCAAGTGTGCCGGGAACCGGCTGAGGGCCTGCGAATATGGCAGAACGGCGGTGCTGGGATAACCCAAAACATTGCGTTCGTAAACACCGATTAAGGCATCCAGCATGGCCGGATTCTTTCTGATATCAGGTTCTTTTGCATTTCGGTCTTCTGCAGCAGCGCCGTTTAAAAAGCGTGCAAACACGTCCGGTCCGAAGGCCAAGCTGAGAACAGCACCACCAACGGCCGAAGTGGAAGAATATCTTCCGCCAATGTAATCATCCATAAAGAAAGCATCCAGGTAGTCACTGTTACCTGCCAACGGAGACGTTTCGGAAGTAACGGCAATCATATGTTTGGAAGCGTCCAGACCGGCTTTCTTCAGAGCATCTTTCACAAAGGCCTCATTGGTCAGCGTTTCCAGTGTAGTGCCGGATTTGGAAACCAAAATGAAGATGGTATGAGCAACGTCTACACCGGCAAGGACACCGGAAGCGTCGTCCGGATCTACATTGCTGATGAATTTGGCATCCATTTTAAAGCAGCCGTTTTTCTTAGCCCAATTTTCTAAGCTTAAGTACATGGCCCGCGGTCCAAGGTCAGAACCGCCAATGCCGATTTGTACTACGGTGGTGAAGGGCTGGCCGGATTCGTTGACAATCTGGCCGTTATGCACCTTGTCTGCAAAGGCCGCAATGCGGTCCTGCTGTTCTACATAAAAGGCACGCTTGTCCACGCCGTCGGCAACCACGGCATTTCCCAGCTGCCCACGGGTCAGTTGGTGTAATACCAAACGCTTTTCACCGGTATTAATGACTTCACCATTATATAAAGCGGCATATTTTTCGGTCAGCTGTGCTTCTTCTGCCAATGCGGCAAGTGCATCCAGCACCTTGTCATCTACCTGCTTTGCAGCATAGGAATAAACTAATTGGCCGGACATCGGCACTTGATAGTTCTTTACCCGATTAGCGCCGGAAGCACCGGTCATTTCTTTTTTTAAGCAAACTTCGTCTTTCAGCGCTTCCAGCGCAGCAAAAGAAGAAAGTTCATTTAGATTCTTCCAAGTAATCAAACGGATTCACTCCTTTTATTGATTTCCATTCTCTGTCTTTATAGAAATTATCTGTCTTCACGGAAGTAGGACAGACCCAAAGAGGCAGGCCCCTGATCTTCTTTCTTCTTCCGCAGAGAAGCAATAATCAAAACAAGAATGGTAACTACATACGGCAAGGTTTCCAAAAGAGAGCTCTGTGCGCTGGTTACATTAAACCAGCCAAATGCAGAAATGTAGTTGTACAGCCAATAGGCTACGCCGAAAATAAAGGAACCCCAAATCAGGTTCAATGGCTTCCAAGTGGCAAAGATAACCAAAGCTACTGCAAGCCAACCAAGGGCTTCAATGGATTCTCCGGCAAAGGTAGACCATCCGCCGTAGTTGTAGTCAAGTACGTAGTACACGCCACCAAGGCCACCAATACCGGAGCCTACAATAGTAGCAACATACTTATAGCGGTTTACGTTCAGGCCGGCGGCATCTGCCGTGCCCGGATTTTCTCCGACAGCACGCAGGTTCAGACCTTTGCGTGAGCGTTTCAGGAAAATGGCCAGAATTACAACCAGTAGCAAAGCCAAATACAGCATAAAGCCATAATTTAAGAAAATCTTTCCAAAATAACCGGTGGTCTGTGCGGCCGAAAGCTTGGCATTAAAGACCTTGTTGGCTTCAATGGCTTTTACTGTAGTAGTACCGGACGGAATAATAAACATACTAATGAACCGGGCCAGACCGGATCCGAAGATGGTCAACGCAAGGCCGGTAACATTCTGATTTGCTTTTAATGTAGTGGTCAGCAAGCTGAACAGCAATCCGCAAAGCGCACTGCCGGCAAAAGCAGACAGCAAGCTGATCAGGATAAACATAAATGCATTCGTAGAGCTTGCATTGGATTCATATAGATACGCACCTACAAACCCACAGGCGCCACCAACACACATGGTACCCGGGGTACCCAGGTTCATGTTGCCGGACTTCTGTGTCAGGGTTTCACCCATGGCACCGTACATAATAATGGCACCGAAAATAACGGCACGGTTTAACCAAGCTAACAGGTTGGCAATCAATGCTTCGTTCATTCTTCTACCTCCTGTTCTGCAACTTCAGCGGCTTCTTCCGAAGCTTCAACGGCCTCTTCCGAAGCTTCAGCGGCTTCTTCCACAACTTCAGCGGCTTCTTCTGCTACCTCAGTGGCATTTTCTTCTTCAGCCTCTTCCCTATCTAACATTTCTGCGGCCAGATTGGCAATGATTATTTCCACGTCTTCCGGAAGTTCCTGCTTTTCTGAAATTTCTGCTTCTGCCTGCTTGGCTTCTTCCTCTTCGGCAGCATCAAACTTGGCAGCAATTTCTTCAAAGGCCTTTTCTTCTTTCTCTTCCGGCGTTTCCGGAACGGACGGAGCAGAAGAAGCATCTGCAGTTGCTTTCTTTCTGCCGACCACACGGTAGTTAATAAAGAATTCAGAACCGATTACAAAGAACAGCACAATACCAATCAGGATATCTCCTGCACCGGTACCAAAAGCCGGATAACTGTTGGACAGCTGACCGGTACCCTTTTCCAAGAAAATAATCAGCAGGGAAATGCCCATCATGCTGAGCGTATTAAACTTGGCAAGCCAGGCCACAATAATAGCGGTAAATCCGTATCCGCCGGCCGTGGTGCTGGAAGTAAAGGTATGCGACTGGCCTGCAACAGTAAGTCCGCCAACCAAACCGCAAATGGCACCAGACAGCAGCATGGTTCTTAAAATAACTTTGGTTACGTTAATACCGGCATAGCGGGCGGTGCTGACTGACTCGCCGACAACAGAAATTTCATACCCGTGCTTTGTTTTCTTCAGGTAGAAGAACATGAAGATGGCCAGCGCAAGGAAAACGATGATGTTGATGGTATAACCGTGGTTGAGAATTTGCGGCAGCCAACCAATTTTGGTGGAGCGGTTAATGGCGTCCATGGAGGAGTTGGTGCCCTTCCAGGTGTTGTAAAAATAATCCATGATTTTCATGGCGATGTAGTTCATCATCAAAGTAAACAGGGTTTCATTCGTTCCCCACTTTGCTTTGAAGAAGGCTGGGATCAGACCCCAAACGGCGCCGGCCAAAAGGCAAGCAGCAAACATCAGAACATAAAGCAGTGGTCCGGTTACGTAGTTGCACAGATCATGCATGACTACAGCTGTGGCAACGGCGCCGACCAGGACCTGGCCTTCTGCACCAATGTTCCAGAATTTCATTTTGAAGGCCGGTGCCAAGGCAACGGCAATAGCCAACAGCTTGGTGGCATAAATGGCGGTATCCCAGCATTTAATTTTCATACTGGTGGAGTTGCCGATTCTACCGAAGGTTCCTTGGAACATCTGAGTAAAGGCTTCTCCAATACCAATTCCGGCAACGGCGTAAATAAACAGGCCGCAGATCAGGAGAGCCGCAACCAGGGCGCCGCCCCGGATGGCCCAGGCTTTCCACTGTGGGGTATCTACTTTCTTAACCACGTGGAAGAGAGGTTCTTTTTCCGCTTTGGCGGCTGTATTCGTCTTAGCCATCTTATTCCGCCTCCTTACTGTCTTCTGTTTCATCTTCTTTAGCAGTTTCTTTCAGGTTGGTCATTAACATACCAACTTCTTCTTTGGTGGTGGTCCGGCCATCTACAATACCGTTAACCTTTCCGCCGCAAAGAATCAGGATGCGGTCGGCCAGGGCCAGCAGCACGTCCAAATCTTCGCCGACGAAGATGACGGCCACGCCTTTTTTCTTCTGCTGATTTAACAGATCATAAATAGTATAAGAAGTATTAATATCCAATCCGCGAACGGCGTAGGCCGTCATTAATACGGATGGGGCTGCGGCAATTTCGCGGCCGACCAAAACCTTCTGTACATTACCGCCGGAAAGCTTCCGAACCGGTGTGCTGATGTTTGGTGTTACTACTTCCAGGTCTTCTTTAATGGTTTCAGCCAATTCCTTAGACTCTTTCCGGTTGTTGCGGAGCAGGAAGGACTTGCCCTTGTTGTAGTTACGAAGCATCATGTTGCCAACCATGCCCATAGAGCCAACCAAGCCCATGCCAAGTCGGTCTTCCGGCACGAAGGAAAGCGAGATGCCGAAGTTTTTAATCTTTCTTGGAGATTTGCCAACCAACTGTTGCTCTTCCAAGTTTTCATCAAAGTAAATAATGCTGGAACCCGGTTCCATCTTCTGCAAACCGGCAATGGCTTCCAGCAGTTCCTTTTGGCCACAGCCGGAAATACCGGCAATGCCCAGGATTTCTCCGCCGTAGGCAGAGAAGGAAACATCATCCAGTGCCAAAACACCTTCACTGTTGCGGCAGCTTACGTGTTCTACCCGGATTTTTTCTACTAAGGACGTTGGTTCCGGACGGTCAATATTCAGGGTCACTTTCTTACCAACCATCATTTCTGTCAGAGAAAGTTCCGTGGCATCCTTCGTCAGGACAGAGCCAATGTATTCCCCTTTCCGAAGAATGGCAACTCGATCGGAAATTTCCAGAACCTCTTGCAATTTGTGCGTAATGATGATAATGGACTTGCCGTCCTCTTTCATATTGCGGATAACGTTGAACAACTTCTCCGTTTCCTGTGGCGTTAATACAGCAGTAGGTTCATCCAGAATTAACACATTTGCCCCGCGATACAGTTGCTTAATAATTTCCAAAGTCTGCTTCTGCGACACAGTCATGTTATAAACTTTCTGGTCCGGATTAATGGAGAAGCCGTACCGATCTGCAATTTCCACAATGCGCTTTCCGGCTTCTTTGACAGAGAACTTTCCGTCATTCATGCCGAGCACGACATTTTCGGCAGCAGTGAATACATCAACCAGCTTAAAGTGTTGATGGATCATGCCGATTTTCAATTCATAGGCGTCTTTCGGGTCCTTGATGGACACTTTTTCACCGTTCACGAAAATATCGCCAGCGTCCGGATAATAAATTCCGGCCAGCATGTTCATGAGGGTCGTCTTACCGCTTCCGTTTTCGCCCAGGAGGGATAAGATTTCTCCGGCATATACCTTTAAATCTACGTCCTTATTGGCTGTAATAGAGCCGAACTGTTTGGTAATGCCACGCATTTCTACCGCAATTTGCGCCATAATTACTCTCCTTCAAAAAAGTAGGAAAAGGGAAACCTATGGTTTAGGTTTCCCTTTCTTATCATGTACTGATTATGCTTCGTAGTCAGAGTCTACTTCGGTGATACCGTCAACCCGCAGTTCAAAGTACGGAGCGGATCTGTATTCGGATTCATGGAAGTAACCGTCAGAAACAGCAACAGTGTCAACTTCATAGTTGTCATCCGGTACTACGTTAGCCTTGGTGCCGTCAGCAACCTGCTGGCCGTTAACGGTAAACTTGCTAACATCAAATACCTTCAGAGAACCGTCAGAAATCTGAGCTTCTACTTCAGCAGCCTTTTCAGCAGTGCCTGCTGCGCAAGCAGTACCGAAGTCGGTCAGGCCAACTGCCTTGGTGGAGAAGCCTTCGGACCAGTCGGTCGGGATTTCTTCGCCCTTAGCAACGGCACGGAACAGGTATTCATAGTAAACTTCCCAGTTGTTAGTGGAGGAAGTCAGGGCTACGTCCGGAGCTGCATCCAGCATGGATACGTTGTAACCTACGGAGTAGCAAAGCAGATTGTTATTTTCCTGATATGCCTTTTCAACGGCAGCCGGAGCACCGGTGGAGTCAGCGTGCTGACCGATGATAACGCAGCCGATACCCATCAGGTATTCAGCAACAGCAGCTTCTCTTTCTTCAGAGAACCAGGAATTGGTGTACTTAACAGTCATAACTGCATTGTCTACAACAGACTTAAAGCCAAGATAGAAAGCGGTGTAACCGGAAACTACTTCAGCATACGGGAAAGCGCCAACCCAACCGATTTTAACGTTGCCGTTTTCATCAAAGGAGTTTGGAGCGGTTTCCTTGGTCAACTTACCGGCGTCAATCAGTTCCTTTACTTTCATACCGGCAACAACACCGGTTACGTAACGGGATTCATAGATCTTGGTAAATGCGTTGTGATAGTTCTTCAGACCGGAAGTGGCAGCAAGGTCACCGGTCATGGATACGAACTGTACATCCGGGTTCTGTTCAATAACGTCACCCCAGTTGTACTGATGGCCATAAGAGTTGGTAATAACCAGCTGGCAGCCGTCTGCAACAAGGTCAGAAGCGTTGGTAGCAACTTCTTCGGATTCCGGAACCTTCTTCTTGTAGGAAAGTTCTACGTCAATGCCTTCTTCTGCAAGTGCCTTAACAGCAGCTTCCATTCCGTTCATGTGTGCAAGGGTGTAACCTTCTGTTTCGTCACCAACTAAGATGGCGCCAACTTTCAGTGTGGTTCCACTGCTATCCTTGCTGCCACAAGCGGCGAAGGACAGTGCAAAGCAAAGTACCATTGCAACGGCAACAATGCGTTTTGCCAATTTGTTCATACCTGAGTTCCTCCTAAAATTCAAAATACCCTAATTCGTCTATATTATAAAAGGCGATGCAGCATTTCTTGTAATGCTTAGATTACTTCTATTATCTGCATTTGCTTTTATAAACTAAAGTTAGTTTTCCACAAGTTAGTCTTCCACAAAAACACAGCCGCCTTCAGGTGTCATGGAAGCAATGCGAGCCAAGGATTCCACGCGTACGCCGGATTCCCGAATCAGCTTTCCGCCGTCCTGATAGGCCTTTTCAATAACAATGCCGGCACCGACTACAGTTGCACCTGCATCCTTAATTAATTGAATGAGACCTTTCAGGGCATTGCCCTTGGCAAGGAAGTCATCCACAATCAGGATCCGGTCTTCCGGCTGAATGAAGCGTTTTTCTACAATAATCTGGTTGACATTTTTATGAGTAAAAGAAGCAATTTCAGTGGAATAAACATCATCCGTTAAGTTCTTGGATTTGTTTTTCTTGGCAAATACCACCGGAACATTGAAGTACTGTGCAGTCAGGCAGGCAATTCCAATTCCGGATGCTTCAATGGTCAGGATCTTGGTAACGTTGTCATTTTGAAACAGGCGGTAAAATTCTTTACCAACTTCGTTCATAAACGGAACGTCAATTCTGTGGTTTAAAAAAGAGCTGACTTTTAAAATGTTGCCTTCTGCCACAATGCCTTCTGCGTTAATCTTTTCTTCCAGTGCTTTCATGTAGTTCCTTCTTTTCCAAAAGAGCTTTTTCAAAAAAGAAATGGCAAACGGGATACGTTTGCCAATCCATTCTGAATACCATTTATAAAATAGAAATTTTATAGAATTCAGAACCAATAGTCGTAACCTTGTGGCGTTACGGTAGAGACTTTTGAACCATCTAATCAAAATTATATTGGCACCTATTCAATTCACACGAAAAGTATACCAAGTTCTGTTAGGATCGGCAATGAATTTTACTTCGTCAAAACAACAAAAAAAGGCGAAGCTACGCCCCGCCTTTTTTGTTTATGACAAGCAAGTTTCTTTACAGAGTGGAAGAAGTTCCTGTGCTGGGTGGAAGAAGTTCCTGTACAGGGTGAGCGGAACGTCTTTGGTTGTGTTTTGGCGGAGTCCCTTTGGTTACGTTCCCGGCGGAGCCCCTTTGGTTACGTTCCCGGCGAAGCCCCTTACCTTACGTTTCCCTGGCGGAGTCCTTTTTAGGAAAGTCAACCACATAATTGCGCTCATTTCCGTACAAAGCCCCTTATTTGCAGCTTTTTGGTCTGCCATTTGCACTCATTTTTTCATCAAATCCAGAAATGAGCGCAAATATTTTCTATATTAGAAAATAACGAAACGAAGGTCCCGATTTATTGCGCTCATTTCCGTACAAGGCCCCCGATTTGCGGCTTTTCGGCCTGCCATTTGCGCTCATTTTTTCATCAAACCCAGAAATGAGCGCAAATATTTTCTATATTAGAAAATTAACAAAATAGGCACTTTGATTACAATCTTGGCGGAACGCCCCTTTCCTTTTCAAGAAGAAAAGCAAACCAAACTCCTTTAAGCAGCACAATTTGCGGCTTTTTCCAGGCCAAAAGCAAACCTGAGACCGCTTTTTGGCAAAAAGGTTTGCTTTTATTTTCTTCACATTACCGAGAACTTTAATCAGCTAAAGTAAAAAGCAAACCAAACTCCCTTAAACGGAACCATTTGTGGCTTTTTCCAGGCTAAAAGCAAACCTGGGACCGTTTTTTAGCAAAAAGGTTTGCTTTTATTTTTTCTGGCGTAGCCCCTCTTTAGGAAAGTCAATCACTGTACATAAATGTGCTGTAATGTGCTGGTATCTGCTGGGCAAGGTGTACTATACCAGTTACGTATGTCAGTTGAGCTGTGCAAGATGTGCCGGGCGAGTTAGTGGCCGGCAAAATGGCAGCCGGAGCCCAATCGTCATCCAAACAGCACTTCTATTTCAGGGTCTGCTTCATAAATTGTCAATCCGTCAAAAACAGGAGCTTTTTCAAATTGGCGCACACATTCTTCATTGTTTTTTCCATGACAGCGAAAAATGTAATTTTGTTCTCCAAAGCACTCAAAAATCACAAATTCAGTTTGAGTGATATCTTTTTTATAGGGCTGGCTTTCCATCAAATAACGCCTACCACGAAATAGAAATTCCTTTTCTGGTCCACCCATGGTTATTAAATCATCCATAAATTCAGTTAAAGTATTTCCCTTCATTGATTGTCCCCCCCTTCATACACTTCATCATCCAGCCGCATATTCCATTTTTTCTTCTTTAGACATTTGATGTACATTTCTTGCGATTAACCGTTTGGCATATCTAAGCTCACCAACAGAATCAGCCTCACTGCCTCCCATCAAATAGTCCGTAGTAGTTCCCAGTGCTTCTGCAATACGAGAAAGTACAGAAGCCCTTGGCGTTCGATCTCCTTTCAATCGGCACACTCGTCTTGTTGATATAATACAACATAAAGAAATAACCGCAGAATGTCAAAAGCGACCAATTCTACGGTATTTTTGATGGAGAAACTATTTAATAAAGCAAGCGTTGATGTTGTGTGCCAGGGAAGCATGCTGCTGTGCAAGTTGTGCCGGGCGAGTTAGTGGCCAGCAAAATGGCAGCCGGAGCGGAAAGAATATCTTACCGTGTCGGAAACGGGAACATTGCAAAGGAGCGCTCCGGCTGCCGTGGCTAGCTTGAGTAAAAAGAGCTATTAGTAGAAGCTGCTAGCAAAGTGATAACTGTAAAGCACTAGCCGTAAAGAGTTAAATGTAAAGGGCGGCGCGGTAAGCGGTGTGGATGGCATCAAAGATTTTGCCCGGTGCTTTGGCGTCACCAATGAGGACCACTTCTTTGCCGGCGGCCTTCAGCTCGTCATACAGACAGCGGCAGCTCTTGAGGCCGAGTGCCAGCACGACGGTGTCCGCCTCAATTTTGTAGGTGCCCTTCTTTTTGTTGGAAACCAGGACACCGTCGTCCAGCACTTCGGCCAGCGTGGTGCCGGTGCAAACGTGCAAATTGCTGAGGCCGGCCATGCGTTCGGAGTAGGCAATGAAGTCGGTGGCGGCCACGTCGGACATGATGCCGGGCAGCATTTCTACAATGGTCACATCGCGACCATGTTCGGCCATGTCAAGCGCTGTTTCCGTGCCGACCAGGCCGCCGCCGATTACGGCAACCCGCTTTCCGACCTTGTCCGGATGGTCGATTGCGTCTAAAGAGCTCAGGGCAATTGGCTTGTCTACACCCGGCAGATCCGGAATGATTGGCTTAGAACCGGTGGCGCAAATGACCGCATCATAATCGGCAAGGTCGGCCGCGGTTGCTTTTTTGTGTACCACCGGAATGTTCAGCTTTTCAAGCTGGGTTTCCTGATATTTGTGGAACGGACGAATATCCGCTTTGAAATCAGGTGCTTCCGCTTCAATCAGAAGGCCACCCAGTTTGTTTGCTTCAAACAGGGTTACGTCATGACCGCGAAGCTTTGCTACGCGGGCCGCTTCCATACCGGCCGGACCGCCGCCGACAACCGCAATTTTCTTTGGTGTTTCGGCCTTGGTCTTTTTCAATTCGCCCTCGCGGCTGATAACCGGGTTGACGGCGCAGGTAACGGCCTTGTATAGGAAAAAGGTCCGCTGCAAGCAGCCTTCATTACAACGGATACATGGCCGGATGTCTTCCGGATGCCCGGCCTCTGCCTTGGCAGACCAGTCCGGGTCAGCCCACAATGGGCGGCCAAGCACAACGAAGTCACCTTTGCCGGATTCCAAAATATCCTCTGCATATTCCGGCAAAGTAATGGAGCCGGACGCCATAATCGGAATATTTACTTCCTTTTTTAAGGCCTCTGCAGCCCAAACATTATGGCAAACCGGAATAGCCATCGGGCTTACCTGATGAATCATGGTGTGGTGGTCTCCGCCGGAAACATTAATGGCGTCCAGGCCATGTGCTTCCAGTTGCTTGGCCAGCCAGATGGTATCTTCAATGGGGAAGCCATCCGGCTCATAGTCTGTACCGCTCAAGCGGATGGTAACCGGATAATCCGGACCCACTCTGGAGCGAATTTCATCCAAAATTTCCAAGTAAATCCGCGCACGGTTTTCCAAGGAACCGCCATACATGTCGGTTCTGTGGTTCGTGGTCGGGCTAAAGAAGTTGGTCAGCAAATAACCGTGCGCACCGTGAATTTCTACCAGTTCAAAACCGGCTGTTTTGGCGCGTACCGCTGCATCGCCGAAGCATTTGACAATTTCATGAATTTCCGGAATTGTCAGCACTTGTGGAATGGCTTGATCGCCGTGCTGCGCATACAGATTTGGCCACGGAATGGCAGACGGTGCTTTAATGGGCTGCGTTCCTAAAAACTTTTGGCGCCCGCAGTGTTCAATCTGAATGGCGGGGACGGCACCCATTTCTTTAATATTTTCGGCCAGCCAGGACAGACCCGGAATGTGTTCATCATTGGAAATACCCAAATGACAGTGGGCCGACTTGGAGCCGATTTCATCTACATAGGCATACTCTACAATAATCATGCCCGTGCCGCCTTTGGCCTGGTCCCGGTAGTAGCGGATGGCGCGTTCGGAAACGGTGCCGTCCTTATTATTCATACCGGAAGACTGCGGCGCCTTAGCAATGCGGTTTTTCAGTTCCAGTGTGCCGATTTTACCCGGCGCAAACAGACAGGGGAATCTTTTTTCCATGGTGTTACCTCCTTCAATTCTTGTAACAAACGTGAAATTTTAACTTCGTTAACATTTTATCAATGTCAAGTCTGGTATCTTTGTATCAGGTGATACGCACGCGCAAAAAAAGATATCGGCACAACTGCCAAAAGGAGGACGGTTCTTTTATGGCAACTGTCATAGACCCCAACATCAGCTACATTCTCAGCAACAATCTGTTGCCTTATAGAGACTTATTCATAAAACACTGCCCGGCACCGCTTCGCATTTCCAAAGACACCGTGCTCAGTCAAAGCGGCATGCCTGCAAGTCCTATGTATTTTTTACTGGAAGGCATGGTCAAAATTTATACCACCAATCCCGGCGGTTACGTGCGCATCCTTGGATACCATAAGCACAACACGCTTTGCGCCATGGACAAAATTGTTGGCCCGGGCGAGTCAGCGGTTGTTACCGTGGAAAGTGTTACCGAATTAAAAGCACTGCAGGTAACAAAAGAGAGCCTCCTTGCCATAGACAAGGAAGCTCCCGGTTTTCTTTATTCACTTCTGCAATATTACGGAACCGTCCTGCGCTTAGTCTGTTTTGACGCGGAGCTGAAAAGTGTTACCAGCGCCACCGCCAGACTGGCTGCGTTCCTGTGTTTGTATGAAACTAACCGTTCCAAAAGCGGACCATTGCCCTTAACGCAGGACGAGCTGGCGTCGGCCATCAACGCGTCCCGCGTGCAGGTGGCACGCATCTGCTCCGCATTCAAAAAGCGCGGACTGATTGCTTATTCCCGCGGCAGCGTTACCGTCCTGAATCCGGACGAACTGGGCCGCTTGTCCCAATACTACTAAGCTTATTCCGCTGCTGTTGGCGGATACATTGCCAGTGCATTGTTCAGCTGTTCCTCCGTAAAGCCTTCCCCTTCTAAGAAGAAGCGAATGGTGCTTTCCGTGTAACCATAAGAAACGTAATTTTCTACTTTCTTATTGCACTGTTCGGTCCAGTCTGCTCCGCAATTAGCAACTGCGTAATCGGCTTCGTCTTCCGAATAGCCATTGCCCATTAAGGCGTTCTTCAATCCGGTTGGACCATAATTGATGTACTCTAACCAGCTCTTGGCAGCTGCTAATGCTGCCGCCTGGCCATCGGTTACTTCCCCATTATTTGCGGGCGCTTCCGTACCACTTTCTGAGCCGTCTACACCAGCAGCCTGCGAATAATTCGGAAGATCCGGATCTTTATTAGTACAGCCGGAAACCATGCTGGAAATAAAACCAAGTAAGGTAAAGAATACTAATATTGCAGTAATAACAATTCTTGCCACCTTAGAGAACTTCTGATATTTCCACATCAGATAAAGTCCTACCGGCCAGAAGAGAAGCAACAATAAAATAACGACACCTGTACTTGGTCCCGCTTTTTGCGGAGCCGCAGCACCATAGAACGCTTCGTTCTTTGGTGCTTTTTGTTTTTTACCTATGCCGAATACGGCGTCTGCTGCGCGGCCTTGCTTGCCGGTCTTGAACTCGCTTGGCACTTCAAACTCCGCATCCGGATTGCCAACATCATAAAAGCCATTCTCCGATGCGGCAGGCGCGGGCGCGTCCGCTGGTGTTGCCGTTGCTGCTGGTGCATTCAATGCAGCATCATAATCAAACGCTGGTTCCTCAATCGGTGCCGTTGGTTCCTCAATTGGTACCGCTGGTTCCTCAATTGGCACCGCTGGTTCCTCTACCACAGCTTGCTTTTCCTCTGGTTCACTCCCTGTCCCAAAGATATCATAATCAAAATCATTGTTCGCCATACTCTCGCTCTCCTTTCCTATGTCCTATGCTGTGTGCTTAGCCGCCGAACGGCAGCTTAATGGCAGGCTTGCCCGCCGCCGGAGCATCAGACGCCGTAGCCGCCACTAAAGAACCGGAATCCGTTACCGGAGCCATTAATACTTTGCCGGTGCCTCGGAATACGTTAACCAGTCCATCGCCCGTCATAGCGGAACCAAGCAACGTCTTGGACGAACGTTCTACCGTAAACGCTAAGGATGCGGACCAGGCCACCGCCATGTGGCCGTCTATTTTCAGTTCATCATCTTTCAGTTCAATTTCAATTAGCTCGCCTTCCGGCACGTTGCTTTCCAGCGCAACCACGCCACTGCCGGTAAAGCACATGTTGAACAGGCCTTCGTTTCCGGCCAGAGCGGAGGAGACGCTTTTGCGGGATACCACGCTCATCTGCACGCTGGCTTCTGATGCCAAGAACATACCGTCTTCCACTACAAGTCCGCCACCCCAGGAGGCCACGTCTTGCAGGATCAGATATTTATAAGTGGGTTCCAGTACCAGCAGGCCGACACCGGTATATTCCGGTTTTACCGCTGATTCGCCGGTAACGGAGCCCTTCACCATCTTGCCAAGGAAATCTCCGGCACCTTTGATACCGGTTTCGGCACGAATCCCGCCCGCGGTCCATTGCATGGCTCCGCTCTGGGTCCGAATGCCGTTCTTCCCATTCAAATAGCAAACCAGTTGCCGTCTGTGCACGCCCATTTTAGCCATAAAATAGGCCTGCTCCGCGTTATACGGATTTACTGACTCATCCTGTAAATACTCCAGGATCCGAAATGGCCCCATGTTTTTTACAAATTTTCTTTGCTCGTTTTCTAAATTCGGAATTCTCATATTCTACCTCCGTCTAAAATGAATAAAGTTAAAACCTTACTTCGTTAAAAATTATACACTTTTACCATAAGCCTCCGCATTATACGAAAGTATAGACTTGGGGCGAGTCAGTGCGTTACGTTGCTGGCGGAGATCCTTGTGTTGCGTTCCCGGCGGAGCCCCTTGCCCAAATGGGGAAAAGCAAACCTTTTTCCTTTAGCGCTCCAATTTGCGGCTTTTTTCAAATAAAAAGCAAGCCTCCTGCCTCTTTTGAGCTAAAAGGTTTGCTTTTATTGTCTTCACCTTGCAGAGGTACTTTAGTTGGCTAAAGGGAAAAGCAAACCTTTTCCCTTTAATGCCCCAATTTGCGGCTTTTTTCAAATAAAAAGCAAACCTCCGGCCTCTTTTAGGCTAAAAGGTTTGCTTTTGTTTTCCATATTAGAAAATTGGCGAAAGTAGGGTGGTGAAAGTAGGGCGGCAAAAGTAGAGGCAGTAAAAGCAGGTCGGCAAAAGCCGGCATCAACAGTAGCGCTAAATTTAGCATCAAATATAACATTGAATTCACCACAACATTACTGTATTATAAAGTTGAAATTAGGAAAGGAGGACTTCATTATGCCGAATATCAAACCTATTTCTGACTTACGGAATTATGCTACTGTTCTTGAAACCGTTCAAAATGGTCAACCGCTCTATCTAACCAAGAATGGCCGAGGCTGTTATACCGTTATGGACATAAACGAAGAAGAAGCACAACGTCAAAAAGCTGAAAAATATGATCAGATGTATGCGCAACTTCACTTAATGTGTGAACTAACCAAAGGAAGACTTTCCGGAGAGGAAGAAGGATGGATTTCCTCAGAAGAGGTAAGGAATCACTTCGAGGATCGTGCAAATGCCAAGTAAAGTTCTATATTCAAAGGAAGCTTTAAAGGATCTTGACGCCATTTGGAATTATATTGAATCAGATCTTTGTAACCCTGTTGCCGCAGAACATACTGTAACAGGCATCACGGATAAAATAAACGCAGTTGCTGCTTCCCCTGAATCCGGATCAAAATTAATCTTTGATAATGGACTGGAAAGCGGATACCGCTTTGTTATTTATAAACACTATTTGGCTTTTTACAAATTAAAAGCGGAGCAAACCATTTGCATTGACCGCGTTTTATATGGAGGCCAAGATTACATGAAACTTCTGTTTCCGGAGCTCTAACAGCCTTCACACAAAAAAATAGACCCCCGCGTCACACGACGCGGGGGTCCCCTTATTCTTTATTCAATTAAGTATTTCCCGTTAACCAAGCAACTACAAAGAACGCCGCAAAGCCAAACAGGTAAACCAATCCAATAATGGACAGTACTTTCAGCCAAGGCTTTACCTGATGTTCCTTGTTGTTAACCAGATTGTAGTTTAACAGAGCAAAGAACGGAGTGGTAATGAAGGATGCAATCATGGCAAACCGCAGCATGGTTGCAACATTACCGGAGAACAGATAAACAATAACCAAACCAATGGCAGCGGTTACCGTGGTCCAAATAGGCAGTGCCTTTTTGGACGTTTCTTTTTTACCAAGTAACAACCGCAGTGCTTCCGTGTTAGCTCTGGAATAACCGTCAATAACGGTAAGAACCGTACCAAAGATGCAAAGGAACGCAATGAAGGTAATCAGCAATCTGGACCAGCTACCAAACACAGATGCATACATGTTAACAAACTGTGCAATGTAGGCGGCGGATGCGCTGAGCACTTCCTCGCCGGAACCAAATTGGATTAATGCACCAAGGGCGCAGAAAATCAGTGCCAAAATTGCGGTGCCAATATAACCAACGTTGAAGTCAAAGGTGGCATCCTGAATGGACAAGTCCTTCACTTGCTTTCTCTTTTCCACCTGCCACATAGAGTTAATGGCGGAAATTTCAATTGGGCAAGGCATCCAGCCCATTAAGGAAACAATGAACGGCAGGGCTGCCAGGTGCCAAGGAGACGGGGCTTCAAAGTTCGGAGCATATTCTCTGTGCTTGAAGAGAGCCAGCACAACTGCCAACACCGTGGCAATGGTCAGTGCCGTCATAACCCACTTGGACAGCGTGTCCAGGAACTTGTATCCGCCAATCAGCAACATGGCCCAAATGATAACAATAATAATAGTGGTTAGCTGGGAAATGGACAAGCCAAATCCGGTCGGCGAGACATTGTACAGAATTGCTGCACACAAAATGCCAACCCCAGCGGTATTGACCAACGCCGAAAATACGTTCAGTACAAAGAAAATGGCAAGCCATACTTTTCCTTTTTCCGCATACCCCTCTATCAGGCTCTTGCCGCTTTCCATGGTATATTGCGATCCAAACCTAAAAAACGGGTACTTAAACACGTTAATCAGCACAATTACCAAAGCCAACTGCCATCCGTAAATGGCGCCCGCCTGCGTAGAGGAAACAATGTGGGATCCGCCTACTGCAGCAGATGCCATCAAGATTCCCGGCCCCAGGGCCTTCATTTTGCTTTTCCAAGTAGATTTTTGCGTTGCTACTTCCTCAGACATAACAACCCCTCCTAATTCGATATGAACCTATTTTAGGAGGATTGTCTGTAATAGCAAGGGAATCTTGAAATTTGCACAAATTTTCTTGTAGGTGTCTTATTTCTTCTCCGGGAATAGGTGGCTTAAAGCACCCTTTTGCGGAGTCAAGGACCACTTTTTCTACTATCCCTTCAAAGCAAGGATAATTGGATTGGTTGTCATGTTGTTTACCCATAATAAGCACCTCCTTTGGCATATACTTACTGTAACATACTTGTGTATGTTTTTGTTTTTTCTTTTGGTTTGTAGTATTTTGTGGTTGCTTGGGAACAGCGTAAGTGGGTAGATACGGTGGATATTTCAACAGAAATGGTA
>CAVFJZ010000011.1:0-45720 GCA_963623075.1 Bacteroidaceae bacterium
CATTTGGAAAGTCTTAATCTGTTGGGAATGGCTGAGCGGAGTGTGCGTTCCATATGCATCGAACGGGAAAATCAGATGTGAACGGGGTGGAATTGTTGGAGGTATATTATGACGGTTAAAGAAAGAGAAACGGAGCTGGGCAAGGCAATCGATAGGCTGAAGATTGAATATATGGCGGCGGCGACCTCGTCTTTCGTGAGAAACCCGATAGCTTATGCCCTGTATTATACCTGGAAGGCTTTTGATAAGGAGGGAAACCATGACGGTTAAAGAGATGAGAAAGCTCCTAGTCATAACAGGAGTTGTGACGTTCGAGGGTGAAGGTGAACCGTGGGCTGAATACTGGCCTGAAAATATCCCCGAAGAGTACAACGACCGAAAAGTTGAGTTTGTTGAAACAGGAAGCGTTGTTTTCCGATTAAAGGAGAAGAAAAATGACTAGAGAAGAAGCAGAAAGCCGAATCAACGACCTTGCATTGCAGATGAGAGATGTGCTTCTGCAATATGAACCGAAGGAGGATTATTTCACCCTCAATTTTATGCTTAATGAATCCAAAAGATTAAACGAGCTAAGCTATTGGAACGGTGGAGTTTTCGATGGTTCTGGGAAAAGATGGATTGAATGGCACGGTTCGATTCCGAATGAAGGAATGGAACGGTACAGAGAGGAGCATGGAAATGAAACTTAAAGAACTACTGCCACTAGTCGAACACTGGGTTGCTGTGAATGCCTATCTGGGCGGGAAAGAAGTTAACGTTGACGATAATAGAGAGAGAACTATTAAGTCTATTTATCCAGACTTAGACGATATTGCAGTTGAATTGGAGGAACACTATGAAACTTAAAGAACTACTACCGATCATTAGAGACGATGAGTTCAACCTGTTAACAGGCTATGTTGGAGAAGATTGCAGAACAGTGACCCTTGGTGATAATGATAGTTTTTATAAGTTTATTGAAGAAGAATTAGAATCTGAAGTCAAAGACATTAGCGTTTTGGAAATTTGGATATAAGGGGAAATAAAAAATGACAGTCAAAGAATTAAGAGAAGCCTTAGCTATATACCCCGATGATGTGGAGGTCTACATTCACAACTTGGGAGACAGAGATGTGGCTTATCTGGTTGGGCTAAGGTGGAATGAAGGTTATAACGTAGACATTGTAGCAGATAGAACTCCTGCACTATCGTTTGAAATTGAAGGGATTAGACTTGCCAGAAAGAGTAAAGATTGGAGAAATTAAATGAACATAAATGATGCCTTACAGGAATACACTGTACAAGTTTTAGGGGAAACAATTAAACTTGCAGACCGCTACGGAGCAGACAGAGACGAGGTTATTGATAAATTTGCTTTTTATTTTTCCAACTTGGCAGAACTGTGTTCCTTTAAAGGCTATAAAGTGGAAGGAGGAAATTAAATGAACATGGTAGACCTTATGTGGCTGTTCTGTGGAGCCTTTGTCGGGGGACTAGTAACCCTGTTCTTTTCGGCGATGCTGAATATAAGCCACGAAAAGACCGAGCTAGAACACGCTAGACGGAAGATTGAGAAACTGGAAGAGGACAAGCGTGCTTTGAAGATAGCTCTAGAATCGCCTACAAACCCCGATAAGGGCGGTTGTATATTATGCTGTTCAGCGTGTGGATGTATCTATGATGCAAAAGAACCTCATTGCCCTATGTGCGGCTGTAAGGTGGCATCTGGCATGGAACGCATAAAAATGGAGAGAATGAATCCATCAAGAATAAAAAAAGGGGTGGTAATAAAAGTAAAAGATTTGGTTTCATTATTAGAAGAACCGTTTGATTTGGAATTTAAAGACCTTAAAACTAATATGTCTGAGTATGTTGGTTGGCATGTAGACATTCCAGAGGAGAAATTAGAAATGGAGATTGCTAGCATTGATACAGACGGACTTTGTCTTGTAGTAAAAGAATGAGCAATGGAGCAACAAGGTTTTAAAGAAGTAATCAGAAACGCTGACTACTTTGGTCTGAGCCAAGGGCGTGTAGGCTCTTGGCTCTATATGATATATATAACTGGTGGTGAAGTTATGATAGAAATTCCTGTGTGGCAAAAGTATGTTTTATCGATAGAAGAAGCGTCTGCGTATTTCCGAATTGGTGAAAATAAACTGCGGAGAATATGCGAAGAAGGTGTAAACAATCAGACTTTTGTGTTGCGTAACGGCAATAGAACCGAAATAAAACGACTCGCTTTTGAGAAATGGATAGATAATGCTACAGATGTATGAGGACGTTTGTTATAATATAAACGTCTATAGGTCGCTCTGAGAGAGGAGCAAATATGCAAGACAAAAGAAGAGATACAAAAGGTCGAGTTTTAAGGAAGGGGGAATTTCAAAGGAAGGACGGGAAATACGAATACAAATATACCGATTCAACAGGCACTCGCAGAAGCGTATATAGTTGGAAGCTAGTTCAAACAGACAGAGTTCCACAGTCAAAGGGCAAATGTAAGGCTCTGAGGGACATTGAAAAAGATGTCGAGAAAGATATGCTAGATGCGTGTGGTGAATATTACATAAGTTCTCCGAAATTGAATGAGGTATTCGATGATTTCATCTCAAACAGTACTGGGCTAAGGCTATCAACCATTAATACATATACTTTTACTTATAACGCAAATGTGAGAAATAACATTGGCAACAGGAAAGTATCCGAAATTAGATACAGCGATATTAAACGGTTTTATGTATACCTCGCTAGAGATAAAGAGTTAAAGGCAAATACTGTAGCGAGTGTACACAGGCTCTTGACGCAACTCTTTAAGATAGCAGAAAGAGATGGATATATTAGGAGAAACCCTGCTTCTGGTGCTTTATCTGACGTTGTAAAGATGTGTAACCTCGAAACAGAAAAGAGGAGTCCTCTAACCGAAAAAGAACTACAAATATTCTTTACCTACACAGAAAATAGCCATAGGTGGAAATGGTTCTACCCTTTATATGTGCTTCTGTTATGGACTGGATGTAGAATAGGTGAGGCACTGGCTCTCACATGGGACGATTGCGACTTTGACGATGGTACTATTTCTATATCGAAAACGTTAAAAAGAGCAAAAGGGACGACATATCTTTCTAAACCTAAAAGCGATGCGGGTGTCAGAATAATCCCAATGTTGCCGAAGGCAAGAGAAGCGTTGCTGTATGTAAGAAAACACCCAGAAATGTACAGCACTGATGCAATTATTGATGGGCATAGCGGATTTCTGTTTAGAGACTCTGTTGGTGGAGTTTTGTCGGCATACAGGGCTGATATGGTCATACGCTATATTGTAGACGAAATTAATGAATCTGAAGCTGACAATGAGTTTGAAATGCCTCACTTTAGTTGCCATCACTTCAGGCACACTTTCTGTTCAATGCTATGCGAAAAAGACGTGAACATTAAGGTCATACAAGAAGTGATGGGGCACAGTTCAATTAACATTACAATGGACATATACGGTAGCGTGTCCGCAAGGAAAAAGATAGACGCTATGGCGGCACTGGAAAACATCGGTTAAGGCACAAAATCTACGACAAAATTTACGACAAACGGCAGAAAAAATATGAAGGATTATAAGAACTTGCGTAAAAGCAGGAGTGTTAAGATGACGTAGTTATGCCGTTTATAAGAAGTTATAAGAGCCTATATGGTTAACTCCAAGTTAATCATCAAATTTTTTGTCGGGCGTTAAAATACCAATTTTCATATCAGTCTCTCCTTTTTCATAACATAGACTCTCCAGTTCAAAAAAGTACCGTTACGAACGAACGGCCCTCTTTATTTTACGAATGTTCCCAATTTTGATTCAACCAAAATACCACTCGTTCTGACGAACGGTCATTAAGTACTGTAAAAACTACCGTTCATACCAAAATTTAGGATTTTGTTTCCGCTTGTGTCGGGTGATCCAGTACACTTCTGCTGAAGGAGGCGTCTTTATGTTTAATCAGTATGAAAGCAATCAACAGATGCTAGTTTATGATTTAGAGTCGGGAGAGAAGCCGGACGCGCTGTCCGTAGCCATGCTGCGCAACCGACCGCTGTCCGGCTTCCTGCCGGTAGGACTTCCCTTTTCGGAGGAAGAGGAAGAGCTAAGCAAATCCGGAGAACAAGTCCGGATTCTGATACCGATTGCCGGAAAGGAACCCCTACCGGCCTATTTGGGGCGGGAGCGTTCCGCCGAAGAGCTGCAACAGCTCTTTTCCCGTTTGGCGGCGGCAATTCTGGATGCCAAAGCAGAACTGAAAAACGCAATGATGCCGTTACAGGAATGGCTGTTAGATCCACGCTTTACCTATGTGGAATCAAAATCGGGAGACATCCTGTTTATTTGTATTCCTTCAGAGCGGGTATCTTGTTTGCAAAATTCTCCCTTGGATTTTTTGCGCTTAACGGCCGCCTATGCCATACGGGAAGAAGGCCTGCGCAGTGCTCCGGCGGTTTCCTTGCTGGCACGCTGCAATCAGGATTTGACAGAGGAGGAAGTCTTTTTGAAAGAGCTGGCAGAACATCCGCAGTGGGAAGCAACTCCTGCCGGCAAGGAAAAGAAGAAGCGCAAGCAGAATTTTAGAAAAAGGTTGGCGCTTCTTCGGAACGCTTCCGTCCCCACAGCTGCAGATCCCTTTGAAGTGGAATTCACACTGGAGGCCGGCGCGGCGGATCTTGGAACGGTTGCCGTTCTGACCTGCCGCCGCAGTGGCAAGGACTACGTCCTGCAAAAGGGCAGCACCGTTCTGGGCCGGGACCCGGCCCGAGCGGAAATCTGCCTTTTGGGGGACCCTGACATTGCACCGGAACATGCCCGCATCTTTTTCTTCCAAGGCAACTATTTTTTGGAAGATTTGAACGCAGATACGGGTACCTGGCTGAACTCAACAAAACTGACATGCTTAAAAGAGGAAATGCTAAGTGCCGCCGATGTAATACGAATAGGAAAAGAAGAATTGGTTTTCTCTTTGCGAAGTGCAGAAGAAGGTCTTTTAATTTAAGTATTTTTAAGGGAGTGCTAAAAAAGAAACGGCTTATTTAAGCCGTTTCTTGCACTTTGTAAAAGTTTTTTGAAAAAGAGTGCAAATTTTTTTCGAAAAGGGCTTGACTTCCGGGGGACCGGATGGTAAATTATAGGCACATTAGCACTCGAGGGAACAGAGTGCTAAAGAAAAGAGAAAGGTGGTAAGATCCATGGCAGAGTCCCGGAGACAGCGTATTTTAGCTGCCATTGTAGAGCAGTACATTGCCACAGGTGAACCGGTCGGTTCCAAAGCACTGCTGGATAAGCTGGATGTGTCCGTCTCTTCCGCAACCATTCGGAATGACATGGCGGCTCTGACCAAATTGGGATACATTTACCAACCGCATACCTCTGCCGGACGGATTCCCACCCAAAGCGGGTACCGTTATTACGTAGACCATCTTATGCAGGTCAGAGAACTTGGGGAAACCGAACGCCGCCGCATAGAAGCCGGCGTGGATGCCCATTCCGGAGATCCGGACGAACTGCTGAAGACCGCGGAAGAAGCGCTGGTAAGCTTTACCAACTTTGCTTCTATTTCCACTACCCCGTCAGATGAAAACGCAACCATCCGCAACATTGAAATGGTGCAAGTCAGTTCCCGAATTGCCATGGTGGTTTTGCTAACCTCCACCGGCGTGCTGAAAAGCAAGGCTTGTCGCACCGATGTGGAAATAACGCCGGATCTTGTGGAAACGTTTCACAACATTGTAACGGAATATTTCCTTGGAAAGCCGTTGGCGGATGTCAGTGTAGCCTTTATCCAAACCTTGGTTGCTTCTCTTGGAGCAAAAGCATTGCCTATGTCGGCACCACTGGTTGCCATTGCTGATCTGGTTTCTGAAGCCAGTCAGACGCAAGTCAGACTGGGCGGGCAAAGTAAGCTGTTGGATTACAAAGACTACGAAGGAAATTCCAGTGAATTGATGAATTTCCTTCATCGGGAAGAACCACTGAATTTACTACTGGAAGACGGTAGTAAAGAACGAGGCGCCGGCATTGAAGTCCGGATTGGTTCAGAAAACCGCTTTAAAGAGCTTGCCAATTCCACTACCATTATTTCCCGTTACCGAATCGGCGGCGGGGCCACCGGTGCCATCGGCATCATCGGTCCGACTCGAATGGATTATTCCAAGATCATTTCCGGACTGAAATATTTATCCGACATCGTCAGCACCGTTTTGTCGGATGTGTATGAGGAGGACAATTCCACCAATGAAGAATCAGACAGATGAGCAAAAGATTCCCGGAACTGAAGCAGCAGAAGATACCGCTGCAGAAGTAACGGAAGCAGAAAGCACAGAAGCACAGGAACCACAGGAAGTACAGGATGCGCCGGAAACACTTTCCGAACTGGAACAGCTACGGCAGGACCTGATGGATGCCAAAGAACAGTATTTACGCTTGGCGGCGGAATATGATAACTTCCGTAAACGGACTGCAAAAGAAAAAGAAAGCATTTACGGAGATGCCAAAGTAGCAACTTATACGGCAATTCTCCCGGTCTTAGACAATTTTGAACGGGCCCTTGCTTCTGAAGTCAGTCAGCTGGAAGACTTTAAAAAGGGCGTAGAAATGACCCGAGACCAGCTGCAAAACGCCTTCACCCAGGCGGGCATTGAATCCTATGGGGAAGTCGGAGATCCTTTTGATCCGAATCTTCACAACGCCGTTATGCACGGAGAAGATGAAAGCTTTGGAGAAAATGTTGTTTCCGAAGTTTTCCAAAAGGGCTACAAAATGGGTGACCGCATCCTTCGCCATGCCATGGTGAAGGTGGTTAATTAAGTCCAAAACTACATCGCCCCGGCGATGCAGCTTTCATATAAATTACAAACAAACACTTTTTAATAGAGGAAAGAGGAACACATTATGGCAAAAATTGTAGGTATTGACCTTGGTACAACAAACTCCTGCGTAGCAGTTATTGAAGGCGGCGAACCGGTCGTTATTGCAAACGCAGAAGGTGCAAGAACCACTCCGTCTGTTGTTGCATTTGGCAAGGACGGAGAAAGAATGGTAGGCCAGGTAGCAAAACGCCAGGCTATTACCAACCCGGAAAGAACCATTTCGTCCATCAAAAGACAGATGGGCTCCGACTATAAAGTAAGCATTGACGGAAAGCAGTACACACCGCAGGAAATTTCCGCCATGATTTTGCAAAAGCTGAAAGCGGATGCAGAAGCTTATCTTGGTGACACCGTTACCGAAGCTGTTATTACAGTTCCGGCTTACTTCACAGACGCACAGCGTCAAGCCACCAAGGATGCCGGTAAGATTGCCGGTATGGAAGTAAAGAGAATTATCAATGAACCGACCGCAGCAGCACTTGCTTACGGCATTGATAAGGAAGATGACCAGCGCGTTATGGTTTATGACCTTGGCGGCGGCACCTTTGACGTATCCATTATTGAAATGGGCGGCGGCGTACAGGAAGTACTTGCCACTGCCGGTAATAACCGCCTTGGCGGTGACGACTTTGACCAGCGCATCATTGACTGGCTGGCAGAAGAATTTAAGAAAGAAAACGGAATTGACCTGAAGGGTGACAAGATGGCAATGCAGCGTCTGAAAGAAGCTGCAGAAAAGGCTAAGATTGAGCTTTCCGGTGTAACCAATTCTCATATTTCTCTTCCGTTCATTACGGCAGATGCCACCGGCCCGAAGCATTTGGAAATTGACTTGTCCAGAGCAAAATTTAATGACTTGACCAAAGACTTGGTAGAAGCTACCATGGGCCCGGTTCGTCAGGCAATTAATGACTCCGGTCTGAAAGTTTCCGAAATCAACAAGGTCCTGATGGTTGGTGGTTCTTCCAGAATCCCGGCTGTTCAGGAAGCAGTTAAGAAATACATTGGCAAGGATCCGTTCAAAGGGATTAACCCGGATGAATGTGTAGCCATTGGTGCAGCTCTCCAGGGCGGCGTACTTGGCGGTGACGTTAAGGGCCTGCTTCTGCTGGATGTTACCCCGCTGTCTCTTGGTATTGAAACCCTTGGCGGTGTTTGTACCAAGATTATTGAACGTAACACGACTATCCCAACCAAGAAGAGCCAGATCTTCTCCACTGCTGCGGATAACCAAACCAGTGTAGAAGTTAACGTTCTGCAGGGCGAACGGGAATTTGCAAAAGACAACAAGTCCTTGGGTGTATTCCACCTGGATGGCATTATGCCGGCACGTCGCGGAGTACCGCAGATTGAAGTTACCTTTGACATTGATGCCAACGGTATTGTTCATGTATCCGCTAAGGATCTGGGCACCGGTAAAGAACAGTCCATCTCTATTACCGCTTCTTCCAACATGTCTAAGGAAGATATTGATAAGGCTGTTAAGGATGCAGAAGCCTTTGCAGAAGAGGACAAGAAGCGCAGAGAAGAAATTGATATGAAGAACGCTGCAGAACAGATGTGCTTCCAGACAGAACAGCTGCTCTCTGAAAACGGAGACAAGTTCTCTGAAGAAGATAAGAAAGATCTGCAGGCAAAGGTAGACGAACTGAAGAATGCACTTTCCGGTCAGGATATGAACCTGATTAAAGAAAAGCAGGAAGCATTGCAGTCTAAGTTCTATGAAGTATCTGCCAAGATGTATCAGCAGGCAGCTCCGGAGCAGGGCCCGGATATGGGCGGCGCAACCGGCGCAGGTTCTGCCGATGCCGGTAATAACGGTGATGACTACGCCGATGTAGATTACACAGACGTAGACTAATAACCCTAAAACAAATCTTGCCATGCCTCAGTGCGCTGAGGCATGGCTTATCCCCATAAAAGAGAGGTTATTTTCGTGGCAGAAAAAAGAGATTACTACGAAGTCCTCGGAGTGGAGAAAGGCGCTTCCGCCGATGAATTAAAAAAAGCCTATCGGCAAAAAGCAAAGCAGTATCATCCGGACTTGAATCCGGGAGACAAGGAAGCAGAGGCCCACTTCAAGGAAGTCAATGAAGCATATGAAGTGCTTTCGGATTCGGATAAACGGGCCAGATATGACCAGTTCGGTCATGCAGGAGTAGATCCTAATTTTGCAGCGCAAAATGGGTATGGTGGATTTGACGGGGCCGATTTCGGAGATATTGGAGATATTTTCTCCAGCATCTTTGGCGGTGGCTTTGGCGGATTCGGCGGCGGTACATCTCGCGCCAACCCGAATGCTCCACGCCGTGGCTCCAACATTGAAACACGTATTGTGCTGACTTTTGAAGAAGCGGCTAAGGGCTGTCAAAAGACCATTTCGGTACCACGAATTGAAGTTTGTGACGAATGCCATGGTAGCGGTTGTAAAACCGGCTCGCCGGAAACTTGTTCAGATTGCGGTGGCAGTGGTCGGGTTACTACAGCACAACATACGGCTTTTGGCACGTTCCAGTCTACGCATGAATGCCCGACCTGTCGCGGACGCGGCAAGGTGATTCACGACCCGTGTACCCGTTGCAAGGGCGCCGGCATGATTCGCAGAACGGTAAAGGTTGACGTAAACGTGCCGGCCGGCATTGATGACGGACAGACCTTCACCATGCGTGGCGTAGGAAACTACGGCGCTAACGGCGGTGCACAGGGTGACATTTACATTACCGCCAGTATTAAGCCGCATCCGGTCTTTACCCGTCAGGGAAATGACGTTTATACTTCTGTTACTATTACGTATTCCCAGGCCGTTTTAGGCGATGAAATTTATGCTCCCACCCTGGACGGAAAAGTCAAATATCATATTCCGGCCGGAACCCAACCGGGTACCACGGTCCGCCTTCGTGGCAGAGGAATTAAACCGTCCTTCTCTCCGTCCACCGGTGACGAATATGTTAAATTGGTAGTAGATGTTCCGAAGAAAGTAACAGAACATCAAAAAGAATTGCTGAGACAATTTGACGCCGAATATATCAACAAGCCGGTCAATGACGGATCCGGAATGAGCTCCGCACCGAAGCGCTCTCGCTGGAAAAAATAAAAACAGAAAAAGGCCTGCTGCAGCATGTGTCTGTGGCAGGCCTTTTTGCGTGGCAAGAGGGTGGGTTCTTGTAAAAAAAAAGCAAGAATGATAAACTAAAAACGTTATGCAAGCAAGTCACTTTAGCACTTTAAACCGTCATACTTTAAAGTGCAGAATATAAGCAAAGTAAAAAGCGAATGAAGAAGGGACCCAACATGAACGATATGTTGATTTTTGAATATCTGGAGCGGAACGCCAAGGAAGCTCCGGATGAGGTTGCACTGGTGGAAATTAATCCGCAATTTGATGTGAAAAGCCGGATTACTTGGAAAGACTATGCGCTGATGCAACCGGAGCCGGGACAGCCGTTTCGTCGGGAAATGACTTGGAAAACGTTTGATGACCGTGCCAATATGGTGGCTAACCTGCTCTTTACCCGCGGCATAAAAAAGGGTGATAAGGTTGCTATTTTATTGATGAATTCTATTGAATGGCTGCCTATTTATTTCGGTATTCTGAAGACCGGCGCGTTAGCAGTTCCGCTGAATTATCGCTATGATGCAGAAGAAATCAAATATTGCTTGGATAAAGCAGATTGTTCCATGTTGGTATTCGGTCCTGAGTTCGTAGGACGAATTGAAGCCATTTTGGACCGGATTCCGGACGTTGGCCACCTGTTTTATGTTGGAGAAGACTGCCCGAACTTTGCAGACAACATGGAACGCCTGATAAAATTCTGCTCCAAAGAGAAGCCGAATGTACCTCTGACGCCGGATGACGATGCAGCCATTTATTATTCCTCCGGAACCACTGGATTTCCGAAGGCAATTTTACATGCACATCGTAGCTTGATGCACGCCGCTACCGTAGAGCAAAAGCATCATGGTCAAACAAAGAATGACGTATTCCTTTGTATTCCACCGCTGTACCATACAGGCGCAAAGATGCACTGGATGGGCTCTTTGATTTCCTGCTCCAAAGCGGTTCTCCTAAAAGGTACGAAGCCGGAATGGATTTTGCAGGCTGTTTCAGATGAACAATGCACCATTGTTTGGCTGCTGGTTCCTTGGGCACAGGATATTCTGGATGCCATTGACAGCGGAGAAATTCATTTGGAAGATTACAAGCTGGATCAGTGGAGACTGATGCACATTGGAGCGCAGCCGGTGCCACACAGCATGATTAAACATTGGCTGGAAATTTTCCCGAATCATCAATATGACACAAATTATGGTTTGTCAGAATCCATAGGGCCGGGCTGTATCCACCTTGGCGTAGAAAATGTACAATATGCCGGCGCTATTGGTGTGCCCGGCTATGGCTGGAAGATTAAACTTTGTGACCAAGATGGAAACGAAGTACCGCAGGGGACCGTCGGAGAAATCTGGATTCAAGGCCCCGGTGTCATGAAGTGCTATTATAAAGATGAAAAGGCTACCGCAGAAACCTTGAAAGACGGCTGGTTGCTTTCCGGTGACATGGGCATGGTAGATGAACATGGTATGATTCAAATTGTAGACCGGAAAAAAGATGTTATTATAATGGGTGGAGAAAATATCTACCCGGTACAGATAGAAGATTTCCTTCACCGTATGGTGGAAATTAAGGACGTGGCTGTTATCGGCTTGCCGGATGCGCGGTTAGGAGAAATTGCCGCAGCTATTATTGAAAGCAAAGAAGGATATGACCTGACAGAGGCAGACGTCAATGAATTCTGTAAGGCTTTGCCACGGTATAAACGGCCGCGAAAGATTATTTTTGCTCCTGTACCCAGAAACCCAACCGGCAAAATTGAAAAGCCGAAATTACGGGAACTATATGCCGGAGCAGACCTGATTTCCAGACAGACGAATTAATGGAAGAATGCAAAACACAAAGAGGGATGATGTATGAAGAAATTGTTGCTGGGAAATGAAGCGGTAGCCCAAGGCCTGTATGAAGCCGGGGTTCGCTTTGTTTCCAGTTACCCGGGCACTCCGAGTACCGAAATTACAGAAAATGCCGTAAAGCACCCTGAAATTTGGTGTGAATGGGCACCCAATGAAAAAGTAGCGCTGGAAGCATCCATAGGTGCGTGCATCGCCGGGGCAAGAGCCTTTTCCGCCCAAAAGCACGTTGGCCTGAATGTGGCGGCAGACCCTTTATTTACGTCTTCTTATACAGGCGTCAATGGGGGATTGGTTATTGCAGTTGCAGATGATCCGGGTATGTTCTCTTCCCAGAATGAACAGGATTCCCGCCATTATGCAAAGGCATCCAAAATCCTGATGCTGGAGCCGTCGGATTCCACCGAATGTAAGGATTTTGCCAAAAAAGCATATGAGCTGAGTGAACAGTTTGATACTCCTGTATTGCTTCGCTTGACCACTCGCGTTGCGCATTCCAGCAGCATTGTAGAGCTTGGTCAGCGGGAAGAGAAGGAGTTAAAGCCGTATGAAAAGAGCGTGGCCAAGTATGTTATGATGCCGGCCTCTGCCATTAAACGGCACGTGGTAGTAGAAGACAGACAGGCCAAAGAGTCGGAATGGGCTGAAACTACGGACTTGAATACCATTGAATGGAATGACAAGAAAATTGGCGTAATTGCTGCCGGTATTACGTATCAATATGCCAAAGAAGCGCTTGGAGACAAGGCGTCCTATTTGAAGCTGGGCTGTGTTTATCCGCTGCCGGAGCAAAAAATCAGGGACTTTGCCAAAGAAGTAGATACCCTTTATGTATTAGAACAGTTGGATCCGTTTGTGGAAGAACACGTTCGTGCACTGGGAATCCCTTGCATTGGAAAGGATTCCTTTACCTTACAAGGAGAATATTCTCAGGCTCTGATCCGGAAGGTAATTTTGCACGAAGAAGCAGAGCAGATGAAGACGGATCTGGAAATTCCGGGACGTCCGCCGGCACTTTGCCCCGGTTGTCCGCATCGTGGATTGTTTACGGCATTGCATGACTTGAAGGTCTTTGTGTCCGGAGATATCGGATGCTATACCTTGGGCGCATTGCCACCAACCAGCGCCATTGATACCGTTATCTGCATGGGACAGTCTATTTCCGGATTGCATGGCCGCAACAAGGTAGATCCGGAACATGCCAAAAACAGTGTTGCCGTTATTGGAGACTCTACCTTTGTGCACTCCGGTATTACCGGTATGATTAACACCGTTTATAACCAATCCAGTTCCAATATTATTATTTTGGATAACTCCATTACCGGAATGACCGGACATCAGCAGAACCCGACTACGGGAAAACGCATTAACGGAGATCCGACTACCGCTATAGATTTAGAAGCGTTAGCCAAAGCTGTCGGTATGAAGCGGGTTGTTGTGGTGGATCCTTATGATATTAAGGCTACCAAGGCTGCCATTAAAGCAGAATTAGAAGTAGATGAACCGTCTTTGATTATTTCCCGTCGGCCGTGCGTCCTGTTGCCGGAAATTCGGAAACAGCAGAAACCGGCTGTTACGGTAGACCCGGATAAGTGCATTGGCTGTAAGGCTTGCATGAAGATCGGCTGCCCGGCCATCAGCATGAAAGAAGGAAAGTCTACCATTGACTTTACACAGTGCGTCGGATGTGGCATGTGCTTGCCTCTCTGTCCGGTAAAAGCCATGAAGGAGGGTAAATAAGATGACGAAATCTATCATGATTGTCGGCGTTGGCGGACAGGGTACGTTGCTTGCGTCCCGACTGCTTGGCCGTGCCCTTCTGGCAGAAGGTTATGATGTAAAAATTTCCGAAGTACATGGAATGTCTCAACGTGGCGGTTCTGTGGTTACTTATGTAAAATACGGGGACAAAGTGTTTTCTCCTATTGTCAACGAAGGAGAAGCGGATATTATCCTATCCTTTGAACAGCTGGAAGCTGCTCGCTGGCTGCCGTTTTTAAAAAAGGGTGGTAAGGTTATTACCAATACGCAATGTATGGATCCAATGCCGGTTATTAATGGCACGGCTAAGTATCCGGAACACATTTTAGAAGCATTACAGGCCGCCGGCGCCGATTTGATTGCTGTTGATGCCTTGAGCCTTGCTGTTCAGGCAGGTTCTTCCAAGGCTGTCAATGTAGCCCTGATTGGCTTGATGGCTACTGCTACCGATATTCCCAAAGAAACCTGGCAACAGGTTATTCGTGAAACGGTTCCGCCGAAGTTTACGGAAATGAATTTGACGGCGTTTGATTTGGGATATCACTACGCTGAACAACACCGTTAACTGTCACGGCTTGCGGTAGGCTTACGTTAAAGGTTTGTTCATATATTGTTCGCTTTTTTATGGAAGTTGCTAAGTAGGTTGTTCTATATTTCGGCAATATGAAGAGCTGTTGAAAGCCGCTTTACTGTGGTAAAATGTAGGTTGTTTTAAGACAGCTTTGCTGTCAAAAAATAGCAAAGGGAGAGAATTATGAAAAAGGTGAAAAAAGTCGTTCTTTCTCTGACTTTAGTACTGGCTCTGTTATTCAGCTGTGCTACGGTTGGCTTTGCAGCCAAAAAGTCAGATAAGACCATGTACGTTGGTGTTGGTTCTGCTGATATTACCGGACCAATCACCTCCATTTCCAACGGATATAATTCCACGGGTAATCTGATTGAAGGTCTTTTAATGAGACTGCACTCCCGTGCCTTTATTGTACAGACCGGCACGACTCCGGTTGTCTATGTTTCCGTTGAATTGGTTCATATGACAGAATCCATTAAACCAATGGTTTTGAAGGAACTGAAGTCCAGGGGTCTTAGTCAGTATGGGGAAGAAAACGTTATGATTTCCGCAACCCACTGCCATTCCTCCGGATCCAACAACTCTTGGTATGGATTATATGACTTGATTAACGGTGTTCCGGGATATGATGATGAAGCCACAGACCTGATTGTAAGCGGCATTGCTGACTCCATTGAAGCTGCACATGAAGATTTGGCACCGGGCTCTGTTACCCTTTCCTATGCGGATACGGACATTGAGTCTTACAACCGTTCCCTTGCTGCTGCAAAGTGGAACAACAATTATGACGGATCTCAGTATGCTTCTGATTTTGAAGCTGCATGCAAGACGGTCAGCAAGGAAATGTCCATCCTTTCCTTCAGCCACACCGGCGAAGGGGAAATTGGTATGCTCAGCTTCTTCCCAAGCCACGGCACATCCAACCCGATTGACAATGTTTATTTGGCAGCAGACCATAAGGGATACGCTGCTTATTATGTAGAACAGGAAAAGGGTAACGGATATGTTGCTGCTTTTGCACAAAATGAATGCGGTGACGTTTCTCCGAACAAACCGCAGGAAGAGGATGTTACCGAAGCCTTCCAGCGCCCGGCTGATGTAGATGATTCTTTGGATATCATTGAAAATCAGATTGTAGCCGGTCAGCAGGAAGCAGATGCTGCATTAAAGATTTTGAAGGGCGGTAAGGGAATTACCACCATTAAGCTCTCCGGAGAAGTAAGATACAATTATGAAATTGTAGATTATAGCAATATCTCCGTAGATGAAAAATACATTGGTTCTTATAAGATGGACTATGATGATGTGTCCACCGCCAAAACCTCTGACCCATGCATCGGTGCCGGTATCATTGCCGGTGACGAAGAAGGCGCCCCGGTAGATAATGCCGAAGAAGGTGCTGTCCGTAACAACTACTATCTGGATGAAGATGGCAATGTAGTCAGAGAAAAGTATGACTTCTCCAGCATTGACCTGTACGGTTTGGAAAAGATTGCTCCGCAGGTATGGCCGGTTGCCATGAAGATTCTGCTTTCCGACAAGTATGATGATGAGCAGATGGAAAAGCTGGTTTGCTTAGATACTGCATCGTTCGGCTTAAAGACAGTCAATGAGCCGTTGCAGATCTTTACCATCGGCCAGGTAGCTATTTGCGGTAACCCGTTTGAATTGACTACTGAAGCTGGTCGTCGGACCAAGGAAGCATTGTCTGATACCCTTTCTCAGATTGGCGTGAAACACATTATCCTGTCTGGTTACAGTAACTCTTACAGCCAGTATCTGACCACCAGAGAAGAATATGCTGCACAGCACTATGAAGGTTCCACCTGCCTGTATGGTCCGTGGTCTCAGGCTGCTTTGGCACAAGAGCTGGACAAGCTGTCTCAGGATCTGGTTGCCGGTAAGCATACTAAGTACTCTTTGAAGATGAAGGATACCCAGCCGCCGCTGATTCAAACTCCGGCTGCTATTGTTCCGTCTTTGGTAGATACCGGGGACTATGGTACTCTGAAAACTGATGTTAAGGAAAGTTACAAGAACGGTGAAACTGTTACTGCTGTATGGCAGGGTGTTAACCCAAGACATGTAACAGAAGTCAGTCTTTCCGGCAAGGTGCAGGATGATTACACCTTCAAGATTGATACTTCTGTATTCCAGTTTAAGCTGGGTGGTTCTCAGACCGTAGATAACGCAGAAGAACTGCTGAAAGATTATACCTACATGGCGGTAGAACAACTGGTAAACGGCAAATGGGTACAGGTAAGAGATGACGCTGATCCATATACTTATTTCCATTCCACTGCCAAGACCTTGACGTCTTCTTCGGAAGCTTCTGCCAACTGGCTTCTTCGGAATGTAGATAAGGGCACTTACAGACTGGTTTACAATGGCATTGCCAAGACAGGTACAAACAGTTTTGAACGGTTTGCAGCGTATTCCAGCTCCTTTGAGGTAGTGTAAGTAATTTTCTTAAAGAAGTAACTCGCAAAAAAGAATAAAACAAAGAAGATCCCGATACGTCAAAAAGATGTGTCGGGATTTTTGCACTTTATTTTACTAATACTTTACCACGGTGAAGTATTGTTTACGAAGAGTTAACAAACACTTCAAAACTAATTTGTAGAATTGATAGTGAAGGGAGGAATGCATCATGAAAATTCCAAATCAATCCATACGCAAAGAAATCAGACTAGAAGGCTTAGCCTTAAAGTACGGCAGTCCCTTGGGCATTGAGAAGGTGCAACGTATCGCATCTCCCTTGGGGACTGCTGTTTTAGGTTTACTTCCAATGAAAAGCCTAAACGGAAGCTATCGTACGATTTCCAGAAAAAATGGCAGTAAGATGAAGCTGCTGATTCTGGACGGAAGAAAAAACGATGGCAGCAAAACGGTCGGTATTTTATGGTGTCATGGGGGCGGATATGTCCTGGGTGCTCCGGAAATGGCTATTATGGCCTTCCCAAAACACATCTTAAAACACTATAACTGTGTTATTGTATTGCCGGATTACACCTTATCTGCCAGGGCCCCCTACCCGGCGGCACTGGAGGATTGTTACACTGCACTGAAGTGGATGGAATCGCACAAAGAACAGTTAGGAATTCAAAGCGAAAAGATGGTAGTAGGCGGCGAAAGCGCCGGCGGTGGATTGACTGCGGCGTTGACCTTATATTGCCGAGACAAGGGAGAAGACCCGTTTGCATTCCAAATGCCGCTATATCCTATGCTGGATGACCGCTTAACCAGTAGCAGCCGAAAAAACAATGCACCGGTTTGGAATGAAACAGCAAATCGCTCGGCCTGGCATATTTATCTGGATGAGCAATTTATTCAAGACAGAGTTCCCTATTACGCAGCACCGGCTCGGGCAACGGACCTGTCTAACCTGCCGCCGGCCTTCTCTTTCTATGGCAGTATAGAACCGTTTCATGATGAAGACGAAACGTATTTTACCCGCTTGGCAGAAACCGGAACGGAAACGGTAACCAAGGAATACAGCGGTTGTTACCATGCGTTTGACATGATGGCACCGTATGCCAAGGTTGCCAAAGAGGCCACTGCCTGGGGCTTGCAGCAGTATAAGACGTTTACAGAAAAATATATTGAAACAGAAAATTAAGACTATAAAACAGAGCTTGATGCAGCAAAGCTGCATCAAGCTCCCTTTTTGTTTTATAGGGGTATGTTGTGGTTAGATTTCATTTCCGGGGAATTGCGGAATACCGTTAAAGCCGATTTGCAAGTCTTTGTCTGACGGAATATAGTCTGTCATAGAGCCGTTGTGGAACTGCTCATAGGCAACCATATCAAAGTATCCTGTTCCGGTTAAGCCAAAGAGAATGGTTTTTTCTTCTCCGGTTTCCTTGCATTTCAGTGCTTCATCAATGGCAACACGGATGGCATGACTGCTTTCCGGTGCCGGCAGGATGCCCTCTGTGCGGGCAAATTGCTCCGCTGCTTGGAAGACTGCGGTTTGTTCTACTGCTCTGGCTTCCATGTATCCGTCATGGTACAGCTGGGAAAGCGTGGAGCTCATGCCGTGGAACCGCAGACCGCCGGCGTGGTTTGGGGAAGGAATAAATCCGCTCCCTAAGGTGTACATTTTAGCCAGAGGGCAAATCATACCGGTGTCACAGAAGTCATAGGCAAATTTGCCGCGGGTAAAGCTGGGACAGCTGGCAGGTTCCACGGCAATGAAGCGGTAATCAGCTTCGCCACGGAGCTTTTCTCCCATGAACGGAGAAATGAGTCCGCCCAGATTGGATCCGCCGCCGGCACAACCGATGATAATATCCGGCTTTACATTGTATTTGTCTAACGCTGCTTTGGCTTCTAATCCAATGACAGACTGATGTAAAAGGACCTGGTTTAATACACTTCCCAGAACGTAGCGGTATCCTTCGTGAGAGGTGGCTACTTCAACCGCTTCCGAAATGGCGCAGCCCAAAGAACCGGTAGTGCCCGGGTGGGCAGCCAAAATCTTTTTTCCTACTTCTGTGGTTTCAGAAGGAGACGGTACTACGTCTGCGCCGTATACCTTCATGACTTCTCTGCGGAACGGCTTCTGTTCATAGGAAACTTTAACCATATAAACTTTGCAGTCCAGACCGAAATAAGAGCAGGCCATGGATAGGGCTGTTCCCCATTGACCGGCTCCGGTTTCTGTGGTAACACCCTTTAAGCCCTGCTTTTTTGCATAATAGGCCTGGGCCAAAGCGGAATTCAACTTGTGGCTTCCACTGGTGTTGTTCCCTTCAAATTTGTAATAAATTTTGGCCGGCGTTCCCAACGCTTTTTCCAGATGATAAGCGCGAATGGTAGGAGACGGACGGTAGGTTTTGTAATATTCCTGAATTTCTTCCGGAATGGGAATAAACGGTGTGGTGTCATCCAATTCCTGATCAATCAGCTCTTTGCAGAAAATGGGGGAAAGCTCCTCTGCCGTCAGTGGCTGGTGTGTTTCCGGATTCAGCAGTGGGGCCGGTTTGGTCTTCATGTCTGCCCGCACGTTATACCACAGCTTTGGAATTTCGGTTTCGTCCAGATAGATTTTGTACGGGATTTTGGTTTCGTTGCTCATTTCTCATGAACCTCCTTGGCTTTGGTTGTGGGAAAGAAGCAATAAAAAACTCCTGTCCCACAGTAACTAAATTACTGCCAGGACAAGAGTTGAATTCTCCTGCGGTGCCACCCAGCTTGATGCAAAGGCATCCTCTCATCGGCATACCAACATATGCCCCCTTTGTTTACGAAGTTGTGTTCTCCGTCTTCCCTACTTTGCCAAAGCAGTTCGGGTTGCCCTCAGGAGGCCATTCAGATCAGGTCCCTCTTCTGCCTTTCACCAATCGGCAGATCTCTGAAAGAGTTCGTCTGTCTTACTACTCTCCTTCAACGGTTTGTGCCACTATTATAAACACCAATTTTTTTATTCGTCAAGACCTTTTTGAATTTGTTACCGTTGTCATCGGCGAGTTGGCTTTCAGCAATGCCTATGGTATAATTTCAGACACAAAAGACATTGAAAGGGGTTTTCTTATGTCTAAAAAATGGCGTAATGCGCTGCTTGCAATCATGACTTTACTGGCTACTTTTTGCTGCTCTGTCTCCGCTTTTGCAACAGATGCAGGGGCATCTATTGCAGCCACCGGAGACCAGACCTATTACATTATCGGCGGCATTGGAGCGGCGGCTTTGGTTGCACTGATTTTATTTAGTCTCCTGGGAAGAAAACGGTAAAAAGGACGGGAAAACGGTTGACTTGTCCTAAAAAAATTGCTATCCTATGCGCAAAGGGAGTAGCTTGCGCCTGCAAAGGCGTTCCATAGGTCGTCATCTCAACCGAAAGGTTCGGTCTATAGAGTACAAAACGTATGAGCAAGACTTTTACAGTGAAAGCAAGCTGTAAAAGTCTTGCTTTTTTTATGGAAATGCACACTTTTGAAGGAGGATACTAAATGAAGTACTACCATCAGGATGCGGACAGTGTCCTTGCTGAATTGCACAGCGCCAAAGAGGGATTAAGTGTACAGGAAGCGCAGCGCAGACTGGAAGAAAACGGAAAGAACAAACTGGCAGAGGGCAAAAAAGATTCTCTGATTAAGCAGTTCTTCAAGCAAATGGCAGACCCCATGATCATCATTCTGCTGGTGGCAGCAGCCATCAGTGGCGTGCTGGCCGGCGTGCAAGGGGAAAGCTTTGCGGATGTTATCATTATTTTGTCTGTTGTTTTGATCAATGCCATATTGGGTGTTTATCAAGAAAACAAGGCGGAAAAAGCCATTGAAGCCTTACAGGAAATGGCTGCGGCAACGTCTAAGGCGCTGCGGGATGGCAAAGTGGAAATCGTCCATAGTGAAGACTTAGTGGTAGGCGACATTGTCCTTTTGGAAGCCGGCGATGCAGTTCCCGCCGACGGCAGACTGATTGAAAATGCCAGCTTGAAGATAGAAGAGGCTGCGTTAACGGGTGAATCTGTACCGGTTACCAAGTTTGTGGACCTGATTAATCTGGAAGAGGTTCCGCTGGGTGACCGAAAGAACATGGCCTATATGGGATCCACGGTTGTCTACGGCCGCGGGACCATGGTAGTTACCGCAACCGGCATGGATACCGAAATGGGTAAGATTGCAGATGCGCTGACCAAGGCAGAAGACGGTCAGACGCCACTGCAAATTAAGCTGAGCCAGCTCAGTAAGATTCTGACCTGGCTGGTGCTTGGCATTTGTGTGCTTATTTTTGCAGTACAACTGCTTCGGGTATCTGATTTCAACTTTGAAGTCATTTTGAATTCCTTTATGATTGCGGTATCGCTGGCGGTTGCGGCTATACCGGAAGGCCTGGCGGCCGTAGTTACGGTGGTTTTGTCCATTGGCGTTACCAATATGTCCAAGCGCAATGCCATTATCCGTCGCCTTACGGCGGTGGAAACGCTGGGCTGCGCACAGATTATTTGCTCGGACAAAACCGGCACACTGACACAAAACAAGATGACCGTAGTAGATCACTTCGGCGCGGATGAGAACCTTTTGGCCAAAGCTATGGCACTGTGCTGCGATGCCGAACTGGATGAAGAGGACACCGTTACAGGGGAACCAACGGAAGCGGCTTTGGTTGCTTGGGCAAACGAGCTTGGTCTGAAGAAGCCGACCTTAAAAGAAGCCTGCCCGCGCATTGGAGAAGCACCGTTTGATTCCGGCCGTAAAATGATGACAACGGTTCATCAGACGGAAGACGGTATTGTACAATATACAAAAGGCGCACCGGACGTTATCATTGACCGGTGCAAATACTACCTGTTAGATGGAAATCCGGTTCCTATGACTGAGGACTACCGTGCAGAAATTCTGAAGGCTAACAAGGAAATGGCCGACAGAGCACTGCGGGTTTTGGCCTGCGCACAGCGGCTTTGGGACACAAAGCCGGATTCCATGGATGCGGAAACGCTGGAATCCGACCTTGGCTTTGTCGGCCTGACCGGCATGATTGATCCGGTGCGCCCGGAAGTGAAAGATGCCATTGCCGAATGCAAAACGGCCGGAATCCGCGCCATTATGATTACCGGTGACCACGTAGACACCGCAGTGGCAATTGCCAAGGAGCTGGGCATCCTGGCAGAAGGCCAACGCGCCATTACCGGTACAGAACTGTCTGCCATGAGTGACGAAGAATTTGCCTCCTGCGTACAAGACATTAGTGTTTACGCTCGTGTACAGCCGGAGCACAAAACCCGTATTGTTACTGCCTGGCGCAATGCCGGATACGTAACGGCTATGACCGGTGACGGTGTCAATGACGCGCCAAGCATTAAAAGTGCTGATATTGGTGTTGGTATGGGTATTACCGGAACGGACGTTACCAAAAATGTGGCAGATATGGTTTTGGCGGATGACAACTTTGCTACAATTGTCGGCGCTGTGGAAGAAGGCCGTCGCATTTATGACAACATCCGAAAAGCCATTCAGTATTTACTTGGCTCTAACATGAGTGAAGTTATCAGTATCTTTGTTTCCAGCTTGCTGGGCTTTACCATTCTGAAACCGGTACATCTGCTTTGGATTAACCTGATTACCGACTGCTTCCCGGCACTGGCACTGGGTATGGAAAAGGCAGAGGGAGACATCATGCGTCGGAAACCGCGGAGTGCAAAAGCCGGTATTTTTGCCGGTGGCATGGGCGGTGATATTGCCTATCAGGGCTTACTGGTTTCCATCTTGGTTTTGACGTCTTACTTTGTCGGCCATTATATGGAATCCGGTGTTTGGGAAATTGCCAACAGCCAAGACGGTATGACCATGGCTTTCTTGACAATGTCTATGGCGGAAATTTGCCACAGCTTCAATATGCGTTCCCTGCGCGGTTGTATCTTTACCATGAAGACCCAAAACTGGATGCTTTGGGGTGCTGCCGCCGGCAGTATGCTTTGCACTACCCTGGTTTGCGAAGTTCCGTTCTTGGCAAATGCCTTTGGATTTGCTACCGTAGAATTTGATGAATATCTGGTGGCTATCGGAATTGGTATGGTTGGCATGTTTATAGTAGAACTTGTCAAGACCTTCCAGCGGATGTATACCGCCCGAAAAGAGGCAAAACAGGCTGCCTGAGCGTAGAAACAGAATATAAGAAAGAAATGACCCTTGGTGCTTTTGTAATGAAAGGCACTGAGGGTTTTCTTAGGAATGTCTGCTGAGATAAGTCCTGCAAAAATCTTTCGGAAAGGGGCTTGCTTTCCTGAAAGAAAGCGTTATAATAATCTCTGTTAGCACTCGCACATCAAGAGTGCTAATTCCATTAATCATGGTTTGATTACTTTAACGAGGTGACAATAAATGGCAAAAAAACAATTTAAGGCAGAATCCAAACGGCTTCTGGACTTAATGATCAACTCCATTTATACCAACAAGGAAATTTTCCTGCGGGAGCTGATTTCAAACGCATCAGATGCAGAGGACAAACTTTATTACAAGACCCTTTCAGAGGGCATTAGCGGATTATCCCGCAATGACTTTGCGATTCACCTGTCCGCAGACAAAGAAAACCGTACTCTGACCATCAGCGATAACGGAATTGGTATGAGCAAGGATGAACTGGACAAGAATTTAGGCACTATTGCAAAATCCGGTTCTCGCCTGTTCCGCAATGAATCCGAAGGCGACAAGAATGCAGAAGATATTGATATCATTGGGCAATTTGGCGTTGGTTTCTACTCCGCTTTTATGGTGGCCTCTTCTGTGGAAGTCATCAGTAAAGCTTTTGGCGCAGAAGAAGCCTGGGCATGGAAGTCTACCGGTGCAGACGGATATACCATTACTGAAGCAGAAAGAGAAGGTCACGGCACTGACATTATCCTGACCTTGAAAGAGGACACGGAAGAAGAAAATTACAGTGCCTATTTGGATGAACACAGCTTGGCCGGCCTTGTCAAAAAATACAGTGACTACATTCGGTATCCGATTCGAATGAATATGACCACTTCGGAACCGGTAGACGGCGAAACGGAAGAAGATGGCTCGCCGAAGTATCAGGATGTAACCAAAGAGGAAACCCTGAATACCATGGCGCCTATTTGGAAAAAGAATAAAAACGAAGTGACGGAAGAAGAATATAATCAGTTCTATATGCAGAACTTTATGGACTGGAATCCGCCAATGAAGGTCATCCACAGCTCTACGGAAGGCGCAGCTACGTACAATGCGTTGCTCTTCATTCCGGGAAAAGCACCCATGGATTTATACAGCAAGGATTATGAAAAGGGCTTGAAACTGTATGCTTCCGGTGTCTTGATTATGGATTGCTGCAAGGACTTACTTGGAGATTACTTTGGCTTTGTAAAGGGCTTGGTAGACAGCGAAGATTTGTCTTTGAACATTTCTCGTGAAATGTTGCAACAGGATCGGCAGGTACAGATTATTGCCAGAAGCCTGGAAAAGAAGATAAAGTCTGAATTGCTGAAGATGCTGCGTCAGGACAGAGAACAGTATGAGACTTTCTTTAAGGAATTTGGTGCCAATCTGAAATACGGTACTTACAGTGATTATGGTCAACATGCGGAATTGCTGCGGGATCTTTTACTGTTCCACAGCTCCTTTACCGGTGGATATACCACGCTGGAAGAATATGTTGGCCGCATGAAAGAAGATCAGAAGTACATTTACTATGCAGCCGGAGACAGTTTGGAACAGATTGCTTCTCTGCCACAGGTTGAAATGGTGGCGGATAAAGGATATGAAATTCTGTACTTCACAGAAAGCATTGATGAGTTTGCCATCAAGATGATGTGGGGCGGTTATGAAGGCAAAGAGTTCCGCTCTGTTTCTGATGATGATTTGGGCTTTGATACCCAGGATGAAAAAGATAGTGCAAAAGCGAAGGAAGAGGAAAACAAAGAATTCTTTGACTTCCTGAAGGAATCCCTGGGCGGAAAAGCTACCGCAGTAAAAGTTTCCTCCCGATTGAAGAGCGCGCCGGCTTGCATCAGCACGGAAGGCGGTATTTCTCTGGAAATGGAAAAGATGTTGTCCATGCAAATGAATGCAGCGGATCGGATGAAGGCACAGAAGGTTCTGGAGCTGAATACGGAGCACCCAATCTTTGCCAAGATGAAAGAACTGTATGAAACCGACAAGGAAAAGGCGGCAGATTATGTCAACTTGCTCTTTGATCAGGCACTTTTGTTAGAGGGTATTACACCGGAAAATCCGTCTGAATTTACGGCTCGAATTTTGGCCTTGATGTAACGGAACAGGCACGTAAATAAACTACGTAATACGAAAAATCATAGGAAAGCAACCGCTGGTTCACTACCACTGGTTGCTTTCTTTTTGCTATTGGTTCCAAACCCCTTTTCAAGCGAAAGCTCTTGCGCTATGGTAAGGCCGTCACTTTTTGGAAAGGGGATTGCAATGAAAGCAATTGTTATGAGCGGTCGATTGGTGGCCGATCCCACGATCAAAGAAGTGGGAGAAAAGAATGCCAAAGTGGCTAGCTTCCGTATGGCCAACAATGACGGGGAAAAAGATACAGGGGAATTTTATGACGTTCATTGTTGGGATAAGTTGGCACAGTTTGCGGAGTCCTATTTAAAAAAAGGTTCTAAAATCCTGTTGCAGGGTGGTTTTGAAAACCAGCTGTATCAGGACAAAGAAGGAAAGAACCGAACCCATTTTGAAATAACAGCAACCAAAATAGAGTTTATGTAATTGAGGGAAACAGCGGTGCTCCCTTTTGCTTAGAAAAACAAAATAAAAACAAAAGCATCGCCCAACACAATTTGCTGCAGAAGGGATCACCGCTTTTCTAAATAAAGGAGATTTTTATGAAGAAGACAAAGAAAAGCGTTTCTGTTCTTTCCGTTCTTGGGTTATTCATGGCCCTTTCTTTTTTGGTGGGAGGTACCTGCTATGCACTGAGTCTTTCCGAAGGAGAAAATGCCTCGGTCAATATAACGCAATATTGCAATGAAGGAGCCTCCGGTGCTTCCGGTGTAACCGGAAGCACAACGTATCAATACACCATGCTGGATGGAGATAAGACGTATCTTCGCATGATGTATCTGGCCGATTCTAACAAAGAAGGGGCCGCTGCCAGGACAGATGCCGGCGGTACTCCAATTTGGGTTTATTGCATAGAATACGGCACCGCAATAGAGTCTTATAATGGTCGAACGGCAACCACACTGGCTGACAGTGCAGCTTGGAATAATTTAAGTAAAGAACAACAATTGGGAATTACCTTAGCAACCATGTACGGATGCCCGGTTTCCGGATTAGGTACTTCTATGGCAGACAGTTATGCTGCTACACAGATTTTAATCTGGGAATACCAGACCGGAATCCGAACCAGTATTACAGAAGATAAAAAACAAGATGCAAGCTATCGTGGCGGTACAGTGGAGCAAAACCGCTTTACAGAGACGTTAAACGGAAAAGCCGGGCAGACAGCTTACCGCACGTTAGTGCAAAAGGTGTTGCAGCATCAAACAACACCAAGCTTTTCAAATTCGGAAATTGTATTGGAATATGACAGAGAAAACGGAGATTACCGTGCAGTGCTGACGGATACGAACGGTGTTTTGCAGGATTACAGCATAGCAACAGATGGGGATTCGGTATCTGTTGCAAGTACTGAAAATACGCTGACACTGATCAGCAAAACGCCGGTAACAGAGGTGGGCCTGAAACTGTCTCGCAAATTGCCCGCACTCAGCTCGCAGGCATTATTGGCACTTGCCCCGAATGGCACCGGCCAGGCTGCTATTATAGGGCAACAGTCTAGTCCGGTTGCAACTAACGCTACCGTCCGCACTGCCACCGGGAATCTCCGTGTAGAAAAGACCGCTTCTGATGGAGCTATTTCCGGAATTCACTTTACCGTAACCGGGCAAGGAGAAAGCTACGAACTGGAAACCAATGAAACTGGCGTGGCGGAGTTAACCGGGATTCCTTCCGGAGAATATACCGTAACGGAAGACGTTGTGGGCGAACAGTATCTTGCTGTTGACGCACAAACAGTTCTTATCGGAAACAATACAACGGAAGTGGTTTGCTTTCATAACCAGGTAAAAGCCGGAACTGTTATTTTGCAAAAGACAGATGCTGTTACCGGAAACGGCCTTTTCGGTGTATCCTTTGATTTGTACGCTGAAGGATCGGAAGAGCCGTTGGAACGTTACGTAACCGATGAAAACGGGACTATTACGGTAGAAAATTTGCCCTTTGGTTCTTATTTCTTCCGAGAAGCGGAAACGCCGGAAGGTTATCTTCCTTTGGAGGAAGAATTGCTGTTTTCTGTAACAGAAGACGGTCAGGTTATTTCCTTAGAAGCAAAGAATCAGCCGGTTCCGGAAGAGCCCACTACGCCAACCACAACGCAGCCAAGTACAACGCAGCCGCAGGTGATTTCTACAGCAGATGAAACTGTATTTTTACCCTTCTTTCTTGCGGCAGGTCTTGGCTTAACCGGATTCCTGATTTTGCGCTTCGGAATGCGGAAAAAAGAGCGTCATTGATAGAGTTGACTTTGCTTTTTTAGCGGTGTAGAATTTACAAGAATTGCAGGGACCGAGACAGTAAGGAAGGGTAAATCTCTATGAAAATCATTGACAAACATGGTGTGGTTTCCGAAGCTACCGAAGAACAGGCACAACAGGTTATTCGCCATTCCGCAGCACATATTATGGCACAGGCCATTCAGCACCTTTGGCCGCAGGCAGACTTTGCTTTCGGACCGGCTACTGAACGTGGCTTTTTCTATGACGTAGATCTGGGAGATGTCAAACTGACAGATGAAGATCTGGACGCCATTGAAAAAGAAATGAAGAAGATTGTAAAAGCTAATCTGAAATTCAAGCCGTTCATCCTGCCGCGGGAAGAAGCCAAAAAGCTGATGGAAGAACGTCATGAAAAATACAAACTGGAACATATTGATGATCTGCCGGAAGACGCTGAAATTTCCTTCTTCCAACAGGGCGACTATATTGATATGTGTACCGGCCCTCATCTCTGTTATACCAAAGCACTGAAAGCGTTTAAACTGACACAACAGTCCGGTGCCTATTGGCGGAATGACTCTAACAATAAGATGCTGACTCGCATTAACGGCGTGGCCTTTGCCACCCAGGCGGAGTTGGATGAATACTTAAAGCAGGTAGAAGAAGCCAAAGCCCGGGATCACCGCAAGATTGGCAAAGAAATGAGCCTCTTCATGACGGATGACCTGGTTGGTCGTGGTCTTCCTATGTTCCTCCCGAAGGGCTATGCCGTTTGGCAGGAATTGGAAACTTATATCAAAGAAAAAGAACGTCTTTTAGGCTACCAGCATGTAATGACACCGTGTGTTGGTACGGTGGATTTATACAAGACTTCCGGTCACTGGGCACACTACAAAGACAATATGTTCCCGGCCATGGAAGTGGATGGAGAAGCGTTTGTTCTGCGTCCTATGAACTGCCCGCATCATATGCGGATTTATGCCAATAAACCGCACAGCTACAAGGAACTGCCAATTCGCATCGGCGAAATTGCACATGACTTCCGTTATGAAGCCAGCGGCACCTTAAAGGGCATTGAACGTGGCCGTCACTTCTGTCAGAATGACGCCCACCTGTTCTGCACTCCGGAGCAGATAAAAAGTGAAGTCAGCGCCGTAGTAGACCTGATTTTTGACGCTTATAAAGACTTTAACATTACGGATTATCGCTGTGTTCTGTCTTTGCGGGACCCGAAGGATACCGTGAAATATCATCCGGATGACGACATGTGGAATACCGCAGAAAATGCCTTGCGGGAAGTGCTGAACGAAATCGGCATGGAATATACCGAAGAAATCGGCGAAGCAGCTTTCTACGGACCCAAACTGGACGTAAACGTAAAACCGGCTGTTGGCGGAGAATATACGCTGTCCACCTGTCAGTTGGACTTCTGCTTGCCCATGAAGTTTGACCTGAAATACATTGACTCTGAAGGCAAAGAACAGACTCCGGTTGTTTTGCACCGTGCCATTCTTGGTTCGCTGGACCGCTTTATGGCTTACTTAATTGAAGAAACCAAGGGCAAGTTCCCGCTGTGGCTGGCACCTACTCAAATTAAGGTCCTGCCGGTATCTGAAAAGACAATGGATTATGCTACAGATGTTTATGAAAAGCTGATGCAGGCCGGCTTCCGTGCCGAATTAGATGACCGCAATGAAAAGATTGGTTACAAGATTCGGGAAGCACAGCAGGTAGACCGTGCACCGTATATGTTGGTGCTTGGTCAGCAAGAAGCGGAGGCAGGAACCGTAACGCTCCGGTATCGGGACGGCGGCAATTCCGAAACCTTTACGTTGGCTGATTTCATTGACAAGGCAAAGCAAGTGGTTGCCAACAAGGAATAAAGGTAAACAGAACCAGAAAAGAAAAGACTCGCTGTTTAGCGGGTCTTTTTTTCTTGGATTTTTTAGGACCGATGTCTTGGCAGAATTGTGACATATCTGTAATTTGATTGTAACCTTTGCCACCGCTTTTTATGGTAGACTAAAGCCACAGAATGAGAAGGGGGGCGAAGACTTTGATTCAACTTTCCAATGTTTCTAAGTTTTATTACAGTAAGGGCGTAATTGCTACCGGTTTTTCCCGTGTCAGCTTGGACTTTTCCATGGGAGAATTTGTGGCCATTACCGGGGAGTCCGGTTCGGGCAAATCTACCTTGTTGAATGTGATCAGTGGACTGGACACCTATGAAGAAGGTGAAATGTACATTGACGGCAAGGAAACCAGCCATTATACGGAAAAAGAATTTGAAGACTACCGCCGTAAGTATATCGGAAATATTTTTCAGAATTTTAATCTGGTTAACAGCTATACGGTGTATCAAAACATAGAGCTGGTATTACTGTTGAACGGAGCCGGAGCGGGAGAAGTCAAACAAACAGTGAATGAACTGATTGAAAAAGTAGGTTTGACAGAATACCGCAACACGAAGGCTTCCAAATTGTCCGGCGGCCAGAAGCAGCGGGTTGCCATTGCAAGGGCGCTGGCCAAGGATACGCCAATTATTATTGCGGATGAGCCCACCGGCAACCTGGATAAACAGTCTGCCGAGGAGGTCATCCGCCTGTTGGCGGACGTGGCCAAGGATAAGTTGGTCATTATTGTAACGCACAACATTGAACAGGTAGAGCCCTATATTACCAGAAAAATTAAAATGCATGACGGCAAGGTCCTGGAAGACGTGACCTTGCGGCACAATCCCGCTGCGGAAGCTGCCGCCGGTACTTATGACAATATGACCACCGGATCGCAGATCCGAATTGGAATTCGAAATGCATTCAAAATTAAGCCGAAATTTTTGTTGCTGCTTTTGGTCTTTCTATTTGTCTTTGCCTCTCTTACCGCAGAACTAAGTGCTTTTCGTGTCAGCTTGTCGGAATCGGAACAGGAGTATAATTACTATTTTCAGGATGTAAGGAAAAACCGAATTGTTGTCAAAAAGACAGACGGAAATTCCTTTACCGGAGAAGAATTGCAAAAAATTGCCACTATGGATCAAGTAAAAGAAGTAGTGGAAAGTGATGTTTCTTTGGATGAGCCCATGACCTTTCATACGAAAAGCCAAGATGTGCAAACCTTAAGTTATTACGTTTCGCTGACCCCGCGTGCACGGGAGGATTTTGACGGAACACTGACGTGGGGTAAGATGCCAACCAAAGATACCGAATTGCTGGTTGTGGCAAAGAAAGATAGTTATTTTGCCTCTATTTATGAAGAGTTAATAAACCAGCAACTGTATACGTATGCAAGCGAAGAGGCGTATACCATTTCCGGCATAGTGCTGCTAGACCGACTGGACATGAATTCCGGCAATTATGATCGGGATGGTTACGTCTATGTTAGCCCTGCTTTGCTGAAGGAAATGCAGACGCAGGCTAATGCCAATTATGCGGAATTCTCCTATGTTTTTAATGGAAAGACGTATACCAATCAATCAGTAGCACCTGGCTGGGTCCTGCAACCACTACACAGTGTAAAAAGCGGAACTTGCATTATGAGTGAAGATTACAATCTATATGCCAAAAATGGAAAAAGTGTTGGATCTAAGCTGGAAATTAATGTAAAAACACCATATTATACAGATTCTTTGACCGTAACTTGTGCTTCTACATATAATCAAAAAACCATAAAGAAGCTCATCAGTTCTGCTTCAGAGGACAACTATGACCCCGGTATTATTTACGTAAATGCAGAGGATTATAGCAAGTTATTTGACAAGGATACCTATCAGATTTCTGTTTTGACAGACAGTGAAGAAGCAGTAGATTCCGTGAACCGGGCACTACAAAGCAATGGCTATACAACGCTTGCAATCAAAGATGCCATGGTTACCTCTGATAGTATAACCGTCTTGATGAAAGCTTTGTTGCTCTTGATTACCGCAACGGTGGCAGTGGTTGTATTCTTTGTCAGCTATTTTGTTATCCGCATTATTATGCGTTCCAGAAATGTTTATTATTCCACCGTTCGGATGCTTGGCGGAAATACCAGGGTTTGCAGAAATTTGTTGGGCATTGACCTTTTAACTGTGACCAACACCGCAGCAGCGCTCTTTGCACTCCTCTGGTGGGCTTTGACAACCTACTCCGGAAGTGATGCGTTGCTTTCTATGGCACAAAGTATGCGTTGGCAGGATTATCTTACCATTTATTTGATTGGTATTGTCATTTCTGTTTTGGTCAGCCTCCGCTACGCAAGGACCCTATTTAAGAAGAGCAGTATCAGCACGCTGCACGAGGAGGTGTGACGGCATGATTGAATTAAAAAAGGTCAACAAGTTTTTTAATAAAGGAAAGAAAAACGAACTTCATGTCATCAACAACACCAGCCTGACGTTGCCGGATGTAGGCTTAATTGCATTGCTTGGCCCTTCCGGATGTGGAAAAACCACGCTTTTGAATGCCATCGGCGGCTTAGACTCCGTGCAGGACGGCACTATCCTGGTGAACGGAAAAAAGATGTCCGCCAGAAATAAAAATCAAGTAGACAAACTGCGCAGCCTGTCTGTCGGATACATTTTCCAGGATTATAAATTGTTGGAAGATCAAACTGTGTTTGAGAATGTGGCCATTGCTTTAAAAATGGTGGGCATTAAAAATAAGGACGAAATAAAAGTCCGCGTGGAGTATGTCTTAGAGAAAGTGGGCATGCTGCGGTATCGCCACAGACCGGTATCCATGCTGTCCGGCGGGGAACGGCAACGAGTTGGCGTAGCTCGCGCGCTGGTTAAAAATCCGGATATTGTTTTGGCGGACGAACCGACCGGAAATTTGGATTCCCGCAACTCTGTGGAAATCATGAATATTATCAAGACCATTTCCAAAGAACGCCTGGTTATTTTGGTTACCCACGAACGAAATTTGGCAGAGTTTTATGCCTCCAGGATTATTGAAGTGGTGGACGGAACCGTAACGGCCGACCGAACAAATGAGCATGACAATGCGCTGGACTATGAGCTGGATAACATCTTTTATTTGAAAGAATTCCCTCGTCAGCGTGTCTTTGAGGATCGGCAAGACCGAATTTCCGTCTATGCTTCAGAGGAAGATAATGTGACTCTGAAAATTGTGGTAAAGCACGGCAATTTGTATATTCAAGCACCGGAAAATCAGCACGTGGAAGTGGTAGAAAAGGGATCCGGAATTGAACTGGTAGATGACTATAAACAACAGGTAAATCAGGAAAGCATTGCGGATTATGATTTTCATCTGGATGAGGTGGGAGACCAGTCTATCGCCCGGCGATACAGCTCTATACAAAATTTCTGGGTTGCTTTCTTTCGTGGGTTCCAAAAAATCGGCTCTTACACTATGCTTCGGAAATTCTTGTTGATTGGGTTCCTTTTGGCAGGTTGCTTTATTTCCTTTGCTTTTGCCAGAATTGGCAGTGTAAAACACGTGGAGCAAAAGGATTACATTACAGACAATGCCTTGTATTTGCAAATGGAAAATCCGACGCTTACGGTAGAGGAATACAATAAACTGGCAGACCGTGCGGATGTAGCCTATGTTTTGCCCGGCGACAGCAAGGTTACGTTAACCTTCGCACCGGAACAATTTTATCAATCACAGGGGGTTAATTTTTCCCTGACCGGATCGTTGTCGGATGCTTCCACCTTGACAGCAGAAGAAATTTCCGTTGGACGCCTTCCGCAAACGGAACAGGAAATTGTGGTAGATCGGATGCTTTTAGATTCGCTTCTGTCTTCAGATGGACGGCTTGCCATGTTTAATCTTCGCAATGCGGAGGAACTGATTGGAAAAACCTTCTCCTTAAAAAATGGACGGAGTTATACATTGGTTGGCTTGACTGACAAACAGGAACCAAACCTGTATCTGCAGCAGAGTCAGTTTATTTGGGCGCTGTATTATACGAATCCCTCTCAAAATGACGGTACTTTGTATGTGACAGACTCCGGTACCGTGGACTCCTCGGAAACGGGAAGTTTGCAATCTTACCGTTTGGCAGAAGGAACCTATCAGTTGAAGAAAGGCAAATTACCGGAGAAAGCCTATGAATGTATAGTGAATTATGAGTCTCGAGACTTGTACCCTTTGAACAAAACCATAGACGTAACGGTTGGAAAGCAAAAGCTTAAGGTGGTTGGTTATTATACATCAGACCAAAATCTGACAACCCCATTGGTGGCCGATCAGACGTTGCTGTATGAGCTGGTAGAAAATGCTTCCCTGTATACAATCTGCCCAACAGAGGATCAGAATGCTTATACGAATCTGACAGAGGAAGGATATCATGTAACAAACCTTCTGGAGAATGCAAGGACATCCTATCAGGAAGCAACCCAAAAAACGGTTCGGGCCACTATGATTTTGGCAACCATTATTATTGCCATTTCTTTGATTGAAATGTTCTTAATCAGCCGGTCCAGTTTCTTGAGCCGGATTAAAGAAGTGGGAACGCTACGTGCCATTGGCATGAAAAAGTGGGATGTTTATAAAATCTTCCTTGGGGAAGTTTTAGCAGTAACCACAATAACGGATTTGCCTGCCCTTCTGATTACTTTCTTTGGCATTCAGTGGGCAACCGCTTCCAGTACGGAAATTGCACAATTCCTTTATCAGGAACCGTACTTCCTATTGCTGGAAATTTTGCTGGTTTACGGATTCAACCTTCTTGTAGGATTGCTTCCGGTGTGGAACACTATGCGAAAACGACCGGCAGCCATTTTGGCAAGATATGATATTGATTAAGGAACCATGTTAAAACAAAAGAGGCACGCTGTAGGCGTGCCTCTTTTTACGTGATTTTAGTGCGGTTTAATCCGCTGTCAAAACAAAGCAAAGCCATTCTCCGGAGGCATGGCGCTCTGCAATGGAAAAGCCATTGTCTTGGAACGCTTGCAATACATCAGGTTCCCGCGTGTTTAAAATGCCGGAAAGGATAAAGTAAGCACCTGGCTTTAAAAATTGTTTGGCGCTTTGGCAGAAGAGAACAATGACATCTGCCACAATGTTAGCTACTACCAAATCATACTGTCCGGTAATTTGCTGGGCCATGTCTCCGCAGTGAACGGTATATTGCGGTGCCGTAAATCCGTTGCGGCGGCCGTTTTCTTCCGCGGTTTTGACGGCCAGCTCGTCAATGTCTACGCCTTCTGCGGAAGAAGCCCCCAGCAACAAGGCTGCCAAAGAAAGAACCCCAGTGCCGCAGCCCAGGTCAAGGACGGTTTCTCCGCCATGGATGTGCTGCTCCAGCGCTTCCAGGCAAAGGCGGGTGGTGTCATGGGAACCGGTGCCGAAGGCTAACCCCGGCTCCAGGTAAAGCACCTGCCGTCCGTCTGCCTCTGCGGCAACGCCTTCTTCTTGCCAGTTGGGCTGAATGAATAGCTTTTTTCCTATTTTCTGTGGCTGGAAAAACTTTTTCCAATTGTTTTGCCAGTCTTCTCGCTTACAGGGCAATACTTCTATTTCATAGGCAATATGGGAGGCTTGATACCGCTCTTGCAAAAAAGCGGTAGCTTCCATTGGGTTTTCTCCGGGTTCCAAATAAATGTGAATGTAACCGGTGTTTCGGTCCTTCTGTAAAAGGGCTTCATCTATTAAATCAATGTGTGCAATTTCTTCCGTTTCTTCTTCCAGATACCGGTAGTCTTCAATATAAATGCCATAGGGAACGGTCATTTGCGCAATGTCTCCGGCAAGATCAATGTTTTCGGCGGAAACTTTAATTTTTAATTCGGTCCATGGATTTGGATTGGTTCCGGCGTTATAAGTAGTGGCGCCCTCCGGTGTGACATTACACATGGAAGTTTCCCTCCGTTTTATCCATTAAATTGGCCTCCGGCTTCAAGTCTTCTTTCCGCCCGTGGTTGTATAGGCGAGTATCGTCAAGGGACCAGATGCGCTGGGAAAAGTCTCCGGGTTCTATGTCGGAAACAATGTCGGCAATTTCATAAACCTTGGCATCTAACTCGTCCAGAAGAGAAAGCACGTGGGCTTCTAAAAACATAGGCCGAACGGCAGATCCGAATTCCGGCTTTCCGTGATGGGAAATCAGCATATGCTCCAGCAATTCTGTCTTTTCTGCAGGGGTTCCGATTTCTGCTGCAGCGTCATGGACCATGATGGTGCCACGCACCAAGTGGCCAATCAGATTGCCGTCGGTGGTATATTTTCCGGCAATACCGAGTTCATTGGCGTCCATTTCTTCTAACTTGCCTAGGTCATGAAGCGCAGCGCCGCAAAGCAGCAAATCAGAATCTATGCTTGGGTATACTTCACAGGCCTTTTGGGCCATTCGCATAATAGACAAGGTATGATACAACAAACCGCCACGCATGGCATGATGCAACCGCACCGCTGCCGGATAATACAAAAGCTTCTCTTTGTATTTGGCGTAAACCGTTTCTAACAAAAGCTTTAAGTCTTCGTCTTGGAAGCCTTCTGCAAGGGAGATAATTTCCTGGTACATGGCTTCGGAATCATATTCAGCGGCGGCCACATAGTCTGCCGGATTAATGTTGTCACTGGCCAATGCCGGGCGAATCAGCTCTATTCGTAACTGCGGAGCACCTCGAAATTGATCCAGCGTACCGCGGACTTTGACAATGGCATTTTCTTTGAAAATAATGGTGACGCCCTCCTGGTAGTCCCAGTATTTGGCGTCAATTTCACCGGATTTATCGGCTAAAATCAAGTCCATATATTTGGAGCCCTTCATGGAAGTTTTTACTTCACAGCGTTTCACCAGGCAAAAGCCTTCCACTTTATCTGAAGCGCCGATTGCTTTAAAATTCATAGTGTTGCTCATCCTTTCTTTTCTGCTAAAAGTCTATCAAAGAAGAGGGGTGGCGTCAATGAAACGAGAATCGGTTGTTGCTCTAGGAGAACGAACGGTTTTGTGTTAGTATAGTAGCGTATTTTTCAGGGCAAAAGCCCATTGATGAAGGAGTACTATGGATTCTAATTATGTTGTAAAAGACCCGCTTCCCGGGTTTCGTGTGGTTCGTTATGAAACGGATCGTTTTAAAACCGGCTGCCTTTCGGTTGGCCTGGTGTTGCCGCTGCAGGAAGATGCGGCAAAATATGCAATTTTGCCGTACTTGCTGACCAAAACTTGTGCCGCATATCCTAGTACAACAGCAATGAATAAGAGATTGGCAGAGTTGTATGGTGCCTATTTGACACCAAGCGTTAGAAAATATGGGGAAAATCAGGTGCTCTATTTTTCCTTGTCTTTTCTGGATAATCGTTTTGCATTTGACAAGGAAGACCTTTTGTTGGAAAGTGCAGAACTGCTTTGCCAAATCCTTTTTGCGCCGAATTTGACAAATGGGAACGTATTCCCGGCTTCTGAAGTAGAGCGGGAGAAACGCTTGCTCCAGGAACGCTTGGAAGCAGAAAACAATGACAAGCGTGCGTATGCCTTGCGGCGCTGTGAAGAAATCATGTGCGCAGAAGAAGCCTACCATATTAACGTTTGGGGAACTGCAGAAAGTGTAGCAGCACTGACGCCGGAAGACGTAACGACGGCCTGGCGAGAGGCGCTGCAAACTGCACGGATCCAGGTGAATGTAGTTGGAAACGGGGACATAAATCGTGTAACGTCCCTTTTTGAAAACGCATTGTCAGAAGTGGACCGCACAGGAGCTCTTGCTCCTCTTTGCTCCGGAATCCATCCGGACAGAACTGCACCCAAAGAGGTTACAGAAGAACAGGAAATTCAACAGGGAAAACTGGTTCTTGGATTTCGGACCGGCATGCAGGATCCGGAGGCTGATTTTGCAGCCTATGCCGCCATGGCCGATCTGTTTGGCGGCGGCGTTTACTCCCGCCTCTTTAAAAATGTACGGGAAGCCCAATCCCTTTGCTACTATTGCTCTGCCAGACTGTACAGCCGAAAAGGTATTCTGATTGTACAAAGTGGCATTGAACCGGAAAATGCAGAAAAAGCCAAAGCGTCTATTTTGGAACAACTGGCTGATTTACAGGCCGGACAGGTAACAGAAGAGGACATGAACCATTGTCATCGTTCTCTGGAAGATCGGTACCACTCTGTTTCAGACAGCCCGGATGACATTGACGGATGGGCGCAGGTGCGCATTTGTGACACTCATTTTAAAACGCCACAGGAAATTTCAGATGCCTTGCAAGCGGTAACCGCAGAACAGATCATTGCCGCTGCCAAAACGGTAAAGCTGGACACGGTCTTTCTTCTGAAGGGAACCGGGAGCGGCTTTGCAGGAGCGGAAGAGGAGGCAGAAGCATGATGCAGGAAATAAAAAATGAAATACTGGGAGAGTCCTACTTCTCTATTCAACATGCCTCCGGCCTGACCGTACTGGTGTATCCGAAGAAAGGGTATTCCACCACCTATGGGATTATCGGTACAAACTATGGCTCCATAGACAATCTCCTTTCCGGAAAAGCTATCCCAAATGGAACGGCACACTTCCTAGAACATAAGCTGTTTGAATCAGAAGAGTTGGATGCTTTTGACCGCTTTGCGGTAACCGGTGCATCGGCTAATGCATATACCTCGTTTGATCGCACCTGTTATCTGTTCTCCTGCGCAGATCATGCCATGGAAAATTTGCGGATTTTGCTGGACTTTGTTCGGCATCCGTACTTTACAGAGCAGACGGTTCGCAAAGAACAGGGTATCATTGGACAAGAAATTCGGATGTATCTGGATGAACCGGGCTGGCGTGTCTTGTTCAATCTGCTGGAATGCCTGTATCATACGCATCCTGTTAAAATTGATATTGCCGGCACCGAAGCCAGTATTGCGCAAATTTCTGCGGACCTGTTATATCAATGTTATGAACAGTATTATAATCCGGCAAACATGGTGCTTGCCGTAGTGGGAGACGTAACGGTAGAATCTGTTCTTTCCATCTGCGATTCAGTTCTTGGCACCGCTCCGGTAGCGGGCGAACCTAACCGGAGACCTGCCTTTGCAGAACCGGATTCCATTGTTCGCCCTTATGTAAAGCAGGAGTTTGCAGTAACCATGCCCAGCTTTGCCCTTGGGTTCAAAGAATCTGCGGGACCGGAACTGCCGACGCTGAAGGAACGGATTCTAACGGGTTTGTTATTGGATTACCTTGCCGGAGACACTTCTCCGCTGTATAACCGTCTTTTAGAAGAGGGCTTAATTAACGGTAGCTTCGCTTGGGAATATTTTATCGGCCCCGGTTACCGCACTGTCCTGTTCAGCGGCATGTCTCGGTACCCGGAGCGGGTTGCAGATGCCATTAAATCAGAAATTGAACATCTGCGAAAAGAAGGCCTTAATGACGCCGAGTTCCAAACGCTCCGTAAGATGAACTATGGTCGATCCGTAATGGGCTACAATGAAACAGATGGCTTGGCGAATGAGCTGATTTCCGCTTATTTAGAAGGGTACCGCTTGTTTGACGAATTAGAAGTATATCGCACGGTAACAAAAGAAGATGCAGAAGAACGCCTGCAGAAAATTCTGCAGGAAGACCACTCGGCGTTGTCGGTTATTTTGCCGAAGAAAGACGGTTGACGGGCTAAAATGCCTGTGTTATACTAACCGATGCCGCATATTCCGGGTCCTGGGTGTATTGCGCCCAATGGTAAACAGAACGCAGGTTCTTACCCGTCGTAGCGAGTCTATATTAAAGGTAGGGAAACACGCACATGTACGCAATTATTGAAACTGGCGGAAAACAGTACAAAGTACAGGAAGGCGACGTAATCTACATTGAAAAACTGAATGTAGAAGCAGACGCAAAAATTTCCTTTGACAAGGTACTTGCAGTTGGTTCCGATGACGGAATTAAAGTTGGTGACCCATATGTAAAGGGCGCTAAGGTTGCTGCCACAGCAATCAAGAACGGCAAGGGCAAGAAAGTTGTTGTTTTCACGTACAAGCCAAAGAAGAACGAAAAGCGCAAGAAGGGCCACAGACAGCCATATACTAAGGTTGAAATCGGCAAGATCAGCGTAAAAGCTGCTGCTAAGAAGGCCCCGGCTAAAGAAGCAGAATAAAGATTACCCAACTAGTGAAATAAAGAGGTGTATTACTAATGGCACATAAGAAAGGTATGGGTTCCACCAGAAATGGTCGTGACTCCGAATCCAAAAGACTTGGTGTAAAGCGCGCTGACGGTCAGTTTGTACTTGCCGGTAACATCCTTGTAAAACAGCGTGGCACACACATTCATCCGGGCAACAATGTAGGCAAGGGTAAGGATGACACCCTGTTTGCTCTCATTGATGGTACCGTTCGTTTTGAAAGAATGGGCAAAGACAGAAAGAAAGTTTCTGTTTATGCAACGGAAGAACAGTAAAAATGCTGCTAAAGGCTCCTGAGGTTTCAGGAGCCTTTTCTTTTTCCGGCATGGCAGTTCCTTTTTTTTCTTTAATATTGTATAATGGAATGAATTTTATGAGTGGTAGTTTGCCCTATACAAGGAGTTGGTTTCATGAAGAAATGTAAGCTGTCTTTATGCGGGCTTTTTCTGATTGTTGGTATTGCCTCAGTGGTGGCTGTTCCAATCCGCTTGCATCAGCTACTTAGCTGTCTGGACCGGAGTACCGGTTTTTGGTTGGTGAAAGACCTCTCTTATCCTATTTTAATTGCGTTGATGGTGGCGGCAAGTTTGGCATCTCTGTTAATTCCGCTCCTTAGCAATCAATTGCCGCGTGCAAAATTCATGCCGGTGAAAAGCAAGACGCTGACAGCGGCGTCTTTGTTAAGCGTTCTCGGTTTTCTCTCGGATGCCATCCTCAGAATGCTGGAAGTAGCAGATCTTTGGGGTGCAGTTCAAACGCAGACACAGCAGGTCTTTACCTATTACATCAGCAGCGGGTTTATTCCAAAGCTGTTTCAAATTATTTTTGGCTTGTTGAGCGCAGTTTATTTCTTGTTCCTTGTAAAGGGGACTTGGAAAGGAACTGCAGAATACCAACGCCTGAAGCTGTTGGCACTTTCTCCGGTTCTTTGGGGCATTGCCCGCATGATGGTTCATTTTGTGGAACCCATTAGTTATCGTAATGTGTCTCAACTGATGTTGGAATTATTCTTTACCGGATTTTATCTGATCTTCTCTTTAGAATTTGCTAGAATTGCCGGTGGCGTCAACTCGGGGAACAGTGTTTGGTCATTGTATTTTTCTGGATGTGCAGCTGTATTCTTTGGAGTAACAGAAGCGTTTCCAACCTGCTTCCTGACTATTTTTGGCTCTGGGTACGTCCTGCCGGATCAGTATCCTGCACAGTTTGTGGACTTTGCGCTGGTGCTGTTCCTGACAGCGGTTTTGATTTGGTATTCTCCCCGCTTTGCGGCAGAAAGAGGATATAATGTATTTCCGGAGGCCAGCACACCGGCTCCGGCCAAACTGTTTACCCCGGAAGAACCGGCTTCTCCGGTGCGCCCGTCTGCGGCCGCCGGCAGCAAAACAATTCCGGCCGACCGGCTGAAAATTAAAAATCAGAAGCCGGATACAACCGTATTGCCAAAGACAAAGGAGTAAGCTGTCATGAGCTTACAGGGTTACGAAAAAAATCTGCAAGAGCAGTTAACTACGCTAATTGACAGCGGTCGGCTGCCACATGCCATTGTTTTGGAGGGCGGCACGCAGGACGCCCGCAACCGTCTGGCTAAAGACTTGGCCATGGCGCGGGTGTGCCGAGCTCTTCATGAAAAACCATGCGGACACTGTGAAGCCTGCAAAAAGGTACTGGCGGATGCCCATCCGGACGTGCAATATTTGCTTCCGGAATCAGGGAAGAAACAAATTGCCGTGGATCTTGTTCGGGATATGCGCGCAGACGCTTATATGCTTCCCAATGACGGGGACTGCAAAATCTATATTATTCCGGATGCAAGTCAATTGCAGAATAAAGGGCAGAACGCCTTGCTGAAAGTGCTGGAAGAACCGCCACAGTTTAGCTCGTTTGTGCTTTGCTGTGAATCAAAATCCATTCTTCTGCCAACCATTCTTTCCCGTGTGGCGGTTTTCCACCTAACGGAAGTGTGGCAAGAAACGCTTTCGGCAAAAAAACGTTCTGAAGTGCAGAAGGCGGCGGCAGAACTGGCCGACGCGCTGGCCGAACGGAAAGAATATCGCTTTTTGGCGGCTTCTGCCTGCTTGGAAAAGAAAAAAGATGATTTTCCTTTGGTCTTGGAAGAATTGGGATTTTTGGTGCGGGACGCTCTTGTCTTGCAGGCAGGAGGCACAGAATTCCTTTCCGGACAAAAAGGCGCGGCACAGAAGTTAAGCCGCCAATACAATGCGGCTGCCCTGCTGACCATGGAACAGGCTTTAACAGACCTGTCTGAAGACTTGCAGCGGTATGCCAATAAAAATTTAACTTTAACCCGTTTCTGCAGTAGCCTGATGGCTGCCGCAGAGCAGAACTAATTGTTGGAGGAACCAATATGACAGAAGTGGTAGGCATTCGCTTCAAAGAGGTCGGTAAAGTCTACACCTTTGATCCGGCAGGGCAGCAGTTACCCTTAGGAAAAAAGGTTGTTGTAGAAACGGCCCGCGGCACCGAATGTGGCTTTGTGGCCAAAGAAAATTATTCCGTGCCGGATGAAGAATTGATTGCCCCGTTAAAACCCATTCTTCGGGTTGCCACAGATGCGGACCTGAAGATGATGGAGGCCAACAAAGCCAAAGAGGCGCGGGCTTTCCAGATTTGTGAAGAAAAAATAAAAAAACATGGCTTGGAAATGAAGCTGATTGAAGTAGAATATGCCTTTGACGGCAGCAAAATTCTGTTTTACTTTACTGCGGACGGAAGAGTAGACTTCCGAGAGCTGGTAAAGGATTTGGCTTCTGTCTTCAAGACTCGCATTGAACTACGCCAGATCGGCGTCCGGGATGAGGCCAAAATGGTCGGCACGCTGGGTGCCTGCGGCAGACCGTGCTGTTGTCGGGAATATCTTTCTGACTTCCACCCGGTTTCCATTAAGATGGCCAAGGAACAGAACTTGTCTTTGAATCCGACTAAAATTTCCGGCACCTGCGGCCGACTAATGTGCTGTTTACAGTATGAACACGAAGCCTATGAACACTTAATTCGGGTTACCCCGAAGGTGGGCGCTTATGTGAATACACGGGAAGGCAGAGGCGTGGTAACAGAAGTAAACCTGATTACCGGCATGCTGAAAATTCGTTTGGACCAAGATCCGGACGCCGCACCCATCAGCATTCATCGTAAGCAAGTCCGCGTTCTGCGGGACGGAGCCAAAGCCTCCGTCAGCAAGGCAGAACGGGACGCTTTAAGAAGCATAGAAAAAGACTGATTTTAGCAAAGAACCCGGATGCTTGACCATGCAAAAGGGTTTCATTATAATATTGCAGAAAAACTGCATCGCATAACGCATGGAAGGAATGTGGAACAGATGGAAGAAATTAGACTGACTTCGGAAGGCCTTAAGGAAATCCAGGACGAACTGGAACAATTGAAAACCGTTGGCCGGAAGGATATGGCTGAAAAAATTAAGGTTGCCCTCTCTTTTGGTGACTTGAGTGAAAACTCGGAATATGATGAAGCAAAATCCGAACAGGGAAAATTGGAGTCTCGGATTCAGGAATTGGAAGCTATCATCCAAAATGCAACTCTGATTGATGAAGATGAGCTCTCCTCTGATGTAGTAAACCGTGCTTCCGTGGTTACCATTCGGGATATGGGCTTAAAGAAAGATATTACCTATCAGATTGTCGGCTTTACCCAGGCAGATCCTCTGAACGGCAAGATTTCTGATGAATCTCCGGTTGGCAAGGCTCTGATGGGCCATAAAGTCGGTGACACAGTTGCTGTAGAAGTGCCGTCCGGAAAACTGAAATTCAAAATTCTTGAAATTGGTAAGAAATAAACAGAATTTTGAAAGGAGTTAGCAACATGGCTGACAATAAGAACCAGAATCCGGCAACTGAGGAACTGACCCCGGAACAGACAAATGAACAAAGACAAATTCGTATTGAAAAGCTGAAGGCAATGCAGGATGCCGGTCAGGATCCGTTCCAGGTTATGACTGCCGAGCAAACCCATCAGAGTATGGAAATAAAAGAGCAATATGAAGCTCTGGAAGGAAAAGAAGTTTCCGTTTGCGGACGTATTATCGGACGCCGCATTATGGGGAAGGCCTCCTTTGTTACCATTCAAGATAAAACCGGCCGTATCCAGTCCTATGTTTCTATTAATGATGTAGGGGAAGAGGCCTATAAAGCCTTCAAAAAGCAATGGGATATTGGTGACATTATTGAAATTAAGGGCTTTGTCTTCAAAACCAGAACGGAAGAAATTTCCGTTCATGCCCAGCAGATTCGCTTGCTTTCCAAGTCTTTGCTTCCGTTGCCGGAAAAATTTCACGGCTTGAAGGACCCGGATACGCGGTATCGTCAACGTTATGTAGATCTGATTGTAAATCCGGAAGTAAAGGATACCTTTATTAAGCGTTCCAAAATTGTCCAAAGTGTCAGAAAAACCTTGGATGATGCAGGATATATTGAAGTAGAAACTCCGGTTTTGAATACCATTGCCGGTGGTGCTACGGCTCGCCCGTTCATTACGCACCATAATGCGTTGGATTTGGATATGTACATGCGCATTGCCACCGAGCTTCCGCTGAAGCGCCTGATTGTCGGCGGCATGGAGCGGGTTTATGAAATTGGCCGCATCTTCCGCAATGAAGGAATGGACACCAAGCACAACCCGGAATTTACCACCGTTGAATTCTATGAAGCTTATACGGACTACAACGGTATGATGGACCGCACGGAAGCCATTTTCCGCAATGCAGCTATTGCCGCTAACGGCACCCCGGTTGTGAATTTCAAGGGCGTAGAAATTGACCTTGGAAAGCCGTTCGCCCGTCTGACTATGGTGGAAGCGGTAAAGCAATATGCTCATATTGACTTTGATGAGTTCCTTCTGGACAACGAAAAAGCAGTGGCACTTGCCAAAGAACACCATATTGAAGTGGAAAAAGGCAAAGAGACCTGGGGTGATATCTTAACCCAGTTCTATGACGAATATGTAGAAGCCAACCTGACACAGCCAACCTTCATTATGGATTATCCGGTAGAAGTTTCTCCGCTGACAAAGCGCAAGCCAAGCAAACCTTATCTGACGGAGCGCTTTGAACTTTTCATCTGCGGCACAGAATATGCCAATGCATATTCCGAACTGAATGATCCTCTGGATCAGATGGAACGTTTCAAACACCAGCTGATGCTTCGTGACTGTGGCGATGAAGAGGCCAACATGCTGGATGATGACTTCGTTCGCGCACTGGAATACGGTATGCCGCCGACCGGTGGTTGCGGAATCGGCATTGACCGCCTTTGCATGCTTCTGACCGGAAATGAATCCGTTCGTGACGTTATCCTGTTCCCGACGATGAAGCCGTTAGACAAGTAAAAAGACGAAAAAATGGGCAATTCCAATCGGAATTGCCCATTTTCTGAAAGTGAATTGGGTAAGAAAATGAGTTTTCAAGATATGTTTAACAAGTTTTTTTCTAAGGGCAAACCTTACAGAGTAATCCTTTCAAAATAGCAATATAATCTAATTTGAAAGGAATTATAACAATGAAATATGTGACTTTAAATAATGGTGTAAAAATGCCAATGGTTGGTTTTGGAGTATTTGAAATCCCGAAGGAAAAGACCGCTGAATGTGTTTTCAACGCTATTGAAGTAGGATACCGTATGATAGATACTGCTCAGGCTTATTACAATGAGCAAGAGGTAGGGGACGGTATAAAAAAGGCGATGAGAGAGTTTGGATTAAACCGAGAAGATATTTTTATCACAACAAAAGTTTGGGTGACTGAATTTGGTTATGATAAAACAAAGGCTTCGGTGGAAGAGTCCCTTAGAAAGCTTCAGGTTGAATATATTGATTTGGTTTTAATTCATCAATGCCTTTCTGATTATTATGGAGCATATCGTGCATTAGAAGACTTGTATGATGAAGGTAAAATCAAGGCAATCGGAATTTCTAATTTTAGTGCGGAGCGAATGGCAGATATTGCAACATTCAATAGAGTGGTTCCTGCTGTTAATCAGATTGAAACGCATTTGTTTTGGCAACAGTATTATCTTCACGAGTGGTGTAATAAGTATAATATTCAACACGAAGCGTGGGGACCGCTTGCACAGCACAGGTTAAAAGAGGTTATTGAAAATCCACTTGTAAAAGAAATTGCGGCTAATCACGGAAAAACACCTGCACAGGTGGCACTCAGACATCATATTCAGCGTGGAATTGTTGTGATACCAAAGAGCTTGCATAAAGAACGAATGAAACAAAATATTGAGATTTTTGATTTTGAATTAACTGATTTGGAAATGGAAAAGCTTAAGTCATTAGATGAAAACAAATCAATGTGGGCAGAGTATGATGACCCAATGATTGTACAGTACGCTATGGCAGAGGAATAATATAAAATAAATTTTGATGAGTCCTTTGAGAAAGGAGAAATCCTTTTCTCAAAGGGCTTTTCTATTGGTTCAAATAAAAAAGCCATTTAATCCAGCAATTTTATAGCGAATCCATGGATAAAATCTGCAATACTTTCC
>CAVFJZ010000012.1:0-5139 GCA_963623075.1 Bacteroidaceae bacterium
GTTATAGACTGTGTCAAAGTCTTTATCCAGTGCGCTATTCAGTCTGTTGTTAATGGTAGAAGAGTCAATTAAGTTGGTAATATTCAGAATCAGCGATGTGGTCATAACCGGAATTGCAAACTTAATGATATGCTTTGCTAAAGAGCGGTCTGATTCCTGCACGTCCGGCGCTTGTAACAGCATCTCTTTGGTAATTCCGTCACCAACTAATTGATGTCTTATTTGTAAGTAGATCAAGCCAACAATGGTGCCTGCTGTAACACCGATAACAGCTGCGGCAGCCGTAAACGGAGCCATAATACTTTCACACTGCGCTACTGTTGAACAGGTCTGGCCCAACACCTTACCGGTAGCATAGAATTGCTCCGTTCCATAATTCATAACGGCAGAGGCAAGGAAAATTCCAACCCCCATTTTGATTACTGCTTCAATAACCTGTGAATATCCTGTCGGCTTCATGTTCCGTAAACCTTCATAATATCCACGATAAGAGGACATCATGCAACAAAACAGAATGGCCGGTGCCAACAGGAATAAACAAGGCAACAAGTTCTCATAATTTTTGACATAAGATTCATACGGAATTGCCAAGCCACACATCAGAAGGGTTCCGAAAATACCGGTGGCAAAATAAAGCCGCCGAGCAACCTTTCGTATTTGCCGCACATCTTTATAATGACCTTGTGCAAAATGCTCCGAAACCAATTTAGAAACAGCTACCGGTAGTCCCGCCATAGAGATGGCATAGAGCGGTGTATAGAGCTCATAGGTAACATTGAAATAACCCCGGCCGACAGTACCAATAATGGCTGTCAGCGGAATCTTGTAGAACAAATTGATTAAGTGGACAATTACCGTAGTAATCATCAAAATGGCAGCGCCGCCTAATAAGGACTGTGACTTTTTCTTTTCTTTCACGCCGAGCTCCTTTTACATGTGATGATACTGCAATAAAAACTGGGAAAGTGCCGCTTTCTGCTCTTGCAACTTTTCAAATTGCGTATTGTATTCATACGGATATTTGAAATGAAACAGACGGGAAATAGAATTTGTCTCCGGCACCTTTAATTTGGTAACTGCTCCGGCACCGCAAGAAAGAATACTATGACACTCCTCCATCATATAAATATTGTAGTAACATTCATGACCTGGTTTGCACCATCCCACATTTTCTAAGTTTCCAACAGAGCGGGTTTGGCGGTATAGATAATACGGCAGATGACCGGCAGAACGCAACTGCTTTTCTGCCGTATGTAACATTTTAGCGGTATCTTTTCCTCTGGAAAACAGCTCTTCCGTCGGAATTAAGTTAGAGGAGCGTTTATAGGCCAGAGTATGTACCGTAACCGATTCCGGATCCAAAGCTAAAACTGCATCTAACGAACGTTCAAAATTATCCGGTGTATCTCCTTCTAAGCCGGCAATCAGGTCCATGTTAATATCCTGAAAACCAAGACTGCGCGCATCTTTAAAGCAAGCTTCAATATCCTTAACAGTATGATTTCTTCCAATGCTTTGCAAAATAGAGTCTGTCATAGTTTGTGGATTAATGCTTACTCTGGTTACACCGCCCTGCCGAATGGCATCCCATTTTTGGAGGTTCATAGTATCCGGACGTCCGGCCTCAAAAGTAAATTCCCGTGCCTTTGAAAGGTCAAATTCCGCTTGAATGGTATCAAGCAAAGCAGTAATCTGCTCCGCTGACAAAGTAGATGGCGTTCCTCCGCCTATGTAAACTGATTCTAAACGTAAATTACTATTCCGCACCAGTTCCGCCGTCTGTCGTAATTCTTTCAATAAAAGCTCCAGATAGGCCGGAAGCAATTTTTTTGCACCTGGTGACGAAATAGAGTGCGACACAAAAGAGCAATAAGAGCAACGATTAGGACAAAATGGAATAGAAACATAAAGGCTGTATGAATTAGGGGTAGATGTTGCCAAAATTCGTTCTTCTGCTTCTGACACCTGGCAAACCAGCTCCGCCTTTTCCGGGCTGACCAGTAACTTGTTTCGGAAATACTCCTTAGCGGCTTGTGCGCCAGACTGTGCCATATAGGAAGTCATCAACTTAGAAGGACGTACGCCAGTCAAGATACCCCAAGGTGGCATGATACCGGTCAATTCCGACAAGGCACGATACAGAACTCGTCCAGCCAAAATCTCCATAGATTCCGTTAGTGGTCCTGTCTCTTCCTGTTGCACGGTTGTTTCTTTTCGTTCCGCTTGAACTTGAATCTTCTGCGATTCAGCTTCCTCTGTTCTGCAAACGGTAATAACCCCATTCCCATCCGCATCTAAATAGGGTTCTTCTTCCCGAATTTGAAATTTTTCTTCCGGGAAAAAGGCCATACTTAATTTTTCAATTTCATAACGAAGCGGACAGTGAATCAGGTTGATTACCATGTCATTCTCCTCATCATACGGTTATGTGTCCGTTCAAAATCTAAGCTGGTCCTTGGACCGTGTCCCGGGAATACGGTATAGTCCCCTTCCAAACTTCCCAGTTTATATAAGGAAGCACGCATATCTTCCATATTACCGCTGTAAAAATCGGTACGACCATACGTTTTAAAAAACAGGGTATCGCCGGAAAACATAAACCGATCCAGCAAATAGCAAACACTTCCTTTGGTATGTCCGGGAGTGGCAATTACCGTAATTTCTTTTTCGGCAAAAGGAATCTTGTCCCCTTCTCCGACGGTTTGGTCAGCCGGAACCGGGGTCTGTTCTGACGGATTAGCACCGGAATACTTGGCATCCGTCAGAAAGACGGCATCCGGTTCAGAAATCAGAATTTTTGCATTTGGAAACTGTTCTTTTAAAAAGGCAACACCCAGAATATGATCATAATGACCATGGGTTAAAAGAATATACTTCAATTCCTTCATGCCCATGTCCCGTAAGGCTGACACAAATTCCGGAGAAGGGGTGCCCGGGTCTACAACCAGTGCCTGACCTGAAGTCTCTTCTACCACCAGATAACAATTTTCTTCCAGTGCACCATTCACTATGGTTTGTAGTTTCAAAACAGGTACCTCCTTTGTTTTATGCTTTTCTTGTAACCCATTGCGTTGTGTCATATACAATGGTAACCGGTCCGTCATTCAATAAGCGGACTTTCATGTCAGCTCCAAAAACACCGTGCTTTACTTCTTCTACGCCATTTGCCTGCAACTGCTCCATAAAATATTCATAAAGCGGAACGGCTTGGTCCGGCCGAGCAGCCTGAATAAAAGAAGGCCGATTCCCCTTTTTGGTATCTGCTAACAGTGTGAATTGAGAAATAACCAAGCAGGCATAATGCAGATCTAATAAAGACAAATTCATTTTCTCATCTTGATCTTCAAAAATACGTAAATTCGCAACTTTTTTTGCCAGGATTTCGGCATCTTCTTTGCTGTCATCTTCGTGAACACCCAGCAAAATTAAAAAGCCATTTTGAATTTCGGAAACAAGTTCGTTCTCTACCGTAACAGAAGCTTCCGAAACTCGTTGGATAACTGCTTTCATCTTCTTTTCTCCTTCATATTCCCTTAAATACCGGTTCGTTCCACGTCAATAACACTGTCCAATTTGCGCAGATGACGAATTACCGTATTCAGATGATCTGCGCCATTGACGCTGACCGTAATAGTTAACAAAATATTTCCACCTTTAGCCGGCGTAGACGAAATCCTCTGAATATAAACATGCATGGATGCAAGATCAGTTGAAATATCAGCCAACAGACCGATTTTATCCAAACAGAAAATATTAATAGTGGCATTAAAGGTTTCTTTCACATTGTCTGCCCAACGAACGGCAACCCAGCGTTCCGGTTCTGCAGCAGCTTCTAAATCTTTTGGAACATTGGTGCAATCCCGTTTGTGAACAGACACTCCGTGTCCTCTGGTAATAAAACCGATAATTTCGTCTCCTGGAAGCGGATTGCAACAGCGCGACAGTTTTACAAGACAGTTTTCGATGCCATCTACAATGACGCCTTCGCTGCTGGCATGATGTTGCGGTTGTGGCGCTGCTTCTTTGGATCCATTCCCGGGAAGTTCTTTGTTAGCCTTGACAATCTTACTGTATTCTTCACGGATAAACGGCATAACGTTGTCCATGGTAATACTGCCATATCCAATAGCAGCATAAAAATCATCTGTCTGCTCAAAGGATTTCTTTTCTGTCAAGGAGGCAATCAGATTAGCATACTCTTCTTCCGAGAAATGCATCCGATTTCGACGAATGGTCTTTTCCAGTTCAATTCGGCCTTCTTCAATATTCTCTTCCCGACGTTCTTTCTTAAACCAAGAACGGATTTTTGTCCGGGCACCACTGGTCTTCACAATTTTCAGCCAGTCACGGGATGGGCCTTTGTTAGGATCCGGAGAACGCAGAATTTCTACAATTTCACCGGTTTTAACCTGATAATCCAAAGGTACAATACGACCATCTACTTTGGCACCAATCATGCGATGACCAACCTGTGTATGGATGGCATAAGCAAAGTCAATAACCGTAGATCCTGCCGGAATATTAATAACGTCTCCTTTCGGGGTGAAGACAAATACATCGTCCGGGACAAAATCGTTTTTAATGGTCTTTACAATTTCTTCTACGTCATCGGCATCTTTCTGATTTTCCAGTAAGCGACGAATCCAGACAATCTGCTCTTCAAATCTGGAGCTGCCGGATTTGTCACCCAGCTTATATTTCCAGTGCGCAGCAATACCATATTCTGCCGTTTGATGCATTTCTCTGGTTCGAATTTGTACTTCAAACGGAATACCGCCTTCTGAAATGACAGTGGTATGCAAAGACTGGTACATGTTGGACTTTGGCGTGGAAATATAGTCCTTAAAACGGCCCGGCAAAGAGTGATACATATCATGAATAATACCAAGGCAGTTATAACAATCGGCTACCGTATCTACAATGATGCGACAGGCATAGATATCATAGATTTCATTAAATTCTTTGTTTTGCAGGAACATCTTACGGTAAATTCCGTAGATAGACTTCCGCCGTCCGTAAATTTCTGCCTTTGGAAAGGTTTGATGAATGCGTTCGGAAATCCGTTCTAAAGTATCATCAATTAAATCCGGATGGGCGTCTTCCTCTTCTTTTAACAGGTTTTCAATCATTTCATAGCCG
>CAVFJZ010000012.1:5149-41544 GCA_963623075.1 Bacteroidaceae bacterium
TCTTCCAGCTGTTCTTTAATGGAACTGATTCCCAGTCTATGTGCAATGGGCGCATAAATTTCTATGGTCTCCAGCGCCTTGTCAATTTGTTTTTGCGGTCGCATATATTCCAGCGTACGCATATTGTGCAGCCGGTCCGCCAATTTGATGATGATAACGCGAATGTCTTGCGACATAGCAATCAGCATTTTTCGAATATTTTCTGCTTGCCGCTCTTCCCATGTGGCAGTCGGCACTTTACCTAATTTAGTAACGCCATCTACCAGATTGGCTACATCTTTTCCAAAGTTTTCTTCAATATCTTGTAAAGTGATATCGGTGTCTTCTACTACATCGTGCAGCAACGCAGCAATCAGAGATTCATGATCCATTCCAAGATCAAATAAAATGCGTGCAACCGCAACCGGGTGCATAATATAGGGCTCTCCGGAAAAGCGAATCTGCCCTGCATGCGCCTTGGATGCCATAGCATAGGCCTTTTCCATTAAGGCAATTTCATCCGGATCATATTGTGTTGGGAATAACGCACGCAGTTCAGAAAAGCCGTCATCTTCATGGATTAAGTCAACGGCTTTGTCGGTTGGGGCCTTTTGCGGCATTTCATCCTGATGTGTAACTTCATGCGTTACTTCTTTTAATTCTGACATGATATCACCTCCTTCTTTCGTTTAAATATTGCCAGATCTGTTGCAAAATGGGTGCGGTTTGCAAATCTACCTTTTCCGTAACAGCGGGAACAGTCAACAAGCCTTGCTCATTCAACTCCAGCAGATTTAGTTCCTTCATGGCAATTAGCGCCACTCTGGTTTTACATAAATTATTTTCCGGCACATTGGTTTTGTAATATAAGTATTCATATGCTTGGGTGTCATAAGAACCCCCTTGCTTTAAAAACGTATAAAGACTTGCAAAAACAGTACGGTCCGGCAAAGCATAGGCAGCCTGTTCCGCAGACAAAGCAGCTTTTGCCCTAATGCGGTCAAAAATAGCTTCTCCTTTTACCATAAGTCGGTCATCTGCCCCGGCAGGTCGGATGTCCTGCACAATAGTGGACACCGATTCCGTGCCGTTGTAGGAATTTCGGCTAAGAGTGCAAACCAAGTCCACCTTGTCCCCTTTTTCATAAGGGAAATGAGGATCTGAAAAGCGAACAACAGAAATACCGGTCGTATGATTTTCTTTGTGAATTTGTAAGCGGATATGCTGTCCGCTGTCTCCCATATGGCGAACCTGTTCTATAACCACATTAAACAGTCCAAATACAGGACTGGGATTGTCCGTGCCAAAGGGCTCTAATAATGCAATAGAGTCTAATAGACTAAGCTGAACAGCTTCCGGTAACAGCTTACAGTCAATCTGCAACTTCGGAAAAACTGGCTCCTGTTGATAAGCAACTTGGTTAATTGCATGAATAAAGTCCGGTAGCTTGTCTTCTTCCACCGTCATGCCGGCCGCCAATTCATGACCACCATAAGCCAACAAATATTGGTCACAAGCCTTTAATGCATGGTATATATGAAAGCCTTCTATGCTACGGCAAGAGCCTTTGTAGGTGTTATCTTTTTTGGTCAGGATAATTACCGGACGCAAGTACCTGGATAAAAGTTTAGAAGCTACAATACCCAGTACACCTTCGTGCCAATCTTCTCCGTAAACAACCAAGACCGGCAAATGCGGAACGGTTGGTTGCTCTTTTAACAAAGCAACGGCTTCCCGATAAATTTTCTGTTCTGCTTCGTGGCGACGGGCATTCAGTTCTTCTAATTGCTCTGCCATTTCCTGTGCCACCTGGGAATCCTCTGCCAGCAAAAGATCCAGTGCCTGTTCCGCACTTTCCATGCGGCCTGCGGCATTAATGCGTGGCGCCAAGCCAAAGGAAATGTTTTGAGAGGTCAATATTTTCCCGGCCAATCCGCACTTATCTACCAGTGCGGAAATGCCGGGGCGCGGATCCGCATTTAATGCGTCCAGGCCGAGCTTTATCAGTTTGCGGTTTTCACCGGTTAATGGCACTAAATCAGCCACCGTACCAAGGGCTACAAGATCAATGTAATTGGCAATGACACTGTCCTGACTTCCCTCCATGGCACAGGCCAATTTAAAGGCAACACCGACGCCGCAATAATCTTTAAATGGGCAATCCGAATCCAGTCTGTGCGGATCTACAATAGCAATACAATCCGGCAGTATTTCTCCGGGAAGATGATGATCTGTAACTATCAAGTCCATTCCCTTTTCCCGAATGTATTTTGCTTCTTCTATTGCTGCAATACCGTTGTCTACCGTAATAATCAGGTTGGTATCCATAGTTTGCATTCGGTCAACAACACCACGGCTGAGACCGTATCCGTCCGTTTCCCGATCCGGCAACAAATAAATTACGTCTGCACCTTGTGCCTCTAAGTAAGAATACAGCAAAGCGGTAGAAGTAACACCATCTGCATCATAATCTCCAAAAACACAAATGCGTTCTCCTGAAAAGATGGCTTCATCTATTCTATCTACAGCCACCTGCATATCCGGTAACAAAAACGGATTCATAAGTTCTTCAGAAGAATCAAAGAAGGCATCCAGCTGTTCTTTGCTTTTCATTCCTCTTTGGGAAAGTAAAAGAGCGGCAAAAGGATCCAGGGAATATGTTTCAGAAATTTGTGCTGCCAAATCTTTATCCGGATTCCCTAAACTCCAAATTTTTCGGCCCATATTCCCACCTCCTTAAAACCCAATTATTTTACCATAAAAAGCCGATAAATAAAACAAAAAAGGCTCTGAGAAAAACCTCAGAACCTTTTGCGTGGTGGAGATGATCGGGATCGAACCGACTACCTCTTGAATGCCATTCAAGCGCTCTCCCAAGTGAGCTACACCCCCGTAAGCACTTGCTTATATTACCATATGGGTTTCGTAAATGCAAGACCCTTTTCCTTGTTTGAAGACACCTTTTGCATTATACTGTAAGTAACTTGGAAAGGATGTGTCCCCATGAGTAGGAATCGGCCCATTTCGGAACAAGAACTGGACTATTTACGTTTGTTGGCAAAAGAATACCCCAACGAACAAGTTTGCGCAACAGAAATTATTAACTTAAATGCCATTCTTGGTTTACCGAAACCAACAGAACATTTTATGTCTGACCTGCATGGTGAATACGAAGCCTTTACCCAAATCATGCGGAGTGCATCGGGAGCAATCCGAGAAAAAATTGACATGCTATACCAAGACAGCCTGTCTTCTGAAGAGCGGGCCGAACTTGCAACACTGATTTATTATCCCAAAGAAAAAATGAAGCAGATTCTTCCTTGGGTCAATGACAAAAACGAATGGTATATCAAAACCTTACATTATCTTATTGAAATTTGTCATGCGGTATCTTTTAAATATACCCGTTCTAAAGTCCGGAAAGCGTTACCGGAAGAATATGCATATGTTATTGACGAATTGCTGAATGCTGATTTTACCATGCATAACAAAATGGAGTATTATGACACCATTTTAAATGGCATTATTGAAGTGGGCAAAGCCGAAGACTTTATTTGTGCCATGTGTAATGTTATCAATTACTTAATTGTAGATAAAATCCACATTATCGGTGATATTTATGACCGCGGGCCGCGGGCAGATTACATCATGGATTCCCTGATGGATCACCACAACGTGGACATCCAGTGGGGAAACCATGACATTATCTGGATGGGTGCCGCGGCAGGGTCCCCTGTGTGCATTCTGACCGTCCTGTCCAACTCCATTCTGTATCACAACCTGGATGTCATAGAATTCGGATACGGAATCAGTTTGCGCCCCTTATACATCTTTGCCAATGATTACTACGGGTTAACAGACGTTGCCTGCTTTGCCACTCGCATTATGGATCCGAAGGACTTGCAAAAATTAAGCGAAGTGGATTTGGAACGGACGGCCAGAATGTCAAAAGCCACCGACATTTTACTGTTTAAACTGATGGGGCAGGTTATTTCCCGCAACCCGGACTACCAAATGGATGACCGCCTTTTGTTAAACAACGTGGATTATGATTTAGCCAAGGTAGAAATTGACGGAAAGTCCTATTCCATGCACGACTGTGATTTTCCCACAGTAGATATCTCCCATCCGTATCACATTACAGAAGCAGAACAAAATTTGATTGATGAACTTGTTTTGGCTTTCAAAAGCTCAGAACGGCTACAACGCCATGTTCGTTATCTGTATTCTAACGGAAACATGTATAAGAAATACAACGGCAACCTCCTGTTCCACGGCGGCATTCCTATGAATTCGGATGGCACATTTACCAAAGTAGAATTTGACGGAGAGCTGTACTCCGGAAAGCGCCTACTTGATTACTGTGAAAAGCAGGCGCGAAACGCTTATCATTCACCGGAAGGCTCTTCAGAGCGCTTGAAAGGAATGGATTTTTGTTGGTATCTGTGGTGTGGCCCTAACTCGCCTTTATATGCCAGAAACAAAATGACAACCTTTGAACGCCGCTTCCTTTCGGACCAATCCACTTGGGCAGAGGAAAAGAATCCGTACTATCAATTTATTAATACCGCCGAAGGCTGTGAAAAAATCCTGCAGGAATTTGGATTGACGGCGGAGCATTGTCATATTATTAATGGGCATGTTCCGGTTCGGTCAAAAGACGGAGAATCCCCTGTGAAAGGCAACGGAAAGCTAATTGTCATTGACGGCGGTTTTTCCAAAGCTTATCAAAAAACCACAGGTATTGCCGGATATACACTGATTTACAACTCCAGACATATGGCCATTTCCGCACACGAGCCCTTTGCCGGCAAAGAAACTGCGCTGAAACAAAACAAGGATATTGTTTCCTCTGTAGTCATTACAGAAGAACTGGATCATCGCATAAAAATCCGGGAAACCGATATTGGTCAGCAGCTCCAGAAAAATGTAGACTATTTAAAGCAACTAATTGAAGCCTATCGCCGGGGCTACATTCAGGAACAGCACAAAAAGAAAGGATAAGTCATGGAACGGGAGCGAATTGATTTCAGCCAAGACCGCATTGCCTTTCGTCCGGATCGGCATGCACTCTTTTGCCAAATCTGTGGAACGAAAACGGAAATGCAAATTTTGGAAGCGTCCCTTGGGATGAACTCTTTCCAATTGGTTTTTGCCAATCACACCAAAGATTTGTACTTTTTCTGTCCTCTCTGCCATAGCGTATATGCTTTAGATGACGGCAAACTTTGTGACCGCTTTGCAGACCATCCGGACAACCATATTGCAGAAGCAGAACAAAAGCTCCGCTTTCTGTACCAATTGTAAGCAGAATCTAAGCAAAGAAACCAGAATAGAAAAAACAAAAAACGCGCTACAGAATACCTTCTGCAGCGCGCTTTTCTGTATACTCCTACCTACTAAAAGGAATCTTATTTGAAGTAACGGTTCAGCATGCCTTCCAAAGCTTTGCCGTGACGAGCTTCGTCTCTGGCCATTTCATGAACGGTGTCATGGATAGCGTCCAGGCCGTTCTTCTTAGCGCAAGTAGCGAGGTCTACTTTACCTGCGGTAGCACCATATTCGCAATCTACTCTCCAAGCAAGGTTGTCCTTGGTGGAAGCTGTCATCTTCGGTTCCAGATCAGAACCAAGGAGTTCTGCAAATTTGGCAGCATGTTCTGCTTCTTCATAAGCAGCCTTTTCCCAATACAGACCAATTTCCGGATAACCTTCTCTATGGGCAATTCTTGCCATGCACAGGTACATGCCCACTTCGGAGCATTCGCCATTGAAGTTGGCAACCAGCTGATCATAGATATATTTCTTATCTTCTTCGGAAATGTCAGGATTGTTCTTTACGGTTTTATCATAAACACCGAATTCATGCTCTGCCGCCAGTTTCATGTCCCCTACCACTTCTTTAAATTTGTCAGCTGGAACGTGACAAACCGGGCAAGTGAAATCTGCCGGAAGAGATTCGCCTTCATAAACATATCCGCAAACAGTACATACAAATTTTTTCATAATAAATACCTCCAAAATACATTCTCATCAAGTTTCATTTGACGGGATTCCCCGTTGTTTACACTGCGAACAGATTCCATTAAAGGTCAAGTCATAGGAATCTAAGTTGGGATCTTGCTCCAAGATTTTTTCTACCCCGGGAATACTGGGAACCGGATAATCATAAATCCGATTGCAGGAATAACAGTACAAATGATAATGCAAAGAAACATCCGCATCAAAATGGTCTGCGGTTTCCGCATGCAAAATCCGTACCTGACCGGCGGCAGCCAACTGTTTTAGGTTCCGATAAACCGTTGCCAGACTGATATTGGGAACGGTTTCTTTAACAGAGTCATACAGTTCTTCTGCAGTGGGATGATCATACCGAGAAGCCAGGTTTGCATAAATGGCATCTCTTTGTTTGCTTTGCCTTAGTTTTGCCATCTGGCCGTCTCCTTATCGATAATGATTATCACTTATAATATAGCATGAAAAAACGGAAAAGCAAGCATTTTTCTGCCACTTTTCCGGTTTTTCAAAAAAATTAGACTAGGCTTACTGTCCCCTGGCGAGTCAGTCTCCGTCTCCTTACCAAGTTTACGCTTTTAGCAATCCAGCCATGATTTCCAAGCCCTTTTCCAGTTCTTCCGTACTGATTGTCAGTGGTGGAAGCAACCGTAGTGTATTTTGGCCGGCAGTCAGAACCAGCAGGCCGCGCTCCATCAGCGCTTTGGCAAGGTCTTTATTGACGACACCGTCAAGACCGATGCCGATCATCAGGCCCATGCCGCGAACAGACGTAACAAAATCACAGTTCCAAGAAGCAATTTGCTGTCTGATGTAATCTCCCTTTTTGGCCACTTCTGCAATGACATCATCCGTTAAGACGTCTAAAACTACATTGGCAGAAGCACAGGCAACCGGGTTTCCGCCAAACGTAGATCCATGGTCTCCGGGTCCTAAAACGTCAACCAAGTCCGGGCTGCAAATAAAGCCACCCATTGGCAAACCGCCTGCAATTCCCTTTGCAAAGGAAACCACATCCGGTTGAATTTCATAATTCATATAAGCAAACAACTTTCCGGTTCTGCCAATGCCTGTTTGTACTTCATCTATTAACAATAAGAGGTCATGTTCTTTACAATAAGCCGCTACCTTCTGAACATATTCCTTGTCCATTGGCATGACGCCACCTTCACCTTGAATGAGTTCCAACATAATGGCGCAAGTGTCGTCTTTTACCTGGGCAATTAAAGCATCATAGTCATTGGCCGGTGCATAAGAGAAGCCCGGTGTAAAAGGCATAAAGAACTCATGAAAATGGTCTTGGCCTGTGGCTTTCAAAGTAGTAATTGTTCTTCCGTGGAAGGAGTTCAGCAAAGTTAAGATAGTGGATCGCCCGTCACCATACTTGTCAAAGCTATATTTTCTGGCAAGTTTGACCATACCTTCATTGGCTTCTGCACCGGAGTTGCCGAAGAAAACAGCGCCCATTCCTGTTCTTTTTACCAGCTTTTCGGCCACTTGTGCGCACGGCGCGGTGTAATACAGATTGGAAATATGCGCCAGCTTAGAAATTTGTTCCGAAACAGCAGCAATTTGCTTTTCATTGGCATATCCAATGGAAGAAACCCCAATTCCGGAAGTAAAATCAATGTAAGAATTTCCCTTGTCATCGTACAAAGTGGCACCCTTGCCATGATCAATCAGAAGATCATTTCTGGCATAAGTGTGCATTACATATGCTTGATCCATTTCTTTGATATCCATTATACCTTGTCCTCTCCTCTCCAAATCATAGTGCCGATACCCTTGTGGGACAGCAATTCAATCAAAATGGAATGCGGTTTTCTACCGTCCAGAATATGGGTTCGTTCTACGCCCATTTCCAGCGCTCTTTGACAGCAATCCACTTTCGGGATCATGCCACCGGTTAAGATGCCGCTTTCCTTTAAACTTTCAATTTCATCCAAACGAATTTGGCGAATCAGGCTGCTTGGATCTTTCGGGTCCCGGAGAACACCCTCAACATCTGTCATTAAAATCAGCTTGGTTGCACCAACGGCAACCGCAATTTCTGCTGCAGCCGTATCGGCATTGATATTATAACATGTGTTTCCATCCAATCCGGCCGCCACGGTAGACACCACCGGAATGGCATCCTTCGCCAAGATAATTTTAATGATATCCGGGTCTACACCAACAATTTCTCCAACCAAACCGTAGTCATAGCCATCCCCTTTGTCCAGCTTAACAGCAGTAATGAAGTTATCATCCATACCGCAAATACCGACGGCGTGACCACCCACGTGGTTAATCTTGGTAACCAGATTTTTATTGACTTTACCGGCCAAAACAGACTGTACCACATCCATGGTTTCTTCGTCCGTATAACGAAGTCCATTGACAAACTTGGATTGATGACCGATTTTTTTCAACATAGCATTAATTTCCGGTCCACCACCGTGAACCAGAATAACATTAATACCAACCAGAGAAAGCAGTACCACATCGTGAATGACTGCATCGAACAGGTCAGGGGAAATCATGGCATTACCACCATATTTTACAACGACTGTTTTACCGGAATACCGCTGAATATAGGGCAACGCTTCCACTAATATAGTTGCCTTATCAGAAGATGAAATTTCCATATGCCTTTCCTCCTTAGGTGCGATAATCACCGTTAATTTTAACGTAATCATAGGTCAGGTCACAGCCCCAGCAAGTAGCAGTGCCGTTCCCTTCTGCCAAAGAAATACGGATAATTACTTCTTTTTCCGAAAGCACCTTGGTGGCAAGCTCTTCATCAAACGGGATACCCTTGCCGCCTTCGCAAACAGGAACCGTACCGGCAGCGGAGGTAAAACTGATTTTGGCTCCGGAAGGTTTGAATTCTGCGCCGGAATATCCCATGGCGCAGAGGATTCGACCCCAGTTAGCATCCTTTCCAAAGACAGCTGCTTTTGTCAAAGAAGAGGAAATGACGCTCTTGCCAAGCAGTTCGGCAGTAGCCTCATCTTTGGCACCGGTCACTTCACAAGTAATCAAGTGACTTGCCCCTTCCCCGTCTGCCGCCATTTCTCTGGCCAGTTCTACACAAAGGGCATCTAAAACTTCTGTAAAGATTTGATAATCTGCGTTCTTTTCTACAATAGCCTGATTTTCTGCCATACCGTTTGCCAACAGAATACAACTGTCATTAGTAGACATATCTCCGTCTACACTAATGCGGTTAAAGCTTTTGGAAACAGCTGCTTGCAAGGCCTCTTTCAGCAGGTCCTTATGAATGGCCACATCCGTAGTCAGATAACAAAGCATGGTACCCATATGCGGATGAATCATACCGGAACCTTTGGAAATACCGCCTAAATGACAAGTTTTCCCACCCAACTCAAATTCATAAGCCAGTTCTTTCTTTACGGTATCTGTTGTCATAATGGCATGAGCCACGTCATCAGAACCATTCGGATTCAACCCGTGAACCAATTCCGGCAAAGCCGCTTCAATAGCTTCTACATTTAAACGCACTCCAATGACGCCGGTGGAAGAAACCAATACATCTTCTTCTCGTAAATTCAACGCCTTGGAAACCATCTGACATTCCTGCGTAGCGGTCTCAATTCCTTCCGGAGCACAGGCATTGGCGATGTAGCTATTTACAATAACTGCCTGCGCCACTCCGTTTTCTAAGTGCTTTTGATCCAAAACAACGGGATCTGCTTTTACCAAGTTACTGGTAAACATTCCGGCAGCACTGCAAAGCACTTCGGAATAAATCAGGCCCAAATCTTTTCTGGAAGGATTTGAGGTTGCTTTAATGCCTGCATGCAATCCATTTGCCAAAAATCCTTTCGCAGCACAAATACCACCATCTATTTTTTTCATGTTGTACTCCTTCATACTAGGCCTTCTGTTTCCGAGAACCCTAACATTAAATTCATATTTTGAACGGCTGCGCCGGAAGCGCCCTTTCCAAGATTATCAAAGCGGGAAACCAAAACCATACGGTCTTCGTTTCCGCAAACTGTAATTTCCAATTGATTGGTACCGGCAAACCGGTTGGCGGACAAGAAACCGCTTGTGACTACTTCTTCCGCAACGGAAATCAGTGCTGTGTTGCGATAATATTCAAACAGCATATCCCGAATCTGTTCCGGTTTATAGCCACTAACCTGTGAACCGTGAAGTGGAATGGAAACCTCCATACCCTTGTAATACTGATCCACAATTGGACAAAATACGGGAGCTTCTGTCAGCCCGCAAACCTGCTGCATTTCCGGCAAATGTTTGTGATTCCCATTTAAGCCATACTGGCGAGGTGCATCCAGCGCCCAGTCCCGATCAGGTGCCTCATATTCGGCAATCATAGTTTTTCCGCCGCCGGAGTAGCCGGTCAGGGAAAATGCTGTCAGCGGCGTATCCGCGGGAAGAATGCCAAGCTTTACCAAAGGATAAACAATGGAAATAAAGCCCGTTGCGTGGCAACCCGGATTAGCCACCCGATTTGCGTTGATAATATGCTGTCTTCGTTCATAGGAAAGTTCCGGGAAGCCGTAGGCCCAATCCGGGTTTACGCGGTACGCCGTGGACGCATCAATAACGCGAGTATCCGGATTTTCTATCAAGTTGACAGCTTCTTTGGCCGCCTGGTCCGGCAGGCACAAAAAAACTAAATCCGCTTTATTTAAATACTCTTTTCTTAGGGCAGGATTTCTTCGTTGTTCTTCCGGAATCAGTAAAAGCTGAATGTCAGAACGGGAACCCAGGCGATCATAAATTTGTAAGCCTGTTGTCCCGGATTTTCCGTCTATGTAAACAATCGGTTTCAAAAAAGGTCCTCCCCTGTTTTGTAGTATAGGTATGATAATACAAAAAGGCGGCATCTTCAAGCCACATTTGCATATAAATTCAGTAGTTTCCCTATTAATTTGAATATTTATTCAAATTAACCTGTATATTTACAGAAATATGCAATGAAACAAGTATAAAGAACAGAAGTAGTGGGTCTGTTTTACAACAGACCCACGTTTTTATTCCATGCTTACTTTATGGTAAACCTTCTTGCCCTTTTTCAGAACAATACCTGCTTTCAGAGCTTCTTCTGTAAAAGTGGTAAACGGATCTGTTACTTTGTTACCGTCTACAGAAATACCACCTTGCTGAACCAAACGTCTGCCTTCCCCTTTGGAAGAACAAATACCGGTTTTTACCAACAAGTCTAATACCGGAATGGCACCGTCTGTTAAATCAGAGCCAGTCAAAACCGTATTCGGCATGTCTTCGGAATTACCGGCACCGGAGAACAACGCTCTTGCGGTATTTTGTGCCTTTACAGCCTCTTCTTCTCCGTGAACCAGTTTGGTTAGTTCATAAGCTAAAATTTCTTTAGCAGTATTCAGTTGACTTCCTTCCCAGGAATCCATGGCATCAATTTCTTCCAACGGAAGGAAGGTTAACATGCGGATACATTTTAAAACATCGTCATCCCCGACATTTCTCCAATATTGGTAGAATTCGTACGGCGAAGTTTTTTTCGGATCCAGCCAAACAGCACCGGATGCGGTCTTACCCATTTTCTTTCCTTCGGAGTTCATCAGAAGAGTAATGGTCATGGCATAAGCATCTTTCCCAAGTTTCTTACGGATGAGTTCCGTACCGCCCAACATATTGGACCATTGGTCGTCACCGCCAAACTGCATGTTACAACCATATTCCTTGAACAGGTAATAGAAGTCATAAGACTGCATAATCATGTAGTTGAATTCCAAGAAAGAAAGGCCTCTTTCCATGCGCTGTTTATAGCATTCCGCACGGAGCATATTATTAACAGAGAAGCAAGCACCAACATCCCGCAGGAGTTCAATATAATTCAGCTTTAATAACCAGTCTGCATTGTTCACCATAATGGCCTTATCCGGTCCGAATTCAATAAACCGTTCCATCTGCTTTTTAAAGCAATCACAGTTATGTTGAATCATTTCCGGAGTCATCATAGAACGCATGTCTGTCCGGCCGGACGGGTCACCAATATAACCAGTACCACCGCCAATCAGAACAACCGGGGTATTTCCAGCCATTTGCAACCGCTTCATCAGACAAAGGGCCATGAAGTGGCCAACATGAAGGCTGTCTGCAGTTGGGTCAAAGCCAATATAGAATTTTGCTTTACCGGCATTGACCAATTCTCTGATTTCCTCTTCATCTGTTACCTGGGCAATCAAGCCACGGGCAACCAGTTCTTCATAGATTTCTATCGAACTCATCCTTTCTTTTTGCAATTCCTCAGATGCTAAATAAATGTAGCTTTTTACCTTCAAAAAGTCAAGTAGCTACGGCATTTTTTGCGTGTTGTAGCAGCTCTTTTGCACTTTCTTTTTGCAAGTCGGTAATTTTTACACCGCCCATAATTCGAGCCAGTTCTTTAACGCGTCCATCCTCGTCCAGTGGTTGAACACGAGTATAGGTTTTTCCATCCTGCACTTCCTTGTACAAGAAGAAATGTGCTTCTGCGTAGGCTGCCACCTGTGCGCTATGGGTAATACAAATAACTTGATGCTTTGTACTGACTGCTTTCAGCTTAATGGCAATTTTTTCTGCCGCACTGCCGGAAACGCCAGTGTCAATTTCATCAAAGATTAATGTGGCAACATTTCCTTTATCTGACAGCACATTTTGAATGGCCAGTAAAATCCGCGACAGCTCTCCGCCGGAGGCTATTTTGGCCAGCGGTTTCAAGGCTTCTCCCGGATTCGGACTGATTAAGAATTCAATCTGATCAGAACCGGTCGGATTCAGCTTACAGCGAGTAAAACTGGTGGACAGTTCCACATGTGGCATATCTAAAAATTGCAATTCCTTTTGTACTCGAACTTCAAAGTCAGATGCCGCATGGCTTCTGGCCAAATGCAACCGATCTGCGGCAGCCAGTAATTGTTCTTTTCGCTGCTCCAGTTCTGCAAGTACTTCTTCCCGATTGGTGCCAAGGCTTTGCAAGGATTTCAACTCTTCTTCCGCTTCAGCCAAATAGGAAAGCATTGTTTCTTCGTCCGGGCCATATTTCAATTGCAATTGATGGAGTAAGCTGAGACGTTCTTCCACTTCTGCCTGCTGTTGTGGATTATAATCTGCCTGTAGTAATACCGTTTCAATATGATCCTTTAAATCCTGTGCAGCATAAGCAAGATCATTTGCTTCTTGCAATAGGACGGCCGCTTCTTCTAAATGACCTGCCGGACTTTGTAATGCATTTACTACATCAAATAAAAGTGTTAATGCACCACTGGTTTCTTCTCCATCTGTCAAAGCTGCTTCTGCGCGATGCAGTCCATCCAAAATTTTTTCCGCGTTGCGGAAAAAATCTCGTTTCTTTTTTAGTTCATCATATTCCCCTAGCCTTATTTGCGCCGCTTGCAATTCCTGAATTTCGAATTGTAATGTTTCTATGCGACGCTGACGCTCTTCTGCCCCGGTTTCCAATTGACGAAAGCTTCGGTATAGGTGCGAATAAGCTTCATATTCTTTCAAATAGGCCTGATGAATTGGCTCCAGTCCACCAAGCGCATCTAAATACTGGTAGTGATATTCCGGATTCAGTAAATTCTGAGAATCATGCTGTCCATGAATACTAATTAATGTTTTCCCAATGGATTTCAACATGGTTACCGTAACCGGTGTTCCATTAACTTTACAAACATTTCTTCCGTCTTCCCGAATGGCACGCGAAATCTGTAAGGCGCGGTCAGGCGGGACCGAAAGGCCAAGTTGCTGCAACACTTCCAACGTATCATCGGAAACCTGTTCAAATAAAGCAACCACTGTTGCACCGGTAGCGCCGGTTCGAATGAGGTCCTTGGACGTTCGTTCCCCCAGGACCGCGCTTAAAGCGTCTATGACTATGGATTTGCCGGCACCGGTTTCACCGCTCAGGACATTCAGGCCGGAGGAGAAATCCATTTGTGCCGCTTCAATAATGGCAATATTTTCAATGGTAAGACTACTGAGCATGCGTCTTCCCTCCTAGGCAAAAGTCCGTTCCCGAAGTTCCCGACAAAAAGCGTCTGCCCGTTCCTCTGTGCGGCACAAAACAAAAATGGTGTCGTCTCCGGCCAAAGTTCCGATAACACCCTCAAAATCCAGCGCGTCCAAAGCGGCGCCGGCAGCATTTGCCATGCCGGCATGCGTTTTAACAACACAGGTATTTAAAGCATAGTCTACTGTAAGAATAGCTCCGGTCAAGATACTGTCATACCGTTCCTGGTGCAGCTCCAGATCTGTAGTGCCAACACTATAATAAGACTTCCCGTCCGTGCCAACCTTTTTTACTAATTTCAATTCCTTCAAATCCCGGGAAATGGTAGCCTGTGTTACTTGCATACCGTCTTCTGTCAGGCGGTAAATCAAGTCTTCCTGCGTTGAAATCTGGTAATCTGTAATCAGTTTTAAGATATGGGCTTGGCGTTCCTTACGTGCGTTCATGAATCAGTCCTCCGTTATGGACATTTTCTTTTTCAAAATTTCAAAGAAGTTTTCATGCTTAATGCGAATAAAATTGGCGTATCGAAGAGATTTATAAACCTTTACAATATCTCCCTTTCTTAGTTCCACAGACGGTTCACCGTCTACAGAAAGCAGCAAATCTGTATATCTTGCTTCTTCTCCGCAGGTTAGTGTCAACCGATTGTTTGGATTAAATACAATAGGTCTGGAAAATACCGAATGGGCACAAATGGGCGTAACTACAATGCCTTCCAATTGTGGATCTATAATCGGGCCGCCTGCAGAAAAAGTATAAGCAGAAGATCCTGTCGGTGTGGAAACAATAATGCCATCTGCATGGTAAGAAGCAATATGGCGGCCATCACAGGCAAGATCTAAATCGCACATACGCATTTCAATGCCACGAGCAACCACCACATCATTGATAACATGGTTGGAATAAACCTCTTCCCCTTCCCGATAAATACTGACTTCCAACAGCATCCGATGGTCTTCGGTATAATCTCCGTCAATCAGTTTTTTCAGCAAGGAAAGTTCATCACTTTCCAAGCCGGCCATAAAAGCAAGGCGACCGGCGTTAATGCAAAGCACCGGCTTTTTATAATCAACAATACTTTTGGCACAGGTTAGCATGGTGCCGTCTCCGCCGACGGAAATAACGGCGTCACACCAAACTACCAGCTCCGGAAATTCCATAAACCGGATGTTCGGAATTTCATCTGCCAGGTTTCGGTCAAAGGATCGAAAAGCAAATTCCGCACCGTAGACCGTTAGCCACTGACAAATTTCCTTGGTAACAGCCAATGCATTTTTTCTTGTTAAATTCGGAATAATGGCTACTTTCATTTCCGTTCTCCATTTTCTACCGTGTTGTTTAAGCGTTCAAAGCTTGGTGGGATTCTTCCGTCAGACTGCTGACAGCGAAGTCTATCCGATTTTCCGGCTGTTCCGCTTTTTCCAACAGCATTAAGTATTCAATATTTCCTTCCGGACCTTTAATGGGAGAAAAAGTCAATCCCAGCAAGGAAAAACCGGTTTCCAAAGCAAATGCGGTAATGGTTTCGACTACTTCGGTATGAACCGCAACGTCCCGGACAACACCTTTTTTACCAACCTTTTCCTTGCCGGCTTCAAATTGCGGTTTAATCAAACAAACAGCCTGTCCGTGATCCTCCAGCAAAGTATGCAACACCGGAAGAATTTTCTTCAAAGAAATAAAGGAGACATCCACACTGGAAAAATCAACTTTGTCCGGCACTTGCTCTTCTGTTACATATCGGAAGTTGGTGCGTTCCAAGTTGACCACCCGTTCGTCTGAGCGAAGTTTCCAAGCCAATTGACCATATCCTACATCTATGGAGTAGACCTTTATAGCACCGTTTTGCAGCATGCAGTCTGTAAATCCTCCGGTAGAAGCACCAACATCCATACAGATTTTCCCATTTAAGGAAAGATTCCAAAGTTGCATGGCCTTTTCCAGCTTTAAGCCACCACGACTGACATAGGGCAACTTGCTTCCCCGCACTTCAATTTTATCTTCCGGCTTAATCTGCGTCCCGGCTTTGGTTTCTTTTTGTCCATTCACATAGACTTGCCCGGCCATAATTAGGGCCTTGGCTTTTTCTCTGCTATCTGTATGGCCCTCTTCAAAGACAGCCAAATCCAAACGTTTTTTCTCACTCATGCGCTTCTTCTGCACTCTCTTCCATTCTGGAAATTTTCAGTTCTGCCGCATCCAGGGTCTTATTACAAAACGTAGCCAGCTTAGTGCCTTCTTCAAAAAGCTTTAAAGAATTATCCAGGCTAAGCTCCCCTTTTTCCAACTGCGCTACAATTTCTTCCAAACGAGTCATTGCAGCTTCGTAAGTTAATTCAGCCATAGTTACTCCTGTTCCACAGATTCCACGCGACAATGAAGTTTACCGTCTGAAACCTGTACTGTTATGTTTTCCTGCGGGCTTACTGCAGTAATGGTTTGCACCACTTTTCCTTCTTGATTAAAGGAAAGACTGTATCCTCTTGCCAAAACCTTTAGCGGTGCAAACGCATCCAGCTTTCCGGCACAGACAGATAATTGCATTCGACCTTTTTGCACCTGTTGTTTTTCTGCATGTTGCATGTTTTCTTCCAGGCGATGCAGTCTTTGCTGTTCCAACAGCACCTTACTTTGCAACAGCTGCGTCATTTTATCTGTCATGGCATCTAGTGCCAAGCGGCGTTCGTTAATTAGGGACGTTAAGCTACGTAAAACGGTGCTGGAAGCTAGTGCATTAACTTGGGTTCTGCTATTTTTCAGATAAGCATTCATGCTGCTGCGAAGCTTAGACTGCAATAGTAGCACTTTTTCCATTTCTTCCAGACAATCCGGCGTACACTGTTCAGCAGCTGCAGACGGTGTAGGTGCTCTTAAGTCGGACACAAAGTCTACAATAGTAAAATCTGTTTCATGTCCGACACCGGTTACTACCGGTGTATGCAGAGCAAAAATAGTTCGGGCCACGCGTTCGTCATTGAAGCACCAAAGGTCTTCCATGGACCCGCCGCCGCGCACTAAAAGAATAACATCCGGATGTTGGTTCTCCAGTTCTTGCAAGGCATTGCAAATTTGAAGCGGAGCGTTGTCCCCCTGCACCAGGCAGGGCGCCAAAAGAAGTTCTGCAGATGGCCAGCGGCGGCGCAGGACGTTGCAAACGTCCTGGAACGCGGCCCCGGTCGGAGAAGTAGCCACACCGATTTTTCTTGGATATTTCGGCAATGGCTTTTTATATTGCTCGTCAAAAAGGCCTTCTTTTCCAAGTTTTTCTTTCAGCTGTTCAAAAGCCAGATTTAAAGATCCAAGGCCGTCCGGTTGCATATTTTCAATATAAAATTGATATTGTCCATTAGCGCTATAAACCGAAACCGTTCCGAAACAGATGACTTTCATGCCATTTTCCGGCAAAAACGGCAACCGTTCTGCATGACTCCGAAACATAACAGCTTTGATCTGCGAATCCTTATCTTTCAGAGTCAAATAAAAGTGACCGCTACGCATATGGTGCGTAAAATTAGAAATTTCTCCGGCCAAAAGAATATGCTTTAGTTTAAAATCCATATCAAATACGGATTTAATATACGTATTTAACTGACTGACCGTCAGCACTTGAGGCGTTACAGTTTCCATAGGCTTCACTCCTTAGAAACGTTCTTGCAATGCGGCAAGAACAGCAATGCCGGCCGCATTATCCGCAGAAAAGACAGGCTCTGCAAAGCTGCAATCAAAACGACCCAGAAAATCCTGCCGAATCATACTGTTGCTCATGACGCCGCCGGAAAAAACCACATGTTTTCCGGGATGTTCCTGTAACAGCGCCCCTGCCATGGCAGCCAAAGATTCTTTAATATAAGTCAGACAATAAAGTGCAATATCTGCCGGAGCTTCTCCCTGTTGCAACATCCGTTGACATTGATTTTCCACACCGGACAGGCTGCAATTTAAGCCTTTCATAGAGGGATACACTTTATATACTTTAGTGGATTGAAGCGCCAGACGTTCCAGTTCCGGACCTGCCGGAAACGAAAGGCCCAGCATAACACCAACACGGTCAATTGCCATGCCGGCCTTTAAATCCGAAGAGGTGCCAAGAAGCGTTGCTTCCAATGGCACTTCTTTTCCTTTTTGTACCAGTAAACTTTCGGTGGTACCACCACTGACATGAAAAGCCAAAAAGTCTTTTCCTATCAAATCCAGCCGGCCGGCAGAATACAATGCTGCTGCAATATGACCTTCCTGATGAGAAAAGGAATACAGTGGAACGCCAAGGACGGTTGCAAGACTATCAGCGGTATGCTGTCCCACTGTAAAGCAAGGCATATAGGATCCGCTGACCCTTCTTGGCCGGTCCGAAACACCAATTGCTTTCCATAGCGGTCCTGCGGGAGGGTCTTCCGGAAGGACACCTGCCGCTTTGCACTCTTCCAGCAGCTCCGTCAGCAGGACAGACAGCTGTTGCGTGTGGTGAAAAACGGCATCGCTTTGGCGAATGCCCTTTTCCCCGGGACGAACCGGAAGCAGCTTCTTCTTCTGGAAGACCCTCCCGGTTGCAGCGTCATATAGTGCTACAGAGGTTGTGTAATTGCTGGTATCTATACCAAGATAAAGACTCATGATTCTGTCCTGGAAAGGGTTCCCAAAATGCCATTAATAAAGGCGCTGTCTTCCTTTCCGGCATACTTCTTTGCCAATTCTACAGCTTCATTGATGGTGACACCGACCGGGACCTCTTTAAAATAAAGGATTTCCGTAATGGCAAGCCGAAGGATGGCAAGAGATACCTTGCTCATGCGATCCAGTGTCCAACCTACTGCATAGGTTGTTATTTTGTTATCCAGCTCTTCCCGATGCTCTTTTGCAGCAATTACCAATTGCTCTGTAAAAGCAGATGGTTCAATATATTCGGAATCCAGTCCAAGCTGTATTAATTCTTCTGCTTCCAGCTCCGGCTGAAACAACTGTTCAAATAATAGCAGGAAAGCCTGCTCCCGTTCCTGACTTCTGGTCAGCATAATTTTTGTACCCCCATGATAAAAAAGCCCTTCAAAACCGATATGAAGTTTGGAAGGGCATCTGGATTGATTCTTCAGATTTCAAGGTTCTTTGACTTCAAAGGGAAGATCCGCGTCGGTTATTTCCGTTTCTTTGTCTATTCCGGTAATGGTAATGTCCACCCGGGTTACTAGGCGTCCGGTAATATTCTGGATGGTTTTTTTGACTGCTTTTTGCACTTCAGAAGCCACATCCTGAATTTTTGCATTCGGTGCCAAAGTCAAATAAAGATGCACCTTAATATCAAAATCTGACGAAGAAACCTTGCAATGGCGAAGCTCATTGGCAGTCGGTTTGAAAACAGTAATAAGATCTACCGGACAATTTCCGAGACCGGATACCCCGGGGACATCCTTGGCGGCATTGACTGCAATGGAAGCAATTACTTCTTCGGAAATAATGCATTCGGTTTTAAGACCGGAGTTGTAATTTGTTGGCATGGCAACCCCTCCTTTTCTTTCCTGAAAACTTATAGCCATTTTAGCATAAAGCCTACCGTTTCTCAACATTTATTGAAGTCAGGAGGCCGTTTTGTTATACTTACAATAATGTTAAATTAAAGTAGGTAACCGTATGAAACAACAAAGTCAAAAAGCGATTCAACAGGCAAAGGCCAAGCGTCGTAAAGAAGGAAAGTTATATCAATTGTGTTATCATAACCGCTTTGTTCTACTCTCCTTTGCCTGCAGTGTCCTCATCAGCCTGATTGTTGCTTATAGCTACAGTATGTGGCCGTTCGGGGACATTTCTATTCTTAGAATGGACCTGTATCACCAATACGGCCCTTTATTTGGAGAATTATATGACCGACTGACCTCTTTGAATTTTTCCAGTTATTCTTGGGAGTCCGGCGGTGGCGGATTGTGGCTTGGTAACTTCTTTAACTATCTGTCCAGTCCCTTGTCCTTTTTGGTTTTACTGTTTGGGCATGCCAAAGTACCGCAGTTTGTCGGTTTTCTAATCTTCCTGAAAGCCTCTTTGGCAGCTGCAAGCTTTACCTATTACCTAAAAGCATCAGAAGAGTTTAAAATGCACAATCCGGTCAGTGCCGGACTAGGGCTTATGTATGCCTGGAGTGCTTGGTTTGTAGCATATTACTGGAATGTCATGTGGTTGGATGGCATGATTCTTTTGCCTCTGATTATCTTAGGCCTGGAAAAACTGGTTAACGGAAAAAGCCCATGGCTTTATGTTGTTACCTTAACGCTGTTAGTCCTTTCTTCCTATTACATGTGTTACATTATTGCTCTGTTCTGCATGATTTACTTTGTCATGTACTACCTTAGCAATCATTTGCTGGATCGGCAGTTCGTGCACCAGGCCCTGCGGTGCTTTTTGTACGCATTATTGGCCATTGGCCTATCGGCCTTTGCCATTCTTCCCTTGTACTTCACACTAAAAGGAACTTATGCCACTTCCGGCACCTTCCCTACAACCGCTTCTACCTACTTTAACTTCTTTGATTACATTGTAAACCACTTTTCCAGCCTGGAGCCGACCATCCGCTCCAGCGGAGACAGTGTACTGCCAAATGTATATTGTGGTGTATTGTCAATTCTTACTTTGGTACTTTATTTTTATGTGCCAAGCATTCCATTACGCAAAAAAGTAGCTCGCATGGTAGTGGTAGCCTTCTACTACTTCTCCTTCAATCTGAACATGCTGAACTATATTTGGCACGGATTCCATTATCCGAATGATCTACCCTATCGCCAGTCCTTTACCTACATTTTCCTGTTACTCATTATTGCTGCAGATACCGTTCGGCATATTTATGAAATTAAAGGACGGGACATTCTGACAGTTTCCCTTTTGGCTGGTGCTTTTCTGGTGTTGGCAGAAGAACTTGGTTCTGCCAATATCAGCAGCAGCACAATCCTGCTCAGTCTGGTATTTGTTATTGTCTATGCCATTGTCCTGGCGCTGTTCCATAATCCTAAATTTAAAGAATCTGCTGTAGCTGCACTTCTGTTTGTAGCACTGTTTGCGGAAGTTACCGTTAGTGACGTAACGCACTTTGAAATTAACCAACCGGTCAGCAATTATGCCGGTCAATATGAAGAAATGCAGCAATGCTTGGATTATACAGAAAAGCAGGACAGCTCCGGAGCCTATCGGACAGAAATTACAGGACCAACCCGCATTATGGAGCCTTGTTGGTACGGATATCGCGGCATTTCCTGTTTTTCTTCCATGGCTTCTGAAAAAGTTTCTAATCTGCAATATAACTTAGGATTACGCAGTAATTACGTAAACAGTTATACCTATCACTTGCAAACACCGGTTTACAATATGATGTTCGGCATCCAATATATTATTAACAATGACATTTCCAATACAGCCATCAATACGGCTTACTTTGATCAAATTGGTCATACTGCCAACATGGAAATTTGGAAAAACCGTTATACTCTGCCGCTGGCTTATGCTGTAAATCAATCCGCTGAAAACTGGAATTACTATTCCACTAACGCCTTTACGGTACAATCAGATTATTTTGAGCGCGCTACAGGTGTTTCCGGTGTCTTTACCAATGTGCCGGTAGCCTCTGTTACCTATGACAACGTCATTGCTTTTACACAGGAATTAAGTTCCGGAAATTATGTTTATCACAAGGCCAATACAAACGAAGATGGCACTTTTACTGCCAATATTCCAATTACGGAATCAAAGAACTACTATGTTTATGTTTCAAGTCGAGGCTTAGATACAGTTACTATTTCCAATGATAATGAATCCGTATCACAGTCGGTGGACCCGTCTGAACCCTATATTGTAGATATGGGCATACTGGATAATGGTGATACCATCCACGTCGAATGTCCCTGCACAGAAGCTTCCTCCACCGTGGAAATCTATGTTGTTTATGTAAATGAAGCCCAATTACAAAAAGGCTATGAAATTCTAAACGACAGCGGTGCCATGCAGATTGAAACTTGGAAAGATACTTATGTCAAGGGTACCGTAACCATTGGACAAAATGAAGATCTATTCACCTCTATCAACTATGATGCCGGCTGGTCGGTTTACGTTGATGGTCAACAGGTTTCTGCGGATAAGCTCTTCAAATATGGGGATGCCTTAATCGGCGTAAAAATGGATCCGGGCTCTCATACCGTTGAATTCAAATTCCGTGCACAAGGATATCGTCTTGGCCTTCTCATCAGTGGATTTACACTACTTGGTATCTTGCTCTTTACTCTGTTTCTTCCGTTCTTGCGAAGGAAGACCGGAAAAGACCTTCGCTTTCCAAGACACAAAAAATCCGGTACCAAAAGAAAAGCTAAGCAAGAACCTTCCGCACATAACAAGAAACCTATCCCCATGTCCAAAACCCGTGCTGCAGCATTACAAGAACAACAAAGAAAATAAAGCATAAAACAGAGCCCGTTGCTTTTGCAACGGGCTCTTGCCATACCATAAACAAGCTTTACAGCATTTTTTATTAATCCTGATAAATTGGATATTTTGCAACCAATTCTGCAACTTTGGCAGCCACTTCTTCTTTTTTGTTTTCAAAATCGGTAGCTACAGCCCAGATGCACTCGGCAATTGGTTTCATGTCTTCTTCCTTCATACCTCTGGTGGTAACAGCAGCTGTACCAATACGAACACCGGAAGTAACAAAAGGAGAACGTGGATCATTCGGAATAGCATTCTTATTCAGCGTAATGTGAACTTCATCGCAATTGTTCTGCAGCACCTTTCCGGTTACCTCATCCAAGTTGGTCAGGTCAACCAGAACCAAATGGTTTTCAGTGCCATTGGAAACCAGTTTAAATCCGCAATCCATTAAGGCATCACCAAGAGCCTTGGTATTCTTCAAGATCTGTGCCTGATATTCCTTAAATTCCGGTTTCAGCGCTTCGCCGAAGCAAACAGCTTTAGAAGCAATGACATGTTCTAACGGGCCACCCTGGGTGCCGGGGAACACATACTTGTTGAAGTTGTATTCTTTGGCTACTTCTTCTGAAGCAAGAATCAAACCACCCCGCGGGCCACGCAGTGTTTTATGAGTTGTGGTAGTGGTAACGTCTGCGTACGGAATAGGACTTGGATGAAGTCCGGCAGCTACCAAGCCGGCAATATGAGCCATGTCTACCCAGAGAACGGCACCACATTTATCGGCAATTTCACGGAAGCGTGCAAAGTCAATAATACGTGGATAAGCAGAAGCTCCTGCAACAATCATCTTTGGCTTATGTTCCATAGCCAACCGCTCTACTTCATCATAATCAATGAACCCATCTTCATTGATTCCATATGGAACAATGTTGAAATATAATCCGGAAAAGTTTGCCGGAGACCCGTGGGTCAGATGTCCACCTGCATCCAAACTCATGCCAAGGATAGTGTCTCCGGGTTTACAGATAGCCATAGTAACAGCCATATTGGCCTGCGCACCGGAGTGTGGTTGAACATTGGCATATTCTGCACCAAACAGTTTGCAGGCACGATCAATAGCCAGTGTTTCCAACTCATCAATATGTTCGCATCCGCCGTAAAAACGTTTGCCGGCATATCCTTCTGCATACTTATTAGTCAAGACAGAGCCCATGGCAAGCATGGCTGGTTCGGAAATGATATTTTCCGAAGCAATCAGCTCAATGGTGTTGCACTGACGTTCGTACTCGGCTTTTATTCCGGCACCAACTTCAGGATCATGTTCCGCAATGTAATCCATGATTTCTTTCAACATAACAGACACTCCAAACTTTTAATTTTATTCAGCTGTAATTTCTTCTGCAGAAGCTTTATCGGCGCCGGTTTTCTTCCGAAGCCACAAAATAATGGCAGGTTCCTTTTCCTCAATGGACGGATCAATCGGCAATAAAAACTTCTGTGCAAAAAAGAATACCACAGTTTGTACCAAACCGGCGGGCAAAATACAAATAACGCGAGCCAGCGGATTTAGCCAGGAAACACCCCAACTTAAAATCCAAGGATAGCATACACCTTGCAGCCAAGTAGTGAAAAGAATAGTAGCAACCATAATAACGAAATACAAAATAAAGTGCCAACGCGGTGCAGAGGACTTAAAGGTGTATTTCTTATTCATAATATACACAAAGATATTTGCCGCAATATTGGCAAGAAAGAATGGCAACATATATCCCCATGTAACGGTCAGACCATGCACGCCTTCCACAACATATCTGTCATAATCTCTCATTCCTGCAGCTGTTGTAGTATCAAACAGAGTACTTACGTCATAAAGGAAATCCAACCATCCGGGAAGCGGGGTCTGCAGCGGGTTGAAAATTAATGGCAGTAAGTATTGCAGTACCGTTTGAATGACTCCTCCGGCCAAGCCAAACAGGCACATGCTGACAATTTGCAAAAGAAGCAAGACTCCCTTAGAAGGGCTTTTCTTTGTTTCTTTGCTTTTGGTTTCATTTCCCATAAATCATGTCTCCTTGTCTCTTTTACTTAAAGAAAAGAGGCAAGGGTTCCAGATAAGTAATATCTTTCCGATCTGCAGCATCCCCTTCAGCCAAAATTGCAGCCTTGCCGACAATATTGGCACCGGCTTTGTTAATCAGGTTTTCCACTGCACTTAAGGACTCTCCTGTAGAAATAACATCATCTACAATCAGAACCCGTTTACCGGAAATAGCATCTGCTTCCGTTTTGTCCATATACAGATGCTGAACATGAGCTGTGGTAATGGAACGAACTTCTACGCCGAAGGCTTCTGTCATATACAACTTAACACCTTTCCGAACGACGTAATACGGCTTTCCTGCCTGCTTGGCCATTTCATAACCCAAAGGAATCCCTTTCGCTTCCGGAGTTACAATATAGTCAAATTCAGGGCAACACTTCAGCAATTCCGTAGCAGCTGCTACAGTCAGCTCTACATCGCCGAAAATAACAAATGCTGCAATGTCCAGATGTTCATTTACCGGACAAATAGGAAGATGCCGTTCCAGACCGGCAATAGTCATGTCATACGTTTTACCCATAAAAATGAGCCTCTTTCCTTCAAAAAATTTCCAAGTAACAGGATACCATATTCTTAGTGGTGGAACAACCGCATTCCGGTCATTGCCATAACCATACCAAGTTCATCACATTTTTCAATAACGGCATCATCCCGAATAGATCCACCCGGCTGAGCAACATAAGTTACACCGGAACGGTAAGCACGTTCAATGTTATCAGAGAATGGGAAGAACGCATCAGAGCCAATGGAAACGCCATTCAGGGTTCCTAAATAAGCATGACGTTCTTCTCTGGTAAACGGGGCCGGACGCTCTGAAAACAAGCGTTGCCATTGTCCATCTGCCAAAACATCATCTGCATCTTCAGACAAATACAGATCAATGGCATTATCTCTGTCCGGGCGACGAACGGTATCTAAGAACGGAAGATTCAAGACGCGTTCACTTTGACGGAGATGCCATTTATCAGCTTTATCACCGGCTAAGCGAGTACAATGAATCCGAGACTGTTGTCCTGCTCCTACCCCAATTGCCTGTCCGTCTTCAGCATAACAAACAGAATTAGACTGCGTATATTTCAGTGTAATTAATGCAATAATCAGATCTCGCTTGGCCGCCTCCGGCAGTTCTTTCTTTTCCGTTACAATATCATTCAACAAAGATTCATCAATGCGGAATTCGTTTCTTCCCTGCTCAAAGGAAACACCGTAAACCTGCTTGGTCTCTTTTGGAGCCGGCACATAATCCGGATCTATTTGAACAATATTGTAATTTCCCTTTTTCTTGCTTTTCAGAATTTCCAATGCTTCCGGATCATAACCCGGAGCAATAATCCCATCGGAGACCTCACGCTGAATCAATTTTGCCGTGGTAACATCACAAGGATCCGACAAAGCAATCCAGTCCCCAAACGAAGACATGCGGTCTGTCCCTCTTGCGCGTGCATATGCAGTAGCAATCGGAGAATCATCCAATCCTTCAATATCATCTACAAAGCAAGCCTTTTTTAAAGCATCTGACATGGGAATTCCCACTGCGGCAGAGGTTGGACTTACATGTTTGAAGGAAGTTGCTGCAGGCATATTTAATACCGATTTAATTTCCTTTACCAATTGATAGGAGTTAAAGGCATCCAGGAAATTAATATATCCCGGACGACCGTTTAAAATGGTAATTGGCAAATCAGATCCATCTTGCATATAGATACGAGACGGCTTTTGGTTCGGATTGCATCCGTATTTCAATTCAAATTCTTTCATGGATTTTTCTCCTTCTCATCAAAGATTTTATCAAAACAAAAATTACTGATTCTTATTTATCATACGGTTTTCTGTTTCTCCGGTAGCCAAATCCACATATCTGACATACAAAGAAATTTTATTTTGGTCATTCAAATTTTCCCAAAGATCATTGGTCAATTCATCAATGCTATTTGGTACCTGAATTCGCTCCGGTTCCCCTTGGAATGTCGGAATTGGATTTCCGTCCGTAACATAGGTGTGAATGAAATGACCAAGACCGGCAACCGGTTCATATTCAAAAGTATAACGATTACAAGCTGTCCCCTTTGCATCTGCAGATTTCAAAATACTAAGTTTATAGGACAGACTATCTTTATTCAAATAAGCAATTCCGGAAATTCGCGGCGTCAAATTTGGTGCATCCGGTTCAAACTGTCTTGTGCGCAAAGCCTCTTCAAAAGTTTTTCCTTCCTGCAGGAAGTCATAAATGGTCTGGGTCTGATCTCCATTGGTGACAATCAGCGCATTCCCTGCCATTTTAATAGGGGAATAAATAATCAGAGACGGGTCTTCTACCTTAGATTCATCAAACGGATAAATAATAACTTCCGAATCCTGCTCCGTAAAAATGCGGTTTCGAGAGTTTTCACTGCGCCCCATGATGAAATAGGTAACGGCCAACTTGGCACCGTCTTCGGTTAGGCCCAGTAAAATGCCTCTTCCTACATAGGGATTTCCGGCAATAGCCTTTCCAATATTTTGGGTGTCATAAATACTCATGAATGATCCTCCTGTTTTTTAGCCTGGTTAAAATAAAAAATGGGCAGCCTGAAAGATACTTTCAGGACTGCCCAGACGGTCGACATAAACTACTTTTCTGCTTCCTGTGGTGAACTCCACTGATCCGTCAGTTGCAAGAAAAGCTTTTTGTTGTAAAAGTGCAGAGTGCAAAATCAGCAAACCGGGTAGATCCAACCTTTGGTGTCTTCCAAACGACCCCACTGTATACCGGTCATGGTATCATACAACTTCTGTGTCAGAGGTCCAATCTTTCCGCCGGAAATTTCAGCAACCTGATCCTTCCACTTCAGTTCTTTAACCGGAGAAACAACAGCTGCGGTACCGCAACCCCATACTTCTTCCAGTTTGCCTTCTTTAGAGGCTTTCATGATATCGGCAATGGCCAATTTTCCTTCAATAACTTCGTAGCCCCAATCTTTGCAAAGTTCAATAACGGAACGACGCGTTACGCCCGGAAGGACGGTACCTACACAAGGAGCCGTGTAAATTTTGCCGTCAATCTTGAAGAGGATGTTCATTGCGCCAACTTCTTCAACATACTTCTTTTCTACACCATCCAGCCAAAGAACCTGAGAATATCCTGCCTTTTCAGCAAGGTCACCGGCTTTGATAGAAGCGGCATAGTTACCACCACATTTGGTAAATCCGGTCAGACCGGGTGCAGCACGAATATATTCATCTTCAACATAAATCTTAACCGGAGCAATACCCTCACTGTAATAGGCACCGGACGGGCTGCAGATAATGCAGAAGCGATAATGCTTAGAGGCGTGTACGCCAAGACCAACGTCAGTAGCAAAAGTAAACGGACGGATATACAAAGATGTGCCATCTGTATGCGGTACCCAATCCTTCTCTACTTCAACCAGAGTCTTGACTGCCTGAATGAAATCTTCTACCGGAATTTCCGGGATACAAAGACGATCTGCAGAATCATTCATCCGGTTGGCATTGCAATCCGGACGGAAGAGTTGAATTTTGCCTTCTGCTGTGCGATAGGCCTTCATACCTTCAAAAATTTCCTGTGCATAGTGGAGAACAACGGTAGCCGGATCCATGGAAAACGGTTCATAAGGAACAATGCGGGCATCATGCCAACCTTCTCCTTCGGTGTAATCCATAACGAACATGTGATCCGTAAAAATCTGGCCGAAGCCAAGTGCGGATTCATCAGTAGGCTTTGCCTTTGGCGTTGTGGTTTTAACAATTTTGATATCCAATTGAACTACCTCCCGTAGCATTAGAAAATTACGGTAAAATTTTAGTCCGCTAAAAGGCCGCTGTCAAGACGTTCTAAAGCCTATTTGCGTGCTTTTTCTTCCGAGGTCCAGGCAAATCCGATTTTGTCTTTTCCAAAACGCTCTCGGATGGAATCCATGGTGCTTTCCAAAGCCTCTTGCCGTTCTTCCCTTTTTTCTTGCGATTCAGTTTCCATAGAGAACAAGCTCATTTGTTCCGGTTGTGGGTCGTCCTGTGACACCAGATCCGTTCCGGTTACCGAAAGGAGACGCACCGGCCGTTGCATGTCCCAAGTTTCTCTGACCAACTCCATAGAAATTTTAGAAATGTCTTTTTGTAAATAGGTTGGACGCTTCAGCTTACGTTGCCGTTGCACGGTTTTAAAATCAGCATCTTTTAATGCTATCTGTACGGTATACGCTTTCAATTCTTTTTGGCGAAGCCGAGACGCCACAGAATCAGATAATTCATTCATGCCGGCCCGTATCTCCGCTTCCCCGACCAAGTCATGCTTAAACGTAATACTGTTTCCGACAGATTTCACTTCCCTCTTTTCGTAAAAGTCATGAACCGGATCTTGGTCCAGTCCGTGGATATAGTTATATAATTGATCCCCTTGTTTTCCTAAAATATGAATCAAAAATTCTCGGTCAAAATGACTGACGTCTTCACAGGTGCGAATGGAATAACGCTCCAAGATTTCCACGGACTTTTTTCCGACAAACAAAAGGTCGGAAACGGGAAGCGGATAAACAATAACCGGTACATCCTCCCGAAAAATGACTGTGGTGGCGTCCGGCTTTTTGTAGTCGCTCCCTAGTTTTGCAAATACCTTACAAAAGCTGACCCCGACAGATATGGTCAGGCCAAGCTCTTCCCGGACTCGTCTGCGAAGGTCATCCGCCAGCTCCTTTGGCGTCATTTGAAACAGATGGATAGAGCCGGTTACGTCCAAGAAAGATTCATCAATGCTGAACGGCTCTACCAGATCCGTATAATCCAAATAAATTTGATTCAGTTTTTCATAATACTGGTGATAAACTTCGTGGTGCGGCGGAACGCAAACTAAGTCCGGGCATTTTCGCTTGGCAGACCATATGGTCTCTGCAGTACGAATGCCATACTTTTTAGCTAATTCATTTTTAGCTAACACAATTCCGTGTCGGTTTTCCGGGTTGCCTGTTACAGCCATTGGAACTTGCTTCAGTTCCGGCCGGAGTACTGACTCTACCGAAGCAAAAAAGCTGTTACCGTCACAGTGTAAAATAATCCGATCTGCCATGCGTTACACTCCCTTTCCGTTCTGTGTCATCCGTTCTAAGATAAGTTTACCATTTTCTATATATTTGTGGTATATTAGTCATGAACGAAAACTTATCCCGGAGGGATTGAAATGAAAAAAGTACTAAAAGTTCTGAAAAGCTCCGTTGCAGCTCTTTTGGCAATCAATTTGATTTTCCTTGCTTGTATCTGCTACATCTGGTTTGGGGTACTTCGCGGTTATTACAACGTGCCAAATGACAATAAATATGTTACGGCCTATGATACCGACTCCGGACTGGTTTCCGATGACATGTTGGCCGCATTTGGAGACGAAGAAGTTTATGCTTTAGGTGTAAACGAAGCTGGTACGGTTGTCTTCCAGCATCCGCATAAAGCCTATAAGAAAGCAATTAAGGAATGTAAAGAAGCAAAAAAAGCCATTAAGAAAGAATATGATTTAAAACATATGAGCCGTACTTGGTATATTGCTTATATAGATGCCGGTGCACAGTTTGCAAAGGAAGAACAAGAACAGGACCCAGACTTGGCAAAACAAGCATTAAAACTTTCTTATGTGCTTTCCATTTATTCCAACAGTTACAATAAGACAAGATAAACCGTCTCAATTTGGATGTCACGCGGTGTCTTTCGGCACCGCGTATTTTTGTTGAAACATTATTTTTAAATAGGAGGATTCTTTTTATGTCAAAAAAATCGAAAAACTGGATTGCCGTTGGGCTCTTTGTCTTGGTTTTCGGGATTCTACTGCTTCTGGCAAGCTTATTTGATTTCCAGATCAGTCAATTGTTAACTGCACATGCCTTAGAAGGTCATACCTACATCACCAATGACAATGCACTTGCCGTTGTTATGGAAATTTTGGGTTCAGCGCCGGCAGAATTAATGATTTCTCTGGCATTCTGCATTATCTTCTGGTACTCACAGTACTTCTGGACGGGAGCAAAAAAGTATGTATGGGCCTCTTTAATGCTGGTCTTCAATGTCATCAGCAACTATGTACTAGCTTCAGATGTCATGTCTTATGTCCGCCAGCATCTCTTCTTGAATCCTGACCCAGACTATGCCGGCGGCGCCTGGTTAAAGGTTTTTTATATTTTTGTAGGCCTCTTTGTGGCAGCTTTGGAAATCTTAGCTGTAAAGAATTTACCAAAAGAGCACATACAAAAATTGCTCGGGTTCTCCGTTGCAGTCATTGTTTTGATTGCCATTCCAAACATTATTATCAATTTGGGAATAAAAGCTTATGTTGGCCGTATCCGTTACAGAGCCATGAATATGTATCCGGACAATGCGGATTATGGTTATGCCGCTTTTGCCAATTGGTATGAAGTCAACGGCCAATGGTTGGATGATGTGCAGAAAACAAAGCTCTTTGGCAATACAGATGCATTAAAGTCCTTCCCCTCCGGTCACACCTGTGCCGCCGGCATGAGTTATGGACTGATTATGCTCAATGATGCCCTTGGTATTAAAAATAAAAAAATTCGCACGCTTCTTTGGATTATCCCAATTGTTATTACCGGTACGGTTGCCGTTAGCCGCATTATTGTCGGAGCACACTTTATGTCTGACGTTCTGATTGGCGGAACCATGTCTTTCCTGACCATGCTTTTGGTTCGTGAAATTTTTGTTTGCAAAGGCAGCAATGTAAAAGCTATGTTCGGAAAAGAAACCGTTGCATAACAGTAGCAGTCTCAATTACCTTTAAAGCGTATCATAAAAGAACCACTTCTCTTTAGATGAAACATCTTTCAGAAGTGGTTCTTTTTTGTTCTTAATTAGCCTTTATACATCTAAGTGTGCCAAATCTTCCAAGCTTTCCCGCTTAACGGCAACATAGCTTTCGCCTTTATTCAGCATAATAATTGGCGGTTTCGGAAGCTTATTGTAGTTAGAAGCCATGGCATAGTTATAAGCACCTGTGGTCAGAACAGCAATTAAATCGCCGCGACCAATGTCTTCCGGCAGGTTAACATTTTCTTGGATAATGTCTCCGGATTCGCAGCAACGGCCAACAACAGAAGCTTTCCAGTCGCCTTCAAAGTTTACTCTATTAGCAGGTAAAACCGTATATGCAGAGCCATACAGAGCAAAGCGAATGTTATCCGTCATACCGCCATCAATGGAGACATAATTTTTGTAACCCGGAATCTTCTTTACGGATCCAACGGTATATACCGTCATGCCGGCATCTGCCACAATACTACGACCCGGTTCAAAGCAGATAATGGGCGTTTTAATGTTCAATTCTGCGGTCTTTTTATGGATGCAATCCCCTACTTTTCGAATGTTTGCAGCAATATCAATGGTAGGATCAGATTCTACATACCGAACACCATAACCACCACCAAGATCCAACTCCTCTGCTTCATAACCATATTTTTGCTTCATATCGGCAATAAAGTCCAACATAACATCTACTGCTTTAAAGAAAACATCAGAGTCAAAGACTTGAGAACCAACATGGCAATGAAAGCCACTCAGAATAATATGATCTAAGGATAGTGCCAACTTTGTAATTTCTTCTGCCTGTCCGGTTTCAATTGCAGAGCCGAACTTAGAGTCTACTTTACCGGTAGAAACTGCAGCAAAGGTATGTGGATCAATACCCGGGGTTAAACGCAAAAGGATTTTCTGTTCCAGGTTTTCTTCCTTGGCCAGGCGCTGAATAGCATACAGTTCATCTGCACTGTCAACCACGAAGTAGCCCACGCCAAGACGCATGGCAAAAGCAATGTCTTCATCCGTTTTATTATTAGAATGGAAGTACGCATTTTCCAATGGAAAACCGGCTTTATTTGCTGTATAAATTTCTCCGGAAGAAACTACGTCTGTACACATGCCCTCTTCCTTAATAATTTCATAAATACGTTTAAAAGAGGCAGCCTTAGAAGCAAACAACGCTTTTCCGCGTCCTCCAAAAGTATCTTCAATTGCGTCCAGATAAGTGCGGCAATTTTCACGGATGCGTTCTTCATCCATCAGATAAACCGGTGTTCCGTACTTCTTAGCTAATTCCACTGTATCTTGGCCGGCAAACAGCAGATGGTTGTCTTCAGATACCGAAAGATTTTTACAAATCATAGTAAACTCCTTAGTTGTATTTTTGCGAGTTAGTATTTTATTTGTTTAAAAACGAATCATGTCATTCATACCGTAAAGGCCGGGCGCTTTGTCTTTGACAAAAGCGGCCGCTGTCAGAGCACCTTCGGCAAAGAGGGCACGGCTGTGCGCCTCATGTTTTAAGGTAATGGTTTGATTGTCAGTACCAACCATTACTTCATGAATACCTACTACATTGCCAATGCGAACAGATTGAATCCCAATTTCTTCCGGCGCACGTTTGCCCTGTCCGCTTCTGCCACAGTGCAGCGTTGCCTCCGGCCGCACTTCTTGCAGGCCTTTGGCAATAGCCAATGCGGTTCCGCTTGGCGCATCCAACTTTCGTACATGATGGGTTTCTACAATTTCAATCTGTGCACCATCCATAACTTGAGCGGTCTTTTTAGCCAGCTCAATTAAAAGTGCAATACCAATAGAGTAATTGGCGGAGAAAAAGGCCGGAATCTCCTTTGCAGCTTCTGCAATCAGATTCTGCTCTTCCTCTGTCAAACCAGTGGTAGCCATAACAACCGGAAGATGATTCTTCACGCAGAAAGTCAATAGGGCCTGCGTGCAAGAATGATGTGAAAAATCAACAACCACATCTACATCCGTTTCCGCTTCATCAAAGGATACAGCACACGGAACCGCCGTGTTGTCCTCTTTATAATAATCTACACCGGCAGTCAATTCAGCTCCCTGATATCCTTTTTCACAGAGAAACTGCACTTCTTTTCCCATGTGGCCGCAAAGGCCGGACAGCAATACTTTCATTGGGTTCTCCTTTTTATTTATGCCTTAAATCAGATTCTGTTCCTTCATTAAGCCAAGCAGTTTTTCTTCATGTGCTGCTTCCATTGGCGTCATTGGCAAACGAAGTGCATTTTCACCATAGCCCATAGCGGCCATAGCGGCCTTTACCGGGATGGGGTTTACTTCGCAGAACAGGGTGTTAATCAAGTCTAAATATTGCAACTGCATGGAACGAGCTTTGGCTACATCGCCCGCCATGAAGGCATGGCAAAGTTCAGATGTTTCTTTCGGCAACAGATTGGAAAGAACAGAGATAACGCCCTTGCCGCCAAGAGAAAGAATAGGAACAATCTGATCATCGTTACCGGAATAAATGTCAATGCGGTCTCCGCAGAGAGCGGCTACTTCCGCAATCTGAGAAATATTGCCACTGGCTTCCTTTACAGCAACAATATTCGGATGATCTGCCAAAACACTTAAGGTTTGCGGCAACAGATTACAGCCGGTTCTGGACGGCACATTATACAGAATACAAGGCTTTGTAGATGCGTCTGCAATGGCAGTAAACGAAGCAATTAAGCCATTTTGGGTTGCCTTGTTATAATAAGGCGTTACCAAAAGCATGGCGTCTGCACCCACTTCACAAGCATAATTTGTCAAGCTGATAGCATAGGCAACGTCATTCGAACCGGTACCGGCAATTACCGGAACACGTCCCGCAACCTTGTCTACACAGAACTTGATGGCTTCCTTGTGTTCTTCATCAGAAAGAGTAGAACCTTCTCCTGTGGTCCCTACTGCAACAATGGCGTCAATACCCTGTGCAATCTGCCAATCAATCAGTCGGCCAAAGCTTTCATAATCCACACTGCCGTCGGAAAACATTGGGGTAATGATAGCTGTTGCTGCACCTGTAAATACTGTGTTTTTCATGTTTTTACGCTCCTTCGTAGTAAAAAAATAATAAAAACAGAAAAGAGACAGTCACAAAGCGCGGCTGTCTCTAAAACACTATTACGTTTCAAAATGACGTAAAAAGCAAGTCTTTTAGGATAGCTCTCCGCATACTATGCGACAGCAATAGGGATCTTTTCCATATTGCCAGCTGAGACACTTGCCACTGTGTCCGCTTCGGCACCCTCACCTTTTCCGTGCAGCTTTGGCAGCCGCCTTCCCACGGTACTCATCTCAGGTGCGCCTCTATCTTCTTGCTTGAAATACTATCACCGGGTAACCCTTTTGTCAACCGTGTTTTGCTCTATTTCTGCAGCACACATTTGGGTTACTGATTGTTTTCGCCTTCGGCCTCTTTTTCTGGCGATTCAGCTCCTATCTCTTCTGCCGAAGGTTCCTTTTTGCTCCTTCTAAGCAAGAAAAACAACAGCAATCCACCAATAAAAACAAAGCCAATACTTACAACCTGATTGTTGGTTAACGCACCAATATAACCACGTTCATCATCACGGAGGAATTCAATCAAGAACCGTCCGATACCGTACAAAATCAAGTAGAAGGAGCAAATGGACCCCTTCGGCAACTTGGTCCTGCTTAAAAGGATCAGAATAACAACCAGTAGAAAGTCTCCTGCAGAAGAAAACAGCTGTGTTGGCAACAAAGCCACTCCACTTGGTGCATAGCTGTCTACCGGGAAAAAGACTCCTAAAATGCTTTCTGTACGGGCGCCGTAACAGCAGCCGGCCAAGTAACATCCAATCCGACCAAACCCTTGTCCCAATGCCACAGACGGAATAATCAGGTCCGCCATTTCCAAAAAGGAAACCTTCTTTAATTTGCAGAGCAAAGCCCCTACCAAAATGCCTAAAATAACACCGCCGTAAACAATATATCCGTCTGTGTCAAGCAGTTCCTTCGGATTAGCAATAAAATCAGACAAGTGGCGTAAAACATAGGTCAGTCGTGCACCAATTAAGCCGGCAATCAGCCCCCATAAGCTAATATCAAATACCAGATTCCAATCTTTTCCGTGCTGTTTGCCGCGCCAGGCTGCCATTAGGACGCCCGACAGCGCGCCAATGGCAATCATCAATCCATAACCGTAAACTGTTACAGAACCTATGGTAAACAATTCATTATGCATTGTTATATCCTTTCAGCTGTAATAAATTTAATGCCTTGCCATTATAACAAAAAAAACAGCATAGGTCATCCTTTCAGAAAGGATGACAAAAAAGAAAAGACCCCTACACTGCTGTGTAGAGGTCTTGTTGGCGCCTCAAACAGGACTCGAACCTGTAACACCGCGGTTAACAGCCGCGTGCTCTACCGACTGAGCTATTGAGGCAAAAAAGAAACCGATCAACTGGAAAGCTAATCGGTTCATTGTGTTGGCATTGCCCTATCTTCCCAGGAGGCTGCCCTCCAAGTATTTTCGGCACTGCTGAGCTTAACTGCCGTGTTCGGGATGGGAACGGGTGGACCCTCAGCGCTAAAAACACCAACTTCTGGTACACCATCAGGGACTCGAACCCTGGACACCCTGATTAAGAGTCAGGTGCTCTACCAGCTGAGCTAATGGTGCGTATAACTCAGATAAAGTCCCTTCCGGGTTATGTACCCTGAAAACTGAATACAGTCCATTGAGTTCTATGTAAACTCGAGCTTTTCCAAAGTCTTTTTAGACAAGCCCTCGACCTATTAGTACAATCTAGCTGAACGTGTCACCACGCTTACACTTATTGCCTATCTACCTGGTAGTCTTCCAGGGGTCTTACTAGCTTAACGCTATGGGAAATCTTATCTTGGAGATGGCTTCATGCTTAGATGCTTTCAGCGTTTATCCGAACCGCACTTAGCTGCCCAGCTGTGCCACTGGCGTGACAACTGGTGCACCAGCGGTGCGTCCATCCCGGTCCTCTCGTACTAGGGACAGCGCTCCTCAAATTTCCTACGCCCACGACAGATAGGGACCGAACTGTCTCACGACGTTCTGAACCCAGCTCGCGTACCACTTTAATCGGCG
>CAVFJZ010000013.1:0-32649 GCA_963623075.1 Bacteroidaceae bacterium
CATGAAATTTGAAAACAAGGATGCTTTTGAGCAGCACAACATGTTTGGTACGGGCGAAGCAAACACAGCATATGCCAAATACTTTATCGGGGATTCATTCTTAAATCCGCTCACAGACCCGAAGAAAGGACTCTTCGCAGCCAACGTAAGCTTTGAACCGGGATGTCGGAATAACTGGCACATCCATCATGCAAAAAGCGGAGGCGGTCAGTTGCTTATCTGCACTGCCGGTGAAGGCTGGTATCAGGAAGAAGGAAAAGACGCTGTCAGCTTGCAGGAAGGCAGCGTAGTGATGATTCCTGCAAATGTCAAACACTGGCACGGAGCAAAAAAAGACAGCTGGTTTTCTCACATTGCCGTTGAAGTACCCGGAGAGGAGTGCAGAAACGAGTGGTGTGAACCGGTAAGTGATGAGCAATACGACAAACTGAAGTAATAAGGAAAGCACTGTGAATGAGAAATACAATAAGGCCGCAACCTCTATTGAACAGGTTGCGGCCTTGCTGTCTTATTTTCAAACCTGTGCTTTCCTTACGCCAGATAACCGTCTCTTGCCTTCACACCGAAGCGCTTTTCCAGCAGGTGCATCTGCTCGTCGGTGATGATATTTACCAGGGACAGGTGGGCAATTTTCATGTAAATTTCGGCGGCTTTCTCGGCGGTCTCGATGAGGCCGAAGGTCTCGTCCAGGTCTTTGCCCGCACCGTAAATGCCGTGCTGGGCCCAGACCACCAACCGGGCAGTCTGCATCTTTTTCGCCGTGGCCAGGCCGATCTCATTGGTACCGCAGAGCATCCAGGGTAGCACATTCACGCCGTCCGGGAACACCACGATGCACTCGGTGCACATCTGCCACAACGTCCGGGTGAAAGCCTTCTCATCCAGGTCGTGGACATAGGTCATGGCCAGCAGGTTGGCCGGATGGCAGTGCATGACCACATGATTTTCCGGGTCTACTTTCAGCCGGGCCGCATGACTCATCATGTGAGCCGGGAACTCAGAGGTGAACTTGCCGCCGTCGGTGAAGCCCCAGAGCAGCTGGGCGGTCTCGCCGCCGTTGGTCAGCCGCACCAGGCCCAGGTTCACGTCCGGGGCGTACTGAACGTTCTTGAAATACTTGCCGGTGCCGGTGATCAGGAAATACTTTCCGTCCAGCTCCGGGCAGGCAAAGCCCGTAGGGATCTCACGCAGGACTTTGTCGGTGTCCACATAGTCGGCAACTTCGGCCTCACTGAGCAGCAGGCTCACGTTGCCGCCGTTCCGCTCGTCCCAGCCGTGGTTATACATATTGGTGGTGGTGCGGATCATCTCCACCATCCAGGAAGCAGTTAAAATGTCTTTCATTGTCTTTTCTCCTTTACCGGGTGATAACGTCTACGGGAACATTGAAGATTTTTGCGACCTTCAAGATGGTGTCGATATGACGGCCCACGGCAGCGGCCATGTGGTGAGTGGGACCTGCCTCGCTCCATTGATTGACGAACTCCCGTGCGCCGCAGGTGAAGCGGGTGCGCATATTGGTATCGCCGAAGGTGAAGATGGGGCCTTCCTCATTGACTCCCTCGGCCACCACAAACTTGAAATGGCCGTCCTTGTCTTGGGTAATGCCCAGATAGGTCACGGGACCAACCGGGGGATAGAACTGGGTCAGATACCCGCCGCCGGCCTTGCCGTGGAACACGGGGACGATCTTCATGGTGGGTTTTCTGGCCTGGGAAATATCGGCATCGCCGGAACCGGAGTGGCCGATGATGCAGATGTCCTCGTTGAAGTCGATAGAGTACATTTCGCTGAGCTGGCCTGTGCCGGAAATGGTCTTGAGGATGCTCATGGCCATGGCAACCTTGATGTCACCCTCCACAGCGCAGGCCGTGCCCTGCTTTATGAGCATGGAGAAAGCGGGAATCAGCATGGAGTCCAGCTTACCCGCAATGCCCTGAGCGAAGCCGTCATAGTGGGAAGCAACAAAGGCGATTTGCTCGTCCTTGACCCACTGCTCAAAGGCCACCACATACTTTGCCATATCCCAGACGGTCTCCACCGTAGCACCGCCCTCAATGTCGAAGGTGTTCAGAATGTCATCAGCCTTGGCACGAATGGCAGCCTCGTCCATAATATTATCGGCGATGGCCCACATCTTTTCCCAGTCGAACTGCTTGGTGTACAGCCACATCCGGTGATACAGGTTGGTTTCGTCAATGTACAAATCCATCATGCCGGGATAAGGACGGCCTATCTGGGCAAGGTTTGTGTCCCGGAAGCGGCGGCGCACTTGGGCGGCCCGGCACCAGTCCTCAATCTCTGCCTGAGCAGCATCGTCACCGCCCTCTACCACGCCGGTAATAACTGCATGACGCTTTCCGGCCCGTTCCAGATCGGCGACCATTTCGCCCACCGCGCCGCAGGCGTAGAGGGTTCCCAGCCAGGTGGGGGTGTCCGTGTTGGCGTAGTCCGGGGCTTTCTTTTTTTGCAGGTTCACCAGCACCACCGGCACATCCAGGTCACGGATGGCGGGAAGCATATTGTAGGATGTGGCGTAGGTCAAAAGCTGCATGATGACCAAATCCACATCAGCCGCCCGGAACTTGTCCCCGGCAACGGCAGACTGCTCCTTGGTGGTGACCAGGCCGCCGTCGATCAGATCCACGGAATCCGGGATGCGCTTCTTGAAGTCGGCGTACTGGCTTTCAAACTCCGGCACCAACTCCGGGAACTGGGGCAAATACGCCCCTAGCGCAATGGCGAATACGCCGATTCTTGCTTTGGTTTCAACTAACATAATGCTTCCTCCTTGTCCGCTTTGATTTGTATATTCAGGTTTCCAAGCGCTGTTGCCTCAATCGGCAAGGCAATTACCTGTTTGCCGGTTGCTGTTTGCGTCAATCTGTTCAGAAATTCATTCTTTGCTCCGCCGCCGACAATATATAATTTTTCATAATGGCTGCCTGTATTGTGTTGTAACTCTTGAATTGCATTCATGTAGCACAAAGCAAGAGAGCGGTAGGCACAGCGAAAATAATCTCCATTTGTTTGAGGCGGATTCATAGATAACGACTCATCAAATGCTTTTTTCATACTCTCCGGTGCAAGGAAGCGGTTGGCATTCGCATCGACAACTTCTTCAAAACGACTGGCTTCCGCTTCACGATCGATTTGTCCAAAAGATTCATCCGGACAAAGTTCGTTTCGCAGACGGTTGACGATCCACATTCCCATGATATTTTTTTGGTAGCGGTTATATCCCACGCCGCCCTCATTCGACCAATTTGCGAGCTCGCTTGCTGCATTTGTGATCGGCTTTTCTGTCTTGACACCAAGCAAAGACCATGTGCCGCTGGAAATGTACGGATGGTTGTCTTTCATCGAAATACCCTCGACTGCTGAGGCGGTATCGTGCGTGGCACAAAGGACAACTTTGATACCTTCGTATTCTCCGATGACTGTTCCCGGAGCTTGCAGCTTTGGAAACAGGTGCTTTGGCAGGTCCAGTACATTGATGATTTCCGGGTCGTATTCGCCCGTCTCGGCATTCACCATGCCACCCGTGGTGGCATTTGTGTACTCGTGTGCTTTGATTCCGCAGAGCTTATACATCAAGTATTCTGGAATGAGCAGGAAGTCTGTCACGCCATCGAGCCGTCCCGCTAACTTATCTGCATAGAGTTGATAGATTGTATTGAAGGGTTGAAACTGAATACCGGTGTGTCGGTACAGCCGTGTGAAGGAGATTCGGTTGTGAACTTGCGGAATAACTGTCTCGGTGCGACCGTCGCGGTATGCGTAGCACGGCAGCACCTCCGTGTCGCCTCGCATCAGAACATAGTCCACGCCCCATGTGTCGATAGACAAACTGACAATTTCGGGGAATTCAGCTTTTGCCTTTTCTATGCCGGTTTTGACATGAGCAAACAGCCTTTCAATGTCCCAAGTGAGATGTCCATCTTCTTCCGTTACGTCGTTGGGAAAACGGTAAATTTCTTTCGTTTTCAGTTCACTGTTTTCCTGCCAGCCCACAATGTGCCGCCCGGAGGATGCACCAATGTCAATGGCTAAATAATATTTTTTCATTGCGATTTACTCCTTTGCTTTGCTCAACCATTGCTCAATTCGCTGCCAGGCCGCCTTGCTCTCCCGGAAGCCGGGATTAACGATATAAAAAGTGTGGTACATTCCGGGATAGGTGTAATAATCGACATTGCCGCCAGCTTCTCGCACCTGCTTTACTACCGTGTCGCTGTCGCTGAGTAATAGTTCAGCCTCACCGGTCTGAATCAATATGGGCGGGAAATCGTGATAGTCTCCGAAAACGGGTGAGAGATACGGGTCGTGCAGGTCATGCTGACCGGCATACAGAATGGGGACGGGGTATTGCGGCACTTTTGCAGGATTGGGATGTCCGAAAAAGGCATCCTCGGTTTTCTTGGTTTGATAGGATTCCCCGCTTGCTGTCATGTCCGCCCACGGAGAGGACAGCACCAGTGCTCTCGGAAGCGGCTCCCCATGGTCACGTAGCCACAGGGTCAGTGCAAGACAAAGCCCGCCGCCCGCCGATTCTCCGCAAAGTGTGATCTTTTCAGCTGCATATCCCTGCTCCAAAAGCCAATGGTAGCCGTCCACAGCGTCCATGAGCGCTGCGGGAAAGACATTCTCCGGTGTGGTGCGGTAGTCTACCGAGAAAACATCTGCATCGCCGCCGATCTGCGAAAAATGCAAGGCGGTTTTGTTGTAAAGGTTACTGAAAGGCGATACAAAACCGCCGCCGTGGATCTGATAAAAAACTTCCTTGTGTGATGTACCCTCTTTTTGCAAAAGATAGCCTCTTGCGTTTTCCAAGTGGATCTCACGGTTTAGGTACCCTCTTGGAGCTCTCCACGACCCGTAGCGGTAGGGCGGCTTTTGAGAGTACATAGAGCTGCGCATCATGCTCTCTCCGGTCAGACGTGTGCTTATGCGGACGAGCGCACGCATGCCGCGGGCTACGGCTCTCGCACCGAAGGAGTTCTTTGTTTTCATAATTCTCCCTCCATTGTTTGCTTTAGAAATGCAAGCATTTTTTCCATGTTGTTGTAGCCATACTTATTGCCAAAGCTCTCATAACCGTGGCCAAGGCGCACTTCACTTTTGGGGTAGATATTCAGCTTTGTCCGCACCGAAAGTGTTTGCAGACGCTTGTGCAAATCTTTCGCTTGATCGTAGAAGGAACCGCTGTTGCCGTCGGAAAGGAACGAGGGAGGATACTGTGCTGTGACCCATGAGAGAAGGTTTGATTGCTGTGCTCCTGCCGACTGAACCATAGCTTTGTCGCCAAAGTAGGCTTGCCCGCATTTGCGAAGAAGGAAGTCGAAGCCTACATTGTGCGTCACATCATACCGGGTTGGGTCGATCAGTGCTGAGTTAAAGAGAATGCACTTGATCTGCCCCGGTTTCAGAATCTGTGGGATGCCCATTTCTCTTGCGTAATCCGGATTCGTTTGAATAGCGGCGTACTGTCCGACGATATGCCCACCTGCGCTGCTTCCACAGAGGATCAGCCGATCTGTGTTGAGTGCGTATTCAACACCATGCGCCATAAGGAATGCCATTGCCTGTTGTATTTGCAAAATCGGCGTCGGGTACATATAGTCCGGTGCAAAAGCATAGTCCACAGATACTATGTCATAGCCCTCGGCCAAAAACCGTTTGAAAAACCACAGCTTATCTCCATCAGCTTTCTTTCCTGCATTTGGATCACCGTCTTCTTTTGACTCCCATGTAAAGCCGCCACCGTGGACATAGAAAATCAGCGGATGTTTTTCTTCACCCTTCTCGCAGCGGTAAATATCCATGTAACTATTAGGATATTCATTTCCGTAGGCAACATCGTTATAGAGCACTCCGTCTCCAAAGGACGTTTCCTTGGGAGGCTGCTTCGGCTCAAAAGAGTTTTGCGCCGGAAAACTGTGCGTCTGTATCCATTTAACCAATCTGTGTTTCATAGTGATACTCCCCACTGCCGACACGCCACGTCACGCCGTTCGGCATAGTAATATCCGCTGTAACTGCAAAAGGAATTGCAGCATCCATGATAAATAAACCGTCTTTGATTTCCCAATTTACCGTCAGTTCTCCATATGGTGTTTCTTTCCGACATTTCACCCATGTGATACTACCGCCGATGATTGGGTGGATCATCACCGTCTGATAGCCCGCTTCGGTTGCCTCAATGCCCGCCAGTCTGCGGTAGAGCCAATCGCCTACTGCGCCATTGGCATAATGATTGAAGCTGACCATGCCGCCGCCGAGGTTGTTGTTTTGTTCGGAAATATCTTTGACATTTCCCTCACCGAGATTAACTGTTCCGTCCGGGCGCAGGGCATCCCATCGTTCCCAAATGGTCGTAGCTCCGGCCTTGACTTCATAGAGCCACGATGGACAGGTGTCCTGTAGCAGCAGCTCATACGCCTTATCTGCATAGTCTGCATCGGAGAGAGCAAACAGAAGATACGGTGTACCCAGGAAACCGGTGGTCAGATGGTTGTCGGCGGCCTCCACCAGCTTTACGAGGTTTTCCGCATACCGCACTTTTTCCTGTCCCTCCACCATATCAAAGTACATTGGGCAGACATAGGCGGTCTGGAAACCATTGTGGATTGTCCCGTTGCCATCCGTGAAGAATTTCCGGTAGGCGTCAATGATTTCACGGCGTAATGCCGTATAACGCTGCTTCTCGTTCTCTTTGCCGAGAATGCCTGCCATCCGCGCTGCGATACCGCAGGAATTTGCGTAGTAGGCCGTTGATACCCACGGACGCTTTTTCATCCATTGCAGTTGCGTTTCCCCGTAGGTAAGCCAGTCCCCAAAGCTGAAGCCGTAATTCCAAAGATACTTTTTCTCTCCGAAACTGAAACGATGCGCCATCTTTTCTACCTGTGCAAGATAACGACGAACCATATCGTAATTTTCACGGAGAATGGATACATCGCCCGTATCCATATATAGTGCCCACGGCACCATAACGCAGGAATCCCCCCAGCCTGCGCTGACGATCCGCACGAACATCTCGTTTGGAATGACAAATGGGATTCCGCCGTGCTTGCCCTGTTCGGCACGCATATCCTTCAACCACTTTTTGAGGAAGCGGTTCATATCAAAATTAAAGCAGGCAGTGGAGGCGAACACGGCGATGTCGCCTGTCCATCCGAGGCGCTCGTCCCGCTGCGGGCAGTCAGTAGGAATATCTACAAAATTGCTCAAACCGCCCCACTTGATGTTGTGCTGAAGCTGCGTCACATCCTCATTGGAACAGGAAAATTCGCCCGTTACTTCGGCGATGGAGGAAATCACATCTGCCGCAATCTCAAAATCTGCGCGGTCAATGCCGCTGACCTCCACATAGCGAAAGCCCATGTAGGTGTACTTGGGTGTATATTCCTGTACGCCATCCTTGCAGGTATATTCGATTCGTGCTTTTGCTGTACGCAACGGCTGCGTGAAGAGCTCGCCGTCAATCAAGACCTCGGCGTGCCGCACGGTTACTTTCTGCCCCACCTTGCCGTTCAGCCGTAGGGTCACAACGCCGGAGAAATTCTGTCCGAAATCGAAAATTACGCCGTTTCTGCCCTCGTTCTCAGACACCGGCTCTAAGTGTCTGATCCGCTTAGGCAGCATGCCATAGGTGGCGGTCAACTCCTTTGTCGTCCACTTGCGGAGGATAGCACAGTTGACAAAACTGCGCTGCATCGCTGCGCTGTGAATATCAATCTGTGCGTCGATGATCTCACCGTCGTAGATGGAGGCTTCCCGAACGGGACCGTCTGCTGTGACGAGCCATGTAGCATCTGTGCCGATCGTCTCTTTTGTTCCGTCGGTGTAGGCAATGTGGAGTTCCATCAAAAAGGCCTGCTTTTTCCCGACGTGCTGCCCAGTTCCCATCGGCCCAAAGGTGGCAACAGCCCAGCCGCCTGCAACGGTCGTGCATAGCTCAATTTCCGGAGTTTCGCTGTTTTGCAGAAGGTTGGTCACGGGATAGACCTGATATTGCATCTGGTTTTTGTAACTGGTGTAGCCGGGAGCCATCACATCGTCTCCAATGTCCGTACCATTTGCCTGCAAGGTGTAGACGCCAAGTGCCGTAGCATAGATATAGGCGCTTCTGACCGCTTTCCGCAGGAGAATATGCTTCAGAAAGACAAAGGCAGGAGGATTTTCTTTTTTTCCAAACGAAAAAGTAGGGTGAGTGATCCATTCGCCCATCCACGGGCGGTCAAGAAGTCCCGTCCGAAAAGCAGCCTGACGCTCCGCCGTTTCTCCCGCTGTATTCCATAGCCTTGCCGTCACGATGTAGTCAGTCTCCGGAAGCAGGGGCGCTCCGGCGTAGGGGATGTGTGGTGTAAATGCTTCCTCGTGTTTCCCACTGTCCCATACGGTTTCCTTGCCGCAAGATACCATAAGCTGCCACGCGGTAGCGGTGTCGTTTTTACGATCTGACCGCGCCTTGACGGAGAACAATGGCTTTGCGCTGTCGGTGATGATGTTCTCGGTCAGGCCGTCTATTCGGATTTCAGAAATCTCAAACATTACTGTCACCTCTGCGCTGGGCAAGTTCCGTTTTCATCTGCTTCATGACTTTCGCATTTAACTCATATCTGCTGAAAATGGGGATAGAAATCAAAATCAGTACGATAGGAACCCACGTCAGCAGTACGCGGAAACCAAAGACAGTACTATCGCTCTGCATTTGATTTGGAACATAGCCAATAATATCCAACCCATATCCGGCAATACCGCCGCAGATGGCGGTTGCCAACTTGTTGGCAAAAGAGGTCAGGGAAAACACAAGCCCCTCTGAGTGCATTCCATACTTCCACTTTGAATAGTCTACAGTATCTGCTGTCAAGGTAGTCAGCGCCACAGTAAACAACCCGCTTCCGATTCCGGTGAAAACCGTTCCTGCATAGAGCAACGGGATGCTGCGGAATGCGAAGAAGTACACGACAAAGCCTGCAAGTTGCAAGCACAGCGAAATCAGCATCGTAATTTTTTTGCCGATTCGTTCCATCAGCTTCGGTGCACACAGCATAATCGTAAACTGCATCACCAAATTGATTGCCATGATAATGATATATGGGCTTTCATCCATCAGGACATAGCGAAGGTAATAGAGCAAAAATGACAGTGGGACATTGATTGCAGCAACAATCAAAACATTCAGCACCAGCAGTCTCAGAAACGGCTTGTTCTTTAGAATCAGATCTTTATAGTCACGCAAGCGGTAGTTCTGCTTATCCTCTGTAAGAGCATCGTCCAGCTCATGATTGCGCAGAGCGTTTACCAACGCACAGATGATCCCAACGGTTCCGATGATGATCACCACCATGCGGTAGGCCGCTCCATCACCGCCGAATGCGTTGATGGCAGCAAGTCCGCCCATTGCCACAATACAGACAGTGACAATGTTAAAGATTGAATACACAGAGATATACTTTGACCGTTCCTCCTCAGAACTTGAAATGCGGTAGGAATAGGCAACATAAGGGATACCATACGCCGTGTAGGCCATGCCATACAGAATGTAGAAGAAATATGCCCAAACGATTTTTCCCGTACCGCCGATCTCCGGCGAAGAAAACAGCATAATCATTGCGACAGCTAAAACAATGGGTGAAAAAATAAGATATGGCTTGTATTTTCCCCAGGGGCTTTTTGTCTTGTCAACAATCATGCCCATCATTGGATCGTTCACGGCATCCCAAATTCGGGCAATGATATACATCGTTCCGATAACCGTGCCCGTTATGCCCAAGTAGTCAGTCAAATAGATTGTAAGAAAGGAACTGACAAAAGCCTGTCCGGCACCAAAGGTGATTGCGCCTAAGCCATACGCAGTTTTTGAATTTTTCCGTTTCATTTGTTTATCCCTCCCAATCACAGGTGAATTGTGCGTTCCCGTTTTCAAGACGGTATTCCGTGCCGTCCGGCATACGCACAGTGGTTTCTATGTCTTTCGGGGCTTCGACGCTAAGCGTGAATATTCCATCTTTGATTTTCCATGCGGAAACGATTTTGCCCTTTATGCTGCTATACTCGGCCCGCGCCCATGTCAGGCTGCCGCCGGGAACAGGCTGAATTTTGATTTTCTCAAAGCCGGGACTCTCCAGACGAATACCTGTGCAGTATTCATAGAGCCATGCAATGCTTGCGCCGGGAGCATAGTGATTTAGAGAATCTGTGGACTTGTTATTCTCGTCCACGCCGAGCCAGTTTTCCCATGTGGTTGTTGCACCTTTTTTGACCTCATAGAGCCAGCCGGGGCATTCTTCATTTTCAAGCAGCTTATAGGCGGTATCCACATACCCGTAGTCGCAGAGAATAAACAGCACCTTGTAGGTAGTAAGAAAGCCCGTGCCGATTTTATAGCCGTTCGCAACAACCATATCATTAAGCTGTTTGGCAATGACTTTACCCTCGTCGCTGTCTGCCAGCCCCATGGCGAGAGGTCGAACATATTGGCATTGTCTCTTGCTGTCCACTTTGCCGTTTTTCAAGAATTCCTTGCGGTATGCCTGTCGAACAAGCTCAGCCTGTCCCTTGTATTTTGCTTCGTCCTCCGGCTTGCCGAGAATATGCGCCATTTCTGCAACTTCGGTCAAGGAGTGGTAGAGCCATGCCGTTGCCACTTCCGCATCGGGTGCAAACAGCGCTTTCATGCCGTCTTTCACCATAACAGAGCCGGGTTCCAGCCATTCGCCCCAATGGTACCCGGTATCCAGAATATACTGGTAATGCTTGTCGAAACGGTAAAAATGATTCCAGTTTCGCTTTTTTGCCCGCTGGAAATCGTAGTCCATGAAGCGCTTTGCAGCTTCGTAGACATAGGCAATATTCTCTGTGTCGCCATAGAAGCGATAGAGCACCATTGGAATATGTATAAGGGCATCCGACCAGCCTGCGCTGCTGTAAGGAATGCGCTGCGTGTCAAGCCCTTTTATCATCTGGAACGGCACCTCCGGGCAGATGTACGGAAGTCCGCCGTCCTCCGCTTGCAGCGTCATAAAGTCGCCAAGGTACTTGTGGAGGAACTTCCGTGTGTCAGCATAGAAATTGGCTGTCTCGCAGAACACATTGATGTCTCCGGCCCAGCCTGCCCGTTCACGGGTGGGGCAGTCCGTGGGGATGTCTACTGTGTTGGAGTGCCAGCTCCAGCGGGAATTGCTGACAAACTGATTGATCAGCTCGTTGGAGCAGGAGAACGAACCGGTTTCTTGCATGACCGAGTACACCGCAATAGAGGTGAAGTTTTCTGCTTTTACTTCCTCTGGCCAATTCTGTACCAGCACATACTGATAGCCGCTGATGAGAAACTGCGATTTGTATGTCTGCGTGCCCTCTTTCAGCGTATAGGTGAGGCATTGACCAAGCGCTCCGCCAAAATTCTCTGACCCTTCCGCTTGAAGATTCTTGGTCGTGAAGTTGCCGTTTTCATCCAAACATTCGCCCATGTAGAGCTTGACTGTGTGACCGGATTTGCCCGTAACGGTAAACTTCACATGACCGGAAAGGTTCTGACCGAAATCAAGAACGGTGTTTCCGTCCGGCGTTTTCAGTACCGTCGCCGCAAAATGCTCCCGTTCTAATACCGGTTCTCCTTCGTGGGGAACACACTCGCCCGCGTAGATGCCTATGGTGCAGTTATGCCACCCAGAATCGTCATAGTCTGCGTCCATCCATCCGTTGAGGCTTTTTCTCATATCCACCGTTTCGTAGGTTTTGAGATCGTTTTCCATAAGAGGCCCGTTCTGCGTGGCTCTCCATGTCTCGTCAGTTCGGATGATCTCGGTTTCCTGCTCCTTTTCCATCACCAGTTCGGCGGCCAACTGCACGGTTTCTCCGTAAAAGGCTTTGACACTTGTAATCCCAAGGCAGCCGCGATACCAACCGTTGCCAAGGATCACGCAGAGGACGTTTACACCAGGGTGTACGCGCTCAGTAATGTCCCACGTCTGATATTGGAGCCTTGCATGGTAATTGGTGAAGCCGGGCAAAAGCATCCGGTCGTCAAGTTCCTGTCCGTTGAGGTACGCTTTGTAGACACCCAACGCAGTCAGGTGGAGGGTGACCTTTTTCAGATCATCCACAACACGGAATGCCTTTCGGATGTAGGACGCAGACATTGCCTTGTCCTTATCAAAGGGCTCCGTTTCGGGGTTGATGAATTGAAATTGAGGATTGCGCATAATATTGACCTCCTTAGTGAAATGACTTTTTCAAAAACTTTTATCAGTACGGATGAAAAGATTTTGCCAGAGTTATTCGCGAATTCTTTAATTTTAGTTTTCTTCCGTTTCCGCACTTTACAGGGCCTGTTATTTCCGCTACTATTGATAGTAGTGTATTTTTGATCTAGCGGAAAGGGCCTATGGTCCGCAATTTCTTTACAAACGTACAATTGCTATTGGGAGGCATTTATGAGGTACGATTCTTTACCATTTATCACAGTATCCGCTTCTATGGACAAGGAAACGGTTTTCCCCATACTGCATTCCTACGCACCGTATGCGTCAGAATTCCTGCTGCAGGAGCTTTCTAAAATGCTGACTGGCGATTTCAAGCTGGACGGTGAGATTTCAGTTCTACCCAACTTAATGGCCAGTCAACACGCTCTGGATCAGCTTATGTATGTTCAGGCATTTATGATCTTCAATGCCGGCGCTGGATATTACACCGAGCGCGAAGGGCTGGATTCTTATGAGCTTCGTTACACACTTTCCGGGGAGGGAGTATTGGAGTACGAGGGAAAAAAGTACACGCTAAAAGAAGGCGATGGATATTTTATCTCCTGCCAGAAGCCCCATATTTACTATTCAGGAAAAAACGGCTGGAAGTCTACTGTTCTGCACATCAACGGTGGACTGTGTAGCGATTTTTTTGAGAGATATGAAAAGGATGGGCAGTATCGGATTTCAAACGATACCATGCCATCATTTGAAACAATGCAATTTCAAGTTTTACAGGCTACTCAGAAAGTTCATCCATATCAGGAATATCGAATCAACTGCCTACTCGATCTGCTTTTAACTGAACTATTGACGTCTACCGAAAGTCTTTCCGCAAATCAAAAGGGCAACAATGCCGAAGTTATATCGACCCTTTTAGACTATATTCATTCTCACTATATGGAGGACATTGTATTTGAAAAGATGGCAAAGACCTTCGGTATTTCCCGGACACTGCTGTTCTCCGAATTTAAGCGATACACAGGATTTACGCCTGCAGTGTATTTGATGAAGATTCGTATCAGTCAGGCTAAACTCCTTCTGGCTAATACATCGCTCTCTGTTGAATCGGTATCTATGCAGGCAGGCTTCAACGATGCCGGCCATTTTTCACAGATTTTCAAAAAAGAAGTTGGCACAACACCTCTCAAATATCGAAAGTCAGCGGGTATTTCTAAGCAACCGTTCTAACGAAAAGCCAGAGCCGGAATTGAAAAGTTAGTGCATCTTACTCCTCAGACAGCAAGAGTTCTTGCCGGTGGATAAGACCGCGGGCGATGCGGTGTCCAGTGGCACAGTAAATCAATTCGCTGCTTTTAAAATGGAAAAAGAAATGGTAAAGCAAAAAAGAGCCGGCTGCATTTCTGCAGCCGGCAAAGTACTAAGTTTATATGAGAGTTTGGAGAGAGGGGAAACGTTTATTTTTTAAACCACCCGGAAATAAGATCTTTAATCATTTTGATTGCATTTTCAAAAATGCTGCTGTTAAACATGGTATCCAGATCTGAAGCAGAACTATCAGACGTATCCTCAGAGGCGTCTTCTTCTACTACGGTTCTCCACAGCTGCGTTCCCATGAATGGGTTAGCTGTTCCAATTACCATCCAGCCTTCTTCTTCATTGGTGGCAAAAGCACGAAGACCATGGTTGTAAGGGTCACCAAATCCGTCACGGGTAATGGTTTCCATGGTCAGGTTTCCGTTTTCGGAGCTGATAGTGTACAGCCCGAAGCCACGGGTTGCGGTAGAAAGTTTGCTAATGCAGATAACCAAATCCTTCATATTTTCCAGATTGGCCAGGTTCAGCAGAACGTTATAAACCTTCTTCAGGCTGTCCGGAAGTTTGTCTTCCAAGCCGGAGTACAGGTTAATGGCTTGTTCGTATTTGTCTGCAAAACCGGAAATATCAGTGGTGTCTACCAGGCTGGTCATCTGTGCAAGCAGTGCGTTTAATTTGAGCAGTTTGCTGAAGTCGCTCAGGGAAGAAGTCAGACTACCATTCAAAAGACCGCTGATCAGCGAGCTGCGCTGTTCGTTTGTAATAGTAACAGTGCTGTCTTCTTCGGTTACTTCTTCAATTGCTTCATCAACCACAGAGGCAGCTTTTGCTTTTGTGGTAATAGATGGCAGAAGTTTGGTGCTTTCTTCCTGATTCTTCTTCATCATAATTTGAACAAGAACTTTAATGTAATTAATCTGGCTGAGCCATTCGGAAGCAGACATCTTCAGCAGGTCGCCGTTGGTAAACTGGGCCAGCGGTTCCAGCAACGAGCTGGTATCAAAGGTGCCAAGCCAAAGCTTGCCATCAAAGACTTCAGACTGCCAGAAGTACTGGTTTTCACAATCTCCGAAGCCGGATTCCTTGCAAAGAATACCGCCGCTTGGGAACAGCTTGGTGGGTTCACCAACAACTAACTCGAACTCTTCAGATCCATCGGATCCAATCTTCATGCGATACAGGTTGATGGATTGCTCCAGGTTTCTGGCCATGAAGCCGAAGTCCTGTTCAAACATGAGTTCTTCCAGCGGAATTTCTTCATCATTGTATTCACCAATGTAAAGGTATCCGTCATAAATGCACATGTTGCAGGCAGCAGCGCGAGTACGTTCTTCGTCAATACCGAAGGTGTATTTTGCGCCGTCGGCTTTGTCACCAACCACCGGAGTCCAGGTCCATGCGGAAGGCTTGTTCCAGTCACCGTTGCATTCACCGCGGACAATGGCGAAGGATTGCATGTTGTCTCCTTCACGGGTTTCCGGGGTACCGGTGCACATGGCAACGTAAAGGTCACCATTGTACTCTGTCATTTCCCAAACACCGCCGCCGTAAACACTGTCTACATAGCGAATGGCCGGGTAATTGTAAAGGTCAGATTGGGTAGCAATCTTCGTAAAACCGGCAGAAGGATTATCGGAAATGAGAAGATAAGATCCGTCTAATCCTACATTGCTGATAACCAGCTTGCCATCATAAACCGCCATGCCTCTGATACCGGTGCAGATGCCCTTTTGGTATGCTTGCATGTATTCCTGCATGTTGCTTAATCCTTGATAGACACACTTGTAAGAGTCGTCTGTTGGATCAATTTCATAAACACTTGGCAGGCCTGCTTTGTTGTTTTCGTTAACGCTTCCGCAGAAATAAAGCTTTCCGTTGTATTCAATTGCGTTACGGAATAATGGCGCAATATTGTTCAAGGAGTTAGCCAAGATCAGCTTCATTTCGCCGGTCTTTACATTAACTTTAACCAGAACGCCTTTGGAGTTTCCGCCGTCTTCCTGACCATAGAAGAAAGATCCGTTAAAAATGGCATTCAGTTCAGCACGCATGGTTTCTTCATCAAAATCATGGCCCATCAGGGAGTCCATGGCAGACAGAGTCTGGCCCATGGCTGCATAACAGGTCCCAATGTAAACATAGTCTCCATAAGTAGCGGCAGACCAAGCGTAGCTTTGACCTCTGTCACCCTGTCCGTCAGCATCTTCTGTGCTGCCGGTTACGGCAACTGTTCCGTTTCCGGTGTAGTCAACCAGACCGTCGGCTTCTTTCAAGCCTTTGTTTGCATGTGAAATTTTTCCGAATGTATATCCGGAAGAACTGTAAGTTACCGGTGTTTTGGAATATTCCGAACCGGCAGCGAATGTTGGTACAACAAGGCTAAATGCCATTGTTGCGGCTACGGCAGATGCCATAATCCGTTTTCCTAATTTATTTCTCATAGTGTCACCTCTTAAATGGATGCGGTTGTTAGTAGAGTCTCTCTCCGAAAACTTGTACAAACAAAAAGAGGAAAATAGGTGAACCTTTTTGGTATCAGCTCCTTTTTTGCAGCGCTTTCTGCATTGAAAATTTATTTTTGTACTCAAATTATAACTTTTCCTTGAGCCTAAAATATGAATAAACATAAAAAAGGAGAAATTGTGCTTACTTAAAGTTTGGGGTATTCTCATATGCCTATAACATGATATAATTACTCTCAATATGCTAAAGAGGGTTACAAAATGAAAATTTTGTAAAAGCGGAATTTTTAAAAAGGAGAAATGACATGAGTTCAAACAAAGAGAAAAAGAGGGGTAGCTTTACCGGCTCTATTGGTTTCGTAATGGCTGCTGCAGGCAGCGCCGTAGGGTTAGGTAATATTTGGCGCTTCCCGTATTTAGCGGCCAAAAACGGCGGGGGCACCTTCCTGGTGGTTTATCTTGTTTTAGTATTGACATTTGGCTTTGCACTTTTGACAACGGAAATTGCACTGGGGCGGAAAACCAGACAGGGTCCGTTGACCGCGTACGGAAAAATCAATAAGAAGTTTGCCTTTACCGGCTTCTTTGCATGGATTGTTCCTATTATTATTCTTCCGTATTATTGCACCATTGGCGGATGGGTTTTGAAATATCTGGCCGTCTTTTTGTCCGGGGATGGCACAAACGCTGCTGCAGACGGTTATTTTACCGGCTACATTACCGGCCAGGGTGCACCTATTTTCTGGATGATTCTTTACCTTGCCATTACGGCTTTCATTGTTATCGGCGGTGTAGAAAAGGGAATTGAAAAATACAGCCGTATCTTAATGCCGATTTTGGTACTGTTAATTATTGGTATTTCTATTTTCTCTTTGACGCTGTCTTATACAGATGGTGCCGGTGTTTCCAGAACCGGCTTGCAAGGCCTTTGGGTTTATGCTGTTCCAAGTTTTAAAGGCATGACAGCAAAAAGCTTCTTCTTGATGGTGATTGATGCTGTCGGGCAGCTGTTCTTCTCTATCAGCGTAGCCATGGGTATTATGGTTGCTTACGGCTCCTATGTACCGAAAGAAACCAACTTAATGAAGTCCATTAATCAGATTGAATTCTTTGATACTTTAGTGGCATTCTTAGCGGGTCTGATGATTGTTCCGGCTGTATATACCTTTATGGGAACAGAAGGTATGTCTGCCGGTCCGGGCCTGATGTTTGTATCTTTGCCAAAGGTCTTTGATGCCATGGGTTGGATTGGTCGTCCAATCGGCGTAATGTTCTTCCTGATGGTTACTTTTGCGGCCGTAACCTCTTCCGTTTCCATTATGGAAGCCATTATTTCCGGCTTAATGGACAAGTGGCATTGGTCTCGTACGAAGAGCGCCATTGCGGTTACTATATATTCGGTTGTTATGGGCCTGATTGTTTGCTTCGGTTATAACATTCTTTACTTTGAACTGCCGCTGCCAAACGGCTCTGTCGGTCAAGTTCTTGACCTTATGGACTATATCAGTAACAACATCCTTATGCCGTTGGTTGCTCTGTTTACCTGTATTCTGTTTGGATGGGTTGCCGGCCCGGAAACCATTACGGATGAGGTTACCCGCAACGGAGAAAAGTTCCCACGGAAAATTCTTTACAGAATCATGGTTCGCTATGTGGCACCGCTCTTCTTGATTGCCCTGCTGCTGCAATCCTTCGGCATCTTGGGCTAACTAGGGTGACCTAATTGCGGTAGCTTACTATGGCAATTCAGTAACAAAAAACAAGAAATTCTGCTGTGGAATATTCCACAGCAGGATTTTATTTTGTCTTCGTTATGTCTGCATTTATTACTCTTGCGCTTCAGATGCTGCTAAAGCTCTGCGTTCCTTCAGGTCGGCTTCAACCTGAGCTCGCTTCTCCGGTGTGTAACGGATGAAGAAGAGAGGAATCATATACAGTACGCTGGCAATGGCCGGCGTCAAGACAACCAGCGGCCAAATCCAGGCGTCAAAGGCTGCCGTCTGGGTACCGATAAAGACTTCAGAGGAATCCGGGATGGCTTTGTAGTGCAACAAATGCAAAGCAAGGGTAGCCAGACCGGCCGTGATGCCGCTGGATATTTTGGTAAAAGCGGTTTGCATAGAGAAGGAAATGCCTTCGGTTCGTTTACCGGTTTCCCATTCCATGTAATCAATGCTGTCACAGAAAATGGCCGTCTGGGCAATGCTTGAAGCGCCGGCCGGAATACCGCCGATGCCGATCAAAATCATGGAAATCCAAAGGGCGTTGCCTTCATAACCGACAAAGTAAGCTGCAACACGGAAGACAATGTTGAAGATTTGAATTAAGAAGAGGACGTTGACATAACCCTTCAACCATTTCTTCATTTTGTCCGCCAGTACCATGCCAATAAAGCCAAGACCGCCGGTAATTAAGAAATACAGGGTAGTCAGACCCAGTGCACCAATATAAGAAAGAATACCGGTGGTACCAAGGAAGTCGGCGGGAATTTTGTACTTAAACAGATAAGTAACCAAGTTGACGCCAAAGCCAAAGGCTCCAAGCAGATTGGCAAGGGTAACCAAAAGCAGCATCTTGTTTTTAAATAACAAAGAAAAGCTTTCCCACATAGACGCTTGCTGTTTTTCCTGCACTACGCGAATGCGCTCTTGAGCGGCGGAGGCGCGTACGCTAATCAGAGCACCACCTAAGCCGAAGATAACGGCAAAGACGAATACCATCAGCCGCATGGAAATGCCGGATGCATTTACTACAATTTCCAGTACCATGGGAAGACCCACACTGAAAATGGAATAAACAATGCCGCCAATGGTTCTGGCACCCCATACAAAACGGTCCCGTTCTTCCGAATTCGGAGAAATGGAAGCGGTAATGCCCCAGATAGAGACATCCTGTAAGGTGTAGGTTAAATCCCAGCAAATGTAAATAATAACAAAGTAGCTGATTCGTAGCCAAAGAAGGTTTTGATCCGTAGAAAATACCAAGAACAGCAATACAGTAAAGATGCCTACTGGAAGTGGAGTGTATCTTAGAAACGGGCGTAGCTTTTCACCGGTTTTAAAGCGATGCTTATCAACATAGGATCCGACGATGGGGTCATTTATGCCATCCCAAATTTTCATCAGGATCAGAAGAACGGAGACTACAATTGCGGGAAACAGAGCAATGTCTGTCATAAAGTAGGTAAAGAAAGAGCCTCCGATAAGGGAATAAACCAAATTTTGTCCGCATAAGCCGACATAGTAACTGCGCTTTTCTTTTTTGCCGATATAATTCATAACACGTTCTCCTTTATAAAATACCAAAAAAAGTATAGCATGAGTCAAGACTCAGACTAAACGGCAAAAGTACCTAAAAAGCGAACGTGAAATTCGGTGTACCCACCAGTAGACAAAAATGGACAGCTCCCGCAAGGGAACTGTCCATTTTTTGTGTTAGTGTATGGTTAAGAGTTAATTTCTTCCATCATAGCCAAATCCAGGTCTGCAATAATACGGTGTCCTTCCGCGGTCGGATGCGGATTGAAGCCGCTGTCATCCAGTGTCAGGTTTTCATAAAGGGGCAGGGTGGACTTGGTGTTAATCAGCGGAATGTCTTCCTCTGCAACGTAATAGTAGTTGGAATACAGAGAAGTAAAGGACTCCTTGTAGGCGTTCATGAAGTCAAAGTATGGCTGAATGACGTGCTCAATGGAGTCGTCATTTGGCAGAATGCTCCAACCTTCACAGGGGTTATACATGCCGTTGGCAATGACAGTAACATCCGGATTTAATTCATAAATGCGAGCCAGTATTGCACTGTAGTTTACAGTGTAATCAAACAAGAACTTTAATACGGCCTTGTCCCACTCCATCCAGTAGCGAACCCAGTTCTGTGGCTTGGTCAGCCAAGCATGCAGATAGGAGAGTACATTATTGACAACGGTCATGGTTGCACCATGTTCAGCAACATATTCCTTCAGACTGAATTCGTCTGTGTCAAAGCGGCCCTCTGCTGCTTGAGAATAAATGGTGGCAATGGTTGGAAGCCAAATATCATCAAAACCGATATCCAGAATAATCAGGTCGGCCTTTTTGACGGCCTTAATATAATCCGGGCGAAGCTCCTTGATTTTATCAACCGTAATTTCTCCGTCAGAAAGGGTGGACATGGTGCCGTTCTTTAGAAGGTAGTCACCGGTATAATCCGGATCCAAAAGCATTCTCAGCTCCGTAGAGCGGATACCGGAAACACCGTAAGAGTACAACTTTTCTGCCGCACAGTCATCTGCTACCAAAGCAGGATAAGACTGTTCAATGCGCGTCTCCCAAACAACAAGGCGATCATACTGTTCATAGTCTTTCAGTCCGTAGCCGGAACTGGCTGAATCGCCGAGGCAGGTAACGGTTTTATATTTGCCATAGTAACTTGGCTTAGAGGATTTCTTGCTTGCAGCATTGGCGGTTACGGCCAACAAAGTGGAGCCCATGATAACCAGGGCAAGCAATACGGAAAGAATCTTTTTCATTGGAAACTCCTTTCGTTAAACGGCTTCGTTCAACTTATCCATCATCATTTGGATGGAGGCAGTTACGTATTTGTTGCTCTGCAGGAACATCAGCGGCAGGGCAATCCAGGTAATTGGAATCAGGACAACTGTTGCAACGGCAACAACGCCACCGACCAAGAACAGGAGTGCGGTATTAGAAACGTTGTTGATGGTAACAGTAGTTGCATAAATAGCAACATTGCCAAGGTCTGTGGTTCCCTTATATACGGTGCCGATAACCGGAAGCTCGGAAACGGTTTGACTTGCGGTATAAGAGGCCTCTTTGCCTTCTTTAATGTAATGGGCAAAGGAGTTGGCTAAATTTCTGGCAAAGGCTTTGGTGAAAGCAGAAGCAAAGTTTGCCGGAACCACAAAGGTCAGATCCTTCAGGGTGTCCTTGTATTCTGCTTTTTCAGAGTTACCTTCTTTTGTGGCATATTCCACAATGGTCGGAATATAAAGAAGTGGGTTAGTATCATAAAAGATAAGATTGGAATTGTTCAGACTACTGTCTCTGTCAGCTGCATAGTCGGTAACACGTTCTGTTACTTCGGCAATCCGATCTGTGGCAACATCTTTATAAACGGTGTCAGAATTTTCTACGTTTTCTTCGGTTACTTTTTGTTTGCCTTTAGCAGAGGTACTATAGGTGCCGTCTGTGCTGATGACTTCTTCTACTTCTGCTGCGTTGGCCAGAGTCATGGCAAAGCAACAAATAAGCATGACAACGGCAAGCATGGTGGATAAAATCCGCTTCATTGTTTTCATAGGGCGCTTCCTTTTTTTGAGATTTCTTAAAGTACGCTTAAGGAAGTCTTAAGGAAATCTTAAGTGCGCGGACTATTATAGGCGATATAGCTTATTACGACAATTGTGTTGGTTTATGAATATTTTGTGAATGATGGCAAGGCTTTTGTACACTTTGTTAACAATCATTTAATAAAAAAGAACGACCTTCCAACGGAAGATCGTTCTTTTGTTGCTTTCTATGAAACAGTATGAAGCGGTACAGTAATTAAACAGTACTTTTTTCTTTCAGTAAACGCTGCTTCAGATTCATGCGATCAAAGACAAGGGACAGAACAATAAACAGAACTGCGGAACCAACGGCCTGAATGACATTGCTGGGAATGTCAGCTACAGCGTAGGTTTTATCAATAATGCAGTCTGCCAGGAAATATCCACCAACGGTGATGAGCGCAGCGGGCAGGGTCATGAGTCCGGTCCAAAGGGTTAAGATTTTGTTGCTCTTTTTGGTAAAGAAGAGGAACGGAACAGCCACGGCCGCCTTAATCAGTACCGTTGCCGGGGCGTACATGACATAACCGCCAATAACGTCAGCCAGGCCCTCACCAATGGCTCCGGCAAGCATTGCCCACGGTCCGCCGATAATGCAGGCCAGAAGGTAAATTAAGGTGTCTCCAAGATGAACATAGCCGGAGGCAACCGGAACTTTTACAAAATAGGTAAACAGGAAAATGAGGGCAGCAAAGGATGCTGTAAGGGTAATTTGCTTTGTCTTTCCTTGTGTGGTCTTTTCTTGCATGATAGTTCTTCTCTCTGAAACTTATTTGTCGGAAGCGTCTTCGCCATCCGGCAGTTCGGAGAACCATTTTACCATATCTTCATAGTATTTGGTATAAACGGCAGTATCTTCTCCAATACCTGCCCAGGACATGTGGTCTTTGCGTTCTACCGGCATGTTATACCAGATGCCGGGGGTTACATCCATGCCTGGATTATAATCTGTCTGCGGAGCGTTCAGCGGAGCACTTTGACCAATAACGTTAACAATACCGTCATTTGGTTTCCAACTCTTGTCTACGCCGTATTTCTTCAGGCCCGGACGAGCAGTGGCAATGGCAGTAATTGGGCAAAGAATCTTGCAAAGCAGTTCGCCGTCATGGTCCAGATACGTGGTGCCGAAAGGTGCCGGATTAGAACGGCAGGCACGACGTGCAAAGTAGTAAACGGAAGAGTCTACCTTTTCGGTTTCATTAATATCACACTGGGTTTCTACCTGCAGTTCACGGGCAATGCAGTCAAAGTCATTCCAGGCAAAGTTGTGTACTTCCTGACGCTTTGAAAACGGATTGGTCAGCTTGAAGCCCTTTACGGTAGATGGCTCCGGCATAATACCAAAGTGGTCTGTGTGGAAGTCCCACCACTGGTTGGCTTTGGTTCTGCTGAACAATACGTTGAAGAACAGCAGGAAGTTGCAAATGGCAACCATGCCGAGTTTGCCGTCTTTGGAAGCATAGGTGGTACCGTTGTTTACACCGGACAGGGTGGTAACCGTATGCAGCTTCTGCGGTTTGTTTGCCTTAAACAGGCCGGACAGTTCTTCTTCCGGGGTGGCGTCAATTTCTTCCTGACAACCATGGGCAACCAGTTCAGCAAATTGTTTTACGGTTGGGCCACCAAAGCTGTGTCCGACAATGTTGATTTTTTTATGATTTCCGGGCATACCCCAGTCCTCAATGGCACCTTTTTCATAGGTACGTCCATAACGAGCATGATGATATTTTTCAGAATGAACCTTGCCATAGTCTACGGTGCCGCCCATTAAGAAGGCCCAAAGTTCACAGCTGCGGTCCCATGCACTCAGAACCGGTCCGACGGATGGATTGTAGACTTCATATCCTTTCCCTGTCAGGAAATGCGTCAGCTCTTTGTCTTTGGAGGCACCCCAGTAAGGAAGCTTTGCATAAAGCTTTTCTCCGGAGCCCCAACCAAACAGACCATGGATGAAAATAGTAGGGTATTTATTGGCCATAATGTTCTCCTTCTGCAGGCGAGTTAGCCCACACTTTTTATATAAGATACCCTTCATTATAGGCAACGTTTTGGAAAAAACAAGGTGTTTTTTGGACAGTTGTACAACCTTGGAAAAGTGCAAACTTTAGAATCTGAAAGAGAAAATAAAAAAAGGGACCAACCGGTCCCTTTTTTATAAAAATCTTCTTTTCCTTATTCTTCTGTTGCCGGAATTGCTTCCACTTCGGAAACAGAAGCTTCTGCCTGTTCACCGGCGCGCTTTTCCGTAATGAAGTCGTGGATGGAGTTGCTCAGTTCTCCGTAAATTTTGAAATTTTTGCGGAAAACAATCATGGAAGCAAGCATGAGAATAGGTGGTACGGCAAAAGCAATAATGCCAATGCCGACTTTTGTGCCGGCATTAATGTTGCCACTGGTAATTTGTTGGTTGTAATTCATCAGGCCAAGACCTCCGAACAGAACCAACGTCTGGATGGTATAGGCCATTTTTTGTAAGAAGCCCTTCATGGAGAAGGTAATGCTTTCGTTTCTGGTGCCGTTTTTATATTCGCCGTAGTCTACAATGTCGGCAAGGAAAATGGTCTGTGCTACAAACATGGAAGCAATACCGGTGGAAGCTAAAATGTAGCAGATATCCATGACAATGGTCAGCTTCAAAATAGGTCCGAACAAGAACATAAGTGCATAACCGACAATGGCGGAGCCAAGGGAAATGGTATAAATGGTTCTCTTAGAAAACCATTTAGACAGGAACGGGATAACAAACAGACCAAGAACGGAACCAATCGTTCCGATGGTTTGGAATAAGGACTGCCCCTTTGGTTGATCCAGAACATCTGTGAAGTAATAAACCGCAGTGGAACTGGTCAGATACCAACCGGCGTTGGATAACATGGCAAAGACAATAAAGGTAATGAGCTGATCATTGTTTTTCAGAACCCGGAAAATTTGTTTCAGGCTGAATTTTTTCTTTTCTTCATAAACTACATTGGTTTCTTTGGTAGAAAGAACACAGGTTAAGGAGAAGAAGACCAGCAAAATTCCGCAGATGATAGCCCATCTGGAAAATCCGGTGGCACTGTATCCTTTTTCTGTGGTAACGCCGGAGGAAAGCAGTGGAAGAACAATGGGCGTGGCAATGGTAATGATGGCTTGTCCTAAGCCGGAGAAGGTTCTGGCAATGGTGGCAACCAGGTTCCGGTCTTTTTCTTCGCTGGTAAAAGATGGAACCATAGACCAGTAAGGAATGTCCGCCATGGTGTTGGTCATGCCCCACAGAATGTACATAACACCAATGTAAATGTAGAGTGGTAATCCGCTCATGCCAAAGGAAGTAAATAACAAAGCAAGCACAATGGCGTTACAACAGGCACCGATTAAAATCCACGGACGGTATTTGCCGAATTTAGTGCGGGTGTTGTCTACAATGGTTCCCATCATGGGGTCATTAATGCCGTCCCAAATACGGGCAATGGGAGTCAGGATTAACAGAAAGGCTTCTTTCAATCCTAATACACTGGATAAGTAGTAAGACAGGAATGAATAAAACATACCGTAACTTAAATCCAGACCAACGGCGCCAATGCCGTAACATAACATAGTTCGGAGGGAAAGTCTTCCTTCTTCTTTTTTGCTCATGTGGCAACTCCTTTAATACAGAATGTCAAAATTGTACCATATGGGAAGAGAAGAAAACAATGACACTTTGCAGGGAGTGTCATTGTTTTCTTGCGCCCGTTTGCTATTTTTCATACAATAAGAACAGAATGCTTCGGAAAATGCCGAAAAGGCAAATTTAAAAAGGGAGAAAAGCTATGACCAAAAAGAAAACAAAATCGGAAAAAGCACCCGAAAAGGTGGCAGAAAAGAAAGAAAAGAAAAAAGGCAGAGGAAGAAAAATTCTGGCTGTGCTTCTGATTGTACTTGCGGCTTTGCTGTGTGTGTTTATTGTGGTTTATAACCTGTTTAGCCGCACGCATGAAGACGGAGAAGTTTATAACGAAGAAGCCCAGTATGTCTTTACCCCAAATGAAACGGAACAGAAATATTTGCTGTTCCTAGATGATTTTACAGAAGACGAAATTAATACAGACGTCTGGAATATTCAGGATGGCGTACGTCGCGGTGGCTATTGGTCTGCAGACGAAGCCTTTACCAAGAACGGTTGTTTAGTGCTTCGGACAGAAGAAAAAGACGGAAAATATTACATGGGTACCGTAGATACCCAGGGCAAAATGGAAACCGGTTACGGATACTATGAAGCTCGGCTGTATCAGCCAAAGGCCAGTGGCATCTGGACTGCATTTTGGCTCATGAGCCCGGTTATGGCGGAAAAGGGCACGGCGGATGTAACCGTAGGCGGATCGGAAATTGATATTATTGAAGCTCCGTATTACAACTCGGATTTGGTGCCGAATGACAGTTATCAGTGCGCTGTGCACGTTGGAGACTATGATCGGAGCGGGCCGAACTTCATTTGTAAGGAAAAGACCATCAGTCCGATGACCAATAAATCGCGCGCAGACATTTCCATTTATGACGGATGGCACACCTTTGGCGTAGAGTGGATGGAAGATTATTACCGTTTCTATTATGACCGCCAGCTGGTATATGAAGTAACAGAGAAGGAATATATTTCTCCGCTGACCGCTTATTGGAACCTCTCCATTGAATTAAATGGATCCGACGGTGTCCCCGGCGATCCGGCTTTCGTTCTTGCCAAATCGGTCTTCAAAAACCCGGAAGGAACCTTCCCGACGGATTTCTTGGTTGACTATGTAGCCATGTATTCTCAGCGCCCATTCTAAACAAAATACAGGGACCTTTTTGCTTGACAAGAAGGTCCCTTTGTCTACAATTGAATCAATATCTTTTGCAGTAAAGTTAGAGGAATAAAAATGGAAGAGAAGACAAATACCCATTTTTATCTTACTTGTGAAAAAAACTGGGTTTATTATACGTTAATCTGTATTGCCGGATTTTTTGGCGCCTATACCTATTTGTTGAAGGGCGGCGTCTTTTGCAATGCGCAAACCGGCAATATTATTTTGCTGGGAATGGCGCTGGGCCAAGGAGAATGGAGTCTGGCTCGCCATTATGTGCTTCCCATTTTTGCCTATCTTTTGGGCACGCTGATGTCGGAATTGCTTCCGGATCCGGTAAAGCACAGTATCCCCATTCGTTGGGACACTTTGCTGATTGCCATAGAAATGATTGTGGTTTTGTTTATTGGAGTTTTGCCGGATTCAGCACCCATTCAAATTGCTCAGATTGCCATTAACTTTATTGCGTCCATGCAATACAACACGTTCCGTCAGGCGGAGGGAACGCCGATGGCAACCACCTTTGCCACCAACCATGTGCGGCAGATTGGAATTGGCCTTGCCAATGAAATTCGTCAGCTTCATTCGGAGGATAAGTCTCATCGGGAACGGTTAAAAAAGCACTTCCTGATGCTGCTCTTTTTCCTTGGCGGAGTTACTGTAGGAACTGTTTTTTGCCGCTTAATTTCGGGAAGGGCTATTTTGCTGACACTGATTCCGTTTGCGGTTCTGCTTGGAACTTTGGTTTATGCAGACGTAGCAGATAACAGAGAAAGTCTGGAACAGAAACCATCCGGACATTAAGGAATAGGAAGGTAGAAGGGGAAGTGTTTTTATGAATTTATTTGATATCATAGGGCCGGTTATGGTTGGTCCGTCTTCCTCCCATACGGCAGGTGCCGTAAAAATAGGATATGTTGCTCGAAAATTACTGGCAGAGCCGGTCCGTAAAGCAGAAATTCTGCTTTACGGTTCTTTCCTGGCAACCGGCAAGGGCCATGGTACGGACTGTGCCATTGTAGCCGGGTTGCTGGGGATGGAGCCGGATGACACCCGTATTCCGCAAAGTATGGAATACGCGGCGGAGGCCGGCATGGAGGTGCAGTTCGGAAAGGCACACCTGAAGAACGGCCATCCGAATTCCGCTGTGTTGAACTTAGTCGGTGTCAGCGGAAAAACACTTTCTGTTGTTGGGGAGTCCCTGGGCGGTTCCCTGATTAACATTGCCAGCGTAGACGGACGACAGGCCAACTTCTCCGGGGAACGCCCAACGCTGATTGTACACAACAAGGACATCCCGGGCCGTGTTACTTACATTACCGGTGTGCTTTCCGACCTGTCCATTAATATTGCCACCATGCAACTGTATCGCACCGGGCGAGGTGGCAATGCAGTCATGATTATAGAGTGTGACGAAGAAATTCCAAAAGAAACACTGGACCTGTTAAAACAGGAAAAAGGCGTGGAACGCCTGACCTATTACAGTGCAAAGGAGGAGTTCTAAGTGAGTTACGCCAAATTATCGGAGATCCTCCGCCTTTCGGAAAAAGAGCAGAAGGAATTCTGGGAAATTGTTCAAGAAGAAGATGTGAAAGAGCGGGACGTAACAGAGGAAGACTCCTTTGAAACCATGCGCTCTATGTATTTGGCCATGCGGAATGCGGATACTTTATATGATGCAAATGCGCGTTCGGTCAGCCAGCTGTCCGGCGGGGACGGCGCCAAGTTGGAAGCGTTCCGCAAAAGCGGCAATACTTTGGTTGGCCCGTTTTTGGCCAAGGTCATGGAAAAGGCAGTTAAAATGGCCGAGTCCAATGCGTGCATGAAACGTATTGTAGCCGCACCAACCGCAGGTTCCTGCGGCGTTATTCCGGCCGTTCTTCTCAGTTTTGAAGAGGAAGAAAAGCGCTCGGAAGAGGATATGATAAAGGCCCTGTTTGTTGCGGCCGGAATAGGAGAGGTAATTGCCGAAAGTGCCAGCATTGCCGGCGCAGAAGGCGGATGCCAAGCCGAAATCGGCACCGCTTCTGCAATGGCGGCAGGAGCTCTGGCGTATCTTCTTGGCGGAGACAACGAATGTATTGTGCACGCCGCCGCCTTGGCCATCAAAAACATGCTTGGCTTAACTTGTGACCCGGTGGCCGGCCTGGTAGAGGTTCCCTGCGTAAAAAGAAATGTCTCCGGCGCCGTCAACGCCGTCAGCTCTGCCGAACTGGCTATTGCCGGTGTGCGCAGTAAGGTTGCACCGGATGATGTAATAGAAGTAATGCGCCGTACCGGCAATCTGATTCCTGCTTGCCTGCGGGAAACCAGCCAGGAAGGACTGGCATTAACACCGCTGGCGCATAAAGTAAAGCAGCGCATGAAATAAAAAGTGGCGCATGAAATAACGAAAAGAAAAGCAGTCCGCTCGGTATTACCGAGCGGACTGCTTTAATGTGTATGCCCAAGAACGTCCCAAGCGTATTTTGGTTAGTTTTCCTTCTTCGCACAGGGCAGACAAAAGGCGAGTTGCCGTGGCCGAAGAAACGGAAAGTAAATTACGGACCGTTGCATTGGTAACAAACTCATTTGTTTGTAAATAAGAATAAATGGTAAGCCACCTCGTGTCATCCTTCTTGGTGCCGGTGGAGACTGCAAGAATTTCTAATAAAGCATCTTTAATGGTGCGTAACATAAAAGAAAGAAACCGGGTTGACTCTCCGGCGGCATTGGATTCATTAATTGCGGCATAGTAGGCCTCTTGGCGGTCGTGAATTAACGATTCTATCGGCAACCAGGCAAAGAGGGAATTCCATTGTGTCAGCAGTAGGGTTTGCCATAAACGACCAACTCGCCCGTTCCCGTCTGCAAAGGGATGAATCAGTTCAAATTCATAATGGAACACACAGCTTTTAATCAGCATGGGAAGCGAGCTTTCCCTTGTCCATTCCAGCAGGTTCAGCACTGCGGCCGGAACATACTGCGGGAGGGTGCCAAAGTGCAACACTTGACCGTCTTGATTTACAACGCCGACGGCTTTGGAGCGGAAGACCCCGCTTTCTTCCAGCAAATCCTTTGTCATAACGCCATGTGCGTATAATAGATCCTCTACGTTGTATGGATTTAGGCGAGTCAGATCCTCATAAATTTCATAGGCATTCTTGACTTCTTTGATATCTTTCGGAGGTGCAAGTACCCGTTTGCCGGACAGAACAGCAGTGACCTGATCCAATGTCAGTGAGTTTTGTTCAATGGCAAGGGAAGAATAAATGCTGCGAATGCGATTGGTCCGCCGAAGAACCGGGCTTGCAGACAAATTCTCTGTAGAACTGATTTGCCCGACCAGTTCTGCTATTTGAGCAACTTCGGTCATGATTTCTTCCGTAATTTCAAAGGGTGGATTTTTCATGACGCTCCTCCTTCTTTGCAGTCCTTGGCCTTAGAATATCATTTCATAAATCATTTTTCAATAATTTGTGATTGATGAAATGATGGATGAAAGCAGTCCGCTCGGTATTACTGAGCGGACTGCTGGATTTTAGTTTAATTGTAACTTGTTGATGTTTTCACGGATATGAGAACAGCTGTTGCGGAATCCTTGTAATTCTTCTTTAGTTAAGTCCAGAGTATACACTTGTTCCACGCCATCTGCACCAATAACGCAAGGCAGAGAAGAGAAGATGCCTTTTTCTCCGTAATATCCGGTCATCAGGGTGGAAGCAGATAAAACAGCATGTTCATTATGAAGAATTGCTGCACAAATACGTGCTGTGCAATTGGCAACCGCGTATTCAGTACAACCTTTGCCGGCAAAGGTTACATAACCGCCTTTTCGTGCTTTTTCTTCCACATCGGCGCGATCAAAGCCATATTGTTCCGGATATTCCACGGCCAAATCAGAAATTCTTTTGCTGGCAATAGAAGCAGATTTCCATGCTGCAATTTGAGAAAAGCCGTGCTCGCCAATCATGTAAGCTTCAATGGATTTCGGACTGATATTGGTTACCTTAGAAATTTCCGAACGAAGGCGTGCCGAATCCAATCCACAGCCGGTGCCAATAATTTTAGCCGGATCATAACCGGTCAGTTTCCAAATGACAGTACAAATAACATCACAAGGATTGGAAACATTAATCAAAATTCCGTCAAATCCGGTGCCAAGTATTCTCTTAGCAAAAACTTCAGCAGATTGGGACGTGGAGAAAAGTTCTCCGTCTCTGCTGGTAGAACTTAAAGCAATATTCCCTGCACTGTTGATGATAATGTCACATTCTGCAAGATCTTCATAACGGTCTCCACAGTTTAAAATGCGGGTGTTGTAGGGTACAAAGCTAAGAGAATCATGCAGATCCTGGGCTTCGGAAATAACCTTCTGGTCGTGCAGACCACACAGATACAGTTCATCTGTAATGCCCTGAAGCAACAGACTGTTGGCAACATGTGCACCAACGTGTCCCAGTCCAATGATACCGATTTTTCGTTGTGAACTCATAAATTAACCCCTTCTTTAGTTTATAGCATATTGCAATCAAAGATTTATTATTTTTACAGCCGTGCCCTTTTCTGTATGTCTACTTCTTAGACAACAATACTACCGTCTCAACATGTGCAGAGACGACAGGATACCCTTTGATGGTGGCAGCCATATCCATGGTAGCCCTGGAATCCAGGCCTACCATTGACGCGATGAGAACCCCCGTCTTGAGCTACATGGCGTTCTTCATAGCAGAACCTCCAGATAGGATCTCAGCTTCTCTTCCACTTTCAGAATTCCCGCATACTCTGACAGCAGCGGAATGTTCCTGTCTTTTCCGGAAGCATACCGTTTAAAGGCATCCGTGACCACCTGTACATCTGTGTGGTTCCTGGGCTTTAATATGTCGCACAGGGTTCTCTCCGCAGAGTAACTCCTGACGCGGTTTCCTCCCGGAGTGGGAAGTTCCGTAAGCCCGAGACTGTAATATGGTTCCCTTGAACCGCTGCAGACGATACCGTCCCGTTTCGGATTTGATAAATTATAAGTGGATGGAAAGACCATGTGAAATCTTACCGGAGTCCTGTCCGTCAGGTCGCACAGGAACAAGGCCGTGTCAAGGGCATAGATACCCCTCTTATACCGGCTCTGAATATTGACGAATTCATCTTCCCATACTTCGGGCAATGTATAGACGCCACGGGACGCCCGTTCAAGGCTGCCTGTATCCGCCAGATACTTAAGGCTGCCACGGGAAAATCCTTCCTTTACGACCATAGCCGTTGTGATCACGCCGTTACTCTGTTTTGCCAGTTCTAGGATCTGCTCGGAATCAGTCATGCAATCACCGCCTATTGACTTTCTTGCTTAATATCGTATTATAAACAAGCATAAAAGTCAATCATAACCACCGGCTAAGCTGGTGGCTTGGTTTTCCGTCCTATAAGGGCTCATTTCCGGCACTGGAGTCTAAAGACTCACTGAAAAGTTCGCCAGCCGCAACAAATGTCATACTGGGGACAATATTTTTATTCAAGTAGTTTAAACGTCATGCTTGGGACAATATAAAAAGGACGCTTATTTAGCGTCCTTTAGATATGCAATACTTTTTTTATACTTTTCGGCTCGTTTAAGGTCTTTCTCAGAAACTTCATTGAGTCGTGATAAATCGGAATTGTGAATCAGATCTTGAATCTTTACTTTTCTTGCAATCGGATTCTCTTTAACTCGAGAAAGATAATCATCATAACTGATTCCATCTCGCTTTGTTATAGCATCAACCGCCTCTATAATAACTGGTTCAAAGAATTTCTTTAAATCTGCAAGCGTTATATTTGTATCTTCAACTACATCATGCAATAGTGCAACAATTTTCTCATCTATACTTTTACATTTTCGGGCCACGTGAAAAGGGTGCAAGTAGTAATCTGCTCCGCCTTTATCAACTTGGCCCTTGTGAGCTTCAATACAAATTTGCTTTGCCAGTTCAAGTTGATTTATACTGCTCAATTGTTTCTTTTGCCTCCTTCTCCGTGATAGGCCTGCTCTCAATATCGCCCGAATATACAAAATCTTCGATAAAATACCTGGTCATTTACAAGCCCTCCCTTCACATTAATTATTATAACGCGAAAATTACTAATAAATTGTAAACAATAATTTTAATTGCCAGCTAAGCTGTTATTATCTTGAAAGAGACGGAGGACTCCAACGGTGTTCTGATCGAGGACTCTACGGTAGAGCCGGAGCATTTTGCACTGCTCTTTGAGTTCTCCGGTGACAAGAAGAAAATCAGACACTGCATGTATTACTGTACGGCTGATCTTAAGGCGGCATTAGAAGTATGAAATATGATGTGCAGTTTACCAATGGCGGGGCGTTGGATGCAAAGTATCGAGATCATGATCTGACCGGCAACTACAAAGGAACACGTGAATGTCACATTGAACCTGACTGGCTGCGGATACATCTTACGGGTCACTCTGGGAGGTCTCCTTTACACTGAATGAGTTTTAAGGGAGGCAGAAAATAACCGTCTTGATTTTCTTTACGGATAAACTTTTATTCTCCGAAT
>CAVFJZ010000014.1:0-31112 GCA_963623075.1 Bacteroidaceae bacterium
TGGAATTCAGCTCCATTGAACTGGCCAACGGTTTGTTCAACGGCACTGTTTCCACTATTGCTGAGCTTTGCGCCGGTAATATTAAGATGTCCGGTATGATTAACATGCTGGATAACATCAACCGCATTCTGGACCGCGTATCGGTTTACTTAGCATAAGGAGGGAACAACATTGAGTAAATATCCTGAATACACTCACGAAAAATCCCAAGAATGGTTTAATCGTGCCTTGAAGGCAATTCCGGCCGGTGTTTATGGTCATCTTGGCCCATCCGAAGGTCTGTTCCTTCCTATTACCAAATGGCCGCTGATGTCGGATCATGCAAAAGGCACTTATTTCTGGGATGTTGACGGTAATAAATATCTTGACTTTATGTGTGCCTATGGCCCGAACGTTCTTGGTTACTGCGATGACGAAGTTGACGCTGCAGCCATTGAACAGCTGAAGATCGGCAACTGCTTAACTTCTCCGTCTTATAAGATGGTAGAATGTGCCGAACTGTTGAAGGATACCGTTGCTTGTGCAGATTGGGCTTACTTCATGAAGAATGGTTCTGACGCCACACAGATGGCTGCCATTACGGCCCGTGCCGGTACCGGTAAAGAAAAGATCATGTACTTCAAGGGCTACTATCACGGTAACTTCCCATGGTGCATGAAACCGGACTATCCTGGCATTCTTCCTTCTGACACACAGAATAACATTATTATTCCTTGGTTTGACATGCAAGCCATGCAGGAAGAATATGACAAGGCCGGCGGAAACGTTGCTGCTTTAATTGCACAGCCGTATGACCATGGTAACTTCTATGACAACGTAACAGCCACGAAAGAACAGTGGGCTGCCGTTCGTAAGTTCTGTGATGATCATGGCATGGCATTAATTATTGACGACGTTCGTATGGGCTTCCGTCTGGATCTGGCCGGTTCTGACCATTACTATGGCTTCAAGGCTGACATGATCTGCTTCTGTAAAGCACTTGCCAACGGTTACAACATGTCTTGTGTTTGCGGTCAGGAAAAATGGTATACTCCGGCTTCGTCCCTGAGCTATACCGGATCCTATTGGATGTCTGCAGAACCGTTTGCCGCTTGTCTTGCAACTATTAACAAGATGAAGAGACTGGATACTCCGACCATGTTCCGTGAAAAAGGTACCAAGCTGACCGAAGGCTTCAAGGCTGCTGCCGCAGAACACGGCTTTAACCTGAAGGTTTCCGGCGAACCGGCTTGCTTCTACCTTAGAACGACCAATGATGATAGCTTGTTCCTGCATCAGGAAGTAGTAGCAGAAGCCGTTTCTCGCGGTCTGTTTATTACGTCTCACCACAACCACTTCATGAATGCTGCTGTTACTGACGAAGACATTGCTTTGGCAGTAGACATTTTGGAAGATGCTTATGGCGTTGTTGCAGCCAGACATCCGGAAATTGAAGGTCTGAAATAAGCAATTGTTAAACTCATAAACCAAAGATCCGGACAGAATTGTTTCTGCCCGGGTCTTTTTTCTTTCTTTCCGTTCTTTTTTTGTTTCACGGAAGAAAACTTGTTGTATAATGAGCGTGTCAGAAGGAAAGGAGACGCTTACCATGCCATTAATTATTGCACATAGGGGAGCCAATTTACGGGCTCCGCAAAATACATTACCCGCATTTCAGTCTGCCATTGATAATGGAGCAGATGGCGTAGAATTTGACGTTCAACTGTCCAAGGACGGCGTGCCGGTAATCTGCCACAATTTTGAAGTAAATGAAACTTCAAACGGCAAAGGGTTGGTAGTAGATCAAACATTTGATGAATTACGCGCACTGGATTTCGGTTCTTGGTTTTCCGATAAGTTTGCAGGTACTCAAATTCCGACCCTGGAAGAAACCCTGCAAACAGTGAAGGACATGAAGCTGATTAATATTGAAATTAAAAGGCCAAAAGAGGGCTCTTTGGAAGTGGTAGATAAAACGGTTGCCATGGTAAAAGAAATGGGCTTAGAAGAAAAGGTGGTTATTTCCAGCTTTTATTTTTATGTAACTGACCGCGTAAAGGAATTAGACCCGGATTTGAAAGTTGGTTTGTTATATGATCCGAAGGACTGTTATGACAAGCGCCTTTTAAAGGGACAGTTTATTGAAGTCGCCAAAGAACATCATGCCGATGCGTTTCATCCCTATTTTGTATTGACCAAGTTACCGCCGAACTTTACACAAAAGGCACATGAGAATGGCATTGCGGTTAATGTATGGGGAATTAAAGGATCTACCCACTTAGAAAGCTACAAGAATTCCGAAGTGGACAGTATTATTACTGACTTAATTTAACAGCGTAACAAGGGGAGCCCGGGGCAGTTGTTCCGGACTTCTTTTTTGCGATGCAGCGGTTCCTTGAAGATTAAAATTTCTTTTGTTACAATAGGGTCACTTTTGGGAAAGGAGGCATAGTATGGATCATTTTGAATTAGTTTCCAAATTCAAGCCAACTGGAGATCAGCCGCAGGCCATTGCTGCACTGACAGATGGCTTAAGACAGGGCTTTAAAGAGCAGACACTGCTTGGTGTTACCGGTTCCGGTAAAACGTTTACAATGGCCAACATTATTGCCTCCGCTAATCGACCTACCCTTGTGTTAGCTCATAATAAGACGCTGGCCGCACAGCTCTGCTCAGAATTTCGGGAAATGTTTCCCAACAATGCGGTAGAATTTTTTGTTTCCTACTATGATTACTACCAACCGGAAGCCTATGTAGCCTCTTCCGACACCTATATTGAAAAAGATGCATCTATTAATGACGAAATAGATAAGCTTCGACATTCTGCAACACTTTCTCTGGTAGAACGTCGGGACGTAATTATTGTGGCATCGGTATCTTGTATTTATTCTTTGGGTAATCCAATTGATTACAAGAATATGGTAATCAGCCTCAGACCGGGGATGACGTATCCACGGGATGATTTGCTGAAGAAGCTGGTGGAAATTCACTATGAACGCAACGATATTAACTTTGTGAGAACAAAGTTCCGCGTCCGGGGGGACACCGTAGAGGTGTTCACATCCGGAGAAACGGAATATGCCATCCGCATTGAATTCTTCGGTGATGAAATAGACCGTATTTGCGAAATAAACGCGCTGACCGGAGAAGTCACCGGTGTGCTGCAGCATGCTGCCATTTATCCGGCAACCCACTACGTTGTCAACCCGGACGCCTTGGAGGATGCTATTGCGGATATTATGCATGAATGCGCCGAACGGGTGGCCGAATTTGAGGCAGAAGGAAAACTGATTGAAGCGCAGCGGATTCGGCAGCGCACGGAATATGACATGGAAATGCTCCGGGAAACCGGATTTTGCTCCGGCATTGAAAACTACAGCCGTGTGCTGGCGCGCCGGGAACCCGGTGCTGTGCCGTATACGCTGCTGGATTACTTTCCCAAGGATTTTTTGCTGTTTATTGATGAATCCCACGTTACACTGCCACAAATTCACGGCATGTTCGGCGGGGACCATGCACGGAAAAAAAGCTTGATTGATTATGGGTTCCGCCTTCCCAGCGCCTATGACAACCGGCCGCTCAACTTTGAAGAGTTTTACAGCCATGTCAATCAAGTTATTTTTACCAGTGCCACTCCCGGAGAATTCGAGCGGCAGGTTTCGGCGCGGGTTGCAGAACAGCTGATTCGTCCGACCGGATTGCTGGATCCGGACATCAGTGTACGCCCGGTAGAAGGGCAGATCGATGATCTGCTTTCCGAAATTCATGTGCGTACAGAACGGAAAGAACGGGTTCTAATTACCACCTTAACCAAAAAGATGGCGGAAGACCTGACCCGTTTCTTTGAAGAACAAGGGGTTAAGGTGCGTTATATGCACCATGACATAGATACAATTGAACGAATGCAGATCATCCGTGATCTTCGTATGGGCGTATTTGATGTCCTGATCGGTATCAACCTGCTCCGAGAGGGCCTGGATATACCGGAGGTTTCCCTGGTGGCCGTTTTGGACGCCGACAAGGAAGGCTTTTTGCGTTCGGAAACCAGCTTGGTGCAAACGGCAGGTCGTGCCGCCAGAAATGCACAGGGAAGTGTTATTTTTTACGCAGACAGTGTAACCCCGTCCATGGAACGGGCCATTCGGGAAACCCTCCGTCGTAGGGAAATACAGATGGCTTATAACAAAGAGCACGGGATTGTACCGCAGACCATCCATAAGGACGTACGGGATGTTATTGAAATTACAGCGAAGGTAGAAACTACATCGCCGGAGGGAAAGCGTCTTAGTAAAAAAGAAAAAGAACGGCGCATGCGGGAATTGGAAAAGAACATGAAGGCTGCAGCCAGAGTGCTTGATTTTGAAACGGCAGCCTATTATCGGGATGAGCTTGCAAAATTGCAAAAATAAAATGCAGCAAGTCAGAAACAGCAAAGGAAGTTAGTAAAATGGCAGGAACGGAAATTGTCATTAAAGGGGCAAAAGAACACAATCTAAAGAATGTTGATTTAACCATTCCCAGAGACAAAATGGTTGTGTTTACAGGGCTATCCGGTTCCGGAAAATCCAGTCTTGCTTTTGATACCATTTATGCAGAAGGGCAGCGCAGATATATGGAATCGCTGTCTTCGTATGCAAGACAGTTTTTGGGACTGATGGAAAAGCCGAAGGTTGAGTCCATAGACGGATTGTCGCCGGCCATTTCAATTGATCAGAAAACCACCTCTAAGAATCCGCGCTCCACCGTGGGCACGGTAACCGAAATTTATGATTATCTGCGTCTGTTATATGCCAGAGTGGGGCATCCGCACTGTCCTACCTGTGGGAAAGAGCTGTCTCATCAAACCATAGATCAGATTGTAGATCAGGTTTTGGCTTTGCCGGAGGGCAGCAAAATTCAGGTGATGGCGCCCATTGCCAGAGGCAAAAAGGGTACCTATGCCAAAGACTTGGAAAAAGCCGGAAAATCCGGTTATGTGCGTGCTCGGATTGATGGGGAAATCCATGATTTAAGCGAAAAAATTACCTTAGATAAAAATCAAAAACATACCATTGAAATTGTGGTAGACCGTTTAGTAGTAAAAGAAAGTATCCGAAGCCGTCTTGCGGATTCCGTGGAAACGGCCTTGAAGCTGACAGAAGGAATTCTCCTAATTAACGTTATTGATGGTGAAGATATGGTCTTTTCAGAGCAGTTTGCCTGTCCGGAACACGGCACTCTGAAAATTGACGAATTAGCCCCGCGGATGTTTTCTTTCAACAATCCGTTCGGCGCTTGTCCGGATTGTGCCGGTCTTGGCTTTTATGAACAGATAGATGAAGACCTGATTATGCCGGACAAAACCTTGTCTATTCGGGAAGGTGGTATTCAGGCACCCGGTTGGACCAAAACAGAGGGCGGCACAATTGCAGAAATGTACTATGACGGGGTGGCAAACCACTATGGTTTTTCCATAGATATCCCCATTCAAGACATGAAGCGAAAAGACCTGGAGAAGATTCTGTACGGCTCCGGGAAGGACAGAGTAGAGTTTTCCAGAAAAACCACATTCAGTGACAGCACTTGGGCTTGTCGTTTTGAAGGGGTAATTCCTAACCTAGAAAGAAAGTACCGTGACACTTCATCTGAATATTCCAAACGTTCCATTGAACAACTGATGGCACGGCATGCCTGTGCCTCTTGCGGAGGAAAACGGCTTCGCCCGGAATCCTTGGCAGTAACCGTTGGCGGCTTGAACATTGATGAACTGACCCGACTATCTGTTCGAAAAGAATTAGAATTCTTTGAACAATTACAGCTGACAGAACGGGAAAGCATTATTGCGGAACTGATTTTAAAAGAAATTAAATCCCGTTTGCAATTTTTATGCAGCGTAGGCCTGGACTATCTGGATTTGGCCCGTAGCGCCGGCAGTTTATCCGGTGGGGAAAGTCAACGGATTCGTCTGGCCACCCAAATTGGTTCTTCTCTTATGGGCGTCCTTTACATTCTGGATGAACCAAGTATCGGCCTTCATCAAAAAGACAATGAAATGTTAATCCATACCTTGGAAAAACTGCGAGATTTAGGAAATACCCTAATTGTAGTAGAACATGATGAAGAAACCATGCTGGCAGCAGACTACATTGTGGATATTGGCCCGGGTGCCGGTATTCATGGTGGGAAAGTCGTCTGTGCCGGAACCCCACAAGAAATTATGAATTGCAAAAATTCTATCACCGGCCAATATCTGAAAGGGGAACGCTTTATTCCGGTTCCAACAGAGCGTAGAAAAGGGAATGGCAACTTTCTGACAGTAAAAGGCGCCACAGAGCACAACCTGAAAAATGTGAACGTTTCCATTCCGTTAGGAACTTTTACCTGTGTAACCGGTGTATCAGGCTCCGGGAAATCCAGCTTAGTAAATGAGATTATTTATAAAACCTTAGTCAGAGATCTGAATCGCGCAAAATCATACCCGGGAAAATGCAAAAAATTGACCGGCCTGGAATATCTGGACAAGGTCATCAACATTGACCAGTCTCCCATTGGAAGAACACCACGTTCCAATCCGGCTACGTACACCAATTTGTTTAATGACATTCGGGCATTATTTGCAAGTACGCAGGATGCTAAAGTGCGGGGGTACAGTGCCGGGCGATTCAGCTTTAATGTCAAAGGCGGTCGCTGCGAAGCCTGCCAGGGTGACGGTATTGTCAAAATAGAAATGCACTTTTTGGCGGATGTCTATGTTAAGTGTGACGTCTGCGGCGGAGCTCGGTATAATCGGGAAACGCTGGAAATTAAATATCGCGGCAAAAACATTGCTGAAGTGCTGGATATGACCATAGATGAAGCCTGTGACTTTTTCTCGGCAGTACCTAAAATTTATAATCGTTTGGTAACCTTACGAGACGTTGGTCTTGGTTATGTAAAATTAGGGCAAAGCGCAACCACCCTGTCCGGCGGCGAAGCGCAGCGCGTGAAGCTGGCAACAGAACTGTCTAAGCGTTCCACGGGCAAAACCATTTACATTCTGGATGAGCCAACTACCGGTTTGCATACTGCCGATGTGCATAAGCTTTTGGAGGTATTGCAAAAGCTGGTAGAACAGGGAAATACCGTTCTGGTTATTGAGCACAATCTGGATGTCATTAAAACGGCAGATTACTTAATTGACCTTGGGCCGGACGGTGGAGATAACGGTGGCATAATTGTAGCTACCGGCACACCGGAACAAGTGGCAAAGTGCAAACAATCCTATACGGGACAATATTTAAAGAAAATGCTTTCTAATACTTAATTTTGATAATTCATTTAGGAGAAAGAAATGAAAATCCAACTTTCCGATCATTTTACTTACAAAAAGCTGGCAAGATTCGTTCTTCCGTCTATTATTATGATGGCTTTCAGTTCCATTTACGGCATGGTTGATGGCCTATTCGTTTCTTGGTTTGCTGGCAAAACGGCTTTTGCAGCCCTGAATTTGGTCATGCCGTTTATTATGATTATCGGTGGAATGGGCTTTATGGTGGGTACCGGTGGTACCGCTTTGGTTTCTAAAATCATGGGAGAAGGGGACAGCAAAAGAGCCAATGAAGTTTTTTCCATGATGATATTATTCGGTACGGCTCTGGGCATTGTTTTATCCATTCTGGGCGTTATTTTTATGCCACAGGTGGTTACCTTTCTGAACGCCACACCGGAAATGTTTGATGATTCTGTATTATACGGAAGGATTAATCTGGCATTTGTGGTTTTCTTTATGTTGCAAAATATTTTCCAAAGCTTTTGTGTGGCAGCAGAAAAACCAAAGCTTGGACTGATTGCAACGGTATTTGCCGGTGTTTCCAATATGATTGGAGATGCCATTTTTGTAGCAGCTTTAGACAAAGGTGTTGCCGGCGCTGCCTTAGCTACCGGGCTGTCTCAGGTCGTCGGCGCAGGTATTCCTATGGCGTACTTCCTGTTCAATAAGAACGGGATTTTGAAATTGCGTTTCAAAGCGCCGGAGTGGAAACCTATTTTGTCTGCCTGCTTTAATGGCTTTTCCGAATTTGTCGGCAATATCTCCAGTAGTATTGTCGGCATGCTTTATAATTTCCAACTTCTGAAATATATTGGAGAAAACGGCGTTTCTGCTTACGGCGTTATTATGTATGTGCAATTTTTATTTATTGCACTGTACTTCGGTTACGCCATTGGGGTCGGCCCATTGGTTAGTTATAATTATGGTGCTCAGAATATTTCCGAATTGCGGAACCTATTTCAAAAAAGCATTAAACTCATGCTGTGTGCCGGCGTCCTTTTAGTAGCCACGGCAGAGCTGGCAGCGCCACTGCTTGCTAAAGTTTTTGTCGGCTATGATGCTGAACTTCATGCTCTGACAACGTATGCATTCCGAATTTACAGCATGAGCTTATTGTTTGCCGGCATAAATATTTATACGTCTGCTTTGTTTACTGCTTTGAACAACGGAAAAATTTCTGCCATTTCTGCTGTCATGCGTTCTTTGGTATTCCAAGCTTCCGCTGTTTTAACCATTCCGCTTATCATTGGCGTAGAGGGTATCTGGTTTTCCAATATCTTTGCTGAATGCGGTTGTTTACTGGTCAATCTTTGCTTCTTGTTACATTTTCGAAAAGAATATCAGTATTGCTGAGCAGTGTAAAAAAGAAACGTGTAAAACCGCTCAGATAAATTGCATTTTAGGGCGGTTTCCCGTATACTCTTTTTAAAGAAATTTTACGGTTAAATGAGGGAGTGCATAAGTGGAAAAAAGCGCAGTTATTACGTTAAAAGATATTTCAGTGGCCTTTGACGGAGAGCCGATTCTGAAAGACCTGAACCTGGAAATTAAAGATGGTGAATTTGTTACTTTCTTGGGGCCGTCCGGCTGTGGTAAAACCACAACCCTTCGGATTATTGCAGGCTTTCAGGAACCGGATTCCGGAGAAGTCCTTTTTGGCAATAAAAGGATGAATGGTGTTCCTGCCCACAAGAGGCCGGTGAACACCATTTTTCAGCGTTATGCTTTGTTCCCGCATCTGAACGTATATGAAAATATTGCGTTTGGATTGCGTTTAAAAAAGTGGAAGGAAGCTGCCATTAAAGAAAAGGTGTCTGAACTGCTGGCACTGGTAGACCTGAAAGGCTTTGATCGGCGGTCCATAGACTCCTTATCCGGCGGTCAACAGCAGCGTGTGGCCATTGCCAGAGCTCTGGCAGTGGACCCCGAGGTGCTGTTGCTGGACGAACCGCTTGGTGCTTTGGATTTAAAGCTGCGCAAAGACATGCAGGTAGAATTGAAAAACATTCAGCAGCGCCTGGGCATTACTTTTATTTACGTTACCCATGATCAGGAAGAAGCTCTGTCCATGTCGGATAAGGTGGTTGTCATGGACCGCGGTGAAATTCAGCAAATTGGTTCTCCTATAGACATTTATAATGAACCGGCCAATGCTTTTGTGGCAGATTTTATTGGAGAATCCAATATTCTGGATGGCGTTATGCTGACTGATGAAAAGGTTCGCTTCCATGGGGTTACCTTTGACTGCGTAGACCGGGGCTTTGCCAAAAATCAACCGGTAGATGTTGTTATTAGACCGGAAGATGTAGATGTAGTTCCGGAAGAAGAAGGAATGCTGAAGGGTATTGTTACCAGCGTTACCTTTAAGGGTGTTCATTTTGAAATCTTAGTAGATATTGATGGCTTCATTTGGATGATTCAATCTACGGATTTTCAAAAAGCCGGGGACAAAATCGGCATTCAAATTAAACCGGATGAAATTCACGTTATGGCCAAATCCAAGTATTCCGGTGTATTCGGAGACTACTCCAGCTTCTCAGACGAAATGGACTTTATCAGTGACTCTGAAGTTGATTTGACCGAAGTAGATATTGAAGAGCTGGAATTTGAAGAAGCTTCTTTGGAACAGCCGGAAGAGGAGGCAGAGCATGAATAAGAAAACAGCCACTGCCATAACGGCACCGTATGCTTTATGGATGGCTGTTTTCATTGTAATCCCGCTCCTGATTGTTGCATATTATGCACTGACAGATTCCAGCGGTGCTTTTTCCTTTGAAAATATCAGCAATCTGTCCATTTATACGGATACTATTTTTCGGTCCATTTGGTTCGGCCTACTTGCTACTATTCTTTCTTTGGTAGTGGCATACCCGCTTGCCTATTTCTTTTCCAAGTGCAGAGCAGGTACCCAAAGTATGCTGATTATGCTGGTTATGATACCCATGTGGATGAACTTCATTTTGCGGACCTATTCCATTATGGTATTAATTGAAAATACAGGAATTATTAATACTTTTTTGACGGATTTAGGACTGCATCGCCTGCATTTAATCAATACTTCCGGAGCCGTTATTTTCGGCATGGTATACAACTATATTCCGTTTATGATTTTGCCGCTGTATACTGCCATGACCAAAATGGACCGCAAGCACATTGAGGCAGCCAGAGATCTCGGCGCTAACGGTTATCAGATATTATCTAAAGTTATGATTCCACTGACCAAATCCGGTATTATTTCCGGCATTACCATGGTCTTTGTTCCATCTGTTTCCACGTTCTATATTTCCCAGAAACTGGGCGGTGGCAAGTATACCCTGATCGGAGACGTCATTGAAATGCAATTTCAAACCGCGTACAACTACCATTTGGGAGCGTCCATCTCTTTGCTTTTAATGGTTTTCATTTTGGTTTGTCTTGCAGTCATGAACCGCTTCGGTAATACAGAGGATGGGGGTGTCATGCTGTAATGAATAAGAAGTTAAGCACAACCGGTAAGATTTACATTCTGATTTTCTTTCTGATCCTATATATTCCCATTGCAGTACTGATTCTGTTTTCCTTTAACAGCATCAACAGTACTTCTGTCTTCGGCGGATTTTCTGTACACTGGTATCAGGAACTGGCTAAGGATGCCGCCACGCGAGTTGCTTTTCGCAACACTTTAGTACTGGCACTGTCTTCATCCGCCATTTCTACTGTTTTTGGTACTCTGTTTTCGGTTGGATACCATTATTCCAAAGCCAAACATTATAAAGGGTTGCTCATGACAACCAACAATATTCCTTTAATGAATCCGGATATTGTTACCGGCATTTCCATGATGCTTCTGTTTGTATTCTTTGGTACACTCATTCAAAAATCCGGTGTATTGAATTTCTGGACACTGCTGATTGCACATGTTACTTTCCAGATGCCGTATGTTATTCTGAACATTTTGCCCCGCTTTCGGCAAATGGATCAGTATTTGGTAGAGGCTGCAGAAGACTTGGGCTGCACTGCCACGCAAGCTTTCTTCAAAGTTGCTTTGCCGCAGATTAAGTCCGGTATTATTTCCGGTGCCATCATGGCCTTTACGTTGTCTTTAGATGATTTCGTTATTTCTTATTTTGTCAGCGGACCGGATTTCCAAACCTTACCAATTCGAATTTACTCCATGACAAAGAAACGTGTTACACCGGATATGTATGCCTTATCCACGCTTATTTTTGTAGTCATGTTCCTGCTGCTGATTGTCATTAATGTCATTGAAAATAGGGAAGAGGCCAAACAGAAAAATCTGCAGAAGGCCTTCCGTGGCAGAAAGGGGCGTACTAAATGAAAAAACTGATTGCAGTTCTGCTAACTTTAATTTGTTGCTGCGCTGTTTTGTTGCTCCCGGCTTCTGCCGCTTCCATTCAGGATTATCCTATTGACGAAGATTACTACAAAAATAATCCATATCGTGGCACTACGCTGAATGTATATAACTGGGGTGAATACATTTCGGATGGATCTGAGGACTCCTTAGACGTTAATGCTTATTTTGAAAAGTTAACCGGAATCAAAATTAATTATACTAACTTTGATTCTAATGAAGATATGTATGCCAAGGTAAAAAGTGGCGGCGCTAATTATGATGTTGTATTTCCATCTGACTACATGATTGAACGCATGAGAAATGAAAACATGCTGCTCAAACTGGATTACAACAACATTCCCAATTATGCCAAGTACATTGACAGCAAATATAAGGGCTTGTATTACGATGAAAACGAAGAATATACGGTCCCTTATAATGTTGGTTATGTTGCTCTGATTTACAACACAAAGCTGGTAAAGGAAGCGCCCACTTCGTGGAGTGCTCTCTGGGACGAAGATTATGCCGGACAAATTTTAATGTTTAATAATGCCCGAGACGGCTTTGGCATTGCCATGTCTTATCTGGGCCTGGATTATAACACTACTGATCCGGAGGACTGGGAAAAAGCATATCAGGCACTGGTGGAACAAAAGCCACTGGTTCGCTCCTATGTCATGGATGAAGTATTCAATATTATGGAAAGCGGTGCAGCTACCATGGTGCCCTATTATGTAGGGGACTACTTTGTTATGGCAGAAAACAATCCTGATTTGGCCGTTGCTTTTCCGGAAGAAGGCGCTAATATCTTTGTGGACGCAGCCTGCATTCCCAATACTACACAGAATCAGGGCGCAGCGGAGCTTTATATCAATTTCCTCTGCGAGCCACAAATTGCCCTTGCCAATGCGGAAACCATTTGCTACGCAAGCCCGAATACAGCAGTTGTCAATGCAGAAGAATATACTTTTTATCAAAACACCACCTTATATCCGGAAGATGAAAGTTTAATGGAAAAATATCAATACTTTCATAATTTGGATTCGGATACCTTGTCCTTAATGACGCAGCTCTGGTCTGACTTAAAGGTAGAAGGAATTCAAAATAAATCCACCTATATTGGCTTGGGTATTTTCCTTGCTTTGGCTATTATCTATGCCACGTATGCCTTTGTTCGGAAAAAGCACCGTGAAAAGTATTATGATTAACGAAATTCTTTAGAATTCCATTGACAGCAAGCAGTTCTATCAGTATAATTATGAATGTTGTGCAAGGGAAATATCCCTTACCAGCATGCGAGAGTGGCGGAATCGGCAGACGCGCACGTTTGAGGGGCGTGTGGGGTGACTCGTACGGGTTCAAGTCCCGTCTCTCGCACCAGGAAAAGGACTTTCGTATGAAAGTCCTTTTTTTCTACTTAATTTACTTGTATCAACAAAGAAGGGGAAGTATGGTCAGTCTGTTATTACCAATTATTTATTTGCTTTTCATTTCTCTGGGTCTGCCGGATTCTTTACTGGGCTCGGCCTGGCCATCCATTTATATAGAGTTTGATGTCCCGGTTTCCTATGCCGGTATCATTTCGGTTATTATCTGCCTTGGAACGGTGGTTTCCAGTTTGAATAGTGACCGGTTAACCAAGAAGTTAGGACCGGGTTTAGTATCTGCTGTCAGCGTTGCTTTAACAGCTGTTTGCATGTTTGGCTTCTCTATTAGCCATTCCATGGTGGCGCTCTGCCTTTGGGCCTTTCCATACGGCTTGGGTGGGGGAAGTATTGACGCAGCATTAAACAACTACATCGCCTTGCATTACGGCAGCAAACATATGAGTTGGCTGCATTGCATGTGGGGCCTTGGCGCCAGCATTGGGCCGTACATTCTGTCTTATGCCATCAGTCAGCAGCAGGGTTGGAATATGGGATATCGGTATATCAGTTATGTTCAGTTGGGCATTACTTTCATTGCCTTCCTTAGCATTCCGCTTTGGAAAAAGAAAGCAAGTTTAAGTTTTTCCGAAGATATGGATTCCGTATTGGATGCAGAGCCACTTCCGTTAAAGCAGGTTCTTCGGATTCCCAATGCCAAAAATATTCTGTTTTGCTTCTTCTGCTACTGCGGTATTGAATCTATTATGTTTGTTTATGCGTCCACCTTCATGAAATTACAATTTCACGCTACCGCAGAACAGGCAGCATCCTATGGGGCCGTCTTTTATTTGGGTATGACCATAGGGCGGGCTATTAATGGCTTTGCCACTATGAAATTCACGGACAAGCAGCTGATTCGCTTTGGTCAATGTCTGGTACTGGTCGGTCTACTGGCCATGTTGCTGGCGTTCGGCAACACCTACGTAGCGCTGGCGGGCATTCTTCTGGCTGGCCTTGGTTGTGCGCCCATTTACCCATGCATCATTAACTCTACGCCGGTTGCCTTCGGCGCCGACAAAAGTCAAGCCATGATTGGCGTGCAAATGGCCTGCGCTTACACGGGGTCCCTAATTATGCCGCCGCTCTTCGGTTTTGTTGCCAACCGCACCACCATGGCCTTTTTGCCATACTTCATTTTAGTGTTACTTCTTGGCAACAGCATTTTCTTCCAACGTTTCCAGAAGCTTGCAAAATTACAATAAACAAAATGCTTTAAGTATGAAAAAAGCCTACCCGAAAGGGTAGGCTTTTTTTGGTGCGGATGACGGGACTTGAACCCACATGAAATTAACTTTCACTAGAACCTGAATCTAGCGCGTCTGCCAATTCCGCCACATCCGCATATTGGGCAGCTGTTTGACTGCCTTATTAATATAGCATAAGAGGTATCCGGTTTCAAGGATTAATTTCCGGATTTCCAAGTTTTTTCTCTTGGGATTTTATAGGATGTGGAGCACTTCCACTTTCTGACACCAATCTTACAATCACTGCAAAAATGCAGCACTTCTTTTTGGCCATTTTGTAGAACTTTTATTTTTCATCTACCTTATCTTGCGTAGTTAATGGGGTAAATGATAATATAGTCGGGAAAGTTTGAGGTGAGTAACAGCAAGTTCCCGTTCCGGAGTTTTGTTGTTACTCTTTTTTTGAAAAAGGAGAATGTAGTATGGAGAAAGATACCGCCATCCGAGACGCCAGACAGCTTGGCATTCCCAAAATGCTGGTGCTTGGTTTGCAGCACATGTTTGCCATGTTTGGCGCAACTGTTTTAGTTCCGCTGTTGACAGGGTTAGACGTTTCCACCACTTTGCTTTGTGCAGGTCTTGGAACCCTCTTGTTCCACGCTCTGACCAAGTTTAAAGTACCGGCCTTCTTAGGCTCTTCCTTTGCCTTCTTGGGCGGTTATTACGCTATTGCCCCGGCAGCAGGAAGTGGGGAATATACCCAAGCACAGTTGTTGCCATATGCTTGTTTAGGCGTTGCCTGTGCCGGCTTGGTTTACTTTATCCTGGCTGCCATCATTAAAGCAGTAGGCGTAAACAAAGTAATGCGCTTTTTCCCGCCGGTTGTTACCGGTCCAATCATCATTTCCATTGGACTTGGTCTTGCCAGTTCTGCTGTAAGCAACTGCTCTACTAACTGGGGACTTGCTCTGGTTGCATTGGTTCTGGTCATTGTCTTTAATATCTGGGGCAAGGGAATGGCAAAGATTTTACCAATCCTGATTGGTGTTCTTGGTTCTGTTGCCATTGCTACCATTTTTGCACTGACCATGGGTCAGCCGTATGTAGACGCTGACGGCGTTTCTTATATTGCTGTAAACGGCAGTCCAAACATGATTCTGTTCCAGCAGAGTGCTCTTGATAACCTGAAGGAAGCTGCTTGGATTGGTTTCCCAATTCATAAAGCCAGCACAGTTCTTGGCGTTGACTTTACCAACAAAGGTTTGGTATTAAGTGCCATTATTGCTATTGTTCCAATTGCTTTGGCAACCATGATGGAACACATCGGTGACATTTCTGCCATTTCCGCTACCTGTGGCAAAAACTACATTCAGGACCCGGGACTTCACAGAACCCTTCTTGGTGACGGCCTTGCCACTACACTTGCTTCTTTGGTAGGTGGCCCTGCCAATACCACTTACGGTGAAAACACCGGTGTTTTGGTTCTAACTAAGGTTTATGATCCACGTGTTATTCGGATTGCTGCCGGCTTTGCCACAGTTCTGGCATTTTGCCCAAAATTTGCCGCTTGCATTGAACTGCTGCCTTCTGCTGTTATCGGCGGTATTTCTTTCATCTTGTACGGTATGATTTCCGGTGCCGGTGTCAGAAATGTAGTAGAAAATCAGGTAGACTTCTCCAAATCCAGAAACCTGATTATTGCAGCCATTATTCTGGTTTGCTCCTTGGGTATGTCGGATGGTATTACATTCCATATTGGTACAGTTGCCATTACCCTGTCCGGTCTTGCCACCGGTTCCATTGCAGGTATCCTGCTGAATGCCATTCTGCCGGGCAAGGATTATGACTTTGACAATGCAGATAAGTCTGATCCTTCTGCCGCTGTTTTAGTTCCTGATCAATCTATCTTGAAATCCAAAGAAGAGGCAGATGGGGAAGAGACCACTGCAGAAGAATCTGTAGAAGCTACTCCGGCTGAGGTTCCTGCGGAATAAAATTCCGACTGACTCGCAAAAAAGAAAATAAAAACTAAGAAGTCCACGCTTTTGGAATGTCCCGAAAGCGTGGATTTTCATTTTACACGGATTTTACAACTTCCTGCGTTCGGATTTTACGCACCGTTTGTAAGATAGGACTGTAAGCAAATAGTTGATTTGAAAAAAGAGAAGGAGTTATCCCTATGAAAAAAATTGTCAGCTTACTATTGTCCGTCCTGTTAATTTGCGCCGCCTTTGCCGGCTGTGGTTCCAAGAGTGAAAGTGTAGCAACAGACGGTTCCACCTCTATGAGTAGCGTCATTGGCGCATTAAGCGAAGCATTTGAATCTGAGACCGGTATTACCGTTACTTATAATGCCACTGGTTCCGGATCCGGAATTCAGGCGGTAGAAGAAGGCCGCTGTGACATTGGTCTTTCCAGCCGTGCTCTGAAGGACGAAGAAACCGCAAAAGGATTGGTAGGTACCACCCTTGCTTACGATGGTATTGCCATTATTGTAAACCCTGCAAACCCTGTATCTGACCTGGATGTAGAAACCATTGCTAAGATTTATACCGGTGAAATTACCAACTGGAAAGAAGTCGGCGGAGAAGATCAGGAAATTGTTCTGATTGGCCGTGAAGCGGGTAGCGGAACCAGAGATGGTTTTGAATCCATTACCGAAACAGAAGACAAATGCCAGTATCGTCAGGAACTGACTTCCACGGGCGATGTAATTACTACTGTTGCCGGAAACCCTGCCGCAATCGGCTATGCATCCCTTGCTTCTGTAAAAGACACCGTTAAGGCTCTGACGGTAAACAAAGTTGCACCAAGTGAAGAAACCATCCAGAATGGCACTTATGTTATCCAGAGACCGTTTGTTTTGGTTACCAAGAAAGACACAGCTCTTTCCGAAAGTGCACAGAAGTTCTTTGATTATGTAACTTCTGACGCTGCAAAAGATACCATTACTGCTGCCGGTGTTGTTCCGGCAACGAAATAAGAAGTTGAGCGTATGAAGAAAAAGAGAGCGTTAGAAAACTTTGTTTACGGGATTTTCCTGATTCTGGGGCTCATTACAGTAGCGTGCGTTCTCCTGATTACGGTATACCTTGTTATTTCCGGTATTCCGGCAATCAAAGAAATTGGCCTGATTCCTTTCCTCTTCGGAAAGGAATGGGCCTCTACCGCTGCAGAGCCAAAATACGGGATTTTACCGTTTATCCTGACCAGTGTATACGGCACCGCCGGCGCTATTTTACTTGGCGTCCCGATTGGTGTCTTTACTGCCGTTTTCTTATCCAAAATGGTCAATAAAAAGGTCAGAGGCGTATTGGAAGCCGCCATCAATCTGTTGGCTGGCATTCCATCAGTTGTTTATGGCTTGGTCGGCATGCTGTTCTTAGTACCGCTGATCCGGAATGTATTCCATGTGCCGGACGGTGCCAGCTTGCTGGCAGCAATCCTGGTTTTGGCTGTTATGATTTTGCCAAACATTATCAAAGTCAGTGTAACAGCACTGGACGCTGTGCCCAAGGAATATGAGGATGCCTCTTTGGCACTGGGAGCAACACCGGTGGAAACCTATTTTAAGGTATCTGTTCCGGCAGCCAAAAGCGGCATTGCTGCCGCAGTGGTTCTTGGTGTTGGGCGTGCTATTGGAGAAGCCATGGCCGTTATGATGGTTGCGGGCAACGTGGCTAATATGCCAAACTCTTTGTTCCAAAGTGTTCGATTCCTGACCACAGCAGTTGCCAGCGAAATGTCTTATTCCAGTCCCGGCAGCTTACAAAGAAATGCCTTGTTCTCCATTGCTTTGGTGTTGTTCTTATTCATTATGCTAATCAACGCCACCTTGAACTACTTCCTGAAGAGAAGTAAGGAGGACTGATCATGAAACAGAAGATTAGCACCAAACGAAAACTTTATATTGGCACCATGCGCGGCTTAATGTACTTTTCGGCCATCGTTTCTGTCAGTTTGGTTTTGGCCATTTTAATTTACGTCATGGTAAAAGGTGTTCCGAATATTACCTGGGAGTTGCTCTCTACAAAGCCAAGTTACCTAAACGACAGAGTCGGAATTTTACCGGATATTTTGAACACACTTTATATTATTCTTGCCACGTTGCTGATTGTTTTGCCGCTCGGCGTTGGCGCCGCCATTTATCTGACGGAATACGCCCAAAATAAAAAGCTGGTAGCGTTGATTGAATATGCGGCGGAAACGCTGTCCGGCATTCCTTCCATCATCTACGGCCTGGTTGGCATGCTGCTGTTTTCCAATAACTTTGGCACCAGTCTTCTGGCGGGTGCGCTGACCTTGGTTATGATGAACTTACCAACCATTATGCGCACCACGCAAGAAAGTCTGAAGACGGTGCCGCAGAGTTATCGGGAAGGAGCATTTGGCCTTGGTGCGGGCAAATGGCGCGTTATTCGTACCGTCGTTCTTCCCGGATGTGTAGACGGCATTGTTACCGGTTGTATTCTAACTGTCGGACGCATTCTTGGTGAGTCCGCCGCCTTACTCTTTACCGCCGGCTTTGCCCACGCTATCCACGGCCTTTTCTCCGGACTGACAAGCCCGGGAGCCACCTTAACCGTAGCCCTTTATGTTTATGCAAAAGAAGAGGGGGAATTTGGCGTAGCATTCGCAATTGCAGCCATCCTGATGGTACTGACAATGCTGATTAACCTTTCCGCCACTTTAGTCGGTAAGCACTTTGCAAAAAGGAGATCCTCATGAGTGATATCATTACAACCCAAAACTTAAATCTCTGGTATGGAAATTCTCAAGCACTGAAAGATATCAGTATTGCTATTCCGGAGCGGAGTATTGTAGCTTTTATTGGCCCTTCCGGATGTGGTAAGTCCACGTTTTTAAAGACACTGAATCGCATGAATGATTTAATTCCCGAAGTAAAAATTGAGGGAACTGTCAATTATAAGGGGCAGAATATTTATGACAAAACCGTGGATGTCAATGAACTGAGAAAAGACATTGGCATGGTATTTCAGAAGCCAAATCCGTTCCCCATGAGCATTTATGATAACGTTGCCTACGGCCCACGTACCCACGGTATTACTAACAAAGTCAAGCTGGATGAATTGGTAGAGGAAGCATTGAAAGGTGCCGCCATCTGGGATGAAGTAAAAGACCGCCTTAAGAAAAATGCCCTTGGTCTTTCCGGCGGCCAGCAACAACGTCTTTGCATTGCACGTGCGCTTGCTGTAAAGCCGGAAGTTCTCTTAATGGACGAACCGACTTCCGCTCTGGATCCGATTTCTACCGCACGCATTGAAGATCTGGTCAAGGATTTGAAAAAGCAGTATTCCATCATCATGGTTACGCATAATATGCAACAGGCCGTCCGTATTTCCGACTACACCGCTTTCTTCTTATTAGGAGAAATGATAGAATTTGATAAGACAGAGAAATTATTCTCCACACCATCGGAAAAACGCACAGAAGATTACATTACAGGAAGGTTTGGTTAAAATGACTTCTCGCTTAGATGAACAGCTGTTGAAGCTGAATAAAAAAATGATTGAAATGGGAGCCCTATGTGAAGAAATTCTTGCTCTGTCTGCCACCGCATTAATTGAAGGCGATGTAGAAATTAAAGAAAAGGTAGAACCCATTGACCATGAAATAGATCAGATGGAACGGGAAATTGAATCTTTTTGCTTAAAGCTGCTGCTTCGCCAGCAACCGGTTGCCAGAGATTTACGCCAGATTTCTGCGGCACTTAAAATGATTACGGACATGGAACGCATTGGCGATCAAGCGGAAGACATTGCCGATATTATTCCTAAATTAAACGGACGTACCGGCGAAGAATGCCACTATATTCGTGATATGGCAGAATCTACCATAAAAATGGTAACAGATAGTATTGACGCCTATGTCAAACAAGATTTACAATGCGCTCAGGCGGTTTGTGATTATGACAACACGGTTGATCACCAGTTCCGGCGCGTAAAACATGCACTGAAAAAGATGATTGCCGAAAATACCGCAGATGGAGAATACGCATTGGATCTCCTGATGATTGCCAAATACTTTGAGCGTATCGGAGACCATGCAGTCAACATTGCAGAGTGGGTTGCCTTCTCTGTTACAGGAGTGCATAAAGGAGCTTAAGTATGATTTGGTGTGTAGATGACGATCAAACCATTCGGGATATTGAAGTTTATGCGTTACAGCAATGCGGATTTTCCGCACAGGGTTTTGCAGACGGTATTTCCATGCTGAAAGCCTTAGAAAACACACAACCGGAACTGATAATTTTAGATATCATGTTGCCGGAAAAAGATGGCGTAGAAGTGTTGAAAGAAATCCGCAGCAATCCGCAAACGAAAAGAATTCCGATCATCATGGCTACCGCAAAAGGGACTGAAATGGACAAAATTCAGGGCCTGGACGCCGGTGCAGATGATTATTTAGCCAAGCCCTTTGGTGTAATGGAAATGGTTTCTCGTGTCAAAGCGGTTTTAAGACGCTGCACCCCTGCAGAACAAGATCCTATCTACACAGCAGGTCCCATTACCTTAAATGACAGTGAACATATTGTTACTGTCAACCAAGAACCGATTAGCTTAACTGCAAAAGAATTTAAATTGTTAAAGTTATTTTTACAACATCCCGGAAAAGTGCTTTCCAGAGACCGTATTCTGTCTGACATTTGGGATATGGATTATCTTGGCGAGTCACGGACCGTGGATATGCATATTAAGACCCTCAGAAAGAAGTTGGGGGAATCCGGCAAACTGATTGAAACCGTAATCGGTGTCGGATATCGCCTGGGAGGAGGCAACCATGAGCAATAAAATATTTAAATCCATGATTACCGTTGCCATGGCGGTACTGGCCGCCAGCATTTTCATTGCCAGCGGCTTTTTCTATAATTACTTTTACCAGGTGCAGGAGCAACAGTTGGAAGAGGAACTGACTCTGGTTTCTTCTACCATCGGAACAGAGGGCGCAGATTATTTTCAGGATTATGAATCTTCCCGCGTGCGATTTACGCTTATAGATTCCTCTGGCGCAGTTCTGTATGATTCCGATGCGGACGCCTCCAAAATGGAGAATCATATGGACCGTAAGGAAATCAAGGATGCATTTGCAACCGGGCAGGGGAGCGACGAACGGTATTCTCATACCATGACAAAGAAGACCATTTATGAAGCGGTCAAATTGGAGGACGGAACCGTTCTTAGAGCTGCTGTTACTCAGATTACTGCCGCTGTTATGTTGGTTGGCATGATTCCCATGATATTGGTTCTGATTGCCGCATCCATTATTATTTCTTTGGTCCTTTCTAACCGTATGGCAAAAAGCATTGTAAAGCCGTTATATGAATTGGATTTGGAACATCCTTCTTCCAACAATGATGCCTATGAAGAGTTGTCTCCAATCCTGACAAAAATGAACAAACAACGGAAAAAGATTAAGTGGCAAAAAGAACAGTTACAGCAAAAACAAACCGAGTTCAATCAGATTACACTTTCTATGGCAGAGGGCTTGGTTTTGTTAGATAAAAAGGGAATTGTCATTAGTATCAACCCGGCAGCCATGAAAATTTTCGGTACTACGGATTCTCCGGTTGGCCAGGTCTTCCTGATGGTGGATCGTAGTCCGGCCATGTCTGCTGCCATTGAAAAGGCCTTGCGCGGCAAAGAAAGTGAATTTTATGAGAAAAAAGATGGCAGGGATTATCGTTTCCTGCTAACCGGTATTCATTCGGAAGAAAAAACCATTGGTGCCGTCATTCTTTGCTTTGATGTGACAGAAACGTTGCAAGCTGAGGAAAATCGGAAAGAATTTACTGCCAATGTTTCTCATGAATTAAAAACGCCGCTCCAGTCCATCATTGGCAGTGCAGAATTGTTAGAGGCCGGCCTGGTAAAACCGGAAGACAATGCCAAATTTGTCGGAAATATAAAAAAAGAGGCTAACCGCATGGTTACCCTGATTAATGATATTATTCAATTGTCCCAGTTGGATGAGGCCACAGAGGCCACCAAAGAACCGGTAGACCTATATGAAGTAGCACTGGAAGTAAAAGATGCATTATCAGATTCTGCTTCCAAAAGGCAGATTACTTTGTATACAGAAGGAACATCTTGTACTATGCCGGGTATTCGTCGGTACCTATATGAAATCCTCTACAATCTCTGTGACAACGGCATTCGTTATAACAAAGAGGGCGGTCATGTTACTATGTCCGTTACAAAACAGGATAATTCCGCTGTTGTAAAAGTATCCGATACCGGAATTGGTATTCCGGCAGAACATCAGTCCCGTATTTTTGAACGCTTTTATCGTGTGGATAAGAGTCATTCCAAAGAAACCGGCGGTACCGGCCTTGGTCTTTCCATTGTAAAGCATGCCGTTGCTTACCATGACGGCAACATAGAGTTACACAGCGAAGAAGGAAAAGGTACCACCATTACCGTAACCTTCCCGTTGGATGCAGCGGACTAAAAAAGAAAAAATAATACAAAAGAGCCGCTCAGATGAGCGGCTCTTAGTATTTCCTTAAACAAATGCAGGAAGCTTATTTCTTCTTGAATTCGTCATAGTCACGATAAATTTCTTCACCGTAAACAAGGTCTTCGTTCTTGGCATGATCAGCATACCAAACCTGAGCAAAGAACGGGTTCTTCTTAGCAATGGCATCATAGTTCCATGGGAACGGATGACATTCTGGGCACCAGTGGCCGCCCTTCAGAACCAGGTTCAGGGACATGTTGAACTTGTGACCAAATGCGCATTCCCATTCGGTGGATGCATCGTATGGATCACCGGCATAGTTAACCAGCTTGCCGCCACGATAATCAGCAGCCTTCTGAATGTCTTCAACAGTCAGTTCGGAAAGCTTCTTGCTTTCGTCATAACCATGGTTCAGCTTATACTTGTCAGCTTCAGCAATGTCATTGCTTGGAGGAGTCAGATCCCAATCTTTCCAGTTGTCGGAAAGGGTCTTCCAATGTTCATAGCCATAAGAATTGGTGTCACCCCAGAAAGCAGACATTCTTTCCGGATCCTTGTTCTTAATCCAAGTTCTGGTACCAAAACGCTTATCTTTAGCAATCATGCCAAGTGCAGCTCTGGTCAGCTGGGAGATACCAGGTACTCTTACAACACAAGACAGCTTGTAGAACCATTCAACCTTCTTGGACATTTCCTTGAAGTATTCCTTAGCCGGAATGTGCTGCTGGAAGTGCAGGTAGTTTTCCAGTACATCGGAGTCGGCGTACCACTGACCGTGGAAGTTTCTGTCAATGAACCAGTTCGGCTTGAATACGCGCTTGGAAGCGTCGTGGCCCATGCCGATAGCCCACAGAAGGAGATCTTCAAATTCATACAGAGAAAGTCTGTATTCAGCACCGGAACCAATGTTGTAGAAGCTTCTGTAGAAGTCTTCCGGCAGATCATCGGAGCAGATGTGATCCATCAGGATGGCAGAGTCATCAATGGTGGCCCATTCCAAAACGTCATTCATTGGAACGTGGAACATAATCGGATCCATATTCTTCAGAATTTCCGGATAAAGGATACCGGATTGACGAAGGGAAACCCATTTCTTTAAGCCGGATTCGGCAAATACAGCTTCGGCATTAACCTTGGAAACTGCATAGTGATCATAAACAGAGCACTTGATTGGGTCACCGGTACGTCCCCAGTGAATGCCAACCGGACGGTTACCGGTTTCTGCAACGGTACCAATGTAGCAGGCAAGAATGTCATCTGCATTCGGCTGAGCCTTAATTGCCTTAACAATGTTTTCTGCAGCAAGAACGTTGGTCTTCAGAGTCTTCTTTGGCCAATAGTCAGCAGCAGGAGATACCAGACCGCCGATATGAAGAACATAAGAAGAGCCGTCAATACCTTTCTTTACGCTGTCATAGTCACCGAAGTCACCCCAAACAATTTCAACGCGTGGGTCATTCATGTAGTCAGCGAAGAGAACGTGGTTCTTTTCGGAATCACGAAGCAATACGCTGATGTCCAGGTCCGGGCGATTCTTATAAATCTGCTTGAAAGAAGCCCAGCCCATGGTACCGGAAGCACCGGTAATAAAAACTTTCTTGTTTGCCATATTGACAAATCCTCCTTCTTTTTTTCAGTGATAGAACAAGGAAAGTACGCCTTGCTCTTCTTCACAATATCATTGTCATTGTACCATAAATTCCGACTCACGGTCCCATTTTGAAACTGGTTTCTTTGTCGTTTCTGAAGAGAATCTTTAAGTTAGTTTTTGTGCATTTTATCTAAGTTTTTGCGATTTGTATTGCCTCACAAAAGAAATTTGTTATTATTTTGTCAAAAATTCTCATTTTTGTCAGCTTAATTTTTCTGTTCTTGAAAAGAAAAGGGCACGTTTTATAACGTGCCCAAATTTCTTGTTTTATAGTTGATTTTTAGATGGTAAAAGCCTCTTGGTCAATGTCCTTAACTCTAACTTTTTTTGGAACAGGAATCAGAAGTAACAGACCTACTAAGAACAGAGCAAGAGAAATTTGGTAACCAAAGTAATTGTACGTGTGATTGCTGGCGTACCGAACCAAAGCACCAAGTCCATTAATACTCTTTTTTGCAACACCGATATAATTGTCTTGTGTTACCTGATAATGGTCTGTATCATTTTCCACTTCCAAAACAACAGAAGAGCCATCTTTGTTAATGGCAATTACCTTACCAAAGAGTCTGCCTTCGGTAACAGTACTGGCTACAACATCATTCACTTGCACTTCATCAAGATCAGTTTTCTTTACTTTAACAATTTGATTTGTATTTAAATTGGCACCGTTATAATCTTGGCAAACAGAAGTCAACCGATAGCCAAACGGAGCGGCCTTGGTCCATTTACTGCCAAAGAGGCAAAAAATAGTACTGATAAAAGCAAATAAAATTAAAATCAGCAAAAGAATAGAAATGGTTCTTCTGGCAACCCGGTTTGCTTTTGGATGGCGTGTTGCCTTTTCTGCCTTAGGCTCCGGAATAGAAAACTCATCCGGAATGGTAGGTAGGGGAGCAGTAACTTCTTCCTGTTTGGAGAAAGAGGAGATGTCTTCATAAACCGGTTCGGCAGGAAGCTGTTCCGGCTGCTCCTCCGGAGCTTCTTCTTCAAAAAGCTCTTCTTCGGGAAGCCCTTCTTCCGGAATATCTTCTATAAACTCTGGTTCTTCCGATTCTTCCGGAACGGTCTGTAACGCATCCAATTGCTCTTGTAATTTTCGGTTTTCTTCTTGTAATGCAGCAACATCCACATCCAAAATACCGGAGTCTTCAATTGCTTTAATGCGCTTGGCAAAAGCCTTACAGTCCTTGCGAAGTTTTTTGTTCTTCGCCGTTAAGTTGCTCTTTTCTTTGGTTAGGGATTCTACCAGTGCTATGAGTTCCTCAACGCTCTTGTTTTCAAGATCAGACATGGGGATACCTCCATATAGTATTCTTTTAAATTTTATTCTTTTACCGGGAAAAAGGCAATAGAAAGCGCGGAAGAAAAGCAAGGGAATCGTTGAAACTGATACCATATTATAGTAAAATCTTTGTATTCTTCAGGAAGGGGAACTGCCATGAAAAATACGTCTTTGACGGCTTTAGGCGGTATTATTACCGCACTGTCTATCTTTCTTCTTTTCCTGACAGGTATGATTCCGAACACCACTTACTTGTTGCCGGTTTTTGCAGCCATTCTCATGTTGCCTATGTTGGAAGAGGCAGAGCGTAAGTGGGCCTGGTTCATTTATATTGCCGTATCTGTGCTTTCTTTCTTTATTGTAACTGATAAAGAGGCTGCTGTTATGTATGTATTCGTGTTTGGATATTATCCTATTCTAAAGCAGTTGTTGGAAGCTCATTTCAAAAAACCAATTGCTTGGATTTTCAAATTGTTAATCTATAACCTGATGATAGTAGCAGCCTATCTTCTGATTATTTATGTGTTTTTAATTCCGGTGGACGGGTTAGATTACTTTGGAAAATGGACGCCATTGTTGCTGCTTGCATTAATGGATTTGATACTGATTGTTTATGATTACCTAGTTACAGTCCTATCCAAGATTTACCAAAAAAGTTATGCGGACCGGGTGCACAAGTTATTTCGCCATTAAAAACCATATTAAAGGAAGCAATGTATGAAAGATCCCATTCTTGTCGTCGGCGGTGGTGCCGGTGGGCTCATGGCAGCCTGCACAGCAGCACAGACCGGAGCACAAGTCACCTTAATAGAAAAGAATGCCCGCATTGGCCGCAAGCTTCTAATCAGCGGAAAAGGCCGTTGTAATCTGACCAATAATCAAACGGATGTGCGGTACTTAATGGAACAGATTCCCGGCAACGGACGCTTCCTTTACAGCGCTTTTGCAAACTGGATGCCGCACGACCAAATGGAATTCATAGAAGCACTGGGCGTTCCGTTAAAAACGGAACGTGGAAACCGGGTTTTTCCGGTTTCCGATCAGTCTAAGGATATTGTAGATGCCTTTGACCGTTGCCTGAAGCAATACGGCGTAACGCGCATTCTGAACGACCGCGTTATCGGTCTTCAAATTGCTGAAGACCGGATTACCGGCGTCCAAGCAGAACACCACGGCCTGCTTCCGTGCAGCGCATGCATTCTTGCCACCGGCGGCCGTACTTATCCAAGGACCGGTTCCACCGGAGACGGCTACCAACTAGCCAAAGAAGCAGGGCACACCATAACTTCGCTTCGGCCCTGTTTGGTTCCACTGGTTTCAAATGACCCCGCATGTAAAGAATTGCAAGGTCTTTCCTTGAAAAATGTGCAGTTATCTTTGTATCAAACCGGGAAGAAAAAGCCGTTATACCAGGATCTGGGGGAAATGTTGTTTACCCATTTTGGCGTCTCCGGTCCACTGGTTCTTAGCGCCAGCTCTCACTTGCCGGCCGGCCCCGGTCCGGAAGACTTTTATTTAGAACTGGACTTAAAACCGGGTCTAACGAAGGAACAATTAGACAAACGTATTCAACGGGATTTTGAAAACAACGTAAACAAAGCATTCCAAAATGCACTTTCCCGGTTGCTGCCTTCCTCTATGATCCCCATCATAGTTCAAAAATCCGGTATTTCCGCTGAAAAAAAGGTTCACCAAATTACCAAAGAGGAACGCCAACACCTGGTATCCTTACTGAAGCAATACCGCATTCCCATTACCGACTGTCGTCCCATGGAGGAAGGCATTGTGACCGGTGGCGGTATTTCTTTAAAAGAAGTGAATCCAAAAACCATGGAGTCCAAATTAAAGCACGGCCTCTACTTTGCCGGAGAACTTTTGGACTTAGACGCCTATACGGGCGGTTACAATTTACAAATTGCCTTTTCCACCGGTCACTTGGCCGGAGAAAGTGCAGCAAAGGAGAACAACCATGTTTAACATTGCCATTGACGGACCGGCGGGGGCCGGAAAAAGCAGTATTGCCAAAGCCGTATCCAAAGCCTTAGGCTTCATTTATGTAGATACCGGTGCTTTGTATCGTACCGTCGGTCTGGCCGTTTTGCGTGCCGGCATAGCACCGGAAGATACCGAAAAAGTGGCTGCATTGCTTCCGGATATTACAGTAGACTTAGCGTTTGAAAACGGTACGCAAAAAGTTCTTTTAAATGGGGAGGATGTCTCTGAAGCCATTCGAACTCCTCAAATTTCCGAATATGCTTCCAAGACGTCTGCCATTCCGGCCGTGCGGAACTTTTTATTTGATCTTCAACAAAAAATTGCCGCCACACACAATGTTCTGATGGATGGTCGGGATATTGGTACTGTTGTTTTACCAAACGCGCAATTAAAAGTATTTTTAACTGCATCGCCCGAAGTCCGCGCCATGCGGCGTTACATAGAACTGACAGAAAAAGGACAAAACGTTTCTTATGATAACATTCTGGCAGAAGTAAAAGAAAGGGATTATCGAGACACCCACCGGGAAATTGCACCGTTAAAACCGGCAGAAGATGCCGTTTTATTAGATACCTCAGACATGAGTTTTGAGGAAGTTGCAGCAACGCTGACACAATTGGCAAAGGAGACCCTTGTATGAGCACAACTGAAGTAAAAAAAATTCCCCTGGCAAGCAAAAAGCCTTATGTACACAATTGGGAAAAACAAAAAGTAAAAGATAAAACACGATTTTTTAAGTGCTGGATTCCGCTGGCACATTATCTCTTAAATAAAGAATTTGAATCTTTAGAATTCATTGGGGCGGATAATGTCCCGAAGGATGGCAAGATTATTCTGATTTCCAATCATGTAAACGGCTTTGATCCAATTACTCTTATGTACGGACTTGGCATTAAGCGTTCGGCTTATTTCATGGCTAAGGCAGAATTCTATCAGGCTTTTTATATTCGCTGGGCGCTGAAGATATTCAATGGATTCCCGGTAAACAGAGACAAACCTGACAGAGAATCCATGAAGTTTGCGCAAAAAGTATTGGAAAAAGAGCAGATGTTGGTTATTTTCCCGGCCGGTACCAGAGATCGGTACCGCAAACGCCCGGAAACAGAAGAAGGAATTAAGGTCGGTTTTGCCATGCTGGCCCGGGATACCAAAGCAACTGTTGTTCCTGCCTCTATTCATTTGTCTTCTGATTTGGAGAATCATCATCCGAAATGCATTGTTCGCTACGGTGAACCAATTCCTTATGAAGAAATGGGCTTTACCGAAGGGGTTAGAAAATCTGCGGAATTGCGAAATGCATCCAAGATGTTAATGACTAAGGTACGGGAATTATGGGATATGGACCAGATCTGATTGTAGCTAAAACCGCCGGGTTCTGTCCCGGTGCACAGCGCATTGTAAATCGGGTTGAAGAGCTGTTGAACTTACACGATAAGGTTTATGCCAATGGTCCCATTCTGCATAATGACCACGTCAACCAACCGCTACAGGAAAAAGGCTTGCATTTTGAACCCGACATGGACAAAGTGCCGGAAGACGCCTTTGTTATTTTGCGTGCACATGGTACACCTTTATCCATAAAACAGCAGTTGGATAAACGGGGGATTGCCTATGAAGACGTAGCTTGTCCTTACGTTGTTTGCATTCAAAAAATTGTATCTTCCATGGATCCGGAGCAAGATATTGTTATTTTTACCGGAAACCGGGAACATCCGGAAATGCAAGCTACTTTAACTTATGTTTCCTGTCCCTATTATGTAGTGCAGACTCCCGAAGAATTGAAAGATTTGTTAGAAAACAACAGAACAAGTTTTGAAAAAAAGACGGTCAACCTGGTTTCCCAAACAACTTACCGAACTGACCTTTGGGAAAACTGCGTAGCTACAATAAATAACATATGTACAAAAGCAAAAATTTTTGCTACAATATGTAAGGCTACCGAAGAACGGCAGTATGAGGCAAAAGTACTCTCCAAACGCTGTAAACGAATGATAGTAATCGGTGCCAGACACAGTTCCAATACTATCAAGTTGTTTAACGTGTGTAGGGAAAACTGTGATACTGTTCTAATAGACTCGGTGAAAGAGCTCAACCCTGAGTTTATTTACGGGGCAGAAACCATAGGTGTTAGTGCAGGGGCTTCAACGCCACCTGCTACAATAAAGGAGGTACTTGAGGCTATGTCCGAAGTAGTAAACAAAATTGTAGAAGATGCTGATGATTTTGACTTTGCAACCGCATTGGAAGAATCTCTGGAAAGCATGTCTTCCGATCAAAAAGTGAAAGGTGTTGTGGTTGGTATCACTCCGACTGAAATTCAGGTCGACATCGGAAGAAAACAGACCGGTTATATCAGTTATGAAGAATACAGCTACAATCCAAACGCTAATCCTGCAGAGGAATTGAAGGTTGGAGACGAAATAGACTGCGTAATCATGAAAACCAATGACGTAGAAGGCACTATTATGCTTTCCAAGCGTCGTTTTGACAGCGCAAATGCCTGGTCCGAACTGGAAACAGCAGTAGAAGAAGGCACCACTATGGAAGGTGTTGTAACCGACATCAACAAGGGTGGTGTTATTGCTACTACCGAAAAAGGCATTCGCGTATTCATTCCGGGTTCTCTTGCTACTGAAAACAGAGGTGAACCGCTGGATGGTCTTCGTGGTGCCACAGTTCAGTTCAAGGTTATTGAAGTAAACCGTCAGCGCAGACGTGCAGTCGGCTCTGTTAAGGCTGTTCTGAAGGAAGCTAAGAAAGCTGCACAGGAAAAATTCTGGGCAGAAGCAGAAGAAGGAACTGTTTATACCGGTATTGTTAAATCCTTTACGCAGTATGGTGCCTTTGTTGACATCGGTGGCGTAGACGGCATGATTCATATCAGTGAACTTTCCTGGAAGCGTATCAAGCATCCGTCTGATGTTCTTTCTATTGGTGATACCGTAGAAGTTTACATTAAATCTCTGGAAAACAATCGCATTTCCCTTGGATATAAGAAGGAAGAAGACAACCCATGGGCTATTCTGAAGAAGACCTATGAAGTTGGCGATGTAGCAGATGCCAAAATTGTTGGTATGACCGCATTTGGCGCTTTTGCTAATATCATTCCGGAAATTGATGGTTTGATCCACATTTCTCAGATTGCCGATAAGCGCATTGAAAAGCCGCAGGATGTTCTTTCTGTTGGTGACAGTGTCAAAGTTAAGATCACCGATATTGACTATGACAAAAAGCGCGTAAGTCTTTCCATCCGTGCTCTTCTTGAACCGAAGGAAGACGAAGAAGTAGAAACCGGAGAAGCTTTTGTTGCTTCTTCTGATGACATTGCTGCAGCTGCAGAAGTTGCAGAGGCTGCCGCTGAAGCGGAAGCTACCGAAGAATAAATTCGGTTTACCTAAGTTTAAAACAGTAGCTGCCCATTTTGGCAGTTACTGTTTTCTTTTGCCGCATCCAGCACAGCCCGGTGACCCAAGTGAAGGCCGTCAAAGCTGC
>CAVFJZ010000015.1:0-30438 GCA_963623075.1 Bacteroidaceae bacterium
TGCCTGAAGGCCCGCGCGTGGCTGTGCTGACGCTTGGCGGGTGGCAAATATGACGCTACCCATGGTTTTGCCACCCATTTTTCATATTCTGGTGGCAAAAGAAGGTTTATCTCCGGATTTGCCACCCTCAGCAATATATTTTCCCAATATATTTTCCCGGCGGAGCCCCTAATTGAAAAAGTAGTATAAATGGCTGAAGTGTTGAGGATATGGTTGAGGTGTTGGGATTAAGAGAAGGCTGAATCACCAGGGAAAAACAGGGGAAGAACAGGCGGCGTATAGATTTGACGGCACATAGATTTGACGGCGTATGGATTTGATAATGAAAAAAAAGATCCCCACGTAAAACGTGGGGTTTTTCTTTTGCGGGCATAGCCCTTGCTCCTCGCAGATGCGTACAACGCATAAATGCGGTCTGCCAGTCGCGTATGCCCTCTTTTATTTGTTTGCTTTTTTAAAAGCTCTTGTATCCGAGAAACTTAGCTGGTCGCTTAGTTTGTCCTCTTCTAATTGGTTCTTTATGTATTCCGCAATTCGTCGTGTATTTTTTCCTGCTGTATCGACGTAATACCCTTTACACCAAAAGGACCGATTTTTATATTTGTATTTCAGCTCGCCGAATTGCTCATATATCATCGTACTACTTTTTCCTTTTAGATATCCCATGAAAGATGAGACAGACATTTTGGGTGGGATTTCAAGAAGCATATGTACATGATCTGAGCACACTTCAGCTTCTATTATATTGACCCCTTTCCATTCGCAAAGTTGCCTTAATATTTTTCCTATCGCAACTCGTTTTTCTCCATAGAATACTTTTCTTCGATACTTGGGCGCAAAAACCACATGGTATTTGCAATTCCATTTTGAGTGCGATAAACTGTGAATGTCATTTAGACCCATGATTTCCTCCTCTAGTGCTTTGCAGTTGGCAGACCGCAATAGCAGTTTATCTGGTGGAGGATTTCTGGTCAAATGCATAGCTTAACGGAACCCCGCGTGCAACGCGGGGTTTTCTGATTACAAAAAGGGCTTTCCGCAAAATCTGCGGGAAGCCTTTTGTAAGTAGAGAGCCTTTTGTAAGTAGAGAGCCTTTTGTAAGTAGAGAGCCTTTTGTAAGTGGGAAAGCCTTTTGTAAGTAGGGAAGACTTTTGTAAGTAGGGAAGACTTTTGTAAGTAGGACAGTCTTTTGTAAATATGTGAAACGGAATTAGATTGACCTTTAGGCAGCGTCTGAGGTGATTTCCGGATCAACTGCTTTAGTAACGTTTGACTTCTTACTTTCTCTGCGGAAAATAAGACGGAAAAGCAGGCGGACGAAGGGCCCACAATAAAACAGCTGGTATCCGATAGCCATTGGGAAGTTAAGTACAAAAGCTTTAAGCCAAAGGCCAAAGGTTGGGTTGTCTTGGAACAGGAGAGTGGCAATCAGACTCATGGACGGGCACATAATGCAACAGATGCAGATGGAAAGAGCAAATGTAATAAACTGGGGCCGGTCGGTTGGTTTCATGAAGGTGAACGCCAGTTTTCTTGCCAGTTTTCCTACAATAAAGAATTCCAGAAGGAAAGCAATTGGCCACATGATGGGAAGCTCTTTTACGGCAGCTAAGAAAGTGGCGCCGGTTACTTCTCCGGTGTGTATAGCAACGTTGTAAGTGACCATGCCGAATACCATAAAGCCGGTCATTAAGAGGGTAAAGATAATGTCTTCAAATTTGTTTTTGGGCATAAAAAATCCGCCTTTCTGTGGAATAGCAAACTTAATATGTGTTGTTTGTTATCGTCCGCAGGGCGGAAGTATCGTTTCCAATGTATACCATATTTAGTGCTTTTTAATTCTTTGGAAGTGTATCACAAAGCGTCAGAAAAAAGCAAGGAAAACTTTAGCTTAAGCTTTTATTCTATAGACAGTGCTGCCCTATAGACAGCGCTGCCCTATTGACAGAAGGAATAGAATAAAGTTGAAAATTTGATAAAGGTTGGTAAAGGAGGAGTTCTATATGAATCCTGTTTTAGAAGCAATAAAAGAACGGAGAAGTATTCGTAAGTTTAAGTCTGATCTTCCGGCAAAGGAAGACTTGGAGCAGATTGTAGAAGCCGGATTGTATGCTGCCAACGGCCGTGGGGAGCAGGCGGCAATTATTGTTGCCATAACCAACCGGAAACTGCGGGACAAATTGTCCGCTGTCAATTGTAAAATTGGCGGATGGAAACCGGACTTTGACCCGTTTTACGGTGCGCCTGCCATCTTGTTGGTGCTGGCTCGTAAGGACTTGCCGACTCATGTGTATGACGGTAGCTTGGTCCTTGGCAACATGATGCTTGCCGCCGATTCCCTGGGACTTGGCAGTATTTGGATTCACCGTGCCAAAGAAGAATTTGAAATGCCGGAATATCAGCAGCTGTTGAAAGAGCTTGGCATTGAAGGCGAATGGGAAGGCATTGGCCATTGCGCAGTAGGATATGTTGACGGTGATATGCCGAATGCAGCTCCACGCAAAGAAAACCGCGTTTACTGGGTAGAGTAAAAAAGGATAAAAGGATAAAAGAGGGGCCCATGTGGAAGCAGTAAAGGGAAAAGTAAAGGAAAAGAAAGAGCTGGATATGCTGCATGGCAGTATATGGAACAAGATACCAATGTTTGCGCTGCCTGTTGCGGCTACTGCCATTTTGGAACAGCTGTTCAATGCATCAGACGTGGCGGTTGTAGGCAATTTTGCCGGTGACTTAAAGACTGCGTCTGTAGCGGCAGTTGGGGCAAACAGTGCCATTGTCGGATTGCTGGTAAATTTGTTTGTCGGCATTGCACTAGGCGCTAACGTAGTCATTGCTACAGCCATTGGCCGTAATGACAAAGACGCGGCACAGCGGGCAGTACATACTGCCATTCTAATGTCGGTTATTGGCGGAGCGTTGGTTACTGTTGTCGGCGAGCTAGTAGCCGGGCCCTTGCTGCAGTCCCTAAATGTTCCCACAGACGTCTATCCGCTAGCCTTACTTTATTTACGCATATACCTGCTAGGAATGCCTGTTATTTTGCTTTATAACTTTGAAGCAGCCATCTTCCGCAGCGTTGGAGAAACCAAGGTGCCGTTGCTGGCCCTTGCCATTTCCGGTGTATTAAATGTGCTTTTAAATTTGTTTTTTGTAATAGTACTGAAGATGAATGTCAATGGCGTGGCAACGGCAACGGTTATCTCCAACGCCATCAGTGCGGCGCTATTGTTCCGGCGGCTACAGAAGACCAATTTGGTTATTCAGGTACAGCTGAAAAAACTGAAAATAGATTGGCAAAGTATGAACCGCATTTTAAAAATTGGTCTTCCCGCCGGTCTCCAAAGCGCCATGTTCTGTATTTCTAATGTGGTTATTCAAGCCGCAATTAACAGCCTTGGACAAGTGGTTATGGCAGCTTCCAGTGCCGCTTTCAATATTGAAGTGTTTGCGTATGATGTCTTGAATTCGTTCAGCCAGGCCTGTACTACTTTTGTGGGGCAAAACTACGGAGCAGGACAAATGAAGCGTTGCAAAAAGACCTTTGCATTAAGCATGATAGAGGCCATTATTGCAACCGCCTTAACCTGTGCCATAGTATTATTAAGCGGACGTTTCTTGTTGTCCATTTTCAACAGGGATCCTTCCGTTATTGAAATTGGATATTTGCGCTTAAAGATTATTTTCTTATCTTATGTTTTTACCACCTTGTATGACGTCATGTCCGGCTATATGCGGGGCTTTGGTAACTCTTTGGTACCGGCTTTGCTGACTACAATTGGTGTTTGTGTTGTTAGAATTTTGTGGATCCAGATTGCCTTTCCGAAGGATCCAACGTTCCAAACTATTTTAACGGCGTATCCTATTAGTTTAGCGGTAACCGCAGGAATGGTTTTTGTTGCATTGCTAATTACCAGACCGGCCCATAAATTTGAGAATGAGCTTCGGTCATAGCAGCTTTTCGGTCATAACAGTTTTAAATAAGTTGCAAAGGCGCTGGGAACAGAATATACGGTAGTAAGCTGTTCCCGGGTAACAAAGAAGGCGTCCGGAAAACAGTCTTTTGGCAGGCTATCCGGACTGAGAAGGGTAATGCCATAGGCAATCATGTGCCATTCTTTGTGTGTAAAAACGTGCTTTGCATCAGGTAGCTTTGTAATTTCGGCATCCGGGAACTTCTCCCGGATGTCTTTCTTTTTAAGGTGATTTTCTACATTTGGAAATTCATATAATCCGGCCAAAAGACCTTTTTCCGGACGCTTATGCAGCAGAACCTGCGTGGGTGTCTGAATCAGAAAAACAGTTTTCTTTTCTATTTGTCGTTTGGCCTTTGGCGGGAGCACCGGAAGATCCTCCATGGTGTTTTGCTCATAGGCTTTGCAGTTTGCTTGCCAAGGGCATCGGCCGCAGTGTGGCATGCCGTTGGGCAGGCAAATGGTGGCTCCTAAGTCCATAAGTGCTTGGTTAAAGTCACCGGGCCGGTCATCCGGCATGAAGGACAAAAAATATTCTTCGGCAATGTCTTTTGCTTGTTGTGTATTAATTGGTTGATGCCAATCATTTATTCTGGCATAGACGCGCAACAGGTTGCCGTCTATGCTGGCGGCTTTTTTCTGAAACGCAATGGAGGCAATAGCGCCTGCAGTATAGTGCCCGATGCCCGGCAAAGTTTCCAGTACTGCCGGATCTTCCGGAAATTGCCCGCCAAAGTCGGAAACGACAATGCGGGCCGCTTTCTGCATATTCCGGATCCGATTGTAATATCCCAGTCCTTGCCAAAGCTTTAGACAAGTATCTTCGTCTGCCTCCGCCAGACTCCGGATGTCCGGAAGAGTGGCCAGAAAGCGGTCATAGTAGTCTTTGACTGCTTCCACGCGGGTCTGCTGTAACATGATTTCTGAAAGCCAAACGTGATACGGTGTAGGGTCTTCACGCCATGGCATATGGCGACGGGAGCTGTCATACCATGCCAGTAATGTGGAAGCAGGGGGATAGGATGAATACTTCATAATAATTAGGATTCCTCTTCGTCTAAGAGCGCTTTATATAAGTCACCTTTCTTCAGTCCACAGTGCTTGGCGGCTATTTTAGCCGCATCTGTTTTGGAAAGCCCTGCTTTAATACAATCTTTTGCAAGAGAAAGGCCCTCTATTAGAGCAGGACTTTTCATTTCTTTGGTGGCTCCGGAAAGGATAAGAACTAACTCGCCTTTTAGATTGTTGTTTGGATATTCTTGAACGGCGTCTTGCAGTGTTGTGCGAATGATTTCTTCATGTACTTTAGTAAGCTCCCGTACAATGCAGAGGTCCCGGTTGCCAAGGGTGGCGTGCAGATCTTGTAATGTGGCACTGAGTTTGTGCGGTGCTTCATACAAGAGGAGTGTGCCGGGCTCCGTAGTTAAACTGTCCAGTTGCTCTTTGCGTTGTTTTTTGTTTACGCTGAGAAATCCAATAAAAGTAAAGCGCGTGCTGTCCATGCCGGACAAGGCTAGTGCAGTTGCAAAGGCGGTTGGACCTGGAACGGAGACGACAGGAATACCAAGGTCATGCGCTTCTTTGACCAGGTCTTGACCGGGGTCCGAAATGGCAGGCATGCCTGCATCTGTGCATAAAACACAGTTTTCTCCTTGCTGTATGCGATTCAGTATACCTTCGCCCTTATACTCTTTGTTATGTTCAAAGTAACTGGTTAAGGGCTTTTTTATGCCGAAGTGGTTTAGTAGTTTTAAAGTAACTCGCGTGTCCTCCGCGGCAATGAAGTCACAATCCTGTAAGGTTTGGACGGCGCGAGGGGAAAAGTCACCAAGGTTCCCGATGGGAGTACCTAAAATGTAGAGTGTACCGCTCATGTGTTTTCTCCGTATTCTCCAATAATTTGTTGTAGTTCTGCGGTGTTGCTGCCATCCGGATTTTGAATCAGAAGGGGAGGTAGCACCTCTAAAAATGGTTTGCCGCCGCGTCGGCCCTCCAATAGGAAGAGCCACGGCTTGCTTGCTGCGTTCTTTTGAACGAAGCGAAGCCGCTTGGGCTCCAGGCCCGCTTTGCGAAACGCCTCTATTGCATCCGGCAAGCGCTCCGGCCGCAGACACATGCAGAACCGGCCACCGAATTGTAATAGTCTGGCTGCGGCCGTGCAGGCGTCCTGCAAGGTGCAGGCTGTTTCGTGGCGGGCCAACTGGTCTGCACTGGAATCCGACAGTATGCCGGTATGCACCGGCTTATACGGCGGATTCATGGTGACCAGTTGGAAAAACCCGGCGGGAACGTCCTTCGGTAACTGCCGCAAGTCGGCATTTACTGCGTGCACGTTCCCGCAGTCTACAGCCCCTTCCGTTTGGCAGGTCAGCTGCAGACTCCGGGAAAACTGGTCTATGGCCAGCGGTTGAATATCAATCCCGTAAATGGCACCACGGATGCCATCGCGCAGCCAGAGGAGAGGAATAATACCGCAGCCGCATCCAAGATCTAAGACATTGTCTTTTTTTCTGGGGTTAGAAAAGTCTGCCAGCAGCATGGCATCCGTGCCAAAGCCATGTTCCGGTGAAATAATCAGGCTAATGGATTGCCCAAGGGTTTCAATGGATTCTGTTTCCCGGAGCAGCGCCGCTGCCTGCACCTCCGGAAGCGGCTTCTTAGCCGACGCCACCGGCCTGGCGTTCAGCTCTTTTTCGTCTGCCATATCGGTCCTCCTTTGTCCTGTAAATTTCCGTAATTTTTCTGTAAGAACGCCTATGATTTTATCATATTTCAGAGCAAAACAAAAAGGCCAAAGGGGCGTAACCTTTGGCCTTTTTATTTTAATTTGTTACAAAGTAACTTAGATTCTTATTCAAGAACAATAGCGCTCATTGGGCAAGTGTCTGCGCAAGCGCCGCATTCAATGCAAGTATCCGGGTTGATGGAGTAGATATCTCCTTCGGAAATTGCGTCTACCGGGCAACCAGCCTGGCAAGAACCACAAGCTACACATTCTTCAGTAATTTTATAAGCCATTCTAAGTGACCTCCTTTTTGAATTCATTCACATTCTAACATAACAAATTGATTTTGCAATACTTTTTCAACAGAAATAAAAAAGTTAGGAATGGCTTACTTACGCCATTTCCTACTACTTTAGTAGGCGTAAAAGCACACAGATTATTGTCTTGCAAAATCATCTAAAACAGCTTGCGTAATTTGTTCTAATGTGCCGTTATTTTCCAGGGTTACGTCTGCAAACTTGGCATATAACGGAGCTCTGTCTTGTTCCATTTGGGTTAGTGTTTTCCGATCTTTGGAAAGCGGACGATTGTCAAGCGGAAGCAAATCCAGATTTCGATGCAAGCAATAAATACGACCATTGCGTTTTACCGGCTTGTAGTTTGCGTCATTGACCACGGCACCGCCACCAAGGGAGATAACAATGCCGGTATATTTGCAAGCTTGTTCAATGGCCTGGTGTTCATAAACACGAAAGAAGGTTTCGCCATCTTCTGCAAAAATCTGCGCAATAGATTTTCCTGCCAACTGTTCGGCAAGCTCATCCGTGTCAATGACATCCCGACCGGTCAGCTGTCCAATGGCTTTGGCAACACTGGTTTTTCCGGTTCCCGGCATGCCGCAAAGGACAATATTCTGAGCGCGATGCGTCAGCGTAGAAAGGACATCATGAAATACTTTTTCTTTTACCTTAGTGTCAAAGAACAGCTCATGGGTGGCAACCGCCTGCGCAATTAACATGCTCATACCGCCAACTGCCGGAATGCCGCGGGCTTCCGCCTGAAGCATAATATCCGTGCGCAGAGGGTTGTAAATTAAATCCAATACGCCGGATAAGTGCGGGAACAAATCAAGGTCCAACGGAGATACAGTAACATCCGGATACATGCCAACCGGAGTGGTGTTAATAATAACATCTGCGTTGGCGTGCTTTGCTAAGTTGTCATAATTGTTTTCTCCGCTACGGGAAATAACAACGACTTCTTTTGGACTAAGATCTTTCAGTGCAACCTGCACTGACGCTGACGCGCCGCCGGAGCCTAGGACCAGGACCTTCTTGCCCTGAACCGAAACGGAGCTGCCGTTTAGCATATACAGGAAACCGTCTTTATCCGTATTGTAGGCAATGAATTTTCCGCCCTTTTTTAAAACTACGTTGGCAGCTCCGATTTCCTCCACTTCGGGGGACAGAACGTCACAGTATTTTAAAACATCCTTCTTATAGGGAATGGTGACGTTCACGCCGCCGAAGTTTTCCTTGGCAAAGAAGGCAGACAGGTCCTGCGGCTCCAACTCATATAAAGCATATGCGTCATTGCCGAGCAGGTGGTGGATGTCCGCAGAATAACTGTGGACTAACGTGCGACCCAACAGGCCATAAATTTTTTGCATGGTTGAATAAATCCTTTACGCGAATCCGTTATTGCACTTCTGTATAATTTCCTAAGTACTTAAAGGTAATACAAGTGGTTTTTAAATAATTAATGGCTTCTTTAATACCTTTTTCCCGTACGGAAGCAACAATGTCAACATAGAAGAGCAGTGCTTCATCATTGCCGGGTACCGGAACGGATTCCAATTTAATGATATTAATGCCGTGAGCGGCCAGAACCGAAAGGCTGTCATACAAAGATCCCGGGCGATGTTCCTGCTTCAAAATCAGACTAATGCGGTCTGCACCGGCATAAACGGCCGGCTCTTTTTGAATGCAGAAGAAGCGGGTGTAGTTGACTTCGGTATCCATAATGTCGTCATTCAGACAAACCAGGTTATGCAGTTTGCCGGCAGAATGGGAGGCAATGCAAGCTTTGTTTTTTCCTTTGGAACCGGCAACAATTTCCGCTGCGTCTGTGGTGTTGGAAACCTGATGAACTGTAATGCCGTCCCAGAATTGAACAAAGTTTTCACATTGGGCATAGGCCTGTTCCTGAGAATACAGATCCGTAATGTCTTCCATTTTGGTTCCCGGATTGGCCAGCAATTCATGATTTACTTTCAGATTGATGCTGCGAACGACGTTGACATCATATTTCCGAAGCAAATCATAAACGACTTTAACGGAACCGTTAGAAGAGGTTTCTACAGGAACAATGCCGAAATCGCAATGGCCTTGTACCACGGCTTGGAAAACCGATTCATAACTGGAAAGGAATAAGCGGTCTCCATGTGGAATCAGCTTGGTGGCTGCCGCATCGGCATGCGAACCATAGCCGCCGCAGATGGCTACCATTCCCTTTTTGGGGAAGGTTACTTCTGCCGGCAGACAGGAGTTCTGAATTTTCTTTTCCAGCGGAGTCAGTTCATGGATTAACTGCGTTTGGTAGGCCTTGCTCAGTTCCAGTGCATTGGCAAAGAAACGATGGGCAAAAAATTCCATGCCGGGAGCGGCTTCTTCTGCTGTGTTCAGGATTGCAATTTCCCGTTTCCGATCCCACACAGGAAGATGTTGCTCCTCTTTTGCTGCTGCAAGCGAGGCAGTGGCTGACATGCGCTGTAAAAACAGGTCTAACAGTTGCTTGTCAATACTGTCAATTTGATCACGGATGCTTTCTACTTTCATAAGGCACCTTCTTCCATAAGAATATCCAATATAACCAGTGCAGTGGCAGCCTCTATGACAGGCACACCGCGAATGGCAACACAAGGGTCGTGACGCCCCTTAATTTCAATAATGGTTTCTTCCATGGTTTCCAAGTCTACCGTTTGCTGTGGCAGGGAGATGGAAGGAGTCGGCTTAAAGGCAACTCGGAAGTTGACCGGCATGCCGTCGGTCATACCGCCGAGGACACCGCCGACATGATTGGTTTTGGTTAATACGGTTCCATTGTCTACATAAAAGGTGTCGTTGTAATCGGACCCGTAATAAGTAGCTCCTAAAAAGCCTTCACCAAATTCTACACCCTTTACGGCCGGAATGCCAAATAAGACTGTGGAAAGTTGGCTTTCAATACCGCCAAATCTGGGTGTACCCAATCCGGCAGGCAATCCGATAACAGAGCATTCCACTGTGCCGCCAATGGAGTCACCGTCTTTTACCGCAAACTTCAGTTCCTTTTCCATGCGTTTGCCGCAACGGTCGGAAAGAACCGGAAAGTCTTTTTCTGAAAGCTGGTCAAACAGCTCCTTGGTCGGGTGGAGCGGGAACCAGGAATCTTGCTCTTCACCTACGGAAGAAAGATGGGCTCCGACATAAATTCCTCTGCGAGCTAAAATCTGCTTTGCAATACCACCCGCAATACAAAGCGGAGCGGTCAGACGGCCGCTGAAGTGACCGCCGCCGCGCAGATCTGTGTCTTTGCCATATTTGACAATGGCGGTGTAATCTGCGTGGCTGGGACGCGGTTTCAAATGCAAAGCGTCATAGTCGCCGGAATGCTGATTGCTGTTTTCAATAATGGCGCGAAACAGCGTCCCGTCAGTTTTGCCGTCCGTCAGACCGGATTCTATTTTAGGAAGATCTTCTTCTTTGCGTGGGGTAGTATAGGGCGTTTTGCCCGGCTTGCGCCGATCCAAAAAAGCTTTTAATTGGTTTAAGTCAACGGCTTCACCACTGGGAAAAGCATTGACCTCACAGCCAATGTACGGCCCATGGCTTTCTCCGAAAATGCTGACGTGTAATTGCTGCCCGAACTCAGATTTCACTGACGTTTCCTCCTAAGCTTTTCAAATGGATAAAGAAATCCGGATAAGATTTCTTTACGGCTTCCCAGTCGTGGATTACTACGCCGCCCGGTGGGCCGAACAGGGTGGCAGCAATGGCCGCCGCCATAACAATTCTGTGGTCGTGGAAGGCGTCTGCCTGCCCCTTCGGAATGCCCTGTAGCAGGGCTTCCGTGGCCTGCAGACGGTCACTTTCCTTTAACCGCAGGCGCTCTGTATGTAAAAAGCGGATTTCTTTTCCTGTGCCGGCGGCCAATACGGCCAAAGCAGGGTAAAGATCCGGTATGTTTTTCAAGTCAATTTCTGTCAAGTCGTCCCACCGGGCAACTAGGCGGGCAATGGCACGGTCCCCCTGTACGGAGTCCGGATTCATGCCCTGTAAGGTAATATCTGCGCCAAGCTTCTTGGCAATCAGCCAGTAGGCCGCATTGGACCAGTCTGCATCTACCGGACAGGTGCCCGGGGACCGATACGTTTGCCCGCCCGGAATATGCCAGCCGGTATCCGTTTTGGTTACGGTAATACCAAAGCAGGTCAGGCGTTCCAGTGTCATTTCCAAATAAGAGGATGACTGTAATTCCGAGGTTAAAATTAAATTGCTGTCTCCTTCTAATAGCGGTAAGGCAAACAGCAGACCGGTTAAATACTGGGAACTGACATTGCCCGGCAAGTAATATTCTCCTGCCGTCAGATGTCCGTGCAACGTCAGCGGAAGAAACGCATCTTCCGTTTCTTGCTGTACCTGCACTCCGTTTGCCTGCATGGCATTTAACAAGTCGGAGAGCGGCCGTTTTGGAAGCTTTCCGCTTCCAAGAAACCGGCTGTGCTCCGCCTTGGCCGCCGCCACAGGCAGAAAAAAGCGCAGGGTAGAACCGCTTTCCTTGCAATCAAAGGAAAGCGGCTTTTCCGGCACCGGGCCCGGGACCACGGTAATGGCATCCCCGGTATATTCTGTTTTTGCACCCAGTGCCTGGACACAGGAAAGGGTGGCCAGTATGTCATCACACAGGCTGGCCTTTCCTGCAAATTGTAAGGTGGTTGGCTGGTCTGCCAAGGCAGCGCAGACCAGCAAGCGGTGCAAGTCACTCTTGGACGGGATGCCATACACGGTCCCGTGCAGGGTGCTTGGTTTAACAATTACTTCTGACATGGTGCCACCGCTTTCAATGGGGTAAGTCCTAAAGAAATAATCCCTTCCAGTTCGGAAACCGGGATTTCTCTTATAATGCAGTTGCCAATGCAACGTGGAAGAATCAGATGAATAGAGTTTCCGCTGCGCTTTTTATCCACCAGGCAAGCAGCAGCCAACTCTTGTGCAGAGAAGGAGGTTGTGGTGGCAAGATTGTTTTTCTTTAAAATGGTATCCAACTTTTGGGAGGTGCCGGGTTCTGTAACGCCCAGATGTTCTCCGGCACGGGTAATAATAGAAAGACCGGTAGCTACCGCATGTCCATGAGAAATGGCAAATTCGGAGCATTGCTCAATGGCATGTCCAACGGTATGCCCCAGATTCAGCAGCATTCGTTCTCCGGTATCAAATTCATCTTGTTCTACTATGGCCGCTTTAATGGAAACACATTCTGCCACAATTTCGCCAATATATTGTGCACGCTCCTCCGAGGATAAGCCTAATTTATGGAGGCCTCGGTCATGGTATAAGGCAGTATCAATCTTATTTAAAAGAGAAGGGCTCTTCAGCACGCCGTATTTTATACATTCGCCAAGAGCGTCTTCTTGGAATTCCGGTGTCAGTGTTTTGAAAGTGCGTAAATCGCAGATGACGGTCAGGGGTTGCTTAAAGGCACCCACCAGGTTTTTTCCTGCTTTCAAATCCACGGCGGTCTTGCCTCCAACGGAAGAGTCAATGGCGGCCAGACCGGAGGTGGCAATCTGCACCAACTCTATTCCGCGGTTATAGGTGGCGGCCGCAAAGCCGGTCAAGTCTCCGGGAACACCACCGCCCAAAGCAATCAGCATGTCGGAGCGAGTCAGGTGATGTTCCGCCAGGTATTCCTGCAAAGCACCGTAAGTGGCCAGATTTTTGCTTGGCTCTCCGGCTTCAAATACAAATTCAAAGCAAGTAAAGCCGGCAGCTTTCAGGGACTCTTTGACCGGCTTCATGTAAAGCGGCGCCACGTTGGTGTCAGATACAATGCAAACTTTGCAAGGCTGATGCAACTCTGTAAGTATACTGCCGGTTTGTTCCAACAGATCATCCCCAATGTGCACAAGGTAGTCTTTGGTTGCGTGCACCGGAATTTGTATTTCTTTCATAGGATTACGGCCTCCTTTAGGAATTGCCTTTATGATCTTCATAAGGCTCGGTCTGCTTCAATTCATTGCCTTCTGCCAGCAGGCTGTGCAGTGTGTCAGCATCTCCGGATTGAATGGCATTTTTGCAGGCGGTTAGATTTTGAATTAAGTACTCCAATTCATTGCCTAAGTTGTCTGCATCTGCAAGGAACAGTTCCGTCCACAAATCCGGATTCAGGCGGGCAACTCGGGTCATATCCTTATAACTTCCGGCAGTAAAACCCATCCGCTTTCTGGAGGTTGGGCTTTTAATGTACGCACTGGAAACCACATGTGCCAGCTGCGAGGTATAGCTGATGATTGCGTCATGCTCTTCCGGCGTAGAAAATACGACAGATCCGAAGCCTAAGGACAGGAAGAATGCTTTTAAGGAATCCAACATAACAATATCCGTGTCGGCTTCCGGGCAGAGTATCATGGATGCACCGGTATATAAATCGGGTACGGCATTTTGAAATCCGGCAACTTCTTTACCGGCCATCGGATGTCCGCCGATATATTTGAATCCATTGGCTTTGGCAATGGGCTGTAAGTGCTCGGACATCATGCGTTTCACGCCGCAAAGATCTACCAAAATAGTATCTTTGCCGAAGTCTTCTGCGTGTTCTTCTACCCAGTTTACCAGAGCCTGTGGCGCAATAGCAATCATGACCAGGTTGCAGGAGGATAAGTTCTCTTGTGTAAGGGGGCTATCGATACTGCCGGACAGGAGTGCTAATTGCATGGTTTCTTCATTGGTGTCTAACCCCAGAACCTGATGGTCGGTTTTGGCCTTAATGGCTTTTGCCATAGAGCCGCCGATCAGGCCCAGTCCCACAATTCCAATTTTCATTTTAATCCATCTCACTTAAAATTTCTTTAATGGCAAAGCACTTCGTGCATACTTTCTGGAAGCCTTCGCAGGTCAATTGCTGTGCAGCGTCACTCTTGGCCACCTGCGGATTCGGATGTACTTCAATAATCAATCCGTCAGCGCCGGAAGCCACTGCCGCATAGGACAAATCCGGAACCATATGCACACGGCCGGCGGCGTGGCTTGGGTCAATAATGATTGGCAGATGCGTCTTGGAACGCAGGGCCGGCGTAATGGAAAGGTCAAGGGTATTTCTGGTATAGGTTTCAAAGGTACGAATGCCACGTTCACAAAGAATGACATTTTGGTTGCCTTCTGCCATGATATATTCTGCACTCATTAACAACTCTTGGTAAGTGGCGCAAAGACCGCGCTTCAAAAGAATTGGCTTGTCGGAACGACCCAATTCTTTTAACAGCTCAAAGTTCTGCATGTTTCGGGCACCAATCTGTAACACATCTACGTCTGCACAGGCATCCAACTGCGTAACATCCATGATTTCAGAAACAATAGGAAGATCTACTTCATCGCCGGCCTGCTTTAACAGGCGGATGCCTTCTTCGTGCAGGCCCTGGAACGCGTATGGAGAGGTGCGGGGCTTGAATGCACCGCCGCGCAGCATGGTTGCACCGGCAGCCTTGACGGCGTGCGCGGCGGTCATAATCTGCTCCTCGCTTTCCACGGAGCAGGGGCCTGCAATCATGGTAAGGCTTCCGCCCCCAACAGAAGTGTTCCCTACTTGAATGACAGAATCTTCCGGATGGAACTTTCTGTTGGCTTTCTTATACGGCTCTTGAATGCGGCGGACATCGGAAACAATATCCAATGCAGCAATTAAATCTTCATCCAGTCGGGAGGTGTCACCTACCAGACCCCAGATGGTTTCGGAGGAACCGGTGGACTTATTAATCTGTAATCCTTTGTCAAGTAACCACTTTTCAAAGGTCTTCATCTGTTCCTTATCCGGATTTTTCTTCAGTACAACAATCATGGACAATACCTCATTTCATGAATAAAAAAAGCCCGGTGGTTTGACCACCGGGCGCTCAAGCGAAGTGTAGGAGCGTTACTCGTTCTTAGCCAAACCGAAAAAAGCCATGCCAAAAAAGGTATAGCTATAAAAGTAACGGTATTCAGCTGTGAACAGAGAACGGTTCATCTTTTTTCTCCTTCGTTTTGCTGAAGCAATGCTATCATTCCTTTTTTTGAATGTCAATGCTTTTTTGCATGTTGCCCCGCGTGCGAGTTAGCTTGCCTATTAAATATAGGACTGTAGGACTGGCTCGCCAGGAAAATATAGTTACCTTATGACAGAAACAAAAGATAGAGGTGTGAAGATAAAGGCGAAATTCTTTCCTTATGGTACAAATAATTTCATTTGGGAGAGGCAACGCAGGTGGGAAAAGGCCTCTGACAGTAAAAATTAACAAAAAATTCATAAACGTGAGTCCAAATTCTTGCGCTTTTGATTGCATGAATCCGCAAGATTTAGTATACTGAATGTCGGTAATTACTCGTAATTATGCATTCTTTTTGTAGGAGGAATCTATTTATGAAATCAAAAAAGTCGGTTAAGAACATCATTTACCGAGTTCTGAGTGGTGTTCTTGCAATTGTTTCCTGCTTGGCCATTGTTGCCAGCTTCCAGGGACTGCGGGATTTCATTGAAATCTATTGCAACTTGACCGGATCCACCGTAGGCGGAATGATTGACTCTTTTGTCAGCACTCCGGGTCAGACCAAAGAGGAAGAAGAAGAAACCGAAGAACTTCCGGAAGAATTCTCCGGTGCAGCTGCTCAGCTGTATGTTCTGTATGATGGTCTGAATCAGCTGTCTGAAAATGAAGATGTTTATTTTGACGGCGTAAATCAGTACAATGACGGTCTGAAACAGTTGGCAGACGGTAAACAGCAGATTGCTGATAACACCGACGCTTACAATGACGGTAAAGCACTGATTAACACGCTGGACACTCTGGGTGTTCCGGGCTTGGTAGAAAAGTACGTTGCTTGGAGAGACAAGAACGTTAACGTTCCGGGCTTCTCTACTGCACAGGAATACTTTGTAAAGGTTATTTCTCCGCTCCTTACTAAGGCTGGCGTAGAAATTCCGGAAGGCACCACGGATGTTCCGCAGTACCTGATTGACATGATTGAAGACGGTCGCTCTCAGCTGAAAATGTATGAAGACGGCCTGGTTCAGATTGCTGACGGTGAACAGCAGTTGGCTGACGGTGATGCTCAGCTGAAGATGTTTGAAGACGGTGAACAGCAGATTCAGGACGAAGGATATACCGCTATCTTTGCTCTGCAGACCCAGAAGGATAAGAAGGGCAATGTAGTTCTGGAATCTCCGGCTGATCACTTCGGCTACACTGACGGCACACTTGATATTTATCAGAAGAACGCTGACGGCAGCTACAAGCTCCTTCGGAATGGTAAGAAGGCTCTGGACCTTGACCTTGCTTATGACATCATGTGGTACGCAGTAGACTATGCACATGACATGGAAAGCATGGCAACAGAAGAACTGGTTCCAAGAGTAGTTCTTTATGTTCTTTGCATTATCGGTGGTATCTTCGGTCTGGTTTCCGGCCTGAAGGGTATCTTTGGTAAGGGCAAGATCGGCACTATCATTGCCGCTCTCTTCGCAATTGGTATCAACGTATACGGTATCATGACCGGCTACACCAACTATGTATTCCGCCTGGCTGATGGCTCCTATTCCGGAGACACCCAGTTCCACGCATTTGTTGCCTTCTTGGTAGCTTCTGTTCTTGCAGCAGTCTTTGCTTGCCTGAACTTCAAAAAGCGCGAAAAGAAGAACAAGGATGCTAAGGTAGAAGATATTGTACCGGCTGCTGATGATGCTGCTGAAGCAGTTGCAGATGCAGAAGCTCCGGCAGAAGCATAAGAAATAAAAAAACGAATAGAATACGTAATTACATGCAGGGTCCGCCTTTCGACGGGCCCTTTTGCTTTTTCTTGCAATAAAAACCATCTTCTGGTAAAAGTAAGGAAGGAGAGTATAATGAAGACAAATTACGCCTTACAATAAAAGGAGAACTTGTGCAGATGAAAAAAACACTTGGTGTAAGACCAATTAGCGTGATACCAATTAGCGTAATACTGGTAGTGCTAATGCTGCTTAGCACTTTCTTTTGCGTGCCGGCCGCGGCAGTAAATGTCAGCGTCAATAAAGAATCTGACCTGACTTATGACAACTCGCGGACGGCACATAATACATATGACTTATATGGGCCAAGCACTCTAAAGAATGGGCAAACAGTAAACGTAGTTCTGTTTTTGCACAGCGGATCTTGGACCAGCGGAGATAAGTCAGAACAGGATGAAAACTGTAGGAATTTTGCCAAAAAAGGATATGTTACAGCCACCATTGATTATCGGTTGTATAACACAAGCAATATGGTAACAAAGCAGGCCAACTATGCTTGGACCGTACAGGATATGCTGGATGATATTAAGACTTGCTTAAATGATATCAATAAGCGGTTGACGGAGGCCGGCTACACGGTTGGTAATGCGGCTCTGTTCGGCTTTAGCGCCGGCGGGCACCTGGCTCAGCTGTACAGTTATTCTATGGCTGACTCTGCCAAGATTCCGGTTACTTTGGTTATGACCCAGTGTGCCCCGACGGACTTTCATACGGACACTTGGTCCGGAAGCACCTTTGCTTCCGGACTGAGCCTACAGGGAATCTTATACCTGGCCAATCGGGACTTATCCATGTCAGAGTCCGACATTAACCGCGTGTCGCCGGCCTATTATGCCAAAAAGAGCCCTGTGCCGACCGTTGCCATTTATGGTATGCAAGATACCATAATCGGCACCGGTCACAGCAGCGTTCTGTCGGCTGCGCTTGCGGCCACAGACGTGGAATACAAAATTATAGAGAGCAATTCTGCAGGCCACACATCGCAATTCCCAGACAGTGAACAAACAGAGTTTTACAACACTTGTTACACTTATTGCAAAACCTACTTAAGCACAGAACGTCAAGAAGAAACACCGCAAGAAGATCCGGAGAAAAAGCGTCTCCCGAACTGGGCAAAGCTTCTGATTATCTGGGGCGTTGTTGTAATCCTGACCATTGTATTCTGGGTCCTGGTTATTCGCGCCATTCTTCGCCGCCACAAGCGCAAAAAAGAGCAACGCTGACCTGTCGGCCACCACAATAAATGAATGCGCAACCAATTTACCAAAACAAGCTGGTTAACGCACCTGATTTTCCTAAAATCGGAACTTTCAATAACGTTCATACCAATCTTTGAAAAAGGCCTAGTTTAGGCCTTTTTCTTATGTTATTCTCTAAAAAAATGGGACTCTGAAAAAGCAGACAATGGAGGAGAGAAAAATGAACGAGGTAACATTACGGAAAATCATACGTCTTTTGGCAAGAGAATCAGAAGAAGCTGAAAAGCAGATTGTTGTTTTGAAAAAGGAAATTGCTGCATCGCCCGAGGGAAGTTTGCTTACTTCCAACAGCAATGGGGTAAGTCAGTTTCAACTCCGGACCGTCTCCGGCTCTGTCAAACGAGCGCACCTTTCTAAATCGGAACAGCAGCTGATTCGAACCCTGGCGCAAAAGCGTTATGATCAGGAGCTGTTGAAAGTTTATTCTGGAAATGCCGCGTCCTTCCAAAAAGCAGTGCGCGCACTGGAAAAGGTGGCAAATCCAAAAGTTGCTTTTTCTAAATTGCCGAAATCCGTGCAATCTTACTGCCTTTGTACGCAGGAATTTCTTCCGAATGAAGACTATATAGCGTGCTGGCAGGAGAGCTCAAAAGAATCATCCGCTATGCTCCAACCGGCACCTTATTCGGAAAATTGTATTTATGCCACGAACAATGGAGAACGGGTGCGCTCTAAATCTGAAGCGATGATTGCAAATCTACTTTTAGAGCTGAATCTTCCTTACCAATATGAAAAACCACTACTTTTGGACGGTACACTACTCCATCCCGATTTCACCATTTTGGATTTATCTACTCGAACCGAGGTCTACTATGAGCATTTCGGCCTAATGGATCAAGAAAGCTACCAGGCCAGTGCCTTTGCCAAAATTGCCAAATATGAAAGCGCCGGGTATGCCATTGGAAACCAACTGCTCTTTTCTTTTGAATCGGCACAAACCCCGTTCAATATTGGCCAAATTCGTCAGCGGCTACGCATGCGCTTTTTTGATAATCACGAACCCGAGTTTGCTTGAGCAGACTTTGCCTGACCGACTTTGCCTGATCAGACTTTCCCTTGACTTGACTTCCCTTGGCGCTAGTGCCGGCATTAATCAAGACTGCCGGCACCCGACTACGTGTAAAATTGGAAAAAAGTAAAATTTACACGTAATTCAAAGCGGAAACTACGTGTAAATTCAAGAAAAAACTAAATTTACACGTAATCTCGGCTTCAAGGCTCAAGGCTTCAAGTCTCAAGGACTGACCTAAGAGGCATAATGATTGGGTGAGGACCTAGGAAAGAGAGTTGAAGGCAAGAAGACCGAGACTAAGGAAAAGGGGAAAGGGCTTAGAATGGCGAACTTCGGCACTTTAAGAAAACTGTAACTTTTTTGACGGCTGATCTGTAATCCTTTGTTATTTCAATATGGATGGTGAATGTGTTACCATACATCTGGAAAGGGGACCACCGAAATGGAAAAAGTATTGGTGTGCGATGACGACATTGCCATCTTAGAATCAATTGAAATTTATCTGAAACTGGAAGGGTATCAGGTCCTGAAGGCAACCAACGGCCGAGAGGCTTTAGCGTTGGCGGAACAGGAAGAGCCGCATTGCCTGATTCTGGATATTATGATGCCGGAAATGGATGGCTTGACCGCCATTCGTAAATTGCGGGAAGAACGCAATATTCCGGTTATTATGCTTTCTGCCAAATCAGAGGATACGGATAAAATTGCCGGTCTTAGTTTTGGTGCAGATGACTATGTTACCAAGCCTTTTAATCCGTTAGAATTGGTGGCCAGAGTGAAGTCACAGATTCGCAGATATACCAGTCTTGGCAGTGCGCCGGAGCAGAAGAATTTACTGAAAACGGGTGGCCTTGCTTTAGATGTCAATGCCAAAACGCTGACTCTGGACGGTGAACCGGTTAAGTTGACCGCAACCGAGTATAAAATTATGGAGTATCTGATGATAAATATGGGCTGTATTCTTTCCACGCAGCAAATTTATGAAGCCGTTTGGAATGAAGAGGCATTTGCTTCGGAAAAAACAGTCACGGTGCACATCCGCCGCATTCGGGAAAAAATTGAAATTAATCCCAAAGACCCAAAATATATAAAGGTGGTGTGGGGCATTGGCTACAAGATTGACAAAGATGCATAACAAATTTTCCTATAAAGTAATTTGTGTTTTGCTGTCATGCGTGTTTTGCTTTTCCAGTGTGTGTGTGCTTGCATCCTTGGAAATTTATGAATCCATGCGATACAGCTTTTTCCGCTCTTCGGAAAATACGCTTCTTGGCAATGGCACTACAAAATATGCAGAGCAAATTAAAACCGACATTGAATGGGCAAGCTATTTGGTAACGAAATATCAAACCTTGGATGAAACCAAAATTGAAGAGTCGGCTTATTATCAAGAGAAACTACAAGAACTTGCTCAAAAGAAGCAGGATTCACTGAAGGAATCCATTCTGAATGCAAAAAAGGAAATTATTGATGGAAATACGGAGGAATATTCCGGATCGGAAGAAACCTACTATGTTTTTAACAATTCTGCCGGTTTTAATATTGGAACGAATAGTTTGATTCACGTTACCTTAGCGGAACAGGAGGCTGCAGAGGAAGATAACAATGGCCTGATTACCATTAATGGTGTTGATTATTACAAAGGTGTTTCTTTGAACGCTATTACAGTAGGAGAAAGCTCTCTGACAGAAGAGGCAGAGCAGAGTTACCAGGAATCCTTGAGGAGCTTTAACGCCCGATACTATTCCAATTTCCGCAGCATGAAAACGGCACTGTATGGTAGCAGTAGTTTTTGCTTTTGTATTGTAGATAAGACAACGGGAACCGTTTATACCAATATGGACGTGAACGGAGTGGAGGAAGCTGAATCGCAAGGGAACAGCGGCTTTGCCATGCTGACAAAGGAGTCCAACCTGACCCTTAGCCAGGAGCTGACTTCTATTTTGGCGCAGACACATGAGTATTATCAAAATCGGGTAACATCTGACAATGGGGAAACGTATGCCATGTACACCGACAGCCCGTATGCATCTCTTCTGTATGCTGATTTTGCGGGCGAGTTAGATCCTGCTGTTTACGACAGTTATTTTCAGGTCCCTATGCATTTTGATTCTCCAAGCACACAAAGTCAGGATGTTTACGAAGCCATGGCAGCAGAATATTTGAAGGCAAAAGAAGCAATTCTTGGCCTTTTGATTGCTTTTGGTGTACTTGCCGTACTATGGCTGGCAAGCGTTGTACTTTTGCTTGCGTCGGCAGGAAGGATAGATGAAAATGGTAAGGTAATTCCGGCTTGGATAGACCAATTTCCAACCTCTGTTCATCTTATTGTAGCGGCACTGATTTTGTTTGTTTTGGCATCTGCCGGACTGTCTTCTGCCGGTACTTTGATTTCTAATTATGACAATTTCACCAGTGGGAACCGCATTCTATGGACTGCTTTGTGCGGCATTTTAGCGGTTGGCATGAATTTGTGCCTGCTTGAATGGGGTACCAGCTTGATTCGACAACTTCGGGCCGGACTGTTTGTGCAGAGCAGCCTGCTTTATCAGAGCTTAAATAAGAACGGAAAAATTCGTGCCTTTTGGAATGAGCGCTTCCCGTTGCAAGATAAGAAATTAAAACGGCGTATGGAATGGCTTTTGGCAGGATACACATTTTTGATGGTCCTCTTAGGCGTATATGGTACTGCACTTTGCTTGATAGCAATGGTTTTACTGTCTGTGGCTTTTCTTGTATATTTGATTCGTTTTTGTCATGACTTGCAGAACATTAATAATGCACTGGCAGATGCAGAAAAAGGACAATATGATTTTCAGCTTACGCCGGAGAAGATGACCCGATATATTCGTCCCATTGGGCAAAAGGTAAATAACCTGACGGATGGAATGAAGCTTGCGGTAGAGGACGCAGTAAAGAATGAACGGCAAAAAACGGAACTGATTACCGGGGTGTCTCATGATTTGAAAACGCCGTTGACCAGCATTATTGCCTATACGGATTTGCTGAAAAAATGTGACATACAGGATCCGCAGGCAATGCAGTACCTTGCCGTTTTAGAAGAAAAATCTGCCGCCTTGAAAAAATTGATTGAAGATCTGATTGAGGCCAGTAAGGTTTCCAGCGGAAACGTGGAAATTCACTTGGGAATAATTAACCTGAGTGAACTTTTGGAACAGGTTTATGGGGAATATGAACTGGCTTTGCAGGATAAGGGCCTGCTGTTAAAGCTGAATCTGCCGGAAGAACCGCTGTATGTAACAGCGGACGGGCAAAAGGTATATCGTGTATTGGAAAATTTGTTCTCCAATATTCAAAAATATGCCCTGGAGAATACACGGGTCTATATTGATTTGAAAAAAGAAGAACAGATGGCTATGGTTGCGTTAAAGAACGTGTCTCGTGAAGAAATGAATTATGATCCGTCCGAGCTGACAGAGCGATTCTTCCGAGGAGACCGCTCAAGGACAACGGAGGGCTCCGGCTTAGGTTTGTCCATTGCGGAAAGCTTAACCACAGCGCAGGGCGGTACATTTACTATTTCCATTGACGGAGATTTATTCAAAGTCATGATTTGCTTGCCACTGGCAGAAAATGAAGTTTGAAAATATTTCAGAAAAAGGGCTTGTTGCAAGGCAACAAGCCCTTTTTTATGCTATACTTATTTAGATATTTTATTTCTTTAGGAGAGTGTCTTATGACCGCCAAGAAACTGAAAGAAGCTTTGCAAACCAAAGAATTGCAAGACCGGCTGACAACGCTTTATGTGGAATCGGCGTTGCTTCCGGAACAGTTGAAACGGTATGAAGATGCCGTAGATTGTTTTTTGCAGTATTATCAGGACGGAGACCTTCATCTGTTTTCTGCTCCCGGGCGGAGTGAAATAGGTGGTAACCATACAGATCATCAGCGGGGAAAAGTGCTGGCGGCCTCTTTGAATTTGGACGTCATTGCAGTTGCCAAAAAGACGGAAGATGGCATAATTCGTTTGAAGTCAAAAGGGTATCGTGAGGATGTTATTGACTTAAACCAATTAGAACCCGTAGAAGAAGAAACCGACCATTCTCCTGCTTTAATTCGTGGCGTGGCAGCCGCATTTAAAGCACATGGGTATGAAATTGGCGGTTTTGAAGCCTATACCACCAATGATGTAAAACCGGGTTCCGGCATGTCTTCCAGTGCTGCTTTCGAAATTTTGGTAGCCACCATTTTAAATCATCTTTACAACAACGGCGCTGTCAGCGCAGTAGACCAAGCCAAGTTTTCTCAGTATGCGGAAAACGTATTTTTCGGAAAACCAAGTGGGCTGCTTGACCAAATGGCTTGCTCTGTCGGAGGCCTGATTAACATTGATTTTGCGGAAAAAGACAACCCCAAAATTCATCCGCTGACGGTGGACTTCGGGAAGTTTGGATATGCGCTTTGCATTACAGATACCAAAGGCTCCCACGCCGATTTAACGCCGGATTATGCCGCTGTACCGCAGGAAATGAAGCAAGTGGCAGCCTTCTTCCAAAAGGAAGTTTTGCAAGAAGTACCGGAGCAGATCTTTTATCAGAATCTGGTTGCACTTCGCACCGAACTTGGTGACAGACCGGTTCTTCGTGCCCTCCATTGGTACAATGAAAACAAACGGGTAGATGGGGAAGTGGAAGCTCTGGAAAGCGGAGACTTTGACCGTTTTCTACAGCTGATTAAAGCCTCCGGAGACTCTTCCTATAAATATTTGCAGAATGTTTATTCTTCTCATAAACTGAATCAGCAAGGCCTGAGCATTGGTCTTGCTATCAGTGACAACGTTTTGGACGGTACAGGTGCCAGCCGTGTGCACGGCGGTGGCTTTGCCGGCACCATTCAAGCCTTTGTTCCGCAAAATAAAGTGGAAACCTATAAGGCGGCATTGGACGGTGTCTTTGGAGAAGGCTCCTGCCGTGTCCTTCAAATTCGCAACGTCGGCGGCACCAAGGTGCTGTAAGGCACAGTTTTGTACTAACTCGCCCAGAAAGGATTTTTCCATGATCTTAATCAAACAGTTTACTTTTGATGCAGCACATAATCTGGTTAACTATCACGGTAAATGTGAACGGTTGCACGGTCATACTTACAAATTGGTAGTAAAACTGGAAGGGGTCAGAGACCAGGAAGATATGCTCTTTGATTTTGTAGAATTAAAGCACTTGGTCAAAGACACGGTGCTGGAACAGTTTGACCATCGTTATCTGAATGACTTTATTCCGCAACCAACGGCAGAAAATATTGCCGTTTACATTTGGAACCAATTGGAACCGTTAGTTCATCGGGATAACGTTCACCTTTATGAAATTGAAGTCTGGGAAACTGCGGACTCCGGCATAGTATACAGAGGAGAACAGGCATGAAAGACGTACAAAATCAAAAAGACTCCCGCAATATTCCGCTGAATGAAGTGGGTATTAAAAACTTGCGGTATCCATTGGATATTAAAGACAGTAATGGTCAGTGGTTTACCACACATACCACCATCAGTGCTCGAGTGGGGCTGCCGGCGGACAAACGCGGAACCCATATGTCCCGCTTTGTGGAAATCATCCAGGCGTATGACAAATTGAACTTAAAAGACATGAAGGATTTGCTCCGTTCCATGCAGACCACGTTAGAAGCGGAAACCGCTTATTTGGAAATCAGTTTTGATTACTTCGTCAAAAAGAAAGCTCCGGTTTCCGGAAAAGAAGCTTACCTAAATATACTGGTTACCGTAAATGCTTCTTTAGAACAGGATGATTTCCACTTTGTGGTAACAGTACAAACGCCGGTTACCACGCTTTGCCCGTGTTCTAAAGAAATTTCAGACTACTCGGCCCATAACCAAAGAGCTCTGGTTACCATTACCACGGACACCCAAAAGTTTATTCCGCTGGAGCGTTACGTAGCCATTTCCGAGGCGGCCGCCAGCAGCCCTCTTTACACGCTGTTAAAGCGTCCGGATGAAAAATATGTTACAGAATATGCCTATGATCATCCCAAATTTGTAGAAGATGTTTGTCGAGATGTAAAGCAACAGCTGGACAAAATAGAAGGCATTCACAGTTATGTGGTAGAAGTGGAATCTTTGGAATCTATTCATAACCACAGTGCTTATGCTAAAGTAACCAGTAACTAATAATTAAAATTACATAGTAAACCGGAGACTGAAACTGAAGGTCGGTAGGCTGTAAACAGAAATCACCGGATTACCATAAAATCTAACAGTAAAGGAAGTCTATTTCTATGGAATTTATGGGAATCATCAACGTTACACCGGATTCATTTCACCCAGCCTCCAGAGTTTCCGGTATTGAACAGGCACTGGCCCTTGCCAAGCGGCATGTGGAAGAAGGTGCCACCATTCTGGATATTGGCGGGGAATCCAGTCGCCCGGGCGCTGCACCGGTAACACCGGAAGAAGAATGCAGACGCGTTATTCCTGTTGTTCAAGCATTACGGCAAGCATATCCGGACATAAAACTGTCTGTAGATACCTATCACGCCTATACTGCAGAACAGGCCATCTTGGCCGGGGTAGATATCATTAATGATATTTCTGCCATGACCTTTGACCCGGACATGGTAGCTGTTTTAAAGAAATATCAAAAGACCGTTATTTTAATGCATATCAACGGTACGCCGGATCATATGCAGGATAATCCAACCTATCAAGATGTCATCAAAGAAGTTTATGACTTTCTGGAGGAACGCATTCGTTTTGCGGAAGCCAACGGTATTCATGACATTATCATTGACCTTGGTATTGGCTTCGGCAAAACCAAGGAGCACAATTTAACATTACTTCGAAATTTAGATGCGTTTGCTCCGTTGCATCGGCCCATGTTGCTGGCTGTTTCACGGAAGTCCTGCCTGGATCACTCGTTGGAACAGACCGTAGCCTGGAGCCTGGAAGCTGCCAAGCACGGCGTTGCAATGGCCCGGGTCCATGACGTGGCTCCCAACAAAAAGGCAGTAGATGACTGGATGGACCGGGACAAAAACGTAGTGCTGGCGTTTGGTTCTAATTTAGGGGACCGCAGGGCTTCCGTGGAAGCCGGTATCCGGGCCTTGGACGCGCCGGGCAACGTCGGCAAGGTTTCCTCCCTTATAGAAACCAAGCCTTATGGAGTTACAGACCAGCCGGATTTTCTAAATGGAGCATTACTTTTGAAAACAAAATTAACGCCGCAAGCATTGCTTTCGGCGTTAAAACAAATAGAAAAAGACGTAGGGCGGAAACCGTCCCGCCGCTGGGGCCCACGCGTGCTGGACCTGGATATTATTTACTATGAAGATCTGGTACTGCAAACGGAGGTCTTGACCATTCCGCACGTGGACCGATGTAATCGTAGCTTTGTACTGAATCCCATTGCAGAAATTGCGCCGGATTTTGTGGATCCGCAACTTCATAAAACGGTAAAAGAACTGCAACAGGAATGAAAATCAAGGGAGGTGCCGACATGCTTACTTTTACCAAGTGGTACAACCGAATTACTTTGGCTGTAAGTGCAGTTATCTTTGTTGTTGGTGTTGTACTGCTAATACAGTATTATGCTGACTCGCCCGAAATGATTTTTACCTGCCTTGATTTTACCGGAGATTTATCTTGGTATGGTTCTAAGGCCATGACCATTATCTTTCTTTGCATGGAAGCCAATCTGGCAGGCTTAATGAGCTTCATACAGGGGCGCCCGGATTTTTGGTACTTTTTCTCCAATGTGGAAGAACCTGTACGAAAAAAGGTAATTGTATTTGATTCAATTATGATTGGCATTTCTAAAATAGCCCTGTCCTTTATTCTTACTTACAACATTTATTGCGCTTTACTGCAACAAGATGCACGTTCTTGTTATCCCTGCATGGTGCTGTTTCTTTTTATTGCACCGCTTATACTATGTATATTTTATTATCTTTTTCTTTCTTTATGGAAAAAGGATTGAATTTTCAAGGAGGCCTTTATGACCAATACGGAAAATATGAATACAGAGAACACAAACCCGAAGCACCTATCTAAGAAAGCAAAAATCATTTTACTTTCCGCTGTTGCTGTAGTGCTGATTTTGGTTGCGTGCTTCGTTACCTGGAAAGCTACCAGAAAAACCGACCCCCTGATTGGAAGCTATACGGTAGTTTCCGTTATCTCCGGCGATGAAGTAAAAACTTATGATGAGCCGCAGACCATAGAATTCAAGGACAACGGTTATTTTGAGCTGGATATTGACGGCTTGGGTCATTACGTCGGCACCTATGAAAAATCTGATGAAACGCAAGAAGGGGTATCTGCAACCTATACCGGGAAATTCTTGCATGACAGCGTCAGCAATTTGGACCTTTCCATTGCTTTAGATGAAGAAAAGAATCAGGTTATTCTTTATATCACCGGCAGCCAGTTCTTAGTGGTGGTAGCGGAAAAAGCCTGATCCAGCGTTTTTCATTATTCTGTTTTTTTCTTACTGTTCATGCTTTTGTAACATATAAAAAACAGATTTTCCTATAATTATACACTGTACACTTATCTATTTTTCCCCAGAGGTATTTGTAATGGATCGTTTTGAAACCAAATATGAAAATTGTGCCAAAAAAATGCGGGCAGCTCTGTTATCCCTAATGAAGGACTACCCGTTTGATCGAATCAGCATTTCCCAATTGTGCACGAAAGCCGGTGTAAACCGCTCTACGTTTTATGCGCATTATGATGATTTAGACAGCCTTTTGGCCGACACAGAACAAAAAAATATTTTTGAGCCAATTATCCGCGCATTGGGAAACAAGCCTATGTTTGACGGGAATTGGTTTAATCATGATGTCTTGCTTGGCTTTGTTACGTTCTTGTATGAACATCAGGACATCTTATTGGCCTATCGTCATCAGGCGGATTCCATTTGGTTCCGTCAGGTGAAGGCCTTCTTTGATCGCTATGTATCTCCGCTGTCCCAACAGCAGGTGGCCTCGTTTAGCCGAAAGGCAGATTATGTATATACCTTTTATCTGGCGGGCGTAACCAAAATTATTTGCCACTGGGCCGATCGGAATTTCCAGGAAACGCCGGAAGAAATTACTCAGATTTTAATGGCTTGCCATGCTTGCACGGCGGATCAATTCATTGGAAACTTTTAAGTGCCTTTTAGCCTTTTACTTTTAAAGGAAGACTTTCTTTTACCAGAAAAGCTGTCTGCTTTTGCAGACGGCTTTTTTGGCTTTTTGTGAACGGAACTTTTTTCTCTTCCTTTTTGAGGCGATGCAGTTCCTTACCCTTGCCAAAAGTTTGTCAATATCGGTGCTTTCCTTCTTGACGGAGTGGGAGTGGCAAATTATAATTATTTGCGGTACAGGCGGGGTGCTTTTTGCACACGTGAAAACTGCCTCGCTGGGCTTTTTGATTAATAAAATGGAGTGATAACATGATTTACTCAACAGAAGTGCAAAACATGTGTCCTGTAGCAAAGGGTGCCTATCATGGACCAGCCCCTATTCCGGAAGAAGGAAAGTGGGTACAGGCAAAGGAAATTAAGGATATTTCCGGTTTGACACACGGCGTTGGCTGGTGTGCTCCGCAGCAGGGTTGCTGCAAGCTGACTTTGAACATTAAAGACGGCGTTATTGAAGAAGCTCTGGTTGAAACCGTTGGCTGCTCCGGTATGACTCATTCTGCCGCCATGGCTGCTGAAATTCTTATCGGCAAGACCATTCTGGAAGCATTGAACACCGACCTTGTATGTGACGCAATTAACACTGCCATGCGGGAACTCTTCCTGCAGATTGTATATGGTCGTTCTCAGACTGCTTTCTCCGAAGGTGGATTGCCAATCGGCGCCGGCCTGGAAGACCTTGGTAAGGGACTTCGCTCTATGACCGGTACTATGTTTGCCACAAAGGCAAAGGGCCCTCGTTATCTGGAACTGACCGAAGGTTATGTTACTCGTCAGGCTCTGAACAAGGATGACGAAATCATTGGTTATGAATTCATTAACCTTGGTAAGATGATGGACTTCATTAAAGGCGGTATGGATGCCAATGAAGCTCTGGAAAAGGCAAAGGGCCATTATGGCCAGTTTGAAAACGCGGCGAAATATATTGACCCGCGTGTAGAATAAGCAAGGAGGATAAGACATCATGGCACTTTTTGAAAGTTATGAAAGAAGAATTGACCAGATTATGCCTGTCCTCAAGGAATATGGTATTGAATCTGTTGAAGAATCCCGCGAAATCTGCAAAGCTGCAGGTTTTGACCCGTATGAAATTGTAAAAGGCGTACAGCCGATTTGCTTTGAAAATGCCGCTTGGGCTTACTGCGTAGGTGCAGCCATTGCACTGAAAAAGGGCTCCAAGAGCGCTGCCGAAGCTGCTGAAAACATTGGCATTGGTTTGCAGTCTTTCTGCATTCCTGGTTCTGTTGCTGATGACCGTAAAGTTGGTCTTGGCCACGGTAACCTTGGCGCCATGCTTCTGCGTGACGAAACCAAGTGCTTTGCTTTCTTAGCCGGTCATGAATCTTTTGCTGCTGCAGAAGGCGCAATTGGTATTGCTAAGAATGCAAATAAGTCCCGGAATGAACCGCTTCGCGTTATCCTGAACGGTCTTGGCAAGGATGCCGCTCAGATTATTTCCAGAATCAACGGCTTTACCTATGTACAGACACAGTTTGACTACTACACCGGTGAACTGAAGATTGTTCGTGAAATTGCTTACTCTGACGGAGAACGTGCTCAGGTTCGTTGCTTTGGTGCAGATGATGTTCGTGAAGGCGTAGCCATCATGCATCATGAAGGTGTAGACGTTTCCATTACCGGTAACTCTACCAACCCGACTCGTTTCCAACATCCGGTTGCAGGCACCTATAAGAAGGAATGCCTGGAACAGGGTAAGAAGTATTTCTCTGTTGCTTCCGGTGGCGGTACAGGCCGTACCTTGCACCCGGACAACATGGCTGCAGGCCCTGCTTCTTACGGCATGACCGATACCATGGGACGCATGCATTCTGATGCTCAGTTTGCAGGTTCTTCCTCTGTACCGGCACACGTTGAAATGATGGGCTTCCTTGGCATGGGCAACAACCCAATGGTTGGTGCTACCGTTGCCGTTGCCGTTGCTGTTGATCAGGCATTGAACAAGTAAGCAAACGAACCTGTTTGCGGAAGCCTTGAACCGGCAGAAAGTACGCTAAAGTAGTACACTAAAGCAAGTACACTAAAGCGAGTACGCTAAAGCAATACACTAATGCAAATACACTAAATTGCATAATAAAAGGTTAGCGCCGAGCAGTTGCTCGGCGCTTTTCTTTATTCAAATAGGAGAAAATAGGAAAAAAGGGGTGTGGATATGCCTTTTTTTAGGCTTCCACCATGATAAAAAGCGCTGTTGCATGAGAGAAAACAGGAGAAAAGGGGTGTGGATATGCCTCTTTTGCGG
>CAVFJZ010000016.1:0-23372 GCA_963623075.1 Bacteroidaceae bacterium
GGCAAACAGGGATAACCATGATTATTTGCCACCCGATTTGCTTTGGGTCTGCCAGCATCCTGCCGCTGAAAGCCATCTTGGGTGGCAAATTACGACTTACTGCTCCTTTTGCCACCCAAAAGTGGAATTCGGGTGGCAAACAGGGATAACCAGAATAATTTGCCACCCGATTTGCTTTGGGTCTGCCAGCATCCTGCCACTGAAAGCCATCTTGGGTGGCAAATTATGACTTACAGCTCCTTTTGCCACCCAAAAGTGGAATTCGGGTGGCAAACAGGGATGACCAGGATAATTTGCCACCCGAAACAGAAATTGGACCGCAAATCAGAAAGATACATTCCAATTTGCGGTCCAACAAAGGTTACTATACTGTAAACCACCAATCGTGGAAGTCCGCCTGATGAGATAATAGTCAGCTAGCGAACGGTAATCCGCTGATGGATGGACACCAGTTGGTGGATGGTATCAGCTAATGGATTGCTTTAGTGGATTGCTCTAGTGGATTGCCGGATGAAAGCCTGCCTGAGGGCTAGCCATGAAGACGGCGGGAGCGGTCAGCGCGGAAATGCGCGCCGCAATTTACTTTTTCCTCTACCAAAGTAACTATGTCTGTGGCAGCGTCTCGGTTAATGTACTTCTTTTGGTTGGCAATCATGTCGGCGGTTAGGTCCGGATCCTTCAACTGCTTTAAGCATTCCAGCAAATCCAGATTAATGTTTTTGGCATAAAGGGCCATTCCGTGTTCCTGGAAGAAGCCAATATTCAGAATTTCCAGGCCGCCCGGAATCGGACTGATAAAGATAATCGGTTTTCCAAGTGCAGCCGCTTCAGTAGAAGACAATCCGCCCGGCTTGGTAATAACCACATCTGCGGCAATCATATATTCCGCCATGCGGTCGGTATGCTCCATCAGGATTACTTTCCCGGAGAACAATTTTTTCATTTGCTTATATAAGAATCCGTTAGAGCCGCAGATGGCAATAATGGAAACATTACTGTCAATCAGAAAACGACCTGCCATCAGGGCCACGCTTTCCAGCAGTTTACCGGACCCGACTGAACCGCCGGAAATCATAATATACCGTTTCCCCTGTTCCAAGCCTAGCGCTTCCCGCGCCTCCGCCTTGGTCATTTCTGTGCGAAACGCGTTTTTTACCGGAATACCAATCGGATACAGCTTGTATTCCGGAATACCATAACTGACATATTCTTCCAACAAATCAGGCGAGGCAATGACGTAGTTATCTGCCTGGCTTTCTCTTGTTAACGGAATACAATGATAATCCGTAGAAATCCAAAAAGTCGGTGGAATATGATGATCTCTTGCATGAATAGCCGCCAACATTTCGCTGGGATACGGATGCGTACAAAGAATTGCATCAAATTGCTCTTTCCGAATGTACTTATACAGTCGTTCTGCCATAGAGTAGTTGCTGTAGTACACCGGGGTACGAATAGGACCGTCCTTAATGTATTTACCAAGTAACTCGCCACAATGATAAAAGAAACCGAAAACCTTCGGTATTCTTTGCACACTTTTAATATACGTCTGATTGATAATGGTGCTGGTCAGCTTTCCTAAATGCTTTCCTTTTAGAGAAAACGGATCAATCATAACCGCTTCGTGGCCTTGCTTTTGGAACTCTTCTTTCAAAGCAAGAGCGGCTGAATTATGTCCGCCACCGGTTCCGTTGGACAGTAGGAGTACTTTCATGTTTTTACCTCAACTTGTTTTCGGTTTTGTTTTTTCTTCCTTGGTTGCGACTGACTTACGCTTTCATTCTATCAGCTTTCCCTTGCTTTTACACGAAACAAAAAAGAAGAAGTGCAAATCATTGGATACTCAGCTGTGGGATCTGCCTGACTATCCATTCAACTCCTTCCGAATTTGTTTCCACTCCGGCATATACTTACTTTCTAACGCATGAAATTCCTTCCCGTGATTTGGAATAACGGTATGGCAGAGTTCATGCATAATAACATATTCTAAACAGCGCTGCGGATAACGAGACAACTGTGCATGAAAAGTCAATTCTTTTGTCCTTGTATTACAGCATCCCCAACGGGCGCGGTATTGGCGGACATTCCAGCCTTCGCACGTCAGGCCCGTATAAGTCATCCACTCGGGAACCAGTATTGCCAGACGGGCCTCTGTCTGCTGACGATACCAGCGCAAAAAGAACGCCTCTTTTTGCGCCTCGGTTGCACCTTCCGGTACCGTCAGCACTGCAACACCTATCTCCAGTTCCGGAAAAAGTGCCAGGCTGAATTTCCGGGATGAGGCATCAGTTTGTACCGTTAAGCGGTATTTCTTTCCCCAAATAGGGATGGTATCTCCGTCTTCATATCGAAGCTTAGTCATGGCACTCTGCTTTTTCACTTGTTCCACATGCTCTAAAATCCATTGCTCTTTGGAATATACAAACTGTTGAATTTCCCGATCCGAAACAAAGGTAGGGGCGGTTACAAGAACCGCCCCCTCCGGTGGCTTAATGTAAATATGAATTCCTTTGATCGGCTTCTTTTCTACTTTGGCGGTAACGGTGCCGACTTTAATTTGATCCATTTTCTTCCTCAGCGCTACTGTGTTTTTTGGTATTACGGAAAATTTTTGGGTACCTACTTACCCCCCCGAAATTTTGCTGACTTTCGGGGCTTTATGGTTTTCCTCTGAGGGTAAGGTCATGACAAAGCAGGTTCCGGATTCGTCTGAATAATCCAGATACAGCTTGCCATTATGTGCATCCATAATGTTCTTTGCAATGGGAAGTCCCAAGCCGTATCCACCCGGCGCCTGATCTGCTTTCTGCCTGGAATCCTCCACGCGGAAGAAACGGTCAAAAATATTTTGCCGTCGATCTTCCGGAATTTGGGTTCCGTCATCATAAACAGTCAAAACCACGTTCTTTTCCGCATTTTTCAGGGTTACAAAAATATGTCCGCCCGGTTCTGTATATTTCAGGGCATTGTCTACTAAAATCATGACAACCTGTCGAATTTTTCCGAAATCCGCAACCGCTGTCAAATTGGATTGAATTTCCGCTTTCAGAGAAATTTGTCGTTCGTAAGCTAAGGATTCCACAGAAAGCATGACGTCATCTACTAAATCGCTAATGTTAACGGGCTGATAAACCATGATCTTTTGGGCTTCTTTTCCCTCTGTACGGGAAAGATTTAACATGTCTGTAACCAAGCCCGTCATCATCTGGGCTTCTTCCTTGGTGCTTTCCAGCCACTTGCGTTGCTCCGACGGCGGCATTTCCGGATTGGACAGCATAATATCCATATTGGCCAAAATAACGGTCAATGGGGTCTTCAATTCATGGGAAGCGTCCGCTACAAAACGGCTCTGCTCGTCCATGCATTGCTTAATCGGTGTAATAGAACGTTCTGACATGTATTCCGCCATAACGTATAACATGCCGAAAGCCATCAGCGCCGCCAAAACATACATGATTAATTGGAAATAAATGTTACTTTTTTCTTCCGTTAAATCTGCCAAGGCAATGCAATTATATTTCCCTTTTTGCGTTTTCAAAAATCGCATACTGTAATTGGGAATGCTTCCCTGCGATTGATTGGCATTCACAACATACCGAACGGAACGGGTAATAATAGTTGCATCCTCCAGTTTGACAGAGGAAGATGCAAATTCAATATTTCCACTTGCATCTGTTATTACCACAATGATATTTCCGGTATACATGGAAGCAAATCCGCTCTGCAGAAAATCTACGTCCAGCTGTCCTTGTTCTGTTTCCTGAATAGAGACAGAATTTGTGGCCGCTTTCATTGCGTCTAAGGTGCGGGTCTTATAATAAGACTCCGTTACCACAAACAATACAAATACGCCCACCAGAAGGACAATGAAGGTCATGATCATGCTGTCCAGAACAAAGCTTCGCTTTAGTTTCTTCAGCAATTAACCCTTCACCTCCAAGCGGTAACCAACACGGCGCACCGTGGCTATTTGGACCCGCTCAGACAGCTTGGCAATCTTTTTGCGCAAAAAGGAAATGTAAACTTCTACATTGTTGTCTTCCACTTCTGCTTCTGCACCCCAGATTTTTACCAAGATATCCTCCTTGGGAACAATAACATTCGGGCTTGAAATCAGCATGCGCATAATTTCAAACTCTTTTGGACCCAAGCTGAGATTTTTAGTAGGAGATTCCAATGTATAATTGGACAAATTCAGCTTTAGGTCTTCAAATTCCATTTTGTTCAATACAACCGGTCCCTGGCGCCGTGAAATAGAACGAATACGGGCCAGCAGTTCATCCGGGATAAACGGTTTTGCAAGATAATCATCTGCACCGGCGTCTAGGCCGGCAATTTTATCTGCTACACCGTCTCTGGCAGTCAGCATGATGATAGGGGTTTCATTGCCTTCCTGCCGAAGCTTTCGGGTAATGTCAAGGCCACTCATTCTGGGCAGCATGACATCCAGTACAATGGCATCATAAATGCCGGTAGATGCGTTGTCATATCCGTCTTCACCATCATGAACTACGTCAACTGTATACTTTTGACTTTTCATAATTTCCCGCAGGGCTTCTGCTAAACGGACTTCATCCTCAATTATAAGAATTCTCATAGGGGAAACCTCCAACTCGGTCTTTAGAAAAATTATAAACGGATTGACACCAAAAAACAATTGTGTTACGCTATTTCAGCGCTTGGAGAGGTATCGAAGCGGTCATAACGAGGCGGTCTTGAAAACCGTTTGGGGGCAACCCCACATGGGTTCGAATCCCATCCTCTCCGCCAAAAACCCCGCTGTGGACTTTGTCCGCAGCGGGGTTTCTTTTCTTTTTTACGTCTGTAGCAAAGGGCCGTTTTCTATGATAAACTGAAAACAATCAGGCCTGTTCATCAGCTGCTTTCATGGAAGCGGTAAGCTTCTTTGCAACAAAAACAAGTGCAATTGCGGCAGCGGCTAAGATGGCAGAACCAATATAACCGGCTACATAGGAGCCTGTGCTGTCATAGAAGCTGGCGCTGATTTTCGGACCAACAAAGGCACCAATTCCGTAACCAATAAAAATCAAGCCATAGTTCCGATTGTAGAATCTGGAGCCAAATACGGCCTTTACAATAGGCGCAAAGACAACTAACAGACCGCCGAAAGAGAAGCCTACCAGACAGATACAAACAATGAAATACGGCAAATTATGCGCCACGGTCAACATGCACATAGAAAGCCCGTTAATCGCCAGAACAAGAGCCAAGGAATTCCAACCCTTAAGCTTGTCGTAAATAAATCCGAATCCAATTCGGCCAAGCATGTTAGCAAGAGTCATGATGCTAACGCACATGGCTGCTGTCATGGAGGACTGACCAATCTGATTCTGTGCAATCGGCGAGGTAGCACTTACCATCATGGTTCCTGCCGCATTGGCAAAGATAAACATAATTAACATAACCCAGAATACCGGTGTCTTCACCATTGCAGGAATGTTGTAATTCTTGGTATGAAGTTCGCTGGCCTGAGTTGCAGTAGGAGTCCATCCTTCCGGAATCCAGCCTTCCGGACACGGAACAATCATCCATGCTACCGCGCCGACACCAATCAGGAAAATGACGGCCAAAATGCGGCATGCCGACTGTGCACCATAGGTGCTAATCAGCCATTGTGCAACCGGAGACATAATGAATGGGCCGCAGGAAGCGCCTGCTTGCACCAGTCCGGAAATGGAACCGCTCTTATCCGGGAACCATTTCAACGCGGTAGGAAGACAAGCCGGATAAATGGTACCTGCACCGGCGCCGGCCATAATGCCGTAGAACAAATATAACTGTGGTATAGAGGAAGCAAATCCGGTAAGGAACCAGCCTGCAGCAAAGAAGGCTAAGCCCAAATAAATTGCTACCCGTGGCTGCAGCTTTTCTGCCAGGAATCCACCGGCAAAGCCTACAGCACAATAAACAAACATATAAATGGTGTATGCCATACTGAATTCAGAACTGCTCCATCCGAACTGCTCCGTAAGCGGAAGAGCAAACAAGCTGAAAAATGCAGTGGCTGACGTAAACAAACTTTGAATCCAGACGCCCGCAAATACGCGCCAGCGTGTCTTGCTTGTAATTTTCATAGTTACTGCCTCCTTATTGCTGCAATGTGCCAAGGTCAAGACCTAAGTCGCGTCCGCTGAACTTTCCTGCAGCACGGCTGGTACCAAGCCAATAAACCATATCTGCAATATCTTCTACCTCCAAGAACGGAACACTGTCATACATTTCCTGCCAGTTCTGGAAATTCTTTCCGGTCAGATCATTAATAAACTGAACATAACTGTCTGTTTCACACATCGGCGTTTTTACTTTGGTTGGGCAAACATTGTTGACCACAATATCTGTATCTTTCAGTTCCTGTGCCAGCGTCTTGGTCAAGCCACGAACGCCCCACTTAGCCATACAGTACGTTGCCAGCTTTGGTGTGCCGTACATGCCGGAAGTAGAAGAAATATTAATAATCCGACCAAAGCCCTGCTTGCGCATATAAAGTGCCGCATACTTGTCGGTACGCCAGGTGCCAATCAGGTCTATATCAATGACTTTTTCCACTTGGGCATCCGTCAGTTCCCAGGTGTATCCGAAATTAATTACACCGGCATTGGCAATCACCACATCCAAGCGTCCGAAGGTCTCCCATGCTTTTGCAAAAAGCGCTTGCATTTCTTCGTCTGAGCAGATATTGCATTTTACTGCCAGGGCCTTTGCGCCGGTTGCTTCAATTTCCGCAACCGTTTTTTTAAAGGTTTCCCCTTCCGGGTCCTGCATATCTGCCAAGACCACATCAAAGCCATTTTCTGCATACTTCAGAGCATGTGCCTTGCCTTGCCCCATTGCTCCGCCGGTAATCAAAACCACTTTACGTTCCATACGTACATCCTCCTGTCTCATTTGTCGGATTTTACTTCGTTATTTTTTTAACGAATTCTTACAAAATCATTATAGGGTTCTTTTTTTATTGAAACAAACGGAACGTATTTATAAAATCAATCCATATTTTTTATGAATTCTGGAGGTGTTTTCCGTGAACCTGGATCATCTGCGCTATTTTGAAGCTTTAGCACATTTGCAGCACTACGGCAAGGCTGCAGAGCAACTTCATGTCAGCCAGCCGAATCTGACCTATGCCATTTCCAAAATAGAGCAGGAATTGGGCGTCCCCCTATTTGAAAAAGCCGGGCGATGTATTCGTCTGACCCGTTACGGACAAGAATTCCTTCATACCGTACAGAATTCTCTTAGTGCGTTAGACACCGGTACTCGTATTGTGCAAGAAGCGGGTCATAACGGTGGCTTTATTTTGCTGGGCAGTATCCGCACGTTGGGCACTACCCTGGTTCCCACCCTCATGCGGGATTTTCAGAAACAAGCAACTTCTGATGTGCGTTTTCAACTGCACAGCGGAACCGGACTCAGCCAAAGCCTGCTGAAATCAGTGGAAGAAAAACAGTTGGATTTTTGCTTCACCTCTTCCGCCGGAGATCCCACAATATTGGAATCCGTGCCATTTCAACGTGCTCCGTTTGTTGTTATTACCCCACAGAATCACCCTTTAAGTCAGAAACAAAGTGTAACCTTACAGGACACGCTTCCGTATCCGCAGATTTTCTTTACCTCTTCTTCCGGTTTACGTCAAAAGGTAGATGCTCTTTTTTGCGCAATGAATGCCGCACCAATCATTGCAATGGAAACCGAAGAAGATGCGGTAATTGCCGGTTTGGTTGCTGCCGGATTTGGAATTGCCGTATTACCAAAGGATTCTTTGTACCAAAATCTTCCGCTATCGGTTTTGCCTCTTACCTCTCCTGATCCGGAGCGTATTGCCTATCTTTCCAGGAGGCGAGGTGCTTTCTTACCTGATACGGCGGAGCAATTCTGGCAATTTTGCTGCAATCAGCTTTCAAAGCAATACAATCCAACAATTTTGTTGAAATAACACAAAATTGTGAAAGAAATGAAACTATTGCAAGACAAAATAACGATATTGTATAATGGACCTGTTATTTTTTTACTTCTTAAAGGAGGAGTTTCAATGGAATTTAAAACCAATTATCCGTATGTATTGGTACACGGTATGCTTGGTTACGGCAAGGACGAACTTGCCGACTTGTTTGTACCGTATTGGGGCATGTTGGCCGGCAGCACGCCTGCATTTCTGAGAGAACAGGGCTTTGAAGTATATGCTCCGTCTGTCGGAAAATATGCCAGTGCCTGGGACCGTGCCTGTGAACTTTATGCACAGTTGATGGGCGGAACTGTTGACTATGGTGCAGCTCATGCAAAAAAATACGGGCACAAGCGGTACGGCAGAACCTATGACAAGCCGTTGTTTGAAGGCTTTGGTCCGGACAAGAAAGTAAATCTGTTTGGCCATTCTTTTGGCGGTGCCACCATTCGCCTGTTTGCCACTTTAATGGCTTACGGCTCTGAAGAAGAAAAGGCAGCTACTCCGGAAGGAGAACTGTCTGAATTCTTTACCGGCGGAAAAGCAGACTGGATTTATTCCATTACTGCAGTTGCTTCCGTTCATGAAGGCACTACTCTTCTGTATTCTGCCAAAGACGTTATGAGCAAATTAGAAGACGTAACCTATATGCTGGCTAATATCTCCGGCAACAACCTGCTTGGCAAGATTTACGAAAGCCATATGGAACAGTGGGACCTGATTGAATGTGACAAACCGGGCCACGTAAAAAGCCTTCCATTCTCCAAAGAAAAGCAGCAAAAGATTAAAGCTGCCCATGATAATGTTTGGTATGATCTGACTATGCAGGGGGCAAAAGAAGTTAACGCTCTCATTAAGACTCTGCCGAATGTTTACTACTTCTCTTGGCCATGCTGCAAGACTTCACAGATGTTCGCCTCTCTGAAGCCACGTCAGACCCCACGTCTGACCATGTGTCCGCTCTTCTGGCCTATGTCCCGCTCCATTGGTAACTACAGCAAGAACACGGTTGACGATTATCCAATTGATGAGCATTGGCTTCGCAATGACGGTCTGGTTCCAACCATTTCCGAAACTGCTCCGCTTGCAGAACCGCATATGGACCTGCATGATCTGAAGGGTGATCCACAGCCCGGCATGTGGTATGTTTACGATACTTTGCCCTATGATCACCTTGGTGTTATCGGTGGATTCCTTCCTCCAACCAGTGCTAAAGAACTGCAGCCACTTTATCTGAACCATTGCAGAATGATCAACCAGCTGGGAGAAAAGAAATAAGCTTTTTTAAAGTACAGTTTCTAAAGTACAATTAATTACAATCAAAAAAAGGGCGGTCCGTTACGGACCGCCCTTTTTGATAAACATCTTATGCTTGCTCCAAGTCTTTTATTACAACCCGGAAATCTCGGTTGTCTGTTTCCACCAGTTTCAATTCCGGCAGTAAAATTTGCTTGCCTTTATTTAAAACAATTACGGTAACCGAATTCTTGGTACAGGAAACTTGGAATTCCAATTTAACACAGTTATTCTTTAAATATTGGAAAGATTTTCCATCATCTGAAAAGAATTTAGCAGTAAAGGTACCTTCCTTTACAGGATAGACTGTGAACACTGTTTTCTCTTCCGCATGATACGTGCAAAGGCCTATATCTACTGGGAATACAGCACCTGCGCGCACGAAATACGGGACCGGTTGGTCAGCCGGGACCGACAAGGTTACGGTCTGTCCGCCGGCGTAATAGGTTCCATTGCTTTGTAAATACCAATCATCTTCTGTCGGCAGGTAAACAGAGACGCCGGCGGCTCCTTCGTCAAGGACGCAGGAGGCCAACAGGTCCCGTCCGACAAGAAAGTCTGTTGTATTTACGTCTATGGCTGCATCGCCATAATAAAGGAAGGTTGGTGCCTGCATAGGAACGTCCTGCTCTACGCTGTTATAGGCGCAGTTGTATAAATAAGGAATCAGGCTGCGTCTTTGCCGCAAAATGGCTTTGGCACCGGGCAGTGCGTTCGGATAACTCCAAGGCATGGTTGCTGAGCCATCTCCATTCCAGGAGTGGATTGTAAAACGTGGTTCAAAGACTCCATGTTGCATCCATCTAAGCAGTAATTCTTCCGAAGGCATTTCACCGGAAAATCCACCAAGGTCGTGCCCATAGAAATAAAAACCGGACAGCGACATAGTCATACCAACATAGTGACAAAAACGCAGGTCATGGAAAGAAGTAAAGTTATCTCCTGACCAGGTTTGTGCCAAACGGCGAACCGCACTGCTACCACTACGGGTAGACAGGAACGGCCGGGTTTCCGGGTCCTTTTTCAGCTGGGCTTGATAGGACGAAAGCACCATTAAATAGGTAAGGATTGGACGAATTCGACACGCCGGTACGGCTTTGCCGTTAAATCCAACTGCTATTGCATCCGTGGCCTTAATATCAAACTCATTGTTGTCATTCCAGGTGGCATCAATGCCAAAATCCAGTAACTTTTCTTTGACTTGACCATTCCAAAAAGCAAAGCCTTCCGGATTGGTAAAATCAATATAACTGCCTACCCCATCCCAAAACTGGGTAACGTAGGGCGTGCCGTCCAAATTTTTTACAAACAAACCTTTTTCAGCAAGCTCCTTGTACATGGGGTGAGATGTCAAAAAAGCCGGTTTAATATTCGGAATCAGGCGCACGCCTTCCTCCAAATAAGAAGCAATAAACGCCTTTGGATCCGGGAATTTTTCATAATTCCAATGGAAAACACATCGCAGATTACCAATGGAGGTATAACCGGAGGAAAGATAAAACGCCTGACAGCTGATATCCAGTTCCTGTATCTTGTCTAAAAAGCCTTGCATCTGCTTCTCTGCATCCGGCGCATCCGTATAAGCCATGGTGCTGCCACAGTAATCAAAGCTCCACTTCGGCGGAAAGGCCTGCTTGCCGCAAAGGCGAGCATACTGTTGCAAAATGGAGAGCTTACTGCCGAAGAAAATATAATAAACCAAGCAATCATCTTCGGTTTTAAAATATTTGAAATGGCAATAATAGTTATTAATTTCTCGGCCGAAATCCACAAAGGAAGTATCTGACGTGTCATAGTAAATGCCATAGGCACCCACTGTATTTTCGCAAATGTAAAACGGTACGTGTTTATACAGCGGATCTGTATTGGCCGCATCAAAGCCCATGCTGTCCGCCGTTTCAATGCGGTAAACCTGTCCCGCCTTATTCATGAAGCCACTCTTGTCACCCAGACCAAAGATATGTTCTCCGTCTTCTCTGGCGATGTAGTGATACGACCCATTGCCAAACTCCCCTTCCAAATTATAGGCAAGGGGCGCCCGGTCCGAAAACAGAAGAGCATCCTCTTTTTGATAAGACAAAAGGAAATTAGTCAACTCCAAATGAACTGTAATACCGCATTCCAACGTAAAATGCTCTTTTCCGGCTTCCGTTTTCACGGCGGGCGCAACACACTGCATGCCCTGCAGGGACAGACGGTCCCTTCCGTGGGGCAGCAGATCATTATCCGGATCTACGGTAAACGTAGGCAGCATTTCGGCACCGTCCCGAAAAAGGGCTACGCGCATTGCACTGCCGCTGATAAAGTCCAGATGGGCATGCATGCCATCTGCTTGATATTCTCTGTGCGTATCTGTCTGTTTTGTCAGTTGAAACACATGATGGAATTTCATTAGATTGATGCACCACCGTTTACTGTATTTTTCAAAAGTTCTTTTTTATTCCAGGGTTCTTCTTTTGTGGTTTCACCAAAGGACATGACCTGTTTGGCACCCGGTTCCCAATGCGGAAGTGCATTACAATTCGGATTACCGTTTCTGGCAAAAGCCATAAACGCTTCCGCCAATTGATCTGAAATTCTGCGGTCCACGTCTTCAAACGGACGCCAATTTCGGTCTAAAGTAGAAAAGGCATAAAGTAAATCCGAGGAGTGCCATGCGCCCTTCTGATCTCCGGGCAAAGAGCGCGCAAAATAGTAAATGTAGCAAGGGCTGTTTTTGTCTGCCGCAACCCACTTTTTGTCTATGTGTTGTAAAACAATCGGCACCATGTCATTTTTGGTAATGCCAAACAACTTGGGCATTTCCGGAATGGTGTGCTTATTAAATCCTTCTTTGGTAATGATGGTGCCGTCACAAACCGGAAGCGTATACAGCATACTCATCATTTTATAATCTTCCTTGCAGGCCTTGTTCCAGGCGCGGTACAACACTTCTTTGTCTGCTTTTTTCAGTTCAAAAATGTCCTTGCAGCCGGCATGTTCAATAATCTTGTCCCAGAAAGCTCTGGTCTTTTCCGGTGTCAGCGGCTTCGCCAAAAACCGTTGCATACCCGCGCCGCTCATTAGGACAGCACCGGAAAACCAGCCCTTGCAAAGCGGATTGGAAAGATGAATATCTACACTCATTGCGCCTGCGCTTTGCCCGGACAGTGTAATCTTCTTCGGATTGCCGCCGAAGTCTGCAATATTGTCCTTAATCCACCGAAGCGCTTCCACCTGATCATATAAGCCGAAATTGCCACAACGTCCCTGTTCGTCTGTCAAATCGGGATGAGAGCAAAATCCGTATGCGTTCAGTCTGTAATTCAAGGAGACAAAAATAATGCCATTCCTGGCAAAATGGCTGCCGTCAATTTGCGCTTCATTGGAGCTACCGCCGGTAAAGCTGCCCCCGTGAATATAAACGAAGACCGGGCAATTTTCTGCCTGCTTTGGTACATAAATATTCAAGAATTGACAGTCTTCACTGTAGGTAAATTCCAAGCCATCCCGAAATTCATAATGATAAAATGGATTGACGGTAGCATCATCGTCAAAGCCCCGGTGCTGATAGGAGCATGCTTTGAAATCCGTAGCATCCAGAATGCCGTCCCAGGAAGTCACTACTTTCGGATATTCCCAACGTCCTGCCGTTGCGTACGGAATGCCAAGGAATTCCTGATGATTTTCCAGGTCCAATCCTTGCAGCGTACCGCACTTTGTTACAAGTTCTACTGTGTTCATAAATTCTTTTTCCTCCGAAAAAAATACATACAAATATATACTATACAAAGCGGTCTTTCAGCGTCAATCAGAGCATTTGCCAAAATTTATACTTACAATTGTACGAAAAGAACGCTTGACAAAAAATGCAGAAAAAAGCCATGGCAGGAAGCCCGCTTTCGGACGTCCCGCCATGGTTTTCTCTTGTTTTTTATTCTTTTCTTTGGCGATGTAGCTCTTAAATAACTTCCGAATAAGCACCCAGGAAAGTGAAGTCAAATTCATCATCAAATTCCCCAAGAAGCTTCAATACCCGTTCGTCTGCCACACTGGCATCCAAGTCAAAGTAGAACAGAAATTCAAAGTCTTTTCCCGGAACCGGACGGCTTTCCAGCTTAGTCAGGTTCAAGCCCAGGGCGGAGAATCTGGACAATACACTGTACAGTGCTCCCGGTTTATGAGACAGGCTGAACATCAGGCTGACCTTATCAGCGCCCGGGTAAATCAGCATGTCCTTGGCAATGCAAATAAATCTGGTGTAGTTATTGTCATTGTTCTGAATGTCATCCGACAAATTAGTCAGGCTATACAAGGAGGCGCAGTTCTTGGAAGAAATGGCAGCCACATCCGTGCGTGAACTTTCGGCAACCATCTTGGCGGCTACGGCGGTGTTTTCACAAGCCGTAATTTTGACGCCTTCCAGGGACTTTAAGAAGTCAGAGCACTGGTCAATGGCCTGCTGATGAGAGAAAATTTCCTTTACATCAGACAGCTTGGTGCCTTTCTTTGCCAGCAGGTTATGGTCAACCCGCAGCTTAATACTTCTGGCAATATAGAAATTGTGTTTCTTCATTAAGTCATAGACTTCGTTGACCGAACCTGCAGTACTGTTTTCAATTGGCAAAATGCCAAAGCGGCAAAGACCCTGTTCCACGGCTTGGAAAACACCATGAAAACTGTTTACATACAAAATGTTTGGCAAGGTAAAAAGCTTGTCACAGGCATTCTGTGAATGAGCGCCTTCAATTCCCTGGCAGGCAACAATTGCACGGCTTGGAAACACCGCATCCGTCTGTTCCATGGCTGCCGCAATATCCGTCGGCAACTTGGAACCGGAACCGATAATCTGCTGTTGGTATTCCCGGCTGACATCAAAGATGGCATGGTATAAAACCTGTACATAACTTTCCAAATCTGTTCCGGCTAAATCGCAGACGGAATTTAAAATTTCCCGTTCCCGACCACGGTTATATACCGGCAGATTTTGTCCCTTTTTGGCAACCGCAATTTCCTTGGAAAGTTCCATTCTATCCTGAAACAGTTTTACCAGCTGCTCATCAATTTCATTAATTTGATTACGTGCGTCCTGTAACTCCATGCTGTTACTCCTCTCTTTAATGGGGTAATTTTAACACATTCACGTGCTTTGTAAAAGTTTTTCTGTTGGGAAAAATAGAACTTTATGATATAATCGCCTTGCCTTGAATTCTGTATGATAAGGATGTGAAATTGTGAGCAACAAAGAAGAAAAAATCCAGAAAAGACTGGATCAAAAACAATCCAAGTTGCTGAAAGAACAAGAAAAAAATTCCCGTCGTCTGGAGAAGAAGCAGGTTAAGCTGGAAAAGAAGCTGGACACGTTGGAAGAAAAACGGATCAAGATTCTGGAAGAAAGCAATGAACTGGGAATCTCTATTGCGGATTCCATAGAAACGGAGCAGGCCATTGCCTCCAAAAATCTGGAAAAGCTTCCGCAAAATACGGTAGACCAGATGACTATGACCAACTGGAAATACTTCAAGAGTCATTTCTATGACCGCGGAGATCCGGAACGCTTAAGCGGTTATGAAATTTTCTGGATTTTGGTCATCTGCTCCGTTATCGGCTATTGCATTGAAATGGTATTCGGTCGGATTACCAACGGATTCTGGGAAAGCCGCCAAAGCTTGGTATACGGCCCATTCGGCCTGGCTTACGGCTTAGGTGGCGTGGTTCTGACCTTGCTTTTGCACAAAGACAAGAATGCTCCTATATGGAAAGTTTTCCTGAAGGCCTTTTTCTGGATGTCTTTGGCAGAATACATTATGTCTCTTGGAGAAGAAATTGTGTTCGGCAGCGTCAGCTGGGACTACTCCAACATGCCGTTGAATATCAACGGACGTATTTGTGTTTTATATTCCTGTTTCTGGGGTATTCTTGGTGTTGTTTGGGCCAAGTTGGTTTCTCCAAGCATTACCAAATTAATTGACAGTGTGCCCATTAAGCCGGGCAAAATTGCTTTTATTATTATGGCTGTCTTTTTAATTTATGACTCCATTAGTTCGGCAGAAGCCATGGTTCGTTATAACGAACGGCAGGAAGGCAAGCCGGCCACCACTGCCATAGAGCGGTTAATGGACAAACAGTTCCCGGATGAATATCTGGAATGGGTTTATGCCAATGCCATGAAGGTAGATGATGACGGTAACGTTTCCGACCAGACCATCTCCGGCAGACAGGCAAAGGATTATAATGTGGAAACTACCGCCGCAAACGCTTCCACAAATTAATCCGCATTTCAGCTAACAATTTAATCAAATAGAACAAAAAAATCGGGATTTCTCGGCGTGAGTTTTTACTCACTTCAAAATCCCGATTTTTGTTGTATTTTAGCCCTTGTTTCGCGCTTGACGGAGCTTTTTAACGGGTGTAAAATTGCTGCACTGAAGGCAATGGGGTCTTTGAGTTTGACTCAAAGGCCCCGTTCCGTCTTTTACGCAAAACGGAACCCAAAAATACAAGAAAGAATGTTTGAAGAGTGATGCCTATGAAGAAGCAACCGTACACCCCAGAACAGCAGGAGCAGTTCTATCGTGGTCTTACCACAGACAGAGACGCCTGCGGAATCGGTGCCGTTGTCAACATTGATGGTCATCGGGACTACCAAGTGCTGGATGACGCCCTCCACATTGTGGAAAAGTTGGAACACCGCGCCGGAAAGGATGCCACCGGAAAAGTTGGTGACGGCGTCGGTATTCTGACCCAAATCAGCCATAAATTCTTTTTGAAAGTAGCCAAGAAGGAAGGCATTCGCCTTGGTTCCCATAGGGAATACGGCGTTGGCATGTTTTTCTTTCCCAATGACAAGTTAAAACGAACCTTTGCCATGCGTATGCTGGAAGTCATTGCCGCCAAAGATGGGTTGAATATCCTTGGCTGGCGTACTGTTCCGGTTAATGCAGAAGTTCTTGGAGACCTTGCACTTTCCACCATGCCCTGCATTATGCAATGCTTTATTCAAAAACCGGATGACGTAGAAACCGGCATTGAATTTGACCGCCGCCTGTACGTAGTTCGTCGGGAATTTGAGCAGTCCAGTGAAGACACCTATATTTGCTCCCTGTCTTCCCGCACTATTGTTTATAAGGGCATGTTTTTGGTTGGTCAGCTCCGGAAATTCTACCAGGACCTGCAAGATAAAGATTACGAAACGGCCATTGCCATTGTGCACTCCCGTTTCTCCACCAATACCAATCCGTCTTGGACGCGGGCACATCCGTACCGCATGATTGCCCACAACGGTGAAATCAACACCATTCGCGGTAACATTGACCGTATGTTAGCCCGTGAAGAGACCATGTCCTCTGACGTATTCCAAAATGACATTGATAAAATCTTCCCGGTTATTACCGCTACCGGTTCTGACTCCGGCATGCTGGATAACACCCTGGAATTTCTGTATATGAACGGCATGCCGCTTCCGCTGGCCATGATGGCTATTGTGCCGGAGCCATGGAAGCATAATCGCTTCATGGAGCAGGATAAGAAAGACTTTTATCATTACTATGCCACTATGATGGAACCTTGGGACGGTCCGGCGGCCATCCTGTTCACCGATGGTGAACTGTTGGGCGCCACGCTGGACCGGAACGGGTTGCGGCCATCCCGTTATTACATTACGGATGACAACCGCCTGATTTTGGCCTCCGAAGTCGGGGTGCTGGATATTCCGCCGGAACACGTGGTACAAAAATCCCGACTGGAGCCGGGCAAAATCTTATTGGTAGATACCAAACAAAAGAAAATCATTACGGATCAGGAATGTAAGAGCCGTTATGCAGACAGTCATCCGTATGGAGAATGGCTGGACCGCAACCTGCTCAGACTCTCTAAGTTGGATATTCCTAACAAGAAGATTCCAACCCATGACCAAGTCCTGCGGGACCAGTTATATAAGGTCTTCGGTTACTCCTATGAAGACGTGATCAGTCACATCCTGCCTATGGCAGAAAACGGCATTGAAGCCACCGCTTCCATGGGACATGATGCTCCCCTTGCCGTTCTTTCCTTACAGCATCAATTATTATTCAACTACTTCAAACAATTATTTGCACAGGTAACCAACCCGCCAATTGACTCCTTACGGGAACGTGTTGTTACCGACACCACCGTTTATGTGGGCTCCGACGGTGACCTGTTGCATGACAAAGCAGAAAACTGCCGCGTACTGGAAATTAATCATCCTATTCTGACCGGAGTTGACCTGATGAAAATCAAGTCTCTGGATCAGCCGGGCTTCCATGCCGTTACCATTTCCCTGCTTTATTACAAGAACACGTCGTTGGAACGGGCTTTGGATCAGCTGAACATTGCAGTTGATCGCGCTGCTGCCAACGGAAAGAACATCATTATCCTTTCCGACCGTGGCGTAGATGAAAACCATGTTCCAATCCCGTCTCTGTTGGCGGTATCTGCAGTAGAACAACATTTGGTTCGCACCAAGAAGCGCACCAAAGTTTCCATTGTTCTGGAATCCGCCGAACCCAGAGACGTTCATCAAATGGCCACCCTACTTGGCTTTGGCGCCCGTGCCATCAACCCGTATTTGGCACATGAATGCATTGCCGAATTAATTGACAAGGGTATTCTGGATAAGGACTACCACACCGCCATTGATGACTACAACATGGCTCTGCTGCACGGCGTAGTTAAAATTGCAGCCAAGATGGGTATTTCCACCATCCAGTCCTATCAGTCCGCGCGTATTTTTGAAGCGGTGGGCTTATCAGAAGAGGTCATTCATCGGTACTTTACCGGCACGGTTTCCCGCGTCGGCGGCATTACCTTGAAAGAAATTGAAGAAGGCATTGCGTTCCGTCATGACCACGCCTTTGACCCTTTGGGTCTTGGAACCGACACCACACTGGACAGCGTTGGCTTCCACTGCCTGCGCAGCGGCAAGGACAAAGAAGACCACTTATACAGTCCGGAAATCATTGTTACCCTGCAACGAGCTGTACGGGAAGGTGACTTTGAATTATTCAAGCGCTACTCTGACTTAGTCAATGACACTGCACATCCGCATACCCTTCGCGGATTGTTGGGCTTTGTATCGCAAGAAGAACCCATTCCACTGGAAGAAGTAGAACCGGTTGAAGAAATTGTGAAACGCTTCAAGACCGGCGCCATGTCCTACGGCTCCATTTCTAAAGAAGCACATGAATGTCTGGCCATTGCCATGAACCGGCTGGGCGGCAAATCCAACACCGGAGAAGGCGGCGAAGATCCGACTCGGTTCAACACAGAGCGCAACTCCGCTATTAAACAGGTTGCTTCCGGGCGATTCGGCGTTACCAGTGCTTATTTGAACAGTGCCGTTGAAATTCAGATTAAAATGGCACAGGGTGCCAAGCCGGGCGAAGGCGGACACCTGCCGGGCATGAAGGTTTATCCGTGGATTGCCAATACACGGTACTCTACCCCGGGCGTATCCTTAATTTCCCCGCCTCCGCACCACGATATTTACTCTATTGAAGACTTGGCACAGTTAATTTATGACTTAAAGAATGCCAACCGTTATGCCCGCATTTCCGTCAAGCTGGTTTCGGAGTCCGGCGTCGGCACCATTGCCAGTGGCGTTGCCAAGGCCGGTGCCCAGGTCATCCTAATCTCCGGTTATGACGGCGGCACCGGCGCAGCACCGTATTCGTCCATTCACCATGCCGGCTTGCCGTGGGAACTCGGCCTTGCCGAAGCACACCAGACCCTTTTAGCCAATGGCCTGCGTGACAAGGTTTGCATTGAAACGGACGGCAAGCTGATGACCGGACGGGACGTTGCCATTGCAGCCCTCCTTGGCGCTGAAGAATTCGGTTTTGCCACCGGCCCTCTGGTTTGTATGGGCTGCATGATGATGCGTGTCTGCAATAAAGACACTTGCCCTGCCGGTATTGCCACACAAAACAAGACCCTGCGGGATCGCTTCTCCGCAAAACCGGAATACGTTATGAATTACATGCGCTTCATTGCCATGCAATTGCGTGTTATCATGTCCAAGCTTGGCTTCCGCACAGTAGAAGAAATGGTTGGCCGTACGGACTGCCTGAAGCGCAGAGACAATCTGGTAACTCGCCGTGCTGAAGAAATAGACCTTTCCCGTATCCTGGATCCGGCCTATGCTCACGCAGCAGACTCTCACTTCAACAGAGAGCATGTCTATGATTTCCATTTGGAAAAAACAAAGGATAAAACAGTTCTGCTTCCGGTTTTACAAAAGTCACTGAAGTCAGCAGGTATTTCTGTTCCAACGGCGGAAGTCGGTGCAGAAACTACACTTGCCGGTACCGGCAAAGCCCCGGCGGATATGCCGTCCGGCAAAGCCCGTAAGGCTGCTGAAAAAATGGAACAGCAAGAAGTCTCCGTTACTGTTTCCAGTACAGACCGTTCCTTCGGCACCATGATGGGTTCGGATATTACCCGTATCTTTGGACAGAACCTGGCAGAAGACACCTTTGTCGTCCGTGCCACAGGAGGCGGCGGTCAGTCCTTCGGTGCCTTTATTCCAAAAGGACTTACCATTCACCTGACAGGAGACGCCAATGACGGCTTCGGCAAAGGACTTTCCGGCGGTAAGCTGATTGTGGTTCCTTCTGAAAAAGCCACCTTCCGTGCAGAAGAAAATATCATTGTCGGCAACGTAGCACTGTATGGCGCCACCTCCGGTAAAGCTTATATCCGTGGTGTTGCCGGTGAACGATTCTGCGTCCGCAACTCCGGTGCCACTGCTGTTGCAGAAGGCTGCGGTGACCATGGTCTGGAATATATGACCGGCGGTCGTGCCGTCATTCTCGGCCCGACCGGCAAAAACTTTGCGGCCGGCATGTCCGGCGGTATTGCTTACGTTCTGGACACAGATCACTCGCTGTACCGTAAAATGAACAAGGATATGGATACCATCCAAGAAGTCACAGACAAGTATGACATTTTGGAATTGAAGGCCATTCTGGAAGATTATGAAAAAGAGACCGGCTCTACGCTGGCCAAAGAAATCCTGGCAGACTTTGAAGCCCGCCTTCCGGATTTCAAAAAGATTGTACCAAATGACTATCAGCGTATGCTGATTGCCATCAGCCGTTATGAAGAGCAAGGCGTTCCACACGACAGTGCCGTACTGGAAGCCTTTGAGGAGGTGACGCACAATGGGTAAGCCAACCGGATTCTTAGAATATGACAGAGTCAACAACACGGATATTGCACCAAAGGAACGGTTACAAAACTTTAAGGAGTTCCACAAACCCCTGTCCGAAGCCAAGCGCCGGGAACAAGGCGCCCGCTGCATGAACTGTGGCGTTCCCATGTGTCAGTCAGCCTTAAAACTGTCCGGCATGGTAACCGGATGCCCGCTCCACAATATGATTCCGGAGTGGAATGATCAAATTTACAACCAGCATGATGAACACGCACTGTCTCGCCTAAGAAAGACCAGCAATTTCCCGGAATTCACCGGACGTGTCTGCCCGGCGCTGTGTGAAAAAGCCTGTATTAACGGTCTTTATGGCGATGCAGTCACCATTCATGACAACGAACTCTTTGTCATTGAAACCGCCTTTGCCAAAGGCTATATGCAGCCACGGATTCCTACCGTCAGAAGCGGTAAAAAGGTTGCCGTTATCGGCAGTGGTCCTTCCGGACTGGCCGTTGCGGATGAATTAAACCACCGCGGACACCAAGTTACTGTTTATGAACGGGATGACCGCATCGGCGGTCTCCTGATGTATGGCATCCCCAACATGAAGCTGGATAAAAGTGTCATCTACCGCCGCCAGAAACTCATGGAAGCCGAAGGGGTTACCTTCCGCACCGGCGTAGAAGTCGGGAAGGACCTGCCTGCCGAAGAGCTCTTAAAAACAGTAGATGCCGTAGTACTGGCCTGCGGTGCCAAGCAAGCCCGTCCGCTTGCCGGTGCCGACACCAACGCCATTAAGGGTATCTACTACGCTGTTGATTTCTTGAAAGAAACCACCAAGAGTCTGCTGGACCACGGTCTGGAGGACTCCACCGGCACCTGGAAAACAGAAGAAGCCAGAGACACTGCCACACTTATGAAAAACAAGGATTTCCTTTCTGCCAAAGACAAACACGTTGTTGTCGTTGGTGGCGGGGACACCGGCAATGACTGCATTGGCACCGTCCTCCGGCACGGCTGTAAGTCTATTACTGCTTTGGAAATGATGCCGCAGCCACCCAAAGAACGCAGCGCCTCTAACCCGTGGCCGGAGTGGCCCAAGGTTCTGAAAACAGATTACGGCCACGAAGAAGCCATTTTCCGCTTCGGCACGGATCCACGCCTATTTGAAACCACGGTTAAGGAATATCATTGCAACAAGAAAGGCGAACTGAAAGAAATTGTCATTTCCAAAGTCACCTTCCAAGATCGTCAGCTGAAATTAGTGGAAGGTACGGAACAAACCATTCCCTGCAACCTTCTCTTGATTGCAGCCGGCTTCACCGGCTGTGAACCGGCCACACCGCAGGCCTTCGGCGTCACCTTAAACGCCAGAGGCACGGTCCAAACCGAAGACGAAGACACCTTTGCCACTAACGTTCCGGGCATCTTCACTGCCGGTGATATGCACCGCGGTCAGTCCCTTGTTGTTTGGGCTGTCTCCGAAGGGCGTCGCTGTGCCCACGAAGTAGATGAATTCCTTATGGGTTACTCCAACCTCCGCGAAACGTAACCAAATTGACCTAACTTGCGGATGGACATGCACATCCGCACACAAAACAAACAAAACACCCTGCAGGCAATCATTTGTTACCTGCAGGGTGTTTCCTGTTCATCGTCAATTAAAATAATTTACATTTTCCTCTCTAGCTGCCTTTTTCCACAGATTATATTGGACAATAAGTTGATGTATGATTTCTCTATTCTCATTCAACTGTAGTTATTACAACTAAAACTATTTTCTTTTTATTTAATTTCATACTCAATTTTTCCTCTCCCGAAAAGTTGTGGATCATGAGTCACAAGAACTATTGTTTTTCCTTTTTCATTAAGATCGTTCAACAAGCCAAAAACCATATCTGCATTTTTTCTGTCAAGTGAGCCAGTCGGTTCATCCGCAAGAATGATATTACATTTTTTCATAATAAGCCTTGCTATAGCAACCCTCTGCTGTTCTCCACCTGACAATGTATAAACTTTTTCGTTCAGAATATCTTCTGACAAACCGACGAACGAAAGAGCCTCTTTCATTTCAATGTTTTGTCTGTATTTTTTCTTTACAAAGCCAAGATTTTGTTTTACTGTCTTTTCCTCAACCAAAGCAAAGTTCTGAAACAGGAAACCGACCTCCTCGCTTAGTATTTTTTGTCTATCCCTCTTTTTGGACGTATCATAGCCATTTATTATCACCGAGCCGGCATCAACATCCTCAATTCCGCCTATCATGTTCAGAAGAGTAGTCTTTCCACAACCACTTGGCCCTTTAAAAATCACAAAGTCACCATCTTCAATTGTCATATTGAACTCTTTGTATAATTGCTTGGAGTTAAATGATTTATTTAAATTTGAAATTTTAATCATAGCGATGCACCTTTTATCAATCTTACTACCTTCGCCTTTTCGATCTTATTAATAAAAAAGATAATTGAGACAAAGTCAATTGCTGTTATCAAGGTAAAGGCCGTTAAAATATATTGATATCCTGTGTGTATGGCGTTCCCGAATGCAAACCCCACTGCCAAAGAGATTATCAGAGCAACAAATTCAATTAAAACTACAACCCGGTATTTTTCTGCTTTTGTATAACCCAGACTACTTTTTATTGCAAATTCCTTTGCCTTATAGGTCATTTCGGATTTTATGAAAATATATTGCATTACAATTATCAACAAAATGGCAATACACGATTCCATGAGTTCCACAGCAAAATCATGTGATATTGACGAAAGCCTGTAATTATAATCATCAAGAATATTTGTTTTGAGTACTGAATCGACAGAAGGATCAAATCCAAGTACAGATAGCTCTTTGTCAAGATTTATCTTTGATAAATCATACATTATGTGACTGTTGGCAATGGTTATGTTCACATCACCGATAGAGTCCGTATACTGGTGTAAATTGAGAAAATAAAAAAGAGCCATAAAAGCT
>CAVFJZ010000017.1:0-7773 GCA_963623075.1 Bacteroidaceae bacterium
ATCAGCAGTTTGAATAGCTTGTTGTAACTCACATCCATGTCGAGTCCTCCCAGTTTATAGCGCATGGCTTCACGTTAATATACTCGGGAACATTATACCAGAAGCAACTGCGCAAATAGATAGTTTTTCTTTGCATTCACCAATACTTTTTCTCCAAATTGCTTGCTTTTTCACTAGTTATTGTAACACGAAACCCACTTTCACACACCAACCACCTGTCCCAAAAACCGAACAACGCCACCCAAAATTCAGACTTTTTTCATAGGAAAAGTGCTGAATCGCAGAAAAAAAGAAGCCATGATTCAACTGCATTACGTTAAATCATGGCCTCTAATTTTTATTAATATTTTAATTGTGTTCCACTGCCTCTGTTTCATTTTGTTCAACAACAGTAACTGTATCATCAGGTGCCGTTGCAGGAAGTGCTACAGAAGCTGCAGATGCTTCTTTTTTTTCACATTTATCTTCTTTCTTTACAATTAATTTTACGTCAATATTGATCCGCGAAAGGAAAAAACAAATTAATGCAATTCCAAAAACAAGAAGGAATGCAAATAATCCCGTACGAACTATATCCGCCAAATAATAAATGTTAACAGCGGTCTGTGCAGCCGCATTTTGAATTCCTGTATAAGCGTCGCCACCATAAGTCTCTGAAAACTCATAAAGACCAATAGGCATACCCTTAACTACGAAAGAAAAAATAATGGAAACTATGCCACCAATAACTCCAATAATATTTGTACCTTTTTTCATAAAAAAATCCCCTTTCGTCTTCAGTGTACTCCGCAGTTTTTCTGTAAGCAAGGCCAGGAATGAGAATTAATTACATATTTGTACAAGTTCATAGACATCCGCCCTCTTTTAAGGTAAAATCTTAGCAATAAATACCAATTTATTCTGGAAAGGAAGTTAAAATATGAAAACTTTGCTGAAAAGTGCCAAGATTTATGACGGGACGGGCGCAGACGCGTTTGTTGGCGATGTATTAATTGAAGACGACAAGATAGTCAGCGTTGCTCCTTGTATAGACGCGGCTGCGGACAAGGTCATAAATCTTACGGGCAAGTCCGTTTCTTCCGGCTTTATTGATGCGCATTCCCATAATGACTGGTTTGCCATTAAGAAGGATCCGGAGCCATATTTTGATCCTTTCATTCGGCAGGGGCTGACTACGTTTGTGGCCGGCAACTGCGGCCTGTCCACCATTGGATTTGAAAAAGACTGTAAGTATGTGGACAAGATGGGCGGCGGATTATTCTTTTTCCATGACACCACCGGCGAATACGGAACCGTAGAGGAATACTTTGCCGCTATTGACCAAAATACACCTTGCAACATTGCCGCCCTTGTTGGCCATTGCTCTGCCAGAGCCGCTGTTGCCGGCTTTGAGAATAGAAAGCTAACCGCAGAGGAAGAAACGCAGATGCTTGCCATTTTAGAAAAAGCCTTACAGCAGGGCGCTGCCGGCGTTTCCCTTGGCTTAATGTATGAGCCGGGCTTATATGCTGACACAGAGGAACTGCGCAAGGTGGTAGAGCTGTGCGTTAAGTATAATAAGCCGCTAACCGTGCACCCCCGTGCAGAGTCAAAAGTATCCATGGCCTACCCGCAGCTGTGGGGCCGTTCCCACCTGCTTCGTGCCCTGGACGAGCTGGTGGAAATTTCCAAAGGCACCAATCTGAAGTTGCAGTATTCTCATGCCATTTTTGTTGGCACAAGCTCCTTCAAGGACAAGGACGAGTTTGTGCAAATTATAAATCAGCTAAGAGCCGACGGCGTAGACGCCATGTTTGACATCTATGACGAATGCCTTGGCGTTTCCGTAATTACGGTTGTACTTCCCACATGGTATCAGGGCATGAGCCCGGAAGAGCGCAAAAAGCCGCTGAACCGCATTAAGCTGGCCGCCCTGATTAAAGCTACCAGTCGCCTGCTTGGTTTCGGCTTCAAGGACATCCAAATTGCTTACATTGGCGAAGGATACGAACAATACGAAGGCAAAACCGTCCATGATATTGCCGTAGAAGAAGGCATGAGTGACCTGAACGCCTATCTGATGCTTTGTGAAAAGAGTCATTTTAACGGGCGAGTTAATATGGGACCTTACTCCACGCCTGAAATTATTAAAGAGTTTGAACACAATGAACACTGCTTGTACATGACCGACGCCTGGGTAGAAGAGCACGGTATTCAGAACCCTGCCATTTATGACTGCTTCCCGAAGTTCCTTCGGGACTCCCTCTTGGGCACCGGTGACACCCTTCCCAACACCATTCGCAGAATGACGGGCGCAACCGCAGACCGCTTCATGCTGAAAGACCGTGGCTACCTAAAGGAAGGCTACTATGCCGACCTTACCGTCTTTGACGAAGAAGCCCTAAAGGCCGCCACACCGGATCAAACCAAGTCCTTTGGCATTGACAAAGTCTTCATCAACGGTCACCTGGTCCTGGATGACGGCACCATGAATACGGATCTCCTCAAGACCTCCGGCCGCGCCCTTTTAGTGAATTAACTGTTAGTACGGCATTAAATATAATGTCTTGAGGAAATAATATGAATATCGAACAGCTTAGAGAGGTTATTACTCGCTGTGCGGCTCTCGATCCAAACGATGACTTCGGTATGGAAAAGTGTTGGGAAGAAATGACCGTAATTCTTTCGGGCGATATTTCTGCAACAATTCACTTTTTTGAAAGCGTATGCACGGACGAAGAATTTTATTGGCTTGGCTCTGTTTTTGAAGATGTGGCCGAGAAAACCCAAAGCAAAGAACTGATACAAGTGCTTCGCAACCGTCTTGCAAAGGTTACGCCCGAAACGTATTGTCAGCAGAATTTCAAAACCGAGCATATGCAAAAGTGGGTTGATTATGCCGAATATGTAAGGTGCATAGACTCCGATATTGCCTATGCCGAAGGCCGAATTGAATAATAAACCTCGCACGGCAGGGACTTGTTCTCTGCCGTGTTTTCTATGCGGCGGGTATTAAGACTTTCGATTATCAAATTTCTTTCTTCGGGGGTGATGTATATGTACCTGCATCACGTCGATTGGAATTTAAATATGTGCGATTGCTCTTAATCTGTGATAATCGGCAATCCATTCATTACCGTTCCAAATTCCGAAACAAAATCATGCTTATTATCATACAATACTGCATTCCAGTCGCTCAAAATGTCACCCCTGTTCTATCTCCAGTTCTTTCAGCCTTTCAAGCCATCGTGCAATAGAACCATTTTCAAAGAATCCAAGTAATGCTCCATCACAAAATCTCTCTGCACGAACAGCACCCAAAATCATGGCAAGCACGCATTTAGCATCCAGATTTCCAATTACTGCTGTTGCCATTGAATTCATGCCCCATTCAATGCCATTTGCCTTAAGGATATCCGAATAGTGATTTAGTTCCAACTCTTTGTGCTCATCCACGAAGGCATAGACATCATCGATAACCCATGTGCCGAATTCATCCCCTGTGAACTCAATTAGGTATTTTGTTAATTTTTCGTACATAAGGGTACCTCTGCATTATACTTATAAAAGTGTCCACTAAATCATACTAGCATCGGTTTATCCAGACAAGAAAGGAATTAAAAAATGAAAGAATTAGATATAGTAAAACTGAAGAAAGAATTCCAAGGATTAAAAGAGGGAACTGAAGGTACTATTGTATTGGAGTATGATGGCAATTATTTTGAAGTAGAATTTTTTGATGACAACAATGATACAATAGGCGTTTTCACTACTCCGATTGAATTATTAGAAATTGTAAAAGAAAAATAATTCTTCATTTATGGGTAATAAAGAAACTTAAAAATCAAAACCGCCCAAGTCCTCCGAGTTGTTATGTTTCGGGGTGACTTGGGCGGTTTCATGCTGCATTTTAATCTTCAGGCGGGTACTCTTCCGGAATTAAATTGCTGTAATAAACTGTCTTTCCGGACAGCACATCATCATAGAAGTTCTGTTTCCAATCAATAAAATCAATCGAATCCTGAAGTTCTTTCATAGACGCAAGCAAAGATTTTCGTTTTATCTCTAAAATCTGTTTTCGTTGTGGAATTGATTTCTCCCCTTGCAAACAAAGCGCCAAGTATTCCTTCATTTCAGCAATACTCATTCCACATTTTTTCAAGCAATTAAGGCTCTGAATCCACTTGATATCATGTTCATCAAAGACGCGGTAATTGTTCTGATTGCGTTTTACATTGGGTACAAGCCCTTCCTTACAATAAAATTTCAGATTTTCATAGGTCATGTTTGTAAGCTGGCAAGCTTCTTTCATTGAATACATAAAAATTCCTGCTTTTTTCAAAAAATTTCAAAAAACTTCTTGACCGGTAGTAACTACCGACAATTACAATCATATTGCATCGCACGATTCATTGTCAACCTGTCTATTTGTAACAAGGAGTGATTTTATCATGAAAAGAACAATTGCATTGGTAGTAAGCATGCTGCTTCTCTTTAGTCTTGCTGCATGTGGAAGTAGCACTGACTCGCCAGAGGAAAGTTCTTCCCCACAGACCAAAGGAGCCAAGACGCTCATTGTTTATTTTTCTGCAACGGGAAGCACAGAAAAGGTGGCAGACGCCATTGCTGAAGAAACCGGCGGAGATCTGTTTGAATTGGAACCGGTGGATTCCTACAGCAGTGAAGATTTGGATTGGACCGATGACAACAGTCGTGTAAATCTTGAGCACAATGATGAGTCCTTGCGGTCAGTTGAACTTGTAAATACAACGGTCCAAGATTGGGATTCCTATGACACCGTCTTCATCGGCTACCCGATTTGGTGGGGAATTGCAGCATGGCCTGTAAACGAATTCATTACTTCCAATGATTTTTCCGGAAAAACCGTTATCCCATTCTGCACCTCTGCAAGCTCCGGAATCGGTGAAAGTGCAAACCTGCTTTCCGAAATGGCAGGAACAGGCAATTGGCAGGATGGTCATCGGTTTAGCAGCAGTGCTTCTGCTTCTGAGATACAGGAATGGCTGTCTGCCCTAAACTACTAATCATTTGCTAATCAGAAAGAAGGATTTTGCTATGGAATATATTACTTTAAACAATGGTATAAAAATGCCGCAGCTTGGCTACGGGGTTTATCAAGTTACACAGGAGGAGTGCGAGCGTTGCGTGCTGGATGCTTTGAAGGCCGGCTACCGTGCCATCGACACCGCACAGAGTTATTTTAATGAGGAACAGGTCGGAGCCGCTATTGAAAAATCAGGCGTTGCCCGCAAGGACATTTTTCTGACCACCAAGGTTTGGATAGAGCACTACGGATATGAGGAAACGAAGGCATCCGTGCTGGAGTCCATGAGAAAGCTTCGTACCGACTATCTTGACCTCTGCCTCCTGCATCAGCCGTTTTCTGATTATTACGGTGCTTGGCGGGCTCTTGAGGAACTGTACGAAGCAGGTAAGATTCGTGCCATTGGCGTTTCCAATTTTTATCCCGACCGTTTGGTGGATCTCTGCTCCTTTGCCCGCATCCGACCCATGGTAAATCAGGTTGAGGTGCACCCGTTTAACCAGCAGATTGAAGCGAAGCAGTGGATGGACAAGTACGGTGTGCAAATTGAGGCCTGGGCACCTTTCGGCGAAGGCCGCGGCGGTATGTTTGAACATCCTGTACTGAATGAAATTGGTGCAAAATATAATAAAAGCGCAGCACAGGTCATTCTCCGCTGGCACTTACAGCGCGGCGTAGTCGTCATTCCGAAATCCACGCATCCGGAACGAATGCAGGAAAATCTGAATGTATTTGACTTTGCTCTTTCTGAAGAGGACATGACAAAAATTGCCTTATTGGACACAAAAACCAGTGCTTTCTTCTCCCATCAGGATCCTGCCATGGTAGAGTGGTTTGTAAAGATGGTGGAGGAACGAAAAAAGAAGTGATGCTAGTGAAGTGCTGCTAGTGTGCTTATGTCACGTGGCCCACAACTGCAACTGATGCGATGCAGAGCTCAAAAATGAATATAGCTTAATTGAGCAAAGTAGTTGAGGAGGAGTGCTTGTGCTCCGAGAGCCACAGGCCGAGGAGCATAAGAAGTGGGAAAATGAGGGCAAAAAGGATGCCCATGCGAAGGTTATCTTGGAATGCACTGGACACCATTCCGGCAAGGGTTGGGCCGCCGGCGCAGCCCACGTCTCCGGCGAAAGCAAGCCAGGCAAACAGCGCTGTGCCACCCTTGATAGTTGCGGCAGCTTTGCTATAGGTGCCGGGCCAGAGAATGCCGACGGAAAATCCACAGGTGGCACAGCCAATGAGCCCAACCAAAGGAATGGGCACCAGTGCTATTGCAAGATAGGATGCAATACACAGAATTGTGCTTAATTTCATAAAGCGATTCAGGGCAATCCTTTCCCCGAATTTTCCATAGATAAGTCTAGAAATTCCCATAAGAAGAGCAAAGGACATAGGTCCTGCTAAATCGCCAACAGTCTTGGAAACACCAAGGCCTTGTTCTGCAAAGGTGGAAGCCCATTGGCTGACTGCTTGTTCACTAGCTCCGGCACAGAGCATCATCAGCATTAAAAGCCAAAAGACAGGTTTCTTAAAAAGGAAAATGTTTCCACTTTCAGCTTCACTGTCTTTTGGCAAAGTAAAGAACGGTGCTTTGGAAAACAACAGCATATTCAGTAACGGAATAAGTGCCCACAGCACAGTAAGAATTTTCCAGTTTTGAATTCCTGCTGTTGCAAAGAACACGGTAGAAAGCAAAACTACACCGACGTGTCCCCAGCAATAAAAGGAATGTAACAGACTCATAGCTTTTTCTTTGTTGTCAGATGGGCAAGCTTCTACAATGGGACTAATCAGAACTTCAATCAGGCCACCGCCGATAGCGTAAATAGATACAGAAATTAAAATACCAACAAAAGCATTGGGTAGCAGTTCCGGCAATACTGTCAAAGAAATAAGACCCACAGCGGAACAGATATGAGCTATCATGACAGAGAGCTTATACCCTATTTTGTCTGCAAATTTTGCAGACAGCATATCAATCAGCAGCTGAATGAAAAAGTTTATGGTAATTAAAAGTGTAATTTTAGAAAGTGGAATATGATATGTGCTTTCAAAAGTAACAAAAAGCAACGGAACAAAATTATTCACGATTGCCTGTACAATATACCCAATAAAACAGGCATACATGGTTCTATTGTAATTAGGTGTCCTGTCAGAATTGAGACACCTGTCATAATCGCGCTTCCTGTCATAATTATGCGTCATAAAATACCCCTTCTTGCGCTACCTGTCTAAGTTGCTCCACCTGTCTAAGTTGCGCTACCTGTCTAATTGCGCTACCTGTCTAATTGCGCGTCATAAGATATTCCTTGTTAGGTGGACTTCTATTCTTTTAGCACATCTATTCTTTTAGCTTTTAGTGCTTGTAAAAAGATTTTCCCAATTGGAATCAGCGATATGTCTGAGAGACCGAATAGTCGTAAATCGCATAACAATTAGCTTTTTTCCTTTACTTCCTATTCTTTACTTTCTATTCTCCAAAATCAAGGCAAATAGTGGCTATCTTTACTTTGCCGTCCCCAAAATCGATCTGACAGACAAACACATGCTCTGCTGGCCAGTCACATATACCCTGGCTAGCAAGTCACAGCGCCTAGCTCGGCTTGGCGGGTGGCAAATAGGTCATTATCTTCAAGTTTGCCACCCGAATTTGACTTTAGGGTGGCAAACAGCGCGTTTCCCCTTGATTTGCCACCCCAGGACCGCTCTGTAAGCACTGTACTGTCACA
>CAVFJZ010000017.1:7926-19072 GCA_963623075.1 Bacteroidaceae bacterium
CAAATAGGCCATTATTTTCAAGTTTGCCACCCGAATTTGAATTTAGGGTGGCAAATAGTACGTTTCCCCTTGATTTGCCACCCCAGGACCGCTCTGTAAGCACTGTACTGTCACAATCAGACCTTGGCGGGTGGCAAATAGGTCATTATTTTCAAGTTTGCCACCCGAATTTGACTTTAGGGTGGCAAATAGCGCTTTTCCCCTTGATTTGCCACCCCAGGACTGCTCTGTAAGCACTGTACTGTCACAATCAGACATTAGCGGGTGGCAAATAGGCCATTATTTTCAAGTTTGCCACCCGAATTTGAATTTAGGGTGGCAAACAGCGCGTTTCCCCTTGATTTGCCACCCCAGGACTGCTAAGTGCGCTTCACATTAATCAGTCTTGCTATAGACCGGCTTTTGTTTCTGCGAGTCAACTGTTGTTCATTTGGACCTGCTTTGTTTCGGCGAGTCAGCTTTGTTTCGGCGAGTCAGCTTTGTTTCGGCAAGTCAGCTTTGTTCCTAGTGGCTAGCTTTGTTCCTATTGACTAGCTTTATTCCGGCAAGCCGGCTTTATTCATTTGAGCCAGCTTTTGATGCTGGCTTGTCTTTAATGAAGAACTGGACAGCTGTGGTAAGGAGCGCTGTTATGGTCAGGGCTATTGCGGTGGCTGTGTAGCCGGAGGTAGTTACGTAAAGTGTAGAGCCCATATATTGGCCAAGGAAGACGGCAATCAGGATGTTGAAGTTGACTAGGCTAAGATTGGTAGCGTAATGCTGATTGCCGTAAAAGCTGCGTGCAAAGTTGGCGTTGGTCGGGGTAACGCCACCGTAGGCTACGCCAAAAAAGGCGAAAGAAAGAACGGTAAAAGCAGCTACGTTTGCCAGCAAGCCCGCCAGTAAAGAAAGTCCGCCGAAAACAAATAAAAGGCTAAGGATAAGGGTGGTCAGCTTCCGGCCTTTTTTGTCATAAAAGTAGCCGAAGGCAAAGCGACCAACGCCACTGGCCACTGCAAAAAGGCTGACCATAAGGGCGGACGTGGTGCCGGACAAACCAATGAAGCTGGAGATGGTGTAGATCTGGCCCACCACGGCAATGCCGATGGCGGTGCCCAGCATGCACCATGCAAAGAAGAACCAAAAGTTGGCGGTCTTCAGCATGTCCTTCGGCGCAGTCTGCTGTTCGTCTTTGGGCAGGGCCTTGACTGCTGTCTGCGGCACCTCACCTTCCTTCGGCATTTTAACGGCAAAGCCGAACAGCAGCATAACTGCCATAAACAGGATACCAAGAATGTAAAATGCTTTCTTTAAGCCATATGCTTCAAGAAGTGCGTTGCTAAGCGGACTCAGGAATAAGGACCCGGCGCCGAAGAACATCAGCAGAAGACCGGCCACCAGTCCGCCCTTGTCCGGGTACCACTTATTGCCGGTGGCCAGCACGCAGTTATAAACAATACCCACGCAAAAGCCAATTACTACGCCATACAAAACGTATAGTTGCCACAGGCTTGTCATATACCCCAGGGCGATAAAGCTTAATCCAATCAAGCCGCCGCACATCCACGTCAACTGTCTATGGCTGAGTTTTTTAGAAAACTGGGCTCCGGCAAAACCACCCAGGCAAAATAGGAACATACAAATGGTAAAGGTCCACGTCAGCTGGCTGTCATCCCATCCGTAGGCGGCGGCCAGTGGTTTCTTGAAGACACTCCAAGCGTAAACCAGTCCCAAGAAGGTCAACAAAATGCTGTCACTGACCAAAATCCAAAATCTGTTTTTCAAAACAATCCCTCTTTTCAAAGCAATTCCCCTTTTCAAAAATGAAACTGCTTTTATTACACCATCTTTTTTCTAACGTGTCAACGCTTTAAACTGTTAAAGTTTAAAGCGTTGAATTGTTACTTTTGTCAATTGAAGTCACGTTTACTTTGGTGTGGTTAGTTGTGCAGTTGCTTCTGCGTTTATCTTGGTGTACTTAATTGTGCGGTTATTTGCGCGTTTACCTTAACGTGGTTGTTTGCGCGATTGCTTCTGAGTTTACCTTGGTGTGCTACTTGTGCGGTTGCCTGTGCGTTTACCTTGTGTGGTTACTTGCGCGACTGCTTTCCCGTTTACCTTGATATAGTTTCGTGCGCGAAGAAGAAGAAGAAGAAGCCGTGAAGAAGAAGCCGTCTTGCAAAACGGAACCCCGCGTGCAACGCGGGGTTTTCTGATTACAAGAAGAGGCAAGGCTCGCGAGGAGTCTTGCCTCTGTTGTTTGGGTGGAGATTGCATCTGTTAGACTGTTTCTAAGTTTACAATAACAGGCTCGCATCCATTGCAAGAGACTGTCACCTTAGCTTTTTCTGCTGCAGTACCTGCACGGAGGATTGCTTGGGCACGGCCAAAGTGTGTCAGATGGTGGTCCGAGTGGAAGGTCTCTTCTGTCCGCGTTCTGGCACTTCCTAATCCGACAAGTGTTATGCAGCTGCCATCCACTTGCACCTGAATATCCAGATCTTTGGCGGGTTTCAGCTCACCCTTGTCATCAGTCAGGCTAATTGTTAGATAGCACAGATCTTGACCGTCTGCATGGAGAACGGTCTTGTCAACCTTTACAGATAACTGTGTTTTGTTTCCAGCTGTGCTTAAGGCATCCTCACCCCAGAGAGTCTTATCTGCACGATATACCTTTGCAGTGAGAGTTCCAGGTTGGTAAACAGTTTTGAATATTGCTTTGTTTTTCTTTAGCTTTTTCTTGCCGATGAGTTTGCCGTTCAGATACAACTCAGCATATTGGCCTAAGCCGTAAACCTCTACCTCGGCCTTGGCTCCTTCAAATCCGTTCCATGACCAGCTGTGTATAGCGTTCGTCATACGCCAAGCGCCTTTAAAATACTTGTGCCCGGTCAAACTTACAGGTTTCACTGCAATGTACGGACGTGTATAAGTACCATATTCTATCTGCATATAGTAGTTATTAGCGGTAAGATAGCCCGTTGCATCAACAGTTCCAGCGCCATCAAATAGACCAAAGCCGCCCCATTCCGGGTAATCCCATGCACCGCAGGTTCCGGCCTCACCCAGATAATCCCAACCAGTCCATACAAAGTCACCAATAATTTGGTGGTGCTTTTTTACGATTTCCCAGTTATCTACGATGCCATGGCTCATGGTCTCGGTGCCGCAATATATGCGATTCGGATCCCTGGCAATATCTTCCTCGTAGCGAGGTGTTCCATAATTCAAGCCAAGAACATCTACATATGGGACCAATTTATCCGTGTTAGCGGCGCTCTTTTTACCTTTGGACGCGCTTTGAATTAGAATAGGCAGGAAATTCATGACAGCATTAAATCCGGTGGAGCCCTGCTTATCAAGATCAGCCATTTTATCTTTGTTTTTGCTGGGGTCTAAGGGTTCCCGTTTGTAGTCGTTATCTTCGGTATAAAGCTTCTTGCCTCCCATAAGCATTAGATTGGCGCCAATCGTAACGATTCTGGTACTATCTAGAGATTTAACAAGTTCAGTTTGCTCTTTCAAAAGTTGAATTCCCTTGTCATCACCGAGTTCACTGTTTTCATTACCAACACTGTACATAACAACACACGGGTAGTTGTAGTCGCGATTTATCAGAGATGCAATGTCGGATTTATAGTTGTCATAAAAGTCGCGGCTGTAGTCGTGATAAGTCTTTGGTATGTACCACATATCAAAGGTCTCATCCATCACATACATGCCCAAGCGGTCACAAGCTCTAAGAATAGCGCGGCTTGTCGGGTTATGCGCACTGCGAATACTATTATAGCCAGCCTCCTTCAAAATACGAATACGGCGCTCTGCTGCAACATCAAATTCGCAAGCCCCCAAGAAACCGTTGTCGTGATGGATGCAGGCACCACGGAACTTTACTTCTTTTCCATTGACACAGACACCGGTTTGCGCACTCCATGTTAATTGGCGAATGCCGAATTCTACTTCTTCTGTGTCTACACCGCAGTTAAGAACAGCGCGATAGAGATTCGGATGTTCTGCATCCCACAGCTTCGCATGGGGAATTTCAATATCTCCCAGTACGCCTTCAGTAACGAGAACTTTCCCGTCATAGATTCTAACTGTAGTTGAGGTCGGGGCATTCGCTGTTACAGTAATAACAGCAGGGGCAATAGACTTTGTTGTGATGCGGACATTGCGTATATGCTCTTTCGGCTTAATGACAAGATGCACTGGTCTATAAATGCCGGAACCGGAATACCAGCGACTATTTGGTTCCAAGCTGTTATCAACATCCACCTTCAAATGGTTGGTGCCTGCTTGAACAGCATCGCTGATGTCTACTGTAAACTCTGTGTAGCCGTATGCGTGATACGCAAGTTTCTTCTCGTTTACATAAACAGTGACGCAGCGGTAGACACCTTCAAAAACTAATGCAATGTACTGCCCGATCTGTTCAGATGTGATTTCAAAATCTTTCTCATACAGGTATCTTCCTCCGGGAAAATAGCCGGAGTTTGCACCGTTAAGACACTTGCTTCGAGGCTCGGTAATCATGGCATCGTGAGGAAGATGCACGGTTATTACCTCATCTGGCTTATCGTAGTGGTAGAACCGCCAGTTTTGCAAAAAATCATTTGTCATGTACTTAGTTCCTCCTACTTTATGGTTTTCCATGCGGGATACTATATTTATCATACTATACTCATTCTTGTTGCAAAATGCCGATTATAAACATAATATCTTGAATTTTGTATCAGATATGATACAGTTTATGATGAAAGGAGAAGCTGGCTCATGATTTATCATTATTCATCTACCGATGGCATTCATGTGCAAGAACCAACGTATCAGCAGGAAAACACTGCAGCGGCAGTTAAATTTGGTCTGTCACGCAATAATTGGGTAATCAGTACCGAGAACCCATTTCAAATTGTAATTATTAGCTACGATTCATACCTACACATTCCGTATCAGGTCATTGTAATTGCGCCGAATCACTATTCCTATGTGGAAATGGATGCACATACATTCTCGCAGCAAGCAAGGAGCGGTGAACTTCATCAGCACAATACATTTGAACTCGTTTATGTTCTTTCTGGAACACTATATCAGAATATTGAATCCGAGCGCCATGTCTATCCCGCAGAAAGTTGTCTGCTGATGAATCGCAATGTTCGACATTGTGAAGAATACAGTACAGCATTTTGTACAGTTACACTTTCTTTGTCTGCACCATATTTCAAGGCGCTGCTGCGCGATGACAAAGAACAGGCATTTAAGACAGGTCAGCTTTGGGATGACAACACCGATCTTAAGGAGTTCCTTTCGTCTGAATTGTCTGATGAGGAAAATAGTAGTAAAAAATACATAGATTTCATTCCCCAAATGGTACAAGGCGCGCGAAATAGCGAAACAGAAAAACTATTTAGTAAAATGGTGCAGACGCTGATTCAACCCTGCCCCGGGGATACCTTCTTCTTTCGAGGTTACATCTGCCAGCTATTGAATCTCCTCTGCCAACGAGACCTGTACACAACGCGCCCCATCGCAATCGGCACACAGTCCGAGAGCAAGATTTTTTCGAAAATCACACAGCTGTTGGACGAAACCAATGGACGTATCTCACGAGAAATGCTTGTCGAAAAACTGCGTTATTCAGGCAGCTATCTTAATCGAATTGTGCAAACCTATGCTGGAATGAATATTACGCAATATTCTCTCTATATAGCAATAAAACGCGCTGCTAATATGCTGTCCAATACGGATAAGACGATTACCACAATTGCAGAAGAGCTTGGTTTTACGAATCGAACCTACTTCTACAAGGCTTTTCGAGAGCATTATGGAATGACTCCACGCCAATATAGAATTCAACACCGGATTCGATAGTCAACTGCGTTGTACCACAGCCAGAACAATCTTTTCATGAAGAAGGTGTCTTGCAAAAAAAGCAGGGTCCCGCCATGGGAGCCCTGCCTTATTTTGCTTATTTACTTTTGGGTTATTTACTTTTTGGTTAAGGTGTAGTCGCGGTCGGGAACAATGGTAATATCGTAGTCCGGATACAGTTCGCGAACTTTTCCTTTCAGCTCCAGAATTTTTGGAATTGGATCCTTAATGTCAAAGCTGAGAACGGCATCAAAGCTCATGTGTTTGTCATTGGTGTCAACAAAGAATGCATGGATTTGAAGGACGTCCGGATCTTCCAGAAGCGTAGCTTTGATGGCGTTACGCATATGGTAAACTTCTTCGTCCTGTACGTTAATGGAATAAAAACCAAAGTAGAAGAATACACCATATTCATTAAAGAGTTCCGTGTTCAACGGATGAATAATTTTGTAAGCATCTCTAATGGTTAGGCCTTCATCCAACTCTACATTAACATTGCCAATGTAAATATTAGGGCCATAATTATGAAGAATTAAGTCATAGGCACCTACAATGCCATCCGTGTTGCGGATTTTTTCCATCAGCTTGTCTGCAAGATCCGCTTCCGGACGATCTCCCATCAGCTTACTTAGCACTTCCATGCAGATTTCAATACCTGCTTTTAAAACGAAGATGGAAACAATTACACCAACCCAACCGTCAATGATGATACCGGTAAATTTGGTTACCAACGCAGCAACAAGAGTAACGCCGGTTATAATAGCGTCTGACAAAGCATCCTGGCCGGAGGCCACTAAGTTCGGCGAGTTAGTTTTCTTCCCGGAATGCTTGGTATAAAGGCCAAGTGCAATTTTTGCAAGAATGGCAACTACCAAAAGAATTAAGGCAACCGTGGTATAAGAGGTTTCTTCCGGCGTAATAATCTTACGAATGGAATTAATCAGGAATTCGGTACCGGTTACCAAAACAAGAATGGCAATAATCATGCTGGAAAAATATTCTAGCCGACCAAAACCAAAAGGATGTTTTCTGGTAGCGCCCTTTCCTACCAAAGCCATAGTAACAATGGTAACAATGGAGGAAATACTGTCTGTAAAGTTGTTGATGGCGTCTGACATGATGGCAATGGAGTTAGATGCCAAACCTACAAACACCTTGATAAGGCCCAAAACCACATTGGTTATAATGCCAATGACACTGGTAATAATAACGCTGATCAGTCTTTTGTAACTAATTTTTCCATCGCCGACAGAGTCTTCCATTTTCTCTTTTTGTGCAGAAGTCAGAGACGGTTGCGATGTAATCTGTTTCGTCTTTTCCTTTTTCATAAGAAGCCTTCTTCCTATTTTCAGTTTATACATTGAAGCGGAAGAGAACTACATCGCCGTCTTGCATGACGTAGTCTTTTCCTTCGGAGCGAACCAGGCCTTTTTCTCTGGCGGCGGCCAGGGAGCCCTGCTCCAGCAAAGTTTGATAATTAATGACCTCGGCGCGGATAAATCCACGTTCAATATCTGAGTGGATTTTTCCCGCTGCCTGCGGTGCCTTTGTCCCCTTCTTAATGGTCCAGGCACGAACCTCCGGTTCGCCGGCCGTTAAGAAGGACATCAGGCCAAGCAAATCATAAGAGCGCTGGATCAGCAGGTCCAGGCCGCCCTGTTCAATCCCCAAATCGGCAAGGAACTCCGCTTTTTCTTCCTTGCTTAAGGAGGCAATTTCCGCCTCCAGTTCGGCACAAATCGGAAGCACTTCAGAACCTTCGGCTTCGGCAATGGCCTTGACCGCCTGGTACCGTGTGTTAGCGTCAATTCCGCCAAGGAAGTCGTCTTCGCCCATGTTGCAGGCATAAATAACCGGCTTATTGGTCAACAGGTTGAAGTCGGTCAACAGCTCTTTTTCGTCCTCTGTTACTTCCACGGTACGGGCGCAGAGGCCATTGTCCAGTGCCTCCTTATAGCGTTCCAGAATGGCCAGTTCCTTGCCGAGGGACTTGTCCCCCTTCATGGCTTTTTGTACTCTGACAATCCGCTTATCCAGCACTTCAGCATCTGCTAAAATCAGCTCTAAGTTAATGGTTTCAATGTCCCGACCGGGATCAATGGAGCCTTCCACATGAACAATATCATCATTTTCAAAGCAGCGAACCACATGAATAATAGCGTCCACTTCTCTGATATGGGACAGGAATTTATTGCCAAGTCCTTCTCCTTTGGAGGCGCCCTTAACAAGCCCTGCAATATCTACAAATTCAATGCTTGCCGGAACCACACTTTTCGGATGGTACAACTCTGCCAATAAATCCAGACGCTTATCCGGAACCGCAACCACACCCACGTTTGGTTCTATAGTGCAAAACGGATAATTGGCGCTTTGCGCACCTGCATTGGTAATGGCGTTAAACAGAGTACTTTTTCCGACGTTCGGCAACCCGACGATACCTAATTTCATAGTTCTTTTTCCTACTCCTTCTTGTTCGGACATTAACTCCGGTTATTGTATCACATTTTTCCGGTTACTACCGCCTAATTTCCTACATTTTTCTCTTTAAAATATGCCCAAATTTGGTATAGTAAAGAAGCCAAAAAACGGAGGTTTATTTCATGAAAAAACTAAGTGCAAAATTCCCCATCCTTTTTGAAATCATTCTGTTTGTTGTTGTTCTGTTGTTAGCTGCCGTTTTGGAAGCCGTTCTGCAAGCAGTTGGGTGCAATTCCACCCTTGGATCCGCCATTGCACGAATTTTAATTGGCCTTATTCTCCTTGCCATTTTCTACAAAAGCTTCCAATTCCGCAACAGCTTAAAAGGACTCCTGATTACACTGCCAAGCCTGCTGTTTGGCCTTTACAAAATTCCGTATCATTTCATCAGCGGAGGCACAGGAGCTGATTTCAACAAACTAACTCTCACCATTTTCCTTGCCGGCTTAGCTCCTGCCATTTTCGAAGAAGTTCTGTTCCGTGGAATCTGCATCGCCAATTTAAAGAAGAAATATAATAACCCCTATGCCATTGTCCTGATTTCAGCGGTCATTTTCAGCTTGGCTCACGTCACCAGCCTGATCGGCATGGATGCGCTTTCCGTCCTACTGCAAGTAATAACATCACTTGTACTCGGCATTGTGTGGGGTGCCATTTATCTTCGCTCCGGCGATTTACTCTCCCTCATTTTTTCACATTTCGTTGTTGATGTCTTAAGCGATATCTGTATCAGTAGCGATACTACTCCCGGATACTTCCTTGTCATTATGATTGTCCTTCTTTTACTGGAACTTGCCTACGGTTTGCTGTTACTCCGCAAGTTACCGCATTCGGAAAAAGCCACCCTTTAACAGAATCTGCGGGTGTAAGCTACACTTCGGTAGCTTACACCCGACACTTTTGCCTAAACTGCCCCTGCAATTAGATTTCACGTGGTGTAACTACCCCAAGCAGCCTTCACACCTAACTTCCTACGTGGTATAGCTCCCTCAGACAGCCTGCACACCTAAGTTCCTACATACTGTAGCCACCCCAGGCAGCGCAGCTCTGTGCACCCGAGTTTCTACATGGTGTAGCTACCTCTGAGATCCTGCACACTTAACTTCCCACATACTGTAGCCACCCCAGATAGCGCAGCCCTGTGCACCCGAGTTTCTACAGGATGTAGCACCTCTGACACCCTGCACACTTAACTTCCTACGTGGTATGGCTATCCCTGACAGCCGGCACAGTCAGTTTTCCACTTGGCATTGTTCCCCACAATTAGCTAAATTTCATTTACTATAAACCAGTCACCCCATTTGCCGGGCTGCATAAAAGCAGCTTAGCAACTGGGGTGCTTGCATTTGTATTAACTCTTGCACTTGTACTTCGCTTTCACTTACATTTCTCTTTTTAGCTTTTACTCATTTTATCTGACTTTTCCTCTTTATTTGAATGCTTCTCTTTTACCTTTTTGACAACAGTCTTTATTCCTACCGTTGCAAACGCAATTAGTCCGCAAAAAATAGACAAAAAGCCCAGCGGCAAGAGAAAGAAATTTTCATGCAGAATACCGCTTGCATCCACATATTCCACTGAAAAAGACTTAATTACTAACAAAAGAATTCCAAGACAAAGTAAAAGAGCGCCAACGACTATGGTAATGGTATTAAATCTGGCTCGCCTGGTTTCACTGCCGTCTTGAATAATTTTTTCAGTCATGTTGTTCATTTGGTCCTCCCCTTTAATTAACTGATCCAATGAGATTTGAAATACCTCCGACATAAGAATCAACATCCCGATATCCGGAAGATTTTTATTATTCTCCCAATTAGAGACCGCCTGGCGACTGACATTCAGCTTAATGGCAAACTGCTCTTGGGTTAAATTCTTTTCTTTGCGAATGTTCTTGATTTGTTGGCCAAAATCCATGAGCTGCGCCTCCTGTGTCCAATTTTCTCCGGCAGCCAATTTGCTTGCTTTCTTTTATAGACTACTTTTAGAATTCCAAGTATGCAAGGCTACTTTCGGCAACCTACTTCAGCAATCTACTTCGGCAACCTACTTCAGCAATCTACTTCAGCAACCTACTTCAGCAATCTACTTCGGCAACCTACTTCGGGTATCCTGTTTCCAGTAGTCCTCTTCGCTCGGAATTTTTGTAATAGCTCTCGGTTCTTTGTACCAGACTACATAAAGATTGCTTAATTGACAAGAAAGCAGTGCTTGCATTTTGCTTATTCCAATAAAAATCTTGCGGCAAGCGGTCATTTCTAAAAAAAGAAGGGGCTCCGCCGGATTTATAATTGAGTTCATCTGTTTTCAGGGCTTATCCAGGCCTGTTGGCTAGTCCTTGCTTTTTTTTGGGGGGAGGGTGGCGGCCCTACTCCAATGCTCGGCTCTTCTCGGGTGGCAAACTTAGCTCCTATCAAACAGCGCCCATCTGTTTCAACTCCACTCGGGTGGCAAACTTAGCTCTGCATCCCAAGTTTGCCACCCGAATTCAACTTCCGTGTGGCAAATAAAGCCGTAATCCCAAATTTGCCACCACAATCAGCACCAACCAAATAGCGCCTGTCTATTTCTGCTCCACTCCGGTGGCAAAATCAGCTCTGCACCCCCAGTTTGCCACCCGAAATCCACTTCCGTGTGGCAAACAAAGCCGTAATCCCAAATTTGCCACCATAATCAAACCCCGCCAAGCAGTGCCTGTCTATTTCGGCCCTACTTGGGTGGCAAACTCAGCTCTGCACCCAAGTTTGCCACCCGAAATCCACTTCCGTGAGTCAAGTCCATAAAGTGGTGTAAATTCCATTCAGTCAAAATATGAATCAGGCTG
>CAVFJZ010000018.1:0-15720 GCA_963623075.1 Bacteroidaceae bacterium
ACCCAAGATGTATGGCAACGTCTGCAGCAGGAAACCCGTCCACTGGTCCTATATGGAACAGGAAACGGTGCTGAAAAGCTGTTATTTGTACTGGAAAAATATCATGTTTCTGTTTCTGATATTTTTGTCTCTGATGCCTTTTATCGTGGCCAGGAGTTTCATGGATACACTTGTCTGCGTTATACCGATATTTGTCAAAAATATGAAGACTGCATTGTATTGATTGGATTTGCCATTTTCCGAGAAGACATGATGCATACCATAAAAGAAATTGCAAAACGATATGAAGTCTTAGCACCGGAAGTCCCGGTTTTTGGCTATGATAACTTTACGCTAAATCACTTAATGACTTATCAGGAAGAAATTCAACAGGTCTATGAATCTCTGGCAGATGAACAGTCTTGCAAAGTGTTTTCTTCTGTTTTGCACTACCGCTTAACAGGACAACTCTCTTATTTGTTTGAATGTGAAACACCGCGGGAAGAAGTATTTACCAACCTCATTCGCCTTGGCCATTCAGATACTTATGTAGATCTGGGAGCTTACCGCGGAGACACCATCGAAGAGTTTTTACAATTAACAAACAATCAATTCCAATCTATTTATGCCCTGGAACCGGATAACAAAAATTATCAAAAACTTCTGGAATATTTAGATGGACTTCCGGGGAATATGAAAGAAAGAATTTATACCTATCCACTTGCCTCGTGGTCTGAACAAACCGTTCTTCCGTTTGATGGGGGAGGCGGACGAAATTCTTCCGTCAACACCGGAAAACGGGAAGTGCAGACAACAGATGTAGATTCTATCTTACAAGGGGTAAAAGCCACTTATATAAAAATGGACGTAGAGGGTGCTGAGACAGAAACTCTAGCGGGCTTAAAACAGACATTAGCGGTCTTTAAGCCAACACTAGCGGTTTCTGCATATCACCGAACTACAGATCTTTTTTTGTTGCCTTTACAGATTTTAACATTACAACCTCAGTATCAACTGTATTTACGCCATCATCCGTATATTCCTGCATGGGAAACAAATTATTATTGTCTGTAAATAGGCTTTCTAACGCCTTGTTTTATGTTATAATCTTTTGCGTACCAATTTACTAAGCGGAGGCTCCCTAATGACATTTCGGGAATCCGTGTTGGTTGCAATTGCTTTTGTTTTATTAGCCGGAATTATTACTTATAATGCAATTACCCTTTCTTCTTCGGAGGAAGGGGATGTTTTAGAGTCTGTCAGTACTTCTACCTCGGTCAATACTTCTTTGTCTGTCAGCACTTCTTCAACAACGGAAAGCACTACCTTACAGAGTAGCGAAAAAATAAATATTAATACGGCTGGGCTTGCCCAACTGACGACCTTAACCGGAATCGGGGATGTAAAAGGGCAGGCTATTATTGATTATCGAACGGAGCACGGGCCGTTCACTTCGGTGGATGAATTGACGAATGTCAGTGGCATCGGAGACAAGACTTTGGCTAAAATCAGAGATCAAATTACCGTTTAATGCCGAAAAGAAAGGGTTTTCTATTATATGCAATTCGTCATTCTGGATTTGGAATGGAATACAGCCTTTGACAGGCGCGGACATCAATATATCAGTGAAATCATTGAATTTGGCGCAATCAAATTGGATGAAGATCTGAAAACCATTGATACCTATGCCAGATTTGTTAAACCGCAAATTGAAACTCATCTGCATTCCAGAGTCAAAAAATTAACTCATATTACCAATGAAGATATTAAAGATGCTGCAGGCTTCTTAAATGTTGCAGAGGATTTTACCAACTGGATTGGAGATGTGGACAATACAGTCATCCTTTCCTGGGGAGACATGGATGTCCGTGCCTTAACTGAAAATTATCGTTATTATTTGGCAGATCCGACCATCCCGTTTTTGAAATATTATGCTGATGCGCAGGCTTTCTTTATGAAACAGAAAAATTTGCAGCCTAGCCAGCAAATCGGTTTGAGTAATGCTGCAGAAATGATTCATCTTGATGCAGAAAACTACGTTCACCACAGAGCCCTTGGTGACTGTGAAATGACTGCCGTTATTTTCCGAGTGGTATATGATGAAGAACGCCTAACCCCATTTATTCGTGTTTGTAATGAAGAATATTATCGGCGACTGCTGTTCCATCCCTATATTATTAAGGATATTCATAGTCCGTATGTGGAAGAGGAGTCTTTAACCTGTAAGTGCATAAATTGCCATATCGCGTGTCAGCCTACTACAGAATGGGCCTTTGCAAACAGCTCTTTTCGCGCCTTTTTTGTTTGTCCGGAATGTGGTCAGAAATATCGTTGCAATGTACAAATGCGTCGGTTGTACTCCCAAATTAACACAAAAAAAACTGTTACTAAATTAGAAGAAACAGAATCTGAGTAAGCAATAGAAAAAAGCGTAAAGAAAGCGCCCGTTACGAATAACCGTAATGGGCGCTTATGTGTTTTTATACTATATTTGCTTAGTCCATGTAACCTTCTGCAGCAAGCAGTTCTGCCAAAAGCACTGCACCGCCTGCGGCACCGCGAAGCGTATTATGGGAAACACAAACAAACTTGTAGTCATACTGTGTATCTTCGCGAAGACGGCCAACGGAGATGGCCATGCCTTTGTCCAAATTCCGATCCAGTTTAGACTGTGGACGGTCATCCTCTTCAAAGTAGTGCAGGAACTGCTTTGGGGCAGATGGCAGATCCAGCTCCTGAGGCTTACCGGAGAAGGAAGCCCAAGTTTCCAGGATTTCTTCCTTGGTTGGCTTCTTGGCAAAGCGGACAAAGGCTGCTGCCAGGTGGCCGTCAGAAACCGGTACCCGCAGGCACTGTGCCGTAAAATGCGGCTTGGTTGCCGAGACAATTTCACCGTTTTCAATATGACCCCAAATTTTCAGCGGTTCCTGTTCGGATTTTTCTTCTTCGCCGCCGATATACGGGATAACGTTGTCCAGAATTTCCGGGAAAGTATCAAATGTTTTACCGGCACCGGAGATGGCCTGATAGGTGCATACCAGAACATCTTCTACGCCAAACTTTTCATCTAACGGATAGAGTGGCGGTACATAAGACTGCAGAGAGCAGTTGGACTTAACGGCAACAAAGCCGCGCTTGGTGCCAAGGCGTTTCCGCTGGTCATCAATAATCTTAATATGATCCGGATTTAATTCCGGAATAACCATAGGTACGTCCGGTGTAAAGCGATGTGCACTATTGTTGGAAACAACAGGAATTTCTGCCTTAGCATAGGCTTCTTCCAATGCTCTGGTTTCCGGTTTAGAGAGGGAAACAGCACAGAATACAAAGTCTACCAGACCGGCAATTTTTTCAATATCGTTGTCAGCATCCAGAACAATCATATCCTCCATGCTTTTTGGCATTGGAGCAGTGTTGATTTTCCAAGTTTTTACAGCCTCTTTGTAGGTTTTACCTGCAGAACGGGAGCTGGCCGCTAAAGCGGTAACGGTAAACCATGGATGGTTCTCAAGGATGGTGGCAAACCGCTGGCCTACCATGCCGGTAGCACCGATGATGCCGACTTTGTACTGTTTCATAATTGATTCCCTCCGGGATGTAAGTTTTGAAATCTGGTTGTAAACCAGGATTCAATGCAATATAATAGAGCAAGTTGTTTTGCCAAAAAACGGCTTCATCAGTCGCTTTTTGCAAACTTGCAAATACTATAAAACATTGCATCTGTAAAGTCAATTGAAAGAGGCCTTCTGACATGAAAAAATCCGACTTCTGGTATCATCTTCCGGAGGAGTTAATTGCACAAACCCCATTAAAACAGCGAGATGCATCCCGACTGCTTCATATGGATCGGGAGACAGGGGAATTAATCCACGGTCATTTTGATGATATTCTGCACTTTCTCCATTCGGGAGATTGCTTAATCATCAACGATACTCGCGTCCTACCGGCACGCATTTACGGCGTAAAGAAAGAAACCGGAGCCATAGTAGAGTTTCTTTTATTAAAGCAGGTTGCATTAGATACCTGGGAATGCTTAGCCGGTCCGGGAAAAAAAGCCAAAGAGGGTACCACGTTTTCTTTTTCTGATGGGAAATTAATAGGAACTGTACAAGAAGTCAAAGAAGACGGGAACCGCGTGGTTCACTTTACCTATGACGGAGATAACTTTTATTCTATTCTGGAAGAAATAGGGCAAATGCCGTTACCACCTTATATTAAAGAAAAGTTGGAAGATAAAGAGCGGTATCAAACCGTATATTCCAAAGAATTGGGATCCGCCGCAGCACCGACCGCCGGTCTGCATTTTACACCGGAGCTGCTGGAACAGGTAAAGGCTATGGGCGTCAATATTGGAAAGGTTACATTACATGTTGGTCTTGGCACGTTCCGACCGGTAAAAGAGGACACGATAGAAAAACACCACATGCACACCGAACACTACCGTATGCCAAAAGAAACTGCTGATTTAATCAACCAAACCAAAGAAAACGGCGGTCGTGTCATCTGCGTCGGAACCACCAGTTGTCGTACAGTGGAAAGTGTAGCAACGAAATTAGGCTGCATCGCCGAGGATGAGGACAATACCAGCATTTTCATTTATCCGGGTTATCAATTCCGTTGCATGGATGGACTCATTACCAATTTCCATTTACCGGAAAGCACTCTGATTATGCTGGTCTCCGCATTTGCCGGATACGAACACACCATGAATGCCTATGAGGTTGCGGTAGAAGAACAATATCGCTTCTTTTCCTTCGGCGATGCAATGTTTATCTCTTAAAGGAGTTCCCACATGTTTCAAGTACTGAAAACAGAAGGTGCCGCACGCCGTGGCACACTTACTACGGTTCACGGGGTAGTACAGACACCGGCTTTTCAAAATGTAGCCACCTGCGGTGCCATTAAGGGCGCGGTGTCCGCGTTGGACTTAAAAGAGTCCCTGAAAACCCAGGTTATGCTCTGCAATACCTACCACTTGCACGTCCGCCCCGGAGATCAATTAATTAAAGAAATGGGAGGACTTCACAAATTCACCGGCTGGCAGGGTCCCATCTTAACAGACTCCGGCGGATTCCAGGTTTTTTCCCTTGCAAAATTGAATAAAATTAAGGAAGAGGGCGTCTATTTTAACTCCCACGTGGATGGCCGCGCCCTGTTTATTGGTCCGGAGCAGTCCATGCAAATCCAGTCTAACCTTGGCTCAACCATTGCTATGGCCTTTGACGAATGTGTTGCTAACCCGGCCACCTATGAATATGCTGTCATGTCCTGTGCCCGGACCACCAGATGGCTGGAGCGCTGTAAAGTAGAAATGGAACGCTTAAATGCCTTGCCTGACACCGTCAATCCAAACCAATTACTGTTTGGCATTAACCAAGGCTGCACTTTTCCTGATTTGCGAGTTCAACATATGAAGGACATTGCCACCTTAGACTTGGATGGCTATGCTATTGGCGGCCTTGCTGTAGGGGAGCCAAAAGAGACCATGTATGAAATCATTTCTGCAGTGGAACCCTATGCTCCTAAAGACAAAATTCGTTATCTGATGGGAGTAGGAACACCGGGAAATATTATTGAATCGGTTTCTCGTGGGGTTGATTTGTTTGACTGTGTTATGCCAAGCCGCAACGCCAGACATGGGCAACTTTTCACTTGGGAAGGCGTTCGAAATCTGAATAATCAGAAATATGAAAAGGACGAATTGCCAATTGACTCTACTTGTGACTGTCCAACCTGCCGTAATTATTCCAGAGCTTATCTTCGGCACTTGCTAAAAGCCAATGAAATGTTAGGAATGCGGCTCTGCGTAATGCATAATCTGTATTTCTACAACACGCTGATGGAACGCATTCGAGATGCCTTAGATCAGGGCACTTTCCAAAGTTTCCATGATCAATATGTGGACTTGTTAGATACTAGAATTTAAGAAAATAGCATGGTATAATAAGCGTGCTGAATCGGGGAGAACCCGTAAATAATGGAGGTACATTAAATGGATTTTAACGCCCTTGCCGTTCTTTTAAGTACGGCGTCTACATCCGGATCTAGCAGCTCTTCCGGCGCATCTTCTGTTTGGATGGTTGCAATTCTGATTTTCTTTGTAGTTTATATGTTTATGATGTCCAGAAGAGACAAGAAGCAGAGAAAAGAAGAGCAGGACATGAGAGAATCTCTTAACATCGGAGATGATATCATGACCATTGGCGGTGTCATGGGCCGCATTGTTTCCGTAAAAGAAGACAGCATTGTCATTGAAACCGGAACTGATCGCACCAAGATTCGCTTTGCTAAAACCGCTATTGCTACTAACTTAAGTGCAAAAGAACGTGCAGAAGCTGCCAAGAAGGCTGCAGCAGATAAGGCTGCCGCAGAGAAGGAAGCTAAAAAGGCTGCCAAAGAAAAGGCAAAGAAAAGCAAATAAATAAAATTGCTTTCCCATTTTTAGAAAGTATAAAGCCGGATAAGGCCAGACGAAATTGTCTGTTTTCCTTATCCGGCTTTTATTTTTTTAATTTTTTTCTTGTTCTTTAATTTTCCTGTCTATCTCTTTGCGATTTGCCGGTGCATTTAATGGGTTATTGTCTGTAGCCGTCTTTAACTGCTCATTTACCACATGTGTATAAATTTGCGTAGTTCCTACATTTTCATGGCCTAAAATTTCTTTTAATTCCAAAACATCTGCATTGCCATACTGATACATAAGTGTAGCGGCTGTATGGCGCAGTTTATGGACAGAATATCCTTCTAATCCGGCTTTTTCCAACGCCTGGTAAACAACGTGTTGCACCGTTTTCGGTGAAATACGTTGTTTTCGATTGCTCAGAAAAAGTGCGTTTTTGTCCTTAACGCCGTCTACCGGCCGCACTGCCATATAGGCGTTAACAGCTTGAATACAGGCATCATTTAAGTAAATGGTCCGTTCTTTGTTTCCCTTACCGGTAATCTTAACGGTATGATCATGCCGGATGTCTGTGTAATTTAAGCTGACCAGCTCAGAAAGCCGCATGCCACAGTTTAAAAAAAGAGTAATCATGGCATAGTCTCGTTCCTTATTGGGCCCATCTGCAGCCTTTTCCAGCAATTCCATAGCCTCTTCTAAGGTAAGGTATTTGGGCAATGTTTGCTTCATTTTAGGAGTATCCAATTCCTGCATCGGATTTTCTTCCAAAATATGTTTTTGCACCGTACAAAACTTAAAAAAAGCGCGTAAGGAAGAGACTTTTCTGGCTCTGGTCCGTGCCGAATTCTGACGCTCATCCTTGCAAAAAGAAAGAAATGCATAGGCATCTGCCAGTGTAATTGTTTGAATAAAAGATGCGTCTATATCTTTAATTACAATTTCTTCAAATGGCTCAGAAGGGGAGACCAGGCCGCGTTCTTTCTTTAAAAAACGAAAAAAGGTGCGCAAATCAGAGGCATATTCACTGATAGTAGCCTTAGATTTGTTTTTGATGGCATCCATATAATTTAGAAATTCCACCAGTAAAGACGGGAAAGTGTCATAATCTGCACGCGTAATCATATAAAACGTCCTTTTATTGTGAAACAGTTTCACAATAGCAATCTTTTTTATTTCTTTTTTGTTTTCTATTTATTGAGTTATTGAGCGCTCATTTTGTATCATTTTATATTATAGAGTTCTTAGTCCGGATATACAAGTCAACAGCAGGAATACTACAACATCGTTATTTACGTTCTTTACGTAGTTGTTACATGATTGTTCTAACAGCTTAAACCTTCTTAAACGTTGATCTTCAAAATGAGCAAAAAATATTTAAAAAAAGATTCAATCAGTTTTTTTGGCACAGAGAAAGACTCATTCAGAAAAAACTGGTTGAATAAAAAATCATAAAAAAATAAGAAATTTAAAGAATTTGATTTAGAGGATTTGATTGAAAGGATTTGAATTGAAAGCGCAAAAGAAGAACAGAAATGTGCCGTCCATAAAAGAAAATAATGCGCAGTCCTATTTAGATGTCCAAATAAGGATTCTAATGGTAAACTGCGCATTTAACCTGCCCTTAATTATACAAAACATTTATTTTGTATAATTACATATTTCTTTTAAGCAGACCCTTTCACAGGTGTCTCCTGCTACATCGCCAGAGAAAATCAAATGGCAGCATCCAAAGCCTGGCTGATATAGCGAACACCAATGATTTCAATTTGGCTGAAGACATCCTTCGGTAAATATTTCAAATTATCTTTTGGAACAATGACTCTGGTAAATCCAAGTCTTGCAGCTTCTCTGACGCGCTGTTCACAATATCCAACACTGCGAATTTCTCCAGCAAGACCAATTTCACCAAATGCTAAAACGTCATCTTTGACAACTACATTTTTCAAACTGGAAACCAAGGCTAAAGCAACCGACAAGTCTGCAGCCGGTTCATTTAATTTTAATCCACCAATGACATTCAGGTAGACGTCCATATTAGAGAAGTAATATCCTCCCCTTTTTTCTAAAACAGCCAGAATCATATTAATTCGGTTAAAGTCAAATCCGTTGCACATACGCCGTGGATTGCCAAATCCGGTAGTTGTGGCAAGACCCTGCACCTCTGCCATAATCGGTCTGGAGCCTTCCATAATACAGGCAACGCAAGATCCGGATGCATTTTCCGGGCGTCCGGAAAGCATCATCAAGCTTGGGTTTTCTACTTGCCGTAACCCACGATCCATCATTTCAAAAACACCAATTTCGTTGGTAGATCCAAAGCGGTTTTTTGCAGCTCTTAGAATGCGGTAAGACAGATTTCGTTCCCCTTCAAAATAAAGAACGGTATCTACAATATGTTCTAGTACCTTTGGTCCGGCAATGTTGCCGTCTTTATTAACGTGGCCTACTACAATAATAGGAATATTAAGTTCCTTACATGCTCTGGTCAACCAATTGGTACATTCCCTTACCTGCGTAATACTGCCTGCAGAAGAGCTGAGTTCTGTTAACATCATTGTTTGAATGGAGTCAATAATAACCACATCCGGCGCTGCAGTACGCATTTCTTCTGTAATTAACTCTACGTCTGTTTCTGCCATTATGGATAAATTTTCAGAGGTAACACCAAGCCGATCTGCTCGCAGCTTAATCTGATGTGGACTTTCTTCTCCGGATACATAAAGAACGGTTAGACTTTCACCAAACGTCTGGCAGACTTGTAACAAAATAGTAGATTTACCAATACCGGGATCACCGCAGAGTAAGACAATAGAACCTTTGACAAGGCCACCACCAAGGACACGATCAAACTCTGTCATACCGGTAAAATAACGCTGTTCGCCATCTGTTTTTATTTCATTCATTTTATAGGAAAGTGCACGTCTGCCGCTACCATTAGGCCCTTTCCGTACTGTCCTGCCAGAAGGAGTCATTTCTTCCTTTTTTCGGATTTCCTCTTCCATGGTATCCCATTCCCCACACTGAGGACATTTTCCATACCATTTTGGATTTTCGTATCCACAGGATTTACAAATATAAACACTTTTTAACTTGTTTGCCATTTCGTTTACTCCAAAAAACAATTCAGAAAATAACTACTAACAGCATCTTAAAGTTTTCTTTTCCTTCTACGGCATGAGGGTGTTTGGCTGGCATAACAATAGAATTGCCTTCTGTCAGCTCATACTCTACCCCGTCAATGGTAATCTTACCAACACCGTCCAAGCAAGTAACAAGGGCATCTCCGCCAGATTCATGAGTACTGATTTCCTCCCCTTTCCAGAAGGAAAAAAGTGTTACACTGACAAAATTATTTTGTGCCAATGTTTTGCTGACTACTTGACCCGGCTGATAGTCTACTTCGTTTTTTAGCTTTAATATCGTGGCTTTATCTATGTTTTTTAGCATGATAACATTCCTCACTCATTTTAAATTGCTTTTATGCTTTTCTTATTATAACGCGTACCTTTTATGAATACAAAGTAAAAGGACCTACCTTGCGGCAGATCCTTTTGTATGTAATTAAGATCAAGAAACTTACTTTTTGTAAGATCTGTTGAAGATAATATTGTATGGGTCATATTTGGTAAGCAGAGTCTTCCAAGGCTCCTTATGCAAGAACGGCTTTTTAATTTCAAAGTCTAAGGTGCCGTTTTTGCGGTCTTCCGGATAAGTGGAAGTGGATGGAATAACGAAATGGAATTCGTCTTCCATAATTTCAATTGTGCAACCGTCTACCCGTTGACATTCTCCATCCACATTGATGGCACGTTTCTTCGGCTGTTTACGATTGTCTTCAATGGTTAACTTCTTACCACGCAGTACTTCCACATACGGACGTTTCCAGTGGTCTCCCTTTACCTGCCAGTTCAACATGGCAACTTTGAAGAGCACCGGCCATGAGGTAACACGACGGAATGCAACAACATCCAGAAGATGATCTTCCGGATCTGCCCACGGAGCAACTTTGATGCCGGATCCGTACCAACGAGAGTTACAGCCAACAACAAAGCAGAATGGACCTTCAATTTTCTGTCCGTCTAAGGATACGTCAAAATCAAACTTGGTTCTGGTAATGGCACAGGCCAAACCAGCAAGCATATACGTAATGTGACCTACCGCACCCGGTACAGATTTCATTTTTCCCTGTTCTAAGCAAGCTTCTGCATCAAAGCCCATGGAAGTCTGATTAATGGCATATTCTATACCATTTTCGTGGGTGATCTTTAAGCCGTCTACGGTCACCGCTGTTCCGTTAATCAGATCTTCTACCTGAAGAAATTGGTCTGCTGTTCCGAACAGCCGGAGAAAGTCATTTCCGGATCCCTTCGGTACTACTGTAATTTCTGCGTTTGGAAAACCTACAGCACCATTGCACACTTCGTAAAGGGTTCCGTCTCCCCCTACAGCGTAAAAGCGAACCGGTTCTCCCGCAGCTTCCGCAGCCTTTTCCTTGACGAATCTGGTTCCGTCTCCGGCGCAGGTAGTGTTGTAGATTTCGTAGTCAACACCGGTTTTCTGCAGGGCCGGAAGGATGTAGTCGTTTACAACATCATACGGGATGTTCTTTCCGGAAACCGGATTGACCACAAAGTAATGTTTCATAACACATACTCCTTTTTGTTTGCTTATTTAAAATACATATAATACTGACATTTAATCATGCCGTTATATAGTTTCCTCCGTTTATCCGCTTTCCGTCCGAACAGTTGTTCAAAGTCTTCCGCCGGGCTAATGATGTTATAAGCCCATCCGCGTTCCCGCGGAAACTTTTCCCCTAACACCTGATACAGGCGATTTGCTTCCTCTATTTCCAACAAGCGTTCTCCGTACGGCGGGTTTACAATGACCGTCCCCCTGTCAGACTTGCGTTGAAATTCTGAAATGTCTTTTACTTCAAAAGTAATTCTTTTTTCTACACCGGCGCGGCGTGCATTTTCTTTGGCAATTTCTACTGCGGCCGGATCAACATCTGAACCATACGCTTGGAATGTGCAATCAAAGTCTACTAAATCTGCTGCGCGCGTCCGCTCTTCGGCCCAAACCTCCGGCGCAATCTGCGGGAAGGTTTCTGCCGCGAAGCGCCTGTGGATGCCGGGTGCCATTTTCAGAGCCTGCATGGCTCCTTCAATTAAAATGGTGCCGGACCCGCACATAGGATCATATAAAGTATGATATGGCCGCAGTCTTGCCAAATTGCAAAGAGACGCCGCCAAGGTTTCCTTCATGGGAGCTCCGTTTGCCTGCAAACGGTATCCCCGCTTATGTAAACCGGTTCCGGTGGTGTCTATTAAAAGGCATACCACATCTTTCATAATGGAAAACTGAATTTGATATTTGGTACCGGATTCTTCAAACCAATTTAATTGATACTTGCTTTTTAAGCGTTCTACCACAGCCTTTTTAATAATGGCCTGGCAATCAGAAACAGAAAATAATTTGGAATTCAGAGAATAGCCTTTTACCGGGAAAGCATCCTGTTTTCCAATCCAAAGTTCCCAAGGAAGCGCCTTGGTCCCCTGAAAAAGTTCTTCAAAGCTTCTGGCTTCAAAGGTACCGACCAAAATTTGAATCCGTTCTGCGTAACGGCAGCAAAGATTGGCTCTGGCTAAAATATGTTCGTCTCCGGAAAAAAGAACCCGCGCATTTTCTGCCTGAACGTCCTCTGCTCCCAGATCTTTTAATTCATTTGCTATTAAAGATTCCAAGCCAATCAGGCAGGGAACTACAAAATTCATATACATTTATGTTTAACAACCTTTACAAAAAGAAACCGCCAGGATCCCCTGACGGTTTGAATTGGGCATACCTAATATGTAGAAATTATACAAATTTTTTTGGCTTTCGTCAACTGAACCGTGAAAAGCGCTTGCCATCTTTCAGACAATGCAATCCGTGTTACAGTACAGCACTTGCATGCCGCGTTACATGGCATCCAACATTGACAGATATCGGTAAACCAGCAATATGTGTACCACTGTATTCAATATTAACCGCAAGGCAAGTCGTTTTTCCTCCAAAGCCCTGTGGTCCAATACCGGTTTGATTAATTTCTGCCAAAAGATCTTCTTCCAAATCTGCGTAAAAAGGATTGGCGTTCCGCTGCTCTACCGGGCGACACAGCGCCTTCTTTGCCAGATAGGCACAGTATTCAAAATCTCCACCAATACCAATGCCCAGCACCATAGGCGGACAAGGATTGGAACCGGCCTGACGAACCACATCCAGAATATATCCTTTTATGTCTTCCAAGCTTGCAGCCGGTGTAAACATCTTCAGCTGAGACATATTTTCTGAGCCAAATCCTTTTGGAGCAACAGTAATTTTAATTTGATCTCCTTGCACCATTTGCAAATGCAAAATTGCCGGCGTGTTGTCATTGGTATTAATCCGGTTCAAAGGATCTGCTACCACTGATTTTCTAAGGAAGCCTTCTTCATATCCTTTGGCAACCCCTGCATTAATGGCATCTCCGATCAAACCGCCTTCTATGTGGACATCGGAGCCAAGTTCAACAAAAACAACAGCCATGCCGGTATCCTGGCAAATAGGAATATCTAATTCTTTTGCTGCATCCAGATTCTTCATTAAATCTTGCATAATAGAGTTTGGCAGTTCCTCTGTTTCTTGCAAGCAGCCTTCTGAAATGCAGGAAACTAAATCGCTAGGGAGCACCTTATTGGCACGAATGCAAAGTGCTGCAGTCAAATCAACAATTTCCTGAAATGGAATAGAACGAATACTCATGTTGCTTTCCCTCTCCAAAAAAGCAGAGCACGAAACGCGCACTCTGCTTTCCAATTGACACTTTTAATATCTGCTTAATATCTTTTATTTCCACCTCTACGGCTGTATCCGCCATGCTTGGATTCAGTTGCATGCTTATAATCAGCCATTTTAGAGTCAGAATCTACCTTGAATTTAGCCATCATTTCTTCAAAGGTCATTTCCGAAGCCGGTTTGGTTTCCTTCTTCTGACCTTGCCATACATTTGGCTTTGGACGCGGCTTTCTTTCCCGCTGTTCTGTATGGCCTTCTCCCTTTGCAGAAGACTGATGTTCCTTGGCATCCATCAGTTCCTGATTTCCTTCCACTTGCTTTAATGAAAGGCTGATTTTCCCGGCATTGTCAATACCGATTACTTTTACGTTGACTTCTTGTCCTTTTTCCAAAAAATCTGCAATATCCTTTACAAAATGATTGGATACTTCAGAAATATGGACCAGACCCACTTTGTCATCTTCCAGATTAACAAAAGCGCCAAATTTGGTCAGCCCCGTAACTTTTCCTTTTACAATTGCTCCTACTTCCAAGGCCATGCAAAAAATTTCCTTCCCCTATTTAATTTCTTTTATTTTATTCTCCTGCACCAGATCCGGTGTCATAATAAACACTTTCTCCGGGAAGAACATAGCCTAATACATCCCGCGCAACGCGTTCCATATAAGATTCATTATCTTCGTTTTCTTTTAGATCCTTCAGGTCTTCATTCTGCCCTGAAACCTCTTCCAGTTGGGTTTGCGCCTCTGCCAGCTCCTGTTTCTTTTCTTTGATATCCAGTTGTACGGAAACCAGAGAAATTAGAAAATAACCGATTAGGACCACCAGGGCAAGCGTTAAAATAAAGCTGAAGCGTCTTTGTTTTTCCCTTTTTGTAGCCAAAACAACCGCCTTTCTTCCCCTTCATCCGGCAGATTTTCAAGTAAAAAAATTATACAATATCTATTTCCCGGATTGCAAGCAAACATACTGTTTTTTAAGAATCCGATAACAATTCATACAGATCACCGGCAGTTTCTTTTGTGGCATATTCGGATACGGTTCGTACTTTTGCCTTCAGAATCCGATTTCCCATATGAATTTCAATAACGTCCCCTTCTTTGACGTCATAGGATGCTCTGGCTACCTTGTCGTTGACCAAAACGTGTTTGGCATCACAAAGTTCATTGGCAACCGTACGACGTTTTACCAGGCGAGATACTTTTAAATATTTATCCAGTCTCATAGTAACCTCTTTTTTATTGTGAAGAAAAGGAGGAGTGATTTTCACTCCTCCTTTTCATATACTCAAAATCTGATTATTTAACAGCGTCTTTGAGAGCTTTACCGGCTTTAAAAGCAGGAAGCTTGGATGCAGGTACCTGCATTGGTTCACCGGTGCGTGGATTGTGGCCCTGCTTTGCAGCACGATCACGTACTTCAAAAGTACCGAAACCAACAAGCTGAACCTTATCTCCGGCTTTCAGAGCGTCAGTGATGCCTTCGATAACAGCGGCAACTGCTTTTTCTGCGTCTTTCTTTGTGAAGCCGGTAGAAGCGGCTACAGCATTAACAAGATCAGTTTTATTCATGTACTTGTCCTCCAAAAAAATAAATTTGTTTCAAACGATTATGAATAAAGTACAGATTACTTCATAAGCATTTTACTTTATCAGTCCGCGCTTTTCAAGTACTTTTGCGATTTTTTGGCCTTTTGGCAAGCCCAAAACATCCTCTTTACTCAGGACATTCAACAAAAGTACAAAGCCAACCCAAGAAATAATAGCAACAATTGCAGCAATGATAGTTGCATATGTAAATCCGGCATTTCTGCCCTGACCGGCTCCTTCCGGAAACAGTCCATAACAGATTTGATAAACACCGTAACAAACAGCAGCAGCAAGCACTCCGGCAAAGGCTGGTCTTAAGAAAGTATCTTTCCAGTCAATTTTTACCTGGGTTTCCTTTAATAATGCATGCAGGTTTTGCGCAATAACAATGATATAGAACAAAATGGTTCCGACCGGTGCCCCTTTCAGATTGATTACAGGGATACTAACCAAAATATAATTACAAACAATTTTGGCAATGGAGGCCCAAATCAGCGATTTCACCGGAACATCCGTCCGGTTAACTGCCTGAAGCATGTTCGTAATTGGTGTGGAAATAGACAATAATAGCGCAAAAATGCCAAAGACCTGCACATATGGTGTAGTAATGCTAAGTGAGGCTTCTGCTTTGGAGCCGACATAAAAGATTTTTAAAATAGGTCCAGCCAAAACAGCCATGCAAAGCCCGGCCGGTACAGACAAAAGAGTTGCCGTCTTCAAAACAGTGGAAATGGAAGAGCGCATTTTGTCTTTATCCTGCAAAGCAAAAGCGCCGGAAAGAACCGGAATGGCACTTAAACCAAGTGTCATAATAACAGACGGAACCAGGTTACGGAAATCAAAGGCAGTAGCATAGGAGCCATATAAAAAGGCTCCGATATCTTCCTTTAAAGTTCCGGATTGCGTAATAGCAGTGGCATACATGTTATAGAC
>CAVFJZ010000019.1:0-14822 GCA_963623075.1 Bacteroidaceae bacterium
CCTGATTCATATTTTGACTGAATGGAATTTACACCACTTTATGGACTTGACTCCCGAACGGCGGGTCAATAGCCGTTCGGCGGACGGTGACTGTTGATTTGGGTGGCAAATTTGGGATTACAGATTTGTTTGCCACACGAAAGTGGATTTCGGGTGGCAAATGACGGTGAAAAGCCAGATTTGCCACCCGAACAGCGGGTGAATAGCCGTTCGGCGGATGGTGACTGTTAGTTTGGACGGCAAAGCGGACCGCAGATTGGAAAAAATAATTCCATCTGCGGTCCGCAAGGATAAATTTTTATTTTTAGTCTTTTTCCGGAAGGGTAACTTGCTGGACAGGATCGGTTAAGGCTTCGCCTAACAGAATTTCCGCTTGCTCTTGGAAATTTTCGGCGGCATCGCTAACAAAGAACTGGCGGGTGCCGGGGTCGGCACTGTCCCGCTCCAGGTGCTTTGCTTGCAACGTTTCCTTCAAACATGCCGCTGCCGCCGTGCTGGAACTAATTAAGGTCAACTCCGGGAACAAGGATGCAATAGCATCGGCCAATAGTGGATAATGGGTGCAGCCTAATACTAAGGTGTCAATGCCTTCCTCTGCCAGTGGTTTCAAATACTCTGCCAAAATCAGGTTGACTACCGGATTGCCGACCCGGTACTGTCCATTTTCTACCAGCGGAACCAGCAACGGGCAGGCCTTCATGTAAACCTGCGCGTCCGGATTATACCGGGCAATTGCCCTTTGATAGGCCTTGGTTTTTACAGTGGCGTTTGTGGCAATTACCCCGATTTTTCCGTTGCGCGTAGTCTTGGCGGCCTGCGCCGAAGCCGGTTCCACTACTCCGAAAACCGGCATATCCGGGTAGGCATCCACCACTTTTTCTTTGGCCACCGAATCCGCTGTATTGCACGCAATTACCATTGCTTTTAAATCAAATTGCCGCAGAAATTGCACATCGGCCAAAACGTATTCCGTAATTTGTGCTTTGGATCGAGTCCCGTAGGGCACATGAGCCGTATCTCCAAAATAAATGATGTTTTCCTTCGGCATGGTCTCTACAATGCTTTGCACTACGGTCATACCGCCAATGCCAGAATCAAACACACCAATATAACTATCTTTGCTCATTTTGCTTTCCGTCTTTCTGCCTTTTTCTTTTGCGATTTAGTTCTTATAAAGCATTTACCAATTTTTTGAAGTGCTCTCCGCGCTCTTCAAAGCAAGAGTACTGGTCAAAGGAACTGGTACTTGGGCTGAGGAGGACGGTGTCACCAGGCTGGGCAAGCTCCACGGCTTTGACCAGTGCGGCAGGCAGGTCCTCTACTACAATGCCGTCGGCGCCGACGGTGTCGTCTACCAGCCGCTTGCCGCAGGCCCCAAAGCCGATGGCCTTCTTGACGCAGCCCATGTGGGCTTTGACGTCATCCATGGCCAGCCCTTTTTCAAAGCCGCCAAAGAGAAGAATGACGCCGCGGTCAAAGGACTTCAAGGCGGTAATGGTAGCATCGGTATTGGTTCCCTTTGAGTCATTATAGAACTTTACGCCGTTCCATTCGCGTACAAATTCCATGCGATGTTCTACACCATGGAAGGCGTCTACCGCGGCGCAAATGGTCTCTTTGTCCACGCCGGCAGCGCGGGCCATGGCCACGGCAATGATTACATTCTGTAAGTTGTGTTTGCCTACAATGTGGATTTTATCCAGTGGCAAAACTTTTTCTCCGGCCACGTAAGCATAACCGTCTTTAACGTAGTTATCGGTATCCTGGCTTTCCAAACTAAAGGTCTGTACTTTGCAGGGAACCGGGTATTTTTCAGTATATTCTTTTACTAGTGGGTCATCCGCATTCAGTAGAAACAGGTCATCCTCTTTCATGTTCCGATATACTTCTGTCTTGGATTTATAGTAATTTTCCAAGCTTCCCATGAAATCCACGTGGTCCGGAGACAAATTAATAATGGTTGCCACTTCCGGACGGAACTTATCAATGTTGACCAATTGGAAATTGGATACCTCCAGGGCAATATAGTGTCCTTCTTCTTCCAATAGATTTTCCTTTAGAATAATTTCACATAAAGGAATTCCAATATTTCCGCAAAGATGAACTTTCTTGCCATAGGCTTTTTCCAAAATCCGGTAAGTCAGCGTACTGGTGGTTGTCTTGCCGTTGGTACCGGTTATGGCAAAGTAGTGCTGCGGCTTGGCCACTCGAAAGGCCAGTTCAATTTCCGTAATGACCGGAATGTTCTGCGCTTCCAAAGCTTGAATTTTATCCGAGCGATACGGAATGCCCGGGTTCTTGACACACAGGTCATACGGCTGTTGGAACACAGCCAGGCTTTGGTCCACAACGGTAACACCCAGCTCCTCCAGCTGCGGAAGCTCTTGCAGATCTTCCTTGTGCTTCTGTTCGGACAGGGTTACCGTGGCCCCAAGCTTAGTCAGCACCTTAATGGCGGCCATGCCGCTACGGGCAAGACCCATAACCAGTACGTGTTTTCCTTCTAAGTTCATCTTTTTTGCCTTCTTTTAATGCATGAATTTCAAAATAAATTGGAGTGTGTGTTTGGCGGTAGTTTGTAACTCGCCCTTGGTCAGGCCATGCCGTTTTCCAAGTGTTTCTAAAAGCGAGCTGTCCGCTTTGTAGGATTTTGCCAGGCGATTCATGTCTCCCGGCATCAGGATATCCACTCCGGCGCGCACGCGATACGCATTGTTTTTGAGCGATGGAAACTCCGGACTGTGCGCAGGTTTCATCCACCAATCAGTCATGACCAGTCCGTCATATCCCCAGTCTTTGCGGAGAATGGTGGTAACCAGGTCATAGTTGTAATGGGACCAGACACCGTTGACTTTGTTGTAAGAGGTCATAATGCAGAGCGGTCTTCCTTCTTTCACGGCAATTTCAAAATTGCGAAGGTAAAGCTCTCGCAGAGCGCGCTCTCCAACAACGGAGTCATTATTAGCACGATTGGTTTCCTGATTGTTACAGCAAAAATGCTTTGGGCAGGCGCTGACACCGTTGCGTTGGATACCGCGAATTACGGCGGCGGCCATGAATCCGGACAGTAGCGGATCTTCTGAGAAATATTCAAAGTTTCTGCCGCAGAGCGGATTTCGGTGCAGATTCATGCCCGGCGCCAGAAGCACGTCGGACCCGGCGGACACCATTTCTGCACCAAGCAATTCATATACGTCCGTAACCAAGTCCAGATTCCAGGTACACGCCAGCGCAGTGCCACACGGCAACAGCGAGCTGAAGCGATTTAGCCGAATGCCGGCCGGACCGTCTGTTGTGGTAATGACCGGCACCTCCTTCTCCTGCAGAGACGGAAGGATGCCGCCGAAGGTACCGGCGTTGCCGTCTGTGCCAAGCGGGCTGTGCATGAACCCGTGTCCGCGGGTCAGGGCTTCCAATTCCTGGTTGCTGAGTTCTGCAACAAACTCATCCAGGGTTGCTCTTCCCGCCTTAACGTCCGTCAGGCGAAGGTGGCTTTGCCCTGTTGATAAAAGCTCTTCCGGCAGACGCTTTTCCATTCGGGCACGCAAGTCCACACCGGGAACAGCGGCCTGTTCACACTGCTTCTGAATGGTTTCTTCTTTCATAAAGACAGAACCGTACCGTGTGTCATTCACCATGAAGCAATATTCGCCTTGCTCATATAGAAAAGCATGCTTCCATTCGTCATAGGAAGCCATGTAATCTAGCTTGGCGGTAACCAATAAGTTCTGCCGTTCTCCGGGCAGAAGCTCTTTGGTTTTGCCGAAGCCTACTAAAACCCGCTTCGGCTGTTTTAGTCTTCCCTCCGGCGGAATACACCAAAGCTTGATAACTTCTTTCCCCGGATACCGTCCGGTGTTGGTAACCCGTACCTGAACGGTAACCTTATTTTCCCCTTCATTGTAGGCCAGGCCAACCGGGTTTACTTCAAAATCAGTGTAACTGAGACCGTATCCAAACGGGTAGAGGATTTGGTCTTCACGATATTTTTCAAAATACCGGTATCCAAGGAAGATGCCCTCTTCATATTCATTTTTCAGTTTATCTCCAAAATGACTGCTACTGGGATAATCCTGATAGTTTCTGGCAATGGTGTCGGCCAATTTCCCACACGGAGAAACCTTGCCGTACAGCACGTCGGCAACGGCATTGCCGCTTTCCATGCCGCCTTGCCACGCAAGCAGGATGGCATCCAGCTTATATTTGCCGGTCCAGGAAAAGTCAATAATGTTACCTATATTTAACACTACTACGGTCTTGGCAAAGGCCGAAGAGACCGTTTGCAGTAATTTTTCTTCTTCCTCTGTCAAGTAATAACTGCCGGGAGTCAACGTATTTTCCCGGTCTTCTCCGGCCGCTCTGCCAAGAACGACAACGGCGGTATGGTTGCGTTCGGCAATGCCTTTTACCAGTGCCTTGTCCACCGGCATTTCCGGATGGGACATTGGCCAATGGCCCCAAAAGCCATGATATGCGGCATGCTCTTCCGAATGCGTCCACTCATCATAAATTTGCGCTAAGCCCCTGTCATATAGGGCACCGGCATTTTTCAGGCCTTCCATCAGATTGACCATATAGGGCGGATGCACATCTCCGCCACTGCCGTAACCAACATAAAACCAGTCCTGCTGACAACGGCCAAATACGGCAACTGACTGGTCCTTATCCAGTGGCAAGGCGCCGTCATTTCGTAATAAAACGCAGGACTCCGCAGCAGCCTGTCTGGCCAGCTCCGGCATGCCCTCCGTAACGGAGCGTGGTCCCAAAGCCAGGTTTTCGTCTTGGGACAGGCCGGAGCCGGCCACTTTATTGATTACTTTTTGGATCTGCTGCTCCGCCAACCGTTTCAGATTTTTCATGCCGGCACCTTCCTTCTTTTGCTCTTCTAAGCTGTTTTCATTATAGTATATTTATAAAAGCTCTGCTATAAGCATATTGAGCCTGCCACAGACCCCTTGTCTGCGGCAGGCCCTATTTCTTTTTTTGTTAGCGAATGTTACCAACCGTTCTTGGGAAGAGGATAACGTCCCGGATGTTTTCCATGCCGGTGCAATACATAACCATCCGTTCAAAGCCAAGACCGAATCCGCTATGCGGTACAGAGCCATAGCGACGCAGGTCTAAATAATCTGCATACGCATCCAGGTCCATGCCACGTACCTTCATGGCTTCTACCAGTTTGTCATAATCTGCTTCTCTTTCGGAGCAACCGATAATTTCCCCTACACCCGGCACCAGAAGGTCCGTTGCGGCAACGGTCTTGCCGTCCGGATTCTGTTTCATGTAGAAAGACTTAATTTCCTTTGGATAATTGGTAACAAAGACCGGCTTATTGAACACCTTTTCGGTGATGTAGCGTTCATGCTCTGTGCCAAGGTCAAGGCCCCACTCTACCGGAATTTTAAATTCCACGTCTGCTTTCTGCAGCAATTCAATGGCATCTGTATAATCCAGAATTTGGAAGTCATTGTTTACTACGTTGTGCAGCTTTTCTTTCAAGCCCGGCGCCACGCGCTTATCAAAGAAATCCATTTCCTGCGGGCAACGTTCCAGTACAGCGTTTATCAGGAATTTAATCATTTCTTCCGCAATGGCAATAATGTCCGGTAACTCTGCAAAAGCCACTTCCGGTTCTACGTGCCAGAACTCTGCCACGTGGCGCTGGGTGTTGGACTTTTCGGCCCGGAAGGACGGCCCAAAGGTATAAATCCGGCCCAGTGCGGTAGCGGCCATTTCTCCTTCCAACTGGCCGGATACCGAAAGGCCGGCCTTCTTGCCGAAGAAGTCAGCAGCATAGTAATCCTCTGCAGATTCATACTTCTTCTCAGCATCATAACCAATGGTGGTAACCTGGAACATTTCTCCGGCACCTTCACAGTCAGAGCCGGTAATCAGTGGGCTGTTAATGTAAACATAGCCGTTGCCCTGGAAATATTCATGTACGGCGGCGGCCAGTACCGATCTGACACGGAATACGGCGTTGAAGGTATTCGTACGAACGCGGAGGTGTGGCATAGTACGCAGGTATTCCAGTGTGTGCCGCTTTTTCTGCAGCGGATATTCCGGTGGACAAGTGCCAAGAATTTCAATGGCTTTGGCGTTAATTTCTACGCCGCCGTCTTTGGCAACGGCAGACGGCACCACAGTACCGGTAACACAAACCGCTGCTCCCAGCTTCATGGCTTCTGCCAGGGAAGCTGCGTCATTGAATTCTTCCTTGTCAATAACCACTTGGATATGTTTAAAGCAGGTGCCGTCATTCAGCTCCATGAAGGCCATGGTTTTGGAATCCCGGCTGGTGCGAACCCATCCGCAAACCGTTACTTCCTTCTGCAAGAACGAGGCATCTGCCAAAAGGTCCTTAATATCAATATGTTTCATACGAATTCCTCCTTTGTGCGTATGTAGTTTACCATAAGTATGGGAAATTTCAAAGAGTTGTAATATAATGAACGACAGAAATGGAGGGACCTTCATGGAGCAAGAAAAATATCAAAAACTCCTCCAAATTTTGAAGGGTTACAGCAAAGTTGCCGTTGCCTTTTCCGGCGGCGTAGACTCTACGCTTTTACTGGCCGCCGCCAAAGAAGCAGTCGGAGATAATTGCGTTGCCATTACGGCAGTTTCCGAATTAAATCCCCACTGGGAAACAGAAGAAGCAGACATCTTCTGCAGGGACCAAGGGATCCGGCACGTCGTCGTGCAGGCCAAGCCGTTGTTGCTTCCGGCCTTTGCTTCTAATCCAAAAGACCGTTGTTACCATTGTAAAAAAGCACTCTTTCAGCAGTTCAAAGAGCTGGCGGAAGCGGACGGCTTCACCCTTGTGGAAGGGTCCAACACCGACGACCTGACGGATTACCGTCCGGGACGCAAGGCCCTGCAAGAGCTTGCCGTAAAAAGTCCGCTTCTGGAAGCGGGCCTCAGCAAACAAGAAATCCGCAACATCAGCGAAGAGCTGATGTTGCCCACCTGGTACAAGCCAAGCTTTGCCTGCCTTGCGTCCCGGGTCCCTTACGGAGAACCTATTACAAAAGAAAAACTGCATCGCATAGATTTGGCAGAAACCTACTTAAAAGACAATGACTTTCCCAATTTCCGTGTCCGCTGTATGGATGGCGGCACCACCGCCAAAATAGAAGTGGACCCGGCAGACATTCCTGCGCTAAAGGAAATCTTGCCTTACCTGCGCCCTTATTATCAAGTACTGGGCTTTACCAAAGTTATCATAGATGAAGAAGGCTACCGGCGCGGCAGCCTAAATGAAGGAGTTACTGTATGAAACAAATTGCAAGCTTTGCCATTGACCACGACAAGCTCAAAAAAGGTCTTTACGTTTCCCGTGTAGACGGAGACGTTATTACCTATGACATCCGCATGAAGGAGCCAAACAAAGGAGACTATGTCTCCAATGGCGGCTTACATACCTTTGAACACTTATTTGCCACTTACGTACGCAACACCAAATATTCTAATCAAATTATTTATGTCGGGCCAATGGGCTGCCGCACCGGCTTTTACTTCCTGACGCGAGACACCCTCCCCAAGGAAGAAGTCATCTCCTTGCTGCAGGACACCTTTGCTTTCATACGTGACTTTGAAGGTGAAATTCCGGGTGCCAAGCGTCAAGAATGCGGCAACTACTTAGAGCACTCCCTCCCGGATGCAAAAGCAGTAGCCGTTGACATGCTCCGGGTTCTTGAAGGCTACACCCCGGAGCAGATGCAATATACCGCCTTCTTAGATGTGAAAGACATTACCTAATACACAAGTGCCAGACAGCCAACTAAAAATACCGTATCTCAAGCGCAATGCCTGGGATACGGTATTTTTTCACTGTTTTACAGCAAATAGTTTTTTTCCATCCAGTCGTAGATATCTTTTTCATATTCCTTATGATGCAAAAAATGAGACTGTGCATGAAAGGCGCGGCCGTAAATATGCAGTTCTGATTTGCCCCGTTTGGCGTTTGCCATATCTTTAGAAAAATGCGTCGGCACAAAGAAGTCTCCGCCACCGTGGGCAAAGAAGATCGGATAGTTCGGCCGCGCGGCTTTTACATGAGCAAGGCCTTTTACATCCGTATATTTTACATCGCCAACGGAAGAGAGTTCATTTACCAGGTCATGCAAAGCGGCTTTCGGGTAAAAGAAGAACAGCTTTTCAATCCAGCAAGCCATTTCATCCATGCCGGAATAACCGCAGTCTAAGACGGCAAAGTCAGAGCTTTCATCAATTCCGTCCAGTGCTTGAGCCAGCGTACCGGATCCCATGGATTCTCCCTGTACGCCGATTGTGGCATTTCGTCCGTGTTTTTTACGCAGATATTTTACAATGTCAATCAGGTCAAGGGCTTCGTTGTAACCCATGGTGCATTCATACTTTTTGGCTTTTTTATGACCACGCTGATCAAAATAGACAGCAGAGAAACCTTCTTTCATATAAATGGAATAATACTGCAACATATACGTGCTGACGGAGTTAAACCCGTGAGACAGCACAATAATCCGATCTTTGCCGTCTTCCTTGCGGTACTTTTCCGGACACTCTACAAAAATCAGTTTCAGGCTACGGCCGTTTTCCAGTTTCACCTTTTTCTTGGTTCTGGACTTTTTCACGGCTTTCCAGTCTTCTTTGGAATAAAAGCCCATGATCCGCGAGCATACCATACCAAACGTATACGGCAAACCGCCCGGATGCTTGGTCATGTTGGTAAGGTACTTGGCAACCCATATCATGCTAAGTTCCTTAAAACCCGGTTCCGTGCAACCAAGCGCCCTTAACTGCTCTGCCGTCAGACCGGAAACTTTTTGCTCTTTTGGCAGATAATCCATTCCTGTTCCTCCTTTTTTGTTTCGTTGCATTGCTCTGCGATGCAGTAATTACTGTTGTTTCACGCCCTTCATGGACAAAGAAATACGTCCTTTCTTTTCGTCCACGTCCAGTATTTTGACAGTAACAATGTCTCCAACAGAAAGCACTTCAGACGGATGCTTAATAAAGCGGTCCGCAATCTGCGAGATGTGAACCAAGCCGTCTTCGTGAACACCGATGTCTACAAAAGCGCCAAAGTCAATGACATTGCGGACCGTACCTTTCAGTTCCATACCCGGCTTCAGGTCTTTCATATCCATAACGTCAGAGCGAAGCAGTGGCTGTGGCAATTCGTCCCGCGGGTCTCGGCCCGGCTTGCAAAGTTCTTTGGTAATATCTTTCAACGTAGGGACACCGCAATCCAATTGCTTGGCCACTTCTTTGTACCCAAGTTTTTCTACCTTGGTTGGCAAGTCGGACAGCTGCCCCGCGGCAACATCTTTTGTGTCATAGCCACAAAGCTGTAGTAGCTCTTTGGCAATGGTATAGGACTCCGGGTGCACGCCGGTATGATCTAACACATTCTTAGACTCAGGCACCCGGAGGAAGCCGGCGCACTGCTCGTATGCCTTTGGCCCAAGCTTCGGTACTTTTTTCAGCTGTGCACGACTGGTAAAGGCGCCATTTTCTTCCCGATAGGCCACAATATTTTTGGCCACGGTACCGTTGATGCCGGCAATGTGAGACAGCAGGGACGGGGACGCCGTGTTCAGGTCTGCGCCAACGGCGTTGACGCAGTCTTCCACCACGCCGTCCAGTGCCGCTGCCAATTGCTTTTGCGGCATATCATGTTGATACTGTCCTACGCCAATGGCCTTCGGGTCAATCTTGACCAACTCGGCCAAAGGATCCTGCAGGCGCCGGCCAATGGAGACCGCCGAACGCAGGTTAACATCAAACTGCGGAAATTCTTCTGCTGCCAACTTGGAAGCGGAATAAACAGACGCTCCGGCTTCACTGACCACCATGTAGGACAGGCTTCTGCCAGATTGCTGCTTTACTTCGTTCATAACTTCTACAGCAAACAGTTCTGTTTCCTTGGAGGCGGTACCGTTCCCAATAGAAAGCACTTCTACTTGATCTTTTTGAATTAATTTTTTCAGCGTTTCCTTTGCCTGAGCGTATTTGTAATCCCCTTGGGTAACGTAAATAACGGCGGTATCCAACACTGCACCGGTACCGTCTACTACGGCAACCTTACAGCCCATGCGGTATCCCGGGTCCAGCGCAAGCACTACCTTGTTCTTTACCGGTGGCGCCATTAACAGGGGACGCAAATTTTGTGCAAATACTTTAATGGCGTTGGTGCAGGCATCCTCTGTCAAAAGAGAACGGATTTCCCGCTCCACCGACGGATAAATTAATCTGTCATAGGCATCTTCCGCGGCCGCCAGCAGGAAGCGGTCTGTTTCCGTGCCCTTGCTACGGATCAGCGTGCGGTCAATACAATGCAGCGCCTTCTCCCGATCAAAAGAAACCGATACTTTCAAGAAGCCTTCCTTTTCCCCGCGATCCACGGCAAGGACCCGATGACCGGCAACTTTTGCAACCCGCTCCGAGTAATCATAATACTGCGCGTAAACACTGTCTTCCTCTTTTGCGGCTTTGGCATCCAGCGTAGCGGATTGCAGGAATTGTTCCCGCAGGCGGCCACGCAGCTCGGCATCATCGGAAATCCGTTCCGCCAAAATATCGGAGGCTCCCTGCAACGCGTCTTCTACCGTTTCCACGCCGTTTTCTTCGGAAAGATAGGCTTCTGCCGCCTGTTCCAATGTGCCTTGCACTGTTTTATCCCAGATGCTTTGTGCCAGCGGTTCCAGACCTTTTTCCTTTGCCATGGTGGCTCTGGTGCGCCGTTTCTGTTTGTACGGGCGATACAGATCTTCCAATTTGGCCAAGGTTTCGGCTTTTAAAATAGCCTCTTCCAATTCCGGCGTCATTTTTTCCTGTTCGGTAATGGAATGAACAATTTCCTCCCGGCGTTTATCCAAATTGCGTAAGTATTCCAGTCGTTCATTCAATTCCCGAAGCACCTGGTCATCCAATGTACCATGTGCTTCTTTCCGATATCGGGCAATGAAGGGAATGGTATTTCCTTCATCAATCAGGTTTACCGTATTTTCTACCTGCCAGCGTTGCAGGCCAAATTCTGTAGTTAAAGTCTGTATAATATCCATATAAATCCTTTGTTATGATTTTAGTTGACGGACGTCTTTTCCCAAAAATTCCAGCGGCGTAAAGCTGCCGATGATGCGGGAATATACCCGTTCGGAATATTTATTTCCTATTTCATCATACATTAAATTGGTGCTGATAATGGTGGGAAGCCCCGTCAGAATACGAGTATTCAAAATGTTATAAACAGCCGAAATAGTGAACTGCGTTATGAATTCGGCTCCTAAATCATCTAAGATGAGTAAATCGCACGTAAGAAGTTGTTCCTCCGGAGAGGAGTCGTCTTTCAATCGGCCGAATTTTTCTTTTTCCAGCTGATTCAGCAAGTTCTGCGCAGAGCCGTAAATGCAGGTAAAGCCCTTTCCTATGACTTCATTTGCCATGGCCAGAGACAGGTGTGTTTTGCCAAGGCCGGTCCGGCCGTACAGCAGCAAGCTTGGCGATTTGCGGTTAAAATCCAGGGCCCAGCAGCGGCAGTAATTGTAAATTTTGGTCATCTGCTCATAGGCATTGGTCCCATCGGGTGCTATAACGCCCTTGTAATAATCAAGGTCAAAGTTATCAAAGGTAGACTGCTTGGCCGGTGCGGCCTGATTCAGCCCGTCATATTGCATTTGCTTAACCAGCGTACGCAGGCAAGTGCAATAATGTCCGTCTACTACACCGGTGTCCTTGCATTTGGGGCACACATATTGGGCATCCAAGGCGTCTTCCGGCAGGCCCATTTCGGTCAGTAACATTTTCCGACGTTCCTGTGCCATCAGGTTTTCTTCTGCCAATTGTTCCAAATACGGCTTGGCATCTTTGCCCATGCCAATGGCCTTCATGGCTCTTAAGCCGGCAGAGGCAATATCCTCATTCAGTTGTTTTAATTCCGGAGAGATGGTTTCCAGACTCCGACGACGTTCCTCCGCCGTCTGTTCTGCATCCTTCCTGCGCTGATCCACAACGGCTTTGGCGCGTTCCAAAAGGCTTTCCATCAGTCATCTCTCCTCTTGTATTCAATAGGGCCCCGTGCCTTTTTCTTGTAGGCTTCGGAGTCATAGGATACGGCAACAGCGTTGGGTTCGGCTTTGGGTTCAGGCTTATCCTGTTGCAAAACGTCCTGCGGTGTTTTCCAGCCGTGGTTGTACCAGTTTTCTAAGATTTTGTCCAAGTAATTGAAGTTTATCTTGTTAATGTTGTTAATCATTTGCTCATAGGCATAAAAGATCAGATCATTGCTTTGTTGCCACGTCAAACGCCATTTTTTTAAGAAATTGACGCGACTGGTAGTGGCTTTTGGCGCATCTACGGCAAACATGGTAGCAAAGTCTTTCCAAAGCTTTTCGTCCCGGTCCAAGCTGCGCAGACGTTCTTCCGCCGCATCTAAGGTGTCAATGCCGTCTTCTGCCCAGTTCTTCCCCACTTTGCAAATGTAAGCAATGGAACTTTTTCCATGAGAAACAGAGTACTCAATAATGGTTAAAATAACCTCCGGCGGTAGGCCGTAGGAGTCTATCATCATGAGTAGCTTTGCCTGGGTGTCATATCCAATGGTCTTCCCCAGGCGTAGTTGCGCCTCATTGAACAGCTCTTTAATTTCCGGGGACTCCAAAATACGCGCCGCCACTGTTTCATGTGTTGGCGTTACATCCGGGATATCTGTCAGCGAAGCCTCTTCTTTAACGGGGGAAAGTGTTGCCGGAACGTCTCCGTCTTGGTAAAGATAACCGGTTTCCACCCAGTAAGAAAGGGCATCTTTCGTGTCCTCTACGGAAAGGCCGATATCCTTCGCCATCTGCTCCATGGAAGGGCTTTGTCCATTCCAACGAAGCAGGTAAAGCAGGGCTTTCAGCTGCTGTCCGCTAACCCGACGCAGGTGTTTGTCTACCACGGAAGTAGGCACTACCAGCACCGAATTCCAGAGGTCCGGATTCAGTTTGTAGCCCATCTGCGTCACTTCCTTCCCCTACTGAATCATGCTATAATAAGCGTACCATTTATTCTAAACGAAAACGGATTTAATGTCTATGTTAAAGAAGAACCAAGAACTGATTTTGCACATTGACGGAATGTCTGCCGAAGGGACCGGAATTGGTCATTACAACGGGCAGGCCGTCTTTGTTTCCGGCACCGCCATTGGAGACGAAATACGGTGCCATATTATTAAAGCAAAAAAGAATTATGCCGTCGGAAAATTGCTGGAACTCCTGCAAGCTTCCCCGGACCGAATTCCGACTGACTGCACCGTGGCCGGTCGCTGCGGAGGCTGTTGCTTCCGCCACGTTTCCTATGAAGCCGAATTGCAATACAAGCAACAACGCGTGGAAGATGCCTTCCGCCGCATCGGTCACATAGACTGTGCCGTCAGCCCCATTCTGGGCAGTGCGGAGCAGACCCGGTATCGGAATAAAGCACAATATCCGGTCGGCAATCAGGATGGATTGCAGGTCGGCTTTTATGCCTTTCACTCTCATCGCATTGTCTCCTGCACAGATTGTCTTTTGCAACCGACCCTCTTTGCCGACCTAATCCGAGTCATTACAGATTGGGTACAGACCTATTCCATCTCTATTTATCAGGAAGCAACCCATACCGGTCTGCTCCGCCACTTATATTTCAGAGAAGGGCATTTTTCCAAAGAGCTGATGGTCTGCCTGGTGGTAACCGATTTTGCCGTTCCGCATACAGAGGAATTGCTCCGGGCACTCAAGACGTTTCCAACATTAAAAACCATTGTTCTGAACCGAAATACCGAAAACACCAATGTTATTCTGGGGAAAGACAATAAAGTACTGTTCGGAAACGGTTACATTCAAGATCAGCTTCTTGGCAAACGCTTTCGCATTTCCCCGCTCTCCTTTTATCAAGTTAACAGCGCACAGTGCGAAGTGCTTTATTCCAAAGCAGCTGAATATGCGCAGCTCCAAAAAGAGGACACCCTCTTAGACCTGTATTGCGGAACCGGCACTATCGGTCTGACCATGGCAGACCGGGTCAACCGGATTTACGGCGTGGAGCTGATTCCGGAAGCCGTAGAAGACGCCAAACGCAACGCAGCAGACAACGGCATTACCAATGCCGTCTTCTTCTGCGGGGACGCCGCCAAGGCAGCGTCCCGCCTAAAGCAAGACAAGGTCCACGCCGACGTTATTCTGGTTGACCCTCCACGAAAGGGGCTCAGTCGGGATCTTATTCCAATCCTTGCCGACTTCGCCCCCAAGCGCATTGTCTACGTTTCCTGTGACCCTGCCACACTTGCCCGCGACTGTGCCCTCTTACAAGAAGAAGGCTACCTTACCCAAGCCATTACCCCGGTAGACATGTTCCCCCGCACAAGCCATGTTGAGACGGTATGTCTCTTAGTGCGGAGAAATAGTCTACATGTCGATATTGACGTGGATATGGAGGAAATGCTACAAGAGAAACGCGGTCAGGCGACCTAGGCGCAGATCAAGGATTATGTTCTGGAACAGAACGGCTTGAAGGTCTCCTCACTGTATATATCGCAGGTAAAACGTAAATGCGGACTTGATGTCAGCGACAGCTACAACAAATCGAAGTCTGAGGATACGGCTGTACCGCAATGCCCGCCGGAGAAGGAAGAAGCCATTATGAATGCCCTACGGCACTTCGGAGTGATATAAAGGCTGATCGATTAACACAGACGAACAGTGCCCATCGATTTTCAAAATCGGTGGGCACTACTTTATGCATTTATGATTGCTTCACTGCGCTGCGTTATTCTTCAAAGCGGTTATCCGGTTTAGTATCCGTTCATCCTTCGTGGGATT
>CAVFJZ010000020.1:0-11439 GCA_963623075.1 Bacteroidaceae bacterium
ATAAGGTTAAAAAAGCAGAGCATTTTGCCCTGCTTTTTCTTTTATCTGAAAGGAGCTTTTATGAAATGAAAATGAAATCAAATGAACGCGCTGCCTTCCGACAATGGAAATCGGAACAATTACATCAGAAAGATCCGAAATATATTATTCCGGTTTTCTATTCTTACTATCCGTTTATTAAAGTCTATATTGCCTATTACGCATTATGGATGGCAGCACTTGCTATAGGAATTGCCGGATGTTTTTTCAGATCGGATGGCATCTTCTTTTCCTTTTTCGCTATTGCTCTTCTTCTTATTTGTTTCACTTTATACCTAAAACGGCAAATGTTGAACGAATGGAAGCGAAGCAAGTCAGAGACTTTTCCTGACGGAGAACCGGCCAAGGAAAATATTGTTTACCTTAACCCGGAGCAAAAACTTCAAAACGCAGACTCCGCGGTAAACCGCAAAAATTGAATTTTTCCCGAATTTGGGAAAATTTCAGAAAACCCAAAAATCTTTCTATTTTTCGTTTTTCAAGCTCAAAATAGTATATTTTGAGCCACCAAATAGAAATAATAGTGTTTGCAATCGTTACAATTAGTGATGAATAGTTGCTGTTTTAGCAAACCAAAGACCTGTTCGGAGCTTTTTCTCGGCTTTTCCGAAAAAAGTGTGACTGAAACAGGTCGCAAGTATCGTATTCGTATATATTTTCCGAAATTTCGGAAAAATTCATATACGAATACACTTGTTAGGGGATACCCCTAAGACCCTAAATAGTCACTTTCAGCGACTATTTTCCGAATTTTTCCCGAATTCGGGAAAAATTCAAACTACCAAATATCGTCAATTCCGAAAATTCGGACTGACAATAAATCAAAAAAAGAAGAAATCGAATTTTTCCCAAATTCGGGAAAAATTCGATTTGCTCATTTAAGGGGGTGATTCGTAATGGAAAATAGAAAAACTTTGTTGATCGCGTTAGATGAGCGCGATTATGCAAAGCTTGAAGAACTTCATCAGATAACCGGATTACCAAAAGTGAAAGTAATCCGTATGTTGATTCAAAAGCAAAAGCTGCCAAAGCCATTAAATGTGAATGAACAGGAAATTGTTGATCAGCTCCGTTACATTGGCAACAACTTAAACCAGTTGGTTGCCAAGGCCAATACACTTGGCTATGTAAATAAAGCAGAAGTATTGGAACAAATCAGCAAGTTGCAGGAACAGATGAATGATATTAAGCGCATCCTGCGAGAGCAGTATTTTTAATATCTCGCTTTGAATTTTTCCCAAATTCGGGAAAAATTCGGTTGACACCTGCAAAATGAAATTTTCCCAAATTCGGGAAAATTTCGGAACCTAGAAAAGAAAGGAAGTGATCCACATGGCTGTTGTTAAAATTCCGATTGTTGTCAAAGGCGGTTTGCGTGACACGTTGAAGTATGTTGCCAACGATGCGAAGACTACTCTCCATGAAGATGGAACCGGTGTCAGACTAGTTACCGGCATTGATTGCGCTTCTGATCCGAAAGAAGCATATCAGGATTTTTGCAGGACAAGAATGCGCTTCGGCCATCCACCGGTCAGTGACAAGACAAGAACCGGATACCATTACATTCTTTCTTTTCCACCGGGAGAAGGGACTCCGGAACAAGTCCATGCTATTGCCCTGGAAATGTGTGAACGAATGTGGCAGGGCAGGTTTCAAATTTTAGTTGGTACCCATTTGGACAAAGATCATCTACATTGCCACATCGTACTAAACGCTGTTGGTAATGATGGAAAGAAGTGGGACGCAAAAGGCGAAAGTCTGATTCAACTCCGGGAAATTGCAAATGATATTTGCCGAGAACAGGGCTTGTCTGTTATAGAACCAAACGGAAATTACAGAGGTGGATACAAGCACTACGCCTACTGGAAAGAAGATCACAAGAAAGTATCCGGTGGTATTCCCAAAAGCAAATATCAGAAGATCCACACGGTTGTAGATGAAACCCTTTTCCGGTCAGCCAACATTTATGAGTTTGCTGATGAAATGGAAAAACAAGGATACATCATCCACATCAGTGATCGACACATTTCTATCCGGACTCCCGATATGAAGAAACCGAGAAGACTGGACAGCCTTTTCGGATCCAGCTATTTGCCGGACCGGATCATGAAACCGGAAGTAATGGAAGAAAGAAAAAAGCGAAAAGCTGAACGTGAAATCAAATCAGTTACTCGCTCTGCTCCACCGGCGCATTGGAATCGAGATGTTAAAAATTTAGCCAGCTGTTATGTCGTAAGTTATACCACGTATAAGAATCTTCCGGATTGGATGAAGCAATATCTGAAAGCCGAAAGAGATCTTCAATATACCAGATGGAAATTACGACTTTCAGATTTTGATCTTTCTTTTGGAAATGAAACAGCAAAGATGGAATACAGCGTGGAACAGTTAGCTAAGAAATATACCGCTTTTGTTGAGTTGAAAAAGGAACTTTCTTCATTCAATACCATGGAAGAGGCTACCGCTCATTATGAAAAGAAAGTCGGCGAGTTAGTTGCCGAACGTAAAAGAGTTTACCGGAGAATTGAAAGAGAAGAGGATCCGGTAAAACTGAAAGAATTGGAACAACAGAAAGCTAAACTTTCTGCTGAATTAAAAGAGCAAAGGAAACGGTTGAAGCAATGCAGACGTGCGTCCGCAGAAGTGGATTATACATCTGAACCAGATGCCGATCCGGAAGCTACTAAACGAACCAGAAGCAAACGAGAAGATTTGCTTCTGTAAAGAAAGGATTGATTAAAATGCCAGCACCAGATGCAGCACAGGAATTTTCCGCTATTTGTTCGTTCACGATTGAAGGAGTAAAAATCTTCCTTCAAATTTCGGGAGCAGCCTTGAATTTAACAAAAAGTATTTTACGACACATGGCTGCCATTGGCGTGAAAGTTGTTACAGATGAAAAGGCCAGAAAGATCTTGGAGTCTACCAAGACCAAAGACGGAGCAACTACAATTCTTCTTCCGGACGAAGATCTGGCAGAAGGGGTGGAAGGAAGCCTTGTTTCCCGACTTCACAAGATGGGCGTTAAATACTCTGTCATTGATGACGGTGTAGATAACGGCTTGAGCTATCTCGCCTTCCCGGCCAAAGATAAGGAAAGAGTAAAGCAACTTCTTATGGCACGGTACATGGAAACAGGAAATGAAATTTATAACGGAAGTCCTTCCTTTGACTTCAAAATAAAAGATACTATTCCGGATCCGGAACACAACAAAGAAAACTCGGTTGAAGATACTGTGAAGTTTGAATCCGTTGAAGGTATGCCTGAGAAAAAATCGCAAATGCTTGAGAACATGATGAAAGCCAGACAAGAAAACCCCGAGATGCGGAGAGAAAGCGAGGTGAACCTGACCCAGAAGAATACCGACAAAGATTACGAAAAATCCCTATCCGGGACCAGCTCAAAGGATAAGAAGCGTAGACCAATGAAAGAGGTCTTTGCTGAGGCACAAAAAGCAGCTGATGAATATAACGCTAAGCTCGGCATTAAAGACGTAGAACAAAAACTGGCACAGACTCATAAAGATATTTCTGATCTGACCAGATAACCTATTTACTCACTTTTGAATTTTTCCCGAATTTGGGAAAAATTCGGTTGACACCTGCAAAGTGAAATTTTCCCGAATTTGGGAAAATTCGGAAAGGAGATGATTTTACGGCAAAGAAGCCTAAAACAACCAAACCCTTAACCTGGAAACAAAAGCTACCAACTTATATTATTGGTGGTTTACCGGTGGCTTGGTTTGCACTCATTCTTGCTCCATGTTTGGATGCCGGCAATCTGTTTCTGATTGCAGAAGAGTTTAATATTGCTTTTCAAAAGCCGTTTTCAATAACCTGGGTAGACCAGTCATTGAAAGCGGTTTTAATTATGGAAGCACTGTATGCACTGGCTCTTCTTTATTATGAAACCGGGAAAAAGAAATATCGTAAAGGCGAAGAATATGGGTCAGCAGCATGGACTACTCCGGAAACGGTTAGTAATGAACTTGCTTCTGTTGCTCCGGATGAAAATCGAATCTTATCTGATCAGGTTCGCATTGACGTGAACAGCAGAAAAGTAAACCTAAACACCTGCGTTGTAGGTGGTTCCGGAGCCGGTAAGACTTGGCGATATGTTAAACCAAACTTGATGCAAGCCAACACATCTTTTGTGGTGCTGGACCCGAAGGGCGAAAACCTAAAAGATACCGGTGCTCTTTTAGAAGCACACGGCTATGAAGTGAGAGTGTTAAATCTTCTGGATATGACGAGGTCGGATCACTATAATCCGTTCTGTTATCTGACGGATGAAAATAGTATTCAAAATATGATTACTACTATATTCAAAGCTACTTCTGCCGAAGGTGGTGGCGGTGGTGATATGAAATTCTGGGAAGACTCAGCAGAAGCTTTATTGTCCGCTCTGGTTTATTACTTGTGGGACTTTGCTCCAAAAGAAGATCAGAACTTTGCTACCGTTATGGAAATGATCCGAAAAGCAAAAGTGGATGAAGATCATGCCAACGCTAAGTCGATGGTTGATTATTTGTTTGATTCTCTTGAGGAAAATTATCCAAACCACATTGCTTTGAAATATTGGCAATCTTACAGAGTGGGTTCTGCTAAGACGTTAAAGTCGATTCAGTCTACTCTGACTGCTCATTTAGCTAAATTCAACCTGAATACACTGGAAGAATTAACGTCTTATGACGAATTAAACATCCGGGATCTCGGCGATAAGAAAGTTGCTTTATTTGCTCTCATTCCGGATATGGACACTTCGTTTAACTTCCTTGTTTCTGTTCTTTATTCTCAGCTCTTCCAGGAGCTTGAGCGTGTGGCAGATGCTAAGGATAATAAACGGCTTGATGTTCCTGTACATTTTCTGATGGATGAATTTGCAAATGTTGCTCTTCCAAAAGATTTCGACAAAATACTGTCTGTCATCCGATCACGTGGTATTTCTGTTTCTATTATCTTGCAAAACATCACCCAGCTTAAAACGCTTTATAAGGATTCCTGGGAATCTATTATCGGCAACTGCGATGAATTTGTTTATCTTGGTGGCAACGAACAATCCACTCATGAATATGTTAGTAAGCTGCTTGGCAAGGAAACTATTAACTATGACACAACATCCAGGACTAAGGGTGCTACCGGAAGCTACAGTACAAACTTCCAGTTTATGGGCCGTGATCTGATGACTTCTGATGAGGTTGGATCCCTATCAGATACTTATGAAATCATGCGCATCCGTGGGCAGGGAGTCATCATTGATAAGAAGTTTGATCCACATACGCATCCGAACTTTTCTGAGTTCAACGACAAGGGGTCCAATCCGTATCAATGGAAGCCAAAAGAAAAAACGGCCAAGCGAGAACGTGAAAAGAACTGGGATGAATCGGAAACCTTTGTTGTGGACAACATGGTATTTCTGGATTCAACCAAAATCACGGATGATATGGAAGTCATCAATCTGGATATTCCGGATGAAAATGATCCAACAGATGACGGCCTTAGCATTGCAGAACTGCTTGATCGTATGACTGTATACAGCCGTGACGATTTAATAAAAGAACTTGCGGAAGCAGAAAAAGCTATGTATCCGCTAAGAACTTATCCAAATAACAATCCAAGTAGAAGAAGAGGTAATAACAATGCAAAACAAAAAACTTACTAAGATTTACGCAACCGTTGCCGGTGTCGTTTTGATGACGGCTTTTTCTTGTGTCTTCGCTTTTGCGGACGCGCTGTCTTCTATTCAGAATCTCTCTGATTTCTTATGGACTATTCTGAAACTTGTCGGCATGATTATGATCGGCTTCGGCCTTTTACAAACCGGACTTTCCATCCAAGCGCAAGACTCCCATCAGCGGATGCAGGGGATCCTGTTTATCGTTGGTGGTATTTTAGTTGCTTTTGCTGAGCAAATCGTAAACCTGATTGTAGGTTGACACCTGCAAAATGAAATTTTCCCAAATTCGGGAAAAATTCGGAAAGGAGATGATTTGATTGAAAGAAGAATTCTTACAGAATATTCCGGAAATATATTTGGATGCCGTTACTACCTGGAATGATCAGGTTGCAAAGATTATTAAGATCTTTACGCAAACTCCGGCAAAATGGAGTCCGGAAGCGTACCAAGAGGCTTTAAAAATTGCCGGCATCCTACTTCCCATTGCAGTTGCTCTTCTTTCTCTTATTTTTGTCATCGGTATGTTCCGCAATTCTTCTAATATGCTGGAACACAGATCTCCACAAACCGTTGCCAAAGCGTTCCTTCGCTTTGTCTTAGCAATGGCCGGAGTGGAATATGTCGTTGGTGCTGCCAGTGAACTGAGAGGATACAGCCTTTTACAGACGATAGATAATATCGTCTATGGCATTGTAAATCTCATTTATAAAGGGGAGAGTACAGTCGGACAGATTGATGTCACAAACGCCAATGAAACTGTCCAAAATCTGATTAACGGATCCGGTTGGGGCGATGCCTTTAGCGGAATTCTGCTAACTGTAATTTTCCAGTTGGCGTGTCTGGCAATGACCATCGTCCTTTGGCTGCACGTTTTCAATCGTTTCTTTACCATTTATTTAATGGTTGGAATTGCTCCTCTGCCGATGGCGTTTTTTGGATCCGAATCGACTCAGCGAGTCGGTATCGGATTTCTGAAAACATACACCATTAAGCTTGCAGAAGTAATTGTTATGATTGTTGCTTTAGCCATTTACAGTGGCTTCCAGGCAAGCATGGACAGCGTGGTCGGTGTGTCTACTTCTTACAACATGTATCTGGTACGACAATTGTTAGTAATGACCATGCTTGTAGTGGCCATCAGAGGCTCTGACAGCCTCTTAAAAGAGATTGCAGGATAAGGAGATGAAAGTATATGGCAAGACTGCAAACACGCATTAAACCGGACGTTCTGAAAATTAACAGCAACGTTTTGTTTGGCATGAATCTCCGGCAGGTTATTTGCTCTGTTTTGGCAATTGTTTCTGCCGGTGCTTCCTACTTTGCACTAAAAGATCTTATTGGTACACAGGCATCTACCTATGTTTGTGCCATCTTTGCTTTGTTTTTCGCTTTCCTTGGTTTCTTCAATTACAACGGCCTGACAGCAGATAAATTTCTGCTGGCTGTTTGGAAGGACTTAAACGCACCAAAGGTGTTGGTACATAAAAGCACTAATACCTGCTACGAAATAACAAAGAAATATCAAAAAGAGAAGGAGGAATATGAAGAATATGAGGAATATATCAACTCGAAGAACGGTGGCGCAAAGGTCCGCAACAAAGACAAATCCACCGGAAAAGACAACGGATCTTCTGCCAATTAAGCAGGTATATGAAGATGGCATCTTTGAATTGAAAACCAAAGAGCCATCTTTTTCTGTCTGCTTTCGTTTTTCTGACATTAACTACACTCTGTCATCCGTTATGGAGAAAAGAGAAATTGCCGGGAGCTGGGGAGATGTTCTTAATTCTGCCGATATCCACGACATTGTAAAAATATCGGTGGCTACAAGACAGGTAGAACAGGAAGACTTTGCTGAATCTTTATTTCTTCCGAAACCCGGTGATGACAAGAAAAAATATAAAAAGATCATTGAAGAATATAATCAGATTTTAAAGGCGAAAACCATGGGCACCAACAACAAGGTGAGGACCAACTATATTACCGTTACAACCTTCAAGAAGGACGTTAAAGAGGCCAGAACACACTTTGCCCAGGTAGAACAAAAACTTAGCGCACAGCTAAACAGAGGTGCTTTAAACTCGACCTTGCACCGGATGACGGTGAATGAACGCATGGAAGTTATTTATAACTTCTATCACAGTGAAGACGAAGCTGCTTTCATGTTCGATTTTAAAAATAAAATGGGACGTGGTGAAAGCCCGACAGATTATCTGGCTCCATTTTCTTCTGAACGGATTGACAGCAACACTTATAAGTTTGGCGAGAATTATCACCGGTCCTTTGTTTTGTCTCATTTGGCGACTTATCTGGACGATGATACGCTTGTTTCGCTATCTGATATTTCAGATAACGTATGGGCATCCCTTGATTACTATGTCATCCCGACCGATGAAGCGGTTAAAGCGGTTGACCACATTCTTTTGGATATTGGTACCGATAAACTTAACCGGCAACGTAAGATGCAGGAAAAGGGCTTTTTTACAACTGTTATGCCATACACAGTCGAACAGAACGAAGCTACCGCAGAAGAATACCTTGCATCCCTAACTGAGGATGACCAGGCAATGATGATTTGCACATTAACTGTTTCTTTACAGGCAGACAGCCTGGAAAAACTGAATACGGAAACAGAATTGCTGATTTCTAAGGGACAGGAAAAACGCTGCGCATTTTCTAAGATTTCCTATCAGCAATTAGAAGGGTTTAAACAGGTGCTTCCCTTTGGTGGTAAGTATCTTGCTCAAGAACGCACTCTGACTACGGACGAGGTTGCCGGATTTATTCCGTTTTCCGTTGAAGAAATTATGGACCGGCATGGCAATTATTGTGGCCAAAATCTGATTTCCAGAAACCCGATTATGGTTGACCAGACCGAATTACAAAACGGCAACGCTCTTGTGTTTGGTACTGCCGGCTCCGGAAAATCCATGACCATGAAGCAGATGATTTTGCAGGACCGACTCCGGGAAGATGCCGATATTATTATCATTGACCCGGAACGTGAGTATGCCAATGTGGTTGATATGCTTGGTGGGGAAACCGTTTATATTTCTCCTACTTCTAAAACACATATCAATGCAATGGATGTAAACACGGATGATATGACCGACTCAGATGATGATTTCCTGAAACTGAAATCCGACTTTATCATGTCCTTCTGTGAACTCATTCACACAAACGGTAATCGGAACGTGGCTCCGCTTGGTGCATCCGAACATAGTATTATTGACCGGACGGTTCGGGAAATTTACACAGAATATCTGAACGGTGAGCGTGATACGCCGACTCTTTCAGATCTTCGGGAAAAGCTCCTGGATCTTGGGGATAAGAGATCTAAGGAACTGGCTATAGAACTTGAACTTTATACGGATGGTTCTCTTAATACGTTTGCACAGCAGACGAATGTAGATACGGATGCATCTTTACTTTGCTATGACATTCATGAAATCGGTTCCGGACTGCAAGCTCTTGGTATGTTGGTGGTCCTTGACTCCGTATTTAACCGAATCGCCCGAAACAGATGGAAGAAGAGAAAGACTTACGTCTTTGTGGATGAAATCTATCTGTTATTCAAGGACCCGACTTCTGCCGAATACCTCTATTCCATGTGGAAGCGAGTTCGGAAATATGCCGGATTTATGACCGGTGCTACACAGAATGTCTCTGATATGTTGCAATCTCATACAGCACAGGATATGCTTGGTAACTCTGAATTCGTTATCCTGCTGAATCAGAACCACGTTGATATTCCGGATCTGATTGACCGTGTAGGTATCTCGGACGAACAGATTTCCTATATTAAAAATGTGGAAGCCGGACATGGCCTGATGAAGATTGGCAAGGCTCTTGTTCCATTTGAAAACACTGTGCCGGAAGACTCTGAAATCTTTAAACAAATGAGCACAAAGATTGTTGGCAAGGCGGTGTAGCAAATGGCCAAGGGCGATATGATTATCAACGACCGGTTAACCATAACGGAATCCGGTGCCTGGATTGAACGCCGACTGGACAAATCAGCTGAGAAGAAGCTTCTTACCTCTAAGCACAGAGGTAGGAAGCTCCTTTTAAATACTGCTAAAAGAGAACATCAAATTAAAGGGGAAACTCTTCGGAACGGATTGAAAAAGGGTGCTAAGAAAACAGTCGATAAAGGCACCAATGCCGTTATCAATCCAGCAGTAAGTAAGAACGCCATATATCGCACGGAACAGACGGATCCATCTGTTGAAGCAAAGATTTCTTCCGCAGTGTCAGAGAAAGGTGAACACCTGACACGATATGGCGTTACCCATGCTCCGGGAGCTGTTAAGAAAACAGTTCGTGGTGGTAAAAAAGTCGTTTCCGGAACGAAGCAGACGTATAAAACCACCAAGTCCGGTATACGGAAAATCCAGCGTATGAAGGATACCGGTTATTCCAATACACAGATTGCCAGGTTTGGAATGGACAAGGTGAAAGATGCCGGAAAAGAAGCTATTAAAGCGGTTGGTAAAAGAATAGCAACATCGGCCAAGGGTATTGGAATAACCGTGTTGGCAATTGTTATTATTGCCGTGCAGGCCGGGCTTCTTCTTTTTACTGCCATGAATTCGGAAAATCTGTTTAATAACAATCCCGGTGAAATTGGTTCGGAAGTCAATCTGGACTTTGAGGGGTATGGCCCAAAGAACCGGTTTTACAATGTCGGATGTAGCAGCCTTCCTTGTAAGATCACCGGTGCGAAGCACAAGCAATGTACCTGGTATGTTGCCGGTCGTGCATGGGAAGTTTATGGTGAACAGATGGATTTCTCAATAGCAGCACACTGGAATGGAAATCAGTGGTATTCCAATTGCCTGGGCTATTATCAGACGTACACTCCGGAAGAAGTAATTGCTAATCCGGAATTGGCGGTTGGTTGCGTTGTGAGCATGGGAAGCTCTTCCCAGCCCCATGTGGCTTTTATTGAAAAGTACGAGGATGGCAGGTTATATTACACCGATTATGGCCATACGTACTACAAGCACGGAATATCGGCTCCGCATAAAAGCTCCTTTATCCCAGGATATTATTTTTCAAACATGAAGATCCAGGGATACATCAATCCGGGAGTAAAACTTAAATAAGAGGTGACTGTATGAAATTCTTCAAGGTAGTAAACAAGAAGCTTTTTACCCTGTTCATGATCGGTATCGTAATAACATTTTTGATTTTGTCACTCATTATATTTGGAGCACTTCATTATGTTAATTCACCTAAAGGTAATACCGAAACAAACCCTTCTGTTTCCGATATTTCTTCTGAGTCGGCATCCGACAACAATATTTCAGGAACTGCCGATCAGACAAGCTCTGCAACAAAGAAAGATACGGAACCAATTACTCTGGATGTCACAAAGCAGGGTGAACAGTATGTTGTTTTGGATGACGAAACCGGTGAACCGGATGGCTTTGTTAACGGTGTGGCGAAAGCCACCATTGATGGAGTAACAGATCTTTATTATTTTGAGTGTGGCATTTATGTGCCAACTTATACCGGCGATGCCATGTTGTTTAATTCAACAATGGGTGGTACCGGTCAAGACTATTATGTGACAAATGGCCGTGCAACAAAAAAGTAAATTGACCGGGGTATAAAAATCATACTCTGGTCATAAAATGAAATTTTCCCAAATTCGGGAAAAATTGAAAGGAGTAATAAAAATGACAGCAGAAGAATTAAAGAAATACGTTGAGGAAGAT
>CAVFJZ010000021.1:0-10374 GCA_963623075.1 Bacteroidaceae bacterium
AAATTGTTCAGGAGAATGGGGAGGATATTCTTAAATGCCTTGGATTTCATGAGGACGACTTTGCTTAGGCAGTTGGAGGTGACATCAATGAAGAAGTATTGTGGAGAATGCGGAAGAGAAGTTGAGACAAAGATAATAACGAAAAAAGAAAGCTATGACGTCTGCGGTGAGCAAATTGAAGTGGAGGCACAGGTTCTTGTTTGTCCTGAATGTGGAGAGGATTTCTACTGTGAAGAATTAGATAACAAGACATTGGTTGCTGCATACAACGAATATCGTAGAAGACATAAACTGCTTCTTCCTGAAGAAATTAAAGAAATTAGAGAACAGTATGGCCTCAGTCAAAGAAGTTTTGCAAAATTACTGAATTGGGGAGATAAGACCATATTTAGATATGAAAATGGTTCTATACAAGACAAAGCACATAATAGTCTTCTGCTTTTCTTAAGAGAACCTGCAAATATGAGAACGTATCTTACTGAAAATGAGGTTGCGCTTGATGACAGACAGAAAGCAAAACTGTTTGAAGCAGTGGATAAATTAGAACAAGACAATGAATTTCAATCAGGAATACGTTTCTTTGATCTGTTTTTCTCTAAAATTCCATGCGAAGAGAATGGCTTCAAAGGATTTGATTATGAGAAGTTTTGTGCAATGGTTTTGTTTTTTGCAAATAAGGGCCCAGAATTACTAAAAACAAAACTGATGAAATTGCTTAATTATTCAGACATGATCTTTTATAAGGAAAATGGAATTTCAATATCGGGTCTTAAATATGCACATTTTCCTTATGGTCCTGTCCCTGAAAATTTTGACATACTTTTTGGTAAGATGTCAGCTGATCATATTGCACATATAGAAGTGGTCTATGATAATGTGTATGAAAAACATCAAGTGATTCCAGAATGCAATATACCTGAGGGTGTTCTTTCAGAGGAAGAGATAGACGTACTTGAACGAATTTATGAGAAGTTTAAGGATTTTGGTTCCGTTGATATTTCCAATTACTCACATAAAGAAAAGGGATATAGTTCTACTAAGCAAGGCGAATTGATCTCTTATGTATATGCGAAGGATATAGAACTGAATTAACATGATGACGCTTACTTTTCTTTATCTGGGTTACTTCCACCAATACTCCTTTACTGATTCCGGCAGCAGTTCGCACAGCGCGGCTGCTGCCGTTTCCGGCGTCAGCGAAAATTTACCATACACCCAGTCCTTATACATATAGGAAACGCCGCGGCAGAAGACTTCCACCTGGAGCTTCTCTACTTCGGTAAAGCCTTCGCCGCCGCGGTTGCATTTGGTAACTTCTTCCGCAAAAGAGTAGGAGTATTCAAAAATGTAATTCATGAAGGAGTTAAATCCGGTAGACTCAAAGGCGTATTTTACCGGATTCAGCGTGCTTTTTCCGGCGCTGAACAGCTTGGTAAATAAATCATAATAACTGGTGGAATTGCCTCCTGTGCCATATTGGTCCAGGAGGCATTTATAGTTGTAGTTCATAACGTCATACTTATCTTTAAAATGACGGTAGAAGGTGGCTCTGCTGACGCCGGCCTCAGCAGCAATTTTATTAACGGAAATGTCTTCAATATTCTTGGTTTTAATCAGGCGGTTAAAGGCTCTTAGAATATCTTGCATGGTTCGTTCGTTCATTGCTTGTCCTCCGTTCACTGATGATACAATCTAACAAAAGTGTATCATAATGAGACAAAAGCATAAATATGTTTCTTTCTTGAAGTGCATTTTCAGAGCATAATAAAATTGTTAATAAATTATCAAACGCGGATAATTTTATACGGCTATGTCACAAGAAAGGATGAAGTTTATGTTTGAGAAGGGCCACAAGTTTACAGAAGGCGAAAACAAATGTCTTGAAGAGTACCGCAAAGAAACAGCCGGTCAGCCTCCAAGAAAGAATCTTCTGAAACTGATTACACACGTCAATATGTTCAACCCGGTGCCGTCCGTGGATTCTTGGGAGTACATTTTCTTCAACCGTATTTTGAATGACGATATGGTTGATTTTGCGCTGAAAATGAAGCTTCGTCATCCTTATTATATTAAGGATCTTGCAGAGCTGCAGGGCATGACGGTGGAAGCCACGGCCAAATTTGCAGATGAAATGGTGCATATCGGAATCTTGGAATATACCTCAGATGATTCCGGTGTGGACATGGTGCAGCTGCCGGTATTTGCGCCGGGCGCTTTTGAAAGCACCGTCATGACCAAGGAAATGACCGACAAGTATCCGGAAACGGCACCGGCGTTCTTAAATTATGTACTGAACTTACAGAAGATGATAACCGGGATTGCGCCCATGGGCTCGGCCCTAATGCGTGCAATTCCGGTAGAAGAAGCCATTCAAAAAGAGCCAAGAAAGGTCAGCTACGAAGAAATATCCTACTGGCTGGATAAAGCCGGTGACTCCATTGGCGTAGCCCCGTGTGAATGCAGAAAACTGCGCCGCATGGTAGGGGAAGGCACCGGCGATTTAGAAGATGACTTTTGCATTAATCTCGGCAAGTATGCAGAGTCCTGTATTAGAGTAGGCAAAGCGCGCAGAATTACGCGCGCGGAAGCGGAAGAAATTTTAAAGAAAGCGGAAGACCGAGGAGCCGTCCATCAGTTGTCCAATATTGACGGTCCGGACTTTTCCTTGTTCATTTGTAACTGCAGATGGGACACCTGTATGGCACTGAAGACGTCCTGGTATACGTCCTCTCCGGCATTAAGTGCGTCCAACTATGTTGCAAAAGTGACTAAAAATGATTGCGTTGCCTGTGGTGGCTGTGTTGATATCTGTCCGCAGAATGCAGTGAAGTTGGGGCAGAAGCTCTGTCAGGAAAAACCGGTTTCCATTGCCAACCATAAAACGCCGGAAGATTATGTATTCCTGCCGCCAAAGTACTGGGAAGGCAATGATTTCCTTACTAATAGAGACAACGTAGTGCCGGAAACCGGTACTGCGCCGTGCAAGACCAATTGCCCGGCGCACATTGCCGTACAGGGCTACCTTAAGAAAGCCGGCGAAGGCAAGTATGCAGAAGCGCTGGAGCTGATTAAAAAAGAAAATCCGTTCCCGGCTGTCTGCGGAGCGGTTTGCGCTAAATTCTGTGAAGATGTTTGTACCAGAGGAAAAATTGACTCGCCCGTTGCCATTGATGAAGTCAAGAAGTTTGTTGCAGAAAGAGATCTTAGTCCGGAAACCAGATTCATTCCAAAGAAGAAGTATGACTACGGTAAGAAGATTGCCGTGATCGGCTCCGGCCCGGCGGGACTTTCCTGTGCCTATTATTTGGCCGTGTTGGGGCACAGTGTAACCGTCTTTGAAAAAGAGGCTGTGCCGGGTGGCATGATGACCTTCGGTATTCCGAATTTCCGCTTGGAAAAGGATATTGTAAATGCAGAAATAGACATTATCCGTGCACTTGGTGTTGAAATTAAGTGCGGCGTGGAAGTTGGGAAAGACGTTACTTTGGCTCAGCTGAGAGATGATGGCTTTAAGGGCTTCTACGTTGCCATTGGCGCCCAAGGTGGCAGAACGCTTGGCATTCCGGGAGAGGACAGCAACGGTGTTCTTTCCGGTATTGATTTCCTGCGCAAAGTGGCAACGGACAAATCTGAGCCGCTCAGTGGAAAGGTAGTTGTCATTGGCGGCGGCAATGTTGCCGTTGATGTGGCAAGAACGGCCGTTCGTTTTGGCGGAGATGCCGTTTCCATGTATTCACTGGAGCAAAGAGGAGAAATGCCGGCCGCAGAGGACGAGGTCCTTGAGGCCGAAGAAGAGGGCATCTCCGTCAACGGCGGCTGGGGCCCGAAAGAAATTCTTACAGAAGACGGCAAAGTAACAGCTGTGGTGTTTAAGAAGTGCACTTCCGTTAAGGACCCAGACGGCAAGTTCAATCCGAAATATGACGAAAATGACACTATGACAGTGGAAGCGGATTACGTGCTTTCCGCCATTGGGCAGTCCATTGAATGGGGCAATCTCCTTGACGGAGAGGCCGTCAAACTGAATAAAAACCAAACCGCCAAGGCCGATTCTTGGACCTATCAAACGGCACAAGAAGATATCTTTGTCGGTGGTGACGTATATACCGGTCCAAGCTTTGCCATTTATGCCATTGCCGCCGGCAAAGAGGGCGCTGAGTCCCTGCATCGCTTTGTACATGAAGGACACTCTCTGACCCTTGGTCGTGTTCACAGAGACAACTTCCATTCTCTGGATAAGGATAACCTTGTCATTCCTTCCTATGACCACTCCGCCAGAAGTGTATCTGCAAGGAATGAAAAGCTGGCGCACACCTTCTCAGATGACAGACTTCCGCTGACAGAGGCCCAAGTAAAAACCGAGGCGGCTCGTTGTCTTAGCTGTGGCGCGGCACACGTGGACGAAACGTTCTGCATCGGCTGCGGCCTGTGTACCACTGCCTGCAAATTTGACGCCATCCATCTGGAAAAAGTCAGAGAAGTTTGGGGTCGTCCTTATGAAAAATTAATTCCATTTGTTGGCGTGGAAGCCGTCAAAAAAGTCGGCAGACTGGCTGAAAAGAAGATTAAGGGCTAACTCGCCGGGGAAGTGTTATCATGCATGAAATAGGTGTGCTGTATGAAGCAATCAAGGTGGCAGAAAAGACCGCCGAAGAAAATTCCTTATCCGAAATTAAATGCCTGACCCTTTCCGTCGGCGAGCTAACAGGCTACCTTCCTGTCTTCTTTGAAAAATACTTTCCTATTATCATAGAGGACAGACCGCTGTTTCAGGACGCGGAATTAAAACTGGAAATTGTCCCCGGCGAGGCACTTTGTTCCCAATGCCAAAGCATTTACAACGTCATGAAGTGCAAAGGCGTCTGCCCCAAGTGCGGTAGCCGTAACAAAACAGTCCTCGGCGGACAGGAGTTCCTGATTAAAAACATAGTCGGTTATTAGGCCACTTCTTTGAAATTATCTTGACGGATGTGTCCATAACAGCTACTATACCTTTATCCCACATATATCCCATAAACTGTGGTTTATGGGATATTCTTTTGCTTATTTTGAGGCTAATAGAAGAAATGAGGAGAATAGTAAGATGACAACAATTAATAACCTGCTAGGTACTATTGATAACCTAGTGTGGGGAGTGCCGCTTATGGTGCTGATTATGGCAGGCGGTCTGCTGCTTACAGTACGTTTGGGACTGTTGCAGGTCAGAAAGTTGCCCTTGGCTCTTAAGTGGATGGTAAAAAATGAGGAAGGCGGAGAGGGCGAAATTTCTTCGTTTGCCGCTCTTTGTACAGCCTTAAGTGCCACCATTGGTACAGGTAACATTGTAGGTGTAGCAACAGCAGTATGCGCTGGCGGACCCGGAGCCTTGTTCTGGATGATAGTGGCAGCCTTCCTTGGTATGGCAACCAAATACTCCGAAGGCTTGCTGGCAGTTAAGTACAGAGTGGTTGCTAAAGATGGCCACAGCCTGGGCGGGCCCTTTTACTATATAGAGTTGGGCATGGGCAAAAAATGGAAATGGTTGGCCAAGCTGTTTGCCTTCTTTGGTGTGTGCGTAGGTCTTTTCGGCATTGGTACCTTCAGCCAGGTAAATGGTATTGCCAGTGCGGTTCACAACTTCTTTGACCCGAATGACCTTCATACCGTAAAGCTTCTTCCTTTCCTGGGAGAGTACTCTTGGTCAGTAGTTGTTGCATCCTTGATATTGGCCATATGCGTTGCCCTGGTATTGATTGGTGGGGTAAAGCGTATTTCAAACGTGGCTCAGATCATAGTGCCGTTTATGGCTATCATCTATTTTGTGTTTGCAATTATTTTGATTATCTGCAACGTGGATCAGGTTCCGGCTGCAATAGTTACTATTGTTAAAGCCGCCTTTAATCCATCTGCTGTTACAGGCGGCATGGTAGGCAGCATGATGGTAGCCATGCAAAAGGGGGTTGCCAGAGGTATTTTCTCAAATGAGGCAGGCCTTGGCTCCGCTCCTATTGCTGCAGCTGCCGCTCAGACGAAAGAGCCTGTACGCCAAGGTCTGGTATCCATGACAGGAACCTTTATTGATACCATTATTATCTGTACTCTAACTGGTCTTTCTATTGTAATGACGGGCGCTTGGCAGGTAGATGGCTTGGAGGGCGTAGCTGTAACTAACTATGCTTTTACCCACGGACTGCCTTTCCCTGCTAAGGTGTCTTCCTTTATTTTGATGCTGTGTTTAGTCTTTTTTGCCTTCACCACAATACTGGGCTGGGACTACTACAGTGAGCGCTGCTTAGAATACCTTAGCGGTGGCAAGATGAAGCACGTCAAGATATATCGTTGGCTTTATATATTGGCTGTTTTCATTGGCCCTTACATGACAGTCAGTGCGGTATGGACCATTGCAGATATTTTCAACGGCCTTATGGCCATCCCGAACATGATTGCCATTTTTGCCCTTAATGGCGAGATAGTGGCAGAAACCAAAAAGTTTTTCAAGAAACAATAGAAAAGGAAAATACTTGAGAGGAGTGAAGTTGAAATGATAAATGGAGATGTTAAGGAATTCATTGATGGATTGTATTACGGCGATGAACGTTTTTTTATGTTTAAAGGATGTAAGTGTTTTCTTCAGGGCTATTATGTTGAAGGAAAGCCGATGTTAGAGATGTATGTTTTAGAACCAGCCGACAGTAATTTTAAATGGCAAGCAATTTCAGATAACGAAAGCTATCCTGTATCAGAATTTGAAAGCGCAAACATTTTTAATGGCAAAACCTTTTGGCAAGTCGAGCAAGAAATCGAATGGGTGGATTGCTAATTATAGCTTTGCAACTCAATGTAAGTTACTTTTGAGTGCCGCAAATTGCGGCACTTTGCTTAAAGGAGCGTGTTATGAACGGAAATACTTTGGGTGAGTTTATAGATGATATTTTGGTTTCAGGTGGTCCGGAGAAGGAAATTACCTTTAGAAATAAATTACGGTAACAGTGATTTATTAAAGATGCAACAACTGAAACGATTTGAAAAGAGGTTAGACAATCTCTCAGCGAAGGACAAGAAGAGTTTCAGAAAGCAATAGAAAAAAGAGTCAACGAAAGTTGACTCTTTTTTCTGCTGTCCTAAATAAGGGACAGTTCCTAAACAGAAAACACACTTCAAACTATTTTGTGGTATGCTGAATAAGAAATATACATAATTGGAGGTAATAAAAATGGGAAAAACACGTTGGATACAGCACACACACCTTTTCAAAAAGGATGAATATGAATGTTCTTCCTGTGGCGCAATTTACAGTAAGCCTTATCCTGTTTGCCCCAATTGCAATTCGAAGATGGGAAAGACCAAGTATGAAGCCTCGTGGGTTGATGAAATAGTTGCCTATGATGAGCTTTTTGGTGACTGATTTTAAAGTGTTTCAGGCAAGATACACAACTGACTCGCAAGGGAAAATGGATTCAATTAACAAGGAGGTATCCCTATGAAATCTTCCGGCTTTTTTCCGGATATGAATAACTGGTTTGAAGTGGCAACGTACCTGCGCCATCTTAGAGAGGACAGCAAAGCACAGAAGGAAGAGGACTCTGATTGGTGGCTGTATGCTGAAGATGGCTCGGAATATGATTTGAATCCACTTGGTTTTTGGTCTGCAGAAGAATACAACGAGGCCTTAGAAGAGGCCAAACGGAAATATGCCTGGCGGGAAACTTGCGAAGACGGCGATGAATACTTTCTTGATCCAAAAGACTATGAGACCGAAAAGGACTACATGAAGGATCTAAAGGAAGCCAAATACGGCTGGCGAGATTATTGCTTTGACAGCGAAGGATACGGTCTGGACCCAGAAGACTATGAAACGGAAGAAGAATACAACGAAGCACGTGATGAAAAGGAAGCGGAGATGCACCCAATTTCTCCATACCTGTCGGCAACCGGAGATTTCTTATTTTCCAGAGCCATTTGGGATAAATTTAATCTGTCTTCCTGCCCGTTGCCAGAGGAATTTGATGAACAGAAAATCTCTTTCCAGGATATTATGTTGAGACTGATTCAGGCAGACCGGCCGCTGTCTTTGAAAGTTTGGGACTGGTGTCTGGAGGTATTCCTGCCTTATATGAATTATGATTTTAGGCCGGATTATCAGTTAAGCACCAACCTTTTAAAGTCTTTTTCTACCTATAATGGCGCATTGCCGGAGGATTATATAACAGATATTGTTGACTATATGGCGGAGAACCCTTCCTTTATGGAAAAACTTGTTTTTCTTTGCAAGGAGCCGGACAGGTGCTTCCCCAAGCTTATTGCAGAAGCCCTAATAGACCTGCGTCATTGCATAATTGCAGATACGTTGTTTAAAGCCGGGCTGGAAAAAGCAGAAGGCGACTGGCACACTATTTATGAGCTGGTAGACAGTACCATGGTTTTCTGCTGGGATTTTAAAAACACTCGCGCAATTGTTTATTTCCGGGATCACTTACTGCCTATGGTGAAGGAAGTCCCGGATCAGAGGGCACAAGAGCAAATTCCTGTCTGGGAAAAAGAAGTGCAAGAGCATATTGCGTATGTGGAAAAAACTTTGGCGTAGACGTCTCTTTCCGGCGAGTTAGCATATCTTGCCAGTTTAGGACCGGACCCCTAAGGTATATCAGTTATTGTTTAGGAGGCTTTAATATGGCAATTACAGTAAACTTGTATTACACAGGAACAAACGGTGCCGCCAGGAAGTTTGCCGAGGCAATGCTTTCCAGCGGCACCGTGGATAAGATAAAAGCGGAACCCGGGAATTTGAAATATGATTACTTTTTTCCTATGAATGATTCGGAAACGGTGCTGTTGATTGACAGCTGGGAAAATCAGGCGGCTATTGATGCACACCATGAATCGCCCATGATGCAAACCATTATGGAACTGCGGGAACAGTTTGACCTGCACATGCGCGTAGAACGCTACCGTTCAGATGACGATCTTCCGGACAAAGATGCTGCTTTTATCCGAAAATAAAAGTCAGGAAGGGTCAAGCCTGCTCTTGACTTGAAGTGAACTCCAGGTGCTATAGTAAAACTAGCCTTTTTGGCTTTTGGATGAATGCAAAAGAAAAGGGGGAACCTGATATGAGTTATTTGGGACAAGAGGTAAAGAAACTCGGCTTCGGTTTAATGCGGCTTCCGCAGAAGGACGGTGTCATAGACATTGAACAAACCAAGCAGATGGTAGACATGTTCCTAGAGGCCGGTTGTACCTATTTTGATACGGCGTGGGCATATGCAGGGTCAGAGGATGCAATTCGACAGGCACTGGTGGAACGGTACCCAAGGGACCGCTTCCTTTTGGCCACTAAGAATGCCGCATGGATTAATTGTAAAACCAAAGAGGAAGCCTACGCGCAGTTTGACACGTCTTTGAAGCAAACCGGTGCCGGTTATTTTGATTTTTATCTCCTCCATAATTTGGGTGAGTCCAGAACCGATTTCTTCAACCGCTTTGACATGTGGAACTGGGTGCAGGAAAAGAAACAAGCCGGCCTGATTAAACACGTCGGATTTTCCTTCCATTCTACGCCGGAAGAACTGGAGGAAATTTTAACTGCTCATCCCGAAATGGAATTTGTACAATTGCAAATTAATTATGCGGACTGGGAAAATCCGGCCATTCAATCCAAGGCCTGCTATGAAGTGGCCCGAAAGCACGGAAAGCCGGTTGTAATTATGGAGCCGGTAAAGGGCGGCATGTTGGCAACGCCGCCGGAGTCTGTTGCAACTATTTTGAAAGAGGCGGAACCGGACTCTTCCATTGCATCCTGGGCGGTTCGCTTTGCCGCAGATTTGGAAGGTGTCATTACCGTCCTTTCCGGCATGAGCAATGTAGAACAGATGCAAGATAACCTTTCCTATATGAAAGACTTTTCCGGTTTAAGCCAAGAGGAAAAAGAAACGTTAGTCAAAGCGCAAGAAGCTCTGCGTAAAATTCCGTTAATTCCGTGCACCACGTGCAATTACTGTGCCAAGGTTTGCCCTAAAGAAATCGGCATTTCCGGTTCTTTTACCGCTCTGAACTACCTGACCCTGTATAAGGACAAGGCTTTGGCAAAGCACCAGGAAGATTGGCTGGTAGGGGGCCACGGAAGAAACCGTGCGGACCAATGCATCCAGTGTGGCCTGTGCGAGTCAGTCTGTCCACAGCACATTAAAATTCGTGAAAATTTGAAAGTGGTCTGCAAGGAATTACTGTAAATAGCAATTTCCTGCAGGTCCATTCCCTGAATTTGCCACCACAATCAGCTCCCACCAAACAGAACCTAGCTATTACTGCTCTACTCGGGTGGCAAATATGACGCTGGCCCGTGGTTTTGCCACCCGTTTTTGTATTCGGGTGGCAAATGAAGGTTTATCTCCGGAT
>CAVFJZ010000022.1:0-7331 GCA_963623075.1 Bacteroidaceae bacterium
AGCTTTTATGGCTCTTTTTTATTTTCTCAATTTACACCAGTATACGGACTCTATCCGTTCGGGTGGCAAATCTGGCTTTTCACCGTCATTTGCCACCCGAAATCCACTTCCGTGTGGCAAACAAATCTGTAATCCCAAATTTGCCACCCAAATCAACAGTCATCATCCGCCGAACGGCTATTCACCTGTCCGGATGGTCGGTCTCTTTTAATTTCTGATACAGAAAATAGTTGCGCTCATTTCTGAATTAAATATAAAAATGAGCGCATTTGTGGGGCCAAAAAGCCGCATATCGGCAGGCTTAGGTAAAAATGAGCGCAACTAAATCGCCTGTATTTTCTTGTTTTTCCAATACAGAAAAATGTTTGCGCTCATTTCTGAGTTAAAGCCAAAAATGAGTGCAATTGAGACTCTAAAAAGCCGCAAATTTGGCGTCCTACAGAGAAATGAGCGCAATTAAAAATTAAGGCATTTCAAGGAAAAAGTTCTATGCATTTCAAGGAAAAAGCTCTATGCATTTCAAGGAAAAAGCTTTACGCATTTCAAGGAAAAAACTCTACGCGTTTCAAGGGAGAAGTGCACACGAAAGGGCCTTCTGCGTTAAAGAGAAAGGTGCTGTGCTACAAGGTCTAGGAAGTAGGCGTGGAGGCGGGGGTCGGAGTCAAGCTCCGGGTGGAAGGCCAAGGCAATTTGGTTCCCGTACCGCACGCCAACGATATGTCCTTGTACGGTGGCTAACACTTGTACTGATTTGTCTACAGATGCAATGTAGGGAGCACGGATAAAGGTCATGGGTACGGGGCCAAGCCCTTGGACTTCCGCCACCGTGTGGAAGCTACCGAGCTGGCGGCCATATGCGTTGCGCTTAGCGGTCATTGGAATAGTGCCGAAGCAGGAATCTTCACCACTGTCAATTTCCTTGGCTAAAAGGATTAGCCCTGCGCAGGTTGCCATGACCGGCAATCCATTTTCAATTTTTTCTTTTAAGGGCTGAAATAATCCTAAGTCTTGCAACAGCTTTCTTTGCACAGTGCTTTCACCGCCGGGGAGGACAAGGCCGTCAAGGCCTTGCTCCAAATCCTTTAGCTGCCGAATTTCAAAGCAGTCGGCACCCAGTTGCTCCAAGCGCTGTTCATGTTCCAAGAAAGCGCCTTGTAGCGCCAAAATGCCAATTTTCATTTATTTGCCTCTTTCTGCCATTAAGATTTCAATCTCTTGTTCATTAATACCAACCATGGCTTCTCCCAAGTCCTTGGAAAGCTCGGCAATGAGCGCCGCGTCTGTGTAATTGGTGACAGCCTGTACAATGGCGGCGGCGCGTTTTTCCGGGTTTCCGGATTTGAAAATACCGGAACCGACAAAAACGCCCTCGGCGCCCAGTTGCATCATCAGGCTGGCATCTGCCGGAGTGGCGACCCCGCCGGCGGCGAAGTTGACAACCGGAAGCTTCTTGTTGTCGTGTACGTACTGCACTAATTCGTACGGCACTTGCAGCTCTTTTGCCACTTCAAATAGTTCATCGTCTCGAAGCCCTGCAATTCTTGCAATTTCCGTATTCATCTTCCGCATGTGCCGTACGGCTTGTACTACATCGCCGGTGCCGGGCTCCCCTTTGGTCCGAATCATGCTGGCCCCTTCATTTATGCGACGCAGTGCCTCGCCCAGATCCTTGGCTCCGCAGACGAACGGAACGGCAAAGTCACGCTTGTTAATGTGGTACACGTCGTCTGCCGGAGACAGTACTTCACTTTCATCAATATAATCAATTTCAATGGCTTGCAGAATCTGCGCCTCGGCAAAATGGCCGATCCGGCATTTTGCCATAACCGGAATGGAAACGGCTTCTTGGATGCCTTGAATCATTTTCGGGTCGCTCATGCGGGAGACGCCGCCGGCTGCGCGAATGTCCGCTGGAATCCGTTCCAGCGCCATGACCGCGCAAGCGCCGGCCTGTTCGGCAATCTTTGCCTGTTCCGGCGTGGTGACATCCATAATGACGCCACCTTTTAACATTTGGGCCAACTGTTTGTTTAATTCATAACGTTCATTACTCATGAAAAAGAACTCCTTTACAACTTTGTTGCGGCCTATTATACTAGCGGTTGACCATATTAAAATATTCAATTTTAATATATTCAGTAAGGTCAGAAAGGCGGAAAACTCCAGAATGCTAACCTATAATCTTGCCGGAACAGGGTCAGATTCCCTGTATGAAACCCTTTATTTATGCATTAAAAATGACATTCTTACAGGGAATCTGAAGGCCGGAGAGCGTCTCCCGTCCAAGCGACCCTTTGCAAAAAATCTGGGCATAAGCGTCATTACCGTAGAAAACGCTTATGCCCAGCTGATAGCGGAAGGCTTTATTTATTCTCTTCCCAAAAAGGGCTTTTATGTCAGTGATTTTAATCAATTAACCGCGGCCGCCGGCAAGCCCACCACGGAACAGGTAACGCTAACCGGTGGAGAAACGTCCTACCTTGCTGATTTTACCAGTAACCAAACAGACACAGAGCTGTTCCCATTTACCACTTGGACCAAAACTATGCGGGAAGTGCTGAATGAAAATCAGAAACAGTTGATGACAAACCCGCCGGCCGGCGGCATCATGGAACTTCGCCAGAATATAGCTGCATACTTACATGATTTCCGTGGTATGCAAGTAAATGCACAACAAATTATAGTAGGTGTCGGCACGGAGTATCTTTTCGGCCTTCTGATTCAGCTGCTCAGCCCGGAAACCGTATACGGCTTGGAAAATCCGGGATACCCGAAAACGGCGCAGATATGCCGTAGCATGAATGTCCCGTATCAATACGTGGACATTGACCGCTACGGCATATCTGCGGAAGCGCTGGAACAAAAGCAGATTGACGTCATTCATACATCGCCGTCCCATCATTTCCCGACGGGCATTGTCATGCCGATTTCCCGCCGTTACGAGCTCCTGGGCTGGGCCGCCAAAGCAGACGGCCGCTACATTATTGAAGACGACTATGACAGCGAACTCCGTCTTACCGGCAAGCCCATCCCCACCCTTCAAAGCATAGACGTCCTGGACAAAGTCATTTACATGAACACGTTCAGCAAAACCCTCAGCTCCACCGTGCGCATCAGCTACATGGTGCTGCCGCCGGCCCTTGCAGAAAAATTTTACAAGCAACTGTCCTTTTACACATGCACCGTCTCCAACTTTGAACAGTATGCCCTATCCAAATTTATCCAGAACGGCAGTTTTGAAAAACACCTGAATCGCCTGAGAAATGAATATCAAAAAAAGCGAGACAGCATCATTGACTCCTTCACGCGCTCCAAATTAAAAGACTCCATCCAAATTATGGAGGAGGAAGCGGGCGTCCACTTCCTGATGAAAATTTCCTCTCCCTCGGGCGAGTCGGCTATCCTCCATCAGGCGCTTGCCAGGGGGATTAAACTAGTCAGCCTGTCCGACTATTACCATGGCAACCGCCCCGAGTATCAAAACATTTTTGTAATGAACTACTCCTCTATAGATATTTCCCGCATGGAGGAGATTACGCAAAAGCTGTACGAGTGCATTTAGAAATTCCATAATACTTGAACATTTCTTGAACAAAACCGAAAATCGGGAGAAATTCTTTTTAAGACAAAATAAAAAAGAACCGCTTATTTAAGCGATTCTTACATGGGTGCAGGGGAGGGATTTGAACCCCCGACCTCCGGGTTATGAGCCCGACGAGCTACCAACTGCTCTACCCTGCGATATATTCACTTGTTCCCTAGTGCCCTATTATTATAGTAAGCCCACCGAAAAAAAGCAAGACTTTTTTCAGAGGGCTTGCAAAAACCGCCCTTACGCACTATAACATTGGGTAGAAAATCAGTACAGGAGGAACGTACATGAATATTCCAAACATGGGCGGCTTTGACTTTAGCGCACTGGCGAAAGGAAAGCAGGCCTGGGAACAGTTTAAGCTGAATCACCCGAGATTTCCGGAATTTTTGAAAGATATTGCAAATCGCGGGGTAACAGAGGGCACCAATGTGGAAATTGCGGTGACTTACCCGAACGGTCAGAAAATCAAAACCAACGTAAAGGTGAAGCCGGGCGATGTAGCTCTTTTCCAATCCTTAAAAGACTTTATCAATATGCTGTAAAAATATGCTGTAACAAAAAAGAGACTCTGCAAGGATGCCCCTGCAGAGTCTTTCTTAGTCAATTCAATTTTCCGGGTTGCAAATAAGACTGCAAGCTTATTTTGCTTTCTTGGCAGCTTTAATGCGAGCAGCTTCGGCGTGCTTGGCTGCAGCCGTTGCTTTTTCCACGGCGGCATTATCCTGTGCCAAGGCCTTGACGGCGGCGTCCCGACGAGCCTTTGCATTTTGCAGCGCCGCATTGTCTACAACAGCAAGGGTAGAGTCATAACCCTGTGCAATGCGCTGCTTGTAAATGCGTTCTGCCTGTCTTTGGCGCTGCTTTCTGACTTTTCTGTCTAACTTTGCTTTGTCCCGCTTAATGGCAGCTTGTTCCTTTTCCAAAGCGGCCTTCTTATCTTTGGCAAATGCTACGGCAGTTCTTCTGGAAGAAAAGAAATCTTCAAGAGCAGCAGAAGAGACTTCGTCGGCCGGAGCGCCGTCAAGAAGGACGGTAATTGCGCCGTGGATGGAGCCAAGCACAGTGGCTACAGCGGTAACAATTGTATCTTTTACCTTCATTTCATATACCCCTCTCACCGCAGATTGCCCTCCACGGTTGTTAATACTAAAAATTATGATACCCAATTTTGCAGACACTGTCAACGCAGTTTGACTATTCCAAAGCCCTGTTTATAATGGTTTAAGTACGGTTAAGTTGCTCCTTTTATAATGGAGCGTAACATTAAAATAAGGAGGAACGTGTGTATATGGCCGATTACATTCTGGAGTGTAAGGCACTGCGTAAAAAATACGGCAGCTTTACCGCTCTGAACGATATTGACTTACAGCTTCCCAAGGGAAAAGTGGTAGGCTTGCTGGGGCCGAACGGCAGCGGCAAAACCACCTTAATTAAGTTGGCGTGTGGCCTGCTGCTGCCGTCGGCAGGGGAATTGTTAATTGACGGAAAAGCTCCCGGGAAAGAAACCAAGCAAATAGTGGCTTACTTGCCGGAACGCAACTACCTGCCGGATACCATGACCATTAAGTCCATGATTAAATTCATGGCCGACTTTTACCCGGACTTGAATAAGGAAAAAGCATATGACATGCTTGGTCACTTGAATCTGGATGAAAACCAGCGCTTTAAAGCGCTTTCCAAGGGTAATCGGGAAAAAGTCCAGCTGATTCTGGTCATGAGCCGAGAGGCGCAGCTCTACTTATTAGATGAGCCGATCGGCGGCGTGGATCCGGCAGCCAGAGATTACATTTTGGATACCATCATCCGCAACTACAATAAGGAAGCCACTGTGGTATTGTCTACGCACTTAATCGCAGATATTGAGCCGGTTTTGGATGAATTCGTCTTTATCCGCAACGGAGATATTCTGCGACACAGCTCTGTGGAAGACGTCAAAGCCATGGGCCATACGGTTGACAGCTTGTTCAGGGAGGAATTCAGATGCTAGGAAAATTAATCAAACACGAATTCTTTGCGGACGCTAAAATGCTGGTGCCGACGTATCTTGTGGTTCTGATTTTGTCACTTCTCGGGCGATTCAGCACTTGGCTTGCCACCAGAAAATCCATTGCTGACGCAGTGTCCTCTTCGTTTGCCAACCTTTTGGAAGGTATGGCATCTTTGCTGAGTGTGCTGTATGTAATTGCTTTTATTGCGGCAATGGTATTGACCATTTTCTATTTGATATATCGCTTTTACAAGAACTTCTTTACAGACGAAGGCTACCTGATGATGACGTTGCCAACCAAGTCCTACAGCTTGGTTACTGCAAAGTTTATTAACTCTGTTATCTGGGTAGTCATTGGGCTGTTAGTAACCGTTCTTTCTTTGTACATTACCTTTAGCCATTATGATCAGCTGATGGATACCCTTTCGGAAATCTACAATTTGCTGACCAGAAGCGGCGATAAGGAATATATTAAAGACGCCCTTGGCACCGAGCCGGGAGTCTTTATTACCGAATTAGTTCTGTACATGGTGGTCTGGTTCTCCAGATTCATTATTACTTGGTACTTTGCCATTGCATTTGGCCAGTTGCTGTCCAAAAACCATAAGGTGGTCGGTGCCATCGGCGCTTACCTGATTTTGCGCATTCTGTCCAGCATTCTGTCCACTGTTTTCCTGTGGTTTGAAAACGAAGTGTTGGCAGACGTCATCAGCGGTTACAGCACCAGCACAGGTGTTGCGCTGCAGACAACGCTGATCGGCACTTCGGTCGTCAGCATTGTTGTCTGCGCGGTCCTGTTCTGGGCCACCTGCTACATTATGGAGCACAAGCTGAATCTGGACTAAGCAATTACGAAGCAACTGTGAAGCAATTGTAATTGCCAAAATTACCACTACTTAAGTTACCGCTACTTTAAGTTATCGCTACTTTAAGTTGCCGAAAGTTAATTATCTTTATCCAAACTACCGCAAATTGCGCCCGAAAGGCCAATCTGCGGTAGTTTCCTTTTTGCCTACTCCAAGACTAATCTTTGGTTGTTCCCTTGTTACCGCAGAAAGCTTCCCACACACCACTTTTGCGGCAACTTACGAAAGTGTCTTTCGGCTCAGTTCGCTCTGCTGGCTTCTATTACCGCAGATTTAGCCCTGCATCAACAACCTGAGGTAATTCGCTTCCCTAGTTACCTCATTCTGGTCATAGCACCATAATCTGAGGTACTTTACGAAAGTATCTTTCGCCTCAGCTTGCTTTATTTGCCTCTATTACCTCATATTTAGCCCTGTACCAACAACCTGAGGTAATTCGGCCTCCTAATTACCTCATTTTGACTGGAATTCAATAATCTGCGGTAAGTGAATTGTCGGTGGTAGTTTTCCCGGATAGCGTGCCCGTAGTAAAAAGGGCCCCTCCTTTACTGTAATTTCCAATACGGAAAATACTTGCGCTCATTTCCGGGTAACCCACTTAAAATGAGTGCAAACACCTCCCCAAAAAGCCGCATATCTGGCCCTCCGTGCCGAAATGAGCGCAATTAGAAGACCTCTATTTTTCACAAACTTCTAATATAGAAAAAAGTTGCGCTCATTTCCGGGTAACCCACCTAAAATGAGCGCAAACACCTCTCCAAAAAGCCGCATATCTAGCCCTCCGTGCCGAAATGAGCGCAATTAGAAGACATCTATTTTTCAACAAATAGTCAAGTCCATAAAGTGGTGTAAATTCCATTCAGTCAAAATATGAATCAGGCTG
>CAVFJZ010000023.1:0-5841 GCA_963623075.1 Bacteroidaceae bacterium
AGCAAAGACTTCTTTCATTGGTCTACACTTATAACCTTTGGTTCTATGCTTTTCATTTTTCACGTCTAAATATCTTTGCTGGTATTTTTCAAATACCGGTGCATTTCTTTCATATAAGTCTTTCAGATTAAAGGTTGTTTCAGTCGTAATATCCAAATCTTTTATACAAGGAAGAATCCATGGGTTTTTCTGTATAAGTTGGTCTAAAAGGAAAGTTGCTTCCGAAGTGGACATAGAATTTTTAGATCTGTATCCGGAAAATTGTTTGTGCTTAAAACCGTTTTCTTTCATGAATTTTTGAATATCCTTATATGCCCGATGATAGTCTTTACCAGGATAGTATCGTTTAAGCATTTTAATGCTCAAATCAAAAGAGATTGTCTTTCTTCTCATAATGGAAACCTATCCTTGCACTTTTCCAATAGAAAAGTAAGATCTCCGCAATCGCCATCTTCCGGATCATAAATAGTCCAATAATTACAAAAAAGAACTATATCCGGGCAATGATAAAAGCAAAGAGAAACGCTAGCCGTAACTTCACTGCTTTCTCCATCCGGGTCCTCATATATGCCATCTGCAATCTTGGGAACACCTTCTCGTTCAAAAATCTCATCCACAGTTTCATAAATATCTTCCAAGGTATAGCCATACTGCTTTACTTTATCTTCGTCAAATCGTACTTCACAGCGAAACATAACATCAGTCCTTTCTGTTTTTGTCTATTATACCGCAAGATCACAATTCCAGGTCATCCAAATTACGTTGTCCTTTTACATCTTCCATGTCACACCATTGAATTATATTTCTGTCATCAAAATGTTGAGATATACCCGGCATATAATTTTCCGGATCCGGCTCATTCTCACGAGTTGAATGGTTATAACGCGTTTCAACGTCCCCTATCTCTTCACCAAGTCGGCAGTAATCGTAGGAAAAATTTGTTTCTTCTAAATTTTTAAGTCCTTCATATACTGCTTTTATTTCAGGAAAAAAATCATACCATTTCCAGTCATTCCAGCAGATGAGGTATCCTTCCTCACTACGGAACAATTTATCACAATATTCCAGCGGATTAATACTTTCTTCTTTCTTACACCAAGACTCAATAAAAGAAGAAAGTTGCTTATATCCTTCTTTACTTACGGATAATCTGACATCGGAATAATATCCCATATAAATACCTCTTTCTTTATGAATTTGAATTTTTCCCGAATTCGGGAAAAATTTGGGTTTATGTACGTTTTAATAATTTTATCTGTAGTCTCTGTAAAGGCCCCAAGGCCCCCCATGCCGAAGAGTCAGGGAATTAACACACCATCAGCTACCTCGGAGCCTTTAGAGGGACAGCAGGAAAGCGAGGAAGGCCGGTTTATTAAACCGACCTTCCTTTTACTGTAATAATCACATGAAGAAAGTTAAAGGGAACTTATTACAGTGTTTTTCTTTCCTTGCGTTTCCGCAAGAAGAGATACAGCAATCCACCAAGAGCGGAAGCACCGGTAGCACTGGCAGCAATTACAGCAGTGTAATTATCACCGGTCTTCGGAGTTTCTTCCGGAATGGTTACTGTCTGGCTTTCGTCATTAACATCTTCATGAGATGCAATGAGCGCACCGGTTTCTACATCGTAGAGCTGTTCAAAGACTACATAGTCTCCGGCAGCTACATCGGTGGCATCAAAGGTAAAGGTAACATCTACCGTACCGTCTGCTGTTTCAGCAGTAAAGGTAGTAGAAGCAGTAACCTTTTCACCATTAACAACAAGTGCTTCACCGGTTGCTTTGTTTACAAGGTGGCCGGTAACCATGTATTCACGGCCCACAACCAAGTTGGAGTAAGAAACAGTGTCGATGACAACGACATTACCTTTCGTGGCGAGTGTCTTATCATCGTCAGCTCCGTCTCTGGCAGTAGTCTTTACACCAGGGAAGCGGATGGTCTGATCCTCATCTTCCAGATCGGAGTGAGTAGCTACCTGTACGCCATTTTGATAGAGATCTTCAAAAACGACTGTGGTCTGACCGGCAAGGGCAGAGCCATCAAAAGTAAAGGTTACATCTACCGTACCGTCTGCTGTTTCAGCAGTAAAGGTAGTAGAAGCAGTAACCGGTTCACCGTTAACAAGGACAGCTTCACCGGTTTCCTTGTTCATCAAGGTACCGGTAACTGTATATTCCTTACCAACGGTCAGGTTGATGTAAGAAACAGTATCAACAAGAGTTACCTCATTGTCTGCGCAAGCGAAATGATCAGCAGTTTCACTGTCTTTAACGCTTGTTTTTACACCGGGGAAACGGATGGTCTGATCCTCATCTTCCAGATCTGCGTGTGTAGCAACCTTTACGTTGTTGTAGTAAAGATCTTCAAATACAACAGCGGTCTGACCTGCAAGGGAAGAGCCATCAAAGGTAAAGGTTACGTCTACCGTACCGTCTACTGTTTCAGCAGTAAAGGTAGTAGAAGCTGTAACCGGTTCACCGTTAACAAGGACAGGTTCTCCGGTTTCCTTGTTCATCAAGGTACCGGTAACTGTATATTCCTTGCCAACAGCAAGAGATTTGTAGGATACCGTATCAATAATCGTTACAGTATCATCTGCAAAAGACTCATGGTCTTTTGTTTCAGAGTCAGTAGCATTGGTCTTGATATCCGGGAAATAAACAGTTTGGTCTTCGTCCGTAATATCAGCATGGGAAGCTACTTCCTTGCCGACATAATACAGATATTCATAAGCTACAACCGCTTCGCCCTTCAAAGAAGTGGCATCAAAAGTAAAGGTAACATCTACCGTACCTTCTGTTGCTTCGGCAGTAAATGTAGCAGAAGCAGATACCTTCTCACCATCTACAAGGAAATATTCGCCGGTCTTCTTGTTCATAAGATAACCGGTTACCGTATATTCCTTACCTGCAACAAGGTTCTGATAACGAACTGTGTCGGTCAAGGTAATGTTTTCTTTAGCAGAAGAAGTATTCCCTTTGGTTTCAGAATCGGTTGCTTCGGTATGAATGTGGATTGGTTTATTGATATATGCCCAGGAAGCGGTATCCCCTTCCGTGTCATTAGATACGGAATAGGTCCTATAGTCCTCAGAAACATTTACCTGGTACGCGGTTTCATCCGGCAGATATCCGTATGGAGCTGCTGTTTCAATAACAAAATACAGTCCAATACGTAATCCCTTCATAAGATAAACGCCTTTTGTGGTTTCAGACATGGTGCCCATGGACTCATCGACACCTTCGTCATACTGGCCGTTACCGTTGGTATCGGCATAAACAGTAAATTCAGCACCGGTAAGATTTTCTCTGGTTTCAGAGTCAATCTTGGTCAGCACGACATTACCGCGCATCGGCTGGTTAATAAATACCCCACTCTCATCAGTAGCGTTGCTGATGATGGCAATATAACCGTGCGATTTAACATTCGCCGTATAGACATTAGTGTCAATGCGGTAATTAGTTGGAGCTTTGGTTTCCTTAAGGAAATAGAGTCCGGTATTAATATCCCCGGTTTCATAGGTTCCGGCAGAAACCTCACTCAAGGTTCCGACTGCTTTGTCGGTTCCTTCATCATACTGGCCGTTCCCATTGGTATCGGCATAGAAGGTAAATTCTGCACCGGATACCGGAGTATTCCATTCGGCATCCGTCTTTACAACACGGATTTTACCTTTGTCGTGCAGATCCTTACATTCCACACTGTAGTTCAGTGTGTTTTCATCGGTAGTAATCTTAAATACTTCCGTGTTCAGCTGATAGTTAACCGGAGCCTTCGTTTCCTTAACAAAATAAGCAGACGAATATTTCAGGTTATTCAGCGAGTAAGTTCCATCACCATTGTCCTTCATCGTTCCGACAGACTTGTCGGTTCCTTCGTCATACTGGCCGTTACCATTGGTATCAGCATAGACAACAAACTCTGCACCGGAAAGAGCTTCACCGGTTTCCTTGTCGGACTTCTTAACAGAAATATTGTACTGTTCAGCAAGCGTGTTGTTAAAGCCAACAGAGCTTGTCTGACCGGCAGTAACAGTGCTGTTTTGAGAAACCTGCACCGTATACCGCTTTCCTGCGCCAACCTCTTCAATGGTGTACGCTCCCGGAACCAGTTCAGTCAGTGTAACGGCCCCTTTGGCGCCATTATCCACTGCGGAAGTAGTTACTGTTTTGTCATACCCATCCGGCCCGGTAACACGGAAACTGAAATCTGTCTTTCCATCCTCAGATGTCTTTGTAATGGTCAGATTACCGGTTGCTTGCTTTGCTACCAGCTTCACATATCCATTCAATGGGTCAGTGGAATTATTTCCTGCACAAGCTACATCCTGTACACCGGAACCGCTGTAGGAATAACTTCCGTCACCCCAAATCAGCAAAGTAGATGTCTGATTGTTGGATGTCTTTGTGGCCGTAATGGTAGAAACATCAAATGGCTGCGAAGAAGTTACCGTCAGCACATTGCCGTTCTTCTTAAAGCTCAGCCCTGCACCGGAGAAGCTGTAATTACCCAATACGCCGTTCGTATCCGTCAAAGAAACGGAATACACGCCGTTGCTGTACGTCAGCTCATACGTGGAAGCCTGACTTGCAAGTTTCGTCATAAAGCTCGGCAGTTTCAACTGACTCTGGACGGCAGATGCGATTGAGTCATAATAACTGAAAATCTTACTTCTCAACGGATTGTTAGAACGTACATACTCCTTAACTGCATTAGAAGCCCCTGTCTGGGACTTGGAAATATAGTTGAAATTAATGTCACGTTCGCCAATCAGGACTTCCCATACAAGTAACTGTGTTGCCACATACTTTGCAAGGTCAGCATTATAACTGCTCTGGCTCTTCCATGTGCTGTAGCTTACATTACCTTTGTAGCCATTGTACAGAACATAGGAAAGCAATTTGATTTGGTCGTCCGTGCTTAACGCTCCATTGCCCTTTAGCTGACCCCTTAAAGTCCCTGTGCTCTTGGAAGAGACAGACTGATTGTGGCTAATATTAGTAGCCATCTCAATACAGTAGACTGCCTTGCCGGATGCAGTGTTCTGTGCCTTAGCATAGAACGCACTGTGACCGGAAAACTTGTATCCATTACGCAGTGACAATGCCGGAGAAGACCAGCCGGTGCCGGAGATCTCTGTCATTGCCACCTTAATGGATGCTGCACTTGCTGTAGATGCAAAAGCACCCACAAACAGTGCTAACGAAAGCAAAATCGCTAGCATTTTTTTGACTTTCGTCTTTTTCATTTTATTACCCCTTTCTTTAAAATTAGAAACAGGACCGGATGAGTGGTGTCCGGTCCTGTTCCTTTGGATATATAAAAAAGAGACTCCAAAAAGGAATCTCTTTTCTAACACGTATCTAATTTATTTTAAGGAGAATTTATTATGTTGACTGCAGCTTAACCTGCTTTACCAAAGTTAAGACGATATCCAGTATTAGTACCATCCGTGCTTGCTTCAAACCAAAAAAGGATGCCTGTCCATTCTGGATGATATTGCTTTAATTCCTCAATATCTCTTCTTACATACTGCTTATAATTCTCTAAATCTTCTTTAGTTTCCAAAATTTCAGATCCACTATATTCACCAAGGGTATTCTTATCTGCCCAATCATATCCCTGACTAATAGCATATGACTTTGCCCATGCAATGAAATTGTCCATGTCAGCCTGCGTGAGCTTATTCGACTGAGTAGTTGCTTTAGTAGTCTCTGTTTTCTTTGTTGTACCTGCTGTGGAAGCTTTGGTAGTTTCAGCTTTCTTGGTAGTTCCTGCCGTGGAAGCTTTTGCTGTGGTCTTTTCAGTCTTCTTATCAGATGACTTAGTAGTCTGTTCTAC
>CAVFJZ010000024.1:0-5738 GCA_963623075.1 Bacteroidaceae bacterium
CCTACCCAGTGGCTTACCACGTATGGATTAAATCAATGATTGTGAGAATGAGTCCTGACAATTCGATTGCAATATTGATTTTTTCCACTGTGGTGAGTCTCTTTTTTTCTCCACTGCTAAAAGATGCTCTTTTAAATTTAATGGAAGAGAAATCGATCAATCAGATAACAGTGGCACAGTTAACAGAGGATATTTATGAGAAATATTCAAAAGTGTATGAAATTTAAATGCTTTTTGCGCAGGTGAATTGCTAAATCGCCAGGGCAATGACCGCACAAATGACAATCGGAATCATGCCAAAGATTCCCAAAATAATGCTTAGTCTTTTATAGGAAACCAGGTCATAATTTATGATATAGGACTGCTGCGGGCGATTTGGATTATATTTTATCTGTACTTCCTCACCTTTTTCCGGGACATGCCGTTGCAAATATCCACCTGTGTTGGAGTATCGTTCCCCATCAATGAAATATTCATATTCCGGGTGCAGGCTTGGGGAATCTCCATAATTTCGAGAATGGATGGCAATTACTACGGCTGTGGCATCTTCTGTACACCTTTTCTCCTGCTTTTTCTTTAAAATCCAGAATATTGCTGCCGGGATTAAGAATCCGCAGCCTAAACCGCATAATGTTAATGCTAATCCGAGTGGCATGGTGGCTACCTCCGTATGATTGTTGTTCGTCTGATGTCGTAATTTATTGTAACACAGGGACTCACAGGGAACTCAAGGAGTATCCTCCCGAAGCCGCTTATTGTGTATCCACACAATAATTGCCGTTACGCCCACAAAAAGCAAAATGCCGAAAACAAGAAGCACTGAGATAATGCAGTATGCTGCAGTAAGGTTGATTGGTTCCTCGCCGAAGAACAGGGTCCAGATAAATTCCGGATTATAAAACGGATAGGGGTAGTACTGCGGGTTGGAATAAGCGCCGCGTATGATAGAAAATACCGAATACACAAGCGGATAAATTCCCGAAAGGGCAAGGCATTTTTTGCCAATCTTTTGGTTGGTGAATGGGAAAAGCCATAATACAAATACAACCACAGGCATAATCATATGATAATAAATTTGTATGAAGCTTGACATGGAGTGCGCCGCGGTATCCCATTTTGATGGAGGGGTCATGCCCAGTGGAATTCCGCCGCAATAGGTAATGCCGGCAATTAAAACATATACCGTAATTAATGCACCGAAGGTCGGATTAAAGCCGATCTTTTGTGCTTTTTTACAGCCCAAAATGCTAAGCGCCGCAAACAGAAGATAGATATAGCAGAAAAAGTTTGACTGCACCGTAAAGTAGGACAGGATATTATATTTTCCATAATCCACGGGACTGTACTGCGGATCGTATTCATAAACGTAGTACGAAAGACGGTGAGCAAAGATTAAGAAGCCGAACACTGACAGAATAAGAAGCAGCACGCCGAGTGCCTTGTTTCTTGCGGATGAATTTAATCTTAGTTCCATGGTCTGATTTTCCTTCCCCTTTTTTTACATTGACAGAACAAGAAGCACAGCCGGAATTACAATCCCCGGGAGATAGCCCAAAATAAACGGTATGCCTCTGTGCAAGGCCATGCTTTCTGTTTCGCAGCTATAATCTGCAAATTTTGTGCCAATAAAGCTACCCCACAAAGCCAGAATAGCTGCATAAATAATAGGAATAACAAGCGAAATTGCGGTCCACAATCCATTCATTTCAAACGCTCTGCTCATAGTTATTGCAGAGAAAAGAATGATTGGAACAATAAGCAATATATATAGTAAAATCTTGGCTTTTTTCAGTTCTTTGAGCGGAGCCGGTGCCGATTCCATAATCCAATATCTTTTTCCTTCCATGGACATGGAGCAGTAACTTGTGTTGGCACAGCCGGCAAAAAGACAGATAAGCGACGGGACAATCAAGGGTCTGTTGCTCAGGCCCATATTGCCCATAATCAAAAAATTAATAGGAATAACAAGCCCAAGAATAATTCCGATAGAAGACTGCAATAGATAATATTTGGAACGGATTAATTGATTCCATTCCTTTGCAAAAAGTACGGTAAAAAGTTTGCGTTCTTTCATGCGATTTACAATCTCATCATGGGAAAGTTCACCATAAGATAAGGGGCTTCTTAAAGCCGTAATGACGCCTTGATAAGCCATGCAGTGCATGAACAGCAGTACGGCATACCAAATCAAAGACATAATAATAAATAAAAACGTATATAAACCGTTGCCTTCCACTATGCCAAGCTGATAAAAGCGACCAAGCTTAAAATTTTGGCTTATCTCGTTCACAAAACCGACTGCTGCTGTACCGGTTGCTTCATAAACCAACTGCCCTGAAATTGCCAGATAAACTCTGTCCAGAAGAAACGCCATAAGTGAAAAAGCGATGCACAAAAAGAACAGGCAAATCGCAGAAACAATTTGATTCTTTTTCGGATTTTTAACAAGGCTCAGGATGATTACCATTCCAACCATTACGGCAATACCACAGACAGGCAGGCTGGTAAGGAAAAGGCCAATCAACCATCTTACTACGGTAAACCCTGCGCCGAACGCGGTTCCTTTATATACAATGTAGCAAGGCAGCTCAATTAAAATGCAGATAAGCAGGTTGCTCATAAACATCATGGTAAACGTTACAAAAACCTGAACGCCCGATGAAAAAGGCATGGACAGCAGAAATTCACTGTCCTCATTTCCGCTGAAGGTCTCATTGATTTTTATAACAGTTGTAATGAAGGTTAGTATAATAGCCGTAACATACGCTATAAGCGGAAGTGCCTGTGCGTAACCCAACGTTTTTAGAAAGTTGGCTGCCAAATAAACTCCTGCAAACATGCACAAGTATAAGACCAGCATTACAATGTTTGAGCCAATGTCAAACTTCTCTTGAAAGCGAATTTTTAAAAGGAGGAAAAAGTTACGCATGAGTTTCCTCCAGACGCTCTAAAAAGATTTCTTCCAAAGATCTGTTTTGCGTTAGTTCAGATACTTTGCCAAGCTCAACCAGCTTGCCGTGGTCTATCATGCCCACCTTATCACACAGAAGCTGAGCCACTTCAAGCACATGGGTTGAAAAGAAGATGGCATTGCCCTGCTTGCAGTGCTCTCTCATACATTTTTTTAGTGTGGCGGATGCCTTTGGATCAAGCCCTACAAAAGGCTCGTCCAGCACCAAAAGCTTGGGGTTATGAACAAAGGCTGCAATAAGAGCTACTTTTTGTTTCATACCATGGGAATACGAAGAAATTAAATTGCCAAGTTGGTCTGTTATTTCAAACTCGTCAGCAAATTTAAGTGTCCGTTCACGTCGTTCTTCCTCCGGCACCCTGAAAATATCTGAAATGAAATTGATATAATCGATTCCGGTCATGTATCCGTATAAATCGGGATTGTCCGGCACGTAGGCACACATGCTCTGGCACAGTTTTTTCTTTGTAGACAGCGGATTGCCATCAATGAGGATTTCTCCTTCTCTGACAGGAAGGATGCCCACAATTGATTTGATGGTGGTGGATTTGCCCGCACCATTGTGTCCTATGAAGCCGAATATTTCACCGGCCTCTACACTGAGAGATAACTTGTCTACGGCAATTTCGTCATTGTATTTTTGAGTGAAATTTTCAATTTGTAGAATCATGTTGCACCTCGACAGCCATTAAGAATGTTTTTTATTATATCATAACCATTGCGGCAGAGGGTGGGATTTGTTCTCTTATTATGTATCAATATTATATTGTGGTATAGTGTAGGTAAGAAAGGAAGATGTAGTATGTCGCTGCTTTTATGCCCAAACTGCGGTTTGGAACTGAACCAGGATGGTCGGCAGGTCGTTTGCGCATCCGGACACTCCTTTGACTGTGCCAAGGAAGGATACGTGAACCTGCTGATTGGGTCAAAAAGCGGAGAAAACCGTGGCGATTCACGCTCTTCCGCTCGGGCACGGCACGACTTCTTAAACAAGGGGTACTACCATTGCCTGAAGGACGCCATTGCGGAGCGCATGCAAGGGACGGTGCTGGATATCTGCTGCGGCGAAGGATATTATGACGACTACGCCGGTGAGCTCTACGGGTTTGACATCAGTAAGGAAATGGTTCGGCTGGCCTCCAAGCGGCATAGGGAGCCGAATTATCATTATATGGTGGCCAACTTGTCACGGATTCCGGTTCGAGATGCTTCTATTGATACCGCAATTCACTTGTTTGCGCCATTTCATGGACCGGAATTTTCCCGTGTCTTAAAGGAGGACGGCGTCCTGTATTCGGTTATTCCCGGACAGAAACACCTTTGGGAGTTGAAACAGGTTGTTTATGATACGCCTTATGAAAATGACGAGCAGGCTCCGAAGTGTAAAGAACTTCACCTTGTCACCCGTGAAACAGTAACAGATGTGGTTTCTATTGGCCGAGAGGACCTGCAAACGTTGTTTTCTATGACGCCGTATTATTACCGTACTTCGGTAGAGGACCGGGCTCGCCTGGAACTTGTAGACTCTCTGGATCTTACGGTAAGCTTTGTAATTTTGAAGTATCGGGTAAACCGCTGAGCGGAGTTGCTGAGATGTGGTGGTAGTGTTGCTTGGCTTGTAACTTGTAATAGGGAAGGACCTGTTCTGCGGGGTGCAGAGGGGTCTTTTTTGTGGTTGGGTGGCTTTTTGCTATTTGTGTGGCTCCACCTTTTTTGGAGGTCGGCTCCTCCTTTTTTGGAGGTTGGCTCCACCTTTTTTGGAGGTCACGTTGTCCGGTTTTTTGATATCTTTTGTTTGGCGCGCACCTCCTGTTTGGTGCGCGCATCCCCCCCCTTTTTTGCCTGTGTTGTCCAGTCTTTGGTACTGTGGTCCGTTGAATAATCGGGGATGATAGGTGTAACATTGAGGTAAGGAAGAGATGTAAAAGGAATAAATATAAAACGCCCTGAAAGTGGGCTCGGGCTCTCTGCAATGGCTTTTGGCCATTGATTACACCTTTTCGGTGCTTAAAAACCTAGTTATTTGCACCTATGGTTGAATAGGACAAACAAAGGTCAACTTCGCCGCGTTGAATAGGACAAACAAAATAGAGGAAGAATTTGTGAAAGGCTGTTTAAACTTTTTAGTTACTATAATTCTTTTGATTTTGGCACTTCTTGAGCTAATGTTGTACGGCTCCTGTTATATGTTATTGCTTACATTTTTTATAATCTGTCTAATGATTATATTGAAATGATGAAATGACGGCGAAGCTGAATGATGATGCTTTGCCATTTAGGCCTTGCGGTTTAACACAACAAGACCTTTTGGCTTGTAACTATTGGGCAGATGTTTAGATGTTGTTTATAGATATTGTTTAAGACGGCAAATTTGAGGTGGAAGCTGTATTTGCCACCCTAAAATGGAATTCGTGTGGCAAACAGAGGAATAGAGCTTAATTTGCCACCCGAGTAGGCCTGGAACAGCCGAGCACTGCTTGGTGGGTGTTAATTTTTGTGGCAAATATCGGGTGGAAGCTGTATTTGCCACCCAAAAATGGAATTCGTGTGGCAAACAGAGGAGTAGAGCTTAATTTGCCACTCGAGTAGACCTGGAACAGCTGGGCACTGCTTGATGGGTGTTAATTTTTGTGGCAAATATCGGGTGGGAGCTGTATTTGCCACACTAAAATGGAATTCGTGTGGCAAACGGAGGAATAGAGCCTAATTTGCAGTCAAGTCCATAAAGTGGTGTAAATTCCATTCAGTCAAAATATGAATCAGGCTG
>CAVFJZ010000025.1:0-4835 GCA_963623075.1 Bacteroidaceae bacterium
CAGCCTGATTCATATTTTGACTGAATGGAATTTACACCACTTTATGGACTTGACTCAGAACCTAGCTATTACTGCTCCACTCGGGTGGCAAATTCAGCTCCGCACCCCAGTTTGCCACCCAAATTCCACTTCCGTGTGGCAAACAAAGCCGTAATCCCAAATTTGCCACCCGAAGCCTGACTAAGCAACGCACCCAAAAAGGTGAAGCAAAAGAAAGAAGAAAAAGAAGAAGGAGCCGGCTACGCCGGATTTTCAGTGCCACTTATAGAAAAGTAGGCGCCAATGTAAGAGTGGTCCTCAAAATGTGCGCCTAAGGCGCACCACTACATCAAACAACAGTCTACCGCTTTGCGTACTGTAGTTTGCATTCCGTAGGGAAGCGCACAGCCGCTTGTGTTTTGCAATTAGAGAATGTTTTTGTGTACAGGACCGAAACGTAACCAACGGCGCCGCAGCGAAGGGTCCTCACAGCAAAATACCCCCTGCCGTAGGGCAGGGGGTGAATCTTTGTTGTTTGGCAGACGCCATCGGCAAGCAATCCTTTTGCGGGCGGAAGAGGGCCGTCTGCGAGCAGTTTGTTGTGTGGGCAGACGGGAAATGCCTTAGCTTGCGTCTGCAAGAGAGCCTTCCGCTTCGGCGCCGGCATCGGAAAGGACGTCGGCAAGGGAAGTGTCTGTCATGAACGTGTTGACGTTGTATAGGTACAGGATGTCGGTAATGTTGCGGTCAGAAATGACGCGATCTACGTCATCGTAGTAGTAACGGGCGTCAATCATGGTAATGGAGCGGAAGTACGGCTGCAGAAATTGAATCATGCAGTTGGCGTAGGAGTCTTTAAAGATCAGAAGGTTGCGGTCCGGCGATGTAGGGGTATCAATATCTACCCGAGCATAGTTCCCACCAAAGAAGACTTCATATTTGTCTTTCTGCTTTAAGGCAGTGCGTTGATAAATGGATGCGGTCTTTTCCCCTTGCTCCACATAGTTGACTAAGGTGTCCGGTGCGCCGTCTTTGGGAATGTACACTTCAACGGTGTCTTTGCCACGGGTGTAGCCGCTTTTAGAGGAGAGCGTGCCTTGGAAGGAATGGGTTACCGGATAAACGGTATATTCAGACGGCACATCGGTAATTTTCATTTGTGGCGCAAGGGCTTCAAAGGCATACTTTGCGCCAAGGCTGGTCCAATGGTGGTCTGTTTTATAGTAGATCTGTTCGTCCTTGTGGGACTTCATGGTTTCGGTTAAATCAAAGAAAGTAATGTTTTCCCCAAGGTTTTTCTGCACCAGTGCCATATCTTTGGACTGGTCATGAACCGGAGCATTATTCGGACGAAGCTGGTCACAAATATAGCCGGCATTCGGCACCAGCGTCATGGTCTGATTCAGCGTTTCATGCTTGTCGGCAAAGTCCGAAATGGCCTTTGCCGTCTTGGTTACATTATCCTTATTATAATCATCCTGGATTTCCAACAGGTTTTTCTTTTTACCAATGTAAACACCGTTAGATTCCCGTTTTCCAATGGCCATATCTTCCGTGGTCTTCAACTTAATCCACTGGTTCCGAAGGAAAAACTGATCTGTAACGTAGCTTTCCATATCAGACATATACTGTCCGCTGGACAAGCTGCTTAAACTCAGCTCCGGCTTTCCGGCTAACACCCGGTTTTCCGTTTCCGAATAGGTTTTATCCTTTTGGAGTACGGACCAAAGTATGCCAATGACAATAAAGCCAAGGATCAGGAACGTTATGGCACGGTAGATAACAAAACGACGCTTTTGAATTTGCGCCCGGTTTTGCGCCCGCTTTTGTTCCGGTGTAAGTTGTCTTTGTTTCATGTTTACTCACTCTAACTCTGATTTCTGATAATTAAAATCTGAAGTACAAGAACGGATTGTATGTTGCGTTAACTAAGTAGGCCACGGACAGGACAAATAGGGCAACATACGCCGTAACGGCTGCCACTTGCCGTGCTTTTCCGGGCTTTAAGAAGAATTTCTGAATTCTTTTCCAGAGGCCCGGGCCGGAAAAAGCAATGCACAGAAGAATCAGGACGGCGTTAGTTGCCAGGTAGTACAGACCGGTGGAATCGGCAAAGCCGGTTCCGCCCACACCAAATAGGTTTCCTAAATAGGCACCCAAGTCGGATAGGGACGTACTAAAGAACATAACCCAGCCGATCATTACTATTAACACCGTGTACAAAACGCGGACAAAACCGGGCAGCTTGTCCAGCAGCTTCTTCAGTACTTTCTTTTCTATTAATAGGATAATTCCGTGATACAGCCCCCAGAAAACAAAGTTCCAGGCGGCGCCGTGCCACAGCCCTGTCAACGCCCAGACAATCATGATGTTCATGATTTGTCTGCCGTTTGACACCCGGTTCCCGCCCAGCGGAATGTATACATATTCCCGGAACCAGGTGCCCAGGGAAATGTGCCAGCGCCGCCAGAATTCAGTCAGGCTCTTAGACGTATACGGGTAATCAAAGTTTTGTACAAATTCAAAGCCGAGCATTTTTCCAAGGCCAACGGCCATATCCGAATACCCGCTAAAGTCAAAGTAAATTTGCATGGTATAGGCCAGGCAGCCAATCCACGCGGTCAGGACAGAACGTTCACTTGCATCAATTGCATAAATGGCATCAAAGACCGAGCCCATGTTGTTGGCTAGCAACACCTTTTTGGCCAGACCGCGCAGGAACCAGGCCATGCCCTGCCCGAATTTATACATGGAAAGCGTGCGTTCCTGCAGCTGTTCTTCAATATCCTGATACCGTACAATAGGGCCCGCAATCAGCTGTGGGAACATGGTAACGTAGGCACCAAAGGAGATAAAGTTTTTCTGCACTGCCGTATTGCCCTTATACAAGTCAATAACGTAGGACATTGTCTGGAATGTATAAAATGAGATACCAATCGGCAACGCCACCCCTTTATAAGGAATGGTAACCGGCAAAATAGCATTAATGGATTCCACTACAAAACCGGCATATTTAAAGAAGCCCAACATGGCCAGGTTCACCACAATGGTAAACCAAAAGCTGAATTTCAAGGCTTTTTGATCTCCCGCTTCCTTCAGCGAGTCAATTTGTAATCCGCCAAGAAAGTTAAACAAAATACTGAAGAGCATCAAAAAGACGTAAACCGGCTCGCCCCAGGCATAAAACACCAAGCTGACCAAAAGCAGTAAAGCATTTTTGAATTTCCAGGGAACCAAATAATACAAGAGCAAGGTTACAGGCAAAAAGACAAATAAGAAAAAAACGCTACTAAAAAGCACCTGAAGCCCTCCCCCTTATAGACTGTTTTTAAAGGCCTGATCCGCCTTGCTTGCATCTGCGTGCACTACGTACAAAATGTAATTTCCTTTGACATCCAACACGGATTTTTCCAACAGGTTGTATTGCTCTACACCATATCCGTCAAAGGTATTTTTTTGAGTTTCCAAGCGGCTTTGGATTGCACTTTTTACCGTGTCCGCTTGCGATGTATCTTTCAACTTAATAATCAGCAGCTCTTCCGCATCCATATTACTTACCGGTGCATAGTAAACGACACCTTCGTAGTCAGCTGCACTTAAGCCGTAGTATTTCTTTAAATCTGAGTTAGAACCTTCCTGCACACTGGACAAGTCCAGCTGTGCTGTAACGGCAGTAGCTACATCGCCTATGTCTGCTGTACTGGTTTTGTCTCCGCGTTGCAGGACAATAATAAAAGCCAGCAGCGCCACTACCATTAGGATTCGAACCCCGCCGATAATTTTTGTTTTAGTCTTCATACTCCAGTGTCCCCGCTATAATTGCTTTTGCCCAATATGGATAGAACGCTCGTTGCATATGGATACCATCTTTGTCATACAAATCCTTATGTGCGTTTACGGTATCCGTAATATCAATATATCTGATTTTAGTGTCAACAAAGTGTGCTTTCATGGCCTTGTTCCACTCCGGAATAACCTTCCAGGAAGTGGATTTTTCAAAAGCAGGATCCGTAGCCGGAATAATGGAGACAATATAAATTTGTGCTTTTGGCAGTGCCTCTTGAATTTTGGCAGCTTGCTCCTCATATTCCTTAATATAAGCTTCCGGTGTTTTCCAGAAACCCATTCCCGTATCATTAATACCAAACACCAAATATACGGTAGACGGATTCATCTTTTTGGCGTCATCAATCCATTCCGGAATCTTCCGAATAGTGGCACCGGAGGTAGCTAATACACGATCTTCATCCAAAAACTTATAGTAAGAGAACCCAACCGCGCGAGAGTCTCCCATAATAACGGAGTCATTGAACATTTTCCAAACATCTACATCGTCACTATTCAATGCCGCTTTCCGCTCTTCGGCCTTCTTTTTCTTAATTTCGTCTTCTACTTCATCTGTATCTCGGTTTTCCAGATTTTCCAAGTAACTGACGCCGGCGTCAAGGTCGGCGTTTTTCTTTACATTGTGCCTGTGGACTACAAAAGCCACTACACCAACAATAACAGCAACCACTACCACAGCCACAATAATAATGGTAGTCAAACGCCGTCTGTCCGCCGCCGTCATTGGTTGCTTTTTTTCTTTTTTGTCAGACATTTCTCTGTCTCCCTTTATATTCTGTAGGTCTTTATATTCTGTAGTTGTTTATATTCTGCGGGTCTTTATTTTCTGTGCAGCTCTTTATTTCTGCAGCTCTTTATTTTTGCAGCTCTTTATTTCTGCAGCTCTTTATCTTCTGCAGCTCTTCATTTCTGCAGCTCTTCATTTCTGCAGCTCTTTATTTCTGCAGCTCTTTACTTCTGCAGCTCTTTATTTTTGCAGCTCTTTATTTCTGCAGCTCTTTATCTTCTGC